>JAZJZO010000012.1:11072-12027 GCA_040389765.1 Pseudomonadota bacterium | reverse complement strand
GGCGGTGGCGGCGGCGGTGGCGGCGGTGGCGGCGGCGGCGGCGGCGGCGGCGGCGGTGGCGGTGGTGGTGGCGGCGGTGGTGGCGGCGGCGGAGGCGGAGGCGGCGTCGACCCCCCCGAATTGCCCTGGTCGCCGTCATTGCCGTTGTTGCCGTTGCACGGGTTGCCGTTGCCCATCGAGCATGGATCGCCTGGCGGCGTGCCACCATTACCGGTGCCAGTCCCCGGATCGGTGGGAGGTCCGTTGCCATTGCCATTGCCGGGATCGGTCGGCGGTCCGTTCCCCTCGCCATCACCCGGTGGTGGTGGTGGTGGCGGCGGCGGTGGCGGCGGCGGCGGCGGCGGAGGCGGCGGCGGCGGTGGTGGCGGCGGCGGCGGAGGCGGAGGCGGAGGCGGTGGCGGTGGAGTCAGGCCTCCAGAGTTGCCCTGGTCGCCATCGTTACCGTTGTTCCCGCCGCACGGATTGCCGTTGCCCATGGCGCACGGATCGCCGGGCGGAACGCCGTCGCTTCCCTCGCCATTGCCGACACCGTTGCCCGGATCCTCCGGCGGGCCATTGCCTACACCGTTGCCCGGATCTTCCGGCGGGCCGTTGCCGACGGCATTGCCCGGATCGGTGGGAGGACCGTTACCTTCGGCCTCACCCGGCGGCGGCGGAGGTGGCGGAGGCGGTGGGCCTGCATCGGCCGGAGGACCGGCATCGGCTGGCGGACCGGCATCGGCGGGCGGGCCCGCATCGGCGGGCGGGCCTGCATCGGCCGGCGGACCGGCATCGGCCGGCGGACCTGCGTCGGCCGGAGGACCGGCATCGGCCGGCGGACCTGCGTCGGCCGGAGGACCGGCATCGGGCGGCGGGCCTGCACCGGCCGGCGGACCGGCATCGCCCGGCGGACCTGCATCGGCCGGCGGGCCGGCGTCGGCCGGCGGGCCGGCGTCGGCCGGCGGACCGGCATCGG
>JAZJZO010000012.1:0-10972 GCA_040389765.1 Pseudomonadota bacterium | reverse complement strand
CTGGCGGACCGGCATCGGCCGGCGGACCTGCGTTGGGCGGGGGACCTGCATCGGCTGGCGGACCGGCATCGGCCGGCGGACCTGCGTTGGGCGGGGGACCTGCATCGGCCGGCGGGCCGTTCCCTTTGCCATTTGCCGACGCGCTCGCGGCAACACTGAGGACGATCGCTCCGCCCTCGACCCGCGCCTGGTCGGCCGGGGGCATGGCGCGGCTGGAAACGAGCATGCCGTCGACGGCGGCGGGGCTGACGGCAACCTGGGGCGCATTGGGGGTCGCGCTGAAATTGAGATTTTGGCTGGAACTGCTTGGAGACTCCGACGCGGGCGCCTTGACGCTAATGTCGAACGAGCCGCGATCGACCGTGAGCGGTTCGGCCGGCCCGATCCCTTCGAGCGGGTCCTTGCCGCCGGGATTGTTCTTTGCAGATGAGGGCGGCAGCAGCTGCGGCCGGTCGGAGCCGGTCGCTCCGCGCTTGTCCTGAGGCGCGGTGCGGGGGCCGGCCGGTGCTGCTGCCCAGACCGATTGCTTGCCGGCGTGGACCAGCGCAATCGGCGGTGCAGCAGGCGCCGCGCGAGCGAATAGGGCGGCTGCGGCGCAGGCGCACAACAGCGTCCCGCGCCGGGTGCGCGCCCGTTTCAAGTCACTGGAAGTTAGATGCCCCAATGCGATCCTTCCGCCGAGGATACGCTCTCACGCAAACTGTCCTGAATCGAGTCAAGCCAACAGCGAATCCCCCTGACACGCAAGCAGATTCGTTAACCGTCTACATTAAAACGGGAATTAACACACCGATAAGAAGGCGGCTGTCCCCATGTGGAACAGCGACTCGTGCGCGGCCTGCGCGCACGCCTTACGGGATGGGCGTTCCGGGGCTCGCCATCAGGTGCGGATTGAGCTTCGCCCAGCCGCCGTCGAGGTCTTCCACCGCGCGGGCCATTTCCGCCGTCAGCCACTCGCGGAAGCGCTTGACCTTGGGCACCATCCGCCGCTCCTTCGGATAGACCAGCCAATAGGCCCAGCCGCGCGCCGAGACACGGTCGGGGAACGGCGCCACCAGCCGTCCGGCAGCGACATCGCCCTTCCACAGCAGCGGCGTCAGCACTGCAAAGCCGAGACCGCCCATCGCTGCATGGCCCTCATTCGCCTGGTTCTCGAGCCTGATGCCAGGCCGGCGAAGCGCGGCCTCGTCCGCCGGCACCCCATTGTCGCTGAACCATTGCTGCCACCATTCGTCGCTCGGGTTGACGCGCATCTGCTCCGGGATGTCCGCGGGGACGACCCTGCGGCCAAGCTTGCGCTCAATCTCGGCCAGGCATTCGGGGCTGGCCATCGGCGTGAAGGTGCTTTCGAACAGGCGCTCCTGTTCCAGTCCTTCCCAGTTTCCGCTGCCGGCGCGGATCGCGATGTCGGCATCGCCGCCACGCAAGTCGCAAAGCTCGTTGCTGGTGGTCATCCTGACCGCAAGGTCCGGATGCTCCATCTGGAACGCGCCCAACCGCCACGCCAGCCAGGTGTTGGCGAAGGTGTGGGTAGTCGTGATCGACAGCAGCGTCTCGTCTTCTTCGCGGTGGCTGGCGAAGGCCGCCTCGATCTGGTCGAACGCGCTCGACAGCGAGGGCAGCAGGCGCGCGCCAAGCGGAGTCAGCCGCGCCCTGCCCCGTTCGCGCACGAACAGCGGCGCGCCCAGTCGCTCCTCGAGGCTTTTGACCTGGTAGGAAATCGCCGCCTGGGTCATCCCCAGCTCGGCCGCCGCAGCGGTGAAATTCTCGGTTCGCGCAGCCGCTTCGAAGGCCCTGATCGCCGCCAGTGGAGGAAGCCGCCGCATGGCTGCAGATCATAAGGCCGATTTATGGCTTCTGTCGAGCGTTTGATTGGCGAAACGAGGCCCCCAGGATTAGTTAGATGCTGAAGCCGCCGGTGAGAAGTCCCAAGCTCCCAGTCCCCCTTGCCGGCGGCGGTCATCAGGTAAGGAAGCGCGCCATGATTTATGGCCACAGCCCAGTTGCGCACAACGAAAACGGGTCGCCGGAAAAGGCCGGCGCGACCGGTTCGAGGCAAGCGCCGCAATCCTCCTGGAAAGTGCTCAGCGAGGCCTGCCGGCTGGAGCTGATCGAACGGGCATTGTCGCCCGCCAACGATCGGTCCCGCTTCACCGCGGCCCTCTGAGCGACGGAAAAGAAAGGATGGTCACCATGATCGACGAAATTTACGACCGCCAGTTCCAGCTTGGCCGGAAGCAGATGAACGACGGCCTCCTGGCCGGGCTGACCGAATTCGGCCGCGCCGTCCGCCAGGCTTTCGAAGTCCTCAACCGGATCGAATATCAGGCGCCCTGGGCTTCTCCCGCCGAGCGCGCCCGCTGCAACTGACACCGAAGAGGAGCGCGGGCTAGCACGCACCGCGCTCCTCGCTTATAGGCGCCCCTCCTTTCCTCTCCCTTGGAGTGACGCTGAACCGTGGCTCGCCGCCGACAGATTTACGAGGGCAAGGCCAAGATCCTCTACGAGGGTCCCGAGCCGGGCACGCTCATTCAATATTTCAAGGACGACGCGACCGCGTTCAACGCGCAGAAGCGCGGCACGATCAGCGGCAAGGGCGTGATCAACAACCGCATCTCGGAGCATATCTTCACCGCTCTGCAGACGATCGGCGTCCCCACCCATTTCATCCGCCGCCTCAACATGCGCGAGCAATTGATCCGCCAGGTCGAGATCATCCCGATCGAGGTCGTCATCCGCAACGTCGCGGCGGGCTCGCTCTCGAAGCGCCTCGGGATCGAGGAAGGCACCCAGCTGCCGCGGACGATCATCGAATATTATTACAAGGACGATGCGCTCGGCGACCCGATGATCGCCGACGAGCATATCGCCTGCTTCGGCTGGGCCAGCCAGGACGAGATGAACGACATCGCCGACATGGCGATCCGCGTGAACGACTTCATGTGCGGCATGTTCGCGGCGATCGGCATCCGCCTCGTCGACTTCAAGCTCGAGTTCGGGCGCGTCTGGGAGGGCGATTACGCGCGGGTCATCCTCGCTGATGAGATCAGCCCCGACGGCTGCCGCCTGTGGGACCTCAAGACCAACGAAAAGATGGACAAGGACCGCTTCCGCCAGGACCTCGGCGGGGTTGAGGAAGCCTATCAGGAAGTCGCGCGGCGGCTCGGCCTGCTCCAGCCGGAGGAGGAATCCGCGGTCCTCGACCTCGACAGCCACCGCAAGAAGCGCGGGAAGTAGTCAACTCAGCTGCTAATGGCAGCTTTCGACCCATTGCAGACATTAGCCCCACTTGTCGTCATTCCCGCGAAAGCGGGAACCCAGCCTTGTTAAGCGAAAGGCGGAAAACCGAGGTCTTCGGCTAGATCGCGCCATTCGGGATTATAGGCTTCAATCAGACACTACGAACTTCGGTGCTGCTTCAGCCGACAGCCCTCTGAGGCCCTGATCAACCCTCTGTTCTACAGCAACCCCCTTGTGCTTAAGCGGCTTCAGTGACGAGCCGCTCCGCTATTTGGACCCTGATCCCGACCGACCGCCCTCGCGCGGGCGCGCGCCTGCACGCACGTGTCGCTGCCAACTTTGCCAACTTTCGCGGACCGCAATGATTCAACGCGCCCGTGTCGTCACCCTCAACGCAGCGCTCGGCCCGCTCGATTATCGCGTGCCCGCCGACATGCACGTCGAACCGGGATCGATCGTCGTCGCTCCGCTCGGGCCGCGGCAGTTGATCGGCGTGGTGTGGGAAGCGGAGCGGCTCACCACCGAGGAAGTCGGCGACAACCGCCTGCGCCCGCTCGCCTCCGCGCTTCCCGTCCCGCCGATCCCCGCGCCGCTCCGCCGCCTGTGCGAATGGACGGCGGATTATTACCTCAGCCCGCTCGCCTCCGTGCTGCGGATGGTCCTGCCCTCCTCGGCCGCTCTCGATGGGCCGCGCCAGCTGACCGAATATCGTCCTACCGGGATCGCGCCCGATCGCCTGACTCCGCAGCGCGAGAAAGCGCTCGCCGGCATCGCCGGCCGCCAGGGCACGGTGCGAGAGCTCGCCGACCATGCTGGTGTCAGCGACGCGGTGATGCGCGGGCTCGTCAATGCCGGCGCGCTCGAGGCGGTTGCGGTCACTGCCGACCGAGCGCTCGCCTGCCCAGACCCCGATTTCGCGCCGCCCGACCTCAATGACGACCAGGCCGAAGCCGCGGCCAGCCTGTCGGCGGCATTCGGCAAGGGCTTCGACCCCGTCCTGCTCGACGGCGTAACCGGTTCGGGCAAGACAGAAGTCTATTTCGAGGCCATTGCGGAGTGCCTGCGCCAGGGGAAACAGGCGCTGGTGCTTCTCCCCGAGATCGCGCTGACGGAGCCGTTCCTGAAGCGGTTCGAAGCGCGGTTCGGCTGCCAGCCGGTTGCCTGGCATTCGGACCTCCGCTCCTCGCAGCGGCGGCGCGCCTGGCGCGGGATCGCCAGCGGCGAGGCCAAGGTCACGGTCGGCGCTCGTTCCGCGCTGTTCCTGCCCTACCCCGACCTCGGCCTGATCGTCGTCGACGAGGCGCACGAACCAAGCTTCAAGCAGGAGGACGGGGTTCAGTATCACGCCCGCGATACGGCGGTGATGCGCGGCAAGTTCGAGGATATTCCGGTGATCCTGTCGTCTGCGACGCCGGCGATCGAAAGCAGGCACATGGTCGAGCTGGGCCGGTATCGCGAAGTCGCCCTGCCCCGGCGGTTCGCCGGCGCCTCGATGCCGTCCATACGCGCGCTAGACCTCACGCAGGACCCGCCGCCGCGCGGCCGCTGGCTTGCGCCAAGCCTGGTGGCCGAGCTCGAAGCCAATCTGGAGGCGGGACAGCAGAGCCTGCTCTTCCTCAACCGCCGCGGCTTCGCGCCGCTCACCTTGTGCCGTCACTGCGGCCACCGCTTTCAATGTCCCAACTGCACCGCCTGGATGGTCGAGCACCGCCTGATGCACCGCCTCGCCTGCCACCATTGCGGCCATGTCATGCCGCCGCCCAAAGCCTGTCCGGAATGCGGCGAGGAGGATAGCCTCGTTGCCTGCGGCCCCGGGGTCGAACGCATCGCCGACGAAGTCGCCGCGCTCTTTCCCGAGGCGCGAGTAGCGATCGTCACTTCGGACACCATCTGGTCCCCTGCGCGCGCCGCCGAGTTCGTCGAGCAGATGGAAGCCGGGGCGATCGACATCGTCGTCGGCACCCAGCTCGTCACCAAGGGCTACCACTTCCCCAATTTGACCCTGGTCGGGGTGGTCGATGCCGACCTGGGCCTGTCGGGCGGCGACCTTCGCGCGGCCGAGCGCAGCTTCCAGCAGATCCAGCAGGTCGCGGGACGCGCCGGACGCGGCGACAAGCCGGGGCGCGTGCTGGTCCAGACGCACGACCCCGACGCGCCGGTCATTGCCGCCTTGGTGTCGGGTGATGCGCCCGGCTTCTACGCCGCCGAGACCGAGGCTCGGCGCGAAGCGGCGATGCCGCCGTTCGGCCGGCTCGCCGCGATCATCGTCTCCGCCGAGGATGGGCACGAAGCCGAAACGGTCGCGCGCCGCATCGGCCACGCTGCGCCAAGCGTCGAGGGCATGGCCGTGTTCGGCCCTGCGCCGGCCCCACTGGCCATGCTTCGCGGCCGGCATCGCCAGCGGTTGCTGGTCCACGCCCGCCGCAGCCTCGATGTCCAGGACGTCATTCGCGACTGGCTCGCGGACATCGACTGGAGCGCCAAGGTCCGAGTCAGCGTCGACGTCGACCCATATAGCTTCCTGTGAGAAATATTTCCGTAAGTTGAGTGACTTGCGCAGCGCCCGCCAACTTTGTTAGGCCTCGATCCGCCGAGTTAGGGGGGATCATGCGAATTGCGTTGAAGGGGCTCGCCGCCGCGGCCCTTCTGTTGTCCAGCGGGACGGCCCAGGCTTCCTGGTATCAGGCACAGACCAAGCATTTCATCATTTATGCCGACGATAATCCCAACAACCTGCGCAATTTCGAGGCCTGGCTGGAGCGGTTCGATTCGGGCGTTCGCTACATCAAGCGTTGGGCGGATCCCGAAATCGGGGACGGCAACCGGCTGACGCTTTACGTCCTTCCGAAGGCCGCGGAGGTCCGTGCCCTCATCGGCGACAAGAGCGGATTCATCGACGGCTTCTACACCGGCCGCGTGAGCGGCTCGCTGGCCTATATCGGCAAGGATACGACGCAGAGCGGCGATTCCGAGACTGCAATGGCGGTCCTGTTCCACGAATATTCGCATCATCTGATGATGCAGGACCAGCAGCGGCCCTACCCCCAATGGTATGTCGAAGGCTTCGCGGAATTCTTCTCGATGCCGAAGCTCGACCGCGACGGCGGCATCTGGTTCGGCCGTCCGCCAAAGTTCCGCGCCGACACCATCATGTACGGGCCGAAGATCCCGCTGAATGTCTTGCTGAACGGCATGCCGCCGAAAATGACCAGCGAGATGCGCGATGCTTTCTATGGTCGCGGATGGCTTCTCACCCATTATCTGCTGCTCGGCTCGGCCGCGCGCCAGGGTCAGCTCGATGCCTTCAATCGCGCCCTTGCCGGCGGCAGCGCTCCGCTCGAGGCTGCGCAAAAGGCCTTCGGCGACCTCGGCAAGCTCGATCGGGAACTCGATGCCTATCGCAACAAGGGCCTGCTGACCTTCAAGGTTCCGCCAGACAAGCTGCGCATGGGCTCGATCCAGGTGACGCCGCTGAGCCCCGGCGCATCGCAGGTGATCCAGCTCCAGGCGAAGATCAAATATAAGCAGAACCAGCCCGCCGAAGCCCTTGCAGCGCAGGTGCGAGCAATCGAAAGCAAGTTCCCTGGGGACGAGCTGGTCGAAAGGACGCTGGCCGAAGCCGAGCTGAACGCGGACCGGCCGGCGGCGGCGGAAGCGGCAGCCGACCGTGCGCTCAAGGCGAACCCCCGAAGCACCGAAGCGATGGTGTTCAAGGGCCGGGCGGTGGCCGCGCGGGCCGAGGCGGAGGACGACCGCGATAAATCGCACGCATTGTTCGAACAGGCGCGAACCCTGCTGATCAACGCCAACAAGCTCGACACCGAAGACCCCGAGCCGTTGTTCGAATATTACAGCACCTTTGCCCGCGAAGGCGTGCGCCCGACCGACAATGCAATCGCTGCGATGCATTATGCCTCGGAACTTGCACCGCAGGACCTCGGCGTCCGGATGAACTCGGCCATCGCCTATCTCAACGAGGGCAAGTACCCGGAGGCCCGGGAGACGCTGGTCGTGGTGGCTTACTCACCGCACGGCGGAGGTGCGGGGGAAACCGCGCGCATGCTGATTGCCGAGATCGACGCCGGGCGCGGCAAGGACGCTCTCAGGATTCTTCGTGCGGCACCGTCGAGCAGTCAGTCGGACTAAGCGGTAGGCTCTGCCAGTTTCGGCCGCGCCCACATCGGCGCCACCACCTGGCGCTGCCTGATCGCGAGCCACAGGATCCACAGACCCGCGGCCGTCGCGACGGTCAGGCCGATGACCGACGCCTCGAGGCCGAAACCGTTGCCCGACAGCAGCGGCGGGCCGGACATTTGCGCCGTCACCAGGCCATGCTCGTCGATCCCCGAGACGTTGACGTCGAAAATCTCGCCCTGCGTGAAGTTCCAGGCGGCGTGAAGGCCCATCACCAGCCACAAGCTGCGGGTCAGCATATAGGCTGCGCCGAGCAGCAGCCCCGCCTCGATCGCGATGCAGAAAGCGGCGAACCAGGTTGCGTTCGGATTGCCGAGATGGGCCGCTCCGAACAGCGCCGACGTGAGGAGGAGCGCCAGCCAGCTGCCGCCGAACTCCTCGACCCAGCGGAACAGGATGCCGCGGAAGAATAGCTCTTCCATGAAGCCGGGAATGATGGCGGTTCCGACCAGCTCCAGCACCAGCGTGGACGTGTCGCCGGGGCCGATGATGCGATAGACTCCGAGCGCTGCTGCGATCCCGACGGCAAGCGCCATGATGGCAAAGCCGGCGAGCAGGCCGAGGCCGAGCTCGCGGCCCGATTTGTTCGTCCACTTCAAGTCGTCGTGGGGCTGAGCGCCCAGGCGAACGATAAGGAACTTGTAGGCGGCAAGGACCAGGCCGATGTTGATGACTGCGCGGACGATGGCGCGTTCCGGCTGCCCCATCGGCTCCAAGGGCTTGCCGATCGCAATGCCGATCGCCGTTGCAGCCATGAAAATGACCGCTGCGATGACCATGGTCACCAGCGGGAAATCCGCGATCCGCCGCCACAGCGGCTTTGCGCTTTGAACCTGTTCCGTCATGCCGTCCCCCTTGGCCCTTTTGTCGGGCGGAAGGCGGAGGCAGGCAAGCGCTTATTCGACCAGCGGCAGCTCCGGCGCTGCAAGCTCGACGCCCTCCGCCTTCAGCAGCCGGATCTTGTTCGGCAGGCCGCCGCCATAGCCGCCCAGCGACCCGTCCGACCGGATCACCCGATGGCACGGGACGATCACGGACACGGGATTGGATCCATTGGCCGTGCCGACGGCACGCACCGCGCCCGGCTTGCCGACGGCCGCCGCGATATCGGCGTAGCTGCGGGTCTGCCCAAGCGGGATCCGGCGGAGCTCGCGCCACACCGCTTCCTGGAAAGCGGTGCCGCGAACGTCGACCGGAATTTCGGGCGCCTGCGACGGCGTCTCGATCGCGGTCAGCGCGCCTTCGACCCACGGCCCGATAGTGCCGTCGTCGGGCAGGATGGTGGCCTTGGGGAAGCGCCTGTGAAGCGCCGTCTCATCTTCGCCGAAGGTCAGCCGGCAAATGCCCTTGCTCGTGGCGGCGATCAGCAGCGGCCCGAGCGCGCTTTCGACGACGACATAGCGGATGATTTCGCCCTGCCCGCCGTCGCGCCACGCCGATGGAGTCATGCCAAGTCGCCCCTTCGCATCGTCGTAAAAGCCGCTCGGGCTCTGGTAGCCGGCGTCGTATACCGCGTCCGTTACGCGCCCATTCGCGGCGAGTGCTTCCTCGGTACGCCGCCCGCGCAAGGCCCGGGCATAGGCCGCGGGTGAAACGCCAAGGTCGCGCGTGAAAAGCCGCTGGAAATGGTGCGGTGCATAGCCGACAGCCTCGGCCAAATCCTGCAGCGTCGGCGGCTCCTCGGCGGTTTCGATCAGCTTCACCGCCTTGGCGATGGCTTCGCGGTCGCGGCCGACCTCGTCAGGCTTGCACCGGAGGCACGCGCGGAAGCCCGCCGAGCGCGCTTCTTCCGCGCTGGCGTAGAAATCGACGTGCTCGCACTTCGGCCGCCGCGCCGGGCAGCTTGGCTTGCAATAGATGCCGGTCGTCTTGACCGCGCCGATCACGCGCCCGTCCCAGCTACGGTCGCGGCGCATGAAGGCCGCCCAGGCGGTATCCACGTCGAGGCGCGCGACATTGTCCATGGCCTCTGGATTAGGCCGTTCGAACCGGGGTGCAAGGCTGGCCATGGTCAGTTCCTTTCGATCTTCGCGGAGAAGCAGCCGCGGGTCGCATTGTGGGCGTGGATGGTGGCGATCTCCGGGTTGGCGAACAGCTTGCGGATGCCCGCATTGGCCTCGCCCGGCTGGGTCAGGATCGCGTCGGCCATCATCCCGTCCTTGTCGAAGCCGCGCAGCGACAGGATTCGCGTTTCGAAGACCGGAGGCACCTCGTCGACGAACTCAGCGCGGTCAGCGTCGGTGACGAAGATTGCGTGGCTTGCCCGATAGGGGTTGGCGACGTCGTGGCTGACATGGTTGACCAGCAGCACCTGCTCGCCCAAATCGCGGTCGGTCAGGCTGACGCGGCGGGTAACGGTCATGCGGACGGCTCCGCGCTTGGCGAGCTCCTCGTCCGTGAGGCCGAAGAGCGGCTTGTAGGGCGCCGGATCCAACCCAGTGATTCGGTAGGTCATGGGCAGTTTTTAGACGTCGTCGCCCTGCCCTGCTTCCGCTGGCTTGCGGTCAAAACAGCGGCACCTTGCATCGCCGCCAACCCCTTGCTAGTGGCGCGCCAACCCATGGGGGCGTGCGGGGCTTAAGCCACGGTTCGCGCCCCGTTTTTTTCATGGGGGCAATTCCAGTTCTGGAGCTAAAAAGCGCGTGGAGACTTCCGGCGGCATTCGGGCCAGCTTAGCAGGGCGCTATGCGTCGGCTTTGTTCGACCTTGCCCGCGACGAACGCAAGATCGACGCAGTCGGCCGAAGCCTTGATGCGCTGAACGCCGCGCTCGCCGATTCGAAAGACTTCTCGGAGCTCGTTGCCAGTCCGCTGGTCAGCCGCGAGGAAGCCGGCAAGGCGCTCGCCGCGCTGGCCCCGAAGCTCGGCCTCGACCCGATCACCGCCAACTTCCTCGGCGTTCTCGCCCGCAACGGCCGCAAGAGCCAGCTGCGCAGCGTCATCCGCTCCTTCCGCCGGCTCGCCGCCGACCATCGCGGCGAAACCACGGCCGAAGTCGTGACCGCGCGCCCGCTCGCGGACGACCAGATTGCCCAACTGAAGACGCAGCTGCGCGCCCGCGCCGGCCGCGATGTCACCATCGAAGCCCAGGTCGATCCCGCCGTCCTTGGCGGAATCGTCGTGAAAATGGGCAGCCAGCGGATCGACGCCTCGATCCGCACCAAACTCAACCGTCTCGCATCCGCGATGAAAGGCTAAGCAAGACCCATGGATATCCGCGCCGCTGAAATCTCCCGCGTCATCCGCGACCAGATCGCGAATTTCGATGCCGAAGCCGAGGTCTCGGAAGTCGGCACCGTGCTGTCGGTCGGCGACGGCATCGCGCGCATCTTCGGCCTCGACAACGTCCAGGCGGGCGAGATGGTCGAGTTCGACAATGGCACCAAGGGCATGGCCCTCAACCTCGAGGCCGATAACGTCGGCGTCGTCATCTTCGGGTCGGACTCGGACATTTCCGAAGGCTCGGGCGTGAAGCGCACCGGCACCATCGTCGACGTTCCGATCGGCAAGGCGCTGCTCGGCCGCGTCGTCGACGCGCT
>JAZJZO010000011.1:0-46696 GCA_040389765.1 Pseudomonadota bacterium | reverse complement strand
TCAACGTCAACGACAGCGTCACCAAGTCGAAGTTCGACAACCTCTACGGCTGCCGCGAGAGCCTGGTCGACGCCATCCGCCGTGCGACCGACGTGATGTTGGCCGGCAAGGTCGCCTGCGTCGCCGGCTTCGGCGATGTCGGCAAGGGCAGCGCCCAGTCGCTCCGCAATGGCGGCGCGCGCGTGCTGGTGACCGAGATCGATCCGATCTGCGCGCTCCAGGCGGCGATGGAAGGCTATGAGGTGGTGACGATGGAAGAGGCGACCAAGCGCGCCGACATCTTCTGCACCGCGACCGGGAACATGGACGTGATCACGCTCGACCACATGCGTGCGATGAAGAACATGGCGATCGTCTGCAACATCGGCCACTTCGACAGCGAAATTCAGATCGGCGCCCTGGCGAACATGAAGTGGACCGAGATCAAGCCGCAGGTCGACGAGGTCGAGTTCCCCGACGGCAAGAAGATCATCGTCCTCTCGAAGGGCCGCCTCGTGAACCTCGGCAACGCGACCGGCCACCCGAGCTTCGTCATGAGCTCCAGCTTCACCAACCAGGTGCTGGCGCAGATCGAGCTGTGGACCGGCGCCGACAAGTATAAGAACGACGTTTACGTCCTGCCCAAGCACCTCGACGAGAAGGTCGCCCGCCTGCACCTCGACAAGCTCGGCGTGAAGCTGACCAAGCTCAACGCCAAGCAGGCCGCCTACATCGGCGTTTCGTCGGAAGGTCCGTTCAAGCCGGATCACTACCGCTACTAAGCCGCTTTCTTTCCGACGCTTGACCGCCCTATGAACCGTTCATGGGGAGCGGCCAGCCGGTCATCATCTGGGCGATCGTTGCCCTCGGCCTTGTCTGGCTGGGGGTTGCGGCCGCCGTATCGGTCGCGGCGGCGCGGCGGCTGCGCCTGGCCGAGCAGGTGCTGCAGGCGGCACGCGCCAATGCGACCCTGCTCGAACTGAGCCCGGCGCGGGCGCTCGTCGTCCATCCCAACGACCGGATCGAAGCCGACCCGCGGCTGCTGCGCGAGCTTGGGCTGATGGGCGAAGCCAGGAACTTGGCGGATCTTGCTGCGAGCGATCGTGGCCTTGCCCCGGACGACATTGCCGCACTCATGGCTGACATTGCCGAGGCGCGCATTTCGGCCGGAGGTATCTCGCGCAAGGTCTATGCCCAGGGCTCGGCGCGGACGTTCGATGTCCGTGGCGGCCGAGCGCCTGCTCCCGAGCCGGCAGGAACTTTGCTGCTCTGGTTCCTCGATTCCAGCGCCGGCGAGGAGGAGCGCTCGCGGCTCGCGCTGCGGCTGCGCCAGACCGAGGCAGCGCTCAATTCGCTGACCCACCTCATCGAAGCTGCTCCATTCCCGATGTGGTACCGCGGCCCGGACCTCAAGATCGGGCTGGTCAACAGCGCCTTCGTCCTCGCTGTCGAAGGCAGGGACGCCGCCGACGTGATCGAGCGCGGCGCCGAGCTCGTCGACTTGCCGGGCGGGGAAGGAGCGCTCGATCTGGCGCGCGAGGCCCAGCAGGACGAGCGCATCGTCTCCCTCATGCAGCCGGCGATCATCCGCGGGGAGCGCCGGATGCTCAGGATCGTCAATGTGCCGCTGGCTACAGGCGCGGTCGCGGGCTTTGCGATCGATGTTCAAGACCTCGAGGACGCGCGCTCGGAGATCGTCCGCCATATCGATTCCCAGCGCGAGCTGGCCGATCGCCTAACCGCTGGCACCGCGCAATTCGACCCCGACCGGACGCTCGGTTTCTTCAACCGGCCCTTTGCCGCCATGGCCGAGCTGGACCCGGACTGGCTGGCGGAAAAGCCCGAGTTCGACCGAGTGCTTGAGCGGATGCGCGACAACCACCGGCTGCCCGAGGCGCGCGACTTCCCGGCCTGGAAGGAAGAGCGGCGTGGCTGGTTCACCAGTCCCGAGGAAGTGATCGAGGAAGAATGGTCGCTGCCCAACGGCGACCATATTCGCATTGTCGCCCAGCCGCTGCCCGACGGCGGCCTCCGCCTGATCCTCGAGGACCGCACCGAGCAGCTGCGGCTCGCTTCGGCCCGCGACACGCTGCTTCGGGTCCGCGCGGCGACCTTCGACAATCTCTATGAAGCGATCAGCGTCTTCGCCAGCGATGGACGGCTGTACCTGTGGAATCGGCGCTTCCTGGAGGATTGGGAACTGGACGAGGAATGGCTCGCCTCTCACCCACGCGTCGACGAGCTGGTTCCGGCGATGGCGCAGAAGCTGGTCAACCCGACCGCCGCCGCGCAGATCCGCGAGATGGTCCGGCAGACGACCAACGAGCGCCAGTCGGCGGACGGTCGCCTGACCTTCACCGACGGGCGTCATTTCCAGTTTGCCGCGGTTCCGCTGCCCGACGGGAATGCACTCTTCACCATGGTCGACGTCACCGATTCGACCCGGATTGAGGCGGCGCTCCGCGAGCGCGCAACCGCCCTGGAAGCCGCCGATCGGGTCAAGACCGACTTCGTCGCCAACATGAGCTACGAGCTGCGCACGCCGCTGACCTCGATCGGCGGGTTCGCCGAGCTGCTCCAGGGCGGCTATGCCGGCGCTCTCAGCGACAAGGGCAAGGATTATGTCGACGCGATCATCGAATCGGTCGAGCGCCTGTCGAAGCTGATCAACGATGTTCTCGACTTGACCACCGGCGACGCCGGCGTCGCCCTCGAAAAGGAGCGGGTCGACCTCGGCGGGCTGGTTCGCACTGCGGTGAAGAAGGTGAGGGCGCGAGCCGACGAAAAGGCGCAGAAGCTCGACGCCGAGATCGCGCCGACGACCGGCCATGTCTTCGGCGACGCCCGGCGGCTTCGCGAAGCGATCGAGCACGTGCTTCAGAACGCCATCGCCTACACCGATCGCAAGGGCCGCATTTCCCTGACGGCCGAGGGCGACAAGGACCATGCCACGATCTGCATCCGCGACAATGGCCCGGGCATTGCGGTCAAGGACCAGCCGCGCGTTTTCAACCGCTTCGACCGGGTGGTCGAGGCCGGGGTCCGAGGGGAGGCAGCGCTGGGCCTCGGCCTGCCGCTCACCCGCCAGTTCGTCGAAGCGCATGGCGGAACGGTCGAGCTCGATTCGAAGAAGGGCAAGGGCACGACCGTGACCCTGACGATCTCGCGCGGCGCACGATGATCCTCAAGAGCGAATCGGAAACGGCCGCGCTCGGCGCCGGGCTCGCCGCGGCAGCACGCGGTGGCGACGTGATCACCCTCTCGGGCCCGCTCGGGGTCGGTAAGACCGCCCTCGCTCGGGCCCTGATCCGCGCACTGGGCCATGACGGGGAAGTGCCGAGCCCGAGCTTTGCGATCGTCCAGCCTTACGAAACGCTCGATCCGCCGGTCTGGCACGTCGACCTGTACCGGATCGAGGAGCCCTCCGAGATCGAGGAGCTTGGGCTCGACTCAGCGGCCGATGCGTTGCTGCTGGTCGAATGGCCGGAACGGGCGGGGGTGGAAGCCTGGCCGGGAGCGCTCCGGCTGTCGCTCGACTTCGGGCAGGATGGCGACAGAATCTTGACAGCAAAGGTGCCCCCGTCATGGGAGGGGCGATGGCCTCCCAAATGAAACCGCCGGTTCACGCGCCCGAATTCCTCGCCTCTTGCGGCTGGCAGGGCGCGGAAATCCTGCCGCTCGCCGGCGATGCGTCGTTCCGCCGCTACTTCCGGGTAGTCGAAGGCGGGCGCAGCGCGGTGCTGATGGACGCGCCCCCGCCGCACGAGGACCCGCGCCCGTTCGTCGCGGTGGCCGAATGGCTCGCGTCGGTGGGCCTGACCGCCCCGCAGATCATCGCCAGGGATCTCGACAAGGGGCTGCTTCTTCTCGCCGACTTTGGCGACTCGCGCCTGCGCGAATGTGCCGACGAGGATCCGCGCCGCGAGCGGGAGCTTTACGAGCTTGCGACCGACGTGCTGGTCCATCTTCACCAGCATGAGCCGATGCCGGGGCTGCCCGCGCACGGGCTCGACGTCTGGCTGGAAGAGCTCAACCTCTTCACCGACTGGTATTGTCCAGCGGTGGGCGTCGAGCCCGATCCCGAGGGCTATGCGGCGGCGTGGCGGGAGGTGCTGGAGCCGGTCGCCAATGACGGGCTGGGACCGGTCACCGTTCTTCGCGACTATCACGCCGAGAACGTGATGCTGGTCGAGGGCGGAACGGGAGTCGCCCGCTTCGGCCTGCTCGATTTCCAGGACGCGCGGGCCGGCCACCCCGCCTACGATTTGGCTTCGGTGCTGGAGGATGCCCGCCGCGACGTTCCGCCCGAGATCGAGCGGGCGATGATCGACCGCTACATCGAAGCGACCGGGCATGGCGCCGAGTTCGAACGCGCCTATTGGGCACTGGCCGCGCAGCGAAACGTCCGCATCCTCGGCGTCTTCACGCGCCTGTGGAAGCGCGACAACAAGCCGCACTATCGCAAATTCCAGGGCCGGATGTGGGGCCTGCTTGAACGCGATCTCGAAAAGCCGAGCCTGGCGCCGGTGCGGGAGTGGTTCGGTGCCAATGTGCCCGCCGCGCTTCGCCGCGATCCCTGGACGATCGACCTGTGAGCAACGCGCGCCGAGCCCTGCGCCTGCGCGCCGAAGTGCCGGCGGAAGTGCCGCACACCGCGATGATCATGGCCGCGGGCCTGGGGAAGCGGATGCGGCCGCTGACCGCCACACGGCCCAAGCCGCTGATCGAGGTCGGCGGCAAGGCGCTGCTCGACCATGTCCTCGAACGTCTGCGCACCGCCGGCGTGAAGAAGGTCGTCGTCAACGTCCACTATCTCGCCGACGCCCTCGAAGCCCATCTCGCCAGCCGCGACCATGGCCTGGAGGTCGTGATCTCCGATGAGCGCTCGCTGCTGCTGGAAACCGGCGGGGGCCTCAAGAAGGCCGAGCCGCTGATCGACTGCGATCCGTTCCTTGCCCTCAATAGTGACAATCTTTGGATTGATGGCCCCGCCGACACCTTGCGCCTGCTGGCGTCACAGTGGGACGGGTCGAAGATGGACGCGCTGCTGCTGCTGGTCCCGCAGGCCCGGGCGCTCAATCACAACGGGATCGGCGACTTCCACATGGATGCCGAGGGCCGGCTTCGCCGGCGCGAGCGAAGCCACGTTGCGCCGTTCGTCTTCACTGGCATTCAGATGGCCTCGAAGCGGCTGCTTCGCGAAGCACCCGACGGGCCGTTTTCGACCAATATCCTGTGGGACCGCGCGATCGAGGAAGGCCGCTGCTTCGGCGCCGTCCACCAGGGGCTGTGGTTCGATGTCGGCACGCCGCAGGCGATCCCGATGACGGAAGCGGCAATCGAGAATGTCTGAGCCGACCGCGGCGGTTCGTCCGGCGGTTTTCACCATTCCCGCGCACCGTTCGTTCGCCGACGCGCTTGCCGCCGGCCTCATCCGACTATTCGCCGGCGACCCACTGAGCCTTGCTCGCGGCCGCATCCTGCTCCCCAACAACCGGGCGGTCCGCTCCGTGACCGAGGCGTTCGTGCGGGCCAGCGGCACCGGACTGCTCCTGCCGCGCCTGATCCCGGTCGGCGATCCGGAGCTGGAAGAGCGGATTGGCGGCGCCCTCGATGTCATCGAGGATGGCGAGGACATCCCGCCCGCGATCGACCCCCTGACCCGGTTGCTGGCCTTGGCCGACATGGTGCGCGGCGACGGCGTCAACGGCGCGGAGGCCTTGCGCCTCGCCGCCGATCTCGGACGCACGCTCGATGCGCTGACCGTCGAGGAGGTCGATCCGCGGGGGCTCGCGGAAGCGGCCGCGGACGCGCCTGAGCTTGCGGGACACTGGCAGGTCTCGCTCGACCGGCTGCGCGCGATGATCGACCTTTGGCCGCGGCGGCTTGCCGAGCTGGGCGCGATCGACCTCGCCGAGCGCCGCAACCGACTGCTCCACCGCGTTGCCGAGCGCTGGAAAGATCAGCCGCCGGAGGGCTTCACCGTCGCCGCCGGCATTACCACCAGCGCGCCGGCGGTGGCTGCACTGCTGCATCGCGTGGCGAGGCTTCGCGAGGGCATGGTCGTGCTCCCCGCGCTCAGCCTTTCGAATGTGCTGTCCGACCGCGAGTGGGACGCGCTCGGCCCCGACGATCATGGCCGGACCGAGCCAACCCATCCCCAATTCCATTTGAAGATGCTGCTGGAGCGGATGGGCGTGGCCCGGGGCGAAGTCGCGACCTGGCCGGTGGCGGGCCGCTCGGCCTCTCCGGCGGCGCGGGGCAGGGCCGTGGCCAATGCCATGACCGCCGCCGATTTCAGCGACAAATGGAACGCGCTGAAGCCGGTCGAGCGCCGCCTGACCGGCGTCCGCACGGCCGAGTTCGCCGATGCAGCGGGCGAGGCGCTCGGCATTGCGCTGGCCTTGCGCGAGGCTCTCGAGACGCCCGGCCAGACCGCTGCGCTGGTGACGCCCGACCGGATGCTTGCGCGGCGCGTCTCGGCCTTGCTGCGCCGGTGGGGTGTCGTTGCCGACGACAGCGCCGGCCAAGCGCTAAGCGAGACGCCCGCGGGCACCCTGCTGCTCGGCATTGCCTCGGCGGCGGCGGAAGAGCTTGCCCCGGTGCCGCTGCTGGCTTTGCTCAAGCATCCGCTCGTCGGCGGCGAGGGCGAGGATCGCGTCGCCTGGCTCGATCGGGTGCGCCGGCTCGACCTCGACCTGCGCGGGCCGCGGCCAGCGTCGGGCGTCGCCGGGCTCGACGCTCATCCCAAGCAGAATGCCTGGCCAAAGCTGCGCGGCTCGGTGGAGGGAGTGGGCGACATGCTCGTCCGGCCGCTAAGCTTGGCGGAGTTCGCGAGGGCCCTTGCCGATGCCGCGACGCGCTTGTCCGGGGACCGAGCCTGGGTTGGCCCCGACGGACGGCTTGCCGCCGAGCTGCTCGCCGACCTCGAGGCCGAGCCGGCAGCGCTGGGCATGACCGTCACCGCCGAAGACGCCGTCGCCGTCCTGCGCCAGCTGCTCGACCGGCACAGCGTCCGCCCGGCCTTTGGCGGGCATCCGCGAGTCTTCATCTGGGGCTTGATCGAAGCGCGGCTGCAGCACGCCGATCTGATGGTTTTGGGCGGGCTCAACGAAGGCGTTTGGCCCGCGCCGCCATTACCCGACCCGTGGCTGGCACCGAAGATCCGCGCCAACCTGAAGCTGCCGGGGCTCGATTTCCGCATCGGCCTGACGGCCCACGACTTCGCCAGCGCACTCGGCGCCCCGCGGGTCTTGATCACCAGGGCGAGGCGCGATGCGCGATCGCCGACGGTTGCCTCGCGCTTCTGGCTGCGGCTCCAGGCGATGACCGGCGGGGTGACGCGCGATACCAGGCTTGAGCGGCTCGTGCCGGCGCTCGACGACCCCCAGAAGCTCGATCCTTCGGACCGTCCGCGCCCGAGCCCGCCAGCCGAGCTGCGTCCGCGAAGCCTCTCGGTTACTCAGGTCGACCGGCTCAAGGCCGACCCCTTCGCTTTCTATGCTCAGGTCATGCTGAAGTTGCGCTGTCTTGACCCGATCGACGCCGACCACAGCGCCAAGTGGAAGGGGACCGCGGTCCACAAGGTGCTGGAAGAATGGCTGGCGGAGGATGATTGCACGCCCGAAGCCTTGCTGCCCCGGGCGCGGGCGCTTCTTTCGGGAGACACGATCCACCCGATGTTGCGGGCATTGTGGGCGCCGCGCCTGATCGAAGCGATCAAGTGGATCGAGGAGGCCGAAGCCGAAAACCGGGCCGAGGGGCGGCGGCCACTCGAGGCCGAAATCGACGGCGAAACCGAGCTTGCCGGAGTCACGGTCCGCGGCAAGGCGGATCGCATCGACCGGCTGGCGAACGGGAGGCTGGCGATCGTCGACTACAAGACCGGCAAGGCGCCGGCTCAGAAGGCGGTCGACAAGGGCTTTGCGCTGCAGTTAGGGCTGCTCGGTCTGATCGCGCGGGCAGGGGGCTTCCCCGGGGTATCAGGCGAACCGGGCGCGTTCGAATATTGGTCGCTGACCAAGGATCGCGACAAGTTCGGCAAACGCGTCTGCCCCGACAAAACAAAGGGCGCGGCGGAGTTCCTAGACCATGCCGAAGCGCATTTCCGCGCGGCGGCGGAAAAATGGCTGACCGGGACGGAGCCCTTCACGGCCAAGCTCAACCCGGCCTTCGCGCCTTATGGCGATTACGACCAGCTGATGCGGCTGGAAGAATGGTACGGCCGCGAATGAGCCGCCTAGCGCTTCGGCTTCTTGACCTTCGAAGCGTAGAGCAGCGCCGCGACGATCGCGGCCGAGCCGATTCCCACGGCCATGCCCGCCTTCACCAGCTTCTTCTGCCGGCGCTCTCCGTCCGTATCTTCCTTTTCGTCTTCGGCCATGCGTCGCTCCTTGGGGCTTTTTCTATGGCCTCGATTAAAGCTTGGGAAGGCTGATGCGGCGCCGTTACCGACCCTTCCCGCTGCTGGCCGGCGAACAGGCGCAGGCGGTCGACCCGGGGATCCACGCCGCGGTCAAGGCCTCGGCTGGCACCGGCAAGACGCAGGTCCTGACCGGGCGGGTGCTCAACCTGCTCCTTTCGGGCGCGCGGCCGGAGACGATCCTGTGCATCACCTTCACTAAGGCGGCCGCCGCCGAAATGGCCAACCGCATCAAGTCGCAGCTCGCCGCCTGGGTTCGGATCCCCGACAAGGATCTGAAGAAGGACCTCTTCGCGCTTCGCCAGCCCGACACGCCGCAGATCAAGGAACGCGCGCGGCGGCTGTTCGCGACGGTGCTGGAAGCGCCGGGCGGCCTTCGCATCCAGACCATCCATAGCTTCGCCCAGACCTTGCTTGCGTCCTTCCCGGCCGAAGCGGGGATTACGCCCGGTTTCCAACCGCTCGAAGGCCGCGCCGAGCAGGAACTGGCACGAACCACGCTCGCCAATCTGCTCGCGGACGCGGAAAGCCGAGGCAATCGCGGCCTGATCGAGGACGTCCAGTGCCTGAGCCTCAGGCTGGGGGAAGGTCCCGCCGTCGATTATCTGATGCGCTGCGCCCGGAAGGAAGCGGCGCTGGCTAAGCTCGGCAATTCGGAATCGATCGAGCTTCGCCTGCACGAGATCATGGGGCTGCCCGAGGGCGGGGTGGACCGATTCCTGGCCGAGCAATGTGCCGACGACCGCTTCGATTGCGAACTGCTGCGCGCCATCGCCGACGCCAACCGCAACTGGGCCGCGAAAAGCGGTGCGGAATATGCCGGCGCGATCGATCGCTGGCTGTCGCTTGATACGAAGGATCGCGTGCAAAGCCTTCAGTCAATTGCGGATATTGTCCTAACCAAGGAAGGGGCGGTGCGTGTCTCGGCAGGCCAGCGCAAGGCGCATCCGGCCTATGACGACCATGCCGCGCGGCTGGCGAAAAGCGTCGGCGAGCTGCTTCGAATCCAGACCAGCGCGCGGCTCGCCGCGGAGATGGCGGCCGGCCTTCGCGCGGGCCAGGCGTTCGCGACCGCTTATGCCCATGCCAAGCGCAGCGCGGGGGTCGCCGATTTCGACGATCTGATCCGCTGGACTCGCGCGCTGCTCAAGCAGCCTGGGATGGGCGAATGGGTCCGCTACAAGCTCGACCAGCGCACCGACCATATCCTGGTCGACGAAGCGCAGGACACCAACGAAGCGCAGTGGGACATCGTCCGCGCGCTTGCCGAGGAATTCTTCAGCGGAAGCGCTGAATATGAGGAGCGCCGGCGCACCTTGTTCATGGTCGGCGACTTCAAGCAGGCGATCTACGGCTTCCAGGGCACCGATCCGCGCGAATTCGACAAGATGCGCAGTGAAGTCGCCGAGCGCGCCGATGCGCTGTCCGGGGCCGATATACCGGCCGAATTCAAGGATTTGTCGATCAGCGCCAGCTTCCGCTCGGCCCAGGCCGTACTCGACGCGGTCGATGCGACCATCCGAGAAGTCGGTTTCGGCGCCATGGGCCTCCCCGAACCGCCGCCGCGGCACGTCGCCCATCATGAGGCTCGACCCGGCGTCGTCGAGCTGTGGAAGCCCTTCAGCCTCGAGGATGGCGACGACAGCACCGAGAGCGATGAGGGCTGGCTCGACGAGGATGCGCGACGTTACGCCGACCGCATCGCCGAGCAGGTCCGCGCTTGGATCGACGAAGCGCCGGTGCTCGATACGACCGAGCGCCCGCTGACCCCGGGTGACATATTGATCTTGGTGCGCAGCCGCGGCGAACTCGCCTCGCTCATCGTCGCGCGGCTGTTCTCAGCCCGGGTGCCGGTGGCGGGGATCGACCGGCTGTTCCTTTCCAAGCCCTTCGCGGTTCGCGATCTGCTCGCCGCGGTGACGTTCGCCGTCCAGCCGCTCGACGACCTCAACCTTGCCAGCCTGCTGGTGTCGCCCCTTATCGGCTGGAACCAGCAGCAGCTGTTCGATCTCGCTTATGGGCGGAAGAAGACGCCGCTGTGGCGGGCGCTGCGCGAACGCGCCGCCGAGCGCCAGGACTTCGGAGCAGCGCATGAGACGCTCGGCCAGCTGCTGGCGATGGCCGATTTCACCACGCCCTCGCGCTTCCTCGAAACGATCCTGTCGGGCCCAATCGAGGGTCGCCGCAAGCTCTACCGCCGGCTCGGCCTCGCCGCGCGGGACCCGATCGACGAGCTGATGTCCGCGGCGCTGGACTTCGAGCGCAACGAAATCCCATCGCTCGATCGCTTTCAGGCCTGGTTCGCGCGCGGCGATGTCGAAATCCAGCGCGACGCTTCGGAGCGGACCAATGCGGTGCGGGTGATGACGGTGCATGGCGCCAAGGGGCTGGAAGCGCCCTATGTCGTGCTTGCCGATGCCACCGCGGACCCGGCAAACCTTGGCCGTCGCAATCCGCCGCTCGATTTCGCCGGCTTCGGCGACGTGGTTCCCGTCATCCGGCCGCGAAAGGCCGAGCTGGTGCCGCCGTTCGACCGCAACGTCGAGCTGGCCCAGGCCCGCGAGCTCGAAGAGCATATGCGGCTGCTCTACGTCGGGATGACCCGGGCCAGCGAACGGCTGGTCATCGGGGGGATCGAGCCGGTGCGCGGCGTGGCCGAGAATGCCTGGCACAAGAAGGTCGAGCGAGCGCTGGCCTCGCTCGGCGCAGTCCCCGAGGAGAGCGGGCGTTGGGGCACCGTCACACGCTATTCGGGCGAAAGTGGCTCGCGTTCGGTTCGCCCGAAGCGGGCTTCGACCCAGCTCGATCCGCCTGCGCTGCCCGATTGGGCGCGGACACCGGCACCGCCCGAGGCGCGCCCGCCACGGCCACTCGCGCCATCGGCGATGGCCGCCGATCAGGAAGCACTGCCGCCCCCGAGCGCTGCAATGCGGGCCGCAGCGCAGCGCGGGACCTGGATCCACCAGCTGCTCGAGCGCCTGGTCGGGGTGGATTCGGAGCGCCGGCCGCAAGCCGCGCACCGCTGGCTCGAACGCTCGGCCGGCGTTGCCGACGCTGCGCAGCGCGAGGAGATCGTCGAGCAGGTGTGCGGGATCCTGTCTGATCCGCGTTTCGGTGACCTGTTCGGGGCCGATTCGCTCGGCGAAGCGCCGCTTGCTGCCACTTTGACCGACGGGCGCGTCATCGCCGGGACTGTCGACCGCCTTCTCGTCGAGGAGAACCGCGTTTCGGTGATCGATTTCAAGACCGGGCGGGTACCGGCTGGGCTGGATTCGATCCCGGCCGCCCATCGCGCGCAAATGACGGCCTATACGCAAGCGCTGGAAGTGATTTTTCCCGGGCGCGAAGTGTGCGCGGCCCTCCTCTACACGAGCGGGCCGGAGCTGTTCGAACTTGGTCCTTGAGAGGCAACGGGCTAGTGCCCATATGCCCGTTAACGATTGCACCCAGGAGAGTCGTCCATGGCCACCAAGACCGTCACCGACCAGAGCTTTGCCACCGATGTGCTCGGCGCCGAGCAGCCGGTCCTCGTCGATTTCTGGGCGGAATGGTGCGGCCCGTGCCGGATGATTGCTCCTGCGCTCGAGGAAATCTCCGCCGAGCTTGGCGACAAGGTGACCGTGGCCAAGCTTAACATCGATGAAAATCCGGACATCCCCGGCCGCTATGGCGTGCGCGGAATCCCGACCATGCTGCTGTTCAAGGGCGGCCAGCCGGTCGCGCAGAAGGTCGGCGCAGCGCCGCGCAGCCAGATCCAGGAATGGCTCGAGGGCAACCTCTAGCTTTCTATTCCGGCGGTTCTGTCCCGTTCAGCCCGCGAGTGTCCGGACGGAACTTGTCGTGCTTCGGCAGATCGTCGCCGGGACCGAACCACGGCACCTTGCTTCCCCAAAAGATGTGAAAACCGGGCGCGATCACGCTTGGATCGTCGAGCGTCGTGACGCTGAAATCGACCGTTTCGGGTTGGTGATCGACCTTCATCAGAAACTGGGTGCCGCATTGCCCGCAGAATTCGCGATGGCCGAAGCTAGAGGAGGGGATCGACTTCACCTCGTCCGCGCCCTGCGTCCAAACGAGGTCGCCCTCGGGGACGGAGGCGAATACCATCGCCGGCGCGCCGCTGTTCAGCTGGCAGGTGCGGCAATGGCACCAGCCGCAATCGAAGGGCTCGCTCTTGAGCTCGTAGCGGACTGCTCCGCACAGGCATCCGCCCTCCAATCCGGTCACTTCGCGCCTCCCTTCAATTGACGATAGGCGGCACGCTCCTTACATCGCCGGGCGCAGTTTCCCAGAGCGTTGGCGGGAGCAATCCGCCTGATCTCAACGCATGGGCATTTAAGGGATTTCCATGATCGCCGGACTGGCAAAGAGCATCTTCGGATCGGCCAATGACCGCTATGTCCGCGGCTTGGGCAAATATGTTGACGCAGTGAACGCGCTCGAGGCCAATATTTCGGCCCTGAACGACGACGAGCTGCGCGGCCAGACCGAGCGCCTCCGGCAGCGGCTCGCCGATGGCGAAAAGCTCGACAATCTCCTCCCCGAAGCCTTCGCGACCGTTCGCGAAGCTGCGATCCGGACTCTTGGTCAGCGCCATTATGACGTGCAGCTGATCGGCGGCATCGCGCTTCACCGCGGCGAGATTGCGGAGATGAAAACCGGCGAAGGCAAGACCCTCGTCGCGACGCTTGCGGTCTATCTCAACGCGCTCGAGGGCAAGGGCGTCCACGTCGTCACGGTCAACGACTACCTCGCCCGCCGCGACGCGGAGTGGATGGGACAGATCTACCGCTTCCTCGGCATGACGGTCGGGGTGATCATCCCCAACCTCACCGACGAGCAGCGGCGCGAGGCTTACGCCTGCGACATCACCTACGCGACCAACAATGAGCTCGGGTTCGATTATCTGCGCGACAACATGAAATTTTCGCGCGCGCAGATGGTCCAGCGGCCGTTCAATTTCGCGATCGTCGACGAGGTGGACTCGATCCTGATCGACGAAGCGCGCACGCCGCTGATCATTTCCGGCCCGACCGACGACAAGTCCGACCTCTACATCCAGGTCGACAAGATCGTGAAGCAGTTCGTTCCCGAGGATTATGAGGTCGACGAGAAGCAGAAGAGCGTCGTCCTCACCGAGGACGGGACCGAAAAGGCCGAGCGGATGCTCGAGGATGCCGGCCTGATCGAGGGCCGCAACCTCTATGACATCAACAACACCCAGGCCGTCCACCACTTGAACCAGGCGCTGAAAGCCAACGTCATGTTCAAGAAGGACATCGACTACATCGTCAAGGACGAGAAGGTCGTCATCATCGACGAGTTCACCGGCCGAATGATGGACGGGCGGCGCTGGTCTGACGGGCTTCACCAGGCGGTGGAGGCCAAGGAAGGCGTCAATATCGAGCCGGAGAACCAGACTCTCGCCTCGATCACCTTCCAGAACTATTTCCGCATGTATCCCAAGCTTGCCGGCATGACCGGCACGGCGATGACCGAAGCGCCGGAATTCTTCGACATCTACAAGATGAACGTGGTCTCGATCCCGACCAACGTGCCCGTGCAGCGCGTCGACGAGGACGACGAATTCTACAAGTCGATGCCGGAGAAGTTCGCGGCCATCGCCAAGGATATCAAGGTCAAGCAGGAGCTGGGCCAGCCGGTCCTGGTCGGCACGGTCTCGATCGAGAAGTCGGAGGTCCTGTCAGAATATCTCGAGCGCGAAGGCATCAAGCATTCGGTCCTCAACGCCCGTTTCCATGAGCAGGAAGCGCATATCGTTGCCCAGGCGGGCCGGATGGGCGCGGTCACCATCGCCACCAACATGGCCGGCCGCGGCACCGACATTCAGCTTGGCGGCAACCTCGATTTCCGGATGCTCGACGAGTTTTCGGAATTCGAGATCGGCACCCCTGAATATGATGCGCAGGCCGAGAAGGTGCGCGCCGAGATCGCTGCCGAGAAGCAGCGCGTGCTCGACGTCGGCGGCCTCTACGTGCTCGGCACCGAGCGCCATGAAAGCCGGCGCATCGATAATCAGTTGCGCGGCCGCTCAGGCCGTCAGGGCGATCCGGGCCTGTCGAAATTCTACCTCAGCCTCGACGATGACCTCCTGCGCATCTTCGGCCCGCAGACGATGTTCTCGCGGCTGATGAACTCGCAGCTCGAGGACGGCGAGGCGATCGTCAGCCCGTGGATTTCGAAGGCGATCGAGACCGCCCAGAAGAAGGTCGAGGCGCGCAACTACGATATCCGCAAGCAGGTCGTCGAATTCGACGACGTCATGAATGACCAGCGCAAGGTCATTTACGAGCAGCGCTCCGACATCATGGACGCGGACAATGTCACCGACGTCATCGCCAACATGCGCGCGGAGACCGCAGCCGCCATCGTCGCCGTCAGCTGCCCGCCGGGTACATATCCCGAGCAGTGGGACGTCGAAGGCCTCAAGGAGAGCCTAGATGCGGTGTTCGGGCTTCAGCCGCCGGTCGATTCCTGGCTGGAGGAAGAGGAAGTCAGCTCGGAAATCATCAGCGAGCGCGTGCAGGACCTGGCCGACGAGGCGATGGCAGCCAAGCTGACCGAGGTCGAACCCGAGCGCTGGAACGAGGTTGAAAAGCAGATCCTGATCCAGACCCTCGATCATCACTGGAAAGAGCATCTCGCGACGCTCGACGCGCTGCGCCAGGTGATCCACCTCAGGAGCTACGCCCAGAAGAAGCCGATCGACGAATATAAGCAGGAGGCCTTCCTGCTGTTCGAACGGCTGCTGGTGGCGATCCGCGAAGAGGTGACTCGCACGCTGATGCGCCTGCAGGTCCAGCTCGAGGAAGCGCCGCCGCCGGTGCTTCCCGATTTCATCACGCAGCACCTCGACCCCTTCTCGGGCGACGACGACACGGCCGACATCGACGCCTCGACCGGCGCGGTCATGTCGAACCTGCCGCCGCTTGCGAATATCCCGCCGCTGGCCATGCCAGGCGAGGCGGTCGGAAGCGACGTTGCCGAAGCGCCGGTCAGCCGGAACGCTCCGTGCCCCTGCGGATCGGGCAAGAAGTACAAGCATTGCCACGGGCAGCTCGCCTGACGGCTTCGGCCGCCGGGCCGATCGACCGCGCCGAGCTCCGCGCCGCCTATCGGCCCGATGAAGAGGGGGTCGTTACCGAGCGGCTTGCCCAGGCCCGCCTGAACACCGCCGAGAAAGGCGAGGCGACCGCGACGGCACGCGCGCTGGTCAAGGCGGTGCGCGCCCACAAGCCGTCGGGCGTCGATGCTTTCCTTCACGCCTATGATCTCGGCTCGGATGAAGGCATCGCGATGATGTGCCTCGCCGAAGCGCTTCTTCGCATTCCCGACGCGCATACGGCCGACGAGCTCATCGCCGACAAATTGTCGGGCCCGGACTGGTCGGAGAAGGTCGGCCGGTCGGACTCGTCGTTCGTCAATGCCGCGACCTTCTCGCTGCTGCTGACCGGCAAGGTGCTGGAAGGCGCCAACGACCGCTCCGACAATTGGCGTGCGGCGCTGGGTCGGGCGGTTGGGCGCCTCGGCGAGCCGGTGGTTCGCACCGCGGTTCGCGAGGCCATGAAGATCCTCGGCCGCAACTTCGTTTTCGGCCGCACGATCGACGAGGCGCTGCAGCGCGCCAAGCCCGAGCGCAAGCAAGGCCTCAGCCACAGCTTCGACATGCTGGGCGAAGCGGCCAAGACCTTCGCCGACTCCGAACGCTACGCCCAGTCGTACCGCGACGCGCTCGACCATATCGCGCACGAGGCGAAGGACGGCTTTCGCAAGTCCCCGGGCATTTCGGTCAAGCTGACTGCGCTTCATCCGCGCTTCGAGTTCAGCCACCAGGCCGAGGCGGTCGCCGCGGTCGTTCCGATCGTCCGCGAGCTGGCGCTGAAGGCGAGCCAGGCCGACGTCCATCTCACCATCGACGCCGAGGAGGCGGACCGGCTCGAGCTGCAGATGGACGTGTTCGAGGCGTTGCTTGCCGACGACCCGCTGTTCGCAAACGGCTGGAACGGCTTCGGGATTGCCATCCAGGCCTATCAGAAGCGCGCCGCGCCCTTGTGCGACTGGGTGGTCGAAGCGGCCCGGGCACACGGCCGCAAGCTGATGGTGCGGCTGGTCAAGGGCGCATACTGGGACACCGAGATCAAATTGGCACAGGTCGGCGGGCTTCCCGATTATCCGGTCTTCACCCGCAAGGTTGCGACCGACGTCTCCTACCTCGCCTGCGCGCGTAAGCTGCTCGCCGCCGACGATGTCATCTACCCCGCCTTCGCGACCCATAACGCCAACACGATCGGGCAGGTAAAGGCGCTCGCCCAAGGCAAGGCGGTTGAGTTCCAGCGGCTGCACGGCATGGGCGAGGAGCTGTACGAGGAGCTCGCCGCACTCGAAAAGCACCTCGGCGACCCGCGGACGCCGGTGCGCATTTATGCACCGGTCGGAAGCCACAAGGAGCTGCTTGCCTATCTGGTTCGCCGCCTGCTCGAAAACGGGGCCAACAGCAGCTTCGTCAATCGCATCGCCGACGAGCAGGTCTCGCTCGACGAGCTGGTCCGCGATCCGGTTGCCGAGCTCGAAGGGCTGAGCCCGAAGCGCAATCCGAAGATCATCCTGCCGCGCGACGTGTTCGGCGAGAGCCGCCACAATAGCGCCGGCGTCGACCTCAGCGATCCGCTGGTCAGGGAGCCGCTTCTCGCCCGGCTCGACAAGCTGGCTTCGCGCGACTGGGTCGCTGCGCCGACCATCGGCAAGGGCAAGCCCCGTCCGATCACCGCGCCGTACGACCGCAGCATCGTCGTCGGCACGGTCCGGGAAGCGAACGAGGGCGAGGTCGACAAGATGGTCCGCGCCGCGCATCTGGCCCAGCCGGCCTGGGACGAGCTGGGCGGTGAAGCCCGCGCGCGGCTGCTCGACCGTGCCGCCGACCTCTACGAAGAGCATTCCGAGGAGCTGTTCTCGCTCTGCATCAGGGAGGCGGGCAAGACACTGGTCGATGCCGTGCTCGAAGTGCGCGAGGCGGTCGATTTCCTGCGCTTCTATGCGTCCGAGGCACGGCGGCAGTTCACTCGCCCGCTGCCATTGCCGGGCCCGACGGGCGAGCATAATGAGCTGCGCCTGCATGGCCGCGGGGTGTTCGCGAGCATCAGCCCGTGGAATTTCCCGCTGGCGATCTTCACCGGGCTGACTTCAGCGCCGCTGGCCGCGGGCAATGCCGTTATCGCCAAGCCAGCCGGACAGACGCCGCTGATCGGCGCGCTGGCGGTCGAGCTGATGCACAAGGCTGGCATTCCCAAGGACATCGTCCAGCTGGCGCCGGGCTCGGGCCGCGTCGTCGGCGGGACGCTGACCGCTCACCCGCTGCTTTCCGGCGTCGTTTTCACCGGCTCGACCGAGACGGCGCGGATGATCAACCGCACGCTGGCGGAGCGGGATGGGCCGATCATTCCTTTCATTGCCGAGACCGGTGGGCAGAACGCGATGATCGTCGACAGCTCGGCACTGCCCGAACAGGTCACGCGCGACGTCATCTCCTCAGCCTTCCAGAGCGCCGGCCAGCGTTGCTCCGCGCTTCGCGTCCTGTTTGTCCAGGAGGAAGTCGCCGACCAGATGATCGAAATGATCAGGGGCGCGATGGAGGCACTGACGGTCGGCGATCCGAGCCGGCTGACCACCGACCTCGGCCCGGTAATCGACGACGCTGCCAAGACCGCGCTCGACGAGCACGTCGCCTGGCTCGACAAGAATGCGAAGAAGATCTGCCGCTTGGAGCTTCCCAAGGAAACCGGGAAGGGCAGCTTCGTTGCTCCCGCCTTTTATGAGATCAAGGCGCTAAGCGACTTGAACAAAGAGAATTTCGGCCCGATCCTTCACGTCATCCGCTTTGCCGGCGACCGGCTCGGCGAGGCAGTCGAGCAGATCAACGCGACGGGCTATGGCCTGACGCTTGGCCTGCAGAGCCGGATCGATACCGTCCGCGACTATGTCGAGCAGCACGCGCGGGTCGGCAATTTCTACGTCAACCGCAACCAGATCGGCGCCGTGGTCCAAAGCCAGCCGTTCGGCGGCGAGGGGCTGAGCGGCACGGGGCCCAAGGCGGGCGGACCGCATTACGTCGCGCGCTTCGCGACCGAGCGCGTGACCTGCATCGACACCACTGCGGCAGGCGGCAACGCCTCGCTGATGGCGCAAATCTAAAGGCCTGGCGCGGCTTCGAATGACATGCTTTCGCTTTTGCATCGATGCGCGATCTTGCTCGGGGACCAGCGCGGCTTACGTCGGCAAAAATCGCTAGAGGAGACAGGACATGAGCGCTGACGCGCCGGCGGCGGAGTCTACGGGCGCGCTGCGCTTCAAAGTCGAGGGCCTGAACTGCCAGAACGAGGTTCGCGCGCTTCGCTCGGCCTTGGGGCCGCTTGTGGGCGGCGATGACAATCTATCGTTCGACACCAAGGCCGGCGTCATGGACGTCGCTTCCGCCGCCAGTGCGACGGTCGAGGACATAAGGCGCGCCGTCGCAGAGACCGGCATGAGCGCCGAGATTGTCGGCAGCCAGCCGGCGAACCAATGCTGCGGGCAAGCGGCGCAGGAAGCCCTCAGCCCGCCAATTCCTACCCACGCATCCGGCGAGGTCGTGTTCCGCATTCACGGCATGGATTGCGGCGACGAAGTGGCGGCGCTGAAGCGCGAGGTCGCGCCGCTCGTGGGCGAAGATCGGCTCGGCTTCGACCTTCTGAACGGCCGAATGGCCATCGCCATGGCGCCCGACGCCGAGCTCGAGGCGAAAATCGAAAAAGCCGTGGTCCGCGCCGGCTTGCGCGCCGAGCCGTGGAGCGAGGGCGCGACGAGCGAGGGTGCGCAGGCCGAGGAGCGCCGCAAGCGCGTTCAGGCATGGCTGACGACAGCGAGCGGCCTGCTAGCGGCGCTGGGCTTCGCCATCCACGCCTGGATTGGGGGCGGCGTGATCGCCGCCTTCGAGGCCGGTGAGCATGGCGCCGCTGCAACTCCGCTGGTTAGCAAGCTTCTCTACGCCCTCGCCGTGATTTCCGCCGCGCGTTACGTGGCGCCCAAGGCATGGCTCGCGGCCAGGCGGCTTCGTCCCGACATGAACCTGCTGATGATGGTGGCGGTGGTCGGCGCGATCGGCATCGGCGCCTGGTTCGAGGCCGCGACCGTCTCCTTCTTCTTTGCCCTGGCGCTGGCGCTCGAGGCCTGGAGCCTAGGGCGTGCGCGCCGGGCGGTGGCGGCGCTGATGGAGCTTGCGCCTTCGACGGCGCGGCTGAAGCTGGAGGATGGCTCAGAGCGCGAAGTTCCGGCGGGCGAGGTGCAGGTCGGCGCCCACATCGTCATCCGTCCCGGCGACAAGGTGCCGCTCGACGGGCGCGTCGCCGCCGGCGAGAGCGAGATCAACCAGGCCCCGATCACCGGTGAGAGCGTCCCCGTGTTCAAGGCGGAGGGCGACGAAGTGTTTGCCGGCACGATCAATGGCGAGGGCGCACTCGAGATCGTCACCACCAAGGCCGCAAACGACACGACCCTGGCGCAGATCATCCGCATGGTCGGCTCGGCCCAGAGCCGGCGAGCGCCGAGCGAGCAATGGGTCGAGAAGTTCGCGAAGATCTACACGCCCGTGGTGATGGCGCTTGCCGTCGCGATCTTCCTGCTTCCTCCGCTACTCCTCGGCGGCGCCTGGGGCGTGTGGTTCTATCGGGCGCTCGTGCTTCTTGTCATCGCCTGCCCTTGCGCGCTCGTGATCTCGACTCCGGTGACGATCGTTGCGGCGCTCGCCGGTGCAGCCAAGCAGGGGGTGCTGGTGAAGGGTGGCACGCATCTCGAGAAGCCTGCCCGGCTCAAGGCGATTGCCATGGACAAGACCGGCACGCTCACCGAGGGACGGCCGCGGGTGGTGAAAATCGTGCCGCTGGGCGGCCGCGGCGAATCCGAGATTCTCCGCCTTGCCGCCGCGCTGGAGGCGCGCAGCGCCCATCCGATCGCCCATGCGATATTGGCGAGAGCCGAGGAGCTCAAGGTCGCCGCCGAACCCGCCGAGGGTGTCCAGGCGATTACCGGGCGCGGAGTCACCGGCCGCGTCGCCGGGCAGGAGGTTTGGCTCGGCTCGCGCCGCTACATCGAGGAGCGCGGGAGCGGCTCGGACGAGGTTCTTCGTCTCGCCGATTCGCTGTCGAGCGCGGGGCGAACGATGGTCGCCGTCGGCGACGGCCAGGAAGTCCTGGGCCTGATCGCCGTCGCGGACGCCGTCCGGCCGGAAGCGAAAGGCATCGTCGCGGGGCTGCACCGCGCCGGGATCAAGCATGTGGTGATGCTCACCGGCGACAATCTCGCGACAGCGGAAGCAATCGCCAGGGAGACAGGCATCGACGAGGTCCGGGCGGAGCTTCTGCCGGGCGACAAGGTCGCGGCGGTCGAGGATCTGGTCCGCCGCTACGGATCGGTGGCGATGGTCGGCGACGGGGTCAACGATGCTCCGGCGATGGGCCGCGCCGACCTTGGCATCGCAATGGGCGCGATGGGCAGCGACGCGGCCATCGAAACGGCCGATGTCGCGCTCATGTCGGACGATTTGTCGAAGCTCGCCTGGCTCGTGCGCCATTCCCGCGCAACGCTTGCCATAATCTATCAGAACGTTGCCTTTTCGATCGCCGTGAAGCTACTGTTCACAGGGCTGACGATCGCCGGCCTCGCCTCGCTGTGGGGAGCGATCGCGGCCGATGTCGGGGCGTCGCTGCTGGTGGTGCTGAACGGGCTGCGGCTGCTCAACCGTGGCCAGGGACGGCCGGGCGGCCCGCCGCGCGGGAGGCTCATCGCGCCGCGCGAGAGAAGGAAGACAGTGCCCAAGGCGCTTCCGGCGTAACCGGACCTGTTAGCGAAGATGGCTCCCCGGGCCTGATTCGAACAGGCGACCATTCGATTAACAGTCGAACGCTCTACCGCTGAGCTACCGGGGAGCAGCCCCAAGGGGCGCGCGGGCTAAATAGCGGACGACTGGCCGAAAGCAAGCCGGTCAGGTCAGGAATTGCTCCATGGCGATGCGCTCGTCGAGCGCATGCTCGGGGTCGAACAAAAGCGTCAGCGAACGCTCGCGGTCGAGCCGGATTTCGACCTTGGCGACGTCGCGCACCTCGATCTGGTCGGCGACGGCCGAAACCGGGCGATTATGCGCCTCCAGGATGGTCAGGCTGACCGCCGTATCGTCGGGCAGGATGGCGCCCGACCAGCGGCGCGGGCGGAAGGGGCTGATCGGCGTAAGCGCGAGCATCTTGGCGGCAAGCGGCAGGATCGGCCCGTGCGCGCTCAAATTGTAGGCGGTCGAACCGGCGGGCGTCGCAACCAGCACCCCGTCGCAGGCAAGCTCGGGCAGCGCGACGCGGCCGTTGACCGCGATCTCGATCTTGGCGGTCTGCCGGGTCTCGCGCAGCAGCGACACCTCGTTGATGGCGGCGTGGACGAAAGTGTTGCCCTTGACCGTCGTCACCCGCATTTCCAGCGGCGCGACCCGGATCGCCTTGGCCGCGGCAATGCGCTCGGGCAAGGCTTCCGTCCGCCACTCGTTCATCAGGAAGCCCACGGTGCCCCGGTTCATTCCGAACACCGGCTTCATGCACTCGCCTTCCAGCATGGCGTGGAGGGTCTGCAGCATGAATCCGTCGCCCCCCAGCGCGACCAGGGTTTCGGCCTCGTCCGGCTCGGCGAAGCGATAGCGGCGCTTCAACAGGTCCGCGGCAGCCTTCGCGATGTCCGTATGTGAAGCGAGCAAGCCGATCCCATGGGCGGCAAGGTCGATCTTCCGGGCCTTGTCGGCGTGAGGAGCGTCAGCGCTCAAATGCTCACCTTTCGCAATGCTTAGCCCTGAAGATAGGGCTTCGGCGCCGTAACGTCACTGTCCCGTTTCGGATCGGGTGGCCAACCCGCGGTTCCGGCGGGGCGATGAGCGCGTTAGTCCACTCACCATGCTGATGTGGGACAGCGTTATTGTCTGGGGGAAGCGGACGTCCGTCGGGGCACGGTCGTCCGCTTTCGCGTCCAGAGACTGGATGCTGGAGACGGCTATCGCGCGCGAGCAGGTCGATGTCCTGTTCCAGCCGCTGATTGCGCCCCGCACCGGCCGTGTGGTCGGCGCCGAAGCCCTGGCGCGCTCTGCAATCGCACCTTCCGCCTGCGATCTGTTCGCCCGTGCTGCGGCCGGCGGCCTCGAAGAGCGATTGTCGCGCCTCGTGCAGCGCAAGGCGCTTCGTGCCGCGGCAATCTGGGAAGGGCCGCTCAAGGGCCTCAAGCTTTCGATCAACGTGCTTCCGCAGGAAATGGGCCGGGAAGGCTTCGACCAGTGGCTGCTCGATGAGATCGGCGCGGTCGGGATCGACCCGGCGCGAGTCACCATCGAGATCACCGAAAGCGCCTTGCTGACCGATCCTCCGGCCGTCGCCGCTCGGCTGACGCGGTTGCGGGCGGCCGGCATCGGCATTGCCGTCGACGATTTCGGCACCGGCTACGCCAGCCTGGCCTACCTCACCACGCTGCCGCTCGACATGATCAAGATCGACCGCGGGCTGATTGCCGACCTCGTCGGCGGAGAACGCGACCGGATCGTGGTCAAGGCAATGATCCGCCTCGCTCGCGAGCTCAATCTGAAGGTCGTGATCGAGGGCGTCGAAAGCGCCAACCAGCTCGCGCTGATCGCCGACTGGGGCTGCGACCTCTATCAGGGTTTCCTCGGCGCCGCCGCCCTGACTCAGGAAGAGCTGACGCGGTACGTCGCGACCGCCGAAATCCTGGCCGCCTAGGCCGCTTCTTTTTTCACCGCCGCAGCCGCTACCCGAGCCAGTCCGCGGGACAGTTGCAACGCGCCCTCGAGCCTCGCATCGGCGGTCGGCCAGTCGCGGCTCACCACCATCTTGCTGTCGGGCCGAAGCTTGGCCGAGCCCTTGAGCCGGTCGATATAGCCGAGCAGGCCCGGCAAATCCTTGAAGCCGCTGTCGGCAAAGGTAACGACCGCGCCCTTGGCGCCCATGTCGAGCTTGGCGACCATCGCTTCGCGGCAATTGAGCTTCACCTCGACGATCTTCATCAGATTCGCCGTCTCTTTCGGGAGCGCGCCGAAGCGGTCGATCAGCTCGGCGGCAAAGGCATCAATCGCTTGCCGGTCCTCGAGCTCGCCGAGGCGACGGTAAAGACCCATGCGCAGGTCGAGATCGGGGACATAGGTCTCCGGGATCATGATCGGCGCATCGATGCTGATTTGCGGCGTGAATTCGTCGCGCTGCGGGATCCCGCCCGCCTTCTGCTCGACGATCGCGTCCTCCAGCATCGACTGGTAGAGCTCGAAGCCGACCTCCTTGATGTGGCCCGACTGCTCGTCGCCGAGGAGGTTGCCCGCGCCGCGAATGTCGAGGTCGTGGCTTGCTAGCTGGAAGCCCGCGCCAAGGCTGTCGAGGTCCGCCAACACCTGAAGGCGCTTGTCGGCGGCTTCGGTGATCGCCCGGTCGGCCGGCATGGTGAGATAGGCGTAGGCGCGCGTCTTGGAGCGCCCGACACGCCCGCGCAGCTGGTAGAGCTGGGCGAGGCCGAAGCGGTCGGCGCGATGGACGATAAGCGTGTTCGCGCTGGGGATGTCGAGCCCGCTTTCGACGATCGTGGTCGACAGCAGCACGTCATATTTCCGGTCGTAAAAGGCGCTCATCCGCGCCTCGACTTCGGTTGCGCTCATCTGGCCATGGGCGGTCACCGACTTCACTTCCGGCACCTGTTCGCGCAGCCATTCCTCCATGTTGGGAAGGTCGGCGACGCGCGGCACCACGAAGAAGCTCTGCCCGCCGCGATAATGTTCGCGGAGCAGCGCCTCGCGCAGCACGACGCCGTCGAAGGGCGTGACGTAGGTGCGGACCGCCAAGCGATCGACCGGCGGCGTCTGGATCACCGACAAATCGCGAAGGCCGGACATCGCCATCTGCAGCGTCCGTGGGATCGGCGTGGCGGTCAGAGTCAGCACGTGGACGTCGGCCTTCAGCGCCTTCAGCCGCTCCTTGTGGGCGACGCCGAAATGCTGCTCCTCGTCGACGATGACGAGCCCCAGGCGCTTGAAGTTGACGCTCTTGGCGAGAAGCGCGTGCGTGCCGATGACGATGTCGACGGTGCCTTTTTCAAGACCCTCCTTGGTCTTCTTCGCTTCGGCGGCGGGAACGAGCCGCGACAGCCGGCCAACCTCAAGGGGGAAGCCGTGCAGTCGCTCTACGAAGTTCGAATAATGCTGACGCGCGAGAAGCGTGGTCGGACAGACCAGCGCGACCTGCTTGCCCGACATCGCCATGACGAAGGCGGCGCGCAGCGCGACCTCGGTCTTGCCGAAGCCGACATCACCGCAGACCAGGCGGTCCATCGGCTTACCGGCCTCGAGATCGGCGAGGACGTCTGAGATCGCTCGCTCCTGGTCGTCGGTCTCTTCGTAAGGGAAGCGATCGACGAACTGGGGATAGCTGGCGTCCGGCTCGGCGACGACGCCGGCGCGGGTCGCGCGCAGGGCCGCGGTCTTGATGAGCTCGCCCGCAATCTCGCGGATCCGCTCCTTCATCTTCGCCTTGCGCCGCTGCCAGCCTTCGCCGCCCAGGCTGTCGAGCGTCACGCCCTCGCTCTCGTTGCCGTAGCGCGTCAGCAGCTCGATGTTCTCGACCGGTACGTAGAGCTTGTTGCCGCGCGCATATTCGAGCGCGACGCAGTCGTGCGGGACCTTGCTGACCGGGATCTGGGTCAGGCCCTCGTAGCGGCCGATGCCGTGGTCGGCGTGGACCAGGAGGTCGCCCGGCGAAAGCGTCGCCAGCTCGTCGAGGAACGCCGCGGTCGCCTTCTTGCGGCGCCGCCGGACAAGCCGGTCGCCGAGCATATCCTGCTCGGTAAGCACGGCGACGTCGGGCGTCGTAAAGCCATGCTCGAGCGGCAGGACGAGGAGGGCGGCAGTCTTGGCGCCGAGCGCTTCCTGCCAGCTGTCGGCAGGCTTGGTCGACTTCAGGCCATGGTCTTCGAGCAGGCCTGACAGGCGCTCGCGCGCGCCCTTGGTGTAGCTCGCCAGGACGACCTTGTGCCCCGACTTGCGGAGCGCCGCGACATGCTCGGCCACGGCCTCATAAACATTGGCCTGCTGCGCGCGCTCGGGCGCGAAGTCCCGCGCCGCCTCGACCCCGAAATCGATGATCCGCTCCGATTCGGGCTCGGGAAAGGGCGAGGCGAGGTGGATCGGGCGGTCCTCGACGAAGCCGCGCCATTCTTCATCCGTCAGATACAGCGCCGACGGCTCCAGCGGCCGGTAGCTGCCGGGCTCCGACTGCATCGCACGCACGCGATTCTCGTGATAATCGTCGATCGCCTCGCGGCGGGCATGCAGCGCCTTGTCGGCGTTGGCATCGCGCAGGACGAGGTCGTTCTCGCCGAGATGGTCGAAGAGGGTGTCGAGCCGCTCTTCTAGCAGCGGCAGCCAATGCTCCATGCCGCTCATCCGCCGCCCTTCGGACAAGGCCTGGTAGAGCGGGTCCTGGGTCGCGGTGGCCCCGAATTTCTCGCGATAGCGCGAGCGGAAACGCTTGATCGCTTCCTCGTCGAGCAGCGCTTCGGACGCGGGCATCAGCGTGAAGCCCTTGGCCTTTGCGGTCGACCGCTGGTCGGCGGGGTCGAAGCGGCGCAGGCTGTCGATCTCGTCGCCGAAGAAGTCGAGCCGGAGCGCCTGTTCTTCCCCGGCGGGGAAGAGGTCGATGAGCGACCCGCGCACTGCATATTCGCCATGTTCGGCGACCGTGTCGCTGCGCTGGTAGCCGAGCGCATTGAGCTGGCCGATCAGCGCCTCGCGGTCGATCCGTTCGCCCTCGGCGATCCGCCGCGTGAGCTGGCGCACACGGAAGGACGTCAGCAGGCGCTGGGTTGCGGCGCTCGCGGTCGCCACCAATAGCTGCGGCTTGTTGCTCTTGGCTTGGAGCGCGCTGAGCGTCGCGAGCCGCTCGGCCATCACGCGCAGCGCCGGCGAAGCGCGGTCGTAGGGCAGGCAGTCCCAGCCGGGCAGAGTCAGGAGCTCGATCTCCGGCGCGAAGCTTGGAGCGGTCTCTGCGAGCGCGCGCATCGCCGCTTCGTCGGCGACGATGACGACGGCGCGGCCGCCTTTGCCGGCGCCGTGCGCGGCGCGAGCAAGATCGGCGGCAAGCCACGGCAGGAAGCCCGACGGCACGCCGGCGAGGGTCAATGGCTGGTCGGCGCGGAGGACCCGCTGGAGGGGCTCGGTCATTTGGCGATCCGGATATAGTCGAGCTTCTGGAGCGCCTCGATCATTGGTCCGGAGAAGCGCTCGGGGGGCTCGGCGGTTCCGTGCGCCCAGGCCATGATGTCGACGTCCTGCTCACTCAGCATCGCGTCGAACAAAACGCAGTCCTGCGCCGTCCACGCTGCATGGTGGGCGTCGAAAAAGCCTCCGACCAGCATGTCGGCTTCGCGCGTGCCGCGATGATGCGCGCGCCAGTGGAGGCGCTTGTATTCCGCTTCGGAAGGCATGGAGGCCAGATAGGCATGAACGCCCATCATTGCGAGCCGCGAAAGTGGCGCTAACAACCGTTCATGCGCCCGGACATCCTCAATCCTCTGTTCGCCGAGGTCGAGGCGTTGAAGGGCGTCGGGCCGCAGGTCGCCAAGCAACTGAAGAAGCTCGGGATCAGCCGTGCCGTCGACCTGCTCTATCATCTGCCGACGGGCTCCATCGAGCGGGTGCGCGCAGCTGCGGCGAGTGCCGCGCTCCTCGGCCGCAACGTCATTTTGGACCTCACGCCCGTGGAGGTACGGGAGAATCGTTCGGGCCGGGGGCCGACGCGGATCTTTGCGACGGATGGCGAGGGCAACACGATCAGCCTTATCTATTTCAACAATCCGGGCTGGGCGAAACGGACCCCGCCGATGGGCGAGAAGCGGATCGTTTCGGGCAAGCTCGAAGCCTATGGCGACGAGTGGCAGATCATCCACCCGGAGGTCGCGCAGCCGGGGCAGGGGCCTGAGCCCGCGATCCGCGAGCCGGTCTATCCGCTGACCGAGGGGCTGACCAACCGGCGGCTCGGCGAGCTGGCCGCGGCGGCGCTCGAGCGAGCGCCGGAGCTTCCCGAATGGATCGAGCCCGGCCTGTTCGAGCGCGAAGGCTGGCGCGCCTGGCGGCCGTCGCTGGCCGAGGCGCACCGCGAACCCGGCGCCGACGCTGCCCGCCGGCGGCTCGCCTATGACGAAATTTTCGCTAACCAGCTCGTCATGCTGCTCCTTCGCCAGTCGGCGCGGCGCAAGCGGACGGTGCCGCTGGCAGGGACCGGCAAGCTTATGGAGGCGCTGAAGCTTCCCTACCAGCTGACGGGCGCTCAACGCCGCGTGATCGAGGAGATCCGTGGCGACATGGCGCAGACGGCGCCGATGCTGCGCTTGCTTCAGGGCGACGTCGGCTCGGGCAAGACGCTGGTGGCGCTGATGGCGATGCTGGCCGCGGTCGAAAGCGGGGCCCAGGCGGCGCTGCTCGCGCCGACCGAGATCCTTGCCCGCCAGCATCATGCGACCCTGCTCGGCCAGCTCGACAGCATCGGGGTGCGCGTCGCGATCCTCACCGGACGCGAAAAGGGCAAGGCGCGCGAGGCTGTGCTGATGGGGCTGGCCGACGGTTCGATCGACTTGTTGGTCGGGACCCACGCGATCTTCCAGGAGAAGGTCGGCTACAAGAACCTCGGCCTCGCCGTGATCGACGAACAGCACCGCTTCGGTGTCTCGCAACGCCTGTTGCTGACCTCCAAGGCCGAGCATCCGCCGCATCTGCTGGTGATGACCGCGACGCCGATCCCACGGACGCTGACCCTGACCCAATATGGCGAAATGGACGTCAGCCGCATCGATGAAATGCCGCCGGGCCGGACCCCGGTCGAGACCCGGGTGATCAGCGACGAGCGCCTCGGAGAGGTCGTCGAGGGGCTCGGTCGCCATATCGCGAGCGGGGGCCAGGCCTATTGGGTCTGCCCCTTGGTCGAGGAAAGCGAGAAATCCGACGCCGCCGCCGCCGAGGAGCGGGCGCGGGTGCTCAAGCTCCGCTTCGGCGAGGAGCGCGTCGGGCTGGTCCACGGGCGCATGAAGGGGCCCGAAAAGTACGCCGTCATGGGCAGGTTCGCCGGCGGTGAGCTGGCCGTCCTGGTTGCGACCACGGTGATCGAGGTCGGGGTCGATGTCCCCAACGCGACACTGATGATCGTCGAGGGCGCCGAGCGCTTCGGCCTCGCCCAGCTTCACCAGCTGCGCGGGCGGGTCGGACGCGGCACGGGAAAGAGCGTCTGCCTGCTGATCCGCGGCGGGGCTCTGACCGAGGTCGGCCGCGCACGCCTCGCTTTGATGCGCGAAACCAACGACGGCTTCCGGATCGCCGAGGAGGATTTGCGTCTGCGCGGCCCGGGCGAGATCCTCGGCACCAAGCAATCGGGCGAGGTAGGCTTCCGGGTCGCCAACCCGGAGCTGGTCACCGAGCTCGCGCCGATTGCGCAAAGCGATGCGAAGCTGCTGCTCGACCGCGACGGCGGCCTGACGGGTCCGCGAGGCGAGGCGGCCCGAACCTGCCTTTATCTGTTCGAACGCGACCAGGCCATCGGGCTTATTCGGAGCGGATAATCCTATCTGCCGCCGGCGTTCATTGGTTGGAACTTGAGCATGGGCCCAATCTCCCGGTTCAGGCAGTTCCGATAGGCCGGCAGATCGGCGAAGTTTCGCCGCAGCTGGTCCTTGTCCAGTCTGATGCCAATTTCCCGCATTCGGCGCAGTGTGAAGACCGAAGCCCGCTTCACCCGGTCGTTGTCGAGCGCCAGGTTTTCCGCGGCCCCCAGGACCAATCGCTTTTCACTTAGGTCCAGCGGGCCGCCGCTTGCGGGTAGCGAGCGAAGGACCGCCAAGTCCTCGAGCTCCTTCCGGTGGATCGCATCCAACTCGGGCGTAAGGGCATAGAGAATACGATAGTCATATTTCCGGTCCGCCGGCATGTGTGCGGTGATGTCGGCCGAATTGGCAGCATCGCGAGCCGAGCTGTTGTAGTTTCGAAGGGGGAGCTGAATTGCAGCTATGGCCTGGATGACTTCTTTGCGGTCTCCGCCTTCGGCCAGGGCGCGAAGACGCTGGAGGCGATCGGCCGCGCACTGATAGATTGAAAGTCGGGCATAGGCCTGGGGCCCGTTGCCCGTGCTCACTTCCTGGTCCATGTCGGAAATTGCCGCGCTAACCTTCTGTCGCCAGCTAAACTCTTCGACTGCGGACTGCGCCAAAAGGGCTGTCAGGACGCCGAGAACCACGATGATGTATTCACGACCGAAGTCACGCCAGTCGGCAAATAAGCGTGGTCGCTCGGCCATTTTCGTCATTTGGTCAGCAAACCGTGTTTCTTCTTGCCGAGGCTGAGTTTCACCGGTGCATCGCCGACCGAAATGGTCAGTGCGGGATCATTGACCGCCTGATCGTCGATCCTGACAGCGCCTTCCGCGATCTTGCGCTTTGCTTCACCGTTGGACGCGCAGAAACCTAACCCCGTCAACGCTGACAGCAGCGAAATGCCGCCGCCGGCCGAGAGCGTTGGAAGGTCCGCGCCAGTCCCACCTTCCGCGAAGGTCTCGCGCGCGGTTCGTTCGGCGGCCAGCGCGGCCTCGCGGCCGTGCAGCATGGCCGTGGCTTCGGTGGCGAGCACGATCTTGGCCTGGTTGATCTCGGCGCCCTGTAGTGCCTCGAGCTTGCCGATGTCCTCGAGCGGCAGGTCGGTGAATAGCTTGAGGAAGCGGCCGACGTCGGCGTCCTGGGTATTCCGCCAGAACTGCCAGTAATCGTAGGGGCTAAGGAGCTGGTCATCGAGCCACACCGCACCCTGCGCGGTCTTGCCCATCTTCGCCCCGTCCGCAGTCGTGATCAGCGGCGTGGTGACGCCGTACAGCTCCTTGCCGTCGACGCGGCGGGTGAGCTCGATCCCGTTGATGATGTTCCCCCACTGGTCGGAGCCGCCCATCTGCACTCGGCAGCGTTCACGCCGCGACAGCTCGAGGAAGTCGTAGGCCTGGAGGATCATGTAATTGAATTCGAGGAAGGTCAGCGGCTGCTCGCGCTCGAGCCTCATGCGCACGCTGTCGAAGGTCAGCATGCGGTTGATCGTAAAGTGCCGCCCGATGTCGCGCAGCAGCGGCACGTACATCAGCCGGTCGAGCCACTCGGCATTGTCGGCCATGATCGCATCGGTCGGTCCGTCGCCGAACGTCAGGAATTGCTCGAACACTCGGCGAATGCCGGCGATGTTCGCGAATATCTCGTCCTCGGCCAGCAGCTTGCGGCTCTCGTCCTTGCCCGAAGGATCGCCGACCTTGGTCGTCCCGCCGCCCATCAGCACGATCGGCCGGTGCCCCGCCTGCTGCAGCCGGCGCAGCATCATGATCTGGACCAGGCTGCCGACGTGAAGGCTCGGCGCGGTCGCGTCGAACCCGATGTAGGCGGTGACGACCTCCTTGCTCGCCAGCGCATCGAGCGCTTCGGCGTCGGTCACCTGGTGGATGTAGCCGCGCTCGTCGAGCAGGCGAAGGAGGGAGGAAGTGTAGGACGTCATCATCGCCGATTACTCAAGTCGTCACTCCCGCGAAAGCGGGAGTCCAGAAAAGATGGATTCCCGCTTCCGCGGGAATGACGATAAAAAGGCCAATGCAGTTCAGCCTGCTTCACCATCCGGCGACGCCGCCATCGATCCCGGAGCTCAAGGTCTGGGCCAAGGTCGATCACGCCGCATCGCTGGCTGCGGTGGCGACGACCAACATCTGGTTCGGGGTCGGGGCGCCCGCGGCCAGGTTCGTGATCCCGGAGTCAGCCGAGCCCGAACGCGTCGACGAATTGTGGAAAACGACGTGCTTCGAAGCTTTCCTTCGTCGGCTTGGCGAGGAGGCCTATCGCGAATGGAATTTCGCGCCGTCGGGCCAGTGGGCAGCCTATGACTTCAGCGCACGGCGGAGCGGCATGAGCGAAGCCGAGGCGGCCGATCCTTACATCCGCTTCGAAGACAATATGACCTGGTTCGCGCTGGGCGCGGCCATTGCCGTGCCGGCCGATACCAATTGGGAGCTCGGCTTGTCGGCCGTGCTAGAGGAAAGCGACGGGACCAAGAGCTATTGGGCGCTGGCGCATGGCGGCGAGAAGCCCGATTTCCACGACCCCGGTTGCTTCGTCGCCCGCCTGCCTTAAGCAGCAGCCCATGACCCTGTTCGGCATCGATCGCCTGCTCGCCGACGCGGCGCTTCGCCGCGCCCTTGAAGGCAAGCGCGTGGCTTTGCTCGCCCATCCAGCTTCGGTCACCCAGGACCTGACCCACAGCCTCGACGCGCTCATGCGCGCAGGCGTCAATGTCACTGCCGCCTTCGGGCCGCAGCATGGCCTGCGCGGCGACAAGCAGGACAATATGGTGGAGTCGGACGACTTCACCGATCCGGCCCACCAGATCCCGGTTTTCAGCCTCTACGGCGAGGTGCGGCGCCCGACCGGCCAATCGATGGGCACGTTCGACACGATCCTCGTCGACCTGCAGGACCTCGGCTGCCGCATCTACACCTTCATCACGACGCTGCTTTACGTGCTCGAGGCCGCCGCCGAGCATGGCAAGAGCGTGTGGGTGCTCGACCGGCCCAATCCCGCCGGCCGGCCGGTCGAGGGGCTGACGCTGGGCGAAGGCTGGGAAAGCTTCGTCGGCGCCGGGCCGATGCCTATGCAGCATGGATTGACCCTGGGCGAGCTCGGCCGCTGGTTCGTCGACCATTTCAGGCTCGACGTCGACTATCGCGTGATCGAGATGCAGGGCTGGAATCCGGACGAGGCGCCGGGCTTCGGCTGGCCGCCCGAGCGCATCTGGATCAACCCGAGCCCCAATGCCGCCAACCTCAACATGGCGCGCGCTTATGCCGGAACGGTGATGCTCGAGGGGGCGACGCTGAGCGAGGGCCGGGGGACGACCCGCCCGCTCGAAATGTTCGGTGCGCCCGATCTCGAGCCGCTGCCGATCATGGCCGAGATGCAGGCGATCGCGCCGCGCTGGCTCGAAGGCTGCAAATTGCGCGAGGTGACCTTCCAGCCGACCTTCCACAAGCATGTCGGGGAGATGTGCCGAGGCGTCTTCATCCACGCCGAAGGGCCGTTCTACGACCACCAGGCTTTCAAGCCGTGGCGGCTGCAGTCGCTCGCCTTCAAGGCGATCCGCCGGCTCTATCCGGATTATCCGCTGTGGCGCGACTTCCCCTACGAATATGTGTTCGACAAGCTCGCCATCGATGTCATCAACGGATCGACGCTGCTGCGCGAATGGGTCGACGATGCGGGGAGCGAAGCCGGCGATCTCGACGCGATCACGGTGCCCGACGAGCGCGCCTGGGAAGAGGAGCGCAAGCCCCTCCTCATTTACTGACCCTCCCTTGGTTAACCAAGAAGTAGGAGGTTCCGCTTATTCCAGCCGGAAACCGGGTTGGGAGCGCGCCGCCGATGGCCACGCAAGGTATCGAGGAAGTCACTGAGAACGCCATTCGCGCCGTTGCGCGCGATTGCGGCTCGCTGTCGATGGAATGCAGCGACGTCGCCGGCTACGTGAAGGGCGTTTCCGAGCGCATTGGCGAGCATATGAAGATGCTCGACAGCCTCGAGGAAGTCACGACGCGGCTGATGGGCGACCAGTCCCGCGTTTCCGATTCTACCGATGAAGCGCGGCTTCTCGCCGAGCAGGCGAAGGCGAAGCTAGACGCCGGCCGCGAAGCGATCGAGGGCACGATCGAGGGCTTCAAGGGCCTGACCGACCTCGTCGTCCAGCTCGGCGAGCGCATGGCCGGCTTCGCGTCCGCCATGAACCAGGTCCAGACCGTCTCTTCGACGATCGAGACGATTGCCCGCAAGACCAACATGCTGGCGCTCAACGCCACCATCGAAGCGGCCCGCGCCGGCGATGCCGGGCGCAGCTTCGCGGTGGTTGCCGCCGAAGTGAAGAAGCTCGCGCACGATACGCGCGCTGCCACCAGCCAGATCGCCTCGACCATCGGCGAGCTCACTCGCGAGGCCGGCGCGGTCACGACCGAGATCAAGACCGGCGTCGAGCGCAGCCGCGCCGCGCAGGGCGGCTTCAGCACGATCAGCGAAACCGTCCGCGAAGTCAGCGAGATCGTTGGCATGGTCGATCGCCAGACCGAGGGCATCGCCCATTCGACCAGCATGATCCAGACCAGCGTCGACCGCGTGAAGGCCGGCTTGACCGACTTCGCCGTCGACGCGCGCGAGAACGGCCAGGAGCTGCAGAGCGCCCAGAAGCGCCTCCAGCACCTCGAGCTCATGTCGAACACCATGCTCGACACGCTCGCCAATTCGGGCGCCGAAATCGACGACACGCCCTTCATCCTCAAGGCGCAGGAAAGCTGCCAGGCGATCAAGCATGCCGTGGAGCGCGCGATCGACGAGGGAGAGATCACGGTGGATGACGTCTTCGACCGGGATTATCGCGTCATCGAAGGCACCAACCCGGTCCAGTATGAAGTCCGCTTCAATACATCCGCGGACACCCACGTCCGCCCGATCCTCGACCGGACCAAGGCCAGCGACACCCGCATCATCGGCACCGCGATCGGCGATATGAACGGATACCTGCCGACGCACATGACCGAGCGCAGCCACCCGCAAGGGCCGGACCCGGTGTGGAACGACGAGCATTGCCGCAACCGCCGGGTGATGATCGACGAGCAGACCCGGCTCGCGCTTGCCAGCGACAAGCCGGCTACGCTCGCGACCTATCGAATGGAGCTCGGCGACCGCTGGATCCCGGTGAAAAACATCTACGTGCCGCTGTGGATCAAGGGCCGGCGCTGGGGCAATTTCGAGCTCGCTTACCGCGACGACTGATCCGCTATCCTCGCGCCTCGCGGCGGCTGAGGTCCAGCACCATCACGAGCAATCCGCCGATCCCGCCGGCGGCTCCGATCATCAGCGCCATTCGCTGCATCGCCGCGTCCGTCGACAGGATGTGAAGCGGCATGAGCCACGGGAAGTACGCGCCTTCGCGGGCGCTTGCGGCGGCAACCGAAATGAACGTGCCGACGATGCCGAGCACGAGCGGCGGTACGAAGCTCCTGAAGCGAAGCGCGGTCCACAGCTGGATCACGCACATCAAAACGCTCGCCGCCGCCATTTTGGCCAGCGTTGCGCGAAGCTCGGCAAGATCCAGCGTGCCGGTGACCGGATGGACCGCCGCGGCGAACTTCGCCCCCGCGATCAGCAAGCCGAACAGCCACAGGCTCATCGCCGCCACCAGCGCAAGCATCACCAGGGCCTTGGCGACGAACAGCCAGGGACGCGCGCCGGGCAGCGGAAGCAAATGATCCCAGGTCCGCGGCCCATGTTCCATTTGCGCGATCAGCACCGACAAGGCGGTGACGGTCATCGGCAGCATCGCGAAGGCCCAGAAGGCCGCGCCGGTCATGCTGTAGCGGTCGAGCGGGATCGGCTTGTCGCTGTGCAGGCCGATCAACACGCAAATGACCATGACGAAGATGGGCGCGGAGACGCACAGCAGCAGCGCCAGCGAACGCCGCAGCTTCAGGATTTCGGTGACGATGTAGCGCAGCATGCGGGGTTCCTTCAGGCGGCCTTGGCCAGTTGATCGTGATAGACGCGCTCGAGCGTCGGCTGGCGGACCGCCAGCTGGCGAAGGGCAAGGCCGTTCTCGACGACCAGCCGTGCGATTCGTTCGGGGGCGGGGTCGCCGTCGACCAGCAGCGAGGATCCGTCGGCGCGAACGCTGAAGCCCGCGCCACGGAGCAGGCGAGCGCCGGCAATCGGATCGCAGGTTTCGACCTCGACGGATTTTTCCCCGCCGAGCAGCCGGCCGAGCTGGTCCTCGACCAGCATCTTCCCTCGATGGATCATCCCGACGTGGGAGGCGATCTGCTCGACTTCGCTCAGCAGGTGGCTCGAAACCAAAACGGTCGAGCCTTCGGAATCAGGCAGCCGTTTGAGCAAGGCGCGCATGTCGACGATTCCCTCGGGATCGAGGCCGTTGGTCGGCTCGTCGAGGATCAGCAGGCCCGGCTTGCCGAGCAGCGCGCGGGCAATCGCGAGGCGCTGGCGCATTCCGAGCGAATAGCCGCCGACTCGCTGGTTGGCCGCGAACGAGAGGTCGACAAGCTCGAGCACGCGATCGATTTCGCTTTGCCGGAGCCCGAGCAACCGCCGCGTAATGCCGAGATTCTCCGCGCCAGTAAGGTGTGCGTAGAGTGATGGCGCTTCGATCAATGCGCCGACGCTGGCCGGCCCCCGCCGTCTAACGGGCTCACCGAAGATGCGAAGGCTTCCGCCGTTCGGGCGTAGCAGCCCGAGCAATAGGCGAAGCGTCGTCGTCTTGCCCGCGCCGTTGGCGCCGAGGAAGCCGTAAATGCTCCCTTCCGGGACAGCCAGATGCAGGCCGTCGACGGCGGCATGAGCGCCGAAGCGCTTGGTCAGATCCTGGATCTCTACAGCAGCCACAAGCGACTCCTTGATTGAACTCTTACTTAAAGATAATCTGGCTCCAATATTTAAGTCAAACCTAAATTTTCGGGAGAACTTTGCCGTGCTGCTTACCGATCCCGACCTCCGCCGCAGAAGCCGCATTCTGGCCAGCCTCGTGACGCTGGTGCTCGTGCTGTTGCTGTTCGCTGTAAGCGTGGAGCTGCTCGCGATGATTCGCGGCCGCCTGACGCCGCATTATCTGGCGCTGCGCCTGCCGGTGCCATTCTACCTGTGGGCCATTTGGTCGGTGCGCGGGCTAATCGTTGCCGTCGGCGAGGGGCGCGGTCACGATCGTATCCTTGCTCCGATGCTTCAGCGCACCGGCATTGCTCTGTTCCTCGGCGGCATTTCGGCGGTGTTCATCGCGCCCTGGATTTCGCGACTGATCTGGGGCCGCGGGCCCATCGCTTATTACGATGTGGCGGCAATTACGGTGGGAGTGATCGGCCTCGCGCTGGTCATCGTCGCCTATTTGCTCGGCCAGGCATCGGAAATGCGCCAGGAACTGGATGAGATCGTCTGATGCCGGTGATCGTGACCCTCGATGCGCAGCTGGCGCGGCGCGGAATGACGGGAAAGCAGCTCGCCGAAGCGGTTGGCCTCAGCGAGACCCAATTATCGCTGTTCCGGTCGGGCAAGGTCCGCGGCGTGCGCTTCTCGACCCTTGCCGGAATGTGCCGCGCGCTGAACTGCAAGCCGGGCGATTTGCTTGGTTATCAGGCAGATCCTGAAGGCAGCGCTGAGGGGTAAGGGGCCGGTTCCTTACTTTATTGGGTTCCTGAAACCTTACCTCGGCTTAAACCTCCTCTTTACGCCCTATGCGTTAGCACCGTCCTGAGAAGGGCCGCCAAGGCCTGGGAAGAGAAGGGGCGGGAATGGCAATCAATCGGTCCGTCGACCAGCCATTGGTCAGCGTTGCCGAAGCGCAGCTTGCCCGCGTTGCGGGCGACGGTTGCGCGCGCCATCCGCATTTGAATGCCTTGCTCGACGGCGTCCGGCCGCACGGCGGCCGCGACCTTGCCGATGCCGTCCACCTGCTGTGCAGCATCCATGGCCGCTATCCCGGCCTCATCGAAATCGCGCTTCAGCACTGCCCCAAGGGGGAAATCCAGGATTGGCTGGCGCGCGCTTCCGACGCTTTCGAGCGTGAGAGGCTCTATCTCGTTCGCCTGACCTCCGCGGTCGGGCCGATGCCGAGCACTCCTGGCGCCGCCGAAAGCGAAGCCAGCCTGGTTGCTGCCCGTCATGCACTGGAAACGCTGGCGATGTCAGAACGCGACGGTTGTGCGCTAGGCGCTGCGACCGCGCTGGTTGGCGACTGGTGGCCGATCCGCCGCCTGCTCGACCGGGCAGCGTCCCGCGCCGGAACCGATGTTCCCGCACCTTCGCTGCCCGACGAGGCTTCAGTGATCGACGTCATCGAGCGTGCGACCGAAAGCGCGTCGAGCGCCCGGGCGCTGGCCTTCGGCGGTGAGCAACTGCTGCTCCAGCACCGCGCCTTGCTCGACCTGCTCGAAGCCCGGGCCGACGCCCGCGGCGACTTTTAGGCGGCTTTCGCCAGCTCCCGCTGCTCATTGGCCGGAACGACTTCGGCCGCGGCAATCGCCGGCTTCTCAGCCTTGGTCTTCGGGAAGAGCAGGCGCGAGCCGAGCACGATTACGCCGAGCGCGAGATAAGCGACGATCGCCCAGGGGAGGCTGACCAGCACGCTCGCCGCCAGGGGGACGCGCAGGAAGGTCGGGTTGAACCCGAAGTCCTCGCCGATCGCTTCGCACACGCCAAGAATGGTGTGGGGCCGCATGGGCAGGGCGACTTTATCTTCTTGCGCGTTCATCATTCACTCCGTTGGCAAAAGGACCGTGCCAATACATCAGCAAGAGCCGTGCCAAATTTGAAAAGGCTATAGTCTCAAGGACTAAGCTGCATCACGCCGGCGCTTCGTGGGAAATCCCGCCACGAGCCGAGGCCATCAGTTGGGAATTCCCGCCTCGTGCTGCAAGTGCGATATTGCAAAGCAGCATTGATATTCGACGAAGCGGTGCAAATTTAGTAGGAGACGCGCCGCGTGGGGTCGAAGGAGCCGTTGTTCCAGTGATGCGGATCATGATGAAGTCGAAGATTCACCGGGCGACGGTGACCCAGGCCGATCTCGACTATGTCGGGTCGGTCACGATCGACGCCGACCTGCTCGATGCCGCCGAGCTGCTCGAAGGCGAACAGGTCGCGATCGTCGACAATACGAACGGCGCCAGGATCGAGACCTATGTCATTCCCGGCCCGCGCGGCACCGGCGTGATTGGCATCAACGGCGCCGCCGCCCACCTCGTTCACCCTGGCGACATGGTCATCATCATGAGCTACGCGCTCATGGACGACGCCGAAGCGAAGGCGATGACGCCGCGGGTGGTCCATGTCGACGGCGCCAACAAGGTGGTGAAAATCGGCAACGATCCCGCCGAGCCCGTTCCCGGCAGCAACCAGAAGCGCGGCGACCTCGCCGCTTAAGGCCTGCTAACGCCCATCGCCGCGATAGCGCAGCCGCCACGGCGGCGGCAGCAAGTCCGTCGACATGTAATAATAGAAGGCGCAGCGCCCGTCCGGGCGGCGGTTGATCCCCTTGGCGATGCCGAAGGCGACCGATCCGCTGAACACCGGTCCGCCGCTGTCGCCTGGCACGCAGTCGGGCCCCGAAACCGTCACCCAGCTTGGCATGCACGGCCCGCCGCAAAGCTCGCCGGGCGGCGCATAATCGGTGAGCAGCACCTCGGCGCAGCTGTAGCCCGAGCTTTCGCCCCAGTGGCAGACGAACTCGCCGGCGCGGGTCGCGGCAAGGTTGCGCCAGGTCGCGACGCTGCGCTCGGAGCCTGCTTCGCGGTTGGCGAAGAAAGCCGGGCTGGAGCGCTCGGGGCTCAGATTGATCTGCACGTCCTGGTAGTCGGCGCCCCATTGGCCGGCGAAGGGCAGGGTCACCGCCGTGCCGTCAGGCCCTCGATACTGAAGCTCGTCGGGGCAATGGGCGGCGGTGGCGATGGCGTCGCGCACGCCATCGGTGACGACGAAGCCCGCAGTGCAGAGGCGGCGGTGGCCGTCCTGCACCCCTTCGAGCCGGTCGCCGCCGGCGATCGCCATGTTCGATTCGATGAGGTCGTTGATCACCACCCGGACCGGCACGCCGCTGACCTGCTCGGCCTTGCGGCGGATGGCATCGATGCCCAGGCGCTGGACGTCATAGTTGCGCACAAGCAGCACGATCTCGCCGGTGCGCTGGTCGTAGCCGGCGCCGTGGGAGCCGGGCAGCGCCGAGCGGAAGTCGATCAGGTGGCGGCGGAGCGCCATCTGCGCTTCGGCATGAGTCGCCTTGGCGCCGGTGCGGAAGTGGATCGGAACGCCGGCGGCAGTACGGTCGGCGACCGGCTGGGCACCCGTCAGCAGCACGACGATCCGATACTCGGGCGAATGCTCGATCGAGATGCCGGCAAGCCTAGCCTCGAACTCTTTGGCGATGGCGCTGGTCGCGGCGACGCTCGCCTGCTGCGCCTTCAACCGCCGCAGCGCCTCGTCGGGCGAAACGGAGAACCGCTCGGCGTAGATCGCCGCATCCTCCGCCAGCGCCTCGGTTTCGCTCTGGACCTGCTGCGCGTGGGCAGGTGCCGATAAAGCGAGCAGCAAGATCAACGAGGCGAGCAGGCGAACCACAGGCTGCGCTCTGTGCCGCACGCAGGCTTGACGCAAGCTGACGAATGGAAACGGAACGGGCCCGACCCTATCTGGTTAAGCCATGATGCCAGTAAAGACCCGCAGCGGGCGATCGACGCTCGTCCTTTTCGTACTCCTTCTGATTGCTGCCCTGCTCGGCGCGCTCGTCGCGCGTTGGCTCGTGCCGGTCGATTCCGCCGCGCGGTCCATGCCCGCCCTCGCGAAGCCCCTCGCGGGGGCGCCGACACTATCGCCGTTGGTCAAGGCGAGCAGCCCCGCGGTCGTGAACATCGCGGTCGAGCAGCCGTCGCCGGCGGAGCAAAACCCGCTACTCCAGGATCCGTTCTTCCGCCGCTACATGGGCGTTCCGGATTCGGCCATGCAGCCGGTGATTTCGGCCGGGTCGGGGGCCATCGTCGATGGTGCACGCGGCCTGGTCATCACCAACTTCCACGTCGTCAGGAACGCGAGTGCGGTCGAGGTCGGGCTGAAAGACGGCCGGCACTTTGCTGCCGAACCCGTGGCGCTCGCGCCGGAGCTTGACCTTGCAGTGCTTCGCATCGGCGCCACCAACCTGCCGTCGCTGAAACTCGCCGACAGCGGCAAGCTCGAGGTCGGCGATTATGTCGTCGCGATCGGCAATCCGTTCGGGATCGGCCAGACGGTCACGTCGGGCATCGTCAGCGCCACCAATCGGACGCTTGGCCAGAACGACGGCCGCCGCTTCATACAGACGGATGCGCCCATCAACCCCGGTAACTCAGGCGGTCCTCTCATCGACCTTTCCGGCCAGGTTGTGGGCATCAACAGTGCGCTGTTCAGTCCAAGCCAGGGGCAGGGTAACGTGGGCATTGGCTTTGCCATTCCATCCAACGTCGTCCGCAAGGTCGTCGAACAAGCCGAGAGGGCGCGATGAGCGACAATTTCGACCTAACTCCTCCGACCGACGAACAATTCGCCGACCTGGTCGCGGACCTCAATGACGAAGAGAAGCACGTCCTCCTCGAACATGGCACCGAAGCCCCTTTTTGCGGCGTCTTCCTGAACGAGAAGCGACCGGGCGTCTTTACCTGCCGGCTGTGCGGTCTGCCCTTGTTCCACGGCGGCACCAAGTTCGAAAGCGGCACGGGCTGGCCAAGCTTCACCCAGCCGTTTGCGGAAGGGCACCTCAAGACCATCCGCGACACCAGCTACGGCATGGTCCGGACCGAGATCGTCTGCGCCCGCTGCGGGTCTCACCAGGGCCACGTCTTCCCCGACGGGCCGCCGCCGACCGGCGAGCGCTATTGCATCAACTCGGTCAGCCTCGCCTTTACCGCCAATGGCGAACCGCTGCCCGACAAGCTCGGCCGGGGCGCGCCGGAGGGCGAAGCGGCGGCCTAGTTGCTGCCGTAACGCTCGTAGTCGATCCGGATCTGGACCCAGGAGCCGACCAGCGCCTTTCCGTTCTTGCGCGGCGGGCGGACCCGGAACTGCCAGGCGGCCTGGCGGACCGCGCTTGCGAGGTGCGACCCGGCCGGGCTGTTGCCGAGCTCGACGCAATCCTCGACCCGGTTGCCGGCGACGGTCTTGCACGCGATCAGCCCCCAGCCTTCGGGCGCGTTGCGCGGCAGATAGCCGCCAAGCTCGGCATCGGTCGGGCGGCGCGCCCATTCGGCGGCGTAGAGCAATTGGCCGTTGGGAGCCCGGCCGACCGCTTCGGAATCGCCGGCGCTGCCCGACTCAGCCTTGGGCATCGAGCCGATATTGCCGGCCGCCATTTCGGCGGTGCTGAGCTCGATCATCCACGGCGCCGGTTCGGGAGCAGCAATCGTCGGCGGGACGGGCAGGATGATCGGCGGCGGCTTGGGCGTCGGCCGGGACGGCGCTGCCTGCTGCTGCTTGGGCTTCGACTTGGGCTGGGCCTGCTGCGCCGGGGAGGTCGAGCGCTCGCCCTCGGGGATCAACTCGACGACAGTACCGGTCGAATCCTTCTTGCCGGGCAGCGGGATCAGCCCGAGCGTCAGCAGCACCAGCAGCAGCCCGGCATTGACCCCGAGCGCCAGCCCAAGCCCGGACAAGCGCCGTCGCAGCGAGGATTGCTCATAGGGGGCGGAAAGGCGGTAGGTGGACAATGATCCCTGCCGTCGGGTGCGTCGCGAAGGCCGACATAGCCGGGCCCCGACTGAACCGCCAGTGAAGCCGCTGCCTCAGCCCCTGCCGTAGTCCTGGCGCAGGCCGCCCTTACAATTTGCGGGCAAAGCGCGTATATAAGCCCTGCTACTAGTCGCAAATTGACGGTTTCGAGGCGCTTTGCGGCTTCTCCCTCCATCGCTTGTCGCTCCTAGCAGGAAGCGGACTGGAACGTTCAGTTCCGCGAAGAAGGAAGATTAGAAATGACCATCGGCACCGTAAAATTTTTCAACGACAGCAAGGGCTATGGCTTCATCGCTCCTGATGGCGGCGGACAGGACGCATTCGTCCACGTCAGCGCCCTCGAGCGTTCGGGCATGCGTACCCTCAGCGAGAACCAGCGCGTCAGCTACGACCTCCAGCAGGACAATCGTGGCAAGATGAGCGCCGTCAACCTGAAGGCCGCCGACGCCGCTTCTGAAGAGCCGGCCGGCGAAGCCGACAGCGGCGAAGCCGAAGGCGACGACGCCCAGTAATGAGCGTATCCAGCTCGGCAATTCGAAGCACGAACCTGAGCTTCTTCCTCGCCCGCGCCGAACAGGCGCGGGTCGAGGGGGACGCGGCGACGCTCGAGCATGTGCGCGAGCGTTGCCGGCGTTCCGAAGCAGCCTGGCAGGCGCTCGCCGACCGCGCTGAGCGGAGCGAGCAAATGAAGGCCGCCGAGAACGAGCGGAAGCTCGAGCAGGGACTCACCAGCTAAAACCATCGCGCCCGCAAGAGCGTGAACCTGGACGTCACGGGACATTTCTCCCGTGGCGTTTTTTTTGCGCGCGAATTTCACAGCGAATGAGTGAACCGGGGGGTCCTTCTACTTCCTCCACTTCGTAGGATTTGAGCGGGCGCCGAAGGGGTCCCCGCGCGCGGCAGCCGCGGGATCGTAGAGCGGGTGGTCGATGTCGGGGTGCGGACAAGGCGGGCCGTCACGGAGTGAATGTCCTCCGGCCAATTCTGGCCTCCGTTCATCTCCGATTCCCGTGACGTCAGACGGGTTCGGCTTTGCCGACCCGCTGGCCGGCTCGCGCCAGCTCTCCGCGCTGGCTCCCGTCCGCTTTGCGGAGCGCTCGCCTGCGCTCGGTGGCTTGAGACTCATCGACGAGCTTAAGGCACAAATGGGGTGCTGTAGGAAAGTTCGAAATGCCGAGCGCAGGCGAGCGATTGCGCAGCAATCGGGAGGCAGCGTCGAAGAGACATTGAGAACCGGCCGACGCCCGAGCGCTGTTCGTCCGGTTGGCTTGGATGGACGAGCCACCCAAGAGCGAGTGGCGATCGACGTCACGTCATTTTATCCCGCGTAACAGTTCCAACTACCCGACTTCGGCTTGAACTAACTTTCTAAGCATAGGATCAGTCAAATAGGATAAGATTTCATCCCGGAGTTGGGCCCGATATTTCTCCCCCAGGTCAGTGTTGCGCAGAACCACGAGAGAAATCAGAATACGGTGCAGGCCAAATATTGTCGGGTTTTTTCCGTTATTTATATATCCCCGAACATCGGAGGGGATGGGATTAGTGAGTTCAGATAAAGCCGCGTGATCGCGGATGACGGCCTCAGCTGATATAAAGCCTCGGCCCCCTGCCCGAACGTAGAACTCCTTCCTAACAGAGTCTTGCCGGAAGCGAGCTACAGCGGCGCAGACCTGGCGAGCGAGATAGTCCGAGTTTTCCCAAAGTTCTTGGGTATTCCGAAGCACCCGAGCAAGCTGGCTTGGAGTACCGTATTTTGTGAGAAGCCAGACTGCCAACACGAGGTAACATGGGCTCCGACGAAGATACGATTTCTTCGATACGTTCATTCCCAACCGACGGATGATGCGAGAAACAAGGGTCGATGTTGGCTGAATTTCCCAATTCACAACCAGCTTTGCTATCTGACAAAGGGAAATTTCATCAAGCGCGTAGCCGCTCGTCACGAACGTTTCCAGCACGTTTAGTATTCGCGTTCTGGGTCCCAATTTCAGAAAATAGTTTAGGCACACCTCCCGGATCGAAGGATCTCTTGAGAAGTTTGCTAGGCAATAGTCGAGAGCTAAATCAGAAAGAATTTTTGCAAAAAGTCCAATATATCTTCTGACCACCTTGTCCTTTTGACCATACGCACTGGTTTTTAAAAAGCTATTGAAGGAAGTTAGACACTTTGTGCTGAATCTAAAAAGTTTTTTGCCAGATTTGAGCCTCTTGTCTGCTTCTGCTTCGAAACCAGTTACCTTAGAATTCTCGGCCTGGTGAAAAAATTTGTATGCCTGTGATTTCGATAAAATGTGAGTTTTGCCTGCGTTCAATCGCATTCCGCGGGTGTGCATCAGAGCGTCTATGTCACGGATAAGCCTTAAGCCGCGCTGCTCGTTGGCGACGGCGGCAGTAATGTCATCGACCCAACGAACGAAGCTGCCACCAGTTTGAGCTTTTAGAAACAAGTCGACTTCGTATAAATAGACGTGCGAAAGCAATCTCGGCGCATCGAACTGAACCTGGGGCAAGCCTTGGGGCGGTAATGGAAGATAGTCAGGTTTCCAACTTACAAATGGTATAACTCGAAAGAGTAAGTCCAGTGTCGCTTCTTTGACGCCCTTCAACGCGGCCAACTGGTTTCTCAGGTGAGAATGAACTATCGAGTCGAAGTAGTTGGCAACGTCGGTAACAACGATCCATTCATGGCTTGAGGCGATCTCAAAACGAACCTTGGAGAACATCTTCCATCGCTTGAACCAGATGTAATCACGCTCAAAAGTAAACTCTGTCGATGGTGTGGAGTGGCTGCGGCTGAAGAAAACATTCCTCGAGGGCTGAGCTTTGAGGGCTGGTTTAATCAGGGCCTCCGTGATGCATTGAAGCACCACAGCATCTTCGGGCGTAGGAATAACGATGGGGCGGCAAAGGCCGGACTTTTTCTCTAACCTCGAGATCAACGATGGCTTGGGTTCATATGCTCCTGATGAGACCTGGTAACTTAACTGCTTAAATCTTTCGGTCCTATTTCGATGAAAATCAAAATAGTCGTATAGGTCCGTCACTGGCTGATCGCGTAGACCCTTCTTGACGTACGCCTGCCAAAGTTTTTCCATCTTAGCGGCATTGAAGACGCGTTGGAGCTCAACTCGCCGGTCGGTCAGGCGAGGCGAATGAACGTTAGCGGTTATTGGTGAACGTGACACTAGCTGCCCCCGCCACTCTCTCTCAGGTAAGCAGCAGGTTCAGCAGGACTCAAAGTCAGGAGGTGCATGAGCCTCGACTTTGGTGTGATGAAGCGCCTGCAGGAAGGGGTTTGAAACCCGTACGGAACTTCAGTTGCAGTAGACCATAGTGCCGATAGTTTGGCATGTTTTCGAACCGTTCGGCCCACTGATGTAAGTCGAATTGCCAATCTGCTGGCTGGTGCTGCCATTGCTGCCGTAGGTCGTGTTGCCGATCGTCTGGTAGCTCGTACCGTTGGACCCGTAAGTTGTGTTGCCGATCGTCTGGTAGCTAGTGCCGTTCGACCCGTAGGTCGTGTTGCCGATTGTCTGGTAGGTAGTGCCGTTCGACCCATAGGTCGTGTTGCCAATCGTTTGATATGATTGAGCAAAAGCGCCGGATGCAAGGAATAATCCGGCACACGCAATCGATGCGCAATTACGCATAAGAACCCCCGTTCAATGACTCGGCATGCGGAGGTTAACACGGATTGTATTTAAGGGCGAGTAAATGAGCGCAGGGGTCGTCACGCGGGATAAACCCGACGTGACGTCAGTCGGGTTCAGCTACGCTGACCCGCAGGCCGAATCTCGCTGTTGAGGCGGCGCGATGCGCCGGTCTAGCGTCCAGCGCTTTCAAGGGCCTTCTTGGTCCCCAACCGCCGGCTCGAGGCCACGGCCACGCGCTTCGACTGCTGCTTGAGCCAAGAAATTCTCGATGGCGCCAACGGATAGCTGACGACATAGATTTTGGGCTTCGACTTCCGTGAGGCAGTCGATCCCGTAGCCGAATTGCTCTTGCCAGAGCTGGTCGAGTGCTTCGCCATGTTTCTCCCATAGCACATCAAGTGTCCGAGCGCGTAAAGCAATTTCCCGTCCGTCGCGGCTCTCCGTAAGCGAAGTCATCCCGAGAACTGTTCCACCGCCCCGTTCTACATGCCCCCGCAAATTTGCCAGGGTTCCGCCGAGGCCGACATGGTCATCGACCAGCAGGTAATTAGCCCCGATCTGAACCGGTCCTTCAAACGTCGGTGGAGTTACGAGCCGCTGGAATGTCCGCGCGCGAGTATGTCCCACTTTGTTCGTTTGAACGATTTCGCCAGCAATCGCTGGACGGTCTAATTCGCGAGCAAGGATCTGAGCCATCGCATCAGGGATCGCGTTGAAGCCCAGCGTTTCATCGGCGACTACGGGCAGAAGCAGGACATCTTCGTCAGCGATTGCGTCCCGAAGGTGATCAATCGCTGCGTCGTTCAAGAGGTCGAAGGCAAGCTCGAACGCTGCATCGGGATCGCCGGATTTCGCGGCAGTGTAATTGTAGTGCGCGTCGCGCGTGCGGACGTCCGTGTGAATCACTACATCCGGGAAGTACGCTGGCCACGGTACTCTCACGTGGTCGCGCCCCTCGTCATTGGTCTAAAAACGACCTCATTTTCCGCGACCGGCTCGGATGCTTCAACTTCCTCAGCGCTTTCGCCTCGATCTGCCGGATGCGCTCGCGGGTGACGCTGAACTGCTGCCCGACTTCCTCCAGCGTGTGATCGGTATTCATGCCGATGCCGAAGCGCATGCGCAGCACGCGCTCTTCGCGCGGGGTCAGTGAGGCAAGGACGCGGGTGACGGTTTCCTTGAGGTTGGACTGGATCGCGGCGTCGACCGGGATGACCGC
>JAZJZO010000010.1:0-79439 GCA_040389765.1 Pseudomonadota bacterium | reverse complement strand
GCGCGCAGATGGTGTGGCCTTCGACCTGCTTGGTGACGTCGAGCAGCTTGTCGATGTCCGCGACCTCGGCGTCGCCTTCGCGCAGCCGCTCCATCATCCGCCACATCCAGCCGGTGCCCTCACGGCACGGGGTGCACTGGCCGCAGCTCTCATGCTTGTAGAAATAGCTGATGCGGCTGATCGCGCGGACGATGTCGGTGGACTTGTCCATCACGATGACTGCCGCCGTGCCGAGGCCGCTGCCAAGCGCCTTCAGCCCGTCGAAATCCATCGGCGCGTCCATGATCTGCTCTGCCGGGACCAGCGGAACCGAGGAGCCGCCCGGGATCACGGCGAGGAGATTGTCCCAGCCGCCGCGGATGCCGCCGCCGTGGCGGTCGATCAGCTCGCGGAAGCTGATGCCCATCGATTCTTCGACCGTGCAGGGCGTGTTGATGTGCCCCGAGAGCTGGAACAGCTTGGTGCCTTCGTTCTTCGGGTTGCCGATGCTCGCAAACCATTCCGCCCCGCGGCGCAGGATGGTCGGAGTGACGGCGATGCTTTCGACATTGTTGACCGTGGTGGGGCAGCCATAGAGACCGGCGCCCGCCGGGAACGGCGGCTTCAAGCGCGGCTTGCCCTGCTTGCCCTCCAGGCTTTCGAGCATCGCCATTTCTTCGCCGCAGATGTAGGCGCCGGCGCCGCGATGGACGAAAAGGTCGAAGTCATAGCCCGAACCGGCGGCGTTCTTGCCCAGCAGTCCTGCTTCATAAGCTTCGGCAACAGCGCGGCGTAACACTTCGGTTTCGCGAATGAATTCGCCGCGGATGTAGATGTATCCGGCTCGCGCGCGCATGGCGAAGCCGGCGATCAGCGCGCCTTCGATCAGCTTGTGCGGATCGTGGCGGATGATCTCCCGGTCCTTGCAGCTGCCGGGTTCAGATTCATCGGCGTTGATGACTAGGAAGTTAGGCTTTCCGGGCTTGGGCTCCTTGGGCATGAAGCTCCACTTCATGCCGGTTGGGAAGCCCGCCCCGCCGCGGCCGCGCAGCCCCGACGCCTTGATCGCGTCGATAATCGCGTCCTGGCCGATCGCCATCAGCGCCTTGGTATTGTCCCAGTCGCCCCGTGCCTGCGCCGCCTTCAGCCACGGCTGCTGGAAGCCGTAGAGGTTGGTGAAGATGCGGTCCTTGTCGGAAAGCGGTCCGGTGTAGCCCATCTACTTGATCCGCTTCTGGCCGAGCATGTTCTGCGCCAGCATGACGCCGCCGACGATGAGCGCGACGACGATCGCGATCTTGAGCAGCTTGAACAGCAGCCCGACGACCAGGATCGCGATGATGATGCCGATGACGAGCCCGATCATGCGCCTTCTCCAGCCGTTGCGGTCCACTGCCCGCGATAGTCGTAATTGCGCTCGGCCATCTTCTTGAGCGTCGTCGGGCCGCCTTCGGGGCAGCTTGTCTGGCGCTCGATCTGCGGGCCGGGCCTGGGCGTCTTGCCGGCCGCCAGCGCGTCGAGGATCGCGCCCATGCTCTGCTCGGTCAGATCCTCGTAATTGTCGTCGTTGATCTGGACCATCGGCGCGTTGGCGCAGGCGCCGAGGCACTCGACTTCGGTCAGCGTGAACAGCCCATCCTCGGTGGTGTGGCCCTTCTTCAGTCCGCGCTTGTAGCAGGCGTTCAGGACGTCGTCGGAGCCGCGCAGCATGCACGGCGTCGTGCCGCACACCTGGACGTGGAAGCGGCCGACCGGCGCCAGGTTGAACATGGTGTAGAAGGTCGAGACCTCGAGCACGCGGATCACCGGCATGTCGAGCTCGCGGGCGACGAACTCCTGGACCGGGATCGGCAGCCAGCCCTGGGTATTGGTCTCGGCCCCGACCTGGCGCTGGGCAAGGTCGAGCAGGGGAATGACCGCGGACATCTGCCGGCCGGGCGGATAGCGCGCGATGATCTCCGCCGCGGCCTTGGCGTTGGCGTCGGTCCAGGCGAAGCCGGACCAGCGGGCGCGCTGCTCGGCGTCGTCGACGAAGGAGCCCTGCCCGGCCATTAGTGCCTTCGCCCTTTTTCAGCTTCACGCCAGAAGGGCTTCACCTCGATCGCTACAGCACGCCACATAACCGCGACGAAGATTGCCGCCACGATGACGCAGACAGCTGCAAACCCGATCTCCCACCAACGCGGTCGAGCGCCTGGGCCGGTGTCGAAAAAGAAGAAGGCGCCCAAGAAGATCAACGCAGGAATGAGAATGGGCGCACCCCGATTGTTGAAGCAGAACATCGCATATCGATCGAACCAGTGCCGAGGCGACTTGCGGGCCATTACCGGTCCACCTCCCGATTACCATCACCCTGAACTTGTTTCAGGGTCCATTCCGCCATCGGCGCACAGGTCTCCATGATGGATGCTGAAACAAGTTCAGCATGACTGAAGAATGAGGATTCCTGCGCCGTCACCGGTCCACCTCCCCGAAGACGACGTCGATCGCGGAAAGCACGGCGGTCGTGTCCGCCAGCATGTGGCCCTTCATCATGAAATCCATCGCCTGGAGATGGCTGAACCCCGTCGGGCGGATCTTGCAGCGATAGGGCCGGTTGGTGCCGTCGGCGACGAGATAGACGCCGAACTCGCCCTTGGGGCTTTCGGTCGCCACGTAAACCTCGCCGGCGGGCACATGATAGCCCTCGGTGTAGAGCTTGAAGTGATGGATCAGCGCTTCCATCGAGGTCTTCATTTCGGCGCGCGAAGGCGGGAACACCTTCCTGTCGAGCGATCCGACCGGGCCGGCGGGCATATCCTTGAGGCACTGACGCATGATCTTCGCCGACTGCCGCACTTCCTCGACCCGGACCATGAAGCGGTCGTAGCAATCGCCCCTGGTGCCGACAGGGATTTCGAAGTCCATCCGGTCATAGACCTCATAAGGCTGCGAGCGGCGGATATCCCAGGGGATGCCCGAAGCGCGGATCATCGGCCCGGAGAAGCCCCAGGCGATTGCGTCCTCCTTGGAAACCGTGCCGATATCGACGTTGCGCTGCTTGAAGATGCGGTTGTCGGCGACGAGGCTGATCGCATCCTCGAACAGCGAGAAACGGTTGTCGAGCCAGTCGCCGAGGTCGGCCAACATCTTCTCGGTCAAATCGTAGCGGACGCCGCCCGGACGGAAGTAATTGGCGTGCATCCGCGCGCCCGACGCCCGCTCGTAAAATTGCAGCGTGTCCTCCCGCACTTCGAACAGCCACAGGTTCGGCGTCATCGCGCCCACGTCCATGATGTGGCTGCCGAGGTTGAGCATGTGGTTGGAGATGCGGGTCAGCTCCGCCATCAGGACGCGGATGTACTGGGCGCGAAGCGGGATCTCGAGCCCCATCAGCTTTTCGATCGCGAGCACGAAGCTGTGCTCCATGCACATCGGCGAGCAGTAATCGAGGCGGTCGAAATAGGGGATCGCCTGGGCGTAGGTCTTGTATTCGATCAGCTTTTCGGTGCCGCGGTGGAGCAGCCCGATATGCGGATCGACGCGTTCGACGATCTCGCCGTCGAGCTCCATGATCAGCCGGAGCACGCCATGCGCCGCCGGGTGCTGCGGTCCGAAATTGATTGTGTAATTGCTGATTGCGTCGTCGCCCGGATCACGAGCACTGCCGAGCTCAGCCCCTTCGCCGCCGGCGCCCACCGCGACCTCGACCTTCCGCGGCTTCTTCGGCCGGGCGCCGGTGCCGCCGCCGTCCGTGCGGAGATCGGTGCGGGTGTCGGTCATGCCGGACCTCCGCCAGGACGCCGGCGCCCACTGCCCTTGGGCTTGGGATCAGGCGCCACCTCGGGCTTGCTGATTTCCTTCGCGGCCTTGGCCTTGCTCGACTTGCGCGCCTCCGCATTTGCCACCTTGTCGGCCGGTGCCCCGCCGCCGGTTTGCGCCGGCGTGTCGGTGGTCTTGGGCGTCTCGGCCGGGGTCTTCACGTTCTGCGGAGTGGTCGCCGTCGGAGCCGCCGCGGGCGACGGCGCGCCAGGGGCTTCCGGTTGCGCCTTCTCGTCGCCCGGAAGCACATATTCGGCGCCTTCCCACGGCATCAGGAAGTCGAAGGTGCGGAAATCCTGCGGCAGCGCGACCTTCTCATAGACGACGCGCTTTTCGGCCTCCGAGTAGCGAAGCTCGACATGACCGGTCAGCGGAAAGTCCTTGCGCTGCGGATAGCCCTCGAAGCCGTAATCGGTGAGGATCCGCCGCAGGTCCGGATTGCCGACGAAACCGACGCCGTACATGTCGAACACTTCGCGCTCGAGCCAGCCTGCGACGGGCCAGAGCGAGGTGACGCTCGGCACGGGCGTCGTTTCGTCGGTCGACAGCTTGACGCGGATGCGGCGATTCTTGGTCAGCGAGAGCAGATGGTAGACGACCTCGAACCGCTCCGGGCGCTCGGGATAATCGACCCCGGCAATCTCCATCAGCTGCTGATATTCGAGACCGGGCGTGTCGCGGAGCATCCGCAAAACCTCGACGATCGCTTCGCGGCGAACAACCAAAGTAACCTCGCCGAGGCGGTCGATGGCCTCGATCAGCGCCTTGCCGAGCGCCTTGGTGGCGGCGGCAATGACGCCGTCGTCGGCGGCCATCTGGGGAACGTGTGCGGCGAGCTGGACGGCCACTACAGTCTCTCTCCAAGCCGTTCATCCTGAGTAACCGGTGAGCCTGCCGAACCGGCGTATCGAAGGACGTGCTTCGATACGGGCCCTCGACAAGCTCGGTCCTTACTCAGCATGAGCGGTGTAGGTGGCTGAAAACCTGCCTCGCTCACCGCTCGATCGTCCCCTCGCGGCGGATCTTCCGCTGCAGCTGCATGATCCCGTAGAGCAAGGCCTCGGCGGTCGGCGGGCAGCCCGGAACATAAATGTCGACCGGCACGATGCGGTCACAACCGCGAACCACCGAATAGCTGTAATGGTAATAGCCGCCGCCGTTGGCGCAGCTGCCCATCGAGATGACGTAGCGCGGCTCGCTCATCTGGTCGTAAACCCGGCGCAGCGGGGCGGCCATTTTGTTGCACAGGGTCCCGGCGACGATCATCACATCCGACTGGCGGGGCGAAGCGCGCGGCGCCGCGCCGAACCGTTCGAGGTCATAGCGGGGCATGTTGACGTGGATCATCTCGACCGCGCAGCAGGCGAGGCCAAAGGTCATCCACCAGAGAGAACCGGTGCGCGCCCAGGTGAACAGGTCCTCGGCCGTGGTGACCATGAACCCCTTTTCATTGAGCGACTGGCGAAGCTCCTCGAGCTTCTTCTGGTCGACCTCGCCCGGGACCAGCCCGGCGAGCCGCGCCAGCTCCTCCTCGGTCGGGTAGCGGTCTTCGGGGCCGCGGAGCATCACTCCCATTCGAGCGCCCCCTTCTTCCAGGCATAAGCCAGGCCAAGCGCAAGCTCGGCGAGCAAGATCATCATCGCCGCCCAGCCGGTCCACCGGGTGAAGTCGAGGCTGACCGCCCAGGGGAAGAGGAAAGCCGCTTCGAGGTCGAAGACGATGAACAGGATCGCGACCAGGTAGAAGCGGACGTCGAACTCGGCACGGGCGTCCTCGAACGCCGGGAAGCCGCATTCATATTCCGAAAGCTTGGCGGGGTCGGGGCGGTGCGCGCCGGTGAGCCGAGCAACGATCATCGGCAGGACCACGAAGCCCGCGGACAGGCCGAGAGCGACGATCAGGAACAGGAGGATGGGCAGGTAGCCGGCGGCAACGCTTGCCAAAAGGGTGACTCCGAGGGCTCGAAACTTGGCCGCGCTTTAGGACAGCGTTTTGAGCGCCGCAACCACGAAGGGGCCCAGTTGGACAAACGTTCTCGGCAAGTTCGAGAAGCAGATCGGCCACCGCAAGTAGGCCGCTACCTCACCGCCCCTGCGATCAGCTTCTGAAGCTTGGAATGGATCGCCGATGGGCCGGCGACATATTCGCCGCGCTCGAACATCCGGTCGGATCCGCGATAATCGGTGACGAAGCCGCCCGCTTCGCGGACCAGCAGCATGCCGGCGGCGGTGTCCCACGGCTGGAGCGCATCCTCCCAGAAGCCGTCGAGGCGGCCGGCTGCAACCCAGGCGAGATCGAGCGCGGCTGAGCCATAGCGCCGGACCCCGGCGACCTCCGGGCCCACCGCCGCATAAATCTTTGCCCAACGCTCGGCATCGCCATGGGCAAGGTAGGGAATGCCGGTGCCAATCAGGCTGTCGCTGAGGTCGCGACGGGCCGACACGCGAAGACGCGCGTCCTGAAGCCAGGCGCCCCGCCCCTTTTCCGCCCAGAAGCTCTCGTCGGTCAGCGGATTGTAGACCAGCCCTTGAGTGATCTCGGTCCCGCCGCCCGGTTTCTTGTCCTCGACCGCGATGGAGATGGCGAAATGCGGGACGGAATGGAGGAAATTGGTTGTTCCATCGAGCGGGTCGACGACCCAGCGCGGCTTGTCCGGATTGCCCTCGATCTCGCCGCCTTCCTCGAGCAGCAGGCCCCAGTCGGGACGCGCGTAGCGAAGCTCGTCGACGATCGTCTCCTCGGCGCGCTTGTCGGCCACCGAGACGAAGTCGGCCGGCCCCTTGCGGCTGACCTGGAGATGTTCGACTTCGCCGAAGTCGCGGCGCAGGCGCGGCGCCGCCTTGCGGGCGGCGCGCTGCATGACGGTGATCAGGCCGGAATGAGAAACCAAGGTTTCGCCTCAGTCCGCTCTGCGGACGTAGGTGCGCTCATAGACGTCGACGACGATCTTGGTCCCGGCAGTGATGTGCGGCGGGACCAGGACCTTGACGCCATTGTCGAGCACTGCGGGCTTGTACGACGAGCTTGCGGTCTGCCCCTTCACCACGGCGTCAGCTTCGACGACGGTCGCTTCGGCCTGGTCGGGCAGCTGAACCGAGATCGGCTTCTCGTTGTACAGCTCCATGACGACATCCATGCCGTCCTGAAGGAATTCGGCAGCCTCGCCCAGCAAATCCTCGGGAAGGCTGATCTGCTCGTAATTGTCCTTGTCCATGAAGGTCAGCATGTCGCCATCATGGAACAGGAACTGGAAGTCCTTGGTATCCAGGCGGACGCGCTCGACCGTCTCGGCGGAGCGGAAGCGGACGTTGGTCTTGCGGCCGTCGATGAGGTTCTTCATCTCGACCTGCATGTAGGCGCCGCCCTTGCCGGGCTGGGTGTGCTGGATTTTGACGGCGCGCCAGATGCCGCCTTCATATTCGATGATGTTGCCGGGACGGATGTCCACGCCGCTGATCTTCATGGATCGCCTGCCTGATTTGAACTGATGGAAAGAGCCGAGGGGCGCTTAGCCGCTGGGCTATTTTCCGGCAAGCAGCGGATAAGGATTGATCGGCGTCCCGTTCCACCAGCGCTCGCCGGGCGCCATGCGGTTTACGGCGAAATGGAGGTGCGGGCCGGGCGCGCTGGCATTGCCGGTGTGACCGACGCGGCCGATCACCTGCCCGCGCTTGACCTGCTGCCCTTCCGCAAGGCCCGGCGCGTAGGATTGCAGGTGGGCGTAATAATAAATCCACTGCTGGTCGGCCGAGCGCTCGTAAATGGTGATCCCGCCGCGGGCGCTGTTGAACAATTTCTCGATCGTGCCATCGGCGGCGGCGATGACCGGTGTGCTCTCCGCCGCCATGATGTCGATCGCGTCGTGCGGTCGGCCCGCGCCACGCGCCGACTCAAACGTATCGGCGAGCTGCTCGGGCTTGATCCCGACGACCGGCAAGGCCAGCCCGGAGGGGGCGACCAGCACCTGCTGCGACACCGCCACCGGCGGGGCATTCTCGGGCTTCACCGTCACCACCGGGCCGCTTCGCGCCACCTCAGCCGGCGGTGCGGGAGCGAAATTGTAAAACCAGATCCAGAACATGCTGGTGACGAATGCCGTCAGCAATGCGGTTCCAATGACCTTCAGCATGTTTGTCGCAACTCTCGAGCGATGACCGTTGTTGAGCAGCAACGATGCAGGGCCCAAACATTTCCACGGCGGTTCGGATTGGCTGCTCGGGCTGGGCCTACAAGCATTGGCGCGGCCTCTTCTATCCCGAAGGCTTGCCGCAGCGGCTGTGGTTCGAACGCTACTCGCAAGAGTTCGACACGGTCGAAATCAACGCGAGCTTCTATCATTTGCCCAAGCCCGAGACGTTCCCGAAATGGCGCGAGCAGGCGCCGGCCGGCTTCTGCTACGCGGTCAAGGCCAACCGATTCATCACCCAGGCCAAGAAGCTGCTCGATTGCGAGGAGCCGCTGGAACGGATGATGAGCGCCACTCGAAACCTTGGCGACCGCCTGGGACCGATGCTCTACCAGCTCCCGCCGAGCTTGAAGATCGATGTGGAACGTCTTGAAAGATTTCTGAAATTGCTCCCGAATGACATCAGCAACGTCTTCGAGTTCCGCCACCCGAGCTGGTACGAGGAGGCCGTGCTCGCCTTGCTCGACGCGTATGGCTGCGGCTTCGTCGCCCACGACATGCGCGGGCTCGTCTCGCCGCGCTGGGCGAGCGGCACGACCGCCTACGTGCGCTTCCATGGCCATGGCGGGAAATATTGGGGCCGCTATCCGGACGAGGTCCTGAACGGCTGGGCCGACTGGGCGTGCGACCAGCTAAACCAGGGCCGCACCGCCTGGTGCTATTTCAACAACGACATTCACGGCCACGCGATCGAGGATGCGCGAACCCTGAAGAGGATGGTGCAGGAAAAGAGCGCCTGATAGGTTCGCGCCATGTCGAGCGCCGAAGCCAAGCCCTTTTACGAACCGTCGACCATTCCGTTCGCGCAGCAGCGATCGGACCTTCGCGCCGGGATCGGCCGCCGCGTCGGCGAGCAGCTCGATACAGTTCCAGGCAATTGGCGCTTGTCGAGCAGCCGCGAACGGCCGGTGCAGCTGTACTTGCGCGGCAACTTCCTCACCGCCGAGGAATGCGCCGGCCTGTGCAAGCAGATCGACGACGGCAACTACCCCTCCCCGCTTTACGACAAGGAAAAATACGCCGACGCGCGGACCAGCCACAGCTGCAACCTCAACGTTTACGATCCGCTCGTGTCAGAGGTCGAAACCCGGATCGCCAACCTGCTGGGCATCGACAAGGCGATGGCCGAACCGCTCCAGGGCCAGCGTTATGCGGTCGGGCAGGAATTCCGCCAGCACTCGGACTTCTTCTACGTCGATCAGCCCTATTGGCCCGAATATGAATCGCACGGCGGGCAGCGCACCTGGACGGCGATGATCTACCTCAACCAGCCGGGCCGCGGCGGCGCGACCCAGTTCCCCTATCTCGATTTGTCGGTCGCGCCGCAGCTTGGGCGGCTTCTGATCTGGAACAACATGGCGCTGGACGGCAGCCCGAACCCCTGGACGCTCCACGCCGGACTGCCGGTCGAGGCCGGGACCAAGTACATCATCACCAAGTGGTTCCGGGAGCGGACCTTCAGCTGAGAACGTCAGCGAAGGCGCGAACCGCGGCTTCGGGATCGTCCTTGCCCCACACCGCCTGAACAACCGCGATGAAGTCGGCGCCCGCGTCCACCAGCGGCTGCGCATTGTCGGGCATGATCCCGCCGATCGCGACGCAGGGAATTTCGAACAGCGACGACCACCAGCTGAGGATCGCCGGCGGCGGGCGATAATGCGAAGGCTTGGTCGTGGTCGGATAAAAGGCGCCGAAGGCGACGTAATCGGCACCCGCGTCCCCGGCCTCCATCGCGAAATGGCGGCTGTCGTGGCAGGTCTTGCCGATCTGCGCATCGGGCCCGAGCAGCGCGCGCGCTTCGCGAATGTCCCCGTCCGACTGGCCGAGATGGACACCGTCCGCGCCAAGCCGCTTGGCGAGCGCCATGCTGTCATTGACGATGAACGCAACGCCAGCGTCGGCGCAGATGCGCTGCAGCGGCTCGGCCAGCCGCGCCAGCTGGTGCTCGTCGATGTCCTTGACCCGCATCTGGAAGGCTGCCGCGAGCCCCGGCGCTAGCGCCGCCTTCAGCCGGTCAGGAAACCCGCCCCCAACGTCCTGCGGACTGACGAGGTAGAGCTTGCACGACTCCCTCCGCTCGGGTGGCGGGAATAGCGCCGGGTCGAATTCGTCGAGCTCTTCCAAGTCAGGCCAGCGCCTTGCGGGTAGAAGCTTCGTAAATCTCGTCGATCGCCGTCCCGAGCGTCTGGTCGAACTCCTGGTCGCTCTGCTGGGCGCGCAGGTCGGAAAGCAGGGCGCGGCTGAAGCTCGCGATCATGCCCGGATTGCGGGCGAGCTCACGGCACGCCTCCTGGCGCGAAAAACCGCCCGACAGCGCGACCAGTTGGAGGACCTTGGGATGGTGGACGAGCGGACTGAAGAGGCCGGGCGTCGAGGGAATCGACAGCTTAAGCATCACCTGCTGCCCGTCGGGCAATGGGTCGAGTTCGGTGAGGATCGCATCGAGGAGCAGCTCGTCGCAGCGCGACCGCTCGAGGCTCTTGATGTTCACTTCGGGCTCGACGATCGGCATCAGCCCGTGGCCCAGTACCTGTCTGGCAAGCTGGAATTGCTGCGCCACGAGCACCGCGATCCCGGCCTGGTTGGCCTCGTCGATGACCGAGCGCTCCTTGGTCCCGAACACGCCGAGCGCCTTGGCCCGCTCGAGCAATTCGTCGAGGCCGGGGATCGGCTTCATCATCTGGACGCCGTTTTCCACCGGCTCCAGGCCCTTGTCGATCTTGAGGAAGGGCACGACGCCAATTTCGATCAGCGCCTGCGGGACGGGCTTGCCGTCCACATCGCCGTCCATCGTCCGCTCGAACAGGATCGCGCCGATGACCTTGCCGCTGGCGAAGCTGGGCGATTTGATGATCCGGCTGCGCATCTGGTGGATGAGGCCGAACATCTCCTCATCGCTGCTCCACGCGCCTTCCTCGATGCCGTAGCCGGCGAGGGCCTTGGGCGTGGAGCCGCCCGACTGGTCGAGCGCGGCGATGAAGCCGTTCCCTTGCGCGATCTTCGCCTTCATCTGTTCGTTGGTCATGGTCATCCCTGTTGCTCCAGCGCCGCGACACCCGGGAGCGTACGGCCTTCCATCCATTCGAGAAACGCTCCGCCCGCGGTCGAGACGAAGCTGAAATCGTCCGCGACCCCGGCATGGTTCAGCGCGGCAACCGTATCTCCTCCCCCGGCGACCGATACCAGCGAGCCCTCCTTGGTCAGCGCCGCCGCAGTCCTGGCAAGCGCAACCGTCGCGGCGTCGAACGGCGGCGTTTCGAACGCGCCGAGCGGCCCGTTCCACACCAGGGTGCGGCAGGTCTTGAGGACATCGGCGAGCGCCTCGACCGCGGCCGGGCCGACGTCGAGGATCATCTCGTCATCCGCGACCTCATGGACGTTGACGGTGCGGAGGCCGCGCGGGTTGGCCGCGAATTCCTTCGCCACGACTACGTCGTAAGGCAGATGGATCGTGCAGCCGGCCGCGTCGGCAGCGTCGAAAATGGCGTTGGCGTCGCTCGTCAGCTCATGTTCGCACAGCGACTTGCCGACATTGACCCCGCGCGCGGCGAGGAAGGTGTTGGCCATGCCGCCCCCGATGATGAGGTGGTCGACCTTGCCGACGAGATGGCCGAGCACGGCGAGCTTGGTCGAAACCTTGGCCCCGCCGACCACGGCCGCCACCGGGCGTTCCGGCTCGCCGAGCGCTCGCTCAAGCGCCTTGAGCTCGGCCTCCATCGCGCGGCCGGCAAAGCTTGGCAGGAAATGGGTGATACCCTCGGTCGAGGCATGGGCTCGGTGCGAGACCGAGAAGGCGTCGTTGACGTAATAATCGCCGAGCGCGGCCATCGCCTTGGCGAGCTCGGGCTCGTTCTTTTCCTCGCCCAGATGGAAGCGGGTATTTTCGAGCACGCCGATATTGCCGGGAAGCATGGTCGCCACGGCGCGCGCCGCCTCGGGTCCCTGGCAATCCTCGATGAAGCGGACCGAGCGCCCGCTCAGGCGATGGATCGGAAGCACCAGCTGCGCGGTGGACATGTCGGGGCGGACTTCGCCCTTGGGCCGGCCGAAGTGCGACAGCAGCAGGACGATGCCGCCGCGGTCGCTCAATTCCAGCATGGTCGGCAGCGCAGCGCGAAGCCGCGTGTCATCACTGACCGACGCGCCCTGCATCGGAACGTTGAGGTCGACCCGGACCAAAACCGTCTTGCCGGTCAGTTCGTCCGGGAGGTCGTCGAGGGTCTTGAACCGGCTCACGCGTCCAGCAACTCCAAACCGCTCATGCTGAGTAGCCATTGAGCTTGTCGAAATGGCATATCGAAGCACGATCCTTCGATACGGGTCTTCGGCTTCGCTCAGCCCCTACTCAGGATGAGCGGAATCGGGAAGCTCAACCCAGCTTGGCCATCGCCGCTGCCGTATCGACCATCCGGTTCGAGAAGCCCCATTCATTGTCGTACCAGCTGACGACACGCACCAGCTTCCCTTCGATGACCGCGGTTTCAAGGCTGTCGATGGTCGAGCTGGCCGGCGTGTGCTGGAGGTCGATCGAGACGACGGGGTCGGTCGTATAGTCGAGGATGCCCTTCAGCCGCGCGGTTTCCGAAGCTGCCTTGAGGATCTGGTTGACCTCGTCGCGGCTGGTGTCGCGGCCCGGTGTGAAGGTCAGGTCGACCAGGCTGACGTCCGGCACAGGGACGCGGATCGCCGATCCGTCGAGCTTGCCCTTCAGCTCCGGCAGGACCTCGCCCACGGCGCGGGCGGCGCCGGTCGTGGTCGGAATGATGTTCATCGCCGCGGCGCGGGCGCGGCGCAGGTCGCTGTGGATCTGGTCGAGGATCTTCTGATCGTTGGTGTAGGCGTGGATCGTGGTCATCAGCCCGCGCTCGATTCCCAGCGCGTCGTTCAGCACCTTGGCGACGGGCGCAAGGCAATTGGTGGTGCATGAAGCGTTCGACACGATCTTGTGCTCGGCGGTCAGCTTGTCGTCGTTGACCCCGAACACGACGGTCAGGTCGACGCCCTTGGCCGGGGCCGAAATCAGCACCTTCCTGGCACCGCCGTCGATATGCTTCTGGGCGCTTTCGCGGTCGGTGAAAAAGCCGGTGCATTCGAGCACGATGTCGACGCCCTGCTCCCCGTGCGGAAGCTTGCCCGGGTCCTTTTCGGCAGTGACGTGGATGCGCTTGCCATCGACGACGATGTCGGTGCCGTCCGTTTCGACCGTGCCCGGGAACTTGCCGTGGACGCTGTCGTGCTTGAACAGCCAGGCATTGGACTTGGCGTCGGCGAGGTCATTGACGCTGACCAGTTCGAGCCCGCAGCCCGGCTGCTCGAGAATGGCGCGGGCGACGAGACGGCCGATGCGGCCGAAGCCGTTGATTGCAACCTTGGTCATGAAATCCCTCTTGTCCTGATGAAGTCGGTCACGCGAACCGCGACCTTGTCCGCGGTGAGGCCAAAATAGTCGTACGCGTCGGGCGCCGGAGCCGAGACGCCGAAGCGATCGATGCCGATGCGCAGGCCATGAAGCCCGGTGTAGCGCTCCCAGCCGATCGTCGTCCCGGCCTCGATCGAGACGCGCAGGATCTCGCGGTTGGAGACGTCGGGCAGCACTTCTTCGCGATAGCTTGCGGGCTGCGCGCCGAACCGCTCGGTGCAGGGCATGGAGACGACATCGGTGCCGATCCCCTGCCCTTCAAGCTGCTGCGCGGCCCCCAGCGCAATCTCGACCTCCGAACCGGTGGCGAGGATGATCACCTTGCGCGGAGCCTCGGCCGCTTTCAGCCGATAGGCGCCCTTGGCGCAGAGATTCTCGCCCGCATCTTCGGTTCGCACCGGCGGCAAATTCTGCCGGGTGAGCGCAAGCACCGACGGGCCGTCGCTCTGCAGCGCCAGCGCCCAGCATTCCGCGGTTTCCACGGCGTCTGCCGGGCGGTAGGTTTCAAGGCCGGGCATGACCCGCAGCGACTGGAGATGCTCGATCGGCTGGTGGGTCGGGCCGTCTTCGCCGAGCCCGATCGAATCGTGGGTCATGACATAGATGACCCGGGCCCGCTGGAGCGCCGAGAGACGGATCGCGGGGCGCGCGTAATCGGTGAAGACGAGGAACGTCCCGCCATAGGGAATGACTCCGCCGTGCAGCGCCATGCCGTTCATGGCGGTGGCCATGCCGAATTCGCGGATGCCGTAATAAATGTAGCGCCCGCCGTAATTGTCGACGGTCAGCGGCTCCTGCCCCTTGGTCTTGGTGTTGTTCGACCCGGTGAGGTCGGCCGAGCCACCGATCGTCGCCGGAAGCGCGACATTGATCGCTTCCAGCGCCATTTCCGAAGCCTTGCGGGTAGCGACCGGCTTCAGTTCGCCGAGCAGCTTGTCGAGATAGGGCTTGAGCCAGGCGTCGGAGACCTTGCCGTTGAGCCGCGCCAGCAACTCGTCCTTGCGCGCGCTGCGGTCGAGCCGGTCCTTCCACTGCGCATGATCGACCGAGCCGCGCTTGCCGGCGGCGCGCCAGGCAGTGAGCACATCGTCGGGCACTTCGAAGGGCGGCAGGTCCCAGCCAAGCTCGACGCGCGCTGCGGCTACCTCGTCGGCTCCCAAAGCCGCGCCGTGAGTCGCGGCCGTGCCCTGCTTATTGGGTGCGCCATAGCCGATGATCGTCCGGCAGCGGATGAGGCTCGGCCGCGGGTCGGCCAATGCTTCCTTGATCGCCCGGTCGACGTCTTCGGCGTCGAGCCCGTCGCACTCGCACGTATGCCACTGCGCCGCCTGGTGACGGGCGACCACATCTTCGTTGCGCGACAACCCGGCCGCGCCGTCGATGGTGATTTCATTGTCGTCCCACAGGACGATCAGCCGGCCGAGCTGGAGGTGGCCGGCAAGCCCGACAGCCTCATGATTGACGCCTTCCATCAAGTCGCCGTCGCCGGCGATGACGAAGGTGCGATGGTCGACCAGATTGTCGCCGTAGACGGCGTTCAAGTGACGCTCGGCGATCGCCATTCCGACCGCCATTGCGACCCCCTGCCCGAGAGGACCGGTGGTGACCTCGACTCCCGGAAGCTCGAAATTCTCCGGGTGGCCTGCGGTCGGCGAGCCGAGCTTGCGGAAGCGCTTGAGGTCATCGATCGTCGGCCGCTCGTACCCGGTTAGGTAAAGCAAGGCGTAGATCAGCATCGAGCCATGCCCGGCCGACAGGATGAACCGGTCGCGGTCGGGCCAATGGGGATCGGCCGCATCGAACTTCAGGTGGCGGGTAAACAAGGTGGTGGCAGCGTCGGCCATGCCCATCGGCATGCCGGGGTGCCCGCTGTTGGCGGCCTCCACCGCGTCCATCGCAAGAGCGCGAATGGCATTGGCAAGGCGGCGATCGGTCGGCAGCATAGGCTCCATCGAGGCTGCGGCGCCGCGCCGGTTGGCCGGGCCGATGCGCGCCCTTTGGAAGGTGAGCCGTGCAGCGTCAATGCTTGCCGGGTCCGAGCAAAGTGCTTAGCGAAACGCAAATGGACGATGGCGGTCTTTCTTCGGCGCTGGACCGAGCGGAGCAAGCGCTCCAACGCATCCAGCGCGCACTCGACAATCGCCGGCCGGCCGCGCCAGCGCGCGACGATGAGCTTCGCGCCAAGGTCCGCGAAGTGGTCGAGGAGCTCGACGAACTGATCCGCGAGGCCGCCGCCTAAGGCTTCAAACCTGCTGCCAGTGAGGCCGTGATGGAACGAAAATGTGTTCTGGGAGTGAGCGAGTGAAGCGGAATAGCACCGACTATTTAGCGAGCGAGCGAGCGAAACGAAGTGACCAGGGCGCTTTTGCGTCCCACCCGAAGGGCAGGGCCCTGCCGGCGCCGGATCGTCGTCGAAGCACTCGGACGGGGGCCTGCTGGCCCGCCCTTCGCGCTTCTCCTAGCCCATCATCCGGCAGGAGCCATGTCACGGCTCTCGCTGGCAATAGGTTTGAAGCCTAATGGCCATGGTCGATCTCAATATCGCCGGGCGGTCGTATCAGGTCGCCTGCCGCGAGGGCGAGGAGGAGACGCTTCGCGCCGCCGCCCGCCTGGTCGACGGAAAAAGCCGCGAAGCCTTGTCCGGGCTGGGCACCCTGTCGGAGGCGCGCCAGTTCCTGTTTGCGTCGCTCCTGCTGGCCGACCAGCTCCTAGACAAAAATCCGGAAGCGGCGGCTCCGCCGGCCCCGACGCTGCACCCGGCGCTGGCCTCACGCGCCGAAGCGCTCGCCTCGCGCCTCGAATCGCTTGCCGCGCAGCTTGAGAATGAGGCGGCGAACCCCTAGATTGGTTCGCGACGGGCACTACCCGGTACGAGCCTTCGGAAAATCCCTGAGGCTATTCAGATCCTAAGGGAGCTGTCCCTGCCCTGGCCATCTGGGTCTCCAGCGGGTCAGGATCATACGGCGCCCACCTGACGTTTTGGCGTCAGAGGATTTTAGGGCAAACGGCCATGGTGGTCCCGTCACCTCCTTTCGAATACGAGCCGCGGCCAGAGATGGAGCCGCTGTCCAAGGAATCGCTGCGCCGCGCCGCGCTCGACGCCCGCAAGGCGTTCGTGCGCACGCTGAGCGACGGCGATCGCGCCCGGCTCGAGCAGAAGCTGGCCGAACGCCTGACCTCGATCTGCGCCGGAGCCACGGTGGTCGGCGGCTACGCCCCGCTCGGCAGCGAAATCAGCCCGTCGCTGGCGATGGAGGAAGCGCGCGCGGTCGGCGCGATCGTCGCCTTCCCCGCCTTCGACAATCCCGCCAAGCCCTTCCGCTTCCGCGCCGGCGATCCGCTCGACGCCGGGCCGTTCGGGATCATGCAGCCCAAAAAGTCGACGCCGGTGGTCGAGCCCGACGTCGTCCTGGTGCCCTTGGTCGCGGTCGATGCCAACGGCACCCGCCTCGGCCGCGGCAAGGGCCATTACGATCGCGCGCTGGCGAGGCTGCGCAAAAGCGGAGCACGGCTGGTCGGCGTCGGCTGGCAAATGCAGCGGCTCGACGAAATCATCCCCGCGGATGAGTGGGACGTGCCGCTCGACGCTTTCGTCTCGCCCAGGGGGCTGGAGACGTTCGGCCGTTAGGGAACGCGCGTGTATGGCACCCACTGGTTGAGAATGCAGCTCGGCCCCGGGAAACCGCTCGAGCCCTCGACCGAGCGGACCACATCGTTCGCGCAATAGGACGACCCAAACGAGTCGGGCATCAGCACGAGATTCTGGGTCATCGTGCAGCCCGGCGACAGACGGTTGGCGTAAATCTTCTTGCCGATGCCGTAGATCAGCAGGTTGGGATCCCCCGAATCCGGATGCATTGCATAGTCGCGCTGGATCGGGACGCAGCGCTGCGGCGCTCCAGCGACTCGGCCCGCCAGCTCACGCGCCTGGAACGGCCCATAAGCGACCGGCGCCGAAGCGACGCAGGAACCGAGCAGTCCGGCAAGAACCAGCAGGTGAATACGCATGGCGAAATCCTACTCTTCTTCGCAGCCCAAGGGAAACGCCCTGGCCTGCCCTTGGCTCCGTTGCTGTAAGGATGCTGGCCAGGATCGGCCGTGACATGAAAGCCACAATGGGCCGCTTCATTGCGTCTGCGCACTGGCCGCGAATTGACACCGGTTCGGCGAACGGGTTCATCTTTCGTCAAAGAGCCAAACGGCCGAAACATTGATGTAACCGGTTACACATTGCCGCTGGGGAGAGGGCCACGTGAAAAAGATCACCAACAAGCGCACGCTTGGAGTCGGAATTTCGACGTTTGCAGTCGCCGTTGCGTTGACTGCTGCGACGCCGGCTTTCGCTCAGACCTCGACGTCCACCCTGCAGGGTAAGGCGCCTCCGGGAAGCGAAGTCGTCGCGACCCAGGTCGACACCGGCTTTGTCCGCCGGGTAACCGTGCAGTCCGACGGCACCTACACGATGCCGGGCCTGCCCTCGGGCAATTATCGAGTGACCGACGGAGGACAGGCGCAGGATGTCGTCGTTCCGGTGGCCTCGGTCCAGATCGTCGACTTCGCTGCACCTTCCGCGGGCGGCGACCGGAACGCGATCGTCGTCACATCGCGCCGTCCGACCGTCGAAACCAAGAGCTCCTCGGTGAACCAGTTCGTCACACTGCACGACATTGCCTCGCTGCCGCAGACGACCCGCAACTTCCTGGAATTCGCCGACACGGTTCCGGGCATGCAGTTCAACGTCGACCAGAACCACAACACGTCGCTCCGCGGCGGTGCCCAGCTCAATTCGGCGGGCAACGTTTTCATCGACGGCGTCAGCCAGAAGGACTTCGTCGGTTCCGGCGGCGGCACTGGCGGCAGCGGTTCCGGCTTTACGGGCAGCGGCGGCCCCAGCGGCAACGGCGACCCGGGCAACCCTTTCCCGCAGCTCGCGATTGCCGAATATAAGGTCGTCAGCTCCAACTACACCGCCGAATATGGCGACGCCGCGAGCTCGATCATCGTAGCGCAGACCAAGTCGGGCGCGAACCGGTTCCAGGGCGAAGCCTTCTTCACCTACACCGACGAAAAACTCCGCGCCAAGACGCCGTCCGAAATCGCGGCACACACCGACAAGGCAAAGCAGCCGAGCAAGGAATATGGCGTCGCCCTTGGCGGCCCGATCGTGAAGGACGTCGCACACTTCTTCTTCACCTGGGAACATAAGAGCCTGGCGAACTACGCGGCGGTTATCCCGGGCTCGGGGGTTCCTAGTTCCGCGATCTCGCTGCTGCCGAGCGACGTGCAGAGCCAATTCGGGCCGGTCACCAACCCGTTCACGGAGAACCTGTACTTCGGCAAGATCGACGTCGAGCCGACGGAGAACGATCGGATCGAGTTCACCGGCAATTTCCGGCTTGAGCACAACATTCCGAACGCCGGCGGCCAGAACGCAATCACGACGCAGGTTCCTTACCGGAACAACGTCAAGCGCGGCGACGCCAAGTGGCAACACACCGGCAACAACTGGTTCAACTCGTTCCGCGTATCGTACCAGGACGCCCTCTCGGCGGCCGAAACAACGACAGCAAGTCCGCAGTTCGATTACTTCTACTTCCCGAACGATCCGAGCGGACCGAACAGCAATCAGAACAGGGCACCGATTATCAATGTCGGCGGTCCGGGCTCGGGCGTCGGCGTCGTCAACCGGCAGAAGGGCTGGACCGTTGCCGACGACGTGACCTTCACCAACATCCAGATGGCGGGCACGCACACGCTGAAGCTCGGCGCGGCCTTCACGTCGATTGACCTGACGACGCAGAACGCCAGCGCCGACCTGGGCAACGCCACCTACTTCTACGCGGTTACGGATGCCGGAGTCGCGTCGGTGCCGTTCCAGATCCAGTATCCGAACCTGACAGCGGGCTTCAACACCGCCCGCGTCGAGACCAACGACAAGCAGTACAGCGCGTACATCCAGGACAACTGGGATGTGTCTCCGCAGCTGCAGCTCAACCTCGGCCTCCGCTGGGATCACGAGGTCATTCCGGCGTACCTGGACTACAAGACGCCGCAGAACGTCGTCGACGCGATCAACGGGCCCTTCCCGGGCCTCGGCGTCAGCTACGGCTCGGTTCTTGCGACCGATGCGCCCGGCGCGCCGGCGATCCAGATCCAGGATTACATCAGCAACGGCAGCCAACGTAAGGCCCCGCACCTCTTCTCACCGCGCGTCGGCTTCTCGTACGACGTTCGCGGCGACAACAGGCTGGTGGTGTTCGGCGGTTACGCCCGTGCCTACAACCGCAACCTGTTCAGCACGCTTGCGCTCGAAACGACCAAGATCGCGCTGAACGGCAACCCGCAGATCTTCTTTCCGTCGCCGCAAACCCCTGGCGATTTCGGTCCGTGTTTCACCCCGGCCGACATCGGAACGGGCCACTGCTATGCGTGGGATCCGGCCTATTTGACTCCGGGCGGCCTGGCGAACTTCCAGACCAATCCGAACTCGCACGAAGTCGACTTGATCAACAACAACATCAAGACGCCTTATTCCGACCAGTTCAGCTTCGGTGTTCGCAATCGCCTCGGCGACTGGAACACCCAGGCGACCGTGTCGTATATCGCCAGCTACAACGGCATCTACGGCCACTGGGGCGCTCGCTATGCCAATGGCCAATATTACGATCAAACCGGCTCGCAATGGGGCGGCCAGGGCGTTCCCGGCGTCGGCTCGCTGATCCTGTGGGACAACGGCTTCAAGGACCGCAACCTGCAGATCACGCTGGGCGCGCAGAAGCCGTATAGCCGCCAGTCGGGCTGGAGCGCGACGGCCGCCTACACCTTCTCGGCCGCTCAGCAGAACAACGCCTACGATTATGGCGCCGGCGGCAACATGTACCTGTTCGATTACCCCGTTGCCGAAGATTATAGCTTCCTGCGGTCCAGTTCCGTGCCGCGGCATCGCCTGGTCATGACCGGAACCAAGGACTTGCCGTGGGGCATCCAGCTCGCCGGGAAGCTCACGCTGGCTACAGCGCGCCCGTACTACGCAGGCTACGGCTGCGACAACCAGGCAAAGCCGGGTTGCACGCAGAACAGCAGCGGCTTCTACGTGAATGAGTTTGGCGGCGGGTTCGGCGGCTATGTTGCGCTGACCCCGAAGGAGTTCATCGGCTACAAGGCTCTCGACCTCCAGCTGACCAAGAACTTCAACTTCCTCAACATGTTCAGCGCCTACGGCCGCGTCGACGTCCTCAACGTGTTCAACTGGCACAATTACAGCGACACGCAGTTTACCTTCACGAACGGCTATCCGACTTCGGTGAAGTACAACCCGAACGGCAACATCTACGGCTCGCCGTTCACCGTGCGCCTGTCGGCCGGCGTAAGATTCGGCGACCTGCCGCCGCCACCGCCGCCGGTGGTCGAAGCGCCGGTTCCGCCGCCGCCTGTCGCGACTCAAACCTGCGCGGACGGCTCGGTGGTGGACGCTGCGGCGGCCTGCCCGGTCCCGCCGCCGCCGCCGCCAGTCGAAGCTCCGCCGCCGCCGGCTCCTGTCGAAAGGGGCGAGCGCGGTCAGTAAGACCGATCGAGGCTAAAGATTTGGGGCGGCGCCAAAAACGCCGCCCCTTTCTTTTGATCCCCGGGCTTTTTTCGACCGCTCCCAACCCCTATCGCAAAACGCATGACCCAGCTTGAAAGTGATCGCCCCGTTCGGTCAGTCGCCATCATCGGCGGCGGCACCGCCGGCTGGATGTGCGCTGCTGCAATTTCCAAGTCGTTCGAGCACAAGATCGACGTCGTCCTGGTGGAATCCGAGGAGATTGGGACGATCGGCGTTGGCGAAGCCACCGTCCCTCACCTGTCCGCCTTCAACGCCTTGCTCGGCATCGATGAGGCCGAGTTCGTGCGCGAGACGCAAGGGAGCTTCAAGCTCGGCATCCAGTTCAACGACTGGGGCAAGATCGGCGACAGCTACGTCCACGGATTCGGGACCATCGGCCGCGATCTCGGGCTGATGCCCTTCCATCAATATTGGATGAAGGCCCGCGCCCTGGGGAAGGCCAAGGACATTGGCGTCTACTCCCTGAACACGCTTGCCGCCGTGGCGGACAAGTTCATGACTCCGCCAAGCGACGCGCCGCGCAATTCGCCGCTGGCCGAGATCGCCTACGCCTATCACTTCGATGCCGGCCGCTATGCGCAGTTCCTGCGCCGCCGGGCCGAGCCGCAGGGCGCTCGCCGCATCGAGGGCAAGGTGGTCTCCGTCCAGCAGTCCGGCGAGACGGGCTTCGTCGAAAGCGTGACGCTGCAAAGCGGCGAGACCATTGCTGCCGATCTGTTTCTCGATTGCTCGGGCTTTCGGTCGCTGCTGCTCGGTGACACGCTCGGCGTGGAGTTCGACGACTGGACTCACTGGCTGCCGTGCGACCGGGCGCTGGTGGCGCCGTGCGAAAAGGTCGGACCGCCGACCCCCTACACCCGTTCCACGGCGCACAAGTCGGGCTGGCAGTTCCGCATCCCGCTCCAGCATCGGACCGGCAACGGACACATCTACAGCAGCGAATTCGGCAGCGATGACGAAGCCGCCGAAATCCTACTCGGCACGCTCGACGGCCCCGCGCTCGGCGAGCCCAAGATGCTCAAGTTCCGCACCGGAATGCGCAAGAAGCTGTGGGACAAGAATGTCATTGCGATCGGCCTTGCCGGGGGGTTCATCGAGCCGCTGGAATCGACCGCGATCTACCTGATCCAGGTCGGGATAAACCGGCTGATGAGCCTATTCCCGACCGCGAGCTGCGATCCAGCCTTGCAGCGCGTCTATAACGATCAGTCGCAGTTCGAATATGAGCGCATCCGCGACTTCATCATCCTGCATTACCATGCGACCAGTCGCGACGACACCGAGTTCTGGAATTACGTGAGGACGATGAGCGTGCCCGACACGCTGAAATCGCACATGGAATTGTTTGCGGCGAACGGACAGTTCATGCGCAACGGCACCGAACTCTTCGGCCTGACCAGCTGGGTCCAGGTGATGCTTGGGCAAGGCATCTATCCGCGCGCCTACCATCCCGCGGTGGATTGGGTCGCGGACCAGGACATGCTGGCGCTGGTCGGCCACGTCGAGAACGTCATCGCGTCGAACCTGCAGTTGATGCCGCAGCACGAAGACTTCGTTCGGCGCTGTTGCGAGGCGGCGCCCGTTTCCGTTGGTGAGCAAGTGCGGTGAAACCCGACTTCCGTCGCGTCGGCAACAGCCAAAGCCCGCTGGTCATCATCGACGAATTCAGCGGATCAGCCGAGGACATCGCGCGCATTGCCGATGCGCTGGCCCCCTACCCGCCGATCAGCGACAATTACTACCCGGGCGTTCGCCGCGTCATCACCCCCGCGGACGGTCCCGCCAATGATTATGTGTTCCGGGCCTGCCAGGCGGTCGCGCCGTTCGTCGGCGGCGCCTTCGATGTCGTCGGGTTCGACCTCACCGAAGCGAACTTCTCGGTCGTCACCGTGCAGCCCGATCAGCTGCAGCCGGAGCAGCGGGCGCCCCATTTCGATTCGTCCGACCAGAACGTCTTCGCGATGCTGCATTTCCTGCGCGTTCCGCCGGGATCGGGCACGGCATTTTACCGGCATCGCTCGACCGGGGTCGAACGAGTGACCGAGGAGAACTTCAACCGCTTCGTCTATGCCGCCAGGGCCGATGCCGCGCGCCTTGCCGCCGACAGCGGCTACATCAATTCCTCCGACGAATATTATGAGCAGATCGACATGGTCGAGGCCTTGCCCGACCGCCTGATCATCTATCACGGCAGCCTGCTTCATTCGGGCGTGATTCCGCCGGGCATGACCTTCAGCGTCGACCCGCGCGAAGGACGGCTGACAGGCAATTATTTCATCTACGGGCGGCAGGGAGCGAAACCGAATGGCTAGGACCGCAATTTTCGCCGCAGCATTGTTGGCCGCGACGTCCGCAGGCGCGCAGCAGCGCACGACGATCAATCCGGTCGACCTCGATTACCGCTATAATTTCGAGCAGATCAACGCTGGTGTCTCCTATCGCACCGGCGCGGACCCGGCGGTCGTCAACCACAAAGGCGCTTATTACCTCTTCATGACGCTGGCCGATGGCTATTGGCGCTCGACCGACCTCATCCACTGGCAGTTCATCACGCCGAGCATGTGGCCCAACGGCGGCATTGTCGCACCGGCCGTTTGGTCGGACGGCGACCGCATCGTCCTCCAACCGTCGAACAGCTTCACGCAACCAAGCTCGATTTATGCGGTGACGTCGCCCGAAACCGGCAAGGTCGAATATCTCGCTCGCCGTTTCCCCGACATGCCCGGGGTCGCCGACAAGCCGCCCGAGCAAATGAAGCCCGACGAGGTTCCGCCCGGGCCCTGGGATCCGGGCCTGCTGAAGGACGATGACGGCCAGTGGTACCTTTACTGGGATTCCTCAAACGTCTTCCCGATTTACGGCCAGAAGATCGCCTTCGAAGACGGCAAGCTGATCTACCAAACGCATGCCGTGCCGCTGTTCAAGCTTCATCCCGACGAGCACGGCTGGGAACGCTTCGGCCAGGACCACAGCGGCCTGCTCGCCAACGGCCAGCCGACGTTGCCCTATATGGAGGGCGCGTGGATGAACAAGATCAACGGCCGATACTACCTCCAGTACGGAGCGCCCGGGACCGAGTTCAACGCCTATGCCAACGGCACCTATGTGGCCGACAAGCCGCTCGGGCCCTTCACCTACGCGCCGTACAATCCGATCGCCTACAAGCCCGGCGGGTTCGTGCATGGCGCCGGCCACGGCTCGAGCTTCCAGGATCGCTACGGCAATTGGTGGAACACCGGCACGCCGTGGATCGGCTACAATTGGACGTTCGAGCGGCGCATCGATATGATTCCGGGCAAGGTCTACCCGGACGGCCAGCTCTCCTTCTCGTCGCGGTTCGCGGATTTCCCGTTCTACGCGCCGACATCAAAGTTCGACGATCCGGACAGCCTGTTCACCGGCTGGATGCTGCTGTCCTACCGGAAGGCGGCGACCGCTTCGTCGACGACAGGTGAATTCGCGGCTGATCGCGTAACCGACGAAAACCCGCAGACCTTCTGGGTCGCGGGCGCGAACAAGCCGGGCGAGACACTGACCGTGGACCTCGGCAAGGTCGATACGTTGCGCGCGGTCCAGGTCAATTTCGCCGACTACAAGTCGGGCCGCTTCGCCGATGCGCCCGACATCTACACCGAGTTCGAGCTGCAATCCTCGCTCGACGGCGCCAATTGGCAGCCGCTGGCCAAAACCGAGCCGCCGCGCCGGGACCGGCCCAACGCCTATCTCGAGCTGGCGCAGCCGGTGCGCGCGCGCTTCGTCCGCTACGTCCACGGCCATGTCGGCGCTGCGAACCTGGCCATCAGCGACCTGCGGGTATTCGGCAACGCCGGCGGCCCCCTTCCCGCGATGCCCGCGCGGCTCACCGCTTCGCGCCATGCGGATGCTCGCGACGCGACGATCCGCTGGGCGAAAGTGCCGGGCGCGATCGGCTACAACATCCGCTTCGGAATCCGCCCCGACCGGCTGACCCAAACGCATCAGCTCTGGGCCGACGAGCTCGGCAATGGCGCAACGCTGCAGAAGGAGCTGCGATCGCTCAACAAGGGGGTGCCTTATTGGGTGGCGGTCGAAGCCTTCAACGAAAGTGGCGTTTCGAAGCTCAGCCCCGTTCGCCCGATCCGCTAGCAAGCCAGCCGCCGGTGAAGCCGGCGCGCTCGAGCCCGCGGCGGATCGCTGGGACCCGGCGCATAGTGCGCCAAACGAAATCGTCGCGGTGGTTGGCAGCCTGGAGCAGGATGGGGCCCTGGTCGATGCCCAGATAATCCTTGGCGACCCAGCCGGTGCTGGGGTCGATCGTGCCGGTCTCGACCTTCCGGTCATAGGTAAAGCTGGGATTGAAGCTGTCCTTGAAGCCGTAGGCGTCGAACAGTTTTGGCCGCGTCATCAAGGCCTTGGCACAGGGAATGACGATTTCTGGAGCGAACGGCAGCGAGCCGAGCGCAGCGGTCGGCGACAGAGTGCCGTCATCACGCCCGTCGGGCTCGCCGACCGGTCCGCGTGCCGAATAGCCGTAGAACTGCCGGGTCTCGCCCCGATAGGGCAGCCGGAAATCGCCGGGCCCGTCGCAGGCGGTCAGGCCCCAGACGTTCTTCGAATAGCCGCGCCATTTCATCGGGTTGGCTATGCAATAAGCGCGGTTGGCGTAGGTCTCGCGCCGGCTGTTCTCGAAATAGTCGAAGCCGGCCTTGCGCATCACCGCATCGCGGATGCCGCGGAAATCGATGAAGATGTGGCTGTACTGATTGCCGAACAATGGCGCGAAGGCGACGCGGCGCGTCGGTCCCTCCCCGCGCCAGAACTTGGCGTAAGGCGCGGTCCATTGTTCCCACAGATTGTCCGGCCCCGGGTGCGTCGGTGAACCGAGCGCCAGGATGTTGACGAACATCCCCTCATTGTAGCCGACCCAGTTTGCCGGGATCAGGCCGCCTTCGGGATGCCAGCCCATCGACACAGGAGCGCGGCCGTCTGTGCGGAAGAAGTTCCAGTCGGCGCGTTCGTAAATTGCGTTTGCGAGCTGGCGGATCTCGGCCTCGGGCGCGTCCTGCCGGTCATAATATTGGCCGGCGAACAGGACGCCCATCAGCAGGATCGTGGTGTCGACGCTGGACAGTTCGACATCCTTGAACCGTTTGCCGGTTTCCATGTCGAGGAAGTGGTAGAAGAAGCCGTGATGGCCGCTCATGCCGCTGCGATCCGGCCCCTGCGGCGCGTTCCAGAAGAAGCGCAGCGTGGTCAGTGTCAGGTCGCGCGCCCGCGTTCGGGTGCACCAGCCGCGCTCGACGCCGATCGCATAAGCAGGAAGCGCGAAGCCGACCGCGGCGATGCTCGAGAAGCTCGGGGTGGGCCAGCGATCGGGCACCAGCCCGTTCTTCGGGTTCACATTGTCCCAGAACCAGCGGAAGGTGCGCCGCTCGATCTCCTCGTAGAACGCGGGAAGCGACTGCGGCGAAGCGAGCGAGATTCCAGGCACCATCGCGCCGCCGAGAAGCAGCGCCGAGCTCTGCAACAGCCGGCGGCGATCGAGGGCAATCATTCAACACTCCCAGCTGTGGTGGCGCGGACGACTAGCTCGGGCGCGTGCGATTCATCGCCGCCGGACTGCGCGCCCTCCATGTTAGCAATGAGGGTGGCGAGCGCGCGCTCGCCGAGCTCGGCGATCCGCACGCGGACTGTGGTCAGGCCAAGGTGCCGCGCGAGCGGAATGTCGTCGAAACCGGCGACGGCGACGTCTTGCGGCACCTGGCGGCCGGCGGCACGCAGCGCCTGGATCGCCCCGATCGCCATATTGTCGTTGGCGGCGAAAATCGCGTCGAACTCATGGCCCGCGTTGAGCAACGCGGCGATTGCCGCCTCACCCGATTCTTCCTCGAAGTCGCCGCTGACCACTTCGCATTCGATGCCGAGGGCGCGAGCGGCGCTGACGCAGGCGTCGGCGCGCTCACGCGCGTCGATATTCTCCGCCGGGCCGGCGATATGCACGATCCGCTTGCGGCCGATCGCGGCGAGGTGCTCGACCACAGCCCCTGCTCCAGCCGCATTGTCGAGGTGGATTGCCGATGCGTCCCCGCTCGAATCCCGGGTATTGACGAGGACGGAGGGCAAGCCGCTAGGCAGCGCCGCCGCGACGCCTTCCGGACTGAGGTGCGGCGCCATCACGATCAGGCCATCGACCCGCCCCCGCATCGCCTTCAGCGCCTGGGCGGCCTGCTCACTTCCGGCATGGAGGTTCGACAGCAGCAGAAGATAGCCGCGGCGGCTCGCTTCGCGGTCCATGCCGCGGACGAATTCCGAGAAGAACTCGCCGTGAAGGTCGGGCAGGACGACGCCGATCGCGTTGGTCCGCGCCAGGCTGAGGCTGCGGGCGCCGGCGTGAGGGACGTAACCCAGCTCGCGCGCCGCTTCCCTGACCCGCGCCTTGGTCGCTTCGCGCACCGCCAGACCGTTCAATGCGCGCGATACCGTCGCGACCGAAACCTCGGCGCGGCGGGCGACATCGCGGATGGTTGCGTCGGGCACGGGTCCTTATCGGCGGGATGGCGCAAAAAGCGCAATTGCTATTGGCCGTACGTCATGTAACCGGTTACAAAGACCGTCAAGGCAGCAAAATCAATTGCATTAAAGTGGCGGCTGGCGCTCGGTAGCCGCGCGTTGGAGGGGATGAAAATGTTCGAAACCCGCATTTCGCGGCGGGCCGCCCTGATGGGCGCAGGCGCTGTCGCTGCCTGGCTTGCAAGCCCGGCCCGAGCGCTCCTTGCTGCCGTTGGCCGAGTCAACGTCCCCGGCTTCGTCGATCCCCTCATCGCCAGGATGACGCTGGAGGAAAAAGCCGGCCAGCTAAGCCTGATGGCATCCGCCTGGGGCGGCGGCGCAGCGCTCGCGCTCAACCCGCCGCAGGGCGACACCAACTTTGGCCGCCAGGTTGAGGAAGCGCGCCAGGGCCAGCTGACCGGCGTATTCAACGGCAATGGCGCCCGCATGGCGCGCATCCTGCAAAATGCCGCGGTCAAGGAATCGCGGATGAAGATCCCGCTGATCTTCGCGGCCGACATCATCCACGGCCACCGCACCATTTTCCCGGTGCCGCTCGCCGAAGTCGCGAGCTTTGAACCCGAGCTTGCGCGCAGGACCGCAGCGGCGGCTGCGTTCGAAGCCGCTGGCGCGGGCATCGACTGGACCTTCTCGCCGATGGTCGACGTGGCCCGCGACCAGCGCTGGGGCCGCGGCGTCGAAGGCGGCGGCGAGGACGTATTGCTCGGCGAATTGTTCGCGGCGGCGCGCGTGCGCGGCTTCCAGGGCGCTGACCTCAAGTCCAACGACAACATGCTGGCCTGCATCAAGCATTTCGCCGCCTACGGCGCTGCCGAAGCTGGCCTCGACTACAACACGGTCGACATGTCCATGCGCCGGCTGCGCGAAGTCTATCTGCCGCCCTACAAGGCGGGTTTCGACGCGGGCGCGCTGTCGGCCATGGCTTCGTTCAACGAGATCAACGGCGTTCCCTCGACCGGCAACCACTGGCTGATGACCGAGTTGCTGCGCGGCGAATGGGGTTTCCAGGGCTTCGTCGTTTCCGATTACACCGGCGACGAGGAGATGATTAAGCACGGCTATGCCAAGGACGCGCGCGACGCCGCCCGCATCGCCTTCCTCGCCGGCGTCGACATGAGCATGCAGAGCGGCTTCTACCGCCAGTTCCTGCCCGACCTGGTCCGCAGCGGCGAAGTTCCGCAAGCGACGCTCGACGAGTCCGTCCGGCGCGTGCTTGCGCTGAAGGCCATGCTCGGCCTGTTCGAAAACCCCTTCCGCCGCATCGACGAGAAGCGGGAAACCAGCCGCTCGATGCTTCCGGCGACGCGCGCTCTGGCCCGAGAGGCCGGCCGCAAGTCGATCGTGCTCCTCAAGAACGAAGGCGACCTCCTGCCCCTGCCCCGTTCGGGCAAGCGCATCGCCATCATCGGCCCGTTCGCGAGCGGCCAGCACGACCTCGTCGGACCGTGGGTCGTCTATGGCGACGACGCCAAGGCGGTCGACCTTGCGACCGGAGTCCGCGCGGCAGTCGCCGACAAGGCTTCGGTGACCGTCGTCCAGGGTTCGGGCGTGGAAGAACCGCTGCCGGGCGGCCTCCACCAGGCGCTCGCCGCAGCCAAGGCCGCCGATGTGGTCCTGCTCGCCATCGGCGAATCGCAAGGGATGTCAGGCGAAGCGCAGTCGCGCACGGAAATCGTGATCCCGGCGCCGCAGCAAGCGCTTGCCGATGTCGTTGCAAGCGCCGGCAAGCCCGTCGTTGTCGTTCTCAAGCACGGCCGCGCGCTCGCGCTGGAAGGCTCCGTCGCCAACGCGCAGGCAATTCTCGCCACCTGGTTCCTCGGTACCGAGACCGGGCCCGCGATCGCCGACGTCCTGTTCGGCGTTCACGGACCATCCGGCCGCCTGCCCGCCAGCTTCCCGCTACGTTCGGGCCAGGAGCCATATTATTACGCGCACAAGCCGACCGGACGGCCAAACCCGCCCGGCGCGCCCGACAGTTACAAGGCGCATTTCCGCGGCATCCTGAACCAGGCGCTCTACCCGTTCGGCCACGGCCTGACCTACGGCAAAATCGACTACAGCGGCTTTGCGGTCAGCTCCGCGACCATGCCGATGGGCGGCGAGATCATTGTCAGCGCGACCGTCACCAACCGCGGCACGCGCGCCGCCGAGGAAGTGGTGCAACTCTACACGCACGACCGCACGGCGAGCGTCACCCGGCCGGTCCGCGAGCTCAAGGCGTTCCGCAAGGTTGCGCTTGCGCCGGGCCAGTCGGAAACGGTGCGCTTTACGCTGCGCGCTGCCGACCTCGCCTTTTACGGGCTTCAGGACAAGCCGGTGGTCGAGCCCGGCACCTTCGACGTGTGGATCGCACCGTCAGCCGAGGCAGACGGCGTGTCGGGCAGCTTCGAGCTTACCGTCTAGGGACGCGCCGCCCCAGCGGGTTGGCGAGCATCGCGGCGCAGGACAGCGCCAGGAACAGCAGCGGCGCCAGGGCGACCGTCGTCCGCATGCTGGCGAGCGTCCCGGCGCTTTGCTGGACGTTGGCGACGTAGCCAGCCTGGTCGAAGCCCCAGCCAAGGATTGCCGTGGCGACCCCGATCGCGATCCGCTGCAGCAGGGCAGCAACGCCGAATACGGTACCTTCAACGTGGAGGCCCGTCGCCTGCTCGCCATATTCGATCGTGTTTGGAATCATCGCCCAAAAGACGAAATTCAGCCCGATAATCATGACCTGCATGCCGATCAGGAACAGCTGCATGGTTCGCGTCCCGTCGAAATGGACCAGTGCGAAGATGGCCAGCCCGGCGATGCCGAGCCCGGCAGCGATCAGCCACAAGGCGCGCAAGCCGACATGGCGGCCGATCAGCATCCACAAGGGAATTGCGATCCCGCTGACGAGGCCCATCGACGCCAGCGCGAGCTGCCCCGCGGCGGGATCGTTGAGCAGATATTTGAAGTAATAAAGGACCGACTTCGAAAGCACGGTGATGGCGACGATCATCGCCATCATCGCCGCCATCAGCGTCACGAACGCGCGATTGCCGGCGAGGCTCGAAAGCGCGGCGCCGAGACTGGCAGGCATCGGCCGTTCGGGCTGGGCGCTCTCACGGTAGGTCGCGCCGACGATGGCCAGGATCAAGGCGCCAAGGATCGCGAACACGATCGCGGCGGCGAAATAGGCCTGGGCCGCGCCCGACCCAGTCAGCCACCGCCCTACCGGCACCGTGCATAGCGCGACCGTGACCGCAGCGGCCGTCCCGAACATCATCCGCACCCCGGCAACGAAGGCGCGGTCGCCGGGATTGGCGCTAATCCGCGCGGTCATCGCCAGATAGGGCACGTTCACCCCGGCGTAGAACGTGCGGAAGAGGAGGTGCGCGGCGAATACGCAGGCGATGGCCAGCGTTCCCGTCGCCGGCGGCGGCAAATAGGTGAGGATGAAGCTCAGCCCGAGCGGAATCGCGCCAACGACCAGCAGCGGCCCGTAGCGAAAGCGATCGCGCCGCCGATCGACCAACGCACCGGCGGTGAAGTTGGCGATGCCGTCCCAGATCGAAGCCACCATGTACGTCGTCGCAGCCACGCCGATCGGGATCGACAGCGCGTCGGTGTAGTAAAACAGGAGGAAGAGCATGATGCTCTGCCAGTACAGATTGAAGGCGAAGTCCCCGAAGGCGAACAGCAGCAGCCGCGGCTTCGAAGGTCGCGGCGCCGCCATCAAAAGCGGGAAAGGACGAAGTCGGCCGCGCCCGCCTGGTCAGGAATCGTGAACCGCACCGTGCGCGCCGCCGCGTCACGCTCGACCTTCGCGACGCCCCGAACGCGGGCCGGGCCACTCCATCCGTGGACCGTGACCGCAATCCGCTTCCACCACGGCCGATAGCTGCCCTGACGCGCATCGAATTGAAGCATGATCCCATCCTTGCCGAGCGTGCAGCGGACGGTCTGCCGCAGGCTTGGGCCGGCCACGCTGACGCCGTCGTCGAGGTACAGCTGGCCGCGGCAATCTTGGCCGGGATAGACGTGGAGCTCGAGCGGACCCTTGGGCGTCTCGGCCGTGTTTTGGACCAGCGGCTGGCGGGGGATAATCGCGCCCGGGCGAACAAACACCGGTAGCCGGTCGAGCCTGGGCCTCTCCCGCAGCTTCTCGGCGGTTAGCTGCTTGCCGGTCCAATAATCGTACCAGCCCTTGCCCGGCAGGCAGGCGTCATAGGCTTGCGGCGATTCGATCTTGGGCGGCGCAGCCACCATCAGGTCGGCGCCGAGCGTGAAGGCCATCGTCTGGTCGCAGGGCGCGCTCGCCATCGCCGGATAATCGTAAAAGGTCGGGCGCATCACCGGATCGCCGGTCCGCGATGACTCCTCGGCCACCGCGTAGAGATAGGGCAGCAGCCGGTATCGCTCCTCGATATATTTGCGGCGGATGGCGAGATGGTTCGCGCCATCGACCCATGGCTCGGCGCGGGGCGCGTCGTTCGCGGCATGAGCGCGATAGACGGGGGTGAACGCGGCGATCTCGAACCAGCGTGTGGCGAGTTCGGGCGATGCGCCGCCGATGAAGCCCGGGATATCCGCTCCCGACCACGCAAACCCCGACAGGCCGAGGCTCAGCATCTGCTGTACGGCTAGCTTCAGATGGTCCCAGCTCGAGCTGTTGTCGCCCGTCCAGGTGACCGCGTAGCGCTGGCCTCCGGCATAGGTGGCACGGGTCATGACGAACGGCCGAACGTTGGGCCGGAGCGCGAGCAGGCCTTCGTACGTCGCCCGGCTGTTCTCCATGCCGTAGACGTTGTGGACCTCGGCCTGGGTCGCAGTTCGCGGGGCGAAACCGTCGCCTTCGATCCGGTGCACCGTATCCAACGGCATGGTCTTGGTCGGCGAGTCGAAGATCGCCGGCTCGTTCATGTCGTTCCAGAATCCCGCGATGCCGTCGTCGGCGAGCTTGCCGTAGAGGCTGCCCCACCAGGCGCGGCTCGAAGCGCGGGTGAAGTCGGGGAAGACCGACGGCCCCGGCCAGACCGGCGCGACGTACGTGCTTCCGTCGGGGTTCTTGAGGAAATGGTCGCCGGCAGCGCCGCTGTCATAGGGGGCGTAGCCTTGGTTCGGGGCGTGGGCGACGTGGAGATCGGTGATTGTGACCAGCTTGAAGCCCTGGTCGCCGACGTCGCTCGCGAGGCCCTTCAGGTCCGGGAAGGTCTTGGCGTTGGTCGTGAAGGGCCGGTTGCGGTCCTGATAATCGATATCGAGCCAGATGACGTCGCTCGGCAGGCGGTCGCTGCGCAGCCGCTTCGCGATGTCGCGCACTTCGTCGGCGCTCATGTAGCTGTAGCGCGATTGCTGGAAGCCCAACGACCACAGCGGCGGCAGCGGCGACTTGCCGGTCAGCTCGGCATAGCGGCGGACGACGTCGCGGACGGTCGGCCCGGCAATCACGTAATAATCGATCGGCCCGCCGTCGGCGCCGATCTCGATCGTGCCCTCCTTGCGGTGGCCGAAATCGAACCAGCTGCGCCAGGTGTTGTCGAGGAACAGGCCGTAGGCCCCGCCGTCGGGCGCAGCGCCGATGTAGAACGGGATCGACTTGTAGATGGGGTCGGTCGCGCGGTTGAAGCCCCAGGCGTCGGTGTTCCAGTCGACGAAGCTCTGGCCCGATCGGTCGAAATTGCCGGTCTTGTCGCCCATGCCGAAAATGCGCTCGCCGCGGCGAAGCGATTTGCGGAGGGTGAAGCCGGCTCCGCTCCGCGCCACGCCACCGGGCACGTCGGCAAGGATCGTCCGGCCCTGGGTATCTGTGATCGTTAGCGTCCCCGAATTGAGCTGAACCCGCAGCGCACCCGTCCGGAAGCCATTTCGTTCGCGGACGACGGCAATGCCCTGCGCCCGAACCGCCGCGGGGACCGCCCAGCTCGCGTCCTCGCCGTAAGGCGCGACGCGGACGCGGAGGATGCCATCGCTCAGAGCCTCCACGCGGACGTTGTCGGCCTCGATTCCGTCGGGAAGCGGCTTGGCTGCGACTGGAGCGGCAACAAGGATGATCAGGAGCAGGAGAAAGCGACGCATCCCGCCACGCTAGCCGAGCAGAACGCCAGCGCCTATACGCCCCGGCCATGGCGCAGCCCTCGTTTCGAAAGCTCGCCGGAATCGCCCTGATCCTGTTGCTGATCCTGGTCTGGGCGGGTTTCGTCGCAAGCCTCGCCCGGATCGTCGGGCAATGGCCTGTGATTGTTCAGGCGCCGTTCTATTTCATTATGGGAATAGCGTGGATCATCCCCTTGAAACCATTGGTAAGATGGATGCAGACCGGATCCTTCAGGACGGATCCGGATGCGAATTGAAAAACTGTATTAGTTAGGTATATCACCAGCAGCAATGGCTGAAGCTTTGACCTTGAAGGGTCCGCTCGACGGACTGCGGCAAAATGCGACGCGCGCTTTCGGACGTGTGCGCGATCGTTCGCGCAAGGTCTGGAGTGCCTATCCGCGCGAGACTCTCGGTGTCGGGCTGCTCGGGGTCGTCGGCGCCGCGGCGATTGCCGGCACCGCCTACCAAAGCATGCAGTCGGATGCGGTCGTGGCACCTCCTGCCCCGCCGCCGCTGCTGATGCGCCAGATCGCGCCGGAGCAGGCGGTCAAGGTCAATGCCGAAATCCCGCTGACGACCGGCCCTAACCCGGCGGCGCGGCCGTTCGCTTTCAAGGGCAGCGCGGCTTCGCGGGCACAGGCGACCGAATGCCTGTCGAGCGCCATTTATTACGAGGCCGGGAGCCAGGACGCCGACGGCCAGCGCGCCGTTGCCCAGGTCGTGCTGAACCGCGTCCGTCACGCCGCCTTCCCGGCTAGCGTCTGCGGCGTCGTCTACCAGGGATCGACCCGGACCACGGGCTGCCAGTTCACTTTCACCTGCGACGGCTCGCTCTATCGCCGGCCCGACGCCGAAGGCTGGAAGCGGGCCCGCGAGATTGCCGAGGCGGCGCTATCGGGCTTCGTCTATCAGCCGGTCGGACTCGCGACGCACTATCACGCCAATTATGTCGTGCCTTACTGGGCTTCGAGCCTGGCCAAGAGCGCCGTCGTCGGGGCTCACATCTTCTATCGCTGGGCAGGTGGCTGGGGCCGGCCCGCCGCCTTCGGGAAGGCCTATGCCGGGACCGAGCCCAGTGCCGCAGCCTTGCGCACCGCGGCGCTGTCGGTTCCCCACATCGCTCCGCAACCGAGCGCGGTCGCCGCGGCGATCGACGAGATCCCCGGTGCCGAGGCGATCAAGCTTGCCCCTTCGATGCGTGGGGACAAAGGCGTCGCGGTCCGCTTCAACCTCGTCGCACGCAAGGCGTCGGACGAAGTCCGGCACGTCGACTACACCAAGAAATTCGAATCTTCCGAGACGCTCAAATGGTCATTGTCGGGCGACGGCGCCGCGACCAGCCAGAAGCCGCTCGGCAATAGCTCGAAGGCCGAAGCTCCCGCGGCCGCAACGCCAGCAGCGCCGGCGCCGGTCGTTTCCGGCCAGCGCTAGTCGTTGGCTTCGGGCGCGCCTTCCGCGAGCGCCAATTCGACCTGGACCTTGATGCGGTCGAGCCGGCCGTCGATCGCCAGATAGTCGCTCGAAAGCGCTGAAGCGCTGCTCCACTGCCGGCCCGTCACTGCGAGCTCGCTGAACGGGCCGCGGTCACGAAGCGGATCGCGATCCTGGATCAGCACCACCGCATCGTCGAAGGCGACGCAACGATCGAGCCGCTTGAGGTCCGGGCGGCTACGCATGCGGCCGTGACAACGGCTGCTTTCCGCGGCGAGGCCCATTTCGTCGCGGGTCGCGGCAATTTGCCGGGCATCGCGGACCCCCGCCTCGATCGCAGCACCGTGAAGGGGCACGTCCATGGCGTCCACCAGCCGGCGCTTGGTCGCGGCCGCGGGGGCCGTCTGGGCGACCGCGGGAGACAATTGCTGGAGGACCTGGCCGATGGGCGTGTAGGTGAACAGCAAGGCGCTGGCGCCGGCCGCCAGCACCAAGCCCGGGATCATCCAGCCAAAGCCGTGCTCGACCCGCGGATGATCGTTGAGCTCGAGCGCGTCGGGCCCAACAGGACGCCCGCCGCGCAATTCGCGATAGGCGCGATTGATCTCGGCCGCGCGCTTTGAATCGCCGCCCTCGCGGTCCGGGTGATGTTCCTTGATCAGCTTTTTATAGGCGCGATCGATCGCGGCCTGATCCGCGCCGGGCTCAAGCCCGAGCGATTCGTAAGCTGACCGGTCCCCCATTGGGCGTTGATTTAATGGCTTTGGCGGAATCGCGAAAGTGGCGCGAGTGACGGGGCTCGAACCCGCGACCTCCGGCGTGACAGGCCGGCGCTCTAACCAACTGAGCTACACCCGCGTTTTTGGCGTTGGGCGCGACTATGCGGTGCCCTTGGGAGTGTCAACCATGGCCGGCTGGATTTCCTGCCGCTCGTCGACTTCCTCTTCATCGACGTCGCCGGCATGGGTCAAAGTGCCCTGCTCGAACAGGAAACCCGCGATATCTGGCGTGCCCGCGGCGGAGAATACCGTCTTCATGATGATCAGCAGCGGCACCGCGAGAAGCGCGCCCGTCGTCCCCCACACCCAGGCCCAGAAGGACAGCGAGATGAGGATCGACAGCGGGCTGATGGTCAGGCGGTGGCCGACGATCATCGGGGTGAAGAGATTGGCCTCGATCAGGTGGAAGCTGATGAAGACCGCAGGCGGCAACAGTGCCCCCCAGATATCGGGGTAATTCATCAGCGCGCCGAGGAAGAGCAACAGGGCACAGAAAATGGGCCCGAGGTAAGGGATGTAATTGAGGACGGCGACGATGCCGCCCCACATCACCGGCGAGGGCATGCCCAGCCACCACAGCGCCAAGGCCGTGAGGGCGCCGAGGCCGACGTTGATCAGCGTGATCGTGCCCAGATAGGTCGAGGTAGCGTCGACGACCTGCTGAATGACGCGAGCGGTGGTCAGCGCGCCTTCGAAGCTGCCCCGGCTGACGATCGTCTTCTTCCGCATCGTCGTCCATCCGGCGAGGAAGAAGAAGATTACCAGCAGTGCGAAGAACAGCTGGATCAGCAGGTGCGGCGCCGAGCTCGTCAGAAGTTCGAGCATCGAATTGGGCGTTTCGATCCGGACCGCCCGCGCCGTTTGCGGCGCGATCGCGATTTGCGACGTGGTCCGTTCGATGAACTTGTCGAGGTTCTTGTAGAGGTCGAGCACCGGCTCAAGCGCGGCGCGTATCTTGCCGATCTTCGAGGGCACTTGGGCAACCCAGTCGGTCGCGGGGATGACGATGGAGCCGAGCGCAAAGAGCGCCAGGAACATGAATACCAGAAGACACAGGAACGCCGCGGGCTTGGACGGGATGCCGCGCCGCTCGAACCATTCGAGCAAAGGCACAAGCGCGATCGCGACCACCAGGGCCGCCGTCACCGGCATGAAGAATTCCGCCCCGGCCCGAAGCGCGAACGGAAGCGCGACGATCAGCCCGACCGCAGCGATCAGCGTCAAGGAGGCGAGAAGCCGATCGCGCTTTAGCCCGATGGCCTCGGCCAGCACCTGGGCGTCCTCGGTCGGAACCTCGGTCGGCTGGGGCTTCTTGGTGCGCGCGTCCATGGCCGGAGCATATCACCGCTTTCGGCGGGTGCTAGCCGTGTGGTGCCCCTGGTCCGACTCGAACGGACACTCCGGTGAAGGAACTCGATTTTGAGTCGAGCGCGTCTACCATTCCGCCACAGGGGCCCCGCGGCGAAAGCTAGCTAGGCGAGGCGCCCCGGCGGGGCAACCTCCCCTGCTTCAACGAGCGAAGGAGAAAGATTCCGGGCTGCCGCCGTAGCGGTTCGGAACCTTGCGCCTCAGTTGCGCGGCGCCTGGCGGCGGTAGCTGAGCGCTTCGGCGATATGGATTCGCCCCACCTGCTCGGCGCCGGCAAGGTCGGCAATGGTCCGCGCGACCCGCATCACGCGGTGATAGCCGCGCGCTGACAGGCGCATTGCCGCGGCTGCGTCGGCAAGCAGCTTGCGGCCGGGCTCGTCGGGCGTCGCAATGCTGTCGAGCAGTTCGCCGTCGGCCTCGGCATTGGTGCGCGGACCGTGTCCATTGTAACGATCGGCCTGGACCTGGCGGGCGCGAGCGACGCGATCGGCGACCTCGGCGCTGCCTTCGGCCGGAGGCGGCAGGGTCAAATCGGCGGCGGACACGCCCGCCACCTCGACATGGAGGTCGATGCGGTCCAGCAAAGGCCCTGACACTCGCGCCTGATAATCGGCGGCGCAGCGCGGCGCGCGGCTGCAGGCCAGCGCCGGATCGCCAAGGTGACCGCAGCGGCAGGGGTTCATTGCAGCCACCAGCTGGACCCGCGCCGGGAAGGTGACGTGCGTGTTGGCGCGGGCGACGCTGACATTGCCCATTTCGAGCGGCTGGCGAAGCGAATCGAGCACCGGACGCTGGAATTCGGGCAACTCATCGAGAAACAGCACGCCAAGGTGCGCGAGGCTGATCTCGCCGGGGCGCACCTTGAGCCCGCCGCCGACCAGCGCGGGCATCGAGGCGCTATGATGCGGCGCCCTAAAGGGACGGCGGCGACGGATTCGCCCGCCGCCAAGCTCTCCCGCGACCGACGCCACCATCGACACTTCGAGCGCTTCGGCCGGCTGCAGCGGCGGGAGAATCCCCGGCAAACAGGCTGCAAGCAACGACTTGCCCGCGCCCGGCGGCCCGCTCATCAGCAAATTGTGGCCGCCGGCAGCGGCGATCTCGAGCGCGCGCTTGGCCACTTCCTGGCCCTTGACCTGGGCCAGGTCCGGGCCCCCGACCGCCGGTTCGGCTTCAACCGCGGGCGGCGCCGGGACCAGCGCCGTGCCCTTCAGATGCGCGAGCAACGCCAGCAGGTCGGGCGCGGCGATGACGTCGAGCTCGCCGGCCCAGGCGGCCTCGCTGCCCTGCACGGCGGGGCAAATCAGCCCCTTGTCGGATGAAGAAGCGTGAAGCGCGGCGAGCAGAACCCCCGGCGACGCCGCGATCCTTCCATCCAGGCAGAGCTCCCCGACCGCCACATAGTGCGACAGCGTCTCCGCGTCGGTCGCGCCGATCGCCGCCAGCAGGCAGAGCGCGATCGGCAAGTCGAAGTGCGAACCTTCCTTGGGCAAGTCGGCCGGCGAAAGGTTGATGGTGATGCGCTTGGGCGGAAGGGCGAGGCCGATCGCGGCCAGCGCCGCGCGGACGCGCTCGCGGCTTTCCGCGACCGCCTTGTCGGGCAGGCCGACGATGATGAAGGCCGGAAGCCCGGAGGAGAGCTGCACCTGCACCTCGACCGATCGGGCTTCGAGGCCGAGATAGGCGACGGTGGCGACGGTCGCGGCCATCAGGCCCCGCCCCCCGAACGTCCAACGCTGTACAAACTTCCCCCTAGCTCGGCGGAGCGACGCTAATCGCCCCACTCCGCTGCCGCAAGCGGCTTGCGCGGCGGCGCCGTCGTCTCCAAATGCGCCGGATGATTTCGCGCGATCAGTGGCGGGCGTTCATGGACAGCCCGATCGTCGAATGGTCGATGTTCGTCGCTGGCATTCTGCTGGTGATCGTCGGCTTCGTGGTCGCGCCGATCCCCGGTCCGGGCGGGATCTTCTTCATCGCCCCGGGGTTGGCGCTGATCCTCAAGACCAGCATGTGGGCCAAGCGCCGCTATGTCAGGGTCAAGCGCTGGCAGCCCAAGGCCGGGCGATGGATGGACTGGGCGCTGCGTCGGCCAAGCGCCAAGCGGCGTGAAGCGATGAAAAAGGCTACGGCCGAAGCAGAAAGCCTCGGCGACCGCGGCCGATGCGATTGACTTTGCGGGAGCGCTCTTCTATCGGCGCGGACCACAGCGGCTGCCTTCGGGGCAGCCCTTTTTCTTTGATTTTATAAGGCATGAGCGATGAAGCGCACCTTCCAACCGAGCAATCTGGTCCGCAAGCGCCGGCACGGGTTCCGGTCCCGCATGGCGACCGTCGGCGGACGCAAAGTGCTGAACGCCCGCCGCGCCCGCGGCCGCAAGAAGCTCAGCGCCTAGTCACGATCCGCAAGCGCGCCGACTTCCTTGCCGCCAACGGCGGCAAGCGCACGTCGACGCCCGGCTTCATCCTGCTCGTCCGCGACCGCAAGGACGACGATTCGACCATGCGCGTCGGCTTCACTGTCACCAAGAAGATCGGCGGCGCAGTCGTGCGCAACCGCATGAAGCGACGCTTTCGAGCGCTCGCTCGGGAAATCGTCCCGGCCAAGGGTTTCGCCGGGGCCGACCATGTGATGATCGGCCGCGCCAAGGGCGTCGAACGGGACTTCGGCCTGCTCCGCACCGAGCTGGCCGGCGCGCTCGAGCGGCTCCGCAAATGATCGCCAGGGCGATGATCCTGGTCTGCAAGGCCTGGCAAAAGGGCCCGAGCCAGGTGCTCCCGCCAAGCTGCCGCTACCAGCCGAGCTGCTCGGCCTATGCGATTACCGCAATCACCCGCTATGGGGCGGCGCGCGGGGGGTGGATGGCGTTGAAGCGCATCTGCCGCTGCCACCCCTGGGGCGGGCAAGGCCCCGACCCGGTGCCCTGAAGACGAGGATCCTGAGCCAAGTGAGCAACGACAACAGAAACCTGATCCTCGCCGTGATGCTGAGCCTCGTGGTGCTGCTCGGCTGGAGCTGGCTTGCCAACCGCTACCTTCCGACCGCCAACCCGCCGGCCACCAGGATCGAGAACGGCAAGCAGGTCCCGCTTCCCCAACCGCAGGCCCAGCCGACAGCACCGACGACGGCCGCGCCGAAGGTCCTGCAGAGCCGCGAAACGGTGCTTGGCGCCAGCGCGCGCGTGCAGATCCAGACGCCGTCGCTCAAGGGCTCGATCAATCTGAAGGGCGCCGCGATCGACGACCTGACCCTGGTCCGCCAGCGCCAAACGATCGCCCGATACTCGCCGCCGGTGCGGCTGTTCTCGCCGCTTGGCGCGCGCGGGTCCTACATCGCTTCGTTCGGCTGGACCGGCCAGGGCGTTGAGGTCCCGTCGCTCGACACGGTTTGGACCAGCGACAGCCCGACGTTGACCCCCGGCCATCCGGTTACGCTGAGCACTACGCTGCCCGACGGCAGCCGCTACGAAATGAAGATTGCAGTCGACGACGGCTATCTCTTTACGGTCGAGCAGCGCGCGCTCAACGGCACTGCCAAGCCGGTGACGCTGCGCCCGATCGGCCTCGTCAGCCGCGCCGAAAAATCAGCCGACCCGGACAGCTGGACGATGCAGGTCGGTCCGATCGGCGTCTTCAACGAAAAGGCCGATTACGACGTCAATTGGTCGACCCTCGACAAGGAAGGCGCCAAGACCTTCGAGGGCCCCGGCTGGCTCGGGTTCACCGACAAATATTGGCTTACCGCGCTCGCGCCATCAGGCCCGATGGTGGGCGACTTCCGCCGCTCGCCGACCAGCACCGGCTACCAAGCCGATTACGCGCTGGCGCCAGCCTCCCTAGCGCCCGGCCAGGTAATGATCACCAACACCCGCCTGTTCGCCGGCGCCAAGGAAAAAGAGTGGCTCGACCGCTACGAGGAGGCCGGCATCCCGATGCTGACCCGGGCGATCGACTGGGGCTGGTTCCGATGGTTCATGATCCCGATCTTCAGCCTCCTCCTCTTCCTCTTCCGCACGCTTGGGAACTTCGGTTTCGCGATCATCGCCCTGACCTTCATCGTGCGCGGAATCATGTTCCCGATCGCGCACAAGCAGTTCCAGTCGATGGCGGCGATGCGCAAGATCCAGCCGAAGATGAAAGCGGTGCAGGAGCGCTTCAAGGACGACAAGCAACGCCAGCAGCAGGAAATCCTGAAGCTTTACCAGGAAGAGAAGATCAACCCGGCGGCGGGCTGCCTTCCGATCCTCCTCCAGATCCCGGTCTTCTACGCGCTCTACAAGGTGCTGCTGGTCTCGGTCGAAATGCGCCACCAGCCCTTCATCGGTTGGATCAAGGACTTGAGCGCCCCTGACCCGCTCTCGCCCTTCAACCTGTTCGGCTACGCGCCCTGGACGCTGCCGGCCTTCCTGGCGATCGGAGTCCTGCCGATCATGGTCGGCTTCACGCAGTGGCTGTCGATGAAGCTCAACCCGCAGCCGATGGACCCGGCGCAGGCGCAGGTGTTCGCGATCATGCCGTGGGTGCTGGTCTTCGTGATGGCGCCCTTCGCCGCCGGCCTCCAGCTCTACTGGATGACCAACAACATCCTGACCATCGCCCAACAATGGTGGCTGTACCGCAAGTACGGCCTGCATCTGTCGGACACGCACCCGGTCACGACATGAGCGACGCGGCGGACGACGAACTGGCCGAGCGGGCGCGCAAGCTGTTCGCGGGGCCGATCACGTTCCTGAAGTCCGCGCCCGAGCTCAAGTTCCTGCCCAATGCGGAGGTGCCGGAAATTGCCTTCGCCGGCCGCTCCAATGTCGGCAAGAGCTCGCTGCTCAATGCCCTCACCAATCGCAACAAGCTGGCGAGGACGTCAAACACGCCGGGCCGGACACAGGAGCTCAACTTCTTCGACGTCGGCGAGCCGGTGCAAATCCGCCTCGTAGACATGCCGGGCTACGGCTTTGCCGAAGCGCCCAGGGACATGGTCAAGCGCTGGCGGTTCCTGGTGAACGACTATCTGCGCGGGCGGCAGGTGCTGAAGCGGGCGCTGGTCCTGGTCGATTCGCGCCATGGCCTGAAAGAGGTCGATCGCGATGTGATGAAGATGCTCGACGATGCGGCCGTCAGCTATCACCTGGTCCTGACCAAAAGCGACAAGATCAAGCCCGCGGCGCTCGGGCCGATTTACGAAGCGACGATGGTCGAGGCGGCAAGGCACCCTGCCGCGCACCCGACCATCTTCACGACCTCCAGTGAAACCGGTAGCGGCATCGCCGAGTTACGAACCGCGATCCTGGTGGCAGCTTCAGGTCACTGACGTCATGCTGAACTTGTCTCAGCATCCATTCTGGAGACCCGCGGTGCACATGGCGAAATGGACCCTGAAACGAGTTCAGGGTGACGGAGGGCAAGAATGTTCAAGTTGATCATCGGCAACAGAGCTTATTCGAGCTGGTCGATGCGCGGCTGGCTGGCGTGCAAGCAGTCGGGCGAAGAGTTCGAAGAGCTGGTCGTGCCGATGTTCGATGCGGAGTGGGAAAAACGCCGCGAAGGCGACGAGTTCGCGCCCTCACTCGGCAAGGTGCCGATCCTGTGGGACGGCGATTGCGTCGTCTGGGACAGCCTGGCGATCGTCGAATTCCTCGCCGACCGCGTCGGCCGCGACAGATATTGGCCGCAGGACGATGCGGCGCGCGGCGTGGCCCGGTCGATGGCCGCGGAAATGCATTCGAGCTTCGCCGCGCTGCGCCGCGAGCTGCCGATGAATGTGCGCCAATCCTATCCTCCCAAGGATTTGAACGACGAGGTGATCGGCGACATCGACCGCATCCTCCAGCTTTGGGCGCAGGCTCGGGCCCGCTTCGCCGGCACCGGCGACTTCCTGTTCGGCGAATGGTCGGCGGCCGACATGATCTATGCGCCCGTCGTCACCCGCTTCATCACCTATGGCGTCCCGGTCCCGCCCTTCGCCGCCGTCTATATGAAGGCGGTGCTGTCGCAGGAGCATGTCGCCGAATGGATCGACAAGGCGCAGGACGAGCCCTGGGTGATCGAGCAGTATGAGGCCGATAAGGCGGCCTAGGCCGAGCGCTTCTCCGGGTAGGACGTGCCGTCCTTCCGGACATAATTGCCCTCCTCGGTGAACATCATGTCGATATCGGAACAGCCGCCACCGCTATTCTTGCCGCCGCCGACCACGACGAACACGCAATCGCAATCACTTTCGTTGATGACATGGTGGCCGTTGGTGTTGCCCTTGGGCCAGGCCGCGCAATCGCCGGGCTTCAGCACGGTGCGGCCATCGTCCTCGACCAGCACCGCCTCGCCATCGATCATCACCAGGAACTCATCCTCTCCATTGTGCCAGTGCCGCTGCGACGACCAGGCGCCCGGCTTCAGCACGACGTGGCTGACGCCGAAATCGGTCAGGCCTGTCGCCGGGGAAAGGCGCCGGTACCAGCGCCCGGCGACGTCGCGATCGAACGGTTCGGGATAGCCGGTGCGGTTGACCTGCGCGATGCTTTGAAGGTCGACCTTGGGCATGAAGCGCTCCTTTGCTACTCGGCACTGATGTCGATCGACCCCATCGCGCTTGCGCAGGCGCTAATCAATGTCCGCAGCGTCACTCCCGCCAGCGGTGAAGTGTTCGATGTGCTCGAAGATGCGCTGAAGCCGCTCGGCTTCACCTGCCATCGCTGGGTGATGGGCGAAGCGCCCGACGGCCCGACCGAGAACATGGTCGCAATCCGGGGCGAAGGCGGGCCGCATTTCGGCTTTGCCGGTCACCTGGACGTCGTGCCGGCGGGCGAAGGCTGGGACGGCGATCCCTATGCCGGGAGAGTCGAGCACGGCATGCTGGTCGGCCGCGGCGCCAACGACATGAAAAGCGCGATCGCGGCCTATGTCGCGGCGCTGTCGCGGATCGAGCCGAGCGCCGGCACCTTGTCGCTGCTGATCACCGGCGACGAGGAAGGCTATGCCACTTTTGGCACGCCGCGGATCATCGACTGGCTGAACGAACGCCAGATCCGACCCGACATGATCCTGATCGGCGAGCCAACCTCGGTCGACCGCCTCGGCGATACGGTGAAGATCGGGCGGCGCGGCTCGGTCAACATGTGGATCGAGGTGCCGGGCGTGCAGGGCCATGTCGCGTACCCGCAGCGCACCACCAATCCGGTCGCGCCGCTGGCGCGCGTCATCGCCGCGCTCGACGCGCTCCATCTCGACGACGGCAATGAGACCTTCCCGCCCTCGAACCTCGAGTTCACGGCGATCTCCACCCCGACCGACGCCAGCAATGTCATCCCGGGATCGGCGACTGCCCAGCTCAACATCCGCTTCAACAACCTTCAGCGCGGCGCCGACCTGGTGAAACTGGTCGAGGAGATTGCCGAGCGCGAGGCGCCGGGCGCCAAGGTCCATGCGCGCATTTCCGGCGAAGCGTTCCTCACGCCGCCCGGCATGCTCTATGACGTCGTCGTCGAAGCGATCGAGGAAGAGACCGGCGAGAAGCCCGAGCTGTCGACTAGCGGCGGAACATCGGACGGGCGGTTCCTTATCCAGCTCTGCCCGGTAGTCGATTTCGGCCTGGCCAACGCGACCATGCACAAGGTCGGCGAATGCGCTGCCGTCGAGGATATTCGCGCGCTTTCGCGGATTTATGAGCGGATCGTCAGGAAGGTGGCGGGTTCCGCCTAAAGTCAGGCGACCGACTGCGCGTGGCGCGTCGCATTGCCGATCCAGGCGAGGAATTCCTCCTCGAACATCGCCTTGCCGTAAACGTAGCCCTGGACCGTGTCGCAGCCCATCGCGCGCAGGATATCGGCCTGGACGACGGTCTCGACGGCTTCGGCGACGACTTCGCAGCCCACGCCCTTGATCAAGTGGATGACGGCCTGGACCACCACCCGCGCCTTTTCGTCATGCTCGATGTCGGCAATCAGCAGCGGGTCGAGCTTGACCCGGTCGAGCGGCATCGAGCGAAGGCGCGCGATGTTCGAATATCCAGTGCCGAAATCATCGATCGCGATATGGGCGCCGTCGGCGCGCAACATGGCGATCTGCTCGAGCACGGCGGGGCTGACCTCCATGGCCGCGCTCTCGGTAAATTCGAGCTCGGTGAGCGACAGCGGCACCTCGGCGTCGGCGAAGGCGTGGCGCAGCTTGGTGAAGAATTCGGGACGGTCGACCTGGCGTGGGCTGATGTTGAAGGACAGGCGCGTCGGAAAGTCCTGACGAGACCAGGCGCTAAGCGAGGCGACGACTTCCGCAAGGACCCAGTCGCCGATCTCCGCAATGACCCCGGTGCGCTCCGCGATCGGGATGAACGTGCCCGGCAGGCGCAGTCCGTCCTGCGGGTGATTCCAGCGGAGCAGCGCCTCGGCGCCCGCGACCTCGCCGGTGACGAGGTTCATCTGCGGCTGGAAGGCGAGCAGGAAATCGCCGCGCTGGACGGCTTCGGTCAGCGCCTTTTCTGTGTCGACCTTCAGCTGATGCTCGGACGCGAGTTCGGCGCTGAACACGCAATGCTGGCCGCCGCCGAGCTGCTTTGCCCGATACATGGCAATGTCGGCGGCGCGCATCAGCGCTTCGATGCTGGTGCCGTGCCCGGGCGAGACCGCAACGCCGATCGAGGCGCCGATGTCGACGCTGTGCGAGCAGAGCTCGAACGATTCCGACACGGCCAGGACGACGCGGCGCGCAATGCGCTCGATCTCGGCGACCGACTCGATTTCGGGGAAGAAGAGCGTGAATTCGTCACCGGCGAGGCGGGCGAGCAGCGGCCGCTGGCGGGCGTTGCCGCTGAATTCGGCGTTGACGACGACGCGGAGGCGGTTGGCGACCATGATCAGGAGCTGGTCGCCGCGGGCATGGCCGAGGCTATCGTTGACCATCTTGAAGCGGTCGAGGTCGACGAACAGCATCGCCGAGGAGGAGCCGGCTGCTGCCTCGCTCAGCAGCTTGTCCGCTTCGGAGCGGAAATGAAGTCGGTTCGGAAGCGAGGTCACCGGGTCGTACATGCCGAGCGCATGGGCGTTTTCGATCGACGCGCGGACCTCGGCGAAGAGCGTGTCCACAGCCGCGGCGAGCTTGGGCATGGTCCGGCGCAGCGCCGGCGGTGCGGGCGAGACCAGGTCGCCGTCCTCCACCGCGAGCAACCGCTCGCTGAGCGCGGCCAGAGAGCGGGCGCTTTCGCTATTGGGCCGTTCCGAGGCCACGTAGCTGATCAGCAGGCAGAAGGCGCCGGCGACGAGCGCGGCGAGGATCTTCTGGTCGAACTCCGTCAGGTAGAGGAGCGCGGTCAGCGAGAACATGAAGGAGGCGACGCCAGCGGCACACGACAGGATCGCGTTGCTGATCTTCTGAGCCGTGCCTGCTTTCATGTCCCTGGTGCGCCCCGCGGCGACGGCAATTCCGTCACTGAATGCCGTTAAAGAAGAGGGGTTAAGAAAAGGTCATCGGCGCGGTGAAGCGCGCCGCAGGACAAGATAGAGGCTGCCGCCTCCCCCATGACGACGATGAGCGCCCCGAACCGCGGCGATATCGGAGGCGTGGCGGGAGGCTCCGAGCCAGTCGTGAACGGCGGCCCGGATCTTGCCGCGTTGGACCGGCGGCTCGCCGGGTCGGTGATGGCCGGTGATCAGCAGCACCAGCCGGTCGCCCGAGGCAATTGCTCGCTCGAGCCCGGAATCGATTGCGCGCCACGCGGTATCGAGGTTCATGCCGTGGAGGTCGAGAACCCGGTCCGGCGCGACCTTGCCCTCGCGCAGGCGCTTGTCCCAGCTGCCGTCGAGCGTTTCCCCGAGCGCCGTGCGGGGCGGCGCAGTCGCCGGCTTCGAGCGAACCTCAACAGGTTTCAGACGAGGTTGCGGCTGGCGGCTTTGTTCCGGTTTTTCAACAGCTTCTGGCGATAGTTTATCACGGGACAAAGGCCGGATCGTGGCCGTGACCCGGGCCCAGAGCTCGGCCTCGTCAGGGTTGAGCGAGCGCACGCGCCGCAGTGCCCTTGGGCACGAGGATCAGCGCCTCGCCATTGGCCGACATGCCGCCCGCCATCGCCACCGCCTGCTCACCGGCACCCCAGAAGGTGTCGAACCGGTTCGGGCCCTTGATTGCCCCGCCGACGTCCTGCGCGACCCACACGCCGACGATCTCCGGCCGGTCGGCGCGAGCGATGAAGATCGGGGCGCCGAGCGGTACATAGTTGGGGTCCGTCGCGACCGATCCCTGCGGAGTCAGCGGAACGCCGAGCGAGCCGAGTGGTCCGGGACCGTTGAGCTCCCTGAAGAAAATGTAGGAGAGATTCTCACGCATCAGCGCCCGACCTTCGTCAGGATGGGTGCGGATCCAGTCCTTGATCGCCTGCATCCCCGCCCCGCCCTGCGGCAAGATGCCGCGGTCGCGCAGCAGCTTGCCGATGGCGACATAATCGCGGCCGTTCTGCTCGGCATAGCCGATGCGCATGATCGTCCCGTCGTCGAGCCTGAGCCGGCCCGAGCCCTGGATTTCGACGAAGAACAATTCCACGGGGTCCTTGGCCCAGGCCACTTCCAGCCCCTTCCCGGCAAGCGCTCCGTCCTCGATCTCCGCACGGCTCAAATAGGCCGTGCAGCGCCCGGTCTGAGGATGGATGCGCCCGCGGCCAGTGGTCCCGTCGGGCCTGGTGCAGCGGATCAGGTCGGGCGGAATGCGGTAAATCGGGACATAGCCCGGCTGCGGCGTCCGCGATCCTTCGATCTCCGGTTCATAATAGCCAGTAGCGAAAGCGCGGCCGTCGCCGACCTTCACCCAGTCGAAGCCGTAATAGAAGAAGCCCGGCGCATAAGCGGGATCGAGCGTCGCCGCCTGGCGGCAGAGCGCCTGCCAGTCGCCTGGCCGAGTCAGCCCCGAACTGTCGTTGCGGCGGGTGACCGAGGGGCAGCTGATGCGGAAGGCGGTCAGAGCGCGCTGCGCCTGCGCCGCATCGAGGACCTGCGGCGCTTGCAGAGTGACGCCCGTGTCGACGGCATTGACGCCAACCGGTGAAGGCGGCGGCGGGACCGGCGTGGGCGTCGGCGTCGGGACGGGCTGCGGCGCAGGCTGTGGCGGAGACGGCTGTTCGAGCGGCGGTAGTGGCCCGCTGGCGCAAGCCGCAAGGAGCAAGGCGGAGGCGAGCGCTAAGGCGCGTGCGGCGATGCTCACTCTTCCTCGTCGGTCTCGATCAGCAGCCAGTTCGGATCGCTCGACGACAGGTCCCGGCGGAAGGTCCACAGGTCGCGCGTCTGCACCGCGTCGCTGAGCGAACCTGCGACGACCTGGCCCTCGGCGTTGCGGGTGACCGCGGCGATGTCGGCTTCGAAGCGAACGGTGACCAGCGCAATCTTCCGCTCGGCCGAGGCCTCGGCAATCACCGCCTGATCGATCGTGACCAGCCGGTTGTCGAGCACCAGCCCGTCCTTTTGCCGCTGCTCCACGGAGGTCGCGAACGTCTCATAGACATGGTCGTCGACGTGGGGGCGAAGTGCGTCGAGCTCGCCCTTCCAGAAGGATTCGAGGATCAGGCGATAGGCCGCCTTCGACCCTTCGAGGAAGCGCGCGACGTCAAAGCTCGGATCCGCCGCCAGGATGGCGCGAACGCCAGGCCCCGCGGTCGGAACGAACGCCATGTCGCCGGCGTCGACCGCGGCGCCGGGCGAGACCGGCGCATGGCTGACCCGGGGTTCGACGCGAGCGTCGGATTCGGCCGGCTTGAGGATGGGCTGCTGCTCATGCCCGGTCCGCTCGCCGAGCACGCTGTAAAGGCGCAGTCCGATGAACAGTGCAACAAGGGCGAGGATGACGATGACGGTCAATCTGTGGTCCTAACGATTAGCCCCCAACATAGTGCTGCGCGGGTAAAGATTCCAACAGTGCCGAACGCATGAAGGCGGCATTGCGCCTCAAACATGCCCCTGCTAGTCGCGTTGACCCTAGGCGGCCGCGTGTCGATGCGGCTCCCGACACCACTCAACACTTTGTAAGGACAGGATGAATGGCGGACCAGCAACCGAGCGCTCCCGGCAACGGCTCGGGTGAAAATAGTGAAGAAGCGCAGGTTTCGATCATCGTCCAATATGTGAAGGACCTGTCGGTCGAGAGCCCGAGCGCTCCGCAGGCCTTCCAATGGCAGGCCCAGCCCAAGATCGACGTCCAGTTCAACATTTCGGTCGCCCAGGCCGCCGACGACGTCCACGAAGTCACGCTGAAGATCGAAGTCAGCGGCCGCTCGGAAAACGGCGTCCATTTCGTCGTCGACCTCAGCTACGCCGGCCTCTACCTGCTCCGCGGCGTTCCCGACGATGCACTCCAGCCCTTCCTGCTCATCGAAGCGCCGCGGCTGCTCTTCCCCTTCGCCCGGCAGATCGTCGCCGAAGCCATTTCGAACACCGGCTTTGCGCCGCTCCTGCTCGATCCGATCGACTTCGCCAGCGCCTACTTCCAGCAGCTCGAGGCGCAGGGTCAGATGCCTGCCGAGGGCGCACCCGAAGCCAACGGCGGCGAAGACGGCGGGAAGGCCGAATAATCCGTAACGCCGCCTCGGCACCCGCGACATGAACCTGGTCAAGGCGACGGGGACAATCGGCGGGCTGACCCTGGTCAGCCGTATTGCCGGCTTTGCGCGCGAAATGCTGATGTCGCGCGTGATGGGCGCGAGCTGGCAGGCGGACGCCTTTTTCGTCGCTTTCCGGCTGCCGAACACGTTTCGGCGGCTGTTCGGCGAAGGCGCTTTTTCCGCGGGGTTCGTGCCGCTTTACGCGCAGCGGCTCCATGGCGCCGGGGGCAACGACGAAGCCAAGGTCTTTTCCGAGGAAGTCCTGGCGGTGTTCGCGCCGACGCTGGTCCTGTTCACACTGATCTTCGAAATCATCATGGGTCCGTTCGTCTTCGCCATCTCGGGGTACGAAGGTGAAAAGCTTGCGCTGGCAACCTGGCTCACCCGCATCACCTTTCCGTACCTGATCCTGATCAGCCTGGTTTCGCTCTTCTCCGGCATCCTGAATTCGCTCGCGCGGTTCACTGCGGCGGCCTTCGCCCCTGCACTCCTCAACCTGGCGATGCTCGCAGCCCTGATTTTCGTGCCGGTCGGCGGGCGCACCACGGCCATCGCTTTGGCCGTTGCCGTCACCCTTGGCGGCGTGCTCCAGCTGGGGCTGCTTCTCGCGGCCTGCACCCGTGCCGGCATTGTCCTGAAGCTCAGGCGCCCGCGCATGACGCCGGGCGTGCGCCAGTTCGTCCGGGTGGTCGTGCCGGCGACCCTGGGGGCCGGCGTCTATCAAATCAGCGCGTTCATCGACACCTTCTTCCTGACCCGCATCGGCACCGGCGCGATGAGCTATTTCAACTATGCGGATCGTCTGAACCAGCTGCCGTTGGGCGTCATCGGCGCGGCGCTCGGCACCGCGATCCTTCCCCAGGTGAGCCGCCATGTCGGCGCCGGAGAGGCGGCCAAGGCGGCGCGGGTGCAGGGCCAGGCGGCGGAGCTGGCCATGCTCCTTTGCCTGCCGGCCGCGGCGGCGCTGGCAGTCAGCGCCTTTCCCCTCGTTTCCGCGCTGTTTCAGGGCGGCCGCTTCACGACTGAGGATGCGCGCCTGACCGCCACAACCTTGTCGATCGTCGTCCTCGGCCTCCCGGCCTACGTGCTGGTGAAGGTACTGACCCCCGGCTTCTATGCCCGCCAGGACACGGCGACACCGGTCAAGGTCGCGGTCTTCATCCTGGTCATGACCGTCGTGCTCAATTTCCTCCTCATCCCGCCGTTCGGGATCGGCGGCCTCGCCGCGGCAATCGCAATCTGCTCGTGGCTCAACTGCGTGATCCTTTACGTGATCCTTCACCGGCGCGGTCACTTCCGGATCGAAGGCTGGCTTGTTTCGCGGATTGTCCGCCAGTTGATCGCAGCCGCCGCGATGATCGTCGCCCTCGTTGCCATTCGCATGGGGCTTTCGGGCTGGTTCGCGGGATCCGTGGGCCACCGCCTCGCCGGCGTCATCGCCATCGTCGGCGGCGGCATGATCGTCTATTTCCCGCTGGTGTGGATTCTCGGCGGAACCGACCGCGAGGAGCTGAAGTCACTGCTCAAGCGGAAGAGGCCCAAGACCGATGCCGGATAAGATGCGCGTCGTTTCCGGGATCCAGCCCACCGGCGACCTCCACCTCGGCAATCTGCTCGGGGCGATCCTGCGCTGGGTGAAGATGCAGGACGAGGCCGAGTGCCTGTTCTTCCTCGCCGACCTTCATGCGCTGACGGTCGACGTCGATCCGCCGCAGCTCGCCGCCAGCGTGCGGGAGATGGCCGCGGCGCTGATCGCCAGCGGCATCGACCCGACGAAGTCGATCGTCTTCCGGCAGAGCGCGGTTCCGGCGCACAGCGACCTCGCCTGGGTGCTCCAGGGCACCGCGCGGATGGGCTGGCTCAACCGCATGACTCAGTGGAAGGACAAGGCCGGCAAGAACAAGGAAGGCGCTTCGGTCGGCCTCTTCACCTATCCGGTGCTCCAGGCCGCCGACATCCTGCTCTACAAGGCGACCCACGTTCCCGTCGGCGAGGACCAGAAGCAGCATATCGAGCTGACCCGCGACATTGCGCTGAAGTTCAACACCGACTTCGACGTCGACCTGTTCGTGCCGCCCGAGCCCTATATCGGCGGCGGCACGGCGGCCCGGGTCATGAGCCTTCGCGACGGGCGTTCGAAAATGTCCAAGACCGACCCCAGCGACATGAGCCGTATCAACCTCATCGATAGCGATGACGAGATCGCTCAGAAGATCCGCAAGGCGAAGACCGATCCCGAGCCGCTGCCCGCCGATCCCGCGGGGCTGGAGGACCGTCCCGAGGCGAAGAACCTCGTCGGCATTTACGCGGCCGTGACCGGCGCCAGCGTCGAACAGGTCCTTGGCCAGTTTGCCGGCCAGGGGTTCGGGACGTTCAAGCCGGCCTTGGCCGACGCGGTGGTCGCGTTGCTCGCGCCGCTCCGGACCCGGCTCGAACAATTTCGCAGCGATCCCGCCGAGCTCGACCGGCTGCTCGCGGCGGGCGCGGAACGCGCGAACGCGCTGGCTGCGCCGACCCTTGCCGAAGCCCATCGCGCGGTCGGCCTGACGCGCTGATCGCACGCTTCATCGACGGTTCACGCCGTCGGCGCTATAAGTCCCCGTCTATTCAACAGTTTTCCCGATTCGAAGGGGTGTACACATGCGTATCTTGAAGACTGCCGCAGCAGCGGCGCTCGCGCTCGGTGCCTTCGGGCTTTCCGCCTGCGCAAACACGCTCGACACGACCGTATCGCGCTACCAGGCCATGCCCGCGCCGCAGGGGCAGACCTTCTACGTCGTTCCGGCTGGCGGTATGGCGGCCAATGGCGGTCTGGAATTCCAGCGCTATGCGGCGATCGTCGCTCAGCAGCTTCAGGCGCGCGGCTACGCGCCGGCGACGAACGCTCAGAACGCCAACCTCGTCGTCCAGTTCGGCTATGACATCGACCGCGGCACGACGCGGATCGTCGAAGACCCGTTCTACGGCAGCCGCTTCGGCTCGCCGTTCTACAGCTCCTTCTACAGCCCGTGGTATTACCCGCGCTTCGGCTATCGGTCGGCCTTCAGCTACGGCTGGAACGATCCGTTCTGGTATGGCGGTGGCGTTGACAGCTATGTCGAATACCACCCCCAGATCGAGCTCCACATTCGGGCCGCCGGCACCAACCAGCCGCTGTTCGACGGCCGTGCCCAGGCGCGTTCGACGACCAACCGGCTCGACCGTGTCGTCCCGAGCCTTGTGGAAGCGATGTTCGCGGGCTTCCCGGGCCGCAACGGCGAAGTGGTGAAGATCACGATCCCGACCCGGCCGGGCGCTTAAGCCTCAGGCTTTCGAGCAACAAAAAAGGGCCCGCTGGAGCTGATCCGGCGGGCCCTTCTTTTGCGCGGCAGTCTCCCCTGTTGGGCCTCAGCCCTCCAGCTGCCGCGTCAGCAGGCGGATGTCGGCGTCGAGCTCGGCGTCGCAGGCGCGCAGCTTCTCGATCTGGCGGACGGCGTGGATCACCGTGGTGTGATCGCGCCCGCCGAAGCGGCGGCCGATGTCGGGCAGCGACTTGGGCGTCAGCTGCTTGGACAGATACATGGCGACCTGGCGCGGGCGGGCAACCTCCCGGGCGCGGCGCGCCGAGGTCATCTCGGCCTTGCGAATGCGATAATGCTCGGCGACCTGGGTCTGGATCTCGTCGATCGAAATCCGGCGCTGGTTGGCGCGCAGGACATTGGCCAGCACTTCCTCGACGAAGGCCACGTCGATTTCGCGTCCCGTCATCATGGCGTAGGCACCGATGCGGTTGAGCGCGCCCTCCAGCTCGCGGATCGAGCTCGTCACGCGCCGCGCGAGGAAGTCGATCACCGGCCGTGGCATTTGCACGCCGGGCAGCGCTTCGAGCTTGGCGACGATGATGTTGAAGCGGAGCTCGTAATCGGCTGAGTTGATGTCGGCGACCAGGCCCCAGGACAGGCGCGACAGGATTCGCGGGGCGATCCCATCGAGGTCCTGCGGAGCGCGGTCCGAAGTGATCACCAGTCGCCGCCCGGCGGTGATGATCTCGTTCATGGTGTGGAAGAATTCTTCCTGGGTCGAATCCTTGCCGGCGATGAACTGGACGTCGTCAATCAGCAGCAGGTCGGCGTTCCGCAGCCGCTGCTTGAAACCGATCGTGTCGTTTTCCTTCAGCGCGCGGATGAACTCGACCATGAACTTCTCGGCCGACATCGACACGACGCGCGCGCCGCGGTTCTGGGCGAGGAAGGAGTGGCCGATGGCGTGCAGCAGGTGGGTCTTGCCGCGCCCGGTGCCGCCATGGATGAAGAGCGGGTTGAAGCCGACGGTGGGCGAGGTCGCGAGCGTCCGCGCTGCCGTCGCCGCCATTTCATTGGCCTTGCCGACGACGAAGGTTTCGAAGCGGTAGCGCGGGTCGAAATTTGGCGCGTCGGGATCGCGCTCGGCCGGCGCCGGCGCTTCTTCGAGGATCAGCAGCGGAGTCGGCCGCGGCGCATCGACCGCGGCAATGATTCGGACCTCGCGGACGATCGGAAGCACGGTCTTCCAGGCGAGCGTCAGCCGCTCCCCAAAGTGCGAACGCACCCAATCGGCCATGAACTGGCTCGGCATGACAATGTCGAGCGCGCCGGCGTCCGGCTCGAATGAGCCGAGCTCGGCAGGCTTCAGCCAACCGTCGAAGGTGCGGGCCCCAAGGTCACGGCGAAGTCCCGTCCGGATCGAGTCCCAAGCCGCCTCCAGCGGCGCCGCTACCGGTGCGCTGGTCAGCTCTACAGACGAATTCGCCCTTGCGCCTTGCACTGGCTGCGCCTCCCTCGTCTAACCCCCAAAACAGAGACAAAAGGGTCCCATCGCGCGTGACCCGAGTCGCGCGCCTAAGGCTTCTTTTCTCTCTTGCCCCCGGCGCGGATACGCACCCGGAAAGACCTTTCTGAGATTGTCCGAGGCCGGTTGCAAGGGCCGTTTTTTCACAGAAGTGAAATAAACAGGCTTGACATAGGAAACAGGCCAGAAACTTCGTGGAATGGCGAAAAACAGCCATTTTTTCAGTTATCGCGAAGTTAACCGCGGTGCGAATCGCGGGAATTACTGCATTTTTTTGACGGTCCCGAAACGGAACGAGCCGCCGGTCGCCCGGCGGCTCGATTCTGGTCCCGTTTAAGGACGGTTTTTAGCCGAGCGATGCAACTCGCTTGGATAGCCGCGAAAACTTCCGCGAGGCCGTGTTCTTGTGGATAACTCCACGAGCGACCCCACGCGACATTTCCGGCTGGACCTTCTTCAGGGCCGCAACCGCATCGTCCTTCTTGCCCGAATCGATCGCCGACTCGACCTGCTTGATGAAGGTCCGGATCCGGCTGATTCGGCTATGGTTGATCGTCGCCCGATTGGCGTTGCGACGGATGCGTTTCTTGGCCTGCGGCGTATTCGCCATGAAATCCTCGTTGCTCGAATAAAAAGCGGCGCAAAGCCAAACGGCTGCGCCGGCGCGGGCGTTCCACTACTCAGAGAGGGCCCAGAGGTCAACCACTAGTGCTGGCATTTGGGACAGTAAAAGGTCGATCGCCCGCCCTGGACGATCCGCTTGACGGTCCCGCCGCAGGCGCAGGCTACGCCCTCCCGGTCATAGACGGCAAAGCTTTTCGAAAAATAGCCAAGCTCGCCCTCGGGCGATGCGAAGTCCTTGAGAGTCGATCCGCCAGCGGCAATCGCTTCGCCCAGAACGTCCTGGATCGCCGGCACCAGCATCTCGAGCCGGGCCAGCGCGACCGAACCGCCGGCGCGCCTGGGATGAATGCCCGCGCGATAAAGCGCCTCGCACACATATATATTGCCGAGGCCAGCGACGATCCTTTGGTCGAGCAGAAGCAGCTTGATCGGCGCGGTGCGGCCCGTGAGCCGCTTCCTCAGATCCCGCACGTCGAGCCCGAGCGGCTCCGGCCCGATATCCTTGAACGTCTCGTCCAATGCGTCGGTCCGTACCAGGTCGAGCGAGCCGAAGCGCCGAGCGTCATTAAGCGCCAGCCGCCGCCCCTCCTCCGTCTCGATGATGAAATGGTCGTGCTTGCCCAATTCGGCCGGATCGACCCGCCAGTGGCCCGACATGCCAAGGTGAAAGATCAAAGTGTCGCCGCGGTCGGTGTGGATCAGCCCATATTTCGCGCGCCGGCCGAGGCTCGTCACCCGCGCGCCCGTCAGCCGCTGGCCAAGACCGTCGGGAAAGGGCCGCCGCAGATCACCCCGCCGCGCCTCCACCCGGGCGATGTGCCGGCCCTCCAGCACCCTGGCCAGGCCGCGAACGGTGGTTTCGACTTCGGGAAGCTCCGGCATCCTGCCGTCATTGCGAGGAACAAAGTGACGAAGCAATCCAGCCGCGCAAAGTCTGGATTGCTTCGCTTCGCTCGCAATGACGAAAACTCCCGGCTAGAGCGCGCCGCGATGGCACAGAAGGTCAATTTCGGCGACGAGCTCGTCAGCCCCGAAGAGAAGACGCGGCGCGTGGGCCAGGTCTTCAGCTCGGTCGCGCGCCGCTACGACGTGATGAACGACCTCATGTCTGGCGGCATGCACCGGCTGTGGAAGGACCGTTTCGTCAACCGGGTGAAGCCGCGCGCCGGCGAGCGCATCCTCGATATGGCCGGCGGCACGGGCGATGTCGCGTTCCGCATGGCGCGGCGCGGCGCATCGGTAACGATAGCCGACATCAATGCCGACATGCTCGAGGTCGGCAAGGAACGCGCGAAAAAGCGCGGCCTCGAGGGCCTGAGCTGGGCGGTCGAGAATGCGGAGAAGCTGAGTTTCGCCGACGGCAGCTTCGACGCCTACACCATCGTCTTCGGCATCCGGAACGTCACCGACATCCCGGCCGCGCTTAAGGAAGCGCACCGCGTGCTGAAGCGCGGCAGACGCTTCTATTGCATGGAATTTTCGTCGAGCGACTGGCCGGGCTTCTCCGAAATCTACGAGCGCTTCGCCGACAAGGTCATCCCGCGCATCGGCAAGGTCGTCGCCGACGATGAGGAAAGCTATCGCTACCTCGTTGAAAGCATCCGCCGCTTCCCGCGCGCGCCCGCGTTCAAGCGGATGGTCGCGGAGGCGGGCTTCGTCCGCCCGGCGGGCGAACCGATGCTTGGCGGGCTCGTGTCGATTCATAGCGGCTGGAAAATTTGACCTCCTCAGTCACCCATCTGTGGCGGCTCCTGAAATGGGGCCGCACCCTCGCCCGACACGGTGCGCTGCAGGGTATCGAGGATGACCCGCTCACGCCGGCGCCGGTGCGGCGGCTCGCGCGCATCGCGCGGTTCGGAGCGCGCATCCCGCCCACGCCCGACTATGCGGCGGCGCTGCTCTCGATCGGGCCCGCGGCAATCAAGCTTGGACAGGCCTTGTCGACGCGGCCCGATCTCGTTGGCCCCCGCGCTGCCGCCAACCTCTCGCTGCTCCAGGACGATCTTCCGCCCGCGCCCTTCCCGTTGATCAAGCAGACCATCGAAAGCTCGTTCGGCGCGCCGCTCGAAACTCTTTATTCCGAGTTCGACGAAGTGCCGATCGGCGCCGCTTCGATCGCGCAGGTCCACCGGGCGGTGACGACGGAAGGTCGCGAAGTCGCGGTCAAGGTGCTCCGCCCGGGCATCGAGGAAGAACTGGCCCGGGCCATCGACACCTATGAATGGGCCGCCGCCCACGTCGAACGCTATGGCGGCGAGGCCGAAAGGCTGCGCCCAAGGCTGGTCGTCGCCCACTTCCGCCAGTGGACCGCGCGCGAGCTCGACCTGCAGCGCGAAGGAGCATCGGCCTCCGAGCTCAAGGAGAACATGATTGCCGAGCCGGGCTATCACATCCCGGAGATCGACTGGCGCCGCACTGCCCGCCGGGTGCTGACGATGGAGTGGCTCGACGGGATCAAGCTCAGCGACCGCGAGGCGCTGATCGCGGCGGGCCACGATTGCCACGAGCTCGCCTGCAGCTTGGTTCGCGCCTTCCTTCGCCAAGCGGTGGTCGACGGCTTCTTCCACGCCGATCTTCACCACGGCAATCTGTTCGCGCTGACCGACGGCCGGATCGGCGCCATCGACTTCGGCATCATGGGGCGGATCGACCGCCGCGCCCGCGTCTGGCTGGCCGAAATCCTCTACGGCCTCATCACCGGCAATTACCGCCGCGTCGCCGAAATCCATTTCGAGGCCCAGTACGTCCCCGCCCACCATAATGTCGACGAGTTCGCGACGGCCCTGCGCGCCGCCGGAGAGCCGATCCGCGGGCTTCCGGTCAAGGACATCTCGGTCGGGCGAATGCTCGAAAGCCTGTTCTCGATCACTCGCGATTTCGACATGCAGACCCAGCCGCATCTGCTGCTGCTGCAGAAGACGATGGTGATGAACGAGGGTGTCGCCTCGACGCTCGATCCCGACATCAACATGTGGGAGACGTCCGAGCCCTTCATCAGCGAATGGATCCGCTCCGAGCTTGGACCGGAAGCTTATTATGCCGACCGCATTGTCGACACCGTCCGGGCGCTGAAGAAGCTGCCCGAGTTGATCGACCGGATCGACGAATATTATCCGCAGCGCGGCGCTGCACCGCCGCCCCCGCCGCTGCCCGACATCGCGGTCATCGAGCGGCCCGCATGGGGTGGCTATACGCTGGTGGCGCTGATCGCCGCCGCAGCGGGTGCCGCGGCCATGTTTGTGCTAGGCTGAGCTGATGGCGAAGGTGCTCCTCATCGTTGGCGGCGGGATCGCGGCTTACAAGTCGCTGGAGCTCGTGCGGCTGCTGAAGAAGGCCGGACATTCGGTGACTCCGGTGCTGACCAAGGGCGGCGAACATTTCGTCACGGCGATGAGCCTCGGCACGTTGGCCGAAAGCCAGGTCCATACCACGCTGTGGGAGCTGAAGGACGAGGTCGAGATCGGCCATATCCAACTGTCGCGCTCGGCCGATTTCATCCTGGTCTGTCCAGCGACCGCCGACCTGCTCGCCAAAATGGCCGCGGGCATCGCGGACGATCTTGCCACGACGCTGCTTCTCGCGACCGACAAGCCCGTCGTCGTCGCTCCGGCGATGAACGTCCGCATGTGGCTTCACCCGGCGACCGCGCGCAACGTCCAGCAATTGGTCGACGATGGGGTGCGCATAGTCGAGCCCGCCGAGGGCGACATGGCCTGCGGCGAATTCGGCCGCGGCCGCCTGCCCGAGCCGCAGGCCATCCTGGAATGGCTCATCGTCAATGAGCTCCTCCCTCGCAAAGCGGGGGAGGGGGACCATGCGCAGCATGGTGGAGGGGGATGAGAATCCGGGGCGATAGGGAGCAAGCCAGGAAGCTGCGCCGATCGATGAGTCTCCCGGAAGTGTTATTGTGGCGCGAGCTTCGCAAGAAATCAGACGGCATCCAGTTTCGTCGCCAGCACCCCGCGGGCCCCTATGTCCTGGACTTTTTCTGCGCGACACGGAACCTAGCCGTCGAAGTTGACGGCGAAGCTCACAACCGCGGTGAGCAGCCCGCGCGAGATGCCGTTCGCGACGAGTGGTTACGGCAGCAAGGCATTCGCGTCATCCGTATTCCCGCAGCTGACGTGCTCGGGAATCTCGACGCTGTGCTGCAATTCATCGCCGTTCAGGTCGATGACGATTAGGCGACCCCCTCCACCGCCTTCGGCGGTCCCCCTCCCCCGCAGCTCCGCAGCGAGGGAGGATTTGGCGGGAAAGCACATCCTCGTCACCGCCGGGCCGACTCATGAGCCTATCGACCCGGTGCGGGTGATCGCTAACCGCTCGAGCGGCCGCCAGGGCTTCGCCATCGCCGCTGCCGTTGCGGCGGCCGGCGCGCGGGTGACTCTGATCGCCGGACCGGTTGCGCTGGAAACTCCGCCCGGCGTGAACCGCGTCGATGTCGAGACCGCCGAACAGATGGCCGAAGCGGTGTTCGCCGCACTTCCCGCCGACGCCGCGATCCTGGTCGCAGCGGTCGCCGACTGGCGGGTGTTGCCCTCCACCGCCAAGCTCAAGAAAAGCGCTGGCCCGCCGCAGCTTTGGTTCGAACCGACCCGCGACATATTGGCTGAGCTGGGATTGAGCGCTCAGCGCCCTCGGCTCCTGGTCGGGTTCGCCGCGGAGACCGAAAATGTCGCGGACCATGCGTCGGCCAAGCGCGACGCCAAGAAGGCCGACTGGATCGTCGCCAATGACGTCTCCGGTGACGTGATGGGCGGCCACCGCAACCAGGTGCACCTCATCACCGCGGAGGGCGTCGAGGATTGGCCGGAAGGATCGAAGGAAGAGGTCGCGCGCCGCCTGGTCGCGCGGGTGGCCGAAGCCCTAGGCTGAGCCGCAGGCGCGGCAGCCGCCGTCGGGCGGGATGCGGATCGCGCGCCAGTCGAGCTTCACGCCGTCGAACAGATGGACCTTGCCGGACTGGTCCTCGCCGACACCGACGATGGCGTTGATGGCGAGCATTGCCGCGAAGCTGCCGACGGCGGCGGTCAGCGCACCCAGCACGCCCAATTCCGTGCAATTGTCGCAATCCTCGGCGTCGAAAGCGTCGCCGACGAAGCAGCGGTAACACGGCCTTCCGCGGAACAGCACGGCCTGACCCTGGAATTGAACGGCGGCGGCGGAGACCAGCGGAATTCCGAGCGCGACACAGGCGTCGCTGACCGCGAGCCGGGTCGCAAAATTGTCGCTGCCGTCGATCACCAGGTCGTGATCAGCCAGCAGGGCCCCAGCATTGTGAGGTCCGATCCGTTCCTGGATCGGCACGGCTTTCACATGATGATTCAGCCGCTGGACGAACTGGAGCGCGAGATCGGCCTTCGAATAACCGGCGTCGCGCTCACGAAAGAGCGGCTGGCGATGGAGGTTGGCGAGCTCGACCGTGTCGCTGTCGATGATAGTCAATCCGCCGATGCCCGCGCCGGCAAGCGCCGGGATGACGGCGCTGCCGATCCCGCCCGCGCCCACGACCGCGACCCGCGCCGCTTTCAGCTTGTTCTGCCCGACACCGCCGACCTCACGCAGCACGATTTGCCGCGCATAGCGATCGAGCTCGCGGTCCGAAAGTTCAGTCATTAATCGTCATTCCCGCGAAAGCGGGAACCCAGCAAGGAAAAGCAAAGTTGGATCCCCGCCTGCGCGGAGATGACGAGGAAAGGGAGGTCACTGCCCAGTCGAGCCGAAGCCCCCGGCTCCACGGTCCGTCTCGCTCAGCTCAGCGACTTCGCTGAAGCTGGCCCGGGTGACGGCCGCGGGCACGAGCTGGGCAATGCGTTCGCCGCGGCGGACCTCGAACGGTTCGCCGCCGAGGTTTGCGAGGATGACTTTCACTTCGCCGCGATAGTCGTGATCGATCGTGCCGGGCGTGTTGAGGCAGGTGATGCCATGCTTCAACGCGAGCCCTGAGCGCGGGCGCACCTGCACCTCATATCCTTCGGGAATGGCGATGGCGAAACCGGTCGCAACCGCATGGCGCTGGCCGGGCGCGAGGGTCAGGTCCTCCGCGGCGACGACGTCGAGCCCCGCGGCCCCGTCGGTTGCGTAACTTGGCGCCGGTAAACCATTTCCATGCGGCAAACGTTGCAGCTGAATATTGATCATTTCGCCTTCTTCCGCGCCGGCCGTCGTCCACCCTTCTTGGCCGGGCCCTTGGCCGCGCGTTCATCGATTAGCCGGACGGCTTCGTCCAGCGTCACGTCCTCGGGCTTCGAACCCTTGGGCAAAGTGGCGTTGGTCGTGCCGTCAGTCACGTAGGGACCGTAGCGGCCCGCCATCACCTTGATGTCGCCGCCGCTGCCCGGATGCTTGCCAAGCACCGCGATCGGTTCGCGCGACCCGCCCTGCCGCCGGCCGGCGCCGCTGGCCGCGTCGGCGAGCTTGGCGACGGCGGCGTTCATGCCGGTTTCGAACACCTCGGCGGTCGAGCTGAGCTTCGCATATTTGCCGTCATGGGCGAGATAGGGCCCGTAGCGCCCGATCGATGCCGTGATCATTTGGCCCGTTTCGGGATGCGGTCCGATCTCGCGCGGCAGTGACAGCAGCCGCTCGGCCACCTCCTGGTTCACATCTTCGAGAGGCAGGTCTTTCGGGATCGACGCGCGCTTTTCGCCGCGCTCGACGTACGGGCCGAAGCGCCCGCTCTTGAGCAATATGCCCTCGCCCAGCTCGGTCGGGCCGTCGCTTTGCGCGGCGTCCCCGCCCTGCCCGAACTTCTGCGTATATTTGCAGTCCGGATAGTTGGAGCAGGCGACGAAGGCGCCGAAGCGGCCGCCGCGAAGGCTTAGCCGGCCATTGCCGCATTGCGGGCAGACCCGCGGGTCCGAGCCGTCCGCGCGGGGCGGATAGAGCCAGGGCGCCAGGAACTCGTCGAGCGCCGCAGTGATCTCGCTCGGCTGCTGGTCCATGACTTCGCCCGCCTTGGGCTTGAAGTCGCGCCAGAAGGCATCGAGCAGTTTCTGCCAATCGAGCCGCCCGCCCGAGACGTCATCCAGCTCATCTTCCAGCACAGCCGTATAATCGTAGCTGACGTATTTCTCGAAAAAGCGCTCAAGGAAGGCCGTCACGAGCCGCCCGCTCTCCTCGGGCACGAAGCGACCCTTGTCCACGCGGACATATTCGCGGTCCTTCAGCGTCTGCAGGATCGAGGCATAGGTCGATGGCCGACCGATCCCCAGTTCCTCCAGGCGCTTGACCAGGCTGGCTTCCGAATAGCGCGGCGGCGGCTGGGTGAAATGCTGGTTCGCCTCAACCCCGGTCTTGGCCGGCGCGTCGCCTTCGCGAAGGAAGGGCATGCGCGCGCCTTCTTCATCCTGCGGATCGTCCCGGCCCTCGTCGTAAAGCGCCATGAAGCCCGGGAAGAGCACGACTTGGCCGGAAGCGCGCAGGACCGCCCGACCGGTGCCGTCGGTCAGCTCGACCGTCGTCCGCTCGAGCCGGGCCGAGGCCATCTGGCTCGCCAGCGCGCGATTGTAGACCAGCTCGTAAAGGCGGGCGTGGTCGCCACTCGCCGCTTGGGCACGGGAGAAAGCGGTCGGGCGGATCGCTTCGTGCGCTTCCTGCGCATTCTTGACCTTGCTGGTGTAGCGGCGCGGCTGGTCGGGGACGTAGCCCGAGTCATAACGGTCGGCGATCGCCCGCCGGGCGGCATTGACCGCCTCGGGCGCCATGTCGACGCCGTCGGTCCGCATGTAGGTGATCAGCCCTTCCTCATAGAGGCCCTGGGCAATGCGCATCGTGTGGCTGGCCGCGAAGCCGAGCTTGCGCGCCGCCTCCTGCTGCAGCGTCGAGGTGGTGAAGGGCGGCGGCGGATTCCTGGAAAAGGGCTTGGTTTCGACCGAGGAGACGCTGAAGCGCCCGGCGTCGACCACCGCCTTGGCAGCGGCCGCATCGCCTTGGTTGCCGATCGTCAGCCGATCGATCTTCTGGCCGTCGAGCTGGGCCAGCCGCGCATCGAACTTCTGCCCGTCGTGCTCGAAATGCGCGATGATCGACCAATATTCCTGCGGCTTGAAAATTTCGATCTCGCGCTCGCGGTCGACGATCAGGCGTAGCGCGACCGACTGGACACGCCCTGCCGACTTGGCTCCCGGGAGCTTCCGCCACAGGATCGGGGATAAGGTGAAGCCGACGAGATAATCGAGCGCGCGGCGCGCCTTGTAGGCGTCGATCAGATCCTCATCGAGACCGCGCGGGCGCTTCATCGCCTCGGTGACGGCGGAGTTGGTGATCGCGTTGAAGGTCACGCGCTGAACGTTGGCCGGAAGCGCTTTCTTCTGCCGAAGCACCTCCTGGACGTGCCAGCTGATCGCTTCGCCTTCACGGTCGGGGTCGGTCGCCAGGATCAGCGTATCGGCGTTCCTAGCCTCCTCGGTGATCGCCTTCAGCTGCTTGGCGCGGTCGGGCGACACTTGCCACAGCATGGCAAACTCGTGCTCCGGATCGACCGAGCCGTCCTTGGGCGGAAGGTCGCGGACGTGACCGAAGGACGCGAGCACGCGGTGCCCGGGGCCAAGGTACTTTTCGATGGTTTTCGCTTTTGCCGGCGATTCGACGACGACCAGCTTCACTTAATGTCCTCACGCATACGCGTAAGGTGGGGCCCGTCGATTCCGCTCGTCAAGCGGCCCGCAGGCTGACCTTGCCGCCGGCATGACGGTCGAGCCGGCCGGCGAGGTCGAGCTCGAGCAACGCCATCTGTACCGCGCCGGGCGAGGCGCCTGAAAGGCGGATGACCTCATCGACCGGGGCTGGTGACGGCCCAAGCAGTTCCTCCACGACGTCCAGCAAGCTTTCATCGGGCTCCTCCGCTGGCAAAGGCTCGAACGGAGCCGACGGCGCCGCAACGCGCGACGAAGGCGCCAGCTCGGCAATGACGTCGGCGGCGCTCTGAACCAGCGTCGCGCCGTCGCGGATAAGCTGGTTGCAGCCCTGCGCCCGCGGATCGAGGGGCGAGCCCGGCACCGCCATCACTTCGCGCCCAGCCTCGGCCGCCAGCCGCGCGGTGATCAGCGAGCCGGAGCGCGGCGCGGCCTCGACCACCACCGTGCCGCTGGTCATGCCGGCGATGATCCGGTTTCGATAGGGAAAGTGGCGCGCCCTCGGCTCTGTTCCGGGCGGCATTTCAGCGAGCACCAGCCCGCGCTCGAACATCGCTCTTTGCCGGCTTTCGTTTTCGGGCGGGTAGAAGACGTCGATGCCGCCGGCGATGACGCCGATCGTGCCGCTTTCCAGCGCGCCGTCGTGCGCGGCGCTGTCGATCCCGCGCGCCAGGCCCGAGACGATGACGAGCCCCTCGCCCCCGAGGTCATGGGCAAGCCCGCGGGCGAAGCGGCAGGCCGCGGCGCTGGCGTTGCGCGCGCCGACCATCGCCACGGCCGGACGGTCGAGCAGCTTGAGGTCGCCCTTGGCGATGAGCAGCGGCGGCGCATCCTCGAGCTCGGCAAGGAGGCGCGGATAGAGGCCCTGCCCCATGACCAGATATCGCGCGCCGAGCTTGTCGACGCGCATGATCTCGCGCTCGGCGGCGTCGCGGCTGCAGATCGCCGGCGCCTTCCCCCCGCCGCGACGCGCGAGGTCGGGCACCGCGGCAAGCGCCGCGCTGGGGCTGCCAAAGCGGAGGATCAGCTGGCGGGTGGTGACGGGCCCGATGCCCGGCGTCCTGACCAGCCTCAGGCGGTCGAGGAGCTCTTCTGGCCGATGCGTGGCTCGGTTCCTTTCAGCAAGCGGGCGATGTTCTCGCGGTGTTTCCACAAGACCAACGCCGTGAAACCGAGCAGCAATGGCATGAGAGATGGGTCGACAAGATGGGCGCTAAGCGGCGCGCTGAGCCCCGCCGCCATGCCTGCCATCGACGAGATTCGGAACGTCAACAGCACGACAATCCAGACGATTGCGTAAACCAGCGCCGCGATCGGCAGCAGCGCGATGAGAACTCCAAAGTATGTCGCGGCACCCTTGCCGCCCTTGAACCCGAGCCAGACCGGGTAGAGGTGGCCGACCATCGCCCCCGCGGCGGCCATCGGCCCCGTTTCCGCTCCAAACAGGCGCTGGGCGAGGAGGATCGCGGCAGTCGCCTTCAGGCAGTCGAGGATCAGGGTCAGCGCGGCGAGCCACTTGCTGCCGGTGCGCAGCACGTTGGTGGCGCCGATATTGCCCGAGCCGATGCGGCGAACATCGCCCTTGCCGGCAAGGGCCGTCAGGATCAGCCCGAACGGGATCGACCCGAAGCCGTAGCCGAGCAGCAGCGCAAGGATCGTCTCGCGGGTCATTGCGATTTGGTAGCAGAAGGGTCGCGCCCTTCAACATCCGTTCGTCCTGAGCTTGTCGAAGGGCTGTTCTTGTTCTTAGGGCAGGAGTGACGGGCAGGGCTTCGACAGGCTCAGCCCGAACGGAGTCTCTGTTGGATCCCACCGCCCCCCTCCTCTTCTTCGATTCCGGCGTCGGCGGACTATCGGTGCTCGGGCCAACCCGGGCGCTGCTGCCCAACGCGCCGATCGTCTATGCGGCCGACAGCGCCTGGTTTCCCTATGGCCAGCGCAGCGAGGCGGAAATTGCCGAGCGCGTCCCCGTTTTGCTCGCCCGGCTGGTCGAACGGTTTGCGCCGCGCCTCGCGGTGATCGCCTGCAACACCGCCTCGACCATCGCCCTCGACCATGCCCGGGCCGCCCTCGACCTGCCGATCGTCGGCACGGTGCCAGCAATCAAGCCCGCGGCCGAAATGTCGAAGACGCGCGCCATCGGCGTGCTCGGCACCCAGGCGACGGTCCGGCAGCCCTATGTCGATGACCTGGCCGCACGCTTCGCCGCCGACTGCACGATCGTCCGCCATGGCTCGCCCGAGCTGGTCGAGCTCGCCGAGGCCAAGCTCGCCGGCGACGCGGTGAGCATTAAGGCCGTGCGCGCCGCGGCTCAGCCGATGTTCGATGCGCCGGGCGGCGAGCGGATCGACACCGTCGTGCTCGCCTGCACCCACTTCCCGCTACTCGAGGAGGAGCTTCGAGCCGCCTTCCCGGGGGTCGCCTATGTCGACGGTGCAGCCGGGATCGCGCGGCGGATCGCCTACCTCACCCGGGACCAGGACTGGCCTTCTTCACCGCCGCCCGGCATCGTCCTATTCACCGGTGAACACCCGCAAGGCCTCCGGGCAGCCCTCCGCCAATTCGGGCTCGACGAAATTTCGCCATGGAATTGAGCGCGAGGCAAAGCTAAGGGGCGCGAAAGAGGACCGGCGTTGGACTACGAGCGTATTTTCAAATCGGCGATCGAGCGGCTCCACGAAGAGGGCCGCTACCGCGTCTTCATCGATATCCTGCGCACCAAGGGCAGCTTCCCCAATGCGCGCTGCTTCGGCGGCAACGGGCCCAAGCCGATCAAGGTCTGGTGCTCGAACGACTATCTCTGCATGGGCCAGCACCCTTACGTCGTCGCCGCCATGGAGCAGGCCCTGCATGAGGTCGGGGCCGGATCGGGCGGGACCCGCAACATCAGCGGCAATACGCATTACCACACCGAGCTTGAGGACGAGCTGGCGAGCCTTCATCGTAAGGAAGGCGCCCTCCTCTTCACTTCGGGCTACGTCTCGAATGACGCCGCGCTGTCGACGCTCGGCAAGCTGCTACCCGGCTGCGTCATCTTCTCCGACGAGCTGAACCACGCGTCGATGATCGCGGGGATCAAAAGCTCGGGCTGCGAAAAGCGCCTGTTTCGCCACAACGACCTCGATCATCTCGAGGAGCTGCTTGCAGCGGAGGACCCCGAGACGCCCAAGCTGATCGCGTTTGAAAGCGTCTATTCGATGGACGGGGACATCGCTCCGATCGGTGCGATCTGCGACCTTGCCGACAAATATAATGCGCTGACCTACCTCGACGAAGTCCATGCGGTCGGAATGTACGGCCCGCATGGCGGCGGCATTTCCGAGCGCGACGACGTTGCCCAGCGCCTGACCATCATCGAAGGCACGCTCGGCAAGGCGTTCGGCGTGATGGGCGGCTATATCGCCGCCGACCGGACGATCATCGACTGCATCCGCTCCTACGCGCCGGGCTTCATCTTCACGACCAGCCTGTCGCCGGTGCTGGTGGCCGGGGCGCTGGCCAGCGTCCGCCACCTCAAGGCCTCGGATGAGGAGCGCACGGCGCAGCAGGAAGCGGCGACGATGCTCAAGGCCAAGTTCAAGGCCGCGGGCCTGCCGCTGATGCCGAGCGCCACCCACATCGTCCCGCTGCTGATCGGTTGCCCGGTCAAGGCCAAGCGCGTCAGCGACATCTTGCTGGCCGAATACGGCCTCTACGTTCAGCCGATCAATTATCCGACCGTTCCCCGCGGCACCGAGCGGCTACGCTTCACGCCCGGCCCGCAGCACAGCGCCGAGATGATGGACGAGCTGACCGCCGCCCTCATCGAAATCTGGACCCGCGAGGAGATCCGGTTGGCGGCTTGAGACTCGCGACTGAATGTCCGCTTTGGGTGGAAAGCGGACACTAGCGCCGCCAGCCTAGAACCTGGTGAGTGCCACCGCGGAGGCGCCAAGCCCTGCCATGGCTCCGACTATCCCAAGCCAAAAAAGGAAGGGTTCCTTGTGGCGATGCGCCCAGCCGCCCGCCGATAGCACTCGGCGCGTGGCGGCGGCGTGAATCAAAATCCCGAGACACAGGACGAAGAACACGGCGAAGGGGAGCATCGGCACACTCATGTCCGAAGTTTGTCGTCGATCATCCTAATGTCCGCAATGGGTCGAAGGCAGCCATTCGCACCCAAATCTTGAAAGCCCTCGTGGACTGACTCTGTCCTACAGCTCGGCATTTGCACTATGCCCATTCTCGTGGTGCGCGAATCGTCTCCCCCGTTTGGTTCATTGGCTGACTTCAAGCGGCCTTCTCACGCGTGCACGCGCGTGCGCCCGCGCGCACGTGTCACTGCCAACTTTGCCAACTTCCGGCCGGTGGCGCGGCTGCGCATAGAAGGCTAGGAAAGGCCATGCGCATCGCCCTCGCCGCCGACCATGCCGGCTACCTCCTCAAGGATGAGCTCGCCGACTGGCTTCGCGAGGCCGGCCACGACGTCACCGACCTTGGCACCAACGGGCCCGAAAGCGTCGATTATCCGCAATACGGCCGGCTACTGGCCGACGCGATCGCGTCCGGCCAGGCCGAGCGGGGAATTGCCGTCTGCGGCTCGGGAATCGGCATCTCCATTGCCGTGAACCGCGAGCCCAAATGCCGCTGCGCGCGGGTCGACGATCCGCTCTCCGCCCAGCTTGCCCGCGAGCATAATGACGCGAACGTCATCGCCTTTGGCGCGCGCCTGATCGGCGGCGACATGGCCAGGGCCTGCGTTCTCGCCTTCCTCGGCACCGATTTCGCCGGCGGGCGCCACCAGCGCCGCGTCGACCAACTTTCACACGCACTTCAGGACAGCGATTGATGGCCACTGCCGCCGACCTCGACACCGACGAAAATTACCGCGTCCCGCACGGCTTCTTCACCAGCGGCCTGAGCGAAACCGATCCCGCGGTCGAGGACGCCATCCATGACGAATTGAAGCGCGAGCAGACCCAGATCGAGCTGATCGCGTCGGAGAATATCGTCAGCCGCGCGGTGCTCGAAGCGCAGGGCAGCGTGCTCACCAACAAATATGCCGAAGGCTATCCGGGGCGCCGTTATTACCAGGGCTGCGCGCCCTCGGATGCAGTCGAAACGCTCGCCATCGAGCGCGCCAAGAAGCTGTTCGGTTGCCAGTTCGCCAACGTCCAGCCGCATTCGGGCGCGCAGGCCAATGGCGCGGTGATGATGGCCCTGCTTCAGCCGGGCGACACGATCATGGGCATGAGCCTTGCCGCGGGCGGGCACCTGACCCACGGGGCTCCCCCCGCCCAGTCGGGCAAATGGTTCAACGCGGTGCAATACGGCGTGCGCCAGGACGACCATCTGGTTGATTTCGACGAGGTCGAACGGCTGGCCAAGGAGCATCGGCCCAAGCTGATCATCGCCGGTGGCTCGGCCTATCCGCGACACCTCGACTTCGCCCGCTTCCGTGCGATCTGCGACGAGGTCGGCGCTCTGCTGTTCGTGGACATGGCCCATTTCGCCGGACTGGTCGCCGCCGGCGAGCATCCGACACCCTTCGGTTACGCCGACGTCGTCACCACGACCACGCACAAGACGCTGCGCGGGCCGCGCGGCGGCATGGTGCTGACCGATGACGAGGCGATCGCCAAGAAGATCAACTCCGCCGTCTTCCCCGGCCTGCAGGGCGGACCGCTGATGCATGTGATCGCCGCCAAGGCGGTTGCCTTCCACGAAGCGCTGCAGCCCGAGTTCAAGGCCTATGCCAAGGCCGTCATCGCCAACGCCAAGACGCTTGCCGGGCGCCTCAAGGAGCGCGGCGCCGACCTGGTTGCGGGCGGGACCGACACGCACGTCGCGCTGGTCGACCTCCGCCCGCTCGGCCTGACCGGCAAGGATGCCGACGAAAGCCTCGAGCGCGCCGGCATCACCTGCAACAAGAACGGCGTCCCCTTCGACCCGCTGCCGCCCGTCAAGACCAGCGGCATCCGCGTCGGCTCGCCCGCGGGCACGACGCGGGGATTCGGCGTCGCCGAGTTCCGTGAGATTGGGGACATGGTCGCCGATGTGCTGGATGGGCTGGGCAAGAACGGGCTCGAGGGCAATGGCGCGGTCGAGGCCGAGGTCAACGAGCGCGTCCGCGCACTCTGCGCCCGCTTTCCGATCTACCAGGGCTAGTCGGACACCGGCATGCGCTGTCCATACTGCGCGCACGAAGACAGCCAGGTCAAAGACAGCCGCCCGAGCGAGGACAGCGCGGCAATCCGGCGCCGGCGCCAATGCGAAGCTTGCGGCCAGCGCTTCACCACGTTCGAGCGCGTGCAGCTGCGCGAGCTGACGGTGGTCAAGAAAGACGGCAAGCGTGAGCCGTTCGACCGCGACAAGCTCGCCCGCGCCATCGGTCATGCCACGCGCAAGCGAGAGATCGACCCGGAAAAGATCGATCGCCTGATCAGCGGCGTCCAGCGGCGCCTCGAAACGCAAGGGGACGAGGTCACCTCGACCGGCATCGGCGAAGCGGTGATGGCCGCGCTGAAGGCGCTCGACCACGTTGCCTACATAAGGTTCGCCAGCATCTACAAGGACTTCAGCGATCCGGGCGACTTTGCGGAAATCGCCGAGCGGGTCGAAAAGGAAGGGCCAATCACCCCGCCGGGCCACGACAAATTGCTGTGAGTTTCTGGGCGTACATGCTGCGATGCGCCGACGGCAGCTATTACGTCGGTCATACCGACGACTTGGAGGCCCGAGTGGGTGCCCACCAATCGGGATTGATTGAGGGCTATACTCAAGGTCGTCGGCCAGTGAGGCTTGTATGGTCGCAGGATTTCCCGGATCGTGATCAAGCCTTTGTAGCTGAGCGGCAAATCAAGGGATGGAGCCGGGCCAAGAAGGAAGCGCTGATCAGCGGCGATTGGGACAAGGTGCAAGCGCTCTCGCACAAGCTATTCCTTCGATACGCCGGTTCGACAGGCTCACCGGCTACTCAGGATGAGCGGCTGGAGGAAAGCCGTGACCCGCTCATCCTGAGTAGGAACCGAGCTTGTCGAGGGTCCGTATCGAAGGACCGCAAACCAGTCATCGTCCTCGTCCGTCCGCAGCTTGGCCAGAACATCGGCAAGGCGGCGCGGGCGATGCTTAATTTCGGCCTGACCGAGATGCGGCTGGTCGCCCCGCGCGACGGCTGGCCCAATCCGGACGCGGGACCGTCGGCGAGCGGCGCCGACGTGGTGCTGGAACAGGCCCAGGTCTTCGCCACGGCTGCGGAAGCGGTTGCCGATTGCTCGACCGTCTTCGCCTCGACCGTCCGCAGGCGCGACCTCGTCATGCCCGTCGTCGGCCCGCAGGAAATGGCCGACGAAATCGCGGCCTCGAGCGAGCGAAGCGCAATCCTGTTCGGGCCCGAACGCTCGGGCCTGGAGACCGAGGAAGTGGCGCTCGCCAAGGCGATCGTCACGGTGCCGATCAATCCGGAATTCGCGTCGTTGAACCTCGCCCAGGCGGTGATCCTGCTTGCCTACGAATGGTCGAAACGCGCCGAGCTTGCCCAGCCGACCTCAAAAGAGGTGGAGCCGCCGGCCCCCCACGGCGAGCTCGAAGGGCTGATCGGCCAGCTCGACGCAGAACTGGTCGGACAAGGCTATTTCCACCCGCCGTCGCGGACCCAGGCGACGCGCAACACGATCCGCACCATCTTCACCAAGACGGGGTGGTCGTCGCGCGAAGTGAAGGCGGTTCGCGGAATCATCCGGGCGCTGACGGGGCCGGCGCGCAAGCGCTAGCCGACGAGCGGCGCGCCGAGCTCTCCGACCGGACCGTGGCGGGTGCTTGCAGCGCTAACCCAGGCTTCGGCCTCCGCGATCTGCGGCGCCAGCCTGCGCTTGGCCTCGGCGTCGCGGGCGGCGCGGACCTCGGGGTCATAATCGAGCGCCGGATTCTTCGAATAGGTCTCGAACAGTTCGCCCGAAGCAATCTCCTCGGCTTCACCGTCGCGAAGGACGACGCCGAAATGCGCCGCCGATGCCGCGACGGCGGCGGATGGCTGGCCGAACAGCAGCTCGGCGTTGAGCGTCCGCACTCCGGAATAGGTCGCGGTCAGCGCTTCGAATAGTTTCATCTGAGCGAACCACAGGCAGGCGGTGCGCTCAGCCGTAGTCCGGGGATTTGCGCCCAATGCAAATCGCGAGCTGTCGAGGCGCATCTCGGCGAAGATGCTCTCGACCCATTTTTCATGTCCTTCGGTCCGCATCACCGCGGCGACATAGCTCGCAAGCGGGAAATAGAGGCAGATCGCCTTGGTCTCGGGCTCCATCGAGAGGACTTCACTGGCGATGAAGTTCACCGGAACGTTGGCCTTGACGACGACTGGCGCGTTCGCGTCCCAGCGCTTGCCGAGCATCGACAAAGTGAAGCGCAGCATGGCCTCGTCGACCGCACCCTCCGGGCCGGCATCCACCCCGAGACGCCGCAGCGCGGCGGGCTCGCGCAGCACCAGGCTCCGCCCGGGCAGGTCGAGCGCTCGGGCCAGCAAGGTCGACCCGCACTGGGCGACATGGAAGATCAGGCCGATCGGGCGCGATGCAGGGTCGGGCCATTGCTGGCCCCGGACTTCGGCAAAGGGCAGCGCAAACCCCTGGCCGGGGGCGCGAACGATGCGGTCGTCGAGGAAGATCGAGCGATGGAAGCTGTCCCGAGTCATCGGCTGGAAGTGCGCGGCCTCGTTCTGCAGCGCGAACAGGAAGAGCGCGGGATCGTCGGAAATGGTCTCGAACGTGATGCTCACGACGCGCCCGCTAGCATGGGCGCAGACGATGTCCTAACCAGCGCGCGATGACTGCCCAGCCCACCCTGTTTTCCGGTTCCGGCGAACCCCTTTCCGCGCTCGACGCCGACGCTATCCGCGCCGCGATCGAGCAGGACGGCGCAGTGCTAGTGCGGGGATATGCGACGACCCCGGCCGATTTCGCCGCGCTCGGCGACCGGCTCTGTTCGAGCTCGCTGTTCAACGAGAGCCCCAACCGCGAAATGATCGAGGACGGTGCCTCGGTCCAGTCGGTGAACCTGGGTGGCGATCCCTTCCCGCTCCATCCGGAAGTAGCGCGCGAGCCGTGGCGGCCTGACCTTGCGATGTTTGCCTGTCTCGGCCCGCCGGGCGTTGGCGGCCAGACCAACCTTTGCGACGGGATCGCGATTGCCGATGCCCTGCCGCCTGAGCTTCGGGCGAAGATGGAAGGGCGCAAGATCATCTACATCAAGGCGGCAACGGCCTCGATGCTGCGTTACTGGCTCGGCACGGAGACACCTTCGACCGAGCTGTTGGCAAAGCCTCCCGCAACCTGCCCCTATTGGTTTCGGCGGGTCGGGAACCAGATCGTCCGCGGGTTCGTCAGGCCGCTGCTCGAGCCGACGATCTTCCAGGACAAGCCGGCCTTCGCCAACTTTATCATGTTCGCCCGCGATTATCTGCGGATCAACAATGTACCGATGCTCGATGACGCGTCGATCTTCCCGGAGGAATGGCTCGACGCCGTCCGCAGCACCGCGCGCAAGCTCACCTATGCCCATGCCTGGCAGAAGGGCGACGTGCTGATCGCCGACAACAGCCGCTTCATGCACGGCCGGCGCGCAATCGCTGATCCCGGCGAGCGGCGGATCGCCACCTATTTCGGCTATTTGAAGGGGATCGGCCCGCGCCCGGGCGAGCCCGAGGACCCGGTTTGGCGGCGCGACGCCTTCGTTCCGCCCGAAGTACCCGAAGCGATCTGAGCCAAATCCCGGCCCAGGTTGACTTTTCGGGCCCCAGCGGCCACCTGCGCCGCTCGCAATTGATCCCGCACGTCCGGTGAAGCGGTGATCGCGTGGCCCCATCAAGGGTCATGGTGCGGTTCCGGGCTGTTTTGAAACGCGAATTGGAGTGAACTGATGTCGAAGCGCACAAGCGCCAAGTATAAGCTCGACCGCCGCATGGGCGAAAACGTCTTCGGACGCCCCAAGAGCCCGGTCAATCGCCGCGAATATGGTCCCGGTCAGCACGGCCAGCGCCGCAAGTCGAAGATCTCGGACTTCGGCATCCAGCTGCGCGCCAAGCAGAAGCTGAAGGGCTATTACGGCGACATCACCGAAAAGCAGTTCAAGCGCACCTACACCGAGGCCAGCGCGATGAAGGGTGACGCTTCGCAGAACCTGATTGGGCTGCTCGAGCAGCGGCTCGACATGGTCGTCTATCGCGCCAAGTTCGCGCCGACGATCTGGGCTGCGCGCCAGATCGTCAATCATGGTCACATCCGCGTCAACGGCGTGAAGTGCAACATCGCCAGCCGCCGCGTGAACGTCGGCGACATCATCGAGCTTGGACCGAAGGCGCAGGAAATGGCGTTGGTCATCGAAGCCCAGGGCCTCGCCGAGCGCGAAGTGCCCGATTATGTCGTCCCGGACGGCAACACCAAGGTCCAGTTCACCCGCGTTCCGAAGCTCGACGAAGTGCCCTATCCCGTGCGGATGGAGCCGAACCTCGTGATCGAGTTCTACTCGCGCTAATCAGCGATCATTCGAACCAATAGAGAGGGCGGCCCGCGACGGCCGCCCTTTTCATTTGGGCGGATCGATCCTGAGGACGACGATCGACTTGGCCGGCATTGCGACCCGCAGCCCGCCGGATTGGCGGCTGAAGCCTGCGAAGGAGCGCGGATGCACCTCTTCTGCGGCGCCGAAGCGGTTGCGCGAATCCATCGCCGGAGCGGTCAGGACCTGGCCCGAGATTCGTCCGGCCGCCGCTCCGGCACCTCCGGTCAGCTGGACCGTCGCCGCTTCGTCGGCAGCGATATTGACCAGCCCGACATAGGTCGCGCCATCGGGGCCCTTCGCCGCGGTCACGTCGACCGCGGGCAGCCTCGCGGCGCCGCTTGCGAGCTCGGGGGCCTGAACTTGCACGGGAAGCGATGTCGCGCCCTGGAACGGGACGTACATCTGGAACGCGTAATAGGTCGGCGTCTTCACCATCCGTGGGCCGTCGGTCAGGATCATCGCCTGAAGCACGTTCACCATCTGGGCGATGTTGGCCATCCGCACGCGCTCTGCATGGCGGTGGAAAATGTGAAAATTGGTTGCCGCAACCAGCGCGTCGCGGAGCGTATTTTCCTGCCACAGGGCGGGCGCGCCGGGGGGCGTGTCGTACCAGGTTCCCCATTCGTCGACCGCGATCGCGACCTTCCTGGCGGGATCGGTCCGGTCCATGATCGCGGAGTGCTTGGCGAGGAACTCGTCGAGCCGCCGCGTCTGGGCGAAGGTCTTCAGCCAGTCAGCCTTGCCGAAGCCGACCGCTGGCCCCTTCTTGGCCCAGTCGCCCGTCGGAAGCGTGTAATAATGAAGCGACAGCACGTCGAACTTGTCGCGCGACTTCATGATTTCCTCGGTCCAGCTGTAATCGTCGGCTGCCGGCCCGACCGCGACGGTCTTCGGCCCCTGGTCCTGGCGAACGAAGGTAGCGAAGACGCGCAGGTACGGTGCATATTGCTCGGCCGTGAGATTGCCTCCGCAGCCCCAGACTTCGTTGCCGATCCCGGCATAGTCGATCGTCCACGGCTTATCGCGGCCATTGGCGCGCCGCTCCTGCGCCAATCGGGAGCGGCTTGCTGACGTCACATACTCGACCCAGTCCTTGGCTTCGCCCGCGGTCCCGGACCCGACATTGACGCTGAGGAAGGTGCGCGCACCAATGAGCTCGGCGAAATCGAAATATTCGTGCGTGCCGAAGGCGTTGTTTTCCTCATTATTGCCCCACCAGCGATTGAGCGTAATCGGGCGCTGGTTGCGCGGACCGATCCCGTCGCGCCAATGATAGGTGTCGGCGTAGCAGCCGCCCGGCCACCGCAGCACTGGGACACGGAGCTCCTGCACCGCCTTGAGCACGTCGAGGCGATAGCCACGGACGTTCGGGATCGGCGAATCCTCGCCGACCCAAATGCCCTCGGTGATGCCCTTTCCCAGCTGCTCGGCGAACTGGCCGTAGATTTCCGGCGCGATGCGCGGCCCCGGACGCGCGAGGTCGATGGTCGCGGACGCGCGGATCTGCGCATGGGCCACGCCGCTCCAGGCCAGGCCGCACAGGGCAGCCACTGCGATCAACCTTTTCATCGCCTCTCCTTTTAGCGCTACCGTATGCGAGAGGGACCAAGTGTGCGCAATCATGGCTTGGCTTAAGCGCGGCCGCTTTGTAGGCGCCCCTTCGATGACCGTTCCCCCTCTCCCCGAATGGGCGCCGCACGAAGCGGTCTGGATCGGATTTCCAAGCGATCCCGAGCTGTGGCTTGGCGACTTGAAGCTCGCGGAGGGCGAAGTTGCTGCCTTCGCGGCGGCGATCCACGCCGGTGGCAAGGGCGAAAAGGTGCGGCTGGTGGCGGCGCATGACGGCGCTGCCGAAAGCGCGCGCAGGCTGGCTCCGTTCGCCGAGGTCATCGTCGAACCGTTCGGCGATATCTGGCTCCGCGACACGGGACCGATCGTGCTCGGCAGCGGGAACGATCGCCGGGCCCAGGGCTTCGGCTTCAACGGCTGGGGCGGCAAATATGAGTTGGACGGCGACCAGGACATTGGCGAGCGGCTGGCGCGAGCTGCGGGCTTGCCCTTCGCGAAGGCAGGCTGGGCGCTTGAGGGGGGCGCGATCGACAGCGACGGCTCGGGCTGCGTCATCACCACCGAGCAATGCCTGCTCAACCCCAATCGCAACACGCTGACCCGCGAGCAGGTCGAAGAGCGGCTGCAGGCCGATCTTGGCTTTGAACGCGTCGTGTGGCTCGGCTCAGGCTTGCTGAACGATCACACCGACGGCCATGTCGACAATGTCGCCCGCTTCGTCGCGCCTGGGCGGGTCGCCATCCCGACTGCCGGCAGCGACGACCCGAACCTCGCCGTCTACAAGGATGCGGCGCGCCGGCTTGCCGATGCCCGGCTCGATGTGGTCACTTTGCCCTCGCCGGGCCGGATCCTCGACGAGGACGGCGAAATCATTCCCGCGAGTTACATGAACTTCTACATCGGGAACGCCGCAGTGGTCGTGCCGCAATATGGCGCGGCCAACGACCGGGCAGCGGTTGACGTCGTCCAGGCGCTGTTCCCCGACCGCGTTGCAATCGGCTTGTCCGCCGACCACATCCTGACCGGAGGCGGTAGCTTCCACTGCATTTCGCAACAGGTTCCGGCATGACCAAGCTCACCGTCGCTGCCTTGCAGCTCGCTTTCACCGACGACACGACCGCGAATATTCGCGCCGTGAGCGATCTGGTGCGCGAGGCGCACGCCAAGGGCGCCGAGGTCGTGCTTCCGCCCGAGCTGTTCGAGGGCCCCTATTTCTGCCGGGTCGAGGACGAGAGCCTGTTCGCGACCGCGAAGGCGACCGCCGAGCACCCCTCCGTCCTGGCCATGCGGGAGCTGGCCGAGGAGCTGAAGATCTGGATTCCGACCAGCTTCTTCGAAGCCGAAGGCCCGCATCATTACAACAGCCTCGCCATGATCGGCCCCGATGGCAAGGTCGCCGGCGTCTATCGCAAGAGCCACATTCCCGATGGGCCCGGCTACGAGGAGAAATTCTACTTCCGGCCCGGAAACACCGGCTTCAAGGTGTGGAGCGGCCCGCATCGCTCGACCCTCGGCGTCGGCGTCTGCTGGGACCAATGGTATCCGGAAACGGCGCGCGCGATGATGCTGATGGGCGCGGACATCCTCTTCTACCCTACCGCGATCGGGACTGAGCCTCACGATCCCGACCTCGACACGTCGCGGCTATGGCGGCGGGCCATGATCGGCCATGCCGTCAGCAACGTCGTTCCGGTCGTCGCCGCGAACCGCGTCGGCACTGAGCATGGCCAGCGCTTCTACGGGCACAGCTTCATCTGCGACGAGCGCGGCGACATCCAGGCCGAGTTCGGCGCGGAAGAAGCCGGCGTGCTGGTCGCGACACTCGATCTCGCTGCAGCGAAGAAACACCGCGCGGCCTTCGGCTTTTTCCGCGATCGCCGCCCCGAGCTCTACGGCCGGCTGACCGAGGACATCTAGCAACGCGGGATCGAAATCCCCATCTTCCTCGTTGAATATAAAGAGGAAAACATGGCTGGCGGTTGGACGCGCGACGGCGCGGTACAGGATCAGATCGAGGACACGGTCAAGGACGCGATCGCGCTTGCCCGGGCATTGCTGCCCAACGGCGAGAGTGCCGAGGAGTGCGACGAGTGCGGCGAGCCCATTCCGGAAGGGCGGCGCAAGGCCGTTCCCGGCGTCCGCACCTGCGTCGCCTGCCAGGCGGAGCGGGATTCGCGCGTGGTCCATTCCGCGATCAACCGTCGCGGCAGCAAGGACAGCCAGCTGCGCTAGCCGCGCAGTTCCAGCGCGCGTTCGAAGACCTTTTCGAACATTGCCGCGTCGAGCCGCCGCGTATTCTGGTTGTAGCGGCTGCAGTGATAGCTCGAGAGCACGATGCGGCCATCGGGCGCGACATTCTCCGCGCCATGGCCGAACTTGGTCGACGACGGCGGCAGGCCAAGCGCCCGCGCCACGGCAACGTGCGCGATCTGGCCGAGCGCGATCAGCACCCGAACGGTCGGCAAGGCCGCGAGCGCGGCTTCGAAATAATTGCGGCACGTCGCAATTTCGCCCGGCTCGGGCTTGTTCGCGGGCGGCAGGCATTTGACCGCGTTTAGGATGATCGCGCCCTTGAGCCGCAACCCATCGTCCGGGTCGGCGCGATACTCGCCTTCGGCAAGGCCGAGCTTGAGCAGGGTCGCGTAGAGGAGATCGCCGGCGAAATCGCCTGTGAACGGCCGGCCGGTTCGGTTGGCGCCATGCTTGCCCGGCGCAAGCCCGACGATGGCCAGCCAGGCCCTGGGATCCCCGAACGCCGGTACCGGGGCGTTCCACCAATCGGGGAATTCAGCACGGCATTGCAGCCGAAACGCGAGCAGCCGCGGGCATAAAGGACAGTCGCGCGGTGCCTCGGCCTGCGGGAGCGGCGACCGGTCGGCAGGGCTGGCGAAGTGCATTGGCCTGACCTAGGCGGTCGGCGATGCCCGGCGCAACGCACCTTTACGCCATCGCTCTCGGCTCCAATCGGCCCCACGGCCGGCACGGGCGTCCGCCCAACGTGGTCGAAGCGGCCATTACTCGGCTCGACGACGAATTCGGCCTGTTTGATGCCTCGCGGATCGTCCTCAACACCGCCACAGGCGGCGCCGGCCGCGATTTCGCAAATGCGGTGGCGCTGGTCGAAAGCGATCTCGAGCCGCCGGAGATGCTTCGCCAGCTGAAAGCGATCGAGCGCGATTTCGGCCGACGGCCAGGGCGGCGCTGGGGTGCGCGGGTGCTCGATCTCGACATCGTGCTGTGGAGTGGCGGCAAGTGGCGCTCGCGTGCGCTCTCGATCCCGCACCCACGATTGCTGAGCCGCACGTTCGTTCTCGGGCCTCTGGCGGCCATCGCCCCGACCTGGCGGGTCGAAGGCGCAATGAACGCCCGCCACGCCGCTCAGCGGCTGGCCAGTGCCTCCCCTTCCAACCGCGGCGGACATCTCCATTCGCCTTGGCAAGCAGGCCCGCCGCGGTTAGTGCGTCGGCGCGGCGAGGGCCCTTAGCTCAGTCGGTAGAGCAACTGACTTTTAATCAGTAGGTCGCTGGTT
>JAZJZO010000009.1:0-224751 GCA_040389765.1 Pseudomonadota bacterium | reverse complement strand
TGGCGTTGAAGGTGATCGGGCTTTCGCACAGGCCCCAGATCATGATGTCGCGGCCGGCCTCGATGCGCTTGGCGATGGCGATCTCGCCCTCGCGGGAGAGGAGTTCGACCGCGCCCATTTCGCGCAGGTACATGCGGACGGGGTCGTCGGTGCGGTCGGTCGGCTCCTTCTTGACCGCGGCGGCGGGGCGCGGGCCGCCGTCGTCGAGGGGATCGACCTCGTCCTCGGCGGGCGTGTCGTCGGCCTTGTCGTCTTCTTCCTCGTCGTCGCTGTCCTCGGCGCTTTCGACGACGTTGATGCCCATGTCGTTGAGCGCGGACATGACGTCCTCGATCTGCTCGGACGACATCTGGTCCTGCGGAAGGGCCTCGTTGAGCTCCTCATAAGTGACGACGCCGCGCTTCTTGGCGCGAGCGATCATCTTCTTGATCGAGGCATCGTTGAGGTCGATCAGCGGCGCATCGCCCGCGTCCGCCGTATCGATTTCGGGATTGTCGTTTTTCGCCATTAGCTTCCGCTGCTTAAATCTGGTTGCGCTGCTTAGTCGGTGCCGGCCAGTGACGCCAGCCTCCGCCTTAATCCTTGCTGCGCCTCGATCAGGCGCTGCTGTTCTTCCAAAGCCTCGTCGGTCAAATCCCGCTTCAGCCGATCGGTTGCCTCGTCGAGGGCCTTATCCACTTCCTCCGCCGCCGCGATGATTTCGACCGCTGCCGCGAGATCGCTTCGGGCACGTGTCGGATCGCTGTCGCGGCGGGTGAAGGAAAAACCCATGGTTGCGGGGGTCCTGCTGCCCGCCGTTCCATCGCCCCCCAATATGGTGGCAATGCCCTCCTGATCAAGCGTGGCGCCGGAGAAGGCGGCGTTGACCAGCTCGTCGCGCATCCGGGCGGTGCGCTGGTCGGTGATCGGGAGCGCGGCAAGCTGCTCGCAATGGGCGGGAAGCTCCTCGGGATAATTGGCGAAACCCAGGATCAGGGCGCGGGCGGTCGGAACGTCGATGCCGCTGGCGGCAATTCGCCGCGCCTCGCTGCCGACTGGGGCGGGGGCAGGGGTATAGCGGCCACCGCTTTTGCCCTGGGGGCGCGGGGTCCAGGGCGTGCGCGACGCCTCGCGCAGGGCATAGAAACGGTCGAGCCAATGCTCGCGGTAGATGCGGGCCAGCGCCGGGTCGGCGATCGCGCCGGCATGGTCGATCAGCCGCTGGCGAAGGCCGGCGCGGGCTTCGGGCGTGGTCAGCGGCTGGCTTTCGAGCTCGTAGCGCCACAGGCGGGCGTCGAGCGGCTCGGGCTCGGCCAGCAGGGCCTCGATCGCTTCCTTCCCGCCGGAACGAACAACATCGTCCGGGTCCTGGCCGGCGGGCAGCTCGACGAAGCGCAGGGTCCGTTCGGGCTGGAGGTGCGGCAAGGCGCGAAGGGCTGCACGGATCGCGGCCTTCCTGCCGGCATTGTCGCCGTCGAAGCACATGATCGGCGCGGGATCGAGCCGCCACATGCGCTCTAGCTGCGCCTCGGTGACCGCGGTGCCGTTGGGCGCGACGACCTCGGCGATGCCGGCGCGGTCCATCGCGATCACGTCCATATAGCCCTCGACCACGATCAGCCGGTTGGCGGTCCGGCTGGCGGGGGCGGCGCGGTCGATGTTGTAGAGCGTCCGGCCCTTGTCGAAGAGCGGGGTGTCGGGGGAGTTGAGATATTTGGGTTCGCCCGCCCCGAGGATCCGGCCGCCGAAGCCGATGACCCGCCCGCGCGGATCGCGGATCGGGATCATCAGCCGTCCGCGGAAGCGGTCGTAGGGCGCCTTGTCGCGCTGACCGGATTCATTGGCCTCGGGCGCAATCAGCATGCCGGTCTCAATGAGCTGCGCCTCGCCGAGCTTGGCGAGCGCGCGCTTCAGCGCATTGCGGCTGTCCGGCGCGAAGCCGATCCCGAAGCGCTGGATGGTCTCGGGCCCGATCTCGCGGCCCTTGAGATATTCGCGGGCCCCGGCCCCGGCGGCGCCCTGGAGCTGCTCTGCGTACCAGCGTTGGACCTCACCCATGACGTCGGTGAGCGAAGCGGCGCGGTCGGCGCGCTCCTTGGCCTGGGGATCGGGGGCGGGGACGTCCATGCCGGCCTTCGACGCCAGCTCCTTCACGGCATCCATGAACGGCATGCCGCGCTGGTCGGTGAGGAAGCGGATCGCATCGCCGTGCGCGCCGCAGCCGAAGCAATGGTAGAAGCCCTTGTCGTCGTTGACCGTGAAGCTCGGCGTCTTCTCGTTATGGAAGGGGCAGCAGGCCTTCCACTCACGCCCCGCGCGGGTCAGCTTGACGGTCGGCGCGATGACCGCACTCAGCACCGTTCGGGCGCGGAGCTCGTCAAGCCAGGCGGGGGATAGGGTCATCCGTTCGATTTTACCCTTGCATCCGACTCGCCGACCGGCAAGCGGGGGCCGAAAAGTTATCCACAGAAGCGGTTAAACGGTTGGAATCATGGGATTCATAGGCCTGTGATTAATCGAAATTACGGTTAATCTGTAGCGGTTCCGAAACAAACCGCCGAAGAGCGGTAGGCGGGACGTCAGAGGAGGGGGGTTTTATGTTGAATAAAGTCAGCGGGCTTGCCCGCGCTCTCTACATAGTGCTTGCGGTCGTTGCCGGGTTCGTAGCCCTGGGAACAATGAACGTTGCATTGGTCCTGGTGGTGCTCGGCCTGATTGCCGGCATCTCAATGCCCCGGGATAGAATGGTTCTCGCAGCTGCGACGGTCATCGCCTTGCCGATCATCGGCACCGCGCTTGGTCTTATCCCGTCGGTCGGCGCCAAGCTCGGCGCCGTGACTGCCAATCTCCAGCTCGGCATTGCCGGCGCTCTCGCTTCGGCGATGGCGATCGCGCTTTACGAGCTGGTGATGGAAGGCGTGATGGGCCTGACAGCCGAAGCGCCGACCGGGCGGAAAGCCGCCGCGGCTCGCTAGTCGTCGAAGTTTGAGTATCGGGCTCCGCCGCGCCCCTGCGGCGGGGCCCTTTTTGCGTTTGGGCGCGCGCCCCTCGACCCTTCGGCTTCGCTCAGGAGAGCCTTCGCTCGGGACGAACGGGATCATTAGTAGCGTGAGGTTTGTCCAGCGCTAATGCGCCCCTCGACCCTTCGGCTTCGCTCAGGAGAGCCTTCGCTCGGGACGAACGGAGCGAGGATAGCTCCAGCTATGTCTAGGCGAGCATGCCCCGAACAAGGGCGCTGGCGCGGGCGGGTTCGATGGCGGTGCCGAGCCGTTCCTTCACCAGGCCCATGACGCGGCCCATGTCCTTCATCGACGATGCGCCGGTCTCGGCGATGATCTCGCCGATCTTCGCTTGCGCCTCGGCGTCGCTGAGCTGGGCTGGAAGGAAGCGCTCGATCGCCGCGATCTCGGCTTCCTCGGCGGCAGCGCGATCTTCGCGGCCGCCCTTGCGGTAAAGCTCGACCGATTCGCGGCGCTGCTTGATCATTTTCTGCAGCACTTCGGTGACGAGCGCGTCGTCGTCGGCGGGCGCCGAGCCGGTGCGCGCCTCGATGTCGCGGTTCTTGATTGCCGCCGAGACCATGCGGAGCGTGCCGGTGGTTTCCTTGTCGCCGCTTTTCATCGCGGCGATGGTTGCGGCCTTGATGTCGTCGCGGATCATGGCCGTGAGCGATAGCGTTGCATTTTCACGCTGACCAGCGTTGACCCCGCGCGCCAATCTCCTTAGCGACGGCTCCTTAGCGACATCGTTGCAAAACCCCTGACGGAAGGCTTCTCCCGCCCATGGCCGACGCACAACTCACGCGCGCTCCCCAACCGGCGGGTGCGACGGGAGTCATCGTGTTTGCCGACGGCCGGACGATTTGGGGGCAGGGCTTTGGCGCCGAGGGCGAAGCTGTCGGCGAGCTCTGCTTCAACACCGCCATGACCGGATACCAGGAGGTCATGACCGACCCCAGCTACGCCAAGCAGGTCATCACCTTCACCTTCCCGCACATCGGCAATGTCGGCGCCAATGATGAGGACGTCGAGGCGGGCGAGGCGCATGCGCTGGGCGCCCTGGTGCGCGAGGCGGTGACCAAGCCGTCCAACTATCGCGCCGGGCAGGGCTTTGCCGAGTGGATGGCGAAATGGGGCCGGATCGGGATTGCCGGCGTCGACACGCGGGCGCTGACGCGGCTGGTGCGCGAGGAAGGCCCGCCGACCATCGCCATTGCCCATCGCGCCGACGGCAAGTTCGACCTCGACGCGCTGCAGAAAATGGCGGCGGAATGGCCGGGGCTCGAAGGCATGGACCTCGCCAAGGACGTATCCCGGCTGCAGGTCGAGCGCTGGAGCGGCGGCAAGTGGGAATGGAACCTCGGCTATAAGGAAGACGCCCACCCCCAACCCCTCCCGCAGGCGGGAGGGGAGTCCGAGCGAAAGGCCTCCCACGAAAGTAGTACTTTCGTGGGTACCCGGGGCGAGGGCGGGGTGGGCCAGCGCCCGCACGTGGTCGCGGTCGATTACGGCAACAAGCGCAACATCTTCCGCCTGCTGGTCGAGGCCGGGGCGCGGGTGACGGTGGTGCCGGCGACCGCGAGCTTCGACGAGATCATGGCGCACGAGCCCGACGGCTTCTTCCTGTCGAACGGGCCGGGGGACCCGGCGGCGACGGGCGAATATGCAGTGCCGGTCATCCAGGCGATGCTGGAGACCAAGAAGCCTCTGTTCGGCATCTGCCTTGGCCACCAGATGCTGGCGCTGGCGGTCGGCGGAAAGACGTCGAAGATGTTCCAGGGGCATCGCGGGGCCAACCACCCGGTCAAGCGCCTCGCCGACGGCCAGGTCGAGATCACGAGCATGAACCACGGGTTCGCGGTCGAGCGCGAAGGGCTGCCCGGGAATGTCCGCGAAACGCACGTGTCGCTGTTTGACGGGAGCAACTGCGGGATCGAGCTGACCGACCGCCCGGCGTTCAGCGTCCAATATCACCCCGAGGCAAGCCCGGGGCCGATGGACAGCTTCTACCTGTTCGAGAAGTTCGTCGGAGCGATGAAGTGAGCTTACTGTTCGAGCAACCAGTGTCTAACCGTAGCTACGCCGTACCAGATAAGGCCAAGCGCCATGATTGCTATTCCAAAGTGTACGATAAGAGTGAGCACAAAACCGACCGTCGAATGGCTCCAGTCGGCGTGCCAATTTCCGGTAATCAGCAGCCGTCCGTCCTGAAGACCATTGTAAATTCGGATAACCTGCACTGGCAGAAGCACGATGCCGATGATGAAGCCAATAACGGCGTAGATAACATCCTCCTTGGAAGGAGCTTCGAGGTCCCGCAGGCTGTGTTCGTCCAAACCAAGCATGCGTGCTTTATTAGCTCGCACGCCGGCGCATGGGAACAATGCCGCTGATGCCGCGCCGGACCGTTCTGACCATCGGCGCTGTGCTCGCCCTCTCCGCTTGCGCGACGCCGGCGCGGATGCACGACCAGGTGCAGCTCAACACGGTAGCGACCGGCTGCGGGCTCGCGCTCGGCGATCTGATCCAGGACGAAAGCGAGAAGCGCCTGCTGCTCGCCATTCGCCAAACGCCGACGCCCGAGCAGCGGCTGTGCGTCGCCAAATGGGCCAAGCGCAATGGCCTCAAGCCCGTGTTCGTGGCCATGGAGTTCCCCGAGGGATGAGCTTGTCTCGACGCCCCCTCACCCCGGCGCTATCGCGCCGACCCTCTCCCGCGCTGGGGAGAGGGTTATCTCGGGCGCTGAATCCCTCTCCGCTTCGCGGGAGAGGGTGGCCCGCGTCAGCTGGTCGGGTGAGGGGGAGCGGATTCGAGCGCCTTCTCGATGACCGTCCACACGCCATCGAGATTCTGGAGGACGTCGTTGTTCCAGAAGCGAATAACCCGGAAGCCCTGACCCTCCAGAAAGGCCGTTCGTCGCTCGTCGCGCTCGGGCGTGTGTTGCCCGCCATCGACCTCGATGATCAGACGCCGCTCCGGACAAAGAAAATCGATAATGTAACCGTCGATCTCGACCTGTTTGCGGAACTTCAAGCCGGAGAGCTGGCGGCCGCGGAGAGCGCTCCAGAGCCTGGCTTCCGCGTCCGTCGAGTTTTGGCGCAGCGTTCGCGCCCTGCTTGTAAAGAAATGGTGCCTTGCCACGACGCCCCCTCACCCCGGCGCTACCGCGCCGACCCTCTCCCGCGAAGGGGAGAGGGAAAGTTCGGAACGGTCAATGCCTAAGCGCACCGACATATCCTCGATCCTGATCATCGGTGCGGGGCCGATCGTCATCGGCCAGGCGGCCGAGTTCGATTATTCGGGAAGCCAGGCGGTCAAGGCGCTGAAGGCCGAGGGCTATCGCGTCATTGTCGTCAATTCGAACCCGGCGACGATCATGACCGACCCGGAGCTTGCCGACGCGACTTATATCGAGCCGATCACGCCGGCGATCGTCGCCAAGATCCTGGAAAAGGAGCGGCCCGACGCGGTGCTTCCGACGATGGGCGGGCAGACCGCGCTCAACACCGCGCTGGCGCTCTTCAAGGACGGAACGCTCGACCGGCTCGGGATCGAGCTGATCGGCGCCAATGCCGAAGCGATCGAGAAGGCCGAGGACCGGCTCAAGTTCCGCGAGGCGATGGACCGGATCGGGCTCGAAAGCCCGCGTTCAGCGATCGCGCACAGCCTGGAGGAAGCGCTGGCGGCGCTGGAGACGGTCGGGCTGCCGACTATCATCCGCCCCAGCTTCACGCTCGGCGGGACCGGCGGCGGCATCGCCTACAACCGCGACGAATTCGTCAAGATCGTGACCGGCGGCCTCGAAGCCTCGCCGACCACCGAAGTGCTGATCGAGGAATCGGTGCTCGGCTGGAAGGAATATGAGATGGAGGTGGTGCGCGACCGCGCCGACAACGCCATCATCATCTGCTCGATCGAGAACATCGACCCGATGGGCGTGCATACCGGCGACAGCATCACCGTCGCCCCGGCGCTGACCCTGACCGACAAGGAATATCAGCGGATGCGCTCGGCCAGCATCGCGGTGCTGCGCGAGATCGGGGTCGAGACCGGCGGGTCGAACGTCCAGTTCGCGGTCGACCCAAAGACCGGGCGGATGGTGGTGATCGAGATGAACCCGCGCGTGTCGCGAAGCTCGGCGCTGGCGTCCAAGGCCACCGGCTTCCCGATCGCCAAGGTCGCGGCGCGGCTGGCGGTTGGGTACACGCTCGACGAGATCGCCAACGACATTACCGGCGGCGCGACCCCGGCAAGCTTCGAGCCGACGATCGACTATGTGGTGACCAAGATCCCGCGCTTCGCCTTCGAGAAGTTCAAGGGCGCGGAAGCGGTCCTATCGACCGCGATGAAGTCGGTCGGCGAAGTGATGGCGATCGGGCGCAGCTTCGCGGAAAGCCTGCAGAAGGCGCTGCGCGGACTGGAGACGGGGCTGACCGGCCTCGACCGGGTGCATGAGCTCGAAGGGGCGGAGCCGGCGGACATCGAAAGCGCACTGGCGCGCGCGACGCCCGACCGCCTGCTGGTCGCGGCCGAGGCGCTGCGCCAGGGCTTCACGGTCGAGCGGATCAACCAGATCGCGGGCTTCGACCCATGGTTCCTTGAGCGGCTGCTCGAGATCGTCGAGGCCGAGGAGCAGGTGCGGCTGAAGGGCCTGCCGAGCGATGCCGCTGGGATGCGGCGGCTGAAGGCGATGGGCTTTTCCGACGCGCGGCTGGCGCAATTGTCGCTGCGATCGGCCGGAGTCGAGCGGGGCATGAGCGAAGCCGTCGCGGCCGGCGGATCGGGCATCGTCCACAGCGCGATGCGCGACATGACCGGCGGGATCACCGAGGCCGAGGTGCGCCGGCGCCGGGAACAGCTTGGCGTGCGCCCGGTGTTCAAGCGGATCGACAGCTGCGCCGCGGAGTTCGATGCGGCGACGCCCTACCTCTATTCGACCTACGAAGCGCCCTTGTTCGGCGAGCCCGAGGACGAAGCAGAGGTCAGCGACCGCCGGAAGGTGATGATCCTTGGCGGCGGGCCGAACCGGATCGGGCAGGGGATCGAGTTCGACTATTGCTGCTGCCACGCCGCCTTCGCTCTTGGCCGGGACCGGAATGGGCAGGCCGGCGTCGGCCTCGAAGTCATCATGGTCAATTGCAATCCGGAGACGGTCTCGACCGACCCTGACACCAGCGACCGCCTCTATTTCGAGCCGCTGACCGCCGAGGACGTGCTCGAAATCGTCCGGCGCGAGAAGGAGCGGGGCGAGCTGATCGGCGTGATCGTGCAGCTGGGCGGGCAGACGCCGCTCAAGCTGGCAGCCGAGCTCCAGGCGGCGGGCGTGCCGATCCTCGGCACCTCGCCCGACAGCATCGACCTTGCGGAAGACCGCGAGCGCTTTGCCAAGCTGGTCGGCAAGCTCGGACTGAAGCAGCCCGAGAATGGCATTGCCCGGAGCCGCGACGAAGCGCTGCGGGTGGCGGAGCGGATCGGTTATCCGGTGCTGCTGCGCCCGTCCTACGTCCTTGGCGGGCGCGGGATGGAAGTGGTCGAAGGGCCGGCCCAGCTCGACCATTATATCGCGACCGCGGTGTCGGTGTCCGGCAAGAGCCCGGTCCTGATCGACCGCTATCTGCGCGACGCGATCGAGGTCGACGTCGACGCCATTTCCGACGGGACCGACGTGGCCGTGGCCGGCGTCCTCCAGCATATCGAGGAAGCGGGCGTCCATTCGGGCGACAGCGCCTGCGCCATCCCGCCGCACAGCCTGGAACCGCAGATCGTCAAGGAAATCGAGCGGCAGACCCGCGAGCTGGCGCTGGCGCTGAAGGTCAAAGGCCTGATGAACGTCCAGTTCGCGGTCAAGGAAGGCGAGGTCTATTTGATCGAGGTCAATCCGCGCGCCAGCCGGACGGTGCCGTTCGTCGCCAAGGCCACAGGCACTCCGATCGCCAAGATCGCCGCGCGAGTCATGGCCGGCGAGCCGCTGGCGGGCTTCGGCGAGCTCGACCTCAGCCTCGATTATGTCGCGGTCAAGGAATCGGTCTTCCCCTTCGCACGCTTCCCCGGGACCGATCCCGTGCTCGGACCGGAAATGAAGAGTACCGGCGAAGTCATGGGAATCGATAAGGATTTCGACATCGCTTTCGCCAAGGCGTTGCTCGGCGCGGGGATGATCCTTCCGCAGGAGGGGACGGTGTTCATATCGGTCAAGGACGCCGACAAGGACAATATCGTGCCCGCCGCGGCGAAGATGGTCGAGCTTGGCTTCAAGCTCATCGCCACGGGCGGAACGGCGGCGCATCTGATCGCCAAGGGCCTCCCGGTGGAGACGGTCAACAAGGTCGCGCAGGGACGGCCGCACATCGTCGACCGGCTGCTCGACGGCGATGTCGGCATCGTCTTCAACACGACCGAGGGCTGGCAGTCCTTGAAGGACAGCCATTCGATCCGCGCCACCGCGCTTCACAAGAAGGTGCCCTATTTCACGACGGCGGCGGCGAGCCTGGCCGCGGCGCACTCGATCGATGCCGTGCGCGGCCACGCGCTTGAAGTCGCCTCGCTCCAATCCTATTATTCCGCCTCCGACAGCTAAGGCTCCACTCACAATATGCCGCTCAAGACGCGCCGTTCGCCGGCGCGGGGCGGAGTTTTCAAAAGGGTTTCAAGGACATGGCGAGTGCCGAAAAGGTGCCGATGCTCGAAGAGGGCCACCGCATGCTCAACGACGAGCTCAAGCGGCTGAAGAGCGAGCGGCCCGAGATCGTCGAAGCGATCGAGACTGCGCGCGCCCACGGCGACCTTAGCGAAAACGCCGAATATCACGCCGCCAAGGAGCGCCAGGGCCAGATCGAGGCCAGCATCGCCGACCTTGAGGACAAGCTCAGCCGGGCGCTGATCATCGACCCCAAGTCGCTGTCGGGCAACAAGGTGGTGTTCGGAGCGACCGTGACCCTGATCGACGAGGACGACAAGAAGGTGAAATATCAGCTCGTCGGGCAGACCGAAGCCGACGCCCGCGTCGGCCGCATCAGCTACAATTCGCCACTCGGCCGGGCGCTGATCGGGCGCGAGGTCGGGGAAGAGGTCGAAGTTTCGGCCCCGTCGGGCGACCGCTATTATGAGATCAAGAAGGTCGAATTCATCTGATCGTGGGAGTGGTCTAATCGTGGGACCGGCCGCGCGCACCGTCACCTTCGCCATCACGGTCGTAACCGCGCTTGCGTGGGCGATCACGGTCGCGCTCGGCCTCGAGGGCCAGGCGGCGCTCGGCCTCGGCTTCATTCCGGCGCGGTTGAGCGGTTTCCCGGTGCCATGGCCGGCACTTCCGGTCTGGCTGACCCCGCTTAGTGCGACTTTGGTCCATTCGGGCCTCGTCCACCTCGGCTTCAACCTGCTGATTTTCGTCTGGTGCGGCACCCTGGTCGAGCGGATCCTCGGCAAGGGCGGGCTCGTCATCCTCTACGTCATCGGCGCTTACGCTGCGGCGCTCGCGCAGTGGGGCGTCGATACCCACGCCGGGATGCCGATGGTCGGCGCGTCGGGCGCGATCAGCGCCGTCATGGGCGCTTACGCCCTGAGCTACGGCCGGCCGAGGCAGTTCACGCGCTCGGTCGCGGCCAATCGCTGGATCAATGCAGTCTGGCTGCTGGTCGCCTGGACCGTCCTTCAGGCGATGATGGGCTGGCTTGCGGGCGGGCAGGGCTATCTGCTCGCGACCCCGGCGCATATCGGCGGCTTCGCGGCCGGTCTGGCTCTGCAGCGCCCGCTGCTGCTGTGGAAGTACCGGAACGCCTAGATTCCTCCCTTCGAGCGAAGCTCGTGGGGAGGAACTTAGCCCGCGGGTTCGCGCGGTCGGCTGATCCCCGGGATACTCCCCTCCAGGTCCGGCTCGAGCAGGCGGTGGAGGTGGACGATGACATATTTCATCTCGGCATCGTCGACGGTGCGCTGGGCGGCGCCGCGCCAGGCGTCTTCCGCAGCCGCGTAGCTGTCGAAGACACCAACGAGGTCGATCGACTTGAGATCGGCGAAATCGAGCGTCTGCGGATCCTTGACCCGCCCGCCGAAGACCAGGTGAAGCTTGCTCATGCGCGTGCCGCTAGCAGCAAGCTCAGCCCTTGTCTCGCACCGCGGCGACGGCTGCATCCGCCGAGGCGCGCGCGGCTTCGCCGACCCCCTGGAGCAGGCTGCGCAAGGTCTCTTCGCCCTTGTCGCGGCTGATCCCGACCTCGTTGAGCTTTTCGCCGCCAGTATCCTTGGCCGCCTTGAACGCCGCCCTGGCGCTGTCCTTGGCCCGGTTGGCGTAGGGGCGCACGGCCCGCGTTTCGGTGCGCGTGCGGGGCAATAGCGCCGCGAGGACGGCGCCGGCCGCGATCCCGCCGGCAAGGGCGAGGAGCGGCGCTTCATTCAAGGCTCCGCTGACATTCTCCCGGGCGCCACCGAACGCGTCGATCGCGCGCTCGCGCGGGCTCCGGCTGGAATTGATGTCGCCGCCGCCGTGGGAGGTGGTGTCGTCGTCGATAGGGGTCATTGCGCAGTCTCCATCTTCTTTTCGGTTTTCCCCGACTTCTGCGGTTTCTTTTGGGCCTTGCGGGCCTTGCGCTTGCCGCCGACGGCGCCGGCGAGCTGGCTTGCCAGGTCCATCAACGGTTCGCGGGCGAGAAAGGTGACAATCGCGGCAACCACGCCGGTCGCCGCGATCGGCCGGGCGCGGACGGCATCGACCGCATCCTCGGCAAGCTCCGCGCCCTTTTCCTTGGCGCCGTCCCAGGCGCCGCGGGCAAGGGTCTTGGGGCTCAAGCGGTCTTGCAGCGCGTGCGCCCGATCCATCAGGCGAGCGCGGCTGCGCTCGACCTCGACCCGAGCGGCCGCGATTGCGGGATCTTCCTTCACAGGTCGCGCCTCAGCCGCTCATAGCCGTACCAGCCGAGGCCGGCGGCGATGGCGGCGAAGATCAGCATGCCGATGAAGCCGGCGGCGAGCGGCCCGATCAGAGTCGCAAGCGCAATCACGATTCCCGCCGCAAGCGCCGATATCGCCGCAAGAGCGACGATGACCGCCGTTGCGAACAGCGCCGCGGGCAGGGCCAGCGCCCGAGCCTTGGCGGTGGCGATGGCCTTGGCCAGTCCGACCTCGGCCCTGGCATAGGCGCGGCCTTCCTCGATCAGCTCGGAAACGAGCTCACCGACGGGACGCTCGGGCGGCGGCGCACCTGGCTCGGCCGGCTTCAGCATCGGCGGTTCTTAATCCTCGTCGTCGTCATCATTGGCGTTGCTGCCGAGGCCGCTCTTGACCAGCCGTGCAACGACGAAGCCGACGACAGCTGCGCCGGCCAGTGCGATGCCCGGCGAGTTGCGGACGAAATTGCGCGTGTCGTCGATCAGCTCATCCGGGTCCTTGGACGCGATATTGTTGGCGACATTCTCGATCGAGCCCGCGGCGCGACGCGCGTAATCGGCATATTCGGGGCCAAGGCGCTCTTCGATCCCGCCGGCCGTGTCGCCGACCATCTTCGAGACGTTGGCAAGGGCTTCGGCGGTGCGCTCGAGGCCCTGGGTGACGAGTCCGCGGGCGCGCTCGCCGGCCTGGCCGGCAAGCTTCTCGCGGCCGTTGCGCAGCCGGTCGGTGAGGCTTCCGGCGCTGCCGTCGATCGTGAGTGTTTCGCCGTCATCGTCATCATCGGCCGCAAGGTCGGTCGTCAGCGCGCCGACATTCTCGGGCTCGCCGGCGCCTTCGATGACCATGTCGGTGCCTTCGGGAAGTTCCATGTCGCGTTGCTCTGCCATCAGCCAGCTCCTTTTCAACTTTGCGACTCAACCCGGAGCGTCGCGGCTTCGTTCCGGCCTGCCGAAGCGAAAGTTGCACGCCTCGGCCCGGCCTCTATTTAGGGCCTCCGATCCCTGATTTCATTACGCCAGCGCAAGAAAGAACGCCATGACCGCGATCATCGACGTCTATGCCCGCCAGATCCTCGACAGCCGCGGCAATCCGACGGTCGAAGTCGACGTCACGCTGGAAGACGGAAGCATGGGCCGCGCGGCGGTCCCGTCGGGCGCTTCGACCGGGGCGCACGAAGCGGTCGAGCTGCGCGACGGCGACAAGAGCCGCTGGGGCGGGAAGGGCGTCGGCAAGGCGATCGAAGCGGTCAATGGCGAGATCGCCGGCGAGGTCGTGGGGCGCGAGGCCGAGGACCAGGCCGAGATCGACGCGGCGATGATCGCGCTCGACGGTAGCGACAACAAGGGCCGGCTGGGCGCCAATGCGATCCTGGGCGTCAGCCTGGCAACCGCGAAAGCGGCGGCTGAAGCGCGCGGGCTGCCGCTCTATCGCTACGTCGGCGGGGTGGACAGCAACCTGCTGCCGGTGCCGATGATGAACATCCTCAATGGCGGCGCCCACGCCGACAATGCGATCGACTTTCAGGAATTCATGGTCATGCCGGTCGGCGCGCCGAGCTTCGCCGAAGCGCTGCGCTGTGGCGCGGAGATTTTCCACGCGCTGAAGAGCGGACTCGCCAAGGCCGGGCTGTCGACCGCGGTCGGCGACGAAGGCGGGTTCGCGCCGGCGATCAACTCGGCCCGCGAGGCACTCGATTTCATCGGCAAGTCGGTCGAGGCCGCGGGCTATTCGCTCGGCAAGGACGTCTGGCTGGCGCTCGATTGCGCGGCGACGGAATATTTCAAGGACGGCGCCTATCGCATGGAAGGCGAAGGCAAAACGCTCGCGCCCGAAGAGAATGCACAGTTCCTGGCCGGGCTTGCCGCCGATTACCCGATCGCCTCGATCGAGGACGGCATGGCCGAGGACGACATGGCAGGCTGGAAGGCGCTGACCGATAAGGTCGGGGCCAAGGTCCAGCTGGTCGGCGACGACCTGTTCGTGACCAACGTCAAGCGCTTGAGCGCCGGAATTGCCGACGGCATCGCCAATTCGATCCTGGTAAAGGTCAACCAGATCGGGACCTTGACCGAGACCATCGACGCCGTGCGGTTGGCACAGACCAGCGGCTATACCGCGGTCATGTCGCACCGTTCGGGCGAGACCGAGGATTCGACCATCGCCGACCTCGCGGTTGCCTTGTCCTGCGGGCAGATCAAGACGGGCAGCCTGGCGCGGTCGGACCGCACCGCCAAGTACAACCAGCTGCTGCGGATCGAGGAAGAATTGGCCGAGGCGGCGCGCTATGCGGGCAAGGCCGCGGTCAAGGCGTACCGCCCCTAAAAGGGTCCGGAACCGCAACATCCACAATTTAATCCCCGTTTTGTCCCCCAAATCATTCTTTTCGCTTGCGTTCACCTCCTGCTCGTGATTCTTTTGTGACGACATGCGGGGTGGGAAGCCGATTTTCGAAATGATCAGGCGCGCGGCAATGCCGGCGCTGGCCATGATCATTGTCGGAACCTTCGCCGGCCACGCGGTTGCCGGACAGAACGGGATATTCGCCTGGGGCGGCTATCACCGGGCCTTGAAGGAGCGGCAGGCCGAGCTTGTCCAGCTCGAAGCGCAGAAGGCGAAGCTCAAGCATCATTCCGAACTGCTCGATCCGCGCAAGGCCGATCCCGATATGGCCGACGAGCTGGTGCGCAAGGACCTTGGCCTCGTGCGGCCCGACGAAGTGATCGTCCCGCTCAACTAGGGTGTCGCCCGCGGCAGTTGCCGCTGCCCGCACCGCCTCCTATAGACCCGCCCCGACCCGAGGGAGAGAGAGTGCCGTGGCGCGTTCCGCGAAGAAATCCGCCGTTTCCCAAGCCGCGCCGACGACCGGCGTCGCAAGCCAGTTCGAGCGCCCGACCGAGCCCAAGCGCTACGAGGCTTCCAAGGACGAACTGCTCCAATTCTATCGCGAGATGCTGCTGATCCGGCGTTTCGAGGAGCGCGCGGGCCAGCTTTACGGGCTCGGCCTGATCGGCGGCTTCTGCCACCTCTACATCGGCCAGGAAGCGGTCGCGGTCGGCCTGCAAAGCGCAATGACGGTCGGCAAGGACAGCGTCATCACCGGCTATCGCGACCATGGCCACATGCTCGCCTATGGCATCGACCCCAAGGTGATCATGGCCGAGCTGACAGGCCGCGAAGCCGGCATTTCCAAGGGCAAGGGCGGCTCGATGCACATGTTCAGCGTCGAGCATGGCTTTTACGGCGGCCACGGCATCGTCGGCGCGCAGATGGCGCTCGGCACCGGGCTCGCCTTCAAGCACAAATATGCCGGGGATGGCGGCGTCTGCCTCGCTTATGTCGGCGACGGCGGCATCAACCAGGGCCAGGTCTACGAAAGCTTCAACATGGCGAAGCTGTGGGACCTGCCGGTCATCTACGCGGTCGAGAACAACAAATATGCGATGGGTACGGAGATCAGCCGGTCGTCGGCCGAGCCCTTGCTCTATCGCCGTGGCGAAAGCTTCCGCATCCCGGGCATCCAGGTCGATGGGCAGGACGTGCTTGCGGTCCGCGGCGCGGCCGAGGTCGCGCTCGAATGGACGCGCAGCGGCAAGGGCCCGATCCTCATCGAGTTCATGACCTACCGCTATCGTGGCCATTCGATGTCCGACCCGGCCAAGTATCGGACCCGCGAGGAAGTGCAGGACGTGCGTGAGCATCGCGACCCGATCCTGCGCGCCGAAGGCGACCTCGCTTCGCTCGGCGTCAAGGAAGACGAGCTCAAGGCAATCGACAAGGAAATCAAGGATATCGTGGTCGGAGCTGCGAAGTTCGCTGAAGATACGCCGGAGCCTGCGCCGGCCGAGCTTTACACCGACGTGCTGGTGGGGAGCTATTGATGCCGACCGAGCTCAAAATGCCGGCTTTGTCCCCCACCATGGAGGAAGGGACGCTCGCCAAATGGCTGGTCAAGGAAGGCGATGACGTCAAATCGGGCGACATCCTGGCCGAAATCGAAACCGACAAGGCGACGATGGAGTTCGAGGCGGTCGATGAGGGCAAGATCGCCAAGATCTTGGTGCCCGAGGGCAGCGAAGGGGTGAAGGTCGGCCAGCCGATCGCGCTGCTCGCGGCAGAGGACGAGGATGCATCGGCGGCTGCAGCGCCTGCTGCGGAAGCGGCGCCCAAGCCGTCCTCGACCGAAGAGCCGACGATCCAGCAGCCGGAATCGCAGCAAGAAGAAGCCACGCCGACGCCCAAGGTGTTCGAGACCGCGGCGCGCGACCTCGTCGCCGATGTCGAGAAGACGCATGACGCGCCGGAAGTGCCGGATGGCACGCCCTTGGTCAGCACCACCGTCCGCGAGGCGCTTCGTGACGCCATGGCGGAAGAGATGAGGCTGGACGACCGCGTTTTCGTGCTGGGCGAGGAGGTCGCCGAGTATCAGGGCGCCTACAAGGTGACGCAAGGGCTGCTTGAGGAATTCGGGCCCCGGCGCGTCGTCGATACGCCGATCACCGAATATGGCTTCGCCGGCCTGGGTTCGGGCGCGGCGATGGGCGGCCTCCGCCCGATCGTCGAGTTCATGACGTTCAACTTCGCGATGCAGGCGATCGACCACATTATCAATTCGGCGGCCAAGACCAATTACATGTCGGGCGGCCAGATGCGCTGCCCGATCGTGTTCCGCGGCCCCAATGGCGCGGCCGCTCGCGTGGGTGCCCAGCACAGCCAGAATTACGGGCCGTGGTACGCCAGCGTGCCTGGCCTGATCGTGATCGCGCCGTACAGCGCGGCCGACGCCAAGGGCCTGCTCAAGGCCGCGATCCGCACCGACGATCCAGTCGTCTTCCTCGAGAACGAGCTGCTCTACGGCCAGCATTTCGACGTCCCCGAGCTCGACGATTACGTCCTGCCGATCGGCAAGGCGCGCATCGTCCGCCCGGGCAAGGACGTGACCATCGTCAGTTACTCGATCGGCGTCGGCGTTTCGCTCGAGGCGGCGCAGGAACTGGCGGCGGAGGGCATCGAGGCCGAGGTCATCGACCTTCGCACGCTGCGGCCGCTCGACAAGGCGACGGTGCTCGAAAGCCTGAAGCGCACCAACCGCATGGTCGTCGTCGAGGAAGGCTGGCCGACCTGCTCGATCAGCTCCGAAATCATCGCTATCGCCATGACCGAGGGCTTCGACGACCTCGACGCGCCGGTGCTGCGCGTGACCGATGTCGACGTGCCGCTGCCCTATGCCGCCAACCTCGAGAAATTGGCGCTGATCAAGGCCAGCCGGGTGGTCGAGGCGGTAAAGGCCGTCACTTACCGCTAGGGTGCGGGACCACGATCTCGTTCGGCTCTACTGGCCGGTCGAGCTTCGGCCCGCCTTCGATGCGTTGTTCGACCTGGACGATGCGATGGGCGACGTCGTGCAGCGCGCGACCCAGCCTGCACTCGCCGCGGTCAAGCTCGCCTGGTGGCGCGAGCGGCTCGAAGAGCTGGACCAGGGCAAGGCTCCGGCGGAGCCGCGGCTGCGGGCGGCGGCACGCGAGCTTTTGAGGCGCGGGATCAAGGGCGCTGAGCTGGCCGAGCTCGAGGCGGGGTGGGCGGCTTTGCTGCAGGAAAAACCGGACGCCGATGCGGCGCTCACAAGAGGGGTGAAGCTGTTCGCCCTGGCGGCGCGGTTGCTTGGTTCCCCGGGCCCCGTTGATGCGCCGGGACGGCTCTACGCAGCAGGAAGCCTGGCCCGGCGGGGCCTTCCGGTGGACGCGCCGGAGGTTGAAAGCGTGCGCATCGCTCGCGCCCTTCGGCCGCTGACCGGCCTTGCCGCGCTGGCGAAGCGCGATCTCCGTGGTTCCGGGCCGGAAGGGACGCCCGCCCGCGCCTGGACCTTGATCCGCCATCGGCTGACCGGCCGGCTCTAGGTTGACAGCGGCGCGTTCATTTCGGACCTAAGCAGCGCCGAATCTCCCCAATCGTGGGAGGCTGTTTCGATGACGCGTTTCCTGGCCGGGGCCCTGGCCTGCTTCCTTCTCCTGACCGGCGCCTTCTTCATCTGGCAAAGCCATGCCGAGCAAAGCTTGTCGCTGCCGACGGCGCCGCCGCCGAAAAGCGCCAAGCCCGTGATGTTTGCCGGCAGTGACGACGCGCTGGAGGCGCCCGAAGCAAGCCCCAAGAGCCGCGAGGAGAAACGCTTCTCCCGCGCGGACAAGAACAAGAACGGGCGGATCGAGTCGGCGGAACTGCTGGAGCCGCGCCAGAAGGCGTTCGCCAAGCTCGACACCAATCACAACGGAACGCTGTCATTCCAGGAATGGGCGGTGAAGACCTACGACAAGATTTCCGGCGCGGACAAGGACCGGAATGGCTGGCTGAGTCCGGCCGAATACGCGACCACCGCCCCGCCGCCGCCGAAGAAGAAGGCTAAGTGCGGGTGCTAGGCGATCCTCCCCACGAATGATCGTGGGGAGGAATTTGGGAAACCCAGTCGGCGAAGGCGGCGCGCGCGCGCTCGGTATAGGCTTTCTTGCGGTCGGCCTTGCGGAAGCGCGACGGCAGCGGCGGCATCAGCCCGAAATTGACGTTCATCGGCTGGAAGGTTTCGGCATCGGCGCCCCCGGTGATGTGGCCCAGCAGCGCGCCGAGGGCAGTCTCGACGGGCGGGGGCGTCAAGCTTGAGCCCGATAACTCAGCGGCGGCGAAGCGGGCGGCGAGAATGCCGACGGCGGCGCTTTCGACATAGCCTTCGCAGCCGGTGATCTGGCCGGCGAAGCGGATATTCGGCTTCGACTTCAGCCGGAGCTCTGCGTCGAGCAGGCGAGGCGAATTGATGAAGCTGTTGCGGTGGATCCCGCCAAGCCGGGCGAACTCGGCATTCTCGAGGCCCGGGATGGTGCGGAAGATGCGAACCTGCTCGCCATGCTTCAGCTTGGTCTGAAACCCGACCATGTTCCACAAGGTGCCGAGCTGGTTGTCCTGGCGGAGCTGGACGACGGCATAGGGCCAACGCCCGGACGGGAATTTTTCAGAAGAACTATGGGGATTGTCGAGCCCGACGCCCTTCATCGGCCCGAAGCGCAGGGTTTCGGGTCCGCGTTCGGCCATGACTTCGATCGGCATGCAGCCTTCGAAGTAGGGCGTGTCCTTTTCCCACTCCTTGAACTCGGTCTTTTCGCCCGAATTCAGCGCTTCGACGAAGGCGTGATACTGCTCCTTGTCGAGCGGGCAGTTGATGTAGTCCTTCCCGCCCCCCTCTGCTGAACCCCGATCCCAGCGCGCAGCCATCCAGCAGATGTCCATGTCGATGCTGTCGCGGTGAACGATCGGGGCGATGGCGTCGAAGAAGGCGAGCGCGCCTTCGCCGGTTTCGGCGGCGATCGCTTCGGCCAGGGCCGAGCCGGTCAGCGGACCGGTGGCGATAATCGCCGGATGATCGGGCAGCGCGTCGATGCGCTCGCGGACGACGGCGATGTTGGGATGGTTCTCGACGGCTTTGGTCACCTCTGCCGCGAAGGCCGTGCGGTCGACGGCGAGCGCCGAGCCTGCGGGCACGCGATGAATATCGGCGCAGCGCATGACGAGCGAGCCGAGGTCGCGCATTTCGCGGTGGAGCAGGCCGACGGCATTGTTCTCGGCATCGTCGGAGCGAAAGCTGTTCGAGCAGACCATTTCCGCGAGCGCGTCCGTTTCGTGCGCGGGCGTCGAATCGCCGCCGCCGCGCATCTCGCTCAGGCGGACGCGGAACCCGGCTTCGGCCAGCTGCCACGCGGCTTCGGAACCGGCCAGCCCGCCGCCGATGAGGTGAATGTCAAAGGTCACGCCGGGCTGTTAGTCTCGCTCACTGCCGTCAGTCACCCTGAACTTGTTTCAGGGTCCATTTTAGCGAAGTCGTGTGCAGCCCCTATATGGATGCTGAAACGAGTTCAGCATGACGAAATTGAAGATTTTCACCATCGGTTATGAAAGCACGACGATGGGCGAGTTCATCGCCGCGCTGAAGGCGGTGGGGGTAGAGCGGGTGATCGACGCCCGAGCCTTGCCGCTGTCGCGCCGCCCGGGCTTTTCGAAAACGCCGCTCAAGGGCGCGCTGGCCGAGGCGGGGATCGATTACGTCCACCTCAAGGCGCTGGGAACGCCGACGGAAGGGCGCAATGCCGCGCGAGCTGGGCGTCACGCCGACATGGCGCGGATCTATGCCGGCCAGCTCGAGCTGCCCGAAGCGATCGCGCAGGGAGCGCAGATGCTGGAGCTGGCCCGGGAGAAGCCGAGCGCCCTGCTGTGCTTCGAGCGCGAACCCGAGCATTGCCACCGGACGCTTTTGCTCCGGGCGATCGGCGACGGTGTCGAGGTGGTCGACCTCTTCGCCTAGACCGCCGGCAGATCTTCGGCCGAGGTCTCGCTGGTCAACAGCGCCTCGATATCGGGGATCGGGCGGCCGCTCATTTCCTTGTTGATGGTGCAGACGACGCGGCGCTCGACCTCCTTGTGGAGCTCCTTGCGAAGCACGCCGAGCGCCTTGGGCGGAGCAATGATGGCGAGCGCTTCGAAATCGTTGCGAAGGACGCGCTTCTTGAGCTCGTCCGCGGCGTCCTTGAGCCAGCTGTCCTCTTCCTGCTGGTGGAAATCGGTTTCCTCCATCGCGGGGCGGCTGGTATGCCCGCCGCCCTGGGCGCCGATCCCACGCCCGGCGACGCCGGCGGAATGAGCCGAGGCGCCCTGCGCGTCGGTCCTGATTTCGCGGTTATAGCGGTCTTCCCGTTCGTCGTGCGCCTCGGTCCTCAAATCGATCTGGTTCTCGTCCCCGTGATTGCGGAAGAACAGAATCTTGCGGCCATCGGCGACCAGGACCAGGGCCTTGTTGGGAAGGGGCATGGACGGGTTCCTCCTATTTCGTTCTTTAACAGAACGCGGAGGAGGGGCCGGCGGTTGCCGCCGCTCGTCGCAGCGGCAACCCGCGTCAGGCCTATTCCTCGGGCTGAGGATCAGCCGGCTTGTCGAGCTCGCTTTCGCCAACGACCGCGTCGTCGACCGGCGCGATCTCGTCGCCGCCCTCCAGCTCGATTTTCTCCTCGTCGCTTTCATCGATCTTGGCGACGCTGACGACATGCTCGTTTTCGGCAACGCGGAAGATGGTCACGCCCTGCGTGTTGCGGCCCATGACGCGGATGTCGAACACGGTCGTGCGGATCATCTTGCCCTGGTCGGTCACCAGCATCAGCGCCTCGCCCTGGCTCGCCGGGAAGGAAGCGACGACGCAGCCGTTGCGCTCCGACGTGTCAATGTTGGTGATGCCCTGGCCGCCGCGGTTGGTACGGCGATATTCATAGGCCGATGAGCGTTTGCCGTAGCCGTTCTCGGTCAGCGTCAGGATGAACTGCTCATTCTCGGCCAACTCCGCGATGCGTTCGGCCGCAATCGGGCAATCGCCTTCCTTGTCGCCCTTCCACGGAGCGAAGCGGAGATAGGCCTCGCGCTCCGCCTGCGTGGTCCCAACTCGGTGCAGGATCGACATGGAGATGACCTGGTCGCCGGCGTGCAGCCGAATGCCGCGGACGCCCGTCGAGGTGCGCGACTGGAACTCGCGAACGTCGGTGGCCTTGAACCGGATGGCCTTGCCGTTGCGCGTGGCAAGCAGGACGTCGTCGCTTTCGGTCAGCAGCGACACGCCGATCAGGCGATCGGTCGTGTCCCCCTGGTCGTCGCTGTCCTCACTCTCTGATTCGTCGGCAGCGCCCATTCCGAACCGCATCGCAATCTTGCCCGCGGTCGGGATGTTGGTGAAGGCGGCCATGCTGTTGCGCCTGACCGTCCCGTTCGCGGTCGCAAACATGATGTGCAGCCCGCCCCATTCGGCCTCGTCCTCCGGCAGCGGAAGCACGGTCGAGATGGTCTCACCCTCCGCCAGCGGAAGCAGGTTCACCATCGGCCGGCCCTTGGTGTTGGGACCGCCCTCGGGCAGTCGCCACACCTTCATCCGGTAGACCCGGCCGAGGTTGGAGAAAAACAGCACGGGATTGTGGGTCGAGGTGACGAACAGCTCGGTGACTGCGTCCTCGTCCTTGGTCGCCATGCCGGCGCGGCCCTTGCCGCCGCGCTTCTGCTCGCGGAAGATCGAGAGGGGCGTGCGCTTGATGTAGCCGCCCATGGTCACGGTGATGACCATGTCCTCGCGCTCGATCAAATCCTCGTCCTCGATGCCGTCGGCGGCGGGGGCGAGCTCGGCCATGCGGGGCGTGGCGAACTCGCGTTCGACCTCGTCGAACTCCTCGCGCATCACTTCGTAGAGGCGAACGCGGTTGCCGAGGATTTCGAGCAGCTCGCCGATGCTGGTCGCAAGCCCTTCAAGCTCGCTTCCGATTTCGTCGCGGCCGAGCGCGGTCAGGCGATGGAGGCGAAGCTCGAGGATGGCGCGGACCTGCTCCTCGCTGAGCTTGTATTTTTCCTTCTTGGCCTGCGGCTCGACTGCCTCCACGAGCTGGATGTACTGGCGGATCTGGGCGCTATCCCATTCGCGCTCCAAAAGCTTTTCGCGCGCTTGGGCGGGGCTTGCCGACCCACGGATCAGCTTGACCACCTCGTCGAGGTTGGTGACCGCGAGCACCAGGCCGAGCAGGATGTGGGCGCGTTCGCGGGCCTTGAGCAACTCGAACTTCGAGCGGCGCGTGATCACTTCCTCGCGGAAGCGGACGAAGGCTTCGATGAAGTCGCGAAGGGTCAGCGTTTCCGGGCGGCCGCCGCGGATGGCGAGCATGTTCGCCGGGAAGCTGCTTTGCGCCGGGGTGTGGCGCCAAAGCTGGTTGAGCACGACCTCCGGCGTTGCGTCGCGCTTCAGGTCGATGACGATGCGGACGCCCTCGCGGCTGGATTCGTCGCGAATGTCGCTGACGCCCTCGATGCGCTTGTCCTTGGCGGCTTCCGCGATCTTCTCGACCAGCCCGGACTTGCCGACCTGGTAGGGGATTTCGGTGAGCACGATCGATCGCCGGTCGCCGCGGCCTTCCTCGACCTTGTAGCGCGAGCGCATCATGATCGAGCCGCGCCCCGTGGTGTAGGCGCCACGGATGCCCGCCTGGCCGAGGATGAAGCCGCCGGTCGGGAAATCGGGGCCCTTGACGTGCTCCATCAGTCCTTCGGAGCTGATTGCCGGATCGTCCATGTAGGCGCGGCAGGCGGCGAGGACTTCGCCGAGGTTGTGCGGCGGAATGTTGGTCGCCATGCCGACGGCGATGCCGCCCGCGCCATTGACCAGGATATTGGGAAAACGCGCCGGCAGAACCTGCGGTTCGCGCTCGGTCGCATCGTAATTCGGCTGGAAGTCGACGGTGTCCTTGTCGATGTCGCCGAGCAGGAAGTTGGCGACCTTGGCGAGGCGCGCTTCGGTGTACCGCATCGCCGCCGGGGGGTCGGGGTCCATCGATCCGAAATTGCCCTGGCCGTCGACGAGCTGGACGCGCATCGACCAGCTTTGCGTCATCCGCGCGAGGGCGTCGTAGATCGACGCGTCGCCATGCGGGTGATATTTACCCATGACCTCGCCGACCAGGCGCGCAGACTTGCGGTACGGACGCCCGGCGACGAAGCCAGCTTCCTGCGCGGCGTACAAGATCCGCCGGTGGACCGGCTTCAGACCGTCGCGGACGTCGGGCAGCGCACGGCTGACGATGACGCTCATCGCATAGTCGAGGTAGCTGGTCTTCATCTCATCGACGATGGAGATCGGGGCGATCTCGCTCTCGCCGCGCGGGGTCTCGTCGGTAAGCTCGTCGATCGGCGGTTCGGTGGCCAAGAAGCATTCCTAATTCTGAAGGATGTACGCGGGGGATACGGCCAATGCCGCGCCCCCCAGACCTATCTAGGACCTGAAGCCGCCCAGCGCCACCCCGCGCGTACGCGTACGCGTGTGCGCGCGAAGAACTCACCCGGTTCAAAGCGGGTTCAGGCCGTCCGGCGCAAGGTGCTTGAACATTCTACAGGCGCGGGTCTAAGCCGCGCGCGATTTTTCGGCGCGGACGCATGGCCGCGTCACGGGGAGAGTAGCGGACATGAAGCTTCTGATTTCGACCGCCGCCGGCCTTGCCGCGCTAGCCGCCGCGACGTCCGCGGGTGCCCAGGCTTATGGGAACAGGCTGCCGACCGCGCCGGCGCCGGCGCAGGCCAAGGGCAATGAGGGCGTCAAGGTTTCGGCCAAGGCGCGGAACGCGATCGCTGCTTTGCAGAAGGCGGTTAATGCGAACGACAGGGCGCAGATCCCGGCGTTGCTGGCGGCTGCCCAGGCCGCTTCGACGACCAAGGAAGACCGCTGGTTCGTCGCCCAATTGCAGCTGCGCGCAGCAGTAGTCGCTGCCGACACTGCGGGGATGGCCGCAGCTGCCGACGCCATTGCAGCGACAGGCGTGACGCCGGCGGCCGATACCGGCAATCTCTACGCCGAGGTCGCGAACAAGCTCTACAACGCCAAGCAATATGCGCAGGCAGCGGCGCTCTATGAAAAGTCGGCCAAGCTCAACCCGGCGAACATCGACGTGCAGAACCTGCTCGGCCAGTCCTATTTGCTCGGCGGCCAGCCGGCCCAGGCGCTTGCCGTCGCGCAGCGCCTGATCGCGGCGGACATCGCTGCCGGCCGCAAGCCCGACGAAAGCAATCTGCGCCTCGCGGTCCAGTCGGCGTTCGACGCCAAGTCGCCGCAGCTCAGCGATTATGCGCAGCAATGGCTCGCCAACTACCCGAGCGCGGACTCGTGGCGGAACAATCTTCTCATTTATCGCAACTCCGCGAACCTTGATGAGAACGGCCGCCTCGCGCTGCTCAGGCTAACCAACGCGACCGGGGGCCTGAAGACTGCCGAGGATTACGCCAATTACATCAGCGGGCTGCTGCTGCTGTCGAACTTCAACGAAGCGCATGCGATCCTGGCCCAGGCCATTGCGGCCAACGTGCTCACGAGCTCGAGCCCGCAAGCAGCGACGGTGAATAGCAAGCCAAAGGCGAGCGTCCCGGACCTCGTCGCTGCAGCCAAGACGGCGCAGAGCGGCGCTGCTCTCCTGCGCATCGGCGATCGGCTTTACGGTACCGGCGAATATGCCAAGGCCGCAGAGATTTATCAGCAGGCCAAGGCAAAGGGCGTGGATGCGCCGACCGCCGACCTGTTCACCGGCATCGCGCTGGCCAGGGCCGGCGACAAGGCCGGCGCGAAGGTGGTGCTGACCAGCGTAGGGGGTGCTCGCGCCGCAATCGCGAGATACTGGCTGCTCTATCTCGGCCAGTAATCCTGACCGTACGACCGTCCCGTTTCGGGATAGTTAAATCCCGGACCTTTAGCGCATAGTAAACGCTCGGTTAGAGCCGATCGACAGTGCGTCCGAAGGATTTGAAAGCCGAGTGCGTTACGACGATCGCCTGCTGACTGTGCTGAGCCAGCCGGCCAGCGACCGCCACGATGCGGCGGTACGCTGGCGTCAGCTGGTGGACCTGATCGCACGCGCCGGTCCTAACAGCGCCAGCCCGTCCGTCGCCCGCGCCTTGGACGAAATCCGCAGCGCCGGCCCCGACGTCGACGAAGACCTGCGCGCGGCGACTGCGCGCGCCGTGGCCGCGCTTCCGCTCCCGCTCGGCCTGCTTGAGGTGTTCGCCTCGGACCGGCTGGCGGTATCCGCTCCGGTGCTCGCAGCGGCGACGCTGGACCAGGGGCAGTGGCAGGCGCTGCTGGCGGTTGCGGACGCCGAGACGGCTCGGTTCATCGAGACTCTTCATCCCGAGGTTCGAGCCGAAGCCATCGCGGCCAAGACGAGCCAGGACCTCGAGCCGCTCGACCTTACCGAACCTTATGTCGAAGCGGCGCAGCCTGCGGCGCCCGCGAGCCCATCCCTGCATGAGCTGGTCGAGCGGATCGAGCGGCGGCAACGCGACCGTCGCGCGAGCCGGGATTCGCCGGCCAGGGCCGTGCCCGCCAACGCGCCGGCGCTATTCCGCTGGGAATGCGGGCCGAGCGGCGAGATCGGCTGGGTCGAGGGGGCGGCACGCGGGCCGCTGATCGGACGCTCGATTGCGCGGGGCGAGGAAAGCGGCGGCAACCGCGTCGATGCCGAAGTGGTGAGGGCCTTTTCCAATCGTGCACCCTTTCGCGATGCGGTCCTCACCGTCGCGGGCGATGGGCCGGTCGCCGGTGAATGGCGGATCAGCGGGCTGCCCGCGTTCGAGCCGAGCGACGGGCGCTTCGCCGGCTATCGCGGCATCGCCTTGCGCGACACCCAGGCGCCCGTAGCGCAGCCGGCTTCTTCGCATGCGGCCGACATCCTGCCCGACCCCAATTCGCTGCGCGAGCTGGTTCATGAGATCAAAACGCCGCTGAACGCGATCATCGGCTTCGCGGAGATCATCGACGGCCAGTATCTGGGGCCGGCGCATCACCGCTACCGCGAGCGGGCGGCGGAAATCGTCGCCCAGGCGCGACTGCTGCTGACCGCGATCGATGACCTCGATTTCGCAGCCAAGGCACACTCGACAGCCGGCGCGGAAGCCCCGCGGACGAACCTCTGCCAGCTGGTCGAGCGAATGGCGCCGACGCTGCGCGAACTGGCGGCGCTGAAAGGGGTCGAAATCGAGGCCTCGCGAACGGCCGGCGCAATTCCGGCGGTGATCGAGCCCGAGATTGCCGACCGGCTGATCTTTCGAATGGCCAATGCGATGGTCGAGCGGGCGGGAGAGGGGGAGCGGCTCCGGCTGTCGGTCGACAGCGCGCGCAGCCATTGCCAGGTTTCGCTGAGCCGGCCGGTCGCGCTCCAGGGCCAGAGCGATGAGCAGTTGCTGGGATCCCGGCGCGAGCTGGCGGGCGGGGAATTCTCGCTTCGGCTGGTGCGCGGCTTGGCCCGCATCGCCGGCGCGGACCTGGTCACGACGCCGGCGGCCGTATCGCTGGTGTTCAAGCGCGCCTGACTTGGCTATCGCCTTCGCTGACCGGTGGGGGCCTGTAGCTCAACGGTAGAGCCGGCCGCTCATAACGGCTAGGTTGGAGGTTCGAATCCTTCCGGGCCCACCATGGGTTTCGCTGGGTGACCGTCGGGGAGTGGCGCAGTCTGGTAGCGCATCTGCTTTGGGAGCAGAGGGTCGCAGGTTCGAATCCTGTCTCCCCGACCATTCACCTCCAGCTTTATTTGTTCTCGCTGGCGTTGGCCTGGCTGTTGCCATCGTCCTTGTCGCCGACCCTATTGTCGATCTTGTCGGCCGTCGCCTTGACGTCGTTGCCGATGGCCGCACCGATATTTTCGGCCGTGTTGCCGATATCGGCCGCCGCGTTTTCGGCGACGTCGCTGTTGTAGGTGACGCTGGTGGAGCCGTTGGCGTCGTCCTTGGTGACCTGGCAGGCGCCAAGCATGAGAAGCGGGATGGCGGCGAGTGCAATGCGCATGAAAAATCCTCCTTGTTGCGACAGGCTCAACGCCGCTTGCCCCGTTTCGGGTCCGGTTCGATTGGGCCGCCAAGCGCACCGGTGGCTCCAAGCAGGAGCAGCGCGAGCAAATGATGTCTCATGCCGACTGCGTAAGGCAGAGCATGGAACGGAGTCACGGTCCTCAATCGATTAATTTAGCGGTTGGTCGATCAAAGCAGGCGCATCTGGTCGCCTTCGGGCGGACGGAAGAGGTCGGTGCGAAGGCCGAACTTCGCCTGCCTCAGGCCATAACGGTGCGCCGCTTTCTCGAAGCGGGTGCGGAGTAGGTCGGCCCAGGGTCCCTGGCCGCTCATCCGGCTGTGGAAATTGGGGTCGTTGTCGCGCCCGCCGCGCAGCGAGCGGATGGTCGCCATGACCTTGGCGGCGCGGTCGGGATAATGTTCGTCGAGCCAGGCGCGGAACAAGGGCGCGACCTCGTGCGGCAGGCGGACAGGCAGATAGAAACCGCCGGGGGCTCCCGCGGCGACCGCGGCCTCGATGATATGCTCCAGCTCGTGGTCCGTGATCTGCGGCACGACCGGGGCGATGGCGACATAGCAGGGGACGCCGGCGTCATTGAGCGCCTTCACGGCGGCCAGGCGTTTGGCGGGGCGCGGCGCTCGCGGCTCCAGCGTCCGCGCGACCTTCGGGTCGAGCGAGGTGATCGACAAAGCGACCGAGGCAATGCGCAGGTCCGCCGCCTCCTTCAGCAAATCGAGATCGCGCAGCACGCGGTCCGACTTGGTGGTGATGGTGAAGGGATGCCGCGTCTCGACCAGCAGCTCGACGACCGAGCGGGTGATCCGCCAGCGCTCCTCGATCGGCTGGTAGGGATCGGTGTTGGTGCCCATGGCAATCGGCCGGCATTCGTACCCGGGCCGCGACAATGCCGCGTGGAGCAATTGCGCCGCCCGCGGCTTCACGAACAGGCGGGATTCGAAATCCACGCCCGGAGACAGGTCGTGATAGGCGTGGGTCGGGCGCGCGAAGCAATAGATGCAGCCATGCTCGCACCCCCGGAAGGCGTTGACCGAGCGGTCGAAGCCGGTGTCGGGCGAGTTGTTGCGGGTCAGGACGGTCTTTGGATGCTCGATCGTGACCGTGGTCCGGCGCTTGGGCACCCCGTCGAGCGCTTCGACCTGATCGAGCCAGTCGCCCTCGGCCACACGCTCCTTCAGGTTGAAGCGAGTCGGGGTCTCATTGCGCGTTGCTCCGCGCCCGCTGTTCGACTCGACCGGCATGGCTCCATTGTAGGAGTCCGCGAGAACGAAACAAGAACAGAAAGCTAGCGCCGCCTAGTTTTCGAGGCGTGTCATCCGCGCCGGGAAGGCCGGCCAGCGATGCTGGGCGATGTCCTTGAGGCTGACCGTCTCCTCGCGGTTGAGGCCCTGGTAGACCCACATGTTCCGCATCACGGCGGGGACGTAATAGCGCGTTTCCCAATAGGGGATGGATTCAATCCACAGCAGGGGATCGCCACGGTCGTTGATCGCGGCCCAGCGCGAGACTGGCAGCGGGCCGGCGTTGTAGGAGGCAATGACGCGCGGCAGCTGGCCCGCAGTGCCCGATGACGAGCGCATGTTCTCGATGAAGCTCTGTCCATATTCGAGATTGAAGCGCGGGTCGGTCAGCGTTGCCCGCGAATAGGGCAGGTTGCGGGCGCGGGCGACGTCCTGCGCCGTGCCAGGGCGCACCTGCATCAGCCCGACCGCGTCGGCGGCGCTGACGGCGGTCCGCCGGAAGGCGGATTCCTGGACGATGTGGCCAAAGGCGAGGGCGGGATCAACCCGCCACCCGGTAAGCGGCGCCCATTTCGGATTGGGGTAGCGGTCGCTGGGGTCCGAACGGGCGCCCGGCTGGCCATGATTGGCAAGCCACAGCTGGGCCGCGGGCAAATCGAGCCGCTTGGCGAGCTGGATCAGCGCGTGATGCTCGGCGGGATTGCCGATCATGGCCTGGTGCCGGAGCATCTCCTCCGCCAGCGCCGGCTCGCCGATCCGCGCCAGCTCGATCGCGCGCTTGACGTTGGGAAGGTGATCGACCGGCGGATCATAAGCGACCAACGGGTCGGAGCCGACGCGCGTCTCCATGCCGAGGGTTTCGCGCGCGATCAGGCCGTAGAAGCTTTCCGGCGAAGCTGCGGCGGCGCGCAGCAGCCCCTGGACCGAATTGGGGCGGCCGATCGCCTGCTCGGACCGGGCCGCCCAATAGAGCGCTCCAGCGCGAAGCTCGCGCTGCTCGGCAAGCGCCGCGGCCTGTTGGAACGCCGCCGACGCGGCGTTGAAATCATTGAGGCGCCACGAGGCGAGGGCGGAGACCCATGCCGCCTGGCTCGACCATTCGCCGCGAGCGCCCTGCCGCCAGGTGTCGGCGACGCGGCGTGCATCGGCATCGCGGCTGACGATGTAATAGCAGAAAGCGACGCGCTGGCCGGCTTCGGCCCGCGCTTCGACCGACAGTTGCGGAGCCGCGGCAAGCAATGCCGCTTCCGCTCCAGCCGCGTCATTGATCTTGACCAGAGCGTCGAGCTCGGCGCGAAGCGCATCGGCGGCAGGCTCGCCCTGCACTGGCCGCGCCCGGTAACGAACCGGAGCGAAGCCGAGGACGGTCGATCCGCGCTCGGCGATCACCGCCGGCTGAATGGTCGCGCCGCGCTTCAGCGCCATCGCGGCCAGCTGCCGCGCCTGGGGCAGTTCCGGCGCCTGGGCAAGCAACGCCTGGAGCGAAGGGAGGTCGGTCGGCGGCGAGCCCTTGGCGGTATAATATTCGGCCTTGGCGACGGGCGTCAGGACGCTTGGTGGCAAGGCGTATATCCCGGCGAAGGCCGAGGTCCAGTTGCCGGCGTCGATCGCGTCGAACACGCCGCGCCAGTCCTTGGGGACGACGATCGGCGGGAGCACGGGCCGAGCCGGCTGCGCCATCGGAGGCTGAATGGTCGGCGCTCCAGGCTGCGGGACGGCCGTTGTCGCGATCGGCGCAAGCGGATCCGATTGTTGCGCGAGAAGCGGGACCGGCCAGACGGCGGCCGGCAGCAGGAGACCGAGAGCAAGTGTTGCCGGCTTCAAGATTCATCCTCCATCAGAAGCAGCAGGTCCCGCCATGCCAGCGACTTGTCTAAGGGCCGCTTAATCAGCTGGCGGGGGTGGAAGGTGGCGACGGCGCGGACGCCCTCGACCTTGTGGACATGGCCGCGCGCCTGGACCAGCGGCTTGCCGATCAGCGCCTGGGCCGGGCCGTCGCCGAGCAGCAGGAGGCGCTTCGGCTGTGCGAGCTTGATGTGCTTGCGAGCGATCTCGGCGCAGGCATCGCGCTCGGCCTTGCTCATCTTCTGGCCGGGCGTGTTGAAGCAGGAGAGCGAGGCGACATAGGCGCCCTCGGCAGGGATGCCGATCGCCGCCAGCATGCGCTTGGCAAGCTCCCACGCCGGACCGCCGATTGGCTGGCCGGCGGCAAGATCCTCGAGCGCCGGGGCGTCGGCGAGCAGCATCACCGCCGCTTCCTGGGGTCCGTGCGGGAGAATACGTCGGGCGGTGGCGCTGGCAAGCGGAAGCTGGGCGCTGCTCGATAGCCATTGCTGGAGCTCGGCGAGCGTTTCGTGGTCGGGTTCGGAGATGTTGGGGATGGGCGCGGGTGCTTCGCGTCCGGGCTTGGCGGGTGGATTCAGCCAGTCGCGCGGGCTTTCCTGCACGGCGATATCGACCCCGGCTTCCAGCCACCAGGCCAATGCGCTGCGCGCCTCGGAAATTCCGATTGTTGCGACGTCCCCACCCACGGTTCGCACTGTCCCCGGCATTGACGGGCGGGTCAAGGAATTGGCAGTGCAGACAAAGGCAGAACGAGTCTCCGGCGCGACGAGAGGTTCCGCCCAGACTCATTATGCGGCGCGATCCTCACGCCGAAGGGAAAAAATGACCCAGCGCGAATCTATGCAATATGACGTGGTCATCGTCGGCGCGGGGCCGGCGGGGATTAGCGCGGCGATCCGCCTGAAGCAGCTGGCGGCTGCAGCAAACCGCGAGATTTCGGTCTGCATCCTGGAAAAAGGGAGCGAAGTCGGCGCGCATATCCTGTCGGGCGCGGTGATCGATCCGATCGCGCTCAACGAGCTCATCCCGGACTGGAAGGACAAGGGTTCGCCGCTGACGGTGCCGGTGACCGAAAACCACCATTGGGTGCTGGGCAAGAAGGGCAAGCGCGGGATCCCCGACGCGCTGATGCCGGGCTTCATGAAGAACAAGGGTACCTACACGCTGAGCCTGGGCAATTTCTGCCGCTGGCTGGCCGGGCAGGCGGAAGAGCTGGGAGTCGAGATTTTCCCCGGATTCCCCGCTTCCGAGCTGCTGTTCAACGAGGATGAATCGCTAAAGGGCGTGGCGACCGGCGACATGGGCATCGCCCGCGACGGCAGCCGCCGCGACGATTACCAGCCGGGGATGGAGCTACACGCCCGCTACACCTTTCTTGCGGAGGGCGCGCGCGGTCATCTGACCAAGCGGCTGACCGAGCTTTTCGGGCTTCGCGACGAGAGTGGACCACAGGTATTTGGGCTTGGAATCAAGGAACTATGGGATGTTCCTCCCGAAAAACATAAGCCCGGCCGAGTGATCCACACCCAGGGCTGGCCGCTCAAGGACGCGTGGGGCGGCGGCTTCATCTACCATCAGGACAATGGACAGGTCGCGCTCGGCTTCGTCGTCGCGCTCGATTACGCCAATCCCTACCTGTCGCCCTTTGAGGAAATGCAGCGCTGGAAGACCCATCCGGCGGTGCGGGCCGAGATCGAGGGCGGGCGGCGCCTGTCATACGGGGCGAGGGCGATCAACGAGGGCGGGTTCCAGGCCATTCCCAAGCTGGCCTTCCCGGGCGGCGCGCTGATCGGCTGCGCCGCGGGCTTCCTCAACGTGCCGCGGATCAAGGGCACGCACACCGCGATGAAGTCGGGAATGCTCGCCGCCGAGGCCGCATTCGAAGCAATCACGGCCGACCGCTCCGGCGATATCCTAGAGGCGTATCCCAAGGCGCTCGACAAGAGCTGGGTGATCAAGGAGTTGAAGCTGGTACGCAACGCCCAGCCGGCGGTGGCGCACATGGGCGGGAAGCTCGGCACGCTCTACGCCGGGCTCGACATGTGGCTGGGATCGCTGAAGCTGGGGCTGCCGTGGACGCTCAAGCACAAGGCCGACCACGCGACGCTGGAGCCGAGCGCCAAGGCCAAGCCGATCGATTATCCCAAGCCCGACGGGGTCCTGACCTTCGACCGCCTTTCGTCGGTCTATCTGTCGAACACCAACCATGAGGAAGACCAGCCGGTTCATCTGACGCTCAAGGACGCGGACATACCGACAGCGATCAACCTGCCGGTCTATGCGGGCCCCGAGCAGCGTTACTGCCCGGCGGGCGTTTACGAATTCGTGGAAAGTGACGATGGCCCGAGGCTTCAAATCAACGCCCAGAATTGCGTCCACTGCAAGACCTGCGACATCAAAGACCCGACCCAGAACATCAATTGGGTCACGCCCGAAGGCGGAGGAGGCCCCAATTACCCGAACATGTAAGTGGCTGACGGCAGCAGCGCTCGGCGCGCTGGTTGCGACCCCGGCGACCGCGGCGGTTTCGACCAATCCGCTGCGCACCTACGTCCAGGCCCGCGCCGCCGGGATCGGCGGCGATCATCGCGAGGCGGCGCAATTGCTTGCGGCGCTGGCCCATCTCCAGCCCGACCAGACTGACATCGCCAAGCGCGGTTTCAGCGAAGCGCTCGGCGCCGGCCAGTTCGACCTGGCGCTGCAGCTGGCGCGGGCCATTCCGGCCGCCCAGCTGAGCAGCGAAGCGCGGCTGCTGCTTGCCGCCGACGAGATCAGGCGGCGCCGCACCGACAGGGCGCAGCAATGGCTGGCGGTGAAGGGCGACAATGGCGACCTCACCTTCCTGTCGCCTTTGGTGACGGCATGGGACGCGGCCGAGCGCGGCGACCAGGCTCGCGCCCTCGCCGAGCTCGACAAGATCAGCGGCAACAATTTGCTGGTGCCGCTGGCGCCGGAGCTACGGGCGTTCGTTCTCTTGAAATTCCGCCGCACCGCCGAGGCCGAACCGTTTGCCCGGCGTGCGGTAGGTTCGGCCGAAGCGCGCGAGAACCGCCTTCGCCTGGCGCTTGCCGACGGCTTCCTTGCTGCCGGCGACAAGGCTCGCGCGCTGATGATCCTCGAAGGAATGAGCGGCGGTTACGCGACGGCTCGGGCGCGGGTGGAGGCGGGCCGGCAAAGCGGCCAGGCAATCGACACTGGCGCCAAGGCCTATAGCGCGGCGATCAGCGCTTTCGCCGGGGACCTGTCGCGGATGCAGCGGGCGCTGCCGCCGATCGGGCTGGTCCAGGTCGCGCGCTACGCGGACCCGCAGAACAGCAGCGCGATCGGCCTGCTGGCGATCCTGCTCGACCGCCAGGATCGGACCAACGAAGCGCTCGCGCTGCTCGGGGCAGTCGATCGCAATGACGCTTTGATCGGGCCGGTCCGCGACATCCAGACCCGTATCCTGATTGACCAGAAGCGTTTCAACGACGCCTATGCGATCGCCGCTCCGGCAACGATGGCGAGCAATGCGGACCAGGACGATTTTGCTCGGCTCGGCGAAGTCTATGCCGGAATGAAGCGCTTCGACCTCGCGGCCGACGCTTATGGCCGCGCGATCGCCCTTGCCACGGCGCAGGGGCCGAAGGCGGATCTCTGGACATACTATTTGTTGCAGGCAAGCGCGTTCCAGGACGCGAACCGCTGGCCGGAGACCAAGGCGGCCCTGGCCAAGGGGCTCGAGCTGTCGCCAGACCAGCCCTTGCTCCTGAACTTCCTCGGCTACGCCAAGCTCGAGCGCGGCGAAGATGTCGAAGGCGCAGAAGCGATGATCCGCAAGGCGAGCGAGCTCTCGCCCGACGACGCTTCGATCACCGACTCGCTCGGCTGGGCGCAGTTCAAGCGGGGCAAGACCGCCGACGCCATCGCGACCCTACAAAAGGCGGCGGAGAAGGACCCCGGCCAGGCCGAGATCCAGGAGCATCTCGGTGATGCTCTATTCCAGTCGGGACGGCGCTATGAAGCCCGCTTCGCGTGGAGCGCGGCGTTGATCACTGCCGAGGACGAAGTTGCGAGCCGGGTGAAGGCCAAGCTCGCCGCCGGGATGACCACGGCGAACGCCGCGCCTTGAGCGAAACCCCGCCAGCGGCGCGCGAGATTGCACCGGCGAAGCTCAACCTCGCGCTCCACGTGCGTGGGCGGCTGCCCGACGGGCGTCATGCGATCGAGACGATCTTCGCTTTCTGCACCGACGGCGACCGGCTGAGCGCGCTCGAGGCCGACGAGCTGTCGCTGGAGGTTGGCGGCCCGTTCGCAAACGAGCTTGATGGCGACAATCTCGTCATGCGTGCGGCCGAAGCGCTGCGTGAAGCAGCAGGCGTTGCAAAGGGCGCGGCGATGACGCTCGACAAGCGCTTGCCCGTGGCTTCCGGCATCGGCGGCGGCTCGGCCGACGCGGCCGCGGCGCTGCGGCTGCTGACCTCCTTGTGGCGGACCGACCCGAAGCACGCCGAGAAAGTGGCGCCGAAGCTCGGCAGCGACGTTCCGGCGTGCCTGCTCAGCCTGTCAATGCGCGGGGAGGGGGCAGGCGACGCACTTAGTCCCGTCGATTTGTCGGAGCTTTCGGGAACACCAGTGCTGTTGGTCAATCCACGCGTGCCCCTGGCGACTGGGGAGGTGTTCGCCGGCTGGGATGGCGTCGACCGCGGTCCGTTGGGGGACTGGCGCGAGGGCCGCAACGACCTTGAGGCGCCGGCGAAGGCGCTGGTTCCGCAAATCGAGAGCGCGCTCGCCTGGCTCGGGACGAGGCCCGGCGCAAACTTCGTCCGCATGTCGGGCAGCGGCGCGACCTGTTTTGCGCTGTTCGGCAGCGAGGAAGCGCGCGACGCCGCGGCCGACAGTGTCCCGCGCGAATGGTGGCGCCTGGCGACGACCCTGCGCTAAGGCGCGCAAATGCGCCCGATCCTCACTACCGAAGCGATGCGCGCCGCCGAGGAAGCGGCGAGCGCGAGCGTCGAACAATTGATGGAGCGGGCAGGCGAAGCGCTGGCCGAAGCCGCGCTGCGCTTCGCCGGGCCGATGCCGGCGTTGATCCTGTGCGGTCCCGGCAACAACGGTGGGGACGGCTATGTCGCGGCGCGCCACCTGGCCAAGCGGGGCGTGGAGGTGCGGGTGGCGGCGATGGCCGAGCCCAGGAGCGAAGCCGCCAAGTGGGCGCGCTCGCAATGGGATGGTTTGGTCGAAGCGCTGTCCCAGGAGACCAAAAGCGCGCCGCTGCTGATCGACGCTTTGTTCGGGACGGGCCTGAAGCGCGGACTGGACGACTCGGTCAGCCTGCTTCTGTCGGAGCTCGCGCATGAGGCCGTCGTGGCCGTCGCCTGCGACCTGCCGAGCGGGGTCGAGGTGGACTCGGGCGAACTGCTCAATCCCATCCGTGCTTACGACCTGACCGTGACATTCGGCGCGCTGAAGCCCGCGCACCGGCTCCATCCGGCAATGCACAAATGCGGGCGGGTCGCGCTGGCCGACATCGGGATCGATGCACCGGGCGGCTGGCACGAAATCGGATCGCCGGAACTTCCCGAAATTGCGGCCGACGCGAACAAATATTCCCGCGGGCTGGTCCATGCGCTGGCCGGCAAGATGCCCGGCGCGATTGCTCTCGCGGTAACGGCGGCCGCGCGGACCGGCGCCGGCTATGTCCGGGTCAGCACCTCCTTGCCGATCGCCGGATTGCCGGCTTCCGTGGTCCAGCTCGACACCGCCGAGGTCAATGACGAGCGTATCGGCTGCCTGCTGGTCGGGCCGGGGTTGGGCGACCTGCCGCAGGTGCTGACGCTGGCGCTGACGAGCCACGCGCCCAAGGTCATCGATGCCGACGCCATCAGCCACTTGGGCGAGCCCGACCGCCTGCAGGGCCAGGATGCGATCCTCACTCCACACGAGGGCGAATTCCGCCGCCTGTTCGGGGAGCTGCCCGGCTCGAAGCCCGAGCGGGCGCTGGAAGCGGCGCGGCGAAGCGGCGCCGTGATCGTCTACAAGGGCCCGGATACGTTGGTCGCTGCGCCCGATGGCCGGCTCGGCTTCGCGCCGCCTGCGCCGGCGGCACTGGCGACGGCAGGGACCGGCGACGTGCTGGCCGGGATGATCGCGGCGCTGAGGGCGCGCGGGATGGAAGCGTTCGAAGCGGCCTGCGCGGCCGTCTGGCTGCACGGGCGCGCGGCGGAAATCGCCGGGTCGAGCCTGATCGCCGACGACCTCGCCGACGCCATCCCGCGGGCGCTCAAGCAGCTCCATGGCTGAGGAAATCGTGCGCATTGCCGCGCGCGGTGACGGAGTCACCGCCTCGGGCCGCCACGCGGCTTTCGCCGTCCCGGGCGACGTGCTGGAGGATGACGGCACGGTCACGCCCGGCCCGCATCACCAGGCGCCACCTTGCCGCCACTTTCCCGAATGCGGCGGGTGCCAAATGCAACATGCCGCCGACGACGCCTATGCTGGCTACGTCGTTTCGCGGATCGAGACCGCGCTGGCGCAGCACGGGCTGGCGACCGAGATCCACCAACCGCATTTGTCGCCGCCCAACAGCCGCCGGCGGGCGACGCTGCGGGCGCTGAAGACCGCCGAGGGCGTGCTGGTCGGCTTCAACGCCGCCAAGTCGCACCGCATCGTCGACATGCGGGAGAATTTCATCCTGCGGCCAGACCTGATTGCCTTGCTCGAGCCGCTGCGGGAATTGCTGGCCAAATTGCTGCCCGCGAAAGGCGCTGCCGAGATTTCCATGACTGTCGTCGACCAGGGCGTCGACCTGCTCTTGAAGGGCGTCGAGCCCGAGGGGCTGGCGGCGATCGAGGCGATCACCGAGTTCGCGCATGCGCAGGAGCTGGCGCGGCTCAGCATCGACCAGGGGCTTGGGCCCGAGCCTTTGTTTGAGCCGCAGCCCGCCACCGTGGGCCTAGCGGGCGTGCCGGTCGCATTCCCCGTCGGCGGCTTCCTCCAGGCGACAGCAGACGGCGAGGCGGCCCTGATCAAGGCTGTGCGCGAAGCTGCCGAAGGACGCATCGCCGACCTGTTCGCGGGGCTTGGCACATTCGCGCTGGCGGTGAAGGCGGATTACGCCGGAGAGGCTTCGCGCGACGCGGCGCTTGCGCTGCGGCAGGCAGGAATCGCGGCCGAGCATCGCGACCTCTATCGGCGGCCTTTGGACGCAACCGAGCTGAGCCGCTTCGACAGCGTGATCCTCGATCCGCCGCGGGCAGGGGCCGAAGAGCAGGTTCGTGCGCTCGCCGCCTCAACCGTTCGGAAGATCGCCTACGTCAGCTGCAATCCCGGCACCTTCGCCCGTGACGCCAAGGTGCTGGCCGACGGCGGCTACCGCCTGGAATGGATCAAGCCGGTCGGCCAGTTCCGCTGGTCGACCCATGTCGAGCTGGCGGCCGCGTTCAGCCGCTAGAACTGAAGGATCCCGCAGTCGTGCGCGATCCGCAAGGCGGCATGGAGCACGAGGCCGACCAGGCAGGCTGAAGCGAGCGCGAATACGGCCAGCCGGAACCGGACCACGTTGACCGTGCACTGGATCAGGCTGTGGACGATGCGCAAGCCGACATAACCCCAGGCCAGCCAGTAATTGATGCCGCCGCCGAAGTTCATGATCGCGAGCGTCAAGGCGATCGCGTAGAAAATCGTCGGCTGTTCCATCAAGTGATTGTAATTGTGGGACTTCCACTGCGCGACCGGCTCAGCCCTGCCTTCCAGGTCAACGCCCCGCGCGCCGTTCGGAATCTTCTCGGGGGTGATGCCCAGCCGCCGGAACTCGCGGAAGCGGCTGATCAGCATCCAGAGCATGACCAGCAACGTCCACGCGACGAGCGCCACGACCGGCGCAAGAATTGGGCTGTAATGCATGAAAAACCCTCCCCCGAACTATCGGAGGAGGGTGCTTCATTTCGTTTCGGTTAGCAATCGCCACCCGTGGCGTCATTGCGAGCGAAGCGAAGCAATCCAGCGGGATTGCCGCGTCGCTGACGCTCCTCGCAATGACGATTCCGGTTAGACGAACAGCTTGGCGAAGCGCCGCTTCTCGCGCTTGCGCCAGGCGCCGCGGTGCCAGGCATCGCTGGCGAGCAGTGGGAGGACGCTGGTCGCTTCGGCGAACACCATCTGCTCCATCGCCGTCGAAACCTTGCCCCAGCTCGCCGCTTCCTGGAGCGTGGAGGAGGAGCACGCGCCGTCGCGGACGTCGGCGACCGTGATCTGCACGGCGTACTTGTGCACCTCGACGTCGTCGTGACCGAGGATTTCGGCGCAGACGACCGTGTCCTGCGTGAAGTTCTTCGGAACGCCGCCGCCGATCATCAGCAGGCCCGTGGTGCCGGCCTTGATCTTGATGTCGGTGAGTTCGCGGAAGTCGGCGATGGCATCGAGCACCATGTACGGCCGCTGAGCCTTCATGGCGTCAACCTGGTGCTTGACCAGGCCGAAGCCGGCCGAGCTGTCGACGAAGGCCGGACAGAAGATCGGCACGTCATGCTCATAGGCGAGCTGCACCAGGCTGCCCTCCTTCTTGGCATTGCCCTCGCTCAGCCACCTGCCCATTTCGCGGATGAAGGCGCGGCTGCTGTACGGGCGCGGCTCCAGGCTGTTCGCGATGTCGCCGATCGTATGGTCGCAATCCTGCAGCTGCTGCTCGTCGATATAGGTGTCGTAGATGCGGTCGATGTAGAGCGAGCGCAGCGCATCATCGTCAGGGATTTCATTGGCTTGGAAGTGCTTGTGGCCAAGCGCTTCGAAGAAATCCATGTCGACGATCGTGGCTCCGGTGGCGACGATCGCATCGACCATGTTCGACTTCACCAGCTCGGCATAGAGATCCATGCAGCCGCCGGCCGAAGTCGACCCGGCGACGACCAGGATGATCGAGCAATCCTTGTCCTCCAGCATCTGGTTGTAGATGCCCGTGGCGCGGGCGAGGTCGCGGCTGGTGAAGCTCATCTTGCCCATCGCGTCGACGATCGGTCGAGCGTCGAAGTTGGTGATGTCAATGTGCTCGACCGGGGTTGCCAGCAGCTCCGCCTTGCGGGTGTCATTGATCCGCTCGGCGTCCTGAACCTTGTTCAGCGTGTCAGTCGTCATTTCATGCTCCAATAGCTCCCCTCCCGCGGGCGGGAGGGGCAGGGGTGGGTTTTACCTTGGTCCGCGAGGACCGGCTATTGGCCGTCGTTCATTTCAATGAGGGGACAGGCCCACCCCCAAACCCCTCCCGTACACGGGAGGGGAGTTCGTTATAGCTTTACGACGTTCGAACGGGTCGTCCGCACCGGCGCATAAAGGCTGGCCATGGGCTCGTCGTCGACGATTTCGGTGCGGTTGGCGCCGAAGCCGTTGAATTGGGTGCGCATCGCGCAGCCGTACGCGCCGAGCATGCCGAGCTCGATATAATCGCCCGGCTTTACGTCGCCGGGAAGCGCGAACGGTCCCGCCATGCGGTCCAGATCGTCGCAGGTCGGCCCGTAGAAGCTGAAGTCCATCGGGCGGACGTGCGAATCCTGGTCCCGCACCAGGCTGACGGGGTAGCGCCAACCGATGTGCGCGGCATCGAACAGAGCGCCATAAGCGCCATCGTTGATGTAGAGCTCGTCACCGCGGCGCTTCTCGACCCGCACCAGCACGCTTGCATATTCGGCGCAGAGCGCACGGCCCGGCTCGCACCAGAGCTCGGCCGAATAGCTGATCGGCAGGTCTTCGAAGGCCTGGTGGATGACCGCGAAATAGGTCTCCAGCGGCGGCGGCTCCATCCCCGGATAGGAAGAGGGGAAGCCCCCGCCGACATCGACCACGTCGACCACCACGCCGGCATCGACGATCGCGCCGCGGACGCGGGTCATCGCCTCGGCATAAGCCGCCGGAGTCATCGCCTGGCTCCCGACATGGAAGCAGATGCCGAGCGCGTCCGACGCCTGGCGCGCAGCAATCAGCAGCTGGCGCACCTCATCCGCGGCAGCACCGAACTTTGCGGCGAGGCTGAGCTTGGCGTGATCGGAGCTGACCCGGACGCGGACGAACAGGTTGAGGTCCGCCGCCATCTCCCCGTTCGTGGCCGTGGCGCGGACGATCTTTTCCAGCTCGTCCATCGTGTCGAGGCTGAAGGTCCGAACGTTATGCTCGAAATAGGCTTCGGCGATCGCTTCCTCGGACTTCACCGGGTGCATGAAGCACAGCACGGCCTCCGGCAGGATCTGGTGGACCGACCGCACTTCGCCGATCGAAGCGACATCGTAGTGGGTGACGCCCGAATCCCAGAGGATCTGGAGCAGGTCCGGCGACGGATTCGCCTTCACGGCATAGAGCGAGCGGCCCGGAAACTTCTCGACGAAGAAACGGGCGGCCCGACGCGCAGCGTGCGGACGAAGAAGGGTCACCGGCTCGGCCGGGCGCAGCTTGGCGATGTCGGCACCGGACCTGGTGCCGGACGGGGCGGTCGCTAGCCCCAGCGCGCGATGATGCTTGTGCAACTCAAGGGACCTCCAAATGCCTGACGGCAACGTTGACGAACAGCTGCCTTGCGGTTGGAAGTCCCATGGGGCAGCGGGGCGCGATATATGTGCGGGGGTGCCCCCTGTAAAGATTTTTTGGACCCCTAAAGTGCTGCGGGGCCGCATTTGTCATCATTTTGCAACGGCTGGTCGAAAGGTTAGACAAATCAACGACTTGAATGAGGCTTCGAAAGTGACGCGCGGCAGCGTCGCAGAGGCGGCGGCAAGGATCGCCGGACTGGTCGAAAAGACCCCGCTGATCGAGAGCGAGGTCGCGGGAACACGAATCTGGCTGAAGTGCGAGTGCCTGCAGACCGGCGGCGCCTTCAAGCTCAGGGGCGCGACCAACCGCCTGCTTCAACTCAGCGAGGAGGAAAAGGGCCGCGGAGTCGTTGCTTTCTCCTCGGGCAATCATGCCCGGGGCGTCGCGATCGCCGCCAGGCGGCTGGGGATTCGAGCGATCATCGTCATGCCAAGCAACGCGCCGGCGGTGAAGGTCGATGGGACGCGCGGCGAAGGGGCGGAAATCATCTTCTACGACCGCCGGACCGAAAGCCGCGAAGCGATTGCGGCGCAAATTTCCGAGGAGACGGGCGCGACGGTGGTCCCCAGCTTCGATGATCCGGCGATCGTTGCCGGCCAGGGCACGGTCGGGATCGAAATCGTTGAGCAGATGGGCAAGGAGCCGCCGCGGATCATCGTTCCTTGCGGTGGCGGCGGGCTCGCCTCGGGTGTCGCGCTTGTCGTTCCAGGGGCTGAGATCGTCATCGTCGAGCCCGAAGGCTGGGACGACATGGCCCGCTCGCTCGACATCGGCGAGATCGTGCCGGTGGCCGCCGATGCGCCCGACAGCTGGTGCGACGCCCTGCAGACGCCGCGAGTGTCGCCAATCACCTTTCGCATCCTAGGGGACCGCCACGCCGCCGCCTTCTCGGTCAGCGACGATGAAACCGCCGAAGCCATGCGCTTTGCCTGGGACCGGCACGGGCTGGTGGTCGAACCGGGAGGCGCGGTTGCGCTTGCCGCGCTGCTTGTGGGCAAGGTCGCGCCGCTGGAAGATACGGTGGTGGTGCTGTCGGGAGGGAATGTCGACCCGGCCCTTCATGGGCGGATCGTCGGTTCAAAACCCGCTCATGCTGAGTAGCCATTGAGCTTGTCGAAATGGCATATCGAAGCACGTCCTTCGATACGGGCCTTCGATGCGCTTCGCCTACTCAGTCCCTACTCAGGATGAGCGGGGTGGGATGAAGCGCATCAAGCGACGTTGCGGGTCTTATATTCGCCGGGCTCGAGGTGCATCGGGCTCGAGCGCTCGACGGCCTGCGTCAGCTCTTCGAGCTCGGCGGCGAGGGTCTTGAGCTCGGCCGCAAGGAAGCGGCGCTGGTCGCCTTCAACCGACTCCGAAGCGTCGATCAGCGTGTCGAGCATCATCGCGATGCACGGCAGGATCGTTTCTTCGATCCTTTCGAACGCTTCGTCGAGGCGCGCTTGCTGGTCGGACTTGGGCATGGCTGCCGCTCTGCCCGAACTTGGTTAAACCTTGATGAAATTCCGCGGCGGAACGCAGAATTATTCAGGACATCCTCAGGACCGCGACGAGCGAGAGGGAATCGCCGGCTTGATCGGGTCGGTCGCGAGCCGCATGTCGAGATAATCGTCGACCGACTTCATCAACAGGTCGAGCTCGTTGGCGAAAAAGTGGTTCGCGCCCGGGATCAGGTCCTGGTGAATGGTGATGTGGCGCTGGGTCCGGAGCTTGTCGACCAGCTTTTGGACGGCGCTTGGTGTCACCACCTCGTCCGCTTCGCCCTGGATGATGATGCCCGACGAGGGGCAGGGGGCGAGGAAGCTGAAGTCGTACATGTTGGCGGGCGGCGCGATCGAGATGAAGCCGCGGATTTCGGGGCGGCGCATCAGCAATTGCATGCCGATCCAGGCGCCGAAGCTGACGCCGGCGACCCAGGTCGTCTCCGCCTCCGGGTGAATCGACTGAACCCAGTCGAGCGCGCTTGCGGCATCGCTGAGTTCGCCGATGCCATTGTCGAACACGCCCTGGCTCTTGCCGACTCCGCGGAAGTTGAAGCGAAGCGTCGCAAAGCCGCGCCGGACGAAGGTCTGGTATAGCAGCTGCACGATCTTGTTGTTCATCGTGCCCCCGGCCTGCGGGTGCGAATGAAGGATCAACGCGACGGGCGCGCGCGGCCGGGTGCCGGGATGGAAACGTCCTTCGAGGCGTCCCTCGGGGCCGGGAAAAATGACTTCGGGCATGAAAACTTTGCAGCTAGTGTTCGACACATGGCCGCATCGGCGAGAGATGCGCGGCGGCCCTGGCTCCTATATAGGGGCCGCCGTTCATGTGGCAATCGGCAGGAATCCACGCCTTTTGAGCAGCCAGAAGCGCCTCTACCTCGACCATGCCGCAACCACGCCCGTGCTTCCCGAAGCGCAGGCGGCGATGGCGGCTGCGCTGGAGGAGTGGGCGAACCCCAGCTCGCCCCACGGGGACGGGCGGCGGGCGCGAGCGGCTCTGGAAGACGCGCGGCGCGGCATCGCGGAGGCCCTTGGCTGGCGGCATGACGTCATCCTGACCTCCGGCGCGAGCGAGGCGATCCAGATCGTCGCGTCGCGGGCGAAGGCCGAACGGCGGATCCTCGGCCCGACCGAACATGATGCGGTCGTGGCGGCGATGGGCCCAGCCGCGGAGGTGCTTGCTGTCGATGGCAACGGCTTAATCCAGCTCGAAGCGCTGGCGGAGGCGCTCAAAGGCGGGCCGGCGCTGGTCGCCATCCAACTCGTCAACAATGAGACCGGCGTGATCCAGCCGATCGACCGGATTGCGGAGCTGGTGCGGAGCGCGGGATCGTTGCTGCTCGCCGATTGTGCGCAGGCGGCGGGCAAGATCGCTCTGCCGGATGCCGATTTCATCGCCATTTCCGGGCACAAGTTCGGCGGTCCGCCGGGCGCCGGGGCGCTGCTCATCAAGGACCTGGCGAGGCTCGAGGCGAGCGGCGGGCAGGAGCGCGGTTATCGCCGCGGGACCGAGAACCTTCCCGCCGCAGCCGCAATGGCCGCCGCGCTCAAGTCGCGGGCCTTTGTCGATGCGATGGAGCGGCTCGGCGGACTGCGGCAGGCGCTTGAGGCTGAGATCGTTGCTGCCGGCGGCGTGGTCATCGCCGCCGATGCCCCGCGCATCTCCACCATCGGCGGCTACGCCATGCCGGGCGTCGCCAACGCCAGCCAGCTGGTCCAGTTCGACCTTGCCGGCATCTCCATCTCCGCCGGCAGCGCCTGTTCTTCGGGAAGCATGAAGCCGAGCCGAGTGCTCGGCGCCATGGGCGTCGCGCCCGAAATCGCCGCCTCGACCATTCGCGTCAGCTTCGGCCCGTCGACCAGCGCGGCCGATGTCGAACATTTCACCGCCGAGTGGCGCCGGATCCGGGAGCGGAGCAAGGCCGAAGCGGCATGATCTACCTCGATTACCAGGCCACGACGCCGGTCGCGCCGGAAGCCGCGAAAGCGATGGGGCCGTGGATCGAGGACAAGTTCGCCAATCCGCACTCGCCTTCGCGCTGGGCGCACGAAGCGGCCGCTGCGATCGAGGTTGCGCGCAAGCAGTTGCAAAATGCGCTCGGCTTCAAGGGCGGCGGCATCGCCTTCACCGGCAGCGCAACCGAGGCGCTGAACTGGGCGCTCAAAGGAACGATCGAGAGGGCGCCGAAGGGCAGGAGCCGCATCGTCACGGTCGCCACCGAGCATGCCGCGGTGCTCGACAGCTGCGAATGGCTGGCGGGGAGGGGCGTGGACCTGACCGTGCTTCCGGTCGGGCGCGACGGACTGATCGACCTCGACTTGCTCGAGCGCGAGCTCGACGAGCGGGTGGCCCTGGTCGCCGTCATGCTGGTCAACAATGAGATTGGCGTGATCCAGCCGATCCGCGCGATTGCAAAGATGGCCCACAGCGTCGGTGCGATCATGCTCTGCGACGCGGTCCAGGGGTTCGGCCGGCTCGATGTGCCAAGCGGCCCCGACCTGGTCGCCATCTCGGCGCACAAGATCCACGGGCCGAAGGGCATCGGGGCCCTGTGGATGCGCAAGGGCGCCGAGCCGGCTCCTTTTCTCCATGGCGGCGGGCAGGAGCAGGGACTGCGCTCGGGCACGCTCTCGCCGGCGCTGTGCGTCGGTTTCGGGGCGGCCGCCAAGCTCGCCGAGGAGCGCCGCAACCGCGACTTCGACCATGTCGAGAAGCTGTGGGAAGCGGCGATGGATGCGCTGGGCGCGGGCTGGACGATCAACGGCAGCACCGATCAGCGCTACAAGGGCAATCTCAACATTCGCCGCCAAGGCCTTGATGGAGCACGTCTAATTGCCGATCTGCGCGACATGGCTTTTTCGCTTGGCAGCGCCTGCGCGAGCGGATCGGGTCGGCCGAGCCACGTGCTCCGCGCCATCGGCCTCGATTATCGCTACGCGCGCTCGTCCATCCGCCTCGGCTTCGGCCGCTACACGCGGCAGGGCGAGCTGGTCGAAGCGTGCAAGCGCCTTGCCGCCGCGGCGCAGTCGCAGGAAAAGCTCGACGCGTGACCCTGGTGCGTTTTTACCGGGCGGACGGAACGCTCGACAAGGAAGTGGAGGCCAAACCCGGCCAGCGCCTGCTCGATGTCGCCTGGGCCGCGCGCCAGCCGCTCGAGGGGGCCTGTGAGGGCGTGATGGCCTGCTCGACCTGCCATGTCATCGTCGAGCCGGAGGATTTCACGAAGCTGCCCGGCCCAAGCGAGGAGGAAGAGGATCTGCTCGACCTCGCCAGCCATGCGTCGCGGACTTCGCGGCTGGCCTGCCAGATCATGATCACGGATGAGATGGAAGTGCTCAACGTGCGCATCCCTCCGGGGACCACCAACTGGATGGGGCGGCGCTAGTTCTGCTCGGCCGGGCGGCCCCCGGTCTGGCCGATGCCCTGGCCCTCCGTGCTATCGGTATTGGGCTGCACAGGGCGCCTCTTCGAAGCGCCGATGGCCGACCGGCGAACGCCCTGCAGCTGATCAAGCGTCAGCCGTCCCGAACGGCTATGGTCGAGGAGCTGGAAGCGGCTGATCGCAGCCTGGCGGAATTCCTCGGTCGATACTCCGCGATTGAAGTTCCTGTCGGCAGCCATGACGGGCTCCGGGATCTGCAGCAGGCCATAGCGTCCGGCGCTTGCTTCCGCGCCGACGACTGCCGCGCCGGCAGCCGAGTCCATTTCGTACCGGATTCGCACCTGAGGCGCGATCTGCGTTTCGTAGCGCTCAATCTCGTCCGGCGCGATTTCGCCGTCACGGTCAAGGTCGAGCGTTGCAAAGAACAATTCCGCGTTGGCGACCATCTCATCGGCGGTGAGGAAGCCGTCCTTGTTCGTATCGGTCGCCGCGAACCAGGCGACAAGGCCGTCTTCGCCCGCGGTGCGCCCGAACACGGGCTCGCCCATGGGACTCATGAAAGCGCGGCCAGGACCCGAGGCCGCGAAGGACGCTGAGCTGGCGAGGAGAAGCAGGGCGAAAGAGAAGGTCTTGGTCATAAGTCCATGGATGCAATGCTATCGGCTGATGGGCAAGCGTTGTCCGACGCGGGCGTCGGTTGCGTCGCGGGCGCGCTTCTTGCGTTTGCTGCCCGGCACGAACTGCGGCGGGCGAAGCGCTTCCATGTCGGTGAAGCTCAACTGGCCCTTGTCGGTCCCATCGAGCAGGCGGAAGCGGTCGGCCGCGGCCTGGCGGAATTCGGCAAGCGAAATCGCGCGATCGAAATTGGCATCGGCAGAGGCAACCGGCTCGGGAATGTTGAGCAAGGCGTAGCGGCCGGCGCCCTGGCGCTCATAATCGGAGCCATCGCTGCCGCGGCTATCGTCCTTCGGGCGCTCGCCTTTGCTCGCGGGAAGGGCAGGAGCGGAACTGGGCGCCCGCCAGCGCGATCCGACCTGGATCTCAGGCGCGACCTCCCACTCATATTCGACCAGTTCCTCGGGCTCGATCAGCCCGTTACCGTCGCCGTCGAGGAGCGCGAAGAACCGTTCGCCGTCGGCGCGCATCTCGGCGGGCGTCAGCAGCCCGTCCTGATCGCGATCGGCCTGCCGGAACCAGTCACCCATCGTGTCCTGGTCGGTCTTTTTGGCGCGGAACGGCTCGCCGAACGGGCTGATGAAGGGCGCCCAGCTATGACCCGTGACCATGATCGGATGATCATCGGGCGGAGCCGCGGCGGCGAGCGCGAGAAGGAAGAAAAGCGGCATTGGCGACCCGATAGTGACCCTTTTTTACCGCTCTGCCCAGATGGGTGAACCGCTGCTGAAGGAAGCCTGCAAGCTTGCACCGCGGGCGACGTTCGCCCATATGCCCGCGCGGAAGTCGGCGGACGGCGCTGTCGCCAACCTGGTCAGATCCGGAAGGAAGCAGCCACAACGATTTCGTGCCGGGTCGTCGGCTTCCACCTCCATTGTTCTCGGCGACGGCCTTTCAGGCTTCGACAAGCCCCGCATGGGCACCTAGATAGATGACCGTGTCCGATTCCGCCGACCCACCCGAAGAGAAAGAAGCGCCGACTTCGGCCGAGCTCGAAGCCGAGGGGCAGGCGGCGATGTTCGGTGACGTCCCCAAGCAGGCGCCGCCGGCGCCAACGGCGCAGGTTGCCGCGGCCGAAGCTGCGCTGGCAAAGGCGCCGAGCGCGCAAACCGGCAGCACCGCTTACCGAGTCCTGGCCCGCAAATACCGTCCGCAGACCTTCGCCGAGCTGATCGGGCAGGATGCGATGGTGAAAACCCTTGCCAATGCGATCGAGCGGGGGCGGATCGCCCACGCCTTCCTGCTGACCGGTGTCCGCGGGGTCGGAAAGACCTCCACCGCGCGCCTTATCGCCAAGGCGCTCAATTGCGTCGGGCCCGACGGGCAGGGCGGGCCGACGATCACGCCCTGCAACGTCTGTGAGCCATGCCGCGCCATCTCCGAAGGGCGCCATATCGACGTGATCGAGATGGATGCCGCGAGCCACACCGGCATCGACGATATCCGCGAGATCATCGACGCGGTCCGCTACGCCTCGGTATCGGCGCGCTACAAGATCTACATCATCGACGAAGTCCACATGCTTTCCAAGGCTGCTTTCAATGCCTTGCTGAAGACTCTTGAGGAACCGCCTGAGCATGTGAAGTTCCTGTTCGCGACCACGGAAGTGAATAAGGTGCCGGTCACGGTCCTGTCGCGGACGCAGCGCTTCGACCTTCGCCGGATCCAGGCGGAGAAGCTGGCCGCCCATTTCGCCGAAGTGGCGAAGGCGGAGCAGGTCGAGGTCGAGGCCGAAGCGCTCGGAATGATCGCCCGCGCGGCCGAGGGGTCGGCGCGGGATGGCCTATCGATCCTCGACCAGGCGATTGCCCATGGCGCAGGGACGGTCACCGCGGACCAGGTACGTGAGATGCTGGGCCTAGCCGACCGCGGCCGCATCCGCCGGTTGCTGCAATTGGTGCTAGCGGGCGATGCAACCGCATCGCTGATCGAGCTCGACCAAGCGCATGCGCTGGGAATCGAGCCGACCCAGTTGCTCCGCGGCCTGATGGAAAGCCTGCACCTTGCGACCCGGGCCAAGGCCGGCGCCACGGCGGACGCCATGCTGTCCGCCGAGGAGCGCGAAGGCGCGCAGATCATGGCCGAGCAACTAAGCTGGGGGACGATCCACCGCTTGTGGCAGATGCTGCTCAAAGGCTTGCAAGACGTGGACGTCGCGCCGGACCCACGGGAGGCCGCCGAAATGGCGCTGTTGCGGCTGATTCACGCCGCCGACATGCCGGATCCGGCGGCGCTGATCGCGCGGCTCAGCGGCGAGGGCGGCGACATCGCGCCAGTGGCGGCGCCTGCAGCGAGCAAGAGCGCCGCGCCTTTGGCGTCGATGCCTGCCGATTTCGCGACCCTGGTCCACCGCCTCGAAGCAGCAGGCAAGCACCAGCTCGCCGTCCAGCTTCACGACCAGGTCGGCCTGGTCCGCTATGCCCCGCCCGAGCTCGTGCTGAGGCCCGTGCGGCCGCTCGGGCACGACTGGCCGCGCGACCTGATGCAGGCGCTGAAGTCCTCGACCGGAGCCGTGTGGAACGTGGCGCTGTCGGACGAGGCTGGTGAACCATCCCTGCTCGACCAGGAGAAAATGGCCGAGGAGCGCGTTCGGGCAGAGGTGCTAGCCGATCCCAATGTCCGTGCGGTGATCGAGGCCTTCCCCGATGCCGAACTTGAAACCTTTTCTACCCGAGGTCCCTGACGATGCCCGAAATGCCCGATTTCGATGAAATCATGAAAATGGCGCAGAACGCCCAGAGCGAACTGCAGAAAGCGCAGGACAATCTCGACAAGGTCGAGGTCGAAGGCGCGTCGGGCGGCGGGATGGTCAAGGTCCGCGCGACCGCCAAGGGGCGGATCCTGGCCGTCGACATCGACGAGAGCCTGCTTCAGCCGTCCGAGAAGGCAATGCTCGAGGACCTGATTGCTGCGGCGCTCAACGACGCCAAGACCAAGGCCGACGCTGCCGCCAACAACGAGCTTCAGAAGATGCAGACGGGCCTGCCCCTGCCTCCCGGGTTCAAGCTGCCCTTCTAGGGGTGGAAATCAGGCGCCGGGTCCACTAACTCGCGCGCCAACCCCGTTTGATCTCCGAAGGAACGAAGCGACCCCATGGCCGCCCAATATGCATTTGTCATGAAGGACCTAGTGAAGTCCTTCCCCGGCGCCCAGAAGCCGGTGCTGAACCACATCAACCTGCAATTCTACCAGGGCGCGAAGATCGGCATCGTCGGCCCCAACGGCGCCGGGAAGTCGACATTGATGAAGATCATGGCCGGCATCGACCGCGACTATCAGGGCGAGGCCTGGGCCGGCGAGAACATCACCGTCGGCTATCTGCCACAGGAGCCGCAGCTCGACCCGAGCAAGAACGTCCTCGAGAACGTCAAGGACGGGGCCCGGGAGGTCGCCGACATGGTTGATCGCTTCAACGCCATTTCGGCCGAGATGGGTGACCCCAAGGAGGACACCGACTTCGACAAGCTGATGGAGGAGATGGGCGAGCTTCAGGGCAAGATCGACGCCGTCGACGGCTGGACGCTCGACAACCAGCTGGAAGTCGCGATGGAGGCCTTGCGCTGCCCGCCGTCGGACTGGTCGGTCGAAAGCCTGTCGGGCGGCGAAAAGCGCCGCATCGCGCTGACTCGCCTGCTGATCCAGAAGCCCTCGATCCTGCTCCTCGACGAGCCCACCAACCACCTCGACGCCGAAAGCGTCCAGTGGCTCGAAGCGCATCTCAAGGAATATGCGGGCGCGGTGCTGATGATCACCCACGACCGCTACTTCCTCGACAATGTGGTGAGCTGGATCCTCGAGCTCGATCGCGGGAAATACTTCCCCTACGAGGGCAATTATTCGACCTATCTCGAGAAGAAGGCCAAGCGGCTCGAGCAGGAAGAGCGCGAGGACAAGGGCCGCGAGACCGCGATCCGCCACGAGCTTGAGTGGATCCGCCAGGGCGCCAAGGCGCGCCAGACCAAGTCGAAAGCGCGTATCGCGAAGTTCGACCAGCTCGTCGCCGCGCAGGAAAAATACGTGCCCGGCAAGGCGGAAATCCTGATCCAGGTACCCGAACGCCTCGGCGGCAAGGTGATCGAGGCCGAAGGGCTGACCAAGGCCTATGGCGACAAACTGCTGTTCGAGGATTTGTCGTTCAACCTGCCGCCGGGCGGGATCGTCGGGGTCATCGGGCCGAACGGCGCTGGCAAGTCGACCCTGTTCAAGATCATCACCGGCCAGGAAAAGCCCGACAGCGGAACGGTCGACATCGGCCCGACCGTGCACCTCGGCTACGTCGACCAGAGCCGCGACCATCTCGATAATTCGAAGAACGTCTGGGAAGAGATCTCGGACGGGCTCGATTACATGAAGGTCAACGGCCACGACCAGTCGACGCGCGCCTATGTCGGCGCCTTCAACTTCAAGGGCCAGGACCAGCAGAAGAATGTCGGCAAGCTGTCGGGCGGCGAGCGCAACCGCGTCAACATCGCCAAGATGCTGAAGCGCGGCGGCAATGTGCTGCTATTGGACGAGCCGACCAACGACCTCGACGTCGAGACCCTCGGCGCGCTCGAGGAAGCGATCGAGAATTTTGCCGGCTGCGCGGTGATCATCAGCCACGACCGGTTCTTCCTGGATCGCCTGGCCACGCACATCCTGGCCTTCGAGGGCGACAGCCGGGTCGAATGGTTCGAGGGCAACTTTCAGGCGTATGAGGAAGACAAGATCCGCCGCCTCGGCGAGGAAGCCACGCGGCCTCACCGCACGAGCTATCGCAAGCTGACGCGTTAGCGTGATCGCCTTCACCTCGCTCCTGTGGATCTGGAAGGGCGAGGCCGCGGGCCGCTGGTACTTCCTCACCGTTCCCGATGATCAAAGCGCCGAGATCAAGGCGCATGGCTTCGAAAGCCCGCGCGGGTTCGGATCGGTCAAGGTCGAAGCCAGGATCGGCGACGTCGCTTGGCGGACGTCGGTCTTTCCGCTCAACAGTGGTGGCTATGTGCTTCCAGTGAAGAAGGAGATCCGCTGCCGCGCCGGGATCAGCGTCGGCGACGAGGTCGAGACGGTCCTGGAGCTTCTGTAGCGGGAACCTCAAGTCCGCGGACCGGTTCAGCGGTTGGTGAACGACGAGCCACTAAGACTCTTCGGCGTGACGATGATCGGCGCCACCGGTCAGAACGGTCACAAGCTCCTCCTGACCTTCGCCTTCATCCTCATCGCCTGGCTGCTGACCGCGAGCCTTCGTTTCATCCTCGGCCAGTTCATCGGCAGCCAGTCGGGCACGCGCTTCCAGTTCTGGGCCAAGCAGGGCGTCAGCCTGGTGGTCGCGGCGATCCTGCTGATCGGAATTGCGTCAATCTGGTTCGACAATCCGGCGCGGCTGGCGAGCGTCGTCGGGATCGTCGGCGCCGGCATCGCCTTTGCCATGCAGCGCGTGATCACGGCGGTGGCCGGCTATTTCGTGATCTTGCGCGGCCGCACCTTCAACGTCGGGGACCGCATCGTCATGGGCGGCGTTCGCGGCGACGTCCTCGACCTCAGCTTCATGCAGACGCGGATCATGGAAATGGGCCAATCGCCCAAGGAGCAGGCCGACGCGCCCTCGATGTGGATCCGCAGCCGCCAGTTTACCGGACGCATCGTCACGGTCACCAACGACAAGGTCTTCGACGAGCCCGTCTACAATTACACGCGGGAGTTCCCGTACATCTGGGACGAGATCAACCTGCCGGTGAAATATGGCGATGACTGCGCGCGGGCCGAGCAGATCCTGCTCGATGCAGCGCGAGAGCATGCGCTCGGCCGCGACAAGATTGCGCGCGAAGAACTGCAGCGGCTGGAAGAGCAATTCGGCGTGGATGTCGGCGATGTCGACCCGCGGGTCTACTGGCGCATGACCGACAATTGGCTGGAGCTTACCGTCCGTTTCCTGCTTCCGGACCATGGTGGTCGAGGCATCAAGGATGCCATGAGCCGCCAGATCTTCGCCGGCCTGAACGAAGCCAACATCGAGATCGCGTCGGGTACCTATGCGATTGTCGAGATGCCCCCGCTAAGGATCGAGCGGGTGCCGGCCAGCAGCTAGCGCCTGCCGGTCTCGAGTTCGGATGCGGTCCGTTCGTAGCGAACCGCCATTTGCTCCAGCACGATCGAGCTTTCGCGGGTGTAGAGCGCGCCGGCGAGGCGGCGGCAGCGCTCGGCCTGCTCGTGCAAGGCATCGCTTTGCTCGTCGGTGACGTCGATCAGCATGTTGATCGCGCCGCTGAGCGAGCCGTCATCATTGAACAGAGGCGTCGGGTAAGGGCGGAAAGCGACGCGGCTGCCGTCGGGGCGCTCGGCAATTGCGATGGCGTCACGTACCGGACGGCGCTGGGCCAGCGCTTGCGCCATCGGGCAATCCTCGTGGCGGAGCGGATCGCCGGCGGTGGTGTAGAGTTGCCAGGTGACGCACCATCGATCGCGCCCAAGCTCGGGCTCGCGGCCGGCGAAGTTGACGCAGGCGTCGTTCCAGAAGGTGACCTTGCCACGATCGTCGGTGGTGTAAACGGGAACCGGAAGTCGATTCAGCGTGTCGCGCCAATCGGGTTGAGAACCGATGGCCTCGAGTGCGACCTCGAGGAATTGTTCGGGATTTTGGCGGTTCATTTTGTCTGATGTGTTCTAACCTAGGTTAGGGGGCTAAACTTGCCATAAGAGGTGAGGTTCCGCCTTGGCGTCGGAACTTTTGCATTGTTGTTCGATGGCAACAGTTCGTCAGCGCAAGCGCTTGACCAGCAGGCGTCCGTCGTCCCCCGATTTAACCTCGAAATTAGGGACGGCCTTGATCAGTTCGGAGAGGCGCGAAAAGCCGTAATTACGCGCCGCGAAGCTGGAGACAGCCTTCGCGCGCTGGCCGAGTTCCGATAGCGGCGTGTAGCCCTCTTCGTCGCGCTTCGAGGCCTTGTAGGCGGAGCCCAGCACCTGCAGCAGCTCGGCATCGACGGGCCGCTGGCCGGCGGCGGTCGCGGGCTGCTCGAGCTGCTCTTCATCGTCGAGCGCCAGAGCGCCGACATCGAAGAAGCGGGTGCAGGCCTGCTGGAAAGGACCCGGCGTTTTTTGCGTCCCGAAACCGTAGACCGGCAGCCCTTCCTCGCGGATGCGCTGCGCAAGAGGAAGGAAGTCGCTGTCCGACGACATGATCCCGAAGCCGTCGACATGGCCGCGATAGAGCAGGTCCATGGCGTCGATCGTCATGCGCATGTCGGTGACGCTCTTGCCTTTGACGACATCGAACTGCTGGACCGGAACGATCGACTGCTTGCCGGTAAGGCCGCCCCAACCCTTGAGCGCGGGCTTGGCCCAGTTACCGTACGCGCGGCGGATGTTGATCGTGCCGAGCTCGCCCAGGACGAGCAGCACTTCGTCGAGATGGTCGGGGGAGGCATTATCGGCATCGATCAGCAGCGCGATATTGGCTTCGGTCTCGACGTTCCGGTCGTGCATTCCCGAGTCCCCTTTTTTCACCTGATAGCGCGGCGTCGCGGAATGGCCACAGCCTGCCGTGCATCCTCCGTTCAGCTGAACGGGAGATGATCGATGCGGGAACGAAACGCCCCCTAATGCACTAATGCGGGATGGGGGCGTGTTGAGGAAGGACGAGACGATGAGGAAGCTTGGTCTTGCTGCAGCCCTCGCCGCCAGTGTTGCGGTAACCGGCTGTGCTACTTATCCGAACCAGTACGGGTATAACTCCCCGTACGGCTATAATAACGGCTATTATCCCGCCAATTCCTATCCGTACGGAAGCGGCTACACCAACAACAGCCAGGCCGGTAACGCGGCTGCAGGCGCCGTTCTCGGCGCTGCCGGCGGCGCGATCGCCGGTGCGGTCTTGCCGGGCGTGAGCCCGGGTGCCGGCGCGGTTGCTGGTGCGATCCTTGGGGGCGTGCTCGGCGCGACCATCAATGGTCGGCAATATTATCGCGATACCCGCGGCTATTGCTATTACGTCGATCAGTATGGCCAGCCGCATTACGACTATAACGTCCGCTGCTAGCCAGCGCTCGTTTTAAGAATTGAGTTGCTAGACGGGGCGGAAGTTCTCTTCCGCCTCGTCGAGTATGTAGAGCCGGCCTTCCGCAATCGAGAAATGGGCGCCGTGCAGCTTGAGCTTGCCGGCCTTTTCGCGCTCCCTGATCCAGGGAAAAGTCCTGAGGTTGGCAAGGCTGACCTTCACCGCCTCCCGCTCCATGTCGAGATAGGCAGCCTCGTCGAGGTCGGTGTGGCGAGCACGAACCTTGTCGCGGGCCCGATCGAGCATCCGCACCCAGTCGGCGATGAATTGGCCGTGGCCATGCCTGCGGTCATCGAACGTGCCACTGAGCGCGGCCGCGCAACCGCCGCACATGCCGTGCCCCATCACCATGATCTCGCCGACCTCGAGCTGGGTGACCGCGAATTCCAGCGCGGCCGAGACACCGTGATAGCCGCTGCTGGTTTCGTAGGGCGGGGTGAGCGCGGCGATGTTGCGGACGACGAACATCTCGCCGGGGCGGGCGTCGAAAATCTGCGCCGGGTCGACGCGGCTGTCGGCGCAGGACAGGATCATCACCCGAGGACTCTGGCCCTCGGCGAGTTCCGACCAGCGTTCGCGCTCATGCTCCCATTCCTGGGCGCGGAAGCGGCGGTATCCGTCGATCAGATCATCGAGATAGGACATGCGCACCGGCTAGCGGGACGAGGGCAGGGGTGGCAACCCACCTAGTATCCCTTGGGCCAAGTCGCTATCTGGCCGCCATGAACGCACCCGCCGCAGTTCCTCCCCGGCAGCGCAAGCCCGACTGGATCCGGGTCAAGGCACCGGTCAGCCCCGGTTATCACGAGACTCGCAAGCTGATGCGCTCGCTGAACCTCGCCACCGTGTGCGAGGAAGCGGCGTGCCCGAACATCGGCGAATGCTGGACCAAGAAGCACGCGACGGTGATGATCCTGGGCGACACCTGCACTCGGGCCTGCGCCTTCTGCAATGTGAAGACGGGGATGCCGCGCGCGGTCGATCCGCTCGAGCCCGAGCATGTGGCGACCGCCGCGGCCGAGCTTGGCCTTGAGCATATCGTCGTGACGTCGGTCGACCGCGACGATCTGCCCGACGGCGGTGCTTCCCAGTTCGTCAAGGTGATCGACGCGCTTCGCCGGAACACCCCCAACACGACGATCGAGATCCTGACGCCCGACTTCCGCAACAAGAGCGAGGCGGCGGTCGATGCGATCGTCGCCGCGGGGCCGGACGTGTACAACCACAATCTCGAAACCGTGCCCCGGCTCTATCCGACGATCCGCCCGGGCGCGCGCTATTATGCGTCGCTTCGGCTGCTCGAGAGCGTGAAGCGGAAGGCGCCGCACATCTTCACCAAGTCCGGCGTCATGGTTGGGCTTGGCGAGCAGCGCCTCGAGGTTCACCAGGTGATGGACGACATGCGCTCCGCAGGCGTCGATTTCCTGACCATGGGCCAATATCTCCAGCCGACCCCGCGTCACGCCAGGGTCGAGGAATTCGTCACTCCGCAGGCGTTCGATGCCTATGCGGCGATTGCGCGGGCCAAGGGCTTCCTGCTGGTCGCGGCCTCGCCGCTGACCCGCTCGAGCTATCACGCCGGCGACGATTTCAAGAAGATGCAGGATGCCCGCAACGCGCAGCTGGCGAAATCCTCCGTCGGGGAAGGCGGAAATGCCGCGGCATAGCGAGACGCGGTACCTCCCTTACACGCCCGAGCAATTGTTCGACCTCGTCGCGGACGTTGCCCGTTATGACGAGTTCCTGCCCTGGGTCGTCGCGGTCCGGGTCCGCTCATCGAGCGAGACCGAAGCGGTCGCCGACCTCGTCGTCGGCTTCAACGCCTTCAAGGAGCGCTTCACGAGCCGGGTGAAGAAGCGGCGGCCCGACAGCATCTGCGTCGATTATGTCGAAGGCCCGCTGAAGTTCCTGCACAACGAGTGGCGGTTCGATCGCGCTTCGGATGGCGGCACCGATGTCCATTTCTCGGTCGATTTCGCGTTCAAGTCGCGGCTGTTCGAAAGTCTCGCCGGGGCGATGTTCGACCGGGCGCTGCGCCGCATGACCGACGCGTTCGAGCAGCGCGCCGCGGCGCTTTACGGAAGCAGCAAGTCCAGCGCGCAAAGCGCCGCCTGAAGGCGCACGCCCGAACGAGTCGTTTCATCGAAGAATTTCTGGTCGGCGACGATCTTGGCGGGGTCGCCGTCACGCTCGGCAGTCGCGAACACGACGGTGCCGACCGGCTTTTGCGCGGTCCCACCGCCGGGACCGGCAACGCCGGTAATGGCGACGGCAATGTCGGCGTCGGTGGCGGCAAGCGCGCCGCGCGCCATCGCCCAGGCGGTGGCGACGCTGACCGCGCCGAAGGTGTCGACCACGTCCGCGCTGACGTGCAGCTCATGGATCTTGGCTGCGTTGGAATAAGTGACGTAGCCGGCCTCGAACATTTCCGACGAGCCCGGGATTTCGGTCAGCGCAGCGCTGACCAGGCCGCCGGTGCAGCTTTCGGCGACGGCGACGCGGCGGCCGGCCTTCCGATTGGCCTCCACGACCTCGCGCGCCTTTTCGACGAGAACGTCGGGGAGAAGGCTGTCCTTCACCAGTCGATCCCCATGCGGATGCTGGCAACGGCCTGCGCGGCAATGCCTTCGCGGCGCCCGGTGAAGCCGAGGCCTTCGGTGGTCGTGGCCTTGATGCTGACCTGGTCGGTGCTCAAGCCGCAAATCTCCGCAATCCGTCGACGCATCGCCGAACGATGGGGGCCGACCTTCGGCGCCTCGGCGATGATCGTACAATCCACAGAATCGATGATTGCTCCCTTGGCGCGGAGCAGTGCGCAGGCATGGGCTAGGAAATGGTCGGAAGACGCACCCTTCCACTGCGGGTCGGTCGGGGGGAAATGCTCGCCGATGTCGCCGAGGCCGCCGGCGCCGAGCAGGGCGTCGGTAATCGCATGGAGCGCCACGTCGGCATCGCTGTGGCCGGCGAGGCCGCGCTCGTGCGCGACTTGGATCCCGCCGAGCATGATCGGGCCGTCGCCGGCGAAGGCATGGACGTCGAAGCCGGTGCCGGTGCGCGGGCTCATCCGCCCGGCGAGCCAGGCGGCGGCCCGCTCGAAATCGGCCGGCGTGGTCAGCTTGTCGAGCGCGGGATCGCCTTTCACCGCTGCGACATGCATCCCCGCAGCCCGCAGGACAGTCGTTTCGTCGGTAGGCGAGGGTCCTGACCAGGCCGCATACGCCCGGCGCAGCGCATCGAGCCGGAAGGCCTGCGGCGTCTGTACACGGACGAGGCCACTTCGGTCGACGATGTCGCCGATCCCGTTGTCTGTGCGAGCCAGCGTATCCCCAACCGCGAGCGCGGGTGCGGCGCCATCGTAAAATTCGAGGCTGGCGACGAGCCGGTCGATGACGTCCGCCGGGCAGAAGGGGCGGGCGGCGTCATGGACCAGCACGGCATCGCCCTCGATCGCCGCAAGCCCGGCGCGTACCGAATCCGCGCGCTCGGCACCGCCGAGGATGGGTTCGCCGACATTGAGGCCCGCAAGCGCTGCAGACGCGAGTTCCTGCTGGCCCTGACCAACCACGATCCGGATCGACCGAACGGCCGGGTGATGCATGAGCGACTCCGCGGCCCAGCGCAGGACCGGCTTGCCGCCGAGCAGGCGATACTGCTTGGGGACCCCGCCGCCGAGGCGTTCGCCCTTGCCAGCGGCTACGATGAGTGCAGTTACAGTCACTGTTTCCCGCTCATCCTGAGTAGCCGCTGAGCAAAGTCGAAGCGGCGTATCGAAGGACCCTGCTTCGATACGGGCCCTCGACAAGCTCGGTCCCTACTCAGCATGAGCGGGGAAGGGAAGGCGCTGGTGGCCTACGCGCTTCCTTGTCCGCCAAGGCTTGTTGCACTATCTCCCCGCAACCCATGAGCATGCTGAAGCCCATCCACGTCGGACCCGTCCGGATCTACGCGCCGGTGATCCTGGCGCCGATGACGGGCGTCACCGATCTTCCCTTCCGGCGGGTGGTGAAGCGCTATGGCGCGGGCCTGACCGTCAGTGAGATGATCGCCAGCCAGGCGATGATCCGCGAGACCCGCCAGTCGCTGCAAAAGGCGTTGTGGGATCCGATCGAGGAACCGGTCTCGCTCCAGCTTGCCGGCTGCGAGCCGCACGTCATGGCCGAGGCCGCCAAGCTCAACGAGCAGCGCGGGGCCGCGATCATCGACATCAACATGGGCTGCCCGGTGCGCAAGGTCGTCAATGGCGATGCCGGATCGGCGCTGATGCGCGACCTGCCGCTGGCCGCGAAGCTGATCGATGCCACGGTCAAGGCGGTGGAGGTCCCCGTGACGCTGAAGATGCGCATGGGCTGGGACCATATGAGCCTCAACGCGCCCGAGCTCGCGCGCATCGCCGAAGACCTCGGCGTCAAGCTGATCACGGTCCACGGCCGTACCCGGTGCCAGCTCTACAAGGGCGAGGCCGACTGGGCCTTCATCCGCAAGGTCAAGGACGCGGTCAGCGTGCCGGTGATCGCCAATGGCGACATCTGCTCGATCGGCGACGCGCGCGAGGCGCTCCGCCAGTCCGGCGCGGACGGTGTGATGATCGGCCGCGGCGCTTATGGCCGGCCGTGGCTGATCGGCCAGGTCGTGGCCGAGCTCGTCCAGGGCGGGCGGCGCCCCGACCCCAGCCTAGACGAGCAGCTTGGCGCGATGCTCCAGCAGTATCGCGAGATGCTGGAGCTTTACGGCACCCACACCGGCGTCAATCTCGCCCGCAAGCATATCGGCTGGTACACCAAGGGCCTGCCGGGCTCGGCCGAGCTCAGGAATCGGGTCAATCAGCAGGACAACCCGGCAATAGTGATCGCCATGTTGCAGGAATTCTATTCGCCGTGGCTCGCGCGCTCCGCCGCCTGACGGAAAATCGTTCAACACAAGTGTGTTTTTGATGCAACGCGCATGCTAGTGCGCGGTGGAATGGACGCTCGGACCGCCGAATCGCCGGCAATGACCATCCAGGGGGACAGCTGGCTCCAGCGGGAGCGGGCAAGCGGCCGGTTCTACGACCGGCTGGCGCTGGCGATCGCCCTGTTCCTGGCGGGCATGATGGCGTTGAGCTACTGGCTGCTCCAGCGCGGGGCGACGCCCGGATCGCTGCTGCCGCCGCCGCTGATCGCGCTGCTGCTGATCGCGAACCTGTTGCCGGCAATTGGCTTGATGGTGTTGTACTCACGCCGGCTGGCGGTCCAGCGGGCGGAGAAAACGGGTCTCGGCAGCGGCCGGCTCCACGTGCGCCTGGTGGCGCTGTTCTCGGTGCTTGCTGCTGTCCCGACGGTGCTGGTCGCGATTTTCGCGTCGCTCCTGTTTCAGAGCGGTATTTCGTTCTGGTTCTCGGACCGGGCGCGGGGAATGCTCGAGAATACGGTCCAGGTCGCCCAGTCGAGCTACAACCGCGAGGTCGAGCGCGTCGCCAACGAGACCGTCACCGCCAGCGCGGACATTGCCGGCTACCTGCGCATGACGACGATGGAAGACCCGCGCTTCCAGGAGGCGTTCGCGCGCAACCAGGTGCTGAACCGCAACCTCTCGGAAGCGATCATCTTTACCTACGGCAAGGACAAGCAGATCCGGACGATCGCGCTGGTCGATCCCTATGACCGCCCGCTGGGCAATGACATTCCGCCGTCGGCCCTGACCGCCCTCCAGAAAGTGCAGGTGGTGCCGATCAAGTCGCCCGACCGGATCGGTGCGGTGACCAAGCTCGATTACGGCCCCGACACCTTCCTTTACGCCGCGCGCGTCTTCGATCCGCAGTTCCGGCAGCAGATCGAGCAGGCCAATGGCGTGCTGGGCGATTACCAGGCCCTGCTTGCCAAGTCGCGCGCCAACCAGCTGAAGTTCAACGCCGCGCTTCTGCTCGGCGCCCTGATCATCGTCGGGCTGGCGATCCTGACTGCACTTCGCCTTGCCGATCGCATGGTCCGGCCGGTGGGCGAACTGGTCTCGGCTGCCGGACGGATCGAGGCCGGCGACTTCTCGGCGCGCGTGCCGGTGCGCAAGGGCGGTGAGCAGGACGAGGTGCAGACTCTGGCCACGGCCTTCAACCGCATGACCGGCCGGCTCGAGGAGCAGACTACGGCGCTGGTCACGGCCAACACCCAGCTCGAAACACGCCGAGCCTTCATGGAAGCGGTGCTGACCAGCGTGACCGCCGGCGTCATCGCGGTCGACACCAAGCTTCGCGTCCTGCTGCTCAACCGGTCGGCGGAAAACCTGCTTCAACCCGGGGAAGGGCAGGTCGAGGACAAGCCGCTGGCCAAGGTCTCGGCCGAGCTCCACGAGTTCATGCGGGGTGAGCAATCGGAAGGAGAGGTGCTGATCACCGCCGGTTCGGGGCAGCGGACGCTGGCAGTGAAGCGGGTGCGCTACCAGGATGGTTCGGTCCTGACCTTCGACGACATCACCGACCAGCTTTCCGATCAGCGGCGCGCGGCCTGGTCCGATATCGCCCGCCGTATCGCGCATGAGATCAAGAACCCGCTGACGCCGATCCAGCTTGCGGCGGAGCGCCTGCAGCGGCGGTTCGGCCAGGAAGTGACCTCCGACAAGGAGACGTTCGAGCAATTGACCGGGACGATCGTCCGCCAGGTTGGCGACCTTCGCCGGATGGTCGACGAATTCTCCAACTTCGCGCGCATGCCCAAGCCGGTGTTCCGTGAGGAGAATGTCCACGAGATCGCGCGTCAGGCGCTGTTCCTCCACGAAGTCGCGCACCCGGCGATCACCTTCGTGCTCGAGCCGCCGAAGGGCGACTTCACGATGGTGTGCGACCGCCGCCAGCTTGGCCAGGCGCTGACAAATGTAGTCAAGAACGGTGTTGAAGCCATTGAAACACGGCGTAATCGCGGCGAGCACAGCCTCGCTGGCGATCGCATCGAGCTGAAGGTTCGGGAGGAGGGGGAATGCCTGATCCTCGACGTTCTCGACACCGGCATCGGCCTTCCGGAGGACCGCGAACGGCTGACCGAGCCCTATATGACGACGCGGGTCCGCGGCACCGGGCTTGGGCTCGCCATCGTCAAGAAGATCGTCGAGGAACATATGGGCGAGATCGCCTTCCTCGACCGGCCCGGCGGCGGAACCCACGTCCGCATCAGCTTCGACACTGCCAAGCTCGTGCACCTTGCCGCCGAGGGCGAAGCCGGCGGCGACCAACCCAATGATGAGGAGGCCTGATGGCGCTCGAAGTGCTCATAGTCGACGATGAAGCCGACATCCGCGACCTCGTCAGCGGGGTGCTGGAGGATGAAGGCTATGCCGTGCGCACGGCCGCCGACAGCGATTCGGCGCTGGAGGCGGTCGAAGAACGGCGGCCGTCTATGGTGCTGCTCGACGTCTGGCTGCAGGGCTCGCGGCTCGACGGGCTACAGTTGCTGCAGGAGGTCAAGCGCCGCGATTCGACGATCCCGGTGCTGATGATCTCGGGCCACGGCAATCTCGACACCGCCGTTGCCGCGGTGAGGGAAGGGGCGATCGACTTCATCGAGAAGCCGTTCGAGGCCGGGCGCCTGATCTATCTCGTCGATCGCGCGACCGAGACCGAGCGCCTGCGCCGCGAAAATGCCGACCTCAAGCTGCAGGTCGGGCAGGAGGATCAGCTTCACGGCAGCTCGATCCCCATCAATACGGTCCGCGCCACCTTGAAGCGCGTTGCGCCGACCGGCAGCCGAGTCCTCATTTCCGGCCCACCCGGCGTCGGCAAGGAGATTGCGGCGCGGATGATCCACCAGTGGAGCCCGCGCGCCCGCGCCCCCTTTATCGTCCTGTCGGCGGCGATGATGAGCCCCGAGCGGGTCGAAGAAGAGCTGTTCGGCAGCGAGAGTGAGGGGCAGATGCGCCCGGGCCTGCTCGAGCACGCCCATGGCGGGACGCTGTTCCTCGACGAAATCGCCGACATGCCGCTCACCACCCAGGCGAAGATCCTGCGCGTCCTGACCGACCAGAGCTATCACCGCGTTGGCGGGCAGCGCCCGGTCCGGGTCGACGTCCGCGTGCTGTCCGCTACCTCGCGCAACCTGCAGGACGAGATCATCGCCGGGCGTTTCCGCGAGGACCTCTACTACCGGCTTAACGTCGTGCCGGTGCGGCTCCCGGCGTTGCGCGAGCGGCGCGAGGATATTCCCGAGCTCGTGAGCCACTTCCTGGCGCGCTACGCGGCCGAGCGGCGGATGCATTCGCCGACCATCTCCGAAGAAGCGATGGCGGCGCTGCAGGCGCATGAATGGCCGGGCAACGTGCGCCAGCTTCGGAACATCATCGAACGGACGCTGATCCTGGCGCCAGGCGATCGCGCGTCGCGGATCGACGTCGACCTGCTTCCACCCGAGATCCTGGACAACCAGAACGCGATGGGGGGCGGCGGGCCGGCAATGGCGATCATGGGCAGCCCGCTACGCGAAGCGCGCGAGTCGTTCGAGCGCGAGTATCTGAGGATCCAGATCCGGCGCTTTTCGGGCAACATCTCCCGCACCGCTTCGTTCATCGGCATGGAGCGTTCCGCACTCCACCGGAAGCTCAAGGCGCTGGGAATCGGGGACAAGCGCGAGGGTGAGGAGTAAACGCCCTCTGGAGGAGTAGGCGTATGGTCACGCGTTCGCTGAGCTTGCAGGACCACTTCCTCAATAGCGTCCGGCGCTCGAGGCTCCCCGTCACCATCTTCCTGGTGAAGGGCGTGAAGCTGCAGGGCGTTATCACCTGGTTCGACGCATTCTCGCTGCTGCTGCGCCGCGAAGGCGCCTCGCAGCTGGTCTACAAGCATTCGATTTCGACCATCATGCCGGGCGAGACGCCGGCGGATTTCGTCGCGACGCAGCCCAAGGTCGATGAAGCCAAGGCAGGGCTTCAGGACATCTTCCTGGCCGCGGCAACTCGCGACGCGGAACGAATGACGCTGTTCCTGGTCAATGGCGTGATGCTTCAAGGGACGGTGACTGGCTTCGACCAGTTCGCACTGGTGCTGGAACGCGGCGGCAGTGTGCAACTGGTCTACAAGCATGCGATCTCGACCCTGCAGCCGGCCAATCCGCTCGATCTCGGCCGTGGCGGCGATAGCGACAGCGACAGCGACAAGGAAGAGGACGAGGCTTGAACGCATTTGACGGCAATGGCGCGATCGAGGTCGCACGCGGCGAGCGGGCCGTGATCGTGGTGCCCGAGCTGCCGCGCGAAGGCGCGCGCCGCTCGGCCGACGCCCGCATAGAGGAAGCCCAAGGCCTGGCGGAGGCGATCGGCATCCATGTCGTCGGCGGCCGCGCCTACCGCGTCCGCGCCGTCCGTCCGGCAACCTTGCTCGGCAAGGGCCAGGTCGAGGAAGTGGCCGAGCTGGCGCGGGCCGAGGAAGCACGGCTGCTGATCGTCGATTCGGCGCTAACTCCGGTCCAGCAGAAGAATTTGGAGGAAGAGACCGGCGCCAAGGTCATCGACCGCACCGGCCTGATCCTCGAGATTTTCGGCGAGCGCGCCGCAACCGCCGAAGGGCGGCTGCAGGTCGAGCTTGCACATCTCGACTACCAGGCGGGGCGGCTGGTGCGCAGTTGGACCCACCTGGAGCGCCAGCGCGGCGGCTTCGGCTTCCTCGGCGGTCCCGGTGAAACCCAGATCGAGGCCGACCGCCGCATGATCCGCGACCGCATGGCGCGAATCCGCCGCGAGCTCGACCAGGTCAAAAGGACGCGCACGCTTCACCGCGACCGCCGTCAGCGGGCGCCGTGGCCGGTGATCGCCCTCGTCGGCTATACGAACGCCGGGAAATCCACCCTTTTCAACCGCTTGACCGGCGAAGACGTATTCGCCGAGAACCTGTTGTTCGCCACCCTCGACCCGACCATGCGCGACATCCGCCTGCCGGGGTTCGACAAGGTGATCCTGTCCGACACGGTCGGGTTCGTTTCCGACTTGCCGACCGAGCTGATCGCGGCGTTCCGGGCGACGCTCGAGGAAGTGGCCTCGGCCGACCTCTTGGTCCACGTCCGCAACATGGCCCATCCCGACCGCGAAGCGCAGGCCGAGGACGTCAACGACGTGCTCGCCTCGCTCGGCCTGGCGGAGGAGGGGGCGCCGCCCCGGCTAGAAGCGTGGAACAAGGTCGACCTCGTGTCGGCGGAAGAGCGGGAGCGGCTGACCGAGGAAGCGGCCCGGCGCGAGGATGTGGTGCCGATCTCGGCGATCACCGGCGAAGGGCTCGACGCCTTGCGCGAACGGATGGCGGAATGCCTGCGAAGCGGGGAGCAGGTCCACGAGATCCGCCTGCCAGCAAGCGACGGCGGTCGGATTGCCTGGCTGCACGCCCGCGGCGAGGTGCTGGCACAGGCGCTGGAGGGTGACGATGTAGCGCTGACCGTGCGCCTCTCGCCGGACAATTGGGCGCGATTCCAGGCGTTTGAGGCTGCCTGACGACCGCGGAAGAGGGGGTGACGCCATGACGGCAGAGACGAATACCTACCAGATCACGCCCTTCATGCATGTGAAGGACCTCGATGCGACGGTCCGCTTCTTCACCGATGTGCTGGGCTTCAATGTGGGCTTTACGCCTATCTCGACCGCGAAGGCGCCGCGATCCGCATTCTCGGGCACGCCGATGATCCCGAGGTGGGCGAGGCGCACGGCGGCTTCGGCTATTATATCGATGTCAAGGACGTTGGCGTCGTGCTCGAGCAGATCGGCGAGAAGCTGGCGCAGCTGCCCGAGGGGCACGTGGTCGGGCCCAGGGACCAGCCTTACGGCCAGCGCGAGCTGATGGTCCGCGTGCCCGACGGCAACGTCCTTGTGTTCGGGCAAGCGGTCAAGCGCGACTAAGGCGCGCGCTTCACCTGCTCCCAGAGCTTTTCCTGGGCTTCGAGGTCGAGCTGGGAGAAGCTGCCGCCGGCCAGTTCCTCCATCGCCCGGAAACGTTTCTCGAACTTTTGATTGGCTTCGCGCAAAGCGGCTTCAGGCTCGATGTTGAGATGACGTGACAAGTTCACGACCGCGAAAAGCAGGTCGCCGAGTTCCTCGAGCATGCGCTGATGGTCGCTTTCGGCGTCGAGTTCGGCCAGTTCCTCGTCGATCTTGGCGCGGGGTCCTGCGGTATCCGGCCAATCGAAACCGACCCGAGCGGCGCGGCGCTGCAGCTTGGCGGCCCGTTCGAGCGCCGGCAGAGCCAGCGCAACGCCGGCCAGCGCGCTGGGATCTGGCGATTTCTTGCGTTCCGCTGCCTTGATTTCTTCCCACAGATGGTGGCCGCCATGCTCAGCGTCACCGAAGATGTGCGGGTGGCGGCGCTCCATCTTGTCGCAGATGCCGTCAATGACCTCGGCGAGCGTGAAATGGCCGGCTTCGGCCGCCATTTGCGAGTGGAAGACGACCTGGAGCTGAAGATCGCCAAGCTCGTCCGCGAGGGCGTCCATGTCCTTGCGGGCAATCGCGTCCGCGACCTCATAGGCTTCTTCGATCGTGTAGGGGGCGATCGTCTCGAACGTTTGCACCGTATCCCATTCGCAGCCGGTCTTCGGGTCGCGGAGCCGGCGCATGATCGCCGCGAGGCGCTCGATGGCGTGCGCGGCCGGCTCAGGCGGTTCCGGCGCGTCAGTGGCCACCAGGGGCCTCTCTACGACTGCAATCTCGAAGTATGATAATATGCATTATGTAAAGTATCTCTCAGAGGAAGTCGCGGATCAGGGCTGAAGCACGAGGTATGTCCCCTCGACCCGCCAGCTGTTCAAGGAGCGCAGGAAGTTCATGCCGAGCAGGTTGACGTTGCCGTGCTCGTTGACGTCGATCGGAAGTCCGTCCGCTTGATCGACCCCACCTCCAGTTGCTCCGCGCTGGACTGGATCGATGAAGCCGGCCCCGCAGCGGTCTGGACCACCGTTCGCCGCCCATCGATCGGAACGCCGGCGCTCTCGGCGAAAGCACGCGAGACCGTCGTCACAGAGGCGCCGCTGTCGATCATCAGCCGCAGCGGACGCCCGTTGATCGTCGCGTCGACCCAGAAATGGCCATCTTCGCCGATCGGAACGCGCAAGGTTTCACCGTCCGCAACCGCGCTGCCGAGCGCTTCCGCTTTCAAGCGTTGGCCGATGCTGGAGAATTCGCCGCGGAAGGCGAAGATCAGGAATGCGACGCCGAAGATCGCGACCCAGCCCAGAGCCATCTTCAGCATCTTGCCGATCGGCTGGCGCATGCCGATCAGCGAGGCGACCACGGCCACGATGATAATGAGGTAGTAAGCGGCGAATGCGGCGTTGCCGCCGCTCACAGCGCAATCTCCTGCCCGTCATGCCCTGGGACTGCCCAATCGGGCAGCTCGGCCAGCAGCTCGGCCAGGAGCGTCCGGTAATCGAGGCTATTGCCCATGTGCACGAGCACAAGCTGCCCGACGCGAAGCTCTCGCGCCAGCCCCAGCAGCCGATCGAGATGCATGTGCGTGGGATGCGGCTTGCGTGTCAGGCAATCGGCGATCCACACGTCCACGGCTTCGTAGAGCGTCGCCATATCATCGGTTAAGTTGCTGAAATCGATGGCATAGGCGGCGGAGCGCCCGCCCTCGTCAAAACGCAGCCCAAGCGTGGTCGGACCGCCATGCGGCTGGTCGACGAAGCGGATCCGCGCCTCGCCGAAAGCCAGTTCCTCGCCGACCTCCCGCGCCTCGCCGATCGGCCGATAGAAATCCGAAGCCGCAAAGACGTAGCCGAAGCGGGTGCGAAGCTCGTCCAGCACGTCAGCACGGGCGTAAATGGGCACCGGTCCGCCCATTGCCTGCGCCACCGGGCGAAGTTCGTCGATGCCGTGGCAGTGATCCCCGTGGGCGTGGGTGACGATGACGCCGTCGAGCCGGCCTGTCTCGGCGCTCAGCAATTGCTGGCGAAGGTCGGGCCCGCAATCGACGAGCATCTGAGCTTCGCCGCTGGTGACGAGGATCGAGGTCCGGAGACGCGTATTGCGCGGCTCGTTGGGGTCGCACTGGCCCCAGTCGTTGCCGATCTTGGGAATCCCGGTCGACGTTCCGCAACCGAGGATCCGGACCTTCACGCCGCTCGCGCCTTGCTGAAAAGCTTGAAGAAATTGGCGGTGGTCGTCTCGGCCAGCGCTTCCGGCTCCTCGCCGCGAAGGTCGGCGACGAACCTGGCCGTGTCGGCAACGAAGGCCGGCTCGCACTTCTGGCCGCGGTGGGGAATGGGCGCGAGGAACGGGGAATCGGTCTCGACCAGCATCTGATCCGCGGGCAGCCACTTGGCGATGTCCTGCAGATCCTGGGCATTCTTGAAGGTCACGATCCCGGAGAGCGAGACGTAGAAGCCAAGGTCGAGCCCCTTGCGGGCAAGATCGGCCGAGCCGGTGAAGCAATGGAGGACGCCGGTGACGCCGCCCTGCCCGACGGCCTCGGTCAGCATCTCCGCCGTGTCTTGCTCCGCCTCGCGCGTATGGATGACGAGCGGCAGGCCGGTCGCACGCGCCGCCTCGATGTGCGCCTGGAATCGGTCCCGCTGCGCGCCGCGGTCGGACTTGTCGTAATAGTAATCGAGGCCGCACTCACCGATCGCGATCACACGGGAATGTGATGCGGCGTCGGCCAAAGCCGTCGCACCGAGGTCGGGATGGGCGTCCGCCTCGTGCGGATGGACCCCGACGCTGGCCCAGACGTCGGGCTCGCGCTCGGCCAAGGCGACGATCTCGCCCCATTCGCGCTGGCGGGTCGAGATGTTGAGGAAGCCGGTGACGCCTGTGCCGCGCGCATTGGCGAGCACCTCGTCCTGGCGCTCGACCAATCCCTCGTAGTTCAGGTGGCAATGGCTATCGATCAGCCTCATGCGGCCGCGTCCTCATCCTCCAGCTCGAGCCGCGGGAAGAGCGGGGTCGGTTGCGGGATCGGCGTGCCCCCTTCCCCGGCATCGATCACGGCCAGCAGTTTGACGGCGGAATCGGGGATGATCGGCGCAATCGCCACCGTCAGCTTCCGAATTGCGGGGACAAGCGTGCCCAAAACCTCCGCCATGCGCGTCGGATCGGTCTTCCGAAGCGTCCAGGGCGCCTGCTCGTCGATGTAGGCGTTGCAGGCGAAGACAGCTCGCAGCCAGGCCTCGATTCCGACCGAGAAGGCGAAGCGCTCGAACGCCTCGGGGACCTGCGTGGCGGTTGCTTCGTCGACCACGGCAAGGAGCTCACGATCGGCTCCGGCTTCGCCTGGAGGCGGAAGAACGCCGTCGAGGTTCTTGAAGATCATCGATAAAGTGCGCTGCGCGAGGTTGCCGAAGCTGTTGGCAAGCTCGGCATTGGCGCGGTTGACGATCGCTTCGGCGCTGTAGCTGCCGTCCTGCCCGAACGGCACTTCGCGGAGGAGGAAATAGCGCAGGGCGTCGACGCCGAACCGCTCTGCGAGCACCATCGGATCGACGACATTGCCGACGCTCTTCGACATCTTCTCGCCGCGGCTCAGCAGAAAGCCGTGGCCGTAGACCTGCTTGGGCAAGGCAATGCCGGCGCTCATCAGGAAGGCGGGCCAGTAGACGGCGTGAAAACGGACCACGTCCTTGCCGATCATGTGGACGTCGGCCGGCCAGTAGCGGCGCCACAGCTCGGTATCGTCGGGATAGCCTAAGCCGGTGATGTAATTGGTCAGCGCGTCGAGCCAGACGTACATGACGTGATTGTCGCTGCCCGGCACGGGAACGCCCCAGTCGAAGCTGGTGCGCGAGATGCTAAGGTCCTTGAGCCCGCCCTCGACGAAGCGAAGGACCTCGTTGCGGCGGCTCTCGGGCTGGATGAAGCCCGGATTGGCCGAATAAAGGTCGAGCAAGGGCTGCTGGTACCTGGACAGGCGGAAGAACCAGCTTTCCTCCACGGTCCATTCGACCGGCGTGCCCTGCGGCGAGAGCTTTGCGCCGTCTGCCGCTGTCGTTAGCTCTTCCTCTTCGTAATAGGCTTCGTCCCGGACCGAGTACCAACCCTCGTAGCGGTCGAGATAGAGGTCCCCCCTCTCCTCCATCGCCTTCCAGATCGCCTGGCTGGCGCGATAATGGTCGGGCTGCGAAGTCTGGATAAAGCGGTCGTATTTGACGTTAAGAGTGTCACACATCGCTTGGAAAAGCTGCGACATTTTCTCGGCAAACTCGCGTGGCTCAACGTCTTCGGCGCGGGCCGCCTGGGCCATTTTCAGGCCGTGTTCGTCGGTCCCGGTCTGGAAGCGCACGTCGCGCCCTCGGCTCCGCTGAAAGCGGGCGATCGCGTCGGCCGCAATCGCCTCATATGCATGGCCGATGTGCGGCCGGCCATTGGGATAGCTGATGGCGGTGGTGATGTAGAAGGGATCGGACATTCTCGCCCCCGCACCTAGCGGGGCGCGCCTAGCGCTTCAAGGAACCGGGCACCTCGGCGAGGATGCCGCCGATCTGGAACACCGTTGCCGCCGGATCGAGCGACAGCCGCGGCGCGATCTGCGCCAGCTCACGCGCCTTGGCGTAAGCGTCGAGGGCCCGCTCCAGCGGCGCGCCGCGCAAGGCGCGGGCTTCGCGCGCGATCAGCGACGGCGCGAGCTCGAGGAAGGCGGCATAGCGCTCGGCTGCGCCCTTCTTGCCGAGCTCGCTGGCAAGTTCGGAACGGCGGGCGTTGGTGGGATCGCCCTGGCGAAGGATCGCGAGCGCGGAATCTTCCAGCTTGGCGAGACCCAGCTCGGCGAAGGCCAGCGCCCTCCCCGCCGAGCCGAAAGACATGGCGATCACCTGGCGGCGCTCCGCCTCGGACAAGGCGGGAGCCTGGTCGGTGAGGACCGACGTCATGGCGTCATCGTCGAGCGCCTGAAAGTCGAGCCGGCGGCACCGCGAGCGGATCGTAGGCAGCAGGCGTCCCGGCGCATGGCTGATGAGGAAGAAGATCGTGTTCGCCGGCGGCTCCTCGAGCATCTTGAGGAGCGCGTTGGCGCCCGAGGCTTCGAGATCGTCGACGCTATCGATTACCGCTACCCGCCATGGCGAGAGAGCGGCCGTCATGCCCATGAACTCGCCCAGGCTACGGACCTGTTCGACGCTGACGTTGCGCGCGAGATTGCCTGTCTTCTCATTCACCAGCCGCTCGAGCCAGCGCATGTCGGGATGGCTCCCGGCCCTGACCAGCTTGACGATCGGATGGTCGTGGTCGGTCTCGACCCCCGGAAGGTCGTTAGGCGGGCCGGCAGCATCGGCCAGAACGCGTTTTGCTGCCGCTGCTGCGAAGCTTGCCTTGCCGACGCCCTTGGGCCCGGCGAGCAGCCAGGCGTGGTGGAGCCGGCGCGTCGCCCAGGCTTCCGCGAGCTGACTCACTGCACGGTCCTGGCCGAATATCACGGCAGCAGGTCCTTGATGGCGTCGAGCAGGCGCTGCGTCACTTCCTGCGGGGCACCCGAGGCATCGATGATCCGGACCCGTTCGGGCTCTTCCGCGGCGATCAGGCGGAATGCAAGATCGACCTTCTGGTGATAATGGGCGCCGCGGCCGCCAATCCGATCGCTGATGCCACCGTCCCGCGCACGGGCTCGTTCCGCGCCGTCTTCGAGCATCAGGACCAAAGTGCGGTCGGGGAAGCAATCGCCGATGGCAAAGGCGTTCATCGCGCGCACCGCTTCGATACCGAGCCCCCCTGCTCCGCCCTGATAGGCAAGCGAGCTGTCGATAAAGCGGTCGGCTAGTACCCAAGCGCCCTTTTCAAGAGATGGAAGAATGAGTCTTTGCACATGGTCTGCCCGGGCGGCCCCGAACAGCAGCGCCTCGGCCCGGGGTCCCCACCGTTCCTCCGATCCTGCCAATAATAGCTCACGAATCTTCTCCGCGCCTTCGCTGCCGCCCGGCTCGCGGGTGACAACAACCTCGATGCCGCGCGCCTCCAGCGCTTCGGAAAGAGCGCGGACCTGGGTCGACTTGCCCGCGCCCTCCCCGCCCTCGAGCGAAATGAACTTGCCGCGTGTCGTCACGCCATTCCAATAAGCGATTTCAGCCCGAGCCAGATGCGGCCGAAGAAACCTGCGCGTCCGACCGCTTCGCCGGCGACCAGCGGCACGACCTGCGGCGGCGTATCGGAGGTGGTGATGACCAGCTCCGCGACCTGCTGCCCCTTGGCGATCGGCGCGACCAAAGGCCCGTTGTAACGGACCTTCATGCCCGTCGCTCCGCCGGCGAGCCCGGCGGGAACCGTGACGGCAAGGTCGCGCGGCGCGACCAACGTCACTTCGCTGCTGCTGCCGAGCTGGACCTTGGCGCTGCCGACCTTCGCGCCTTGCTTGAACAGCGGCTTGGCCTGCCAGGCGGCAAAGCCCCAGGAAATGAGCCGGGTCGATTCCTGAACGCGCGCGTCCCAGCTCGAGAGGCCCGCGACGACCTCGATCAGGCGGCGTCCGTTCTGATCGGCCGAGCCGGTAAAGCCGTACCCTGCCTCGTCCGTGTGGCCCGTCTTCAGCCCGTCCGCTCCCGGCACTTTGCCGAGGATCGGATTGCGGTTCGCCTGGGTGATGTCCGCGCCGGAGCCCAGCGTCTTCCCCCAGGTGAAGTTCGGCTGCGAATAGAATTTCTTGTAGAGCGCGTAGTGCTTCTCGATCTCCCACCGCGCCAGCGTCGCGAGGTCGCGCGCGCTGACATAAGTGACGCCATTATCCGGCCAGCCGTTGGCGGTGCCGAAATGGCTGTTGGTTAGCCCGAGCTTCTTCGCAAGCGCGTTCATCTGGTCGGTGAAGGCCTGCTCGGTCCCGGCGATGCACTCCGCCAGCACGACGGACGCGTCATTGCCCGACAGCGTGACGATGCCGTGGAGCAGATTCGCGACGCTGACCTGCTCATTGGCCGACAGGAACATGGTCGATCCGGCAGCGGGACCATGCCACTTCTGCCAGGTCTCCGGCCGCACCGTGCACATCTTGTTCAAGGCCAATTGCTTGCTGTCGATCAGCTCGAAGGCGACCTCGACCGTCATCATCTTCGCCATGGACGCGGGCGGCATCCGGACGTCCGCATTCTTGGCGTAGAGCGTCGCACCCGATGAGACGTCGAGCAGATAGGCGACCCGCGCCGGCGTATCGAACTGGGGGGCCTTGGCCGGGGCAGCGCCGGCGATGAGGACGGAAGCGGCAGTGGCGAGGATAGGAATGCGCGGCATGGGCGGAGGCTGTTCCCGGGTTACTGGTGTGACGAGCGTGTAGCTCTACCGCCGAGCAATCGCGTCCGCCAGAACTCCAACCGAAATCGCGTAGAAATTCGAGCAATTGTAATCGAGGATCGCGCGATAGTTGGTGGTGAGCAGGTAGGCCGTATAGCCGGGCCCGTCGGGCTCGATCAGCATCGCCATCTCACTGTCAGGCAGGCTTCGCCCCGTCGGAGTCACACCCAGCGCCCGCCATTCGCGCATCGAGAGCCAGCGGCTGAGACGCCGGTGGACCTGCGGGCAGCGCTGCGCATTGGTGCGACTGACGATAGCCTGGCGATTTAGCGTTGCCGGAGTCCGCACCGGGATCCCCCAGCTGGTGTTCGGCTTCCACCCGGCGTCGCGCAGATAGGTGGCGATCGAGGCTAGCCCGTCGAGCTCGTTCGACCAAATGTCGGCATAACCGTCCCCATCGCCGTCGGCGCGCAGGCGAAGCGCGACCGAGGGCATGAATTGCGGATAGCCGGTCGCCCCGGCCCAGCTGCCCTTGAGGCGCCAGCGCGGTACGCCCTGGTCCATCAGCTTCAGCGCGGAGATGAATTCCTGTTCGAAAAAGTCGCGGCGGCGCCCGTAATAGCCGAGGCTGGCAAGCGCGCTCAGCAGGTCGGTGCTGCCAGTGACCTGGCCGTAGCTGGTCTCGTGACCCCAGATCGCCATCAGGATCGCCGGATCGACTCCGTGGCGCGCCTCAAGCCCGCGCAAAGACTGATAGTGATCGGCATAATTGGCACGCCCGCGGCGGATCAGCGAATCGGTGACGTGCCGGCGCAGGTAAGGCGATATCATGCTTACGCGCCCGTCCGATGTGGTGCGCGCAACGGGCTCGGTCCGCTCCATCTCGATGACGCTGCGGTTGATGCTGAGACCCGGGACATTGGCGCGAATGGTCGAGTCGCGGATGCCCTGCCGGGCCGCAAGCATCGACAGCCGAACCTTGTAGGTCTCCCACTCGCTGCGAGCCGGCACGCGCGCAGGCTGGGCATAGCCGTAGGTTTGCGCCGAGGACGCGACCGTCGCAGCGTTGGGCGCCGCCGAACCGAGCGCGGACGCCGCCAAGCCCACCAAAATCCACTCGCCGGTCCCGCTCAATACGCCCTCCTCTTCACTGCCGAGGCTAAAGTGCAGAACCCCTGTTCGGCCAGCTTGGTTCACCGCGTGCCTTGCACAGCTTGGCCCGCCACGCGATAGGATCGCCCGATCCGGAGAGGTGGCCGAGCGGTTTAAGGCACCGGTCTTGAAAACCGGCGACGTGCAAGCGTCCGTGGGTTCGAATCCCACCCTCTCCGCCAGGCCCTCGGCGTCGCTTGTGGCACCCCCCCGGCCTCCGATACTCTCCAGGTGCCGAATTGAACCTCTTTATTGGAGGCAGCCATGGCAAGCGCACAGGGGGCCTATAAGCCCGATCCAGTCGGTGGCGGATATCTCAGAACGGACGATAAGCGGGACTTTCGTCACAAATTCGAGGTCCAGGCTGCGCGCAGCTACCTCTACCTAAGTCTCGGTATTGGCCTGATCGCTGCCCTGCTGCCCATCTTACTGCTCTGGCGAGGCGGATACTTCGGTCACGATTCCATCAGTTCTTTTTATACGAACGACATAGGTTCGAGCCGGGACATCATGGTCGGGATGCTCTGCGCCGTCGGTGTCTTTCTTTTCCTGTTTCACGGCCTGTCCAAAACGGAAAACTGGCTTCTGAATTTCGCGGGCATTGCCGTGATCGGTGTCGCGTTGATTCCAATGACGACTTCAGAGCTTTTGCACCGCGGCTTCGCGATCATCTTCTTCCTGCTGATCGGAATCGTCGCGATCCGCTATTCGAAGGGCCGGATCGATCTCATCCCGTACCAACGTTCGCGACGCGCCTTCAAGACGGGATATACCGTGGCAGGCGCGGCCATGATCATGCTCCCGCTGATCATCGTAGCTCTGCAGTTCACGCCGTGGGGAAAGTTCAAGCACCACATGTTCTGGATCGAGTGCGTGGCGATCTGGGCCTTCTCCGCCTACTGGTTCCTCAAGACCGCCGAATATCGGCTGCTCTTGAGAATCAAATGGTTCGAGCGAAACTGAGCTTCCCCGTCTGATTTTTTGCGGGCCCCCAATATTCATCTTGCGTTCACGCTACAAATGTAGCACTCTACAAATGTAGCGCGGCGATTCTGCCGTCATGAAACGCAGGAATTTTGAATGCTCAGCAAGCTTCCGCCCCGTGAACGCCAGATCGTCGACGTCCTTTACCAGCGCGGCGCCCTCCCCGTTGCCGAGATCTGCGATGCGCTGCCGGTGCAGCTCAGCGGCTCGGCGGTCCGGGCAATGCTCAAACGACTCGAGGACAAGGGCTTCGTCCAGCGCACCGAGTCGGAGCGCGGCTTCCTGTACAGCCCGGTGGTCTCCGAAAACGCGGCGAAGAAATCGGCGCTGAGCGAGATCGTGAAGACCTTCTTCAATGGCTCGCCGGCGAGCGCCGCAAGCGCGCTGCTCGGCATGTCCGACCGTCTCAAGGAAAACGAACTCGACGAGCTGGAGCAAATGATCGCTCGCGCACGCCAGGCAAAAGGGGCCTAATCGATGACCGTCCTAATCGGCATTGCCTTCAAGTCGCTGCTCATCGCGGCCCTGACGCTCGGCCTGCTCGAGCTGATGAAGCGCCGCTCGGCAGCGGAACGGTCGTGGATCGCCCACGCCGGCCTGTTCGGCCTGGTGCTGATGGCCGTGGCCCCGCTCGCGCTTCCGAATTGGAACGTCGAAGGACCGGCCCTGCTCGGAACTACGCCGGCGGTTGAAGCGTCCGCGGTCCCGGCTCCGGTGACGGCGACGGTCGAAAGCGAGGGCAAGACGATCGAGGTCCCGGTCTCGGCTGCGCCCGCGGCGCCCGCCAAGCCGGTTGCTGCTGTGGCAGCGACGCCTTCGCTCAACACGACTGCAACGACGATCGCGCTCTATGCCATTCCCGCGGCGATCCTGCTCCTCATCACCTTCCTTGCCCTGGCCCGGCTGGTGACCCTGCGCGCCCGCGCCGACGTCCTCGTCGACGGTCACTGGCTGAGCGCGCTTGCCCGCGCCCAACGCCGGATGGGTTTCAAGCATGGCACCGCCCTGCTCACCAGCGACGAGCTCGCCTCGCCGATCAGCTGGGGCCTGATGCGCCCGGTGATCGTGCTCAACACCCGCGCGGTCGAAGCCCAGGGCGAAGCCGAAGCGATCATTGCGCACGAGCTCGCTCACGTCGCCCGCATGGACTGGGTGAAGCTGCTCCTCGCCCGCGTCGCGACTGCCTTGTTCTGGTTCAACCCGCTGGTCTGGCTGCTCGCCCGCGAAGCGCACCAGCTGCGCGAAGAAGCGGCCGATGATGCGGTGCTCGCGGCCAACATCCCGGATACCGATTATGCCCAGCTGCTGGTCGGGGTCGCCCGCCACGAATGCCCCGGCCTGCTGCTCGGCGCGCACGGCGTCGCTCCCTCGAAGGGCTCGCTTGCCCGCCGCGTCGCCCGGGTCCTGGACGCCAAGATCGTGCGCAGCCCAGTCGCCGGATCGTTCGCTGCCGGCGTGTTCGTGGGCGCCGTGGTGATCGCTGCGCCGCTTGCCGCCCTGACCCTGGTTCCGAACGGCACCACGGCTGCGAACAAGGCGGCAACGGCAGGCAAAGCCGCGGGCTATGTGCCTTATTATCCGTCACCTCCCTCCCCTGCCGACCTTCCGAGCATCATCGGCGCCGGCGTAGCTACTTCGGTCCAGACCGCCGTCGCCGCAGTCAACCCGGCGGTCGCTGTCGATCCGAACGTCGATTTCGAAGCCGTCGCGCCAAGCGGCGCTTCGGTCCGCACGGTCAACGGCGTGACGATCGCGACCGCGGCAAGCGGCGCCACCACGACGGTCTATCCGGCCGACGCCAGCGGCCGGCGGAAGGTCGTGATGCGCGGCCCTAACCGCCAGACGATGACGACCTACGCCGACGCGACGCAGCTGAAGGCGCTCCAGAAAACTTCGAAGCGCGACGACATGCTCGAGACCGGAATCCAGATGAAGGCGCTGCGGATCACGCCCGAATATGTGGCGGAGATCCGCGCCGCAGCGCCCCAGCTCGGCAGCCTCGACAGTGAGAAGCTGATCGAGCTCAAGGCCGTCGGCGTTAGCGGCGCCTACATTCGGGCTCTCGCGGCGGTCGGCTTCCGTCCCGACCAGGAAGGCCTGGTCGAAGCCCGCGCGATGAACATCAACGCCGACTACATCCGTGACATCGCATCGGCCGGCTACAAGAATCTGTCTCTCGACAAGTATGTCGAGATGAAGGCTGTCGGCGTCACCGGAGGCTACATCCGCCAGCTGCAGCGGTCGGGCTACGGACCGTTCACCGTCGACAAGCTGGTCGAAATGCGGGCGCTCGGCATCGACTTCGACGACCTGCGCAATCCGCCGGCGCCGCCTCGCCCGCCGCGCCCGCCCGCAACAGGTGCCAATGCCGATGACGAGTAAGAACGCGGCGGCCTAAGCCGCAACCTCAAAGCCTCAATTCCCGAGAATTTTTAGCGCCTCGAAAGAGGCGGACGCCCAACCCTTGCCTATCGAAGGAGACTTTCGATGAACCGTCCACTCGCTTTCCTTGCCGCCTTGATATTCGCGGCGATCAGCGTGTCGAGCGCCTGCATCGCCGGCCCGTTACCCGACAGCATCAGCTTCGAGCTCAAGCCGTCGCTCCAGTCCGGCAACCTGCAGCTGGCGCTGTTCGAGCGCCGGAAGGGTCAGAATAATAGCATGTCGGGCAATTCGTACGCGCCCAAGGACCTGGTCGGGCTCGACTATCGCACCTTCGTGCGGAGTGGACCGGTGTCCTTCGCGCTGGTTCGTGAGGCCGGCCGGGTCGATTGCGCCGGCACCAGCAGGAACAGCCTGGCGACCGGTGACTGCCGCTTCACTGCAGATCCGAGCTTTTCCGACTTTCTCGCCAGCCGCGGCATCGGCCGTCCGAGCCGCGACGAAGCCTTCGCTCTGGCCATGACCAATGCACACCGGGCGCTGGTCGAGACGCTTGCCGCGAATAATTATCCTCGCCCCGACATTGATAAGCTGATTGCCTTGTCCGCGCTCGATGTCACGCAGGGATATATCAACGCGCTCGCGGCCCGCGGCTTCAGGCCCAAGGACCTCGACGAGCTGACCTCGTTCGCCGCGCTGCACATCACGCCCGAGTATATCGAAGGCCTGAAGCGCGCCGGCTTCGCCAGCCTGGACGCGGACGAGATCGTCCAGTTCAAGGCGCTCGACATCACGCCCCAGTTCGTCGCGACGATGGCTGCAGCCGGCTACCCGAAGCTGACCACTGATGAGCTCGTCCAGTTCAAGGCGCTGCACATCACGCCGGAATTCATCGACGGCTTCCGCCGCGCCGGGTTCACCGATCTCGGCGTCGACACGGTCGTCCAGTTGAAGGCACTCGATGTCACGCCCGAGTTCATCCAGTCGCTGAAGGCCCACGGCCTTTATCCCAAGACCACCGACCAGCTTGTGAAGCTGAAGATCGGTCTCGACGAATGACATGAACCCGCCGTTTGTCGGGAGTTCAGCGCCGCTTATCGAGACGCCTGCGACTTCCAACCGATGTAGTCGAATAACACAGCACTAAGCCGCTCAATATGCGGCCAAAGGGGACTACCAAGATGTTCACGCGTATTCATTGCCGCAGCCTGCTTCTAGCCAGCGCTGCCGGCCTGCTGCCCGCCTTTCCGGTAATGGCCCAGACCACGCCAGCGCCGACGTCGGACCCGGCGGCTGTGCCGCCGCCGGTCGCCAAGCCGGCGGGGAACAAGCGGGTCTACACCCCCGCAGACTTCGCTCGCTTCGCGCCGCGCACCGCGTACGACATGCTGGTCCAGGTCCCGGGCTTCACCATCAAGTCGCCCGAAATGGGCGAGCTCGACCGCGGCCTTGGCCAGGCGACCGAGAACGTCCTGATCAACGGCGAGCGCATCGCCAACAAATCGGGCGGCGCGGTCAGCGAACTTCAGCGTACGGCCGCATCGTCGGTCGCTCGCATTGAAATCGTCGATGCCGCCAGCCTGGGCATCGCCGGTCTTTCGGGCCAGGTCGCCAACGTCATTCTCGCTTCACAGAAAAAGGGCAGCGGCCAGTTCGAGTGGCGTCCGGACTTCCGCGCTCACTATTCGAAGCCCAACCTGTTCCGCGGGAACGTCAGCTGGACCGACAGCACGGGTCCGCTCGACTACACTTTCTCGGTCAAGAACCAGGCCGGGCGCGGCGCGATCGGCGGCCCGATCTATATCTACGACGCCAATCAGGTGCTGACCGAAACGCGCCAGCAGGTTTCTCACAGCGAATCCGACCTGGTCACCTTCCAGACCAAGCTTCACTACAAGGGCGCGCAAGGATCGGTCGGCAATCTGACGCTCGCCTACACGCCTTACTGGGCGCCCTCGACGACCATAGAAGATCGTTTCCCGGTCGGCGGCGCTCCCTGGCATCGAAGCGATCTCCAGAAGCTCAATGGCTGGTATTACGACGTCAACGCCGACTACGAATTCAAGCTCGGGCCCGGGCGTCTGAAGCTGATCGGTCTCCGCCACCTCGATCACGAGCCGGTCATCGAGACGCTGATCGACAGCTATACCGATGGCTCGCCGGACACCGGCATCCTCTACACCCGCAATTCCTACATCGGCGAAACCATCGGCCGCGCCGAATACGGCTGGAAGACCGGGAAGAACGACTGGCAACTGACCTTCGAGCGGGCCTACAACTCGCTAAACCAGATCGGCGGACTTTCCGTCCTGAACCCCAGCGGCGAGTTCGAGCCAATTCCGTTTCCGGAAGGCACCGGCAAGGTCACCGAGGTCCGCTATGAGTCGATCGCGACGCTCAGCCGGCCACTCGGTCCTAATGTCGACATCCAGGCCGCTGCCGGCGGCGAAATCTCCTGGCTCGACCGTGTCGATGACGACCAGGACGCGCGGCGGTTCGTCAGGCCCAAGGGCAGCGTCAACGTCGGCTGGCGCCCCGCCAAGAATTGGGACGTGAGCCTGAAGGCGCGGCGCAAGGTCGGCCAGATCAGCTTCTACGATTTCCTCGCTCAGCCCAAGCTCAACGACGACCGGGAAAATGCCGGCAACCCAGACCTCGTACCGCCGCAAAGCTGGGAGTTCGAAACCGAGGTCAGCCATGAGCTGGGGCCGTGGGGCAAGACGCGGCTCAACGGCCATTATTACATTGTCCAGGACATCATCGACATCATCCCGCTGAAGGATCACGGCCAGGGCATCGGCAACCTGCCGCACGCGACCCGCTGGGGACTGGAAAGCACCAGCACGATCAACTTCGACCCGATCGGCTGGAAGGGCGCGAAGCTCGATCTCAACTTCGGGTTCGAAAACACCCGGGTGAAAGACCCGCTGACCGGCGAGTATCGGCGCATCAGCGGGACCCAGAAGACCTGGATCAATCTCGGCTTGCGCCACGACATCCCGCACAGCGCGATCGCCTGGGGAGCCGAGGCCAATTACGGCACCTACAGCGGAAGCTGGTACCTCACCGAATATAACAAGACCACGGAAGGCCCGTGGTTCGCGGACGTCTATATCGAACACAAGAACGTCTTCGGAATGACCGTGCAGGCGGTGGTCGGTAACGTGCTCAATGCCCGCCACATCCGCAACCGCACGGTCTACGAAGATTGGCGCAACACCAGCCCGGTCGCTTTCTACCAGAACGCGAACCAGCTGATTGGCCCGATCTTCTCCTTTCGAGTTAAGGGCACGTTCTAGCCCCTTCGAAAGCCTCCCCAGGGCTGGTGCCGTCTCCCGACGCCAGCTAGAGCAGCCCCCGATATCCACATCGGGGGCTGCTTCCCTTGGCTGAGCCGAAAATACTTCCGTTCGACTGGTCCGATCCGTTCGACCTCAACCACCAGCTGACCGACGAAGAGCGGCTGGTCCGCGACACCGCCGAAGCCTACGCGCAGGACAAGCTGCTGCCGCGCGTCACTTCGGCCTATCTCGATGAGCGCTTCGACCGTGAGATCATGAGCGAGATGGGCGAGCTCGGCCTGCTCGGCGCCACCGTCCCGCATGAATATGGCGGCGCTGGCCTGGGCTATGTCAGCTACGGGCTGATCGCCCGCGCCGTCGAGCGGGTCGACAGCGGCTATCGCTCGGCAATGTCGGTCCAGTCGAGCCTCGTCATGTATCCGATCCTTGCCTACGGCTCCGAAGAGCAGCGCCAGAAGTATCTGCCCAAGCTCGCCAGCGGTGAATGGGTCGGCTGCTTCGGCCTGACCGAGCCCGACGCCGGCTCCGACCCCGGAAGCATGCGGACGAAAGCCGAAAAAACGACCAACGGCTATCGCCTGACCGGCACCAAGATGTGGATCACCAACTCGCCCATCGCCGACGTCTTCGTCGTCTGGGCCAAGTCGGATGCCCACGACGGCAAGGTCCGCGGTTTCGTGCTCGAAAAGGGCATGGCCGGCCTCTCGGCGCCCAAGATCAAGGAAAAGCTCTCGCTGCGCGCTTCGATCACCGGCGAGATCGTGATGGACGGCGTCGAAGTCGGCGAGGATTCGCTGCTGCCCAATGTCGAGGGCCTCAAGGGGCCGTTCGGCTGCCTCAATCGCGCCCGCTACGGCATCAGCTGGGGCACGATGGGCGCGGCCGAAGCCTGCTATGCCGCGGCGCGCCAGTACACCCTGGACCGCAAGCAGTTCGGACGCCCCCTCGCCTCCAACCAGATCGTCCAGCTCAAGCTGGCCAACATGGTCACCGAGATCACGCTCGGGCTGCAGGCAAGCTTGCGCGTCGGCCGCCGGCTCGAAGACGGCGAGCTGATCCCGGAGACGATCAGCCTGATCAAGCGCAACAATTGCGGCAAGGCGCTGGATATCGCGCGGATTTCTCGCGACATGCACGGCGGCAACGGCATTTCCGCCGAATTTCATGTGATGCGCCACGCCGCGAACCTTGAGACGGTCAATACCTACGAAGGGACGCACGACGTTCACGCGCTCATCATGGGCCGCGCGATCACGGGTCTCAGCGCCTTCTAGCAGCCCTCACGCAAAGCCCTTATGCTCGCCTGAAACAGGGGGAGTGAAAGCATGAGCCTGACCGGCTGGATTATCTTGGGCGTCGTCGTCCTGGTGCTGCTGTACATCATGGGCGTTTACAACGGCCTCGTCCGGCTGCGGGCGCTGGTGAAGGAAGCCTTCAGCGGGATCACCGTCCAGCTGCGCCGCCGCGCCGACCTCATCCCCAACCTCGTGGAGGCCGTCCAGGGCTACGCAACGCATGAGCGCGAAGTGTTCGACCAAGTCACGAAGGCACGGGCGGCGACGGTCAATGCGGGCAGCGTCGAGGCAACGGCCCAGGCCGACGCGCAGATGACAGGACTTCTAGGGCGCCTGTTCGCGGTCGCCGAGGCCTATCCCGAGCTCAAGGCCAACACCAACTTCCTCCAGCTTCAGGACCAATTGGCCTCGATCGAAGGCGAACTGCAGAGCGCCCGGCGCTATTACAACGCCACCGTTCGCGACCTGAATTCGCGGATCCAGAGCTTCCCGCCGGTGCTCATCGCCCGGCCGATGGGCTTCACCGAAGAGCCGTTCTACCAGGATGACGATCCCGCCATCCAAAGCGCGCCGAAGGTGGCCTTCCCCAAATCGGCGGCCTGACATGCTGAGGCGTTGCCTTGCCGCCGCGCTGCTGATCTTCGCCGCTTCGTCCGCCCAGGCGGAGGAGCGCATCTCGCGCTTTGTCTCGGACGTCAGCGTCCAGAAGGACAGCTCGCTCCAAGTCGTCGAGACGATCGACGTCGAGGTCGAAAACGTCCGGATCAATCACGGCATCTACCGTGACTTCCCGACCCGCTATCGCGCCCGGAATGGCGGCCGGATGCGCGTCGGCTTCACCTTCGAAGGCGCGACGCTGGACGGCCTCCCCGTCCCCGCCTCGACCCAGGCGATTTCCAACGGCGTCCGGGTCAAGATCGGCGACCCCGACAAGACCGTCAGCACCGGCACCCACGAATATGTGATCCGCTACCGCACCACGCGGCAGATCGGTCGCTTCGATGGTTATGACGAGCTCTATTGGAACGCGACCGGCAACGGCTGGATTTTCCCGATCGACGAAGCGATCGCGCGGATCCGCCTGCCCGAGCCGGTCAAGCTGGGGCAGCGCTCGGTATACACCGGCCCGCAGGGCTCGACGGCTTCGAACGCCACGGTGATCGACGAGAAGCCGGGCGAAATCACCTTCCGCACCACCTCGCCGCTCGATGCCTACGAAGGGCTGACGGTCGCCGCCGCCTTTCCCAAGGGCGTGGTCTCCCAGGCAAGCGAAACCACCCGCGCCGGCTGGCTGCTTGCCGACTACGGCCCGCCCGCGCTCGGTGCGCTTATCTTGCTCGGCCTCCTCGGCTTCTACTTCATCGCCTGGAAGCGCGCCGGCCGCGATCCCCCCGCCGGGACCGTCGTGCCGATCTTCTCCCCGCCGGACGACCTCAGCCCCGCAGGCATGCGCTACGTGACCAGGATGAGCACGGACAATCGCGCCTTCGCGGCGGCCCTGGTGGACATGGGCGTGCGCGGCCATGTCAGGATCAGCGAGGAAGAAGGCGGCTGGTTCTCCGGGGGTACCCGGACCATCGAGCGCCTTGCGGGCACCGACCCACTTCCGCCCGACGAAGAGGCGGCCCTGGCAGCGCTTTGCTCTACCGGCGATTCAATCGAGATGAAGCAGAAGAACCACAGCAAATTCTCTTCTGCGCAAACGGCTTTGTCCGCTTCTCTTAAGAGTAAATATGAAAGCAAGCTGTTCAAGCGCAACTACGGCTGGGCCATTGCCGGCCTGCTCCTGTTCGCCGCGGGGCTGTGGCTTTCCGCGGCCGCGCTCGTTGCTGCAACCGACGGCGCTTCAATCTGGCAGATCGGCGTGATTTTCGGCTGCCTCGCCGCGACCGCATTGCTGTGGCTTGCGTTCCATGAATCCACAGTCGGCAAATGCCTGCTGACGATGGTCGCCTTTGGGGCGCTGGCGATCACCTTTGCGCTCGGCATGCCGATCCTCGGTGCCGCGCTGTCGAGCGGCTGGTACCTGCCGCTGATCCTGCCGGCGCTGGCCCTGCCCGTGGTGATTTCCGCCTTCTGGTGGATCGCTGCGCCAACCCGCGAGGGCCGCACCGTCCTCGACCATATCGCCGGCTTCAAACAGTATCTCTCCATCACGGAGCGCGAGCGGCTCGATCGCCTGACCCCGCCACGGGACACGCCCGAGCTGTTCGAAAAGTACCTTCCCTATGCGATCGCCCTGGGCGTGGAGAACCGCTGGGCCGAGCGGTTCGCCTCGGTGCTGGCCGCCGCGGCGGCGCAGGGCCAGCAGGGCTTCGGCTGGTATTCGGGCGGAAGCGATCCGTGGAGCAATCCAGGGCGGTTCGCCGAAAGCGTCGGCTCCTCGCTTGCCGATACCGTCAGCTCGGCATCGACCGCACCCGGCTCATCGAGCGGCTCGGGCGGTGGTGGATCGTCTGGCGGTGGTGGTGGCGGCGGCGGCGGTGGCGGCTGGTAGAGCTGCTCAGGCCCAAGGCGGACGCCGCAGCACGACCGTCGGATCCTCGTTGTAAAGGGTCTCGCTGACCTGCTCGAACGCAAAGCGCTTGGCGAGGTTCAGCGACGCGTGATTCTGGGGTGAAATGATCGCCCACACCGGCGTCGGCGCGATGTTGGCTTCAAGCCAGTTCAAAGCAGCGCCGCACGCCTCTGACGCCAGGCCCTGCCCATGAGCATCGGGTGACAGGATCCAGCCCATTTCCGGCTCGTCGCCAAACTCGGGCTCAAGCGCGCGCCAGGCGGTGAAGAAGCCGACATTGCCGATCAGCTTGGCGTCGCTCTTCCGCTCGAGCGCCCAGGTCCCGAAACCATTGAGCGGCCAGCAGCCGACCGAGGCCATCAGGCGGCGCCAGCAATCTTCCGCCGGCATCGGGGTCGGTGAGAGGAAGCGATGGACCTCAGGCTCGCTGACAATCGCGTGCCACGGACGAAAGTCGTCCTTGCGCCATGACCGAAGGGTCAGGCGCTTGGTCTCGATCCGCGGCGCTTCGCGGATCAGAACTTATTTCTTGCCGAGGCTCAGACCGCCGAAGCGCTTGTTGAAGCGCGCGACCTGGCCGCCGGTGTCGAGCAGCTTGGCGTTGCCGCCGGTCCATGCCGGGTGCACCTTCGGATCGATGTCGAGGTGCAGCGTGTCGCCTTCCTTGCCCCAGGTCGAACGGAGCTGGAACTGGGTGCCGTCGGTCATTTCGACGGTAATCATGTGGTAATCGGGGTGGATACCGGACTTCATCGTTGATTTTCCTTGGTTTGCCGCTGGTTACCGACCAGCGACCAAAGGTTGAGCGGCGCCTCTAGAGGTTCGGCGCAAAAGTTGCAACTTTACGCGGGCTGCGGCTTCGCCTGGAGCGCCGGGACTGTTCGCGCGAGCAATGCGAAGCCGCCGAACAGCACCGCCGCAAAGAAAAGGTCGCCTGCGATCGTGTTCTGGAAGAACGGGATGGCCGCGACATAGCAGGCCTCGAGTCCGGCAAGGTTGCGGGGATAGAAGCCGCTGAACCACCACATGCCCAAGTTCGTGATCAGGAAAAACAGGACGGAGCTGGCTAAAGCGGCGCCGAGGACGCGGAGCGCCGACACGCGCGCCAGCGCGCCCATGCCGATCATCACGATCAGCGCGACACTGAAATAGACGGTCGCCTGGCCGTGATAGAAACCAAGGACGAAATCGCTGAGCAGCAGCGCCGCGAGCGGAGCGACGAAGGCGATCAGGCGCCGTCCAAGCATCGCGCCGCTAAATAGCGCCATCGCGCCGATCGGCGTGAAGTTGGGCGGGTGCGGCACCAGGCGAAGTGCGGCGGCCGTAAGGATGGCGGTGACGAGCACCAGAAGGCGGCTGTTCATCGCGTCCCAATAACGCCGCAAAAGCCAATTTGACAGCCCACGAAGGCGACGCGTAGCAAGCCTCCGTGACCAGGGTGCCGCCCGCCGACGAAAGTCGGACCGGGGGCGGTTCAAAGGGAAGCCGGCGAAAATCCGGCGCTGTGCCCGCAACTGTGAAGCTCGAGCCGGTGCTCGGCGAAGTCAGGAACCTGCCTTGGTCCGTCGTCCGTTTCCCCGGCCGGGACCAGCCGTGGTGCGTGGGCTCCCGCGCCGGCTGTCCGGCGCGGCGCATCCCTCTGTGGCGACTTCGTCAACAGGAGGATCAGATGCCCGTTACAACAGTTTCAACCGACCAGATCGTCATCACCGCCTCGCGCGTGCCCGAGAGCCAGGCGGAAAGCGCAGCCAGCACGACCATCATCGACCAGGCCAAGATCGAGCGGCTGGGGGAGCCGCTGGTCCCTGCCTTGCTTCGGCTCACGCCCTCTGCCGCAATCACCGTCCAGGGGCCAGCGGGAAGCCTGACCGAGGTCCGGATCCGCGGCGCCGAGAACAACCACACTTTGTTTTTCATCGACGGCATCCGCATCAACGATCCGGCGTCGGGCGACATTCCCCGGTTCGAGCTCCTCAACGCCGACATCGCCTCACGGATCGAGGTCGTGCGTGGCCCGCAATCGGCTCTGTGGGGTTCGGAAGCGATCGGCGGCGTGATTGCCGTCAATGGGACCGACGACGCGCCAGGCTTCGCCGGCGCGGCCGAGGCCGGTTCCTTCGGCTTCCTTCGCGGCAGCGCTTCCGGCGCGTTCGTCTCGGGCCCGGGCGCCCTCGCCGCTGCCGTCGGTTGGCAGCGCTCGACCGGCTTCGACAGCTTCAGCGGCGCCGGCGACAAGGACGGCTATCGCAACCTCTCGGGCCGGCTGCGCGGCACCTATGCCCTCAGCCCATCGGTGCGTCTCGGCATCGCCGGGGTCGCGATGAGCGGACGGAACGAGTTCGACGGCTACGACCCTATCAGCTTCGACCACACCGATACGCTCGACAACAGCCGCAACAGGCTGGAGGCCGGACGTATCTGGGCCGAGTTCGGCCACGCGGATTCAGGCTGGTCGGGCCAGGTCGGCGCATCGCTGCTCGGCTCGTCCAACCGGAATTACCTCGACGAGGCGCTGCAAAACCGGACCAGCGGGACGCGCCGCGCCTTGTCGGCGCAGGTCGGGCGGAGGTTTACAACGGGACCGGTGATCCACCGACTGGTCGTGGCCGCCGACGCCGAGCACGAAACGTTCGAGGCTCGCGACATCATCTACGGCGGCTTCAGCGACCAGAACCGCAGCCGCGAGCACCAGGCGCTGACCGCGGAGTGGCGCGCTGATGCCGGCGGTTTTCACGCCGACGTCGCCGTGCGCCGCGACATGTTCAACCGCTTCGCCGACGCGACGTCGGTGCGGGCGTCGGCCCTGGCCGAGATAGGCGGCGGGTTCACGCTCGCCGGCTCCTATGCGGAAGGCATCGCCCAGCCGACCTTCTTCGACCTCTTCGGCTTCTTCCCGGGCAATTTCGTTGGCAACCCCAACCTGAAGCCGGAGAGCTCGCGCGGGGTCGAAGCGTCGTTGCGCTTCCGCCGGGCGAACTTCGAAGCGTCGCTGACCGGCTATCGGCAGCGCCTGCACAATGAGATCGTCGATGTTTTCTACCCGATCTCGACCGCGCAGAATTCGCCCGGGATCAGCCGCCGCGCCGGGATCGAGGCCGAGCTTGGCTGGCGGATCGCACCGCAACTCCGGCTCTCGGCCAATTACGCCTATCTGAAAGCGACCGAGCCCGGCAGCCTGCCCGACAGCGAGCTGGAGGAACGGCGGCGGCCAGCGCACACCGGGTCGATCGCGCTCGACGGCAGCTCAGGACCGTGGAGCTATGGCGCGAGCCTCGCTTATGTCGGCTCGCACCTCGATCGGACCGAGATCTACCCCTACCCGGTCGTCCAGCTCGACTCTTACTGGCTTGCCGGCGCGCGGGTCGCCTATGCGGTGAAGCCGGGCTTCGAACTCTTCGTCCGCGGCTCCAACCTGCTTGATGAGGATTATGAGGATTCGGCCGGGTACCGGACCGAAGGACGCGGCCTGTTCGCTGGGATCAGGCTGGCGGGTCGGCGATCATCGCCGTGAACTCGCACTCGGTGGCGACCTCGCCATCGAGCAGAGCACGGCCGGCGAACTTGCAGACGCGGGAGCGCTTCTGGAGGAACTCCACCTCGAGCCGGAGCAACACGCCCGGCTCGACCGGCTTCCTGAACTTCACGCCGTCGATCGACATGAAATAAACGAGCTTGCCGGAGCCGGCGAGGCCGAGCGCTTCGACCGCCAGCACGCCCGCGGCCTGCGCCAGCGCCTCGACCTGGAGGACTCCGGGCATGATCGGCCGGCCAGGAAAATGGCCCTGGAAATATTCCTCGTTCATCGACACCGCCTTGATCGCGACGATGCCTTTTTCCGGGTCGAGGCTTTCGACCCGGTCGACGAGGAGCATTGGATACCGATGCGGCAGCGCCGCCATCACCCGCTTGATGTCGAGCGGGCCAATGACGGCAGCTGCCGGCTGGTCGGCCATTAAGGCTTAGCGGCCCTGCGGCTTCGTGGTCGTCGAAGCGGCCGGCGCAGGCGCGTTCACCGAGAGCGACGGCAGCGAAGCATTGAGCCCCGCGAGGACATCGGCGGTCACGTCAAGCGACTGAGCAGTTGCCAGGGTCGTGCCGACCTCGACCAGGAGGTTCGCGCCGCGCTTCACCATCACCGATTGGTAGATCGGGTTCAGCTTGTCGCGGATCTGCTTCTGGACGTAGGTCGCGTTGGCCTGCAGCTGGGCACGGCCCTTCGCCGATTCCGCCTGCGCCGATTCATACTTGGTCTGGAACGCCTTGGCGCGCGCCTGAAGCCCCGCGTCGGGTTCCTTGCCGTTCAGCGCCGCGGCCGCATCGCGAATCGCCTTCTCTTCGGCCTGAAGGGGAGTGATGAGCGCCTTTTCGCGATTTTCTTGCGCAGTCGCCTGGCTCCGGAGAGTGGCGGCGGCAGTCTTGCAGGCGTTGCAGTCGGTGCTGACCCGCTCGAGGTCGACAACGGCGACGATGGCGCCCGGAATGGCCTGGGCCTGGGCGGCGGCAGGCGCGAGGAAGGAAGCCGCTAGCGCGGCAGTAACGAGCAAAGTTTTCATTAGAACGAAGTCCCTACGTTGAAGCTGAAGAGCTTGGTTTCATCACCTCTTTGTTTGACGATCGCCTTGGCGAGGTCGAGCCGAAGCGGCCCGAATGGCGATACCCAGTTCACGCCGATGCCGATCGAGATACGCGGCTTCGGCGAATTTCCTTCGAAAACTTCCTTGTAGCCCGGGATGCGCGAATAGCCGGCAGCGCCCTCGGTGGGGCCGCAAGTATTGTTATGCAAGTTCTCGGGCGTGATCTGGAACGCTGCGCCGGTCGTGTTGCTGGCAAGCGGAACACAGGTTGCGATCACGTCGGTCAGGATTGGCGGCGTCAGGTTAAATAGCGAACCGGCGTCGATATACATCGACGGCCGCATGCCGAGACTGCGCAGGCCAGCGCTCGTCGGGAACTGAAGCTCCAGCCGGCCCATGTAATAGGTACGGCCACCGAGAGAGTCGGCGATCCGGCCAGGAGCGGTCGAAAGAGCGCCGGTTCCATCATAGGGGATGCGCTCGACGCGCGGTCCAATGCCACGGATGTCGAAACCGCGCAGTTGCGGACCGAAGAAACGGTCGGTCAAGCGGATGGCATCGCGCCCCGGCCCCAGTGAGGACTGCAGCGGCGCGATATGGCCGCCTTCGACGCGCAACGACGCGACCCAACCCCCGCCGAGGGCCTTGTACTTTGTCGCTTCGGCACGAGTGCGCAGGTAGCGCACATCGCCGCCCAGCCCGGCAAAATCCTGCGTCAGGACGAAACGTTGGCCCCGGGTGGCACGCACGCCGTCCGTGTTGTCGAACGCCGCCGAATAGCTGAGGCTGGAAGTGGTACGTCCGCCAAGCTCGTCGCAAAGATAGCGCCCAGCCTTGAGCGGATCGCACACGCCGTTGGTGTAAAACGTGTTTTTGTCCAGAGAAACCTTGTCCGAGACCAGGGTGTAGCGCCCACCGAAGTTCCAATATTCGGTGATGGGGAAGCCGAGACGAAGCACGCCGCCGGTGCTGAGCTGCGAATAGGTCGTGTTGCGCGCGCCGTTTGCCAGATAGTTGAAGCTGTTCATGTCGCGCCGGAACAGCGACGCTCCAAACAGGATCGGCTTGTCGAGGAAGTATGGGTCGGCCCATCCGAGCTCGATCGATTTCGAATAAGCGGAATAATTGACCGATGCCTGGAGCGTCTGGCCCTTGCCGAGGAAGTTGTTCTGGCTGACCGCGAGCTGCAGCACGAACCGCTCAAGGCTCGAGTAGCCGCCCGACAGCGACAGCTGGCCGGTCGGCTTCTCTTCGACGTTGAGGCCGAGGACGACGCGGTCGGGCGCCGAACCTTCGGTTTGCTTCACTTCCAGCTTCTCCTGGAAGAAGCCGAGGCTCTGGATACGGTCCTGGCTGCGCTTGACCTTGGCCGCGTTGAAGGCGTCGCCCTCGTTCAGGCGGAATTCGCGGCGGATGACCTTGTCGCGCGTCGTCGTGTTGCCCGTGATGTCGATGCGCTCGACATAGACGCGCGGCGTTTCGCCGATGCGGAGCGTGACATCCATCACGTGGCGCGTGGCGTCGCGATTGTAGCCTGGGTTGATGTCGGAGAAGGCGTAGCCGAGGTTGCCGGCCACCTCGTTGAGCGCGGTCACCGAATCTTCAACCGCCTTGGCGTTGAACCAGTCGCCCGTACGGAGATTGGCGACCTTGAGGACGGTTGCCGGCGGGAAGTCGCGAAGCGCGCTGTCGGCCTCGACCTTGCCGAGGCGATAACGGGCGCCCTCTTCCACGACATAAGTGATGACGAAGTCGCGACGGTCGGGGGTCAGTTCGGCAAGCGCCGAGACGACGCGGAAGTCGGCGTAGCCCTGCGTCAGATAGAAGGCGCGAAGCTTTTGCTGGTCGGCGGCAAGCCGGTCGGGATCGTAGGTGTCGTTCGACTTCATGAACGCGAGCAAGCCGCCGGACTGGCGCGTGTACATTTCCTTGCGCAGGCGGCCGTCGGAAAAGTGCGTGTTGCCCAGCACGTTGATGGCGCGAACCTTGGCAAGGTCGCCTTCGTAGATTTCGAACACCACGTCGACGCGATTCTGGTCGAGCTGGACGATCTTGGGCTCGACCCGGGCGGCGAAGCGGCCCTGGCGACGGTACAGCTCGAGGATCCGGTCGACATCTGCGCGGGCGGCGGAACGAGTGAAGATCTGCCGTGGCGCAAGCTTAATCTCGGGCAGGATCTTGTCTTCCTTGAGGCGCTTGTTGCCCTCCAGGATGATACGGTTGATGACCGGGTTTTCGCGCACCGCAATGACGATATTGCCGGTGTCGGCGCCGCTGATCGTGACGTCGGCGAAGAGCTGGGTCGCGTAAAGCGTCTTCAGCGCGGCATCGAGCGTCTCCGCGGTGTAGGTCTGGCCGGGGGCAAGGCCGGCATAAGCGCGGATCGTTTCCGGCTCGAGACGCTGGCTGCCACGCACCAGGATGGAGCGAATGGTCTGCTGCGCCGGCGCAGGCGGTGAAGCAGGCGCGGCGGCAGGCGCCGTCGGCTGCGCCTGGGCGGCGTCCTGGGCAACGGCCGCCGTGGCAAAGCCGCCGAGAACCGTTCCGGCCAGCAGGAGTGCGCCGGCGCGCCGATTGAAACTCTTCCTGGTTGAAATCACGCGACCCCGCCTTGATGTGAATTGGTGCAACGGCGCACTCCGCCGCCAAGCCCCGTTAGCCCCTGCCCCAAGCAACCTAGCCAATCAAGCGCTGAAGCCGATCCCACAAACCCAGCGAGCCGAGGTCGTTGATCGTCGTAAAGACCACCAGCGCGAGGATTAGCGCCAGCCCGCCGCGGAACGCCCATTCGAGTGCACGCTCACTGAGCGGACGCTTGCGGACGGCTTCCACCGCATAGAAAAACAGATGACCTCCATCCAGCATCGGGACTGGCAAGAGGTTGATGAATCCGAGATTAATTGAAAGCAAAGCAAGCAGCTGGACGAACGGCAACAGGCCGAGCTCTGCCCCCTGCCCGGCGACCTGAGCAATCTTGATCGGCCCGCCGAGCTGCTTGGGCGAAACCTGGCCGCGAACCAGCTGCACGAGTCCGTCCCAGATCGCCCGCGTCAGATTGGCGGTGTAGCGGACCGCCATCGGCACTGCCCTGGTTACCGGCGCCCGCTCGCCGATGACCGCGGTTGCCCGGACCCCGAGCAGCCCGCGACGGAATGACTGGCCGGTGCTGTCCTCCATCGTGTCCGCGCTGAGCTTCACAGTCAGGCGCTGGCGCTGGCCGGCGCGATCGACATCGATGTGGACGGTTTCGTTGGGCCGCATCGCGACGACGTTGAAGACGTCGTCGAAGCTCGGCGTGTCACGATCCGCAACGGACATGATGCGGTCGCCAGGCCGAAGCCCAGCCGCCGCCGCCGGCGACTTGGCAATAACTTCGCCGACGACATTGGTTCGGGGCGTTCCCACGAAGGTGAAGAAGGCCGCAAAAATGAGGATGGCGAGGAGGAAGTTCGCCATTGGCCCTGCAAGCACAACCAGGAAGCGCTGCCACACCGGACGAAGCTGGAAAGCGCGCTTGCGGTCCTCTTCGGAGAGGCTTTCGTCGAGGCCAGTGCTTGCCGGGCTCATGTCGCCGACGAACTTCACGTACCCGCCAAGCGGCAGCCAGCCGACCTTCCAATGCGTTCCCTGGCGGTCGGTCCAGCCGACCAGCGCCTTGCCGAAGCCGATCGAGAAGGTCTCGGCCGGAATCTTGAACAGGCGCGCGACGGCATAATGGCCAAGCTCGTGGAAGAACACGAGCGGGCCGAGCGCGCAGACGAACGCCAGGAGGGTCAACCAGAGGGGCGGATTGGGCAACATCAGTGACAGCTCGCCTTCAGCAGGACCTCGGTTCGCTCGCGCGTTCTGGCGTCGATGTCCAGCACCTCGTCGACGGAATGGGGCGGCAGGAAGTCGGCGGCTGCAAGCATTTCCTCGACGCTGGCGGCAATGTCCGGGAAGCGGATCGCGCCGCCGAGGAAGCTTGCCACCGCGACTTCATTGGCGGCGTTGAGCACGACCGGCGCGGCACCGCCCGCTTCAAGCGCTTCGCGGGCCAGGCGCAATGACGGAAATCGCACGATATCAGGAGCTTCGAAGTCGAGCCTGCCAATACTTGCAAGATCGAGCCGAGCCGCCGGCGTCGCCATCCGCTCGGGCCAGGCCAGAGCGTAGGCGATGGCAATGCGCATGTCGGGCGAGCCAAGCTGCGCCAAAACCGAGCCGTCGACATATTCGACCATCGAGTGGACCACCGATTGCGGGTGGATCAGGACATCGATCCGGTCGGATGGCAGGCCGAACAGATAATGGGCTTCGATCAGCTCCAGCCCCTTGTTCATGCAGGTCGCCGAATCGACCGAGATCTTGGCGCCCATCGACCAATTGGGGTGCGCGACGGCTTCGGCCGGGGTCGCCGCGGCAATCGCTTCGGCTGAAGCCGTCCGGAACGGCCCGCCGCTGGCGGTCAGCACGATCCTTGCGACATCTTCCCGGCGATTGCCGGCAAGGCACTGAAAGATTGCATTATGCTCGCTGTCGATGGGAAGCAGGGTCGCGCCGCTCGCTGCGGCCGCCTCGGTCATCAGGGCGCCGGCAGTTACGAGCGCTTCCTTGTTGGCAAGCGCGACGGTCCGCCCCTGCTCCACCGCGGCCATCACCGCCTTCAGCCCGGCACAGCCGACGATCGCAGCGATGACCAGGTCGGCATCGCCAGCAGCGGCTTCGACCAGAGCTTCGCGGCCCGCCGCGACGCGACAGCCACTCCCGGCGAGTAACTCCTCGAGCAGCGATCGCCGCGATTCGTCGGCGACCACGGCAAGCTTGGCGCCGGTCCGGCGCGCAATGTCGGCCAGCGCCTCGGCATTGGTCGCGGCCGTCACCGCTTCCACCCCGAACCGGTCGGGCGAGCGCTCGATGAGGTCGAGGGTCGATTTGCCGATCGATCCGGTGGCGCCGAGGATGGAGATCCGCCGGCTCACGCCAGCCCTGCCATTTGCGCGAGCGCGGTCAGCACCGCGACCGGAACCAGCCCGTCGAGCCGGTCGAGCACGCCGCCATGGCCGGGAAGCCAGCCGCCGCTGTCCTTGACCCCTGCCCGGCGCTTCAGTGCGCTTTCGAACAGGTCGCCGGCCTGGGCGGCGATGGCGAACAAAGGCGCGAGCACCAGTAGCGGCCTGGCCAGATCCGCCCCAATCACCCAAGCGCCGCCGAGCAAAGTTGCTCCAGCGATCCCGCCGAAAAGGCCTTCAACCGTCTTGCCCGGACTGATCGAGGGCGCGAGCTTGCGCTTGCCGAATTTCCGGCCAGCGAAATAGGCGCCAATGTCGGTCGACCAGGTGACGATGAAGATCCAGATCAGGAGGTTGAGCCCTTCCCGCTCCCGGACCCAGAGCAGGGCCAGCGCCGGAAGCACGGCATAGAGGAAGCCGCCGATGTACCAGGCCGCTCCCCAGCCCTTGGTCATCCGCGTCCATTCGTAGAACATGGCGGTGGCGGCGAGCGCGACCAGCACCGCCAGCACATAGCCGCCCTCGACCGAGGCAATCAGCGCCATGGCGATCAGGATCAGGCCGGTCAGGGTGCGGGCGGTCAGCTCATTCATCGGCCGCCGAACCTCCGCTCGCGAACCGCGTAGAGGTCGAGCGCTTCGGCGAAGGACTGTTCGTCGAAATCGGGCCAGAGCGTGTCGATGAACAACAGCTCGGCATAGGCCGCCTGCCACAAGAGGAAGTTGGACAGCCGAACCTCGCCCGACGTGCGGATAAGCAGATCGAGCTCCGGCAGGTCGGCCGTTTGCAATTCGGCGCCGATCGCGGCTTCGTCGATGCTCTCCGGAGCGACGCCTTTGGCGGCCAGCGCCCGGGCGGCTGTCGCAATCTCCGCCCGCGACCCGTAATTCAGCGCCACGACCAAGGTCAGCCGAGTATTGTCCCTGGTCCGCTCGACGGCTTTTTCCAGCCGAGACACCAGGTCCGGCCCGAACGCCGAATAATCGCCGATCAGCTTGAGCCGGACCCCTTCACGCTCAAGCGTTGCCAACTCGCGCTCCAGGTAAAAGCGCATCAGGCTCGTGAGGTCGGAAACCTCCTCGTCGCTGCGACGCCAATTCTCCGAGGAGAAAGCGTAGATGGTCAGGACCTCGATGCCCCGGTCGGCGGCGAACTGCAGCGCCTTGCGCAGCGCTTCGGCGCCCGCCTTGTGGCCGGCGACGCGCGGCAGGTTGCGGCGCTTCGCCCAGCGGCCGTTGCCGTCCATGATGATGGCGACGTGCCGTGGTGTCGTGGCGCCGGAGACCGCGCTGTCCCCCTCCAGCCCAGCCGCGCCCTCGGGGGCGGATGCCGGGCTCACTTGCCGAGGATTTCCTTTTCCTTGTTCGCCGACGCCTCATCGATCTCCTTGATCGTCTCGTCGGTCAACTTCTGCACCTCATGCTCGAGGCGCTTGCGCTCGTCCTCGCTGATTTCGTGCTTCTTCTCGTCGGCCTTGAGGTGGTCCATGCCGTCGCGGCGGACGTTGCGAACCGCGATGCGGGCCTTTTCCGCATATTGACCGACGAGCTTGGCGAGTTCCTTGCGGCGCTCCTCGGTCAGCTCGGGAATCGGCAGGCGGATCATCTGGCCGTCGGTGATCGGGTTGAGGCCAAGGCCCGCCGCCCGGATCGCCTTTTCGACCGGCTGGACGTTCGACCGGTCCCAGACCTGCACCGACAGCATGCGGGCCTCGGGGGTCGAGACGGTCGCCACCTGGTTCAGCGGCATGTTGGCGCCGTAAACCTCGACATTGACCGGATCGAGCAAGGCGGTCGAAGCGCGGCCCGTGCGAAGCCCGGCGAGGTCGTGCTTCAGCGCCTCGACGGCGCCGTGCATGCGCCGCTTCAGATCCTCGGTGCTGATGCTGGTCGTCATCTTCTACTCCTCGTTCTGAACGATCGTCGCCAGCCCGCGCCCGGCCAGCACCTCGGCGAGGTTGCCTGGCTGGCGGATGTTGAAGACGACGATCGGAATATTGTTGTCGCGGCAGAGCGCTACCGCGGCGGCGTCCATGACCTTGAGGTCATCGCTCAGCACGGTGTTGTAACCGACCGTTTCATAGCGACGGGCGCCGGCGACCTTCTTCGGGTCGGCGTCATAAACGCCGTCAACGCTGGTCCCCTTGAACAGAGCGTCGCAGCCCATTTCCGCCGCGCGAAGCGCAGCTGCCGTATCGGTCGTGAAAAAGGGGTTGCCGGTGCCAGCGGCGAACAGGACGATCCGCCCCTTCTCCATGTGCCGAAGCGCACGGCGGCGGATGTAGGGTTCGGAAACGCTGGCCATCGGGATCGCCGACTGGACGCGCGTATCGACGCCGATCTTCTCGAGCGCGCCCTGCAGCGCGAGGGCATTCATGACCGTTGCCAGCATCCCCATGTAATCGGCGCTGGCCCGGTCGAACCCCTTGGCCGCGGCCGCCATGCCGCGGAAGATGTTGCCGCCGCCGACGACCAGGCACAGCTCGTGCCCCTGGCCCTTGGCCGCGGCGATCTCGCCGGCCAGCCCGGCGACGGCGTCGGGGTCGATGCCGAACTGCCCCGGGCCCATCAACGCCTCGCCCGACAGCTTCAAGAGAATGCGGTTGAAGCGGGGGCGGGTCATGCGGCGCTGATGTCCTCAAGATATAACAAGGGCGGCCACGCCTTTATGGCGCAGCCGCCCTGTTGCCAACTGCTAAGCAGCGTGGCGATGCTTAGGCGACAGGCTCGGCCTTCGTCGTGCCGGCAGCCGCAGCGACTTCGGCGGCGAAGTCGTCGACCTTCTTCTCAATGCCCTCGCCGAGCTGGAAGCGGACGAAGCTGGCGAGCTTGATCGGCGCGCCGGCTTCCTTGCCCGCGGCGGCGACGACGTCGGCGACCGGAGTCTTGTTGTCCATCACGAACAGCTGCGACAGCAGGGCATTGTCCTTGCGGAACTTGTTGAGGCCGCCTTCGACCATCTTTTCGATGATGTTCTCGGGCTTGCCGCTCTCACGCGCCTTTTCCATGGCGATCGAACGCTCGCGCTCGACCAGCTCGCTCGGCAGGTTTTCCGCCGAGAGGGCCAGCGGGTGGGCGGCCGCGACATGCATCGCGATCTGCTTGCCGAGCGTCTGCAGGGTCTCGGCCGGGGCCGAACCTTCGAGCGCGACGAGGACGCCGATCTTGCCCATGCCCGGGCTCACCGAATTGTGGACGTAGGGCACGACTGCGCCCTTGCTGACTTCGAGCACGGTGGCGCGGCGCAGCGACTGGTTCTCGCCGATCTTGGCGATGTTGTCGGTCAGCGTCTCGCTGACCGTGCCGCCGCCCGGATATTCGGCGTTGCCGAGCGCTTCGACGTCGTTGCCGGTCGCAAGCGCGATCTTGGCGACATTGCGGACGAAGTCCTGGAACAGCTCGTTCTTGGCGACGAAGTCGGTTTCCGAATTGACCTCGACAACCGCGCCGCGATTGCCTTCGACGGCCACGCCGACCAGGCCTTCGGCGGCGGTGCGGCCGGCCTTCTTGGCGGCGGCGGCAAGACCCTTGGCGCGAAGCCAGTCGATCGCCGGTTCCATCTCGCCGTTGGTCTCGGCCAGCGCCTTCTTGCAATCCATCATGCCGGCGCCGGTGCGCTCGCGCAGCTCTTTCACAGATGCGGCCGTGATCTCAGCCATGGTTCTTTCCTCTAATCTCCCCTCCCGCGTGCGGGAGGGGCTGGGGGTGGGTGTATTTGAGGAGGTGGTATCGACAGACCCACCCCTCAATCCCCTCCCGCTTGCGGGAGGGGACGCACTTAAGCTTCCAGCGCGACCTCGGCCGGCGGCTCGGCCATTTCGCCGACGTCCTGGCCGCGGGCCTGGGCGTTGCCGGCGCGGCCTTCGCCCACCGCCTGCGCAACCGCGTCGGTGTAGAGGCGGATGGCGCGGCTGGCGTCGTCATTGCCCGGAACCGGGAAGGCGATGCCGCTGGGGTCGCTGTTCGAATCGAGGATCGCGACGACCGGAATGCCAAGGACGTTGGCTTCCTTGATCGCCAGCTCTTCCTTGTTGGTGTCGACGACGAACATGACGTCCGGAAGTCCGCCCATGTCGCGGATGCCGCCCAGGCTCTTTTCGAGCTTGTCGCGTTCGCGGGTGAGCTGGAGCACTTCCTTCTTCGTCAGGCCGGCGGTGTCGCCCGACAGCTGCTCCTCAAGGCTCTGCAGGCGCTTGATCGAGTTGGAAATCGTCTTCCAGTTGGTCAGCATGCCGCCGAGCCAGCGGTGATTGACGAAATGCTGGCCACTGGTCTGAGCGCTTTCGGCGATCGCGTCCTGCGCCTGGCGCTTGGTGCCGACGAACAGCACCTTGCCGCCGCGCGCGACGGTCTGCTGGACGAAGTCGAGCGCGCGCGCAAACAGCGGCACGCTCTGCGACAGGTCGATGATGTGCACCCCGTTGCGATCGCCGAAAATATACGGCTTCATCTTGGGGTTCCAGCGGTGGGTCTGGTGGCCGAAATGCGCTCCGGCCTCGAGCAATTGCTGCATCGTGACGACGGTGGTCGCCATAGTTCTTCTCCTTCCGGTTCTGCCTCGACGGAGCCAAGAAACCTGCCTTGCGGCGGGCACCGGGATGTAAGCTCCGTCTGCGGGATGCGGGCCACCTAGTCGAAGAAGCGACGGCTTTCAAGGGCTTGGCCTCCTCTTGGAACGGCTGCTTGACAGCTGAGAACAAATCGGGAACATTGGATCGCCTCACCGAGCGGTTCTCGGCTCAACTGGAACAAATCAGGTCCAGTTTGGTTAGGCCCTCCCAAGAAGGATCGATGCGATGATTGCAGCTCTTGGTACCCTCGCCTTTCTCGCCACTTTGTGGCTGATCGTGGTCGTGGGTGCAGCGGTTCTTGAGGAAAGCGGCGCGAAGATCGCCGCAGCCCTCAAGGGCAAGCCGGCGCATCGTCAGGTCCAGGTTCCGGTCCGGGTCAGGATCAGGGCGCGGGTGCAGCAGCCGATGCGCGCGCGGGCCGAATGGCGCGACGCCGCTTGACCTTGGCATAGCTGGCCAGCGCCAGCGGAATCGTCAGCAGATAAGCCAGCGAAATCCCCAATAAGGTCACCCACGGCGCGGTGATCAACGCAGCGCCGAGCAGGGCAATGCCGGCCAGCGCGAACAGCCGCCACTCCCGGCGCAGGCGGATGCTGCTCCAGCTGTAGGTCGGAATCGCCGAAATCATCAGCGCAGCAACGAACAGGGTCCAGGCCATGACCGGCTGCCACTGTTCGAACCGCGCATCCTGGCCGCTTATCAGCCAGAGAAACATCGGCATGAAGGCGAGGCCCGCCCCCGCCGGAGCCGGGACGCCGGTATTGAAACCCGCCGACTTGTGCGGCTGCTCGGCAGCGTCGAGACGCGTGTTGAACCGTGCGAGGCGCAACGCGCAGCACACCGCCAATGCCAGGGCCGCGATCCAGCCGAAGCGCGGCGCATTCTGAAGCGACCAGAGGAACAGGATCAAGGCCGGCGCAGTGCCGAAGGCGATATTGTCCGAAAGCGAATCGAGCTCTGCCCCAAACTTGCTCTCCGCCCGCAGCAGTCGCGCAATTCGTCCATCGAGTCCGTCGAGAAGCCCGGCCAGCACCACTGCGCCCAGCGCCTTTTCCCAGTCGCCGCGGATGGCGAGGCTGACTCCGGTTAGGCCCATGCACAAGGCGAGCGCGGTGATTGCGTTGGGAATCATGGCGCGTAGCGGAATGCGCCGCGGCCCCTGCTCTTCGTTCACTGGCTGACGCCGGTCAGCGCGGATGCGGAGCCGAGTTCGCCGATCACCGTCTCGCCGGCGATGGCGCGCTGGCCGAGCAGGACTCGCGGTGCGGTCCCGGCCGGCAGATAGACGTCGACCCTGCTGCCGAAGCGGATCAGGCCGACGCGCTGCCCGGCCTCGACCACGTCGCCTTCGCGGACGAAGGCGATGATCCGCCGTGCCACCAGGCCGGCGATCTGCGTGAAGCCGATCCGCACCCCGTCGCTGCTTTCGATCAGGATGTGCTGGCGCTCATTGTCCTCGCTCGCCTTGTCGAGGTCAGCGTTGACGAACTTGCCCGGGACATAAGCGATGCGCTTCACCTTGCCGCCGATGGGCGCGCGATTGATGTGCACATCGAACACGCTCATGAAAATCGAAACGCGGGTGTAATCGCCGTCGGCCAGCGCATCGGCGCCGCGCAGCTCCGGCGGCGGCGGGACCTTGGCGATCATCGTGATCAGCCCGTCGGCGGGCGAAATGATCAGTTTCTCCCCGCGCGGCGTGGTCCGGATGGGATCCCGGAAGAAGCTCAGGACCCAGACCGTCAGCGCGGCCAGGATCCAGCCAAGGAATTGCCAGTGGACGACCATGGCGAAGGCGGCCGCGCCACCCGTCGCGACGGCATATTTGCGCCCTTCCGGGTGGACCGAGGGAAACCGCCATTTGACGGTGGTCGTGGGCAGCGGGCTGTCGCGCTTGTCGAGCTCAGGCATGGGCGCAAGTCATTAGAGACGCGTGGGCCCATGCACAACGCCGCGGTTGCGCGGGCTCCGCGCCCATCCTAGAGCCCCGCCGAACCCAAAAATCGCAGGATGCACATGGCCAAGATCAAGGTGAAGAACCCGGTCGTCGAGCTCGACGGCGACGAGATGACCCGCATCATCTGGCAATGGATCCGCGAACGATTGATCCAGCCCTATCTCGACGTCGACCTCATCTATTTCGACCTCAGCGTCGAAAATCGCGACGCCACCGACGACAAGGTCACGATCGACGCGGCCAATGCGATCAAGCAGAATGGCGTTGGCGTCAAATGCGCGACGATCACGCCCGACGAGGCGCGAGTCGAGGAATTCGGCCTCAAGAAGATGTGGAAATCGCCCAACGGCACCATCCGCAACATCCTGAACGGCGTCGTTTTCCGGGAGCCGATCGTCATTTCCAACGTCCCTCGGCTGATCCCGGGCTGGACCGACCCGATCGTGGTCGGCCGCCATGCCTTCGGCGACCAGTATAAGGCGACCGATTTCCGCGTCCCCGGCAAGGGCAAGCTGACGATCAAGTGGACCGGCGAGAACGGCGACGTCATCGAACATGAAGTGTTCGACTTCCCGAACGCCGGCGTCGCGATGGGTATGTACAACCTCGACGATTCGATCCGTGCATTTGCCCGGGCGAGCCTGAACTACGGCCTGAACCGTGGCTGGCCGGTCTATCTCTCGACCAAGAACACGATCCTCAAGGCCTATGACGGGCGCTTCAAAGACATTTTCCAGGAAGTTTTCGATAGCGAATTCAAGGACAAGTTCGCTGCCGCTGGCATCGAATACCAACATCGCCTGATCGACGACATGGTCGCCTCCGCGCTCAAATGGAACGGGAAGTTCGTGTGGGCGTGCAAGAATTACGACGGCGACGTGCAGTCCGACCTGGTGGCCCAGGGGTTCGGTTCACTCGGCCTGATGACCTCGGTCCTGACTACGCCCGACGGCAAGACCGTTGAGGCCGAGGCGGCGCACGGGACCGTTACTCGCCACTATCGCATGCACCAGGCCGGCAAGGCGACCTCGACGAACCCGATCGCCTCGATCTTCGCCTGGACCGGCGGCCTGAAGTATCGCGGCAAGTTCGACGACACGCCCGAGGTGGTGAAGTTCGCCGAGACGCTCGAGCGCATTTGCGTCGAGACGGTCGAAAGCGGGCAGATGACCAAGGATCTCGCGATCCTGGTCGGGCCTGAGCAGCCGTGGATGACTACCGAGCAGTTCTTCGAAGCGATCGTGAAGAATCTCGACGTCGCGATGGCTTCGTCCGCGCCGGAGAGCGAACCCGCTCGCGCCTGATGCCAAGGCCGATCAGCCGGCCCGGAATTCTCCGAAGTCTCGGGAAGCGATCGAGCAACCTTACGATCAGCGGAGCACTCTGCAACGGAGCGCCCGGTTTCAGCAGCTGCCCGATCACATTGTCCTGAGCAAGCTTCTGTGCCCCCTGAATCATTCGGGTCGGGAATAATCGACGCTGCTGCACCTTGCCGAGCAAGGGGTCGACATCCTCGCCGCTGGCCATCGGACCGGCGAGAATGTTGGCTGCGGCAACCGCGTCCTGAATGGCGAGGTTGATGCCGATACCCCCGATCGGCGACATGGCGTGGGCAGCATCTCCGATGGCCAGGAGCCCCGGGCGATGCCAGCACTTCAAGCGGTCGAGCTTCACGGTCAACAGGTGAAGGTCGGTGATTTCGTCGAGTTCGCTGAAGTCGAGCTCGGGCCCTGCCGCCGCCACCTCCGCGCGGAATGCTTCGATACCCTTCGCCTGATAGGCTTCGGCCGCGCCCTTGGGGATCAGGAAAGCGCATTGCCAGTAATCGCCCCGGTCGATCATCACCAGCAGGCGCCCTCGCTCGACGTTCCCGCGCAGCCCGGCTTTTTCGCGCGCGGACTTGGCAACCCGGAACCAGAACACGTCCATCGGAGCGCCGAGGTCCTCGATTGGAAGCACCCTGCGAACGATCGAAGCTCGTCCGTCGGCGGCGATGGTCAAGCGAGCGCTGAACTCACGATCATCGTGCAGCTTGACGCCCGTTACTCGCCCGTGCCGCTCGATAAAGCGGGTCACCGGCGAGGTCATGGCGAGGTGGAAACCGGGGAATGCCTGGGCCTCTTCGCGCAGGAAATCGAGGAACTCCCATTGCGGCATCATCGCGATGAATGGCGCGGGCGTGTGGAGATGAGTCAGGTCACCGATCGTCCAGTCGCGGCCGGCCATGCGTAGCTGAGCGCCTTCGACCCGGTTATGCGGCCGCTTCAGGAAGCGCTCCAGCATCCCGAGCTGGTCGAGGATTTCCATCGTAGAGGGGTGGACCGTGTCCCCGCGAAAATCGCGAAAGAAATCGGCGTGCTTTTCCAGCACCAGCACTTCCACACCGGCGCGCGCGAACAGCAGTCCCGCCATCATCCCCGCTGGGCCGCCGCCGACCACGATCAGGTCGTACTTTTTGCCTGGCTTTCGCGCCATAATGCCGGCCCTACCCCTGTTGGTTCGAAAAAGGCAGAAGAACCGAAATGGAAAACGAATTCAGCACTTCAGGCTTCAGCGACGCGCTCGTCATCCTGGGTGCTGCGGGCATCGTTATCCCGGCCTTTGCAAGAATTCGGATCAGCCCGATCATTGGCTTCATCCTCATCGGCATGCTCGTTGGCCCAGCGGGCCTCGGCGCGCTCAGTGCCTCGCATCCGTGGCTGCACTACCTCACTATCTCCAATCCCGCCGCGATCGAGCCGTTCGCCGAGTTGGGGATCGTGCTTCTGCTGTTCTCGATAGGGCTCGAACTATCGTTTCGGCGCTTGTGGGCCATGCGCAGGCTAGTGTTCGGGGCCGGGACGGCAGAGTTGCTCGGGTCGGCGCTGATCCTCGGCGTCGGGCTGTTCATGACCGGGACCAGCGCGGCGGGCGCGATCGCGCTCGGGCTCGCGCTCGCCTTGTCATCGACCGCGATCGTGATCCCGCTGGTCGGCACCCACAGCCCGGTCGGCCGGTCCGCGCTAGCCATGCTGCTGCTCGAGGACCTCGCGCTGGTGCCAATCGTGTTCATGCTGGGCGCAATGGCCCCCCATGCGGTGGGCGCAGGCGTGGGATCGCTCCTGCAAACGATGCTGATCGGCGGAGTGACTGCTTTGGCGATGCTGTTCCTCGGGAGGCTGCTCCTGCCCCTTTTGTTCGCCCAGGCCGCGCGGACCAAGAGCCCAGAGCTGTTTCTGTCGGCCTGCCTGCTGATTGTGATCGTGGCCAGCCTGGTCACTTCTGCGATCGGCTTTTCCGCAGTGCTCGGCGCGCTGATCGCCGGAATCGTCATCGCCGAGACCGAATATCGCGGCGAGGTCGAGGTGATTACCGCGCCTTTCCGCGGCCTGGGGCTCGGGATTTTCCTGATCACGGTCGGGATGAACGTCGATTTGCGGGTCGTCCTCGACAATTGGCAGGGCCTGCTTGGCGCGCTCGCCGCAGTCCTGCTGGTCAAGGCCGCCGTCACTGCTCTGCTCCTGCGGCTGGGCGGAGCGCGCATGGCGGTCGCCGCAGAAACCGGCGTCCTGATGGCCTCACCGTCGGAAACAACCCTGATCGTGCTTGGCTCGGCGGCAGCGGCGCAATTAGTCAGCCGCGAAACCGCCGCCTTCTGGCAGGTCGTAACCGCATTCGGTCTCACCGTTACGCCGCTGCTTGCCATGCTTGGCCGGTTCGCCGGCAGCCGCTTCGCCGGCGCATCGCTCGCTCAGCAGATGAACGCGACCCTGGACAAGGCGGCGCTCGGCCAGGTCGTGATCCTCGGGTTCGGCCGCGTCGGCCGAATGGTTGCCGACATGCTGGACGCCCACAACAAGGATTATCTCGCGATCGACAGTGACGTCGACGGCGTCGAGGCCTCTCGTCGTGAGGGCTATGATGTGCTGTTCGGCGATGTCGCCCGGCCGGAGCTGATCGAGCGGCTGCGCGCCCGCCAGCCCAGCGCCTTCATCCTGACGATGGATAATCCGGTGCTGACCAACCGCCTCACCCGCGCTTTGCGGCGCGCCTTCCCCGATCTACCGATCGTTGCCCGCGCTCGCGACACAGCCCATGCTGCGAAGCTTTACCGCGCGGGTGTGACGGACGCCGTCCCGGAAACGGTCGAAGCCTCCCTCCAGCTTTCAGAGGCGGTGCTGGTCGACCTCGGTGTGGCCATGGGCCCGGTCATTGCTTCGATCCACGAAAAGCGGGCCGAGATGCGCAGCGAGATCATGGCCGAGGCCGAGTTGGAGAGTGAGCCTACGCTAGGGCGGCGCCGGCTGCGCGATTCAATCGCTAAGGGCTAGTCTCCACCTGCGTGGGCCACGCTGCCAAGATGCCTGCCAAAAACCACCCGGCAAATACTGCCCAGAAAAGCGAATACGGCCACAACTGAGGCACCAACGGATAAGTGGTGCTCCTCCAAACGGCCCAAGCAAGTCCCGTTCCCGCGACCGCATGCAACGTTGGGAACAGATCCTCTGTCGACGTGTCCGCAGCTAATCGCCACCTAAAGCGCCGCTCGGCTGGATCGGGAGCGAATAGCGAAAAGGCCAGCTTGCCGAACGGATACAGCAGAAGGAGCGTGACTATGGGCAGCGCCAGTTCGAGAACTGGAAGGTAGTCGTTGAAGCAATCGTCGAATGCGCCCGTGAATTGACGACCTCGGCACCGGTAGGCGTGCTTTGCAGCGCCTCCGAACATTGGCATTAACGAAGATGCTTCGAGCAGAAGTGGTCCGACAACCGCCAAGAGCCAACGGGGTCGCTCAGCAAGCCTCACGCAGCGACTTTCGCCAAGGCGTCGCGCACCGCGGCAACCGCGTCGGCGGCCTTCGACCCGTCCGGCCCTCCGCCCTGGGCCATGTCGGGACGGCCCCCGCCCCCCTGCCCGCCAAGCGCCGCAACGGCGGCCTTGACCAGGTCGACCGCGCTGACCTGCCCTGCAATGTCGTCGGTCACGCCGACGGCGACGCTGGCGCGGCCGTCATTGACCGCGACCAAGGCCGCAATGCCCGATCCGACCCGCTGCTTCATGGTGTCGACGGTCGAGCGCAGGTCCTTCGGGTCGAGTCCTTCGACCACCTGGCCAAGGAACTTGAAGCCGCCGACGTCTTCAGGCCCGGCAGCATCGGCCTTGGCGGCACCGCCACCCATGGCCAGCGCCTTCTTCGCATCGGCAAGCTCGCGCTCGAGCCGCTTGCGCTCTTCGACCAGCGTCGCAATCCGTGCCGGGACTTCGTCCGGGGAGGATTTCAGAGTCGCTGCTGCCTCGCGCAGCTTGGTGTCGCGGTCCGACAGCCATTGCCGCGCGGCTTCGCCCGTCAGCCCCTCGATCCGGCGCACGCCCGACGAAACCGCGCTCTCCGAGATGATCTTCAGCAGCTGGATATCGCCCAGCGCGCGGACGTGGGTGCCGCCGCACAGCTCGACCGAATAATCGTCTTCCGTGAGGCGGCCCATCGAAAGTACGCGCACCTCGTCGCCATATTTTTCGCCGAACAGCGCCATGGCGCCCGCCGCAACTGCCTCATCGGGCGTCATCAGCCGCGTGGTCACCGGCTCGTTGGCGCGAATCTGGGCATTCACCTCGGCTTCGACGGTCTCGATTTCCTCGCGTGTCAGTGCGGTTGGGTGAGAGAAATCGAAACGAAAATAGTCGTCCGCGACCAGGCTGCCCTTTTGTGTGACGTGGGTGCCGAGGTGGCGCCGAAGCGCTGCGTGCAGCAGGTGCGTCGCGCTGTGATTGGCGCGGATCCGGTCACGCCGCGCGCTATCGACCTTCTGGTGGACCGTTTCGCCGAGCGACAACTCGCCCACGACGACCTTGGTCCGAAGCACGTGAAGCTTGCCGAGCGGCTTCGACGTATCCTCAACTTCACCTTCGAAACCCTTGAGAGTGGTCAGTTTTCCACGATCGCCGATCTGCCCGCCGCTCTCGCCGTAAAAGGGCGTCTGGTTGAGCAGGATGTCGACCGCTTCGCCGACTTCGGCACTCTCGACCCGCGCGCCATCCTTGACGATCGCCAGCACGACGCCCTCGCCCTCGTCGCCCGAATAGCCGGTGAACTCGGTCGCGCCGTGCTCTTCGACAAGGTCGAACCAGATGTCGTCGGAGGCCTTGGCGCCCGAACCCTTCCACGCAGCGCGCGCCGCGGCTTTCTGCCCGGCCATCGCCTGGTCGAACCCGGCGCGATCGACGCTGAGCCCGCGCGACCGTAGCGCGTCCTCGGTCAGATCGTAGGGGAAGCCATAGGTGTCGTAGAGCTTGAAGGCGGTCTCGCCGGCGAGCGTCCCGCCCTCGCCAAGGTCGGTCGTCGCTTCCTCGAGCAGCTTGAGGCCGGTCACCAGCGTCTGCCGGAAGCGGGCTTCCTCCTGTTGCAGGGTCGCTTCGATCAGGGGCTGGGCGCGCAGCAGCTCGGGATAGGCGGCACCCATTTCGGCGACGAGCGCCGGCACGAGCCGGTACATCAGCGGGTCCTTCGCTCCGAGCAAATGCGCATGGCGCATCGCCCGGCGCATGATCCGACGCAGGACATAGCCCCGGCCCTCGTTGGCCGGCAGGACGCCGTCGGCGACCAGGAAGCCCGAGGTGCGCAAATGGTCGGCGATGATGCGGTGGCTCGCCGTCATTTCCGGCGAATCGTTCGAGGTCAGCGACTGCGACGCTTCAACCAGCGCCTTGAACGTGTCCGTTTCGTAATTGTCATGGACGCCCTGCAGGACGGCCGCGATGCGCTCGAGCCCCATGCCGGTGTCGATGCTCTTGCTCGGCAGTTCCGAAACGATCTCCCCGCCTGCCTGCTCATATTGCATGAAGACGAGGTTCCAGATCTCGACGAAACGGTCGCCGTCCTCATCCGGGCTGCCGGGCGGACCGCCGGGAATGTGGTCGCCATGGTCGTAAAAGATTTCCGAACAGGGTCCGCACGGCCCGTCATCGCCCATCGACCAGAAATTGTCCTTGGTCGGAATGCGGACGATGCGGCTTTCGGGCAGGCCCGAGATCTTCTTCCAAAGGTCGAAGGCTTCGTCGTCGGTGTGATAGACGGTCGCCGTCAGCCGGTCGGCGCTGAGCCCCCATTCCTTGGTGATCAGCGTCCAGGCATGCTCGATCGCCTGATCCTTGAAATAGTCGCCGAACGAGAAATTGCCGAGCATTTCGAAGAAGGTGTGGTGGCGCGCGGTGTAGCCGACATTGTCGAGGTCGTTGTGCTTGCCGCCGGCGCGGACGCATTTCTGGCTGCTCGCGGCGGTCTTGTACGGACGCGTTTCGAGCCCGGTGAAGACATTCTTGAACGGCACCATGCCCGCGTTGACGAACATCAGGGTGGGATCGTTGTGCGGCACCAAGGGCGCGGACTGCACCCGCGCGTGGCCGTTCTTCTCGAAATAATCGAGGAAGCTGCGGCGGACGTCGTTCGTCGTGGTCATACTGCGCGATGATGTAAATGTTGCGCTGCAGTGCGGCAAGGAGCGCCTTCCCTTGGGGCTTGGCAGGGCGTTCCGCTTCCCGCTAGGCGTTGGAACATGGCCCGCCGCTCGACGATTCCCACCTACAAGCGGCGTCGCGAGCGCGGCTCCTTCCTGGGGCGGCTGTTCGGTTTCCTCTTCAAGCTCGTGCTGGTGCTGCTGATCGGCTCGGTCCTGTGGGTGCTCGCCTACCGCTTCGTGAACCCGCCGATCACCATCACCATGGCCGGCGACCTGATCGCCGGGCGCGGCGCGACTCGCGAGTGGATGCCGATCGACCGCATCGACCGCGACATGGTCCGTGCCGCGATCGCCGCCGAGGACAGCAAGTTCTGCCAGCACAAGGGCTTTGACATCGATGCGATCCAGGAGGCGGCGCGGCGCAATGCCTCGGGCGGGCGCATCCGCGGCGGATCGACGATCAGCCAGCAGACCGCGAAGAACGCTTTCCTGTGGCAGGGCGGCGGCTATGCCCGCAAAGGCGCCGAGGCCTGGTTCACCTTCCTGATCGAGAATCTGTGGGGCAAGCGCCGGATCATGGAGGTCTATCTCAACCTCGCCGAGACGGGCATCGGCACCTATGGCGTGAACGCCGGCTCCGAGCGCTATTTCGGCCATGACGCAAGCGCGATGAGCGCTACGCAGGCGGCGCGGATCGCGGCGATCCTCCCGCTTCCCAAGAAGCGCGGCGCGGTTACGCCCAAAGGCTTCACCCGCCGTTACGGCAACACGATCGCGGCACGGATCGGCGTGGTCGGCCGCGATGGGCTCGACGCCTGCGTCTACAAGGGCGCAACGGCACCCGCGAACAAGGCGCCGCCGGCGGTAACCAGGAAAGCGCGGCCGCTGCCGGGCGAGGAATATGAAAGTGCCAAGCCGCTTCCGCCGGTCGACGATGCCGGCGAGGCACTGCCGCCTGCGGACGTCACGGCTGAGCCAGAAGCGCAGCCCGAGCCCGCTGCCAATGATGCAGCACCGGAGCAGCCGCAAGCGCCCGCCAACGCCCTTTAAGCTTCCAACGCGCCGAACCGTGGCAGGCCCGCCTATCGGGTGAGGAACGCCGCCTAACCTCCATCGTTGAAACGGAAAATCCAGCCAACGGAGGATAAGTTATGGCTACGCGTACCCAAAGCCGGACCTCGAGTCAGCGCAACAGCACCAACAATCGCAGCTCCAACCGCGGTGGCTCGCGCGAACAGCGGAGCGCCTTCTCATGGGGCGACGCGGGCGTTCCGATTATTGGCGCCGCCCTTGCCGGCGCGGCCATTGGCTTCGCCGCCAACTACGGCCGCAAGGCGCTGATGCAGGGTCTGGAGGCCATGAGCGGCGACTGGGACGAAATCCTCGCCAACGAGCATGACATGACGATGGCCATTTTCGACAAGATGCTGGCGACGGATTCCAGCCAGATGTTCAAGCGCAAGATGCTTCTGATGAAGCTGACCCATGCGCTCGACAAGCATGCCCACCAGGAAGAGATGGTCGTCTATCCGGCGCTTCGCGAAGCCAATGAGCGGGTCAGCGCGGACCAGCTCGAGAACGAGCACGGCTACATCAAGACCTTCATTTACGAACTCAACGAAATGGGCTCGGACTCGCCGAACTGGCTGGAAAAGGTCCGCGAGTTCCGCGACCTCGTCCATCGCCACGCGCGGATGGAGGAAGAAGAAGTCTTCCCAACGTTCAAGAGTGCGATGACTCCGGAGCAGAACGCGCGGGTGACGAGCCTCGTCAACCGCGACGGCTTCTGGATGGCCTAGTGTTCAGAGGGGCGCGTTATATCTGACGATAGATCGTGCCCCTCGGATCCCCTTGAGCTCCGTCTGAACAGAGCTACCAAGGCTACAGCTGGGATGCCCACGGCAAACACCCATGGCGCGAAAATGGGCTGCTTGAACGCGCTAACGCTCAACAGCTGGATCGATATCGGCTGAAAACTCCACTGCCCCGTGGTCCAGTTTAATCTGAACGATGTTAGGCCGATCAGCGCGCCAAGCGTCCAGAGCCAGCGCCGGCGAAATAAGCCCGACTTCCAGATGCGGAATAGTCCGCCGATCGTAATTCCCACGGCTGCAATCATCGCAGTCAACATGGCCCAGCCGCCTAAACCGGCATCCGAAAGCTTGAATGCGTTTAAGTTTTTCGGGTCGCCCGGGGTACGCTGGAAATAGATTTCGTCTAGGAGCAATCGCCCGCCCGAACTCTCGATGGTCGCTTCAACGAGTGCCCACCCATCCTTGCCTTTGACTTCATAAACGGCATTCATCCGACGGGAGGAACCAACGGTGTTCCAATTGGCCGCTGCGAGGGAAACCTCAAACGGCCCCTGCGGAAGCGCTGTGCGCATTAACGGCATTGCGCTTGCAACCTTAGGCGCCGCTTGCGGCGGCACTCGCTGGGCAAGCTTTCCAGCGTCGTTATTAGCGACATCCTGGATTGCCGCGCGGACCAGCGCTCGCTCCTGCGGAGAAAGGGCCGACTCTTCGAGCTTGTCAGGCGTGCAACCGACAAGACACGATGCAAGAAACGCGAGTAGAATTAACCGCATGAAACTCCTCTAAGGAAGTGTGCGGACTCTCTGGCGGAGGCGCAAGCCTAACCGACCAGGGCGAGGCGCGGCGGTTCGAGCGCGGAAAGCGCGACGCTGCCCTCGCCGGTCATGCGCTCGATGCGGGCTGCAAGCTCGCCGTCGAGGGCAAAGTCGCGGCCGGCGACGAGGATGGCCTCTCCCCCCGAGCTCAAGGGCACGATGAAGCGCAAGCGTCCGTTGCCGCCGCGCGCACCTTCAAGGTCGCGGGCGATGCGGGCTGCGGTTGCTCCGTCGGACACGCGAACGTCCATCTGCAGCCGCGTCTGCCTGGCGAGGTCGGCCAGCGGCCGGAAGCGCTTGATCGTCACCCGCGGGGCATCGTCGCCCGACCGCCGGTCGAGCTCGACGTTGAGCAGGCCGCAACCGCCCTCCTTCGCCGCCGCCTCGATCGCCGCGCCGGGTTCGTCGTCGAACACGGTGGCTTCGAACTGGCCCGAACGGTCCGACAGCGACGCCACCATGTAGCGGCGGCCGCGCGCCGAGACCCGCCAGCGGACGCTTTCGGCCAAAGCGGCCATGGTCGCGCTCGCCCGCTCGCCTTCCGCGATCCGCACTTCGGCCAGCTCGGCGAAGGTCTTCACCTGGTGGGCGGCCAGCAAATGCTTGGCGGCATCGACCGGGTGGGCAGAGAAATAGAAGCCGAAGGCATCGCGCTCGGCCGCCATCCGCTGCGGCAGTGTCCACTGCGCGTCGCGCGGCAGGCGGATCGGCGCGGCCTCCGCCGGATTGGCGCCGAACAGCCCGGCCTGGCCACTGGTCCGCGCCTCATGCGCGCTCGCGGCATGGGCGAGGATGGTCTCGGCGCCGGCATAGAGCGCGGGCCGGTCGGGCTTGATGCTGTCGAATGCCCCTGCCCCGGCCAGGCTTTCGAGCTGGCGGCGGTTGAGCAGCCGCGGATCGATTCGCCCGGCGAAATCCTCGAGGCTGGCGAACGGTCCGCCCTGCTCGCGCTCCGCGACCAGCGATTCCATCGCCTTTTCGCCCACGCCCTTTAGCGCGCCGAGCGCATAGCGAACCGCACCGTCCTCGACCGTGAAATAGGGATGGCTGGCCTTGATGTCGGGCGGCAGGCACTCGACCTCGCCGCGCCGCATGTCCTCGACGAACACGCCGAGCTTGTCGGTCAGCGCCATGTCGAAGCTCATCGAGGCGGCGTAGAATTCGGCGCGGTGGTGGGCCTTCAGCCAGGCCGTCTGGTAGGCGACCAGTGCGTAAGCCGCGGCGTGGCTCTTGTTGAAGCCGTAGCCGGCGAACTTGTCGATCAAGTCGAACAGCTCGTTGGCCTTCGCGGGCGGGATCTGGTTGTGGGCCGCGCAGCCCTCGACGAACGTCGCGCGCTGGGCGTCCATCTCCGACTTGATCTTCTTGCCCATGGCGCGCCGGAGCAAATCGGCCTGCCCGAGGGTGTAGCCGGCGAGCAGCTGGGCCGCCTGCATCACCTGCTCCTGGTAGACGAAGATGCCGTAGGTTTCGGCAAGGATTTCTTCGAGCAAGGGGTGCGGATATTCGATCGCCACGCGCCCGTTCTTGCGGTCGCCGAACAGCGGAATGTTGTCCATCGGCCCGGGGCGATAGAGCGCGACGAGCGCGATGATGTCCTGGAACTTGTCCGGGCGGACCGCGGCCAGGGTGCGGCGCATGCCCTCCGACTCCAGCTGGAACACGCCGACCGCGTCGCCGCGCTGGAGCAATTCGTAGACCGCCGGATCGTCCCACGGCAGCGAAGCGAAATCGACCTCGATCCCCTGCTCGGCAAGCAGCCGCTGCCCTTCCTTGAGGACCGACAAAGTCTTGAGGCCGAGGAAGTCGAATTTCACCAGCCCCGCAGCCTCGACATATTTCATGTCGAACTGGGTGACCGGCATGTCCGAGCGCGGGTCGCGGTAGAGCGGGACCAGCTCGTCGAGCGGCCGGTCGCCGATGACCACGCCGGCAGCGTGGGTCGAGGCGTGGCGCGGCAGGCCCTCAAGCTTCATGGCCAGGTCGAACAGCCGCTTGACGTCGGCGTCGTCCTTATACTCGGCGGCGAGCTCCGAAACGCCGTTCAGCGAACGCTCGAGCGTCCACGGATCGGTCGGGTGATTGGGGATCAGCTTGGCGAGGCGATCGACCTGGCCGTAGCTCATCTGCAGCACGCGGCCCGTGTCCTTGAGCACCGCCCGCGCCTTCAACCGCCCGAAGGTGATGATTTGCGCCACCCGGTCGCGGCCGTACTTGCCCTGGACGTAGGTGATGACCTTGTCCCGGTGGGTTTCGCAGAAGTCGATGTCGAAGTCGGGCATCGACACGCGCTCGGGATTGAGGAAGCGCTCGAACAGGAGCCCAAGCGCGATCGGGTCGAGGTCGGTGATGGTCAGCGCCCAGGCGACCACCGAGCCCGCGCCCGATCCGCGGCCGGGTCCGACCGGAATGTCGTTGGCCTTGGCCCATTTGATGAAGTCGGCGACGATCAGGAAGTAGCCGGCAAAGCCCATGCCGGTAATGACGTCGAGCTCGTAGTCGAGGCGCTCCCGATACTCCTCGCGCTCTTCTTCCGGGCGGGCGGCAAGCCGTTGCGCCAGACCTGAATGGGCGTCGCGGCGCAGCTGCTCGTCCTCGTCCTCGCCGAGGCGCGGCAGGATCGGGCGCCGCTGGGGCGCGGCGACCGCGCAGCGCTGGGCGATGACCATCGTGTTCGCGAGCGCTTCGGGCAGGTCGGCGAACAGCTCGGTCATGGCCGCGCTGTCCTTCAGCCACGCGTCCGGCGAGGAGGTGATCCGATCGGCGCTTTCGACATAGGCCGAATTGGCGATGCACAGCATGGCATCGTGCGCGGCGTGGAAGCTCGGGTCCGGATAGGCAGCCGGATTGGTCGCGACCAGCGGCAGCTCGCGGGCGTAGGCGAGCTCGATCAGCACCTCTTCCGCTGCCTCCTCCGCCGCGTCGTTGCGCCGGGAGAGCTCGACATAGAGCCGCTCCGGGAACAGCGCCTGCAGGCGGTCGAGATAGGCTTCGGCCTTCGGGCCCTGTCCATCGGCAATGAACCGCGCCAGAGCCCCCTCGCCCCCGGCGGTCAGCGCGATCAGTCCTTCGCTCCGCTCCTCCAGCGCGTCGAGCGGGACGTGCGGCTCCTGCTCCAACGGACGATCGAGATGCGCCATCGAGACCAGCTTGGAGAGGTTGGCATAGCCAAGCTCGTCCTTGGCGAGCAGCGCCAGCCAGTCGATGACCTCGCCGCCGCCGATGCCGGCAGGGCGGGCAATGCCAAGCATCGCCCCGACGATGGGCTGAACGCCCTTGGCAAAGCAGGCGTCGCTGAACGGCATTGCCCCATAGAGCCCGTTGCGGTCGGTGAGCGCGACCGCCGGGAAGCCGAGCTTCGCCGCGCGTTCGGCAATGGTCTTGGGCTCCATCGCCCCTTCAAGCATGGTGAAGGAGGAGAAGACGCGCAGCGGGACGTAAGGCTGATTCACGCGCTGAATATGAGGCGCTGGAGCGGCGCTGTTAAGCAGCACGGCCCGACTTATCACCAATTATCTGGGCGACCAGCGCCCTTCCATGATGTCGCGGATTTCGCGCATCCGCCCGTTATAGGCATCGCTGATGCAGGCCTTGTTCGGGCAACGATCGCGATAGCCCAGGAAGCGGTCGCGAGTCTGGCGCAGCAGCCTGGCCTGTTCGGGCGTCGCGGCAGCTGCGGCGCGGCCGTATTGCGCGGCCATGTTGCGGTCGAGCGCGGCAAGGCCGGCATCGCCGCAGACCGCAATCTCACCCTTGGTCTTCGCATTGGCGCAGTTGAAGCTCGGACGGGCAGCGGTGGGACGTGATGGCGCGGGCGGAGCAACCGGGACCGCCGGTGCTTCGGGCGCGGCCTGCTCCTGCTGATCGTCGAGCGGTGCGAGTGGATCCTCGACATCGGTATCATCGGTCACGGCGTCAGCTACCGGCTGGTTGCCGCGCGCCAGGGTCGCAAGCGGGGTGATGATCGCGTCGGCATTTCGGAGCAGGACCACCGCGCCGCTGCCGTCCGCGGCCTGCTGCATCGAATAGTCGACGTCGGACGTCAGTGTCCGGCGCCCGCCGACCACCGCCACGCCCGGCGGCAGGTCCAGCGACAGCGAGCCCGAGCAATTGACCGCGCCGGTGTTGCTGTCCTGGCTTTCCATCACCGGGTTTTCCATGCGGACGACGGCGTAAGCCGCGAGCTTGTCGTAGGCCGCCTGGTCGCTACCGCGGACCTGCGCGGCGCGGCGGAACAGGTCGCGCTTGATGAGGTCGTAGGTCGCCTTGCCGGCGCACAGCTTCTCGGGATCGCCGGCGGCGACGGCGTTCATGTCGGCCTGGGTCAGCTTGTCCTGGTCGGCGTTCCGGTTTGTCGCGAAATAGGCAAAGAGCAGCAGGAGCAGGAGCAGCCCGGCGATCAGGGCGATGGTCGTCCAGTTGGGTCCCTTGGTCCCCTTCTGCTCGATCTCGGTCATCCAAGCCGTCCTTCATGAAGCCGCACGACACGGTCCATCTTGGCCGCGATCCGTTCATTGTGGGTCGCGACCAGCGCGGCACTGCCTTCGCCGCGAACCAGGTTCAGGAACTCCCCAAAGACGATATCGGCCGTATGCTCGTCGAGATTTCCGGTCGGCTCGTCGGCCAGAACCAGCGGCGGCTTGTTCGCGAGCGCCCGCGCCACCGCGACCCGCTGCTGCTCACCGCCCGACAGCTTGGACGGACGGTGCTCGAGCCGCTGGCCGAGGCCAAGCGTGCCCAGCAACTGCTCCGCCCGTTCCCGCGCGGTCTTATGATCGGCGCCGCGCACCAGCTGCGGCAGGACGACGTTCTCGGCCGCCGTGAATTCGGGCAGCAAGTGATGGAACTGGTAGACGAAGCCCAGGAGTTCGCGCCGCAGCCGCGTGCGGCCGTCATCGTCGAGCTCCGCCGCTTCCTCGCCTGCAAGCCGGATCGAGCCTTCGAACCCGCCTTCGAGCAGGCCCACCGCCTGGAGCAAGGTCGACTTGCCCGAGCCCGACGGGCCGAGCAGCGCGACGATCTCGCCTGGCGCAATCGCAAGATCGACGCCGCGCAGCACCTCAATCGTGACGTCACCCTGGGTGAAGCTGCGCTTCAGCCCCTGCGTCGCAAGGACCGGCTCACTCATAGCGCAGCACCTGCACCGGGTCGGTGCTCGCCGCCCGAAGCGCCGGGTAAAGTGTCGCCAGGAAGGACAGCAGCAGCGCGACGATGATGATCGCCGCAACCTCGATCGGGTCGGTCTTGGACGGCAGCTCGGTCAGGTAACGGATCGATGGATCCCACAGGTTCTGGCCGGTCAATTTCTGGATCAGGTTCACCACGTCCTGGCGGAAGAACAGGAACACCGCGCCGAAAATGATTCCAAGGACGATGCCGAGCGAACCGATGGTCAGGCCGACCGTCATGAACACTTTCATCATGCCCTGCCGGCTGGCGCCCATCGTGCGGAGGATGGCGATATCGCGCATCTTGGCGCGGACCAGCATGATCAGCGACGAAGCGATGTTGAAGGCCGCCACCAGGGTGATCAGGCACAGCACCACGAACATCGCGACGCGCTCGATTTCCAGGCTCTGGAACAGCGCCGAGTTCATCTGCCGCCAGGTAACGACGATGCCTTTGCCCTCGATCAGCGGCCGCAGTGGCGCCATGATCTCGTCGACCTTGTCGGGGTTGTCGGTCTGGATCTCGATCATCCCGACCTGGTCGCCCATCAGCAACAATTGCTGTGCGTCCTGCATCGGCAGGACGGCGATAGCCTTGTCGTAATCGTAGACGCCGATCTCGAAGATCGCGCCGACGGTATAGCTGACCTCACGCGGCACGGTCCCGACCACGGTCGAGCGGCCTTCCGGGTTCCACAGCGTGATCTGCGCGCCGGGATAAGCGCCGAGCGTCTCGGCAAGCCGCGAGCCGATGGCGATTCGGCCGCTGCCCGGCGTGATCGACTTGATGTCGCCGGCAACGACATTGGTGGCGATGGTCTTGTTGGAGCGGATGTCCTCCACCCGCATACCGCGTACCAAGGCGCCTTCGAAGCGGCCGTTGGCAGTCACCATCAGCGGCTGCTCGATCATCGGCAAGGCGGAGGTCACGCCCGGCTGCTTCCGCGCCGAATCCGCGATCCGCTGCCAGTCGGCCAGCTGCCCGCCGTAGCCGGTGACGACGGCATGACCGTTGAGCCCGACGATCCTGTCGAACAGTTCGGCGCGAAAGCCGTTCATCACGCTCATGACGATGATCATGGCGGCGACGCCAAGCGCAACGGCAATGAGGCTGATCGAGGCGACGAGGAAGATGAAGCCCTCGCCCTTGCCCGGAAGCAGATAGCGTCGGGCGAGCATCCGCTCGGCGCGGTTGAGGATCATGCGGTCAGCCTTGCCAATGCGCTTTCGATGCTCAGCTCCTCGCGTTCGCCGGTTGAACGGCGCTTTAACTCGACCGTTCCGCTTGCGATCCCCCGCGGCCCGGCGATCAGCTGCCAGGGCAGGCCAATGAGGTCCATCGAACCGAGCTTGACCCCGCCCCGCTCATCGCGGTCGTCGTACAACGTCTCGATCCCCGCTCCAGTAAGCTTGGCGTAGATGTCTTCGGCGGCCGCGGCGGTGGGCTCATCGTCCGCGCGCATCGTCACCAGCCCGACCTGCCAGGGCGCAACCGCTTCGGGCCAGACTATGCCGGCTTCGTCGTGGCTCGCTTCGATGATCGCGCCGACCAGGCGCGACACGCCGACGCCATAGCTACCCATGTGTGGCGTCACCGGGGTGCCATCCGGTGAGGAGACCTTCAGCCCCATTGCCGCCGAATACTTCGTGCCGAAGTAGAAGATATGTCCGACCTCGATGCCCCGGCCGGTACGGCGCTGGCCTTCCGCCACTTGCGCCCAGCGCGCCTCATCATGGGTTTCGTCGGTCGCGGCGTACGTCGCGTTGACCCGGTCGAACAGGCCCTGGAGCCCTGCTTCGTCGCCATAGCGCAAGTCGGATTGGTTCCAGTCGAAGGCGTCGTAAGTCGCGTCGTAAAAGACCTCGCTCTCGCCGGTCGGCGCAAGCACGATGAACTCGTGGCTGAGGTCGCCGCCGATCGGGCCCGAAGCGGCCTTCATCGGCACGGCGCGAATGCCGAGCCGCTGGAAGGTGCGCAGGTACGCCAGCATCTGCGTATAATAGCTCTGCCGGGCCCCCGCCTCGTCGAGGTCGAAGCTGTAGGCATCCTTCATCAGGAATTCGCGCCCGCGCATCACGCCGAAGCGCGGCCGGACCTCGTCCCGGAACTTCCACTGGATGTGGTAGAGCGTGCGCGGCAGGTCGCGGTAGCTTTTCACGTCGTCGCGGAAGAGCGCGGTGATCATTTCCTCGTTGGTCGGGCCGTAGAGCATCTCGCGCTCGTGCCGGTCCCTGATCCGCAGCATCTCCGGCCCGTAGGCGTCGTAGCGCCCGCTTTCGCGCCATAGCTCGGCCGACTGCAACGTCGGCATCAGCATTTCCTGCGCGCCCGCGCGGTCCTGCTCCTCGCGGACGACCTGCTCGATCTTGGTCAGGACCCGGAAGCCGAGCGGCAGCCAGGCATAGATGCCGGCGGCGGTCTGCCGCACCAGGCCGGCGCGCAGCATCAGCTTGTGGCTGACGATCTGGGCGTCCGACGGACTTTCCTTGAGGACGGGCAGGAATGCTCGGGACCAGCGCATGACGGCGCGTCCTAGGGGGCCGCCCCCGCCCTTGCAACCGGTGGGCCGCTGTGTCCGGGTCGACACAGGTGGGCGCAAAATGTTGCCCGCGCGCACGAACGGCGGTGACAGGCGGCCGGACCGGTCCTACCAATCCGCTCGTCCGAACACATGGCCCTTGGGTCCGCGTTCGGAGCCGCGATTGAGTGACTGGGGACGTTCGACGCGGCTACGTCCAAGGGGGCTGACGAGCAATCGTCACGCAAGGCGCCCGGATCGCTTGTCGATCCGGGCGTTTGCATTTGTGGATTTGGGCGACCCGGATCGCTTGTTGATCCGGGCGTTCGCATTGATGAACCTTGTTGACGGAACCGGGGCCTTAAGCGATCAGGCAACCGAGCAGCCGGGGCGGCTGAAAATCGCAAAGGGGTTAGCGAGAATGGCCAAGAATATCGGACCGGAAGATCGAGTTGTTCGCATCGTCGTTGGCATCGGCCTTGCCATCCTTGCCTATATGCAGGTGCTGCCCGGCGTGCCGACCATCATCATGTGGGTCGCAGCGGCCTATTTGATCCTCACCGGCCTGCTCGCGCGCTGCGTCGTCTACAAGATGGTCGACGTCGATACGAGCATCCAGGAGCAACCCTACTCGTCGACCGACGATCGCGCCGGTTTTTGAGTTAGGGCCGCGCCACAGCGCGGACGATGACCGAACGGAAAATCGGTAAGGGAACGCAGCTCGTCGAGGGCGGGCGGCGCAAGGCGTGGCGCGGCCGGCTGGTCAATCCGCCGATCGAGCGCGCCTCCACCATCCTGTTCGACAGCACTGCCGAAATGGAGAGCGGCGCGCCCGCGCTCGGCGAATATCGCTACGGGCTGCAGGGCACGGCGACTCACTGGGCCCTGTCGGAGGCGCTGACCGAACTCGAACCGGGAGCCGCGGGAACGGCATTGTTCTCATCCGGGCTCGCCGCGATCACCAGCGCGCTGCTGGCCTTGCTCAAGCCCGGCGACGAGCTGCTTGCTCCCGACAATGTCTATGGGCCGACGCGCAAGTTCTGCGGGACCATGCTCAAGCGCTTCGGCGTGGCCACGCGCTATTACGATCCGATGGCACTGCCCGAAATCGGCGACCAGACCCGCGTCATCTTCCTCGAAAGCCCCGGCTCGCTGACGATGGAGGTGCAGGACGTGCCCGCGATCGCCGCCCTCGCCCGCGAGCGAGGCATCGTCACCCTCATCGACAACACCTGGGCGACGCCTTTGCTGTTCCCAGCCATCGCCGCCGGCGTTGACGTGGCAATGCTCGCCGCGACCAAATATGTCGCGGGCCACGCCGACCTGCTGCTCGGCACGCTGACCGCCACCCCCGACCATTTCGAGCGGCTGCAGCACACCGCCTGGGATCTTGGCCATGCCGTGTCACCCGATGACGCCTGGCTCGCGTCGCGCGGCCTTCGGACAATGGGCGTTCGCCTGAAGCAGCATGAGGAAGGCGCGCTCAAGGTCGCGCACTGGCTTAAGGAGCAACCCGAAGTTGGGTTGGTGCTTCACCCTGCCCTCCCCGACTGCCCCGGCCACGAGATCTGGAAACGCGACTTCAAGGGCGCCTCGGGGCTGTTCTCGTTCGAGCTCAAGCAAGGCGACCCGGCCAGGCTGGTCGACGAGCTCAAGCTGTTCGGGATCGGCTACAGCTGGGGCGGCTACGAAAGCCTGGCGATGATCGCCACGCCCTACCGGACGGTGTCGGTGCCTCCGGTCTCGAGGCTCGTGCGGCTCCATATCGGGCTCGAGGACCCGGACGACCTGATCGCCGACCTCGCTGCCGCGCTCAAAGCTTCGAGATAAGGTCCGGCGGCCCGCTCGATCGTGAACCGAGCGGCCTTGGCGCGCATCGCCTCGGCCGGGATCGAGTCCCGGCACGGCGCATCGCGCATCGCGGCGGCCAGCGCCGAATGGTCGCGGACCGGGATCAAGGTACCGAACGCGCCGTCCTCGAGCAGGTAGCGCATGCTCACCGAACAGCCGGTTGCAACGATCGGGACCGCCGCGGCAAGCGCTTCGATGATCACTGCGGGAACGCCTTCAAAGTCGGACGACATGACGAATACGTCGGCCTCGGCCAAACTCTCGGTCACCGATTGAACGTGACCCGGCATCGACACCCGGTCGTCGATCCCGAGCCGCTGCGACAGGTGGAGCAGCCGGTCGCGCTGCGGGCCGTCGCCGACGATCAGCAGGCGGTCTTCCGGCCCGGCGAACTCGGCAAACGCCTTCAGCAGGACCGCGAAGTTCTTCTGCGCCGTTATGCGCCCGATGGCGACGAAGCGCCGTTGCGGCCCGGGCTCGCGCGGCCCCGAGCCGAGCAGCGGCAGCTCGGAGTCCCGGAGGGCGGGATCGGGTACGATATCTATCCGGTCCGGCCCGACCCCGAGGCAGCGCTGGATCTCTTCGCGCATCGGCTCGGCCATGCCCACGAAGCGCTCGATGAAGGGCCCATGGACGCGCAGCCACAGGCCGAAAAAGAACCGCGCGGCGAGCGGCAGGTCGCGCCGCTCGAGGCTGTTGCTGAGCTTGCACACCGTGGGCGGGCAGCGCCGTCCGAGAAGCAGGCGAACGAGGATCGCGACGATCGTGTACGTGTTGCCGGCGCAGAACAGGACGTCGGGCTGGTGGCGGCGGATCGCTCCGATCAGGTGGAACACCATCCACAAGGTCGCGAAGGGCGCCGCAAGCCGGCTCGGCCGCGCGAAATCGTAGATGAGATTGTCGGGCGCATGGTGACGCTGGGGTCCCGAATCGCGGCCCATCGCCACCCGGACATCCTCGCCCCGCGCCGCCCATTCGCCGGCCAGGCGAAGCGCGACCCGCTCGACACCGCCGGCCTCGAAACTGTGTAGGTAAAGGAGAATGCGCATCGTCGATCCCGGAAAATTCACGCGTCGGTGGGAAGTGCCCGCTGCCGGGACAACGTTCCATCACGTGAATTAATGTCACGGCTTGGTAGCGGAGGAGGCCCAAGTTCAGCCGGGCCTTTTCAGTTACTTACAGTGTCTAACCTTCCCTCCGCGTCCCATTCCGGCCCCTTAGAGCCCGAAAAAAGTGTCGAACCTTTTTGCGGTTGGCTAGTGGCAGCTTTCGACCCATTCCAGACATAACAATCTGACGCCGATCCAAGAATGTCCGCTTTCGACCCATTGCAGACATTAGCCGCGAGTGTACCTGCGGCCAAAGAAATGCTCGCGGCTCTCGCGGCACTGCCCAACGCTACCAACGAAGCATTCCTCGTCAATGCCTACGGCAAGGCCTTTACGCGAGCTGGTTTCATGAGGCGAGCTTGCCGCACTGCACGGCCCACGGTCTGAGGAAAGCTGCTGCTGCGAGACTCGCTAATCACGGCGCAACCAACAATCAGCTCAAGGCTATGGGGGGCTGGTCGAACGACAGAGAAGTTTCGACCTACACTGCCGCGGCTGACCAATGGAAGCTCGCGGAAGCCGCAATGAACCTGCTTTCGCCCCTATCAAAGAAGCAAATTGTCTCCTCGAAAGCACCCGGAGACAATGAAAACGACTAACGTACGGCGAAATTAGACAAAATTTGGGGGTTTGGTAGCGGAGGAGGGACTTGAACCCCCGACACGCGGATTATGATTCCGCTGCTCTAACCAGCTGAGCTACTCCGCCCCAAAGTGAGGCCAGCGCCGCCGCTACGGGGGGCGCTGGAGGCGCGCGATATAAGTGCGCACACGCAGCCGGTCAACGCAAGGAACCCCTTGCCCCTGACCTGTGTTAAGCGGGCAAGGAGAAGAGGCTCGAATGGACCCGTTGACCCCGCTCGATACGCTGTGCCGGATCATCCTGAGGGCTCGTGAATACGAGTCTCAAACCGCGTCTGATTACGACCCCGGCGAAGACGCCGACAATATCGACGACGAGCAGGAAGGCGCGCTGTCGGTGCTTGATGACGACGTCAACACGAGCATCGAGGAAGAGCTTCAAGCCGTCTTCGAGGATCTGGGCGAGGACCAACTGGCCGAAGTGATCGCCTTCTGCTGGGTCGGCTCGGGCACTTATGACGCGGCCGACTGGGACGAGGCGATGGAAGAGGCGCAGTCAATGGTCTCGGACGGGACCGACGGCGCCATCGAGGAATTGATGGAGCAGCCAATGCTCGCCTCCGTGCTGGAATCCGGCCTCGCCGCATTCGAATTGAGCTGCGACGGCGTCGGCGACGTCAGCTAGGCGCCGCGGAACGGATAGAGGCCGAGCTTCTCCCATGGACCGCCAACATAGCCGTGCAGCCCCAGGCCATGGATTGGCAGCGGCCGCGGACTGAATCCGCTCTCCAGCCGTTCCTTCAGGGCCCTCGCCTCTTTCGGCGCGACCTTATTCTGGACGGTGACATGAGGCCGCCAGCCGCCGGCATCCTGGGCGCCCAACAATCCATGCAGTTCGTCCGCCAACTCCTCGCGGATGGCGTCGAGCTCGGGTGACACCACGCGGAAGGCCACTCCGCCGCCGAGGTCCATCAGCCCTTCGATCGTCGCGTTCGGCTTGGGTCGGCGCGCCAGCTCGGCAAGGCGCGTGCGAAGCTCGCTCTCGGCCGACGGCGGCAAGGCGCGGAACATGGTGAGATGCGCAGGGAGCTGATTGCGCTCCGGCGGAAAGTGGGCACGGCGCAGCCCCTCGAGCCAGCCGAGCTCCGGCTGGCCTATCTCTGCAGTGACGATCAGCGCGCCGGCCATTGATCCCGCGGCAGCTCCTCGAGCCTGTCGAATTCCCTTGGCCCGAGCTTGGCGAGCACGGCACCATCGTCAACCTCGGCGCGGGCCCAGGGCAAGCGTCGCAGCGTCTCGCCGACGCCCGCGACCCCGCCGGCCGAAACGACGAGATAAGCGATCCTTCCGCTGCCGCTGCCAGCCATGGCATCGACGCAATGGCCGAGGTCCCGTGTGCCATTGCGTACCGAAGCGCTGGTCAGCTGCGAGACCGGAAAGAGCGTTTCGACCGGCGCCGCCTCGCTGGCTTCGACGGCGGCCTGCGCCCCCTCCTCCACTCGTGCCTGGCGGCCGAGCCAGCGCCACACGCCGAAGATGTTGAGCAGGGTGAGAACCGCATTGGTCCAGGTCAGCGCCGGCTGCCCGCTGATTAGCCCGTGCGAGAGCCAGGCCAGCGAACCGACAAGGAAGACGACGAAGCCGTAGCCCGTGATCCGCGAGCCAAGATTGGCGGCGGTCATGGTCGCCGCGACGATCGTCAGGGCGGTTGCGATCCAGGGAATGAGGTCGGTCATGAGGCCGCAATGCGCAGGCGGCCGCTTCGGTTCAGATTTCGACCTGACTGCCAAGCTCGACGACGCGGTTGGTCGGCAGCTTGAAGAATTCCATCGCGCTTTCGGCGTTGCGAAGCATCCAGGCAAACAGCTTTTCGCGCCAGATCGCCATTCCCGGGCGCGACGAGGCGAGCAGCGTCTGGCGGGCGAGAAAGAAGCTGGTGTCCATCATCTTGCACTGCGGCCCGATGTCCTTGAGCTGCGCCAGCGCCGCCGGGACGTTCACTTCCTCCATGAAGCCGTAGCGCAGGATCACCCGATAGAAGCCGGAGCCATATTCGTTGCTTTCGAGGCGCTTTTCCTCGGAAACGTAAGGAACGTCCTCGATCCTGACAGTCAGCAGGATCACGCGCTCGTGAAGCACCTTGTTGTGCTTCAAATTGTGGAGGAGCGCATGAGGCACGCCGCTCGCCGAGCTGGTCATGAACACCGCCGTGCCCGGGACGCGCGCGGCGCTCGGCGCGGCCGACTTGATGAAAATCTCCATCGGCAGGCTGGCTTCATTCATCCGGCTGATCATCAGCTGGCGCCCCTTGGCCCAGGTCGTCAGCAGAGTGAAGGCGATCGCGCCAACCAGCAGCGGGAACCAGCCGCCGTCGGGGATCTTGAGCAGGTTCGCCGACAGGTACGAGAAATCGACCATGAAGAAGAGCGCGAGCAGGACCGCAACCACATAGCGGTTCCAGTTCCACATCTGGCGCAGCACGACGGCGATCAGCACGGTGTCGATCAGCATCGCACCGGTGACCGCGATGCCATAGGCCGCCGCCAGGTTGGACGAGCTGCGGAAGGTCAGGACGAGAAGGATGACCATCGTCATCAGCGCCCAATTGACCATCGGGATGTAGATCTGCCCCGCCGCCGCTTCGCTGGTATGCGAGATCCTGAGGCGTGGAACGAAGCCGAGCTGGATCGCCTGCTGAGTTACCGAGAAGGCGCCCGAAATCACCGCCTGGCTGGCGATGATCGTTGCGGCGGTGGCGAGAAGCACCAGCGGCAGTCGCAGGTTATCGGGCGCGAGGTAGAAGAACGGGTCCTTGACCTTGGCCAGAGCCGTGGCGGCGTCGGACGAGAGGATCATCGCCCCTTGCCCCATGTAGTTGAGCAGCAGCGCCGGGAGCACGAAGTAAATCCAGGAGATACGGATCGGCTTGCGCCCGAAGTGCCCCATGTCGGCGTAAAGCGCTTCGGCGCCGGTCACGGCGAGAACCACCGAGCCCATGGCGACGAACGCACGCATGAAATCGACCGCGAAGAAATTGACCGCGTTCAGCGGGTTGAACATCGCCAGAATTACGGCGGGGTACTTCATGATGTGCATCACGCCGAGCACCGCCAGCACAATGAAGTAGATGATCATCACCGGCCCGAACATCAGGCCGACGCGGGCTGTCCCGCGGGACTGGATCGCGAAGAGTCCGACCAGGATGCCGATGGCGATCGGCACCACGAACGGCTCCAGCCCGGCGTTGACGGTCGTCAGACCCTCGACCGCCGAGAGCACCGAGATTGCCGGGGTAATCATCGAATCGCCGTAGAAAAGCGCCGTCGCGAAGACGCCCAGCATGATGATCCCGCTGGTCCATTTCTTCTTGCCGCCGAGTGTCCGGTTGATCAGCGCGAGGAGCGCGAGGCTGCCGCCCTCGCCCTTGTTGTCGGCGCGCATGACGATGCTGACGTATTTCAGCGTTACGATGATCATCATCGACCAGAAGATCAAACTCAGCACACCGTAGATGTGGAGCTGGTCGGGGATCAGCGTGTGGTGCCCGGCGAAGGTCTCACGGAAGGCGTAGATCGGCGAAGTACCGATATCTCCGAAGACGATGCCGATGGCGCCAATCGCGAGCTTGTAGAGCGGGCCTTGGGCGTGGCCCTGCGCAGCATCCTGCGGCGGCACCGCTTCGGCGCCCCCAGTTGCAGTGATGCTCATGTATTCAAGCTCGTCCGGACAGGCGTTGAAGCCGCATTCTAATTGCCCCTGCGCTGCCTCGAACGGCTGCGGGGCGTCGCACTAGCACCGCCCATGGAGCGCTGCAATCGGTGGGGACAGGGGCGAAAAGCCCGTCTATAGGCCCGCGCAACCATCATCTGAGCGGAGCGAACGAATAATGCGCGTCGGTGTGCCGAAAGAGATCAAGGTCCATGAATATCGCGTGGGGCTGACCCCCGCATCGGTCGCCGAGCTGATCGCTCATGGTCATGAGGTGGTGGTTGAAACCCACGCTGGCAATGGCATCGACTGCCCGGACAAGGCCTATGAAAAGGCCGGGGCCACCATCCTCCCGGACGCTGCGGCGGTGTTCAAGGCCGCCGACATGATCGTCAAGGTGAAGGAGCCGCAGCCGCAAGAGATCGCGCTGCTGGAGCCGCGACACATCCTTTTCACCTACCTTCACTTAGCCGCCGACAAGCCGCAGGCCGAAGGGCTGATGAAGTCGGGCGCGACCTGCATCGCGTATGAGACCGTCACGGGGCGTGGCGGCTCGCTGCCGTTGCTGAAGCCGATGAGCGAGGTCGCCGGGCGCATGTCGGTCCAGGTCGGCGCCCACTATCTCGAAAAGGAACAGGGCGGCCGCGGCATTCTCCTTGGAGGCGTCCCCGGAGTTGCTCCGGCCAAGGTGGCGATCCTCGGCGGCGGCGTATCCGGCGTGAACGCAGCGCAAATGGCGACCGGCATGCGCGCCGATGTCACCATCTACGACATCAACAACGACCGCCTGGCCGAGCTCGACATGTTCTTCTCGAGCCAGATCAAGACGGCCTATGCCTCGCGCGCGGCGATCGCCAATGCCGTCAAGGAAGCCGAGCTGGTGATCGGCGCGGTGCTGGTGCCAGGCGCGGCCGCTCCCAAGCTCGTCACCCGCGAGATGCTGAAGACGATGAAGCGCGGATCGGTGCTGGTCGACATCGCCATCGATCAGGGCGGCTGCTTCGAAACGTCGCACCCGACCACCCACGCCGATCCTGTCTATGTGGTCGACGGCATCATCCATTATTGTGTGGCCAACATGCCGGGCGCGGTAGCCCGGACCAGCGCCTTCGCGCTCAACAACGCAACGCTCCCATTTGCCCTGAAGATCGCCAATCAAGGCGTTGAAAATGCGCTGCAATCAGATCCCAATCTGACGGCCGGCCTGAACGTTTCGAACGGCAAGATCCGCCACCAGGCGGTCGCCGAAGCCCTTGGGCTGGAGTTCGACCCCGTCTAACGCGCCGGTTGCGGCTGGGAGAGCGCGGCAACGCCCCGCTCGACCAGCGGCCGCCAACTTGCGTCGGCGGGTGCGTCGGCGAGAAGCGCTCGCCACTCGGCCAGCGCTCCTTCGCGATCGCCCGATCGGGCCAGCGCCAGGCCGTAAAAGAAGCGCGGCGCGGGATAGCCGGGCGAGACTGCGGCGGCGCGCTGAAAGGCCAGCTCGGCGGGCGGAGTGAGACCACGGCCGTGCTCGACGAGGGCATTGCCGAGCGCGATCCAAAGCTGCGGATCATAGGGATAGCGCTTCACCGCATTCTGCAGGATCCCGACCGAATCTTCGCTCCGGCCAGCGCGGGCCAGCGCCTCCGAGATGCGGATCCACGTCTCCGCATGGGTGAAATTGCCGTAGAAGGCCTGGCGTGCATCGGTCAGCGGCAGGATTTCGCGGTCTGCGCTGCCTCGTGCCGGGACGCCCTTAAGCTCTGGCCGGCCCTGGAGAGCATAGCCTGACGCGCCGAGCAGCAGCGCCGCCGCCGACGCCGTCAACAGCCCGCTGCGCAGCCGCAACAGCCACAACAGACCGAGCGCCACGGCAATCATCAGCAAGAGGATCAGCCAGCCGTTCATCGCTTGATCCGCTTGCGAAGGAGGAACAGCCCGGCAAGGAGCAGCGCCAAGGGAGCCAGCCACAGCGGCCACGCGGCCGGTTCGGCCGTGGGCTTGTAGCTGATCCAGCTGCCATAGCGCTGGATTAGCCAGGTGCGGATGCTCACGGGGCTTTCGCCCGCCGCAATTCGCCGCCGCACGAGGTCGCGCATGTCGCCCGCCAGCTCGGCGTCGGAATCGGCGATCGACTGTCCTTGGCAGACGAGACAGCGAATTTCGTCCATCAGCGCGTCGGCTCTGGCTTCCTGTTTGGGATCGGGGAGCTTGCGATTGGCCCAATAGGCTGGCGGCAGGTTGCTCTGGGCAAGCGCAGGCAGGGACCACAACATCATCGTCATTCCCGCGAAAGCGGGAACCCATTTTTTCTTGATGCCAGGTCCCCGCGTGCGCGGGGATGACGGGGTAGTGATCACCGCGCCTGCTCCAGCTTTTGCAGGATCAGCGGCACGTCCTTGGCCTCGATCGGCCCGATATGCTGGTAGCGGATGACACCCTTGGCATCGATGACGAAAGTTTCGGGGACACCGGAGGAACCGAGCGCAATCTGCAGGCTGCTCTGCGGATCACTGCCGATCCGTTCATACGGGTCGCCGTTGTTGGCCAGGAAGTAGGCGATATCCGCGGGCCGGTCGCGAACCGCAACCCCCTCGATCGCAACGCCCCGCGCCTTGAGCTCGCCCAGCACCTTCACCTCGGTGATGCAGGGCACGCACCAGCTGGCGAAAACATTGAGCAGGCGCGGCTGACCCTTGAAGTCCCCCGACGACAACGGTGGCTTGCCGGGCACAGCGGCGGGCAAGGCAAAGGCGGGGAGCGATTGGCCTTCGAGCTTCGACGGCACATCACTGTTCGCGGGGGTCGCCAGCCGCCAGACGAGCGCGGCGATTACCAGCAACAGCAGGATGAGCGGCGCGAAGCGGGTGACGCGGCTCACGCGTAGCGCTCCTGCCGCCACTCGGTCGGCGGCCTCCGGCGACGCAAGCGCAGCCTGCCGAGCAGCGCCAAGGCGCCCCCGAGCGCAATCAAGGCTCCGCCGGCCCAGATCAGGGTCACGAACGGCTTCCACCACAGCCGCAGCTGCCAGCCGCCCGCTCGGTCAGGCTTGCCGAGCACGGTATAGAGCTGGCCGTTCCAGAAGGTGCGGATCGCGGCCTCGTTGGTCTCCATCACCGGGTTGGAGAAATAGCGCGTTTGCGGCTCGAGCATCACCGGCCCCTGCCCGCGCGTCGCTCGCAGCTGTGCCGCGATTGCGGTCCAGTTCTGGCCGGCGCCAGGCACCACGCCTTCGAGCTGGACCAGCCAAGGACCGACCCGAAGCGTCTCGCCGGGACGCGCGACTGACAAAGTCTCCGCGGTGAAGGCGCCGTTGGCGGCCATGCCGGCAAGCGACACGGCGATACCGAAATGGGCGACGACCATGCCCCAGGTCGCGAGCGGCGCGCGAAACGGGTTGCGACCGACTAGCGGGAGGATGCTAGCCACTGCGAGGAAGGCGGCAACCATCAGTCCAAGCCGTGGCAATATCCCCATGGCCGGCGCGACAATGACGCTGATCACCAGCATGGTCGCGGCAATGAGCGCGGGCACGGTCAGGCGCCTGAGCACCGGCCGGCTCTTGCGCCGCCAGCTCAACAGCGGGCCGAGCCCGACCAATGCCGCGAGGATCAGCGCCAGCGGGCCGGCAACCGCGTTGAAGTAAGGCGCTCCGACCGAGAGTTTCTCGCCGCTCACAGCCTCGACGAACAAGGGATAGAGCGTGCCGACGAAAACGACGCCGAGAATGACGCTGAGCAGGAGGTTGTTCAGCACGAGCCCGCTTTCGCGGCTGACCAGCTCGAACGGAGCCCCTTCCTTCAGCGCGGCGCCGCGCCAGGCGAACAGGACAAAGGCGGCGCCGACGTAGATCGCCAGCAGCGCCAGGAGGAACGTGCCGCGCTGGGGATCGATGGCAAAGGCGTGGACCGAGGTCAGCACGCCCGAGCGAACGAGGAAGGTCCCGACCATCGACATGGAAAAGGCGATGACCGCCAGCATCATCGTCCACGCTTTCAGCGCGCCGCGCGCGGCCAGCACGTTGATCGAATGGAGCAGCGCAGTAGCTGCCAGCCACGGCATGAGCGAGGCGTTCTCGACCGGATCCCAGAACCAGTACCCGCCCCAGCCAAGCTCGTAATAAGCCCAGTAGCTGCCGGCGGTGATGCCGAGCGTCAGGAAGATCCACGCTGCCAGCACCCACGGGCGCATCGCCCGCGCGAGCCTTGAATCGACTTGCCCCGTCAGCAGCGCACCGACCGCCAGGCTGAACGCGACCGACAGGCCGACATAGCCGAAATAGAGGGTCGGCGGATGGAAGGCCAAGCCGGGATCCTGCAGCAGCGGGTTCAATCCCCTGCCCTCCAGCGGCGCCGGATCGAGCCGTGCGAAGGGGTTCGAAGCGATCAGCAGGAAGGCGTAGAAGCCGAGCGCCAGCGCCGCCTGCGCGCCGAGCGCCGCGACCAGGGTCTTCTCGCTCGTCCGCCGCGACAGCCGCGCGACGAATGCGCCCGCCGCGGCGAGCACCGTCACCCACAGCAGCATCGAGCCCTCGTGGTTCCCCCACGCGCCTGCGACCTTGTAAATGAAGGGCTTGGCCGAATGGCTGTTCTCGAACACCAGCGCGACCGACAGGTCGGTGCGCGCGAAGACGAGTAGCAGCATGGCGAAAGCGCCCAGCGTCAGCGCGCCTTGCACTACTGCGATTCCGCGCATCGCCCGCGCGACCGCGATCCCGGAACGCAGCGCGACGATCATCAGGAACAACTGGAGCGCGGCGAGCCCGGCTGCGAGCCACAGCGCCGCAAGGCCGGCCTCGGCGATCATTTGACCAGCGTCTTACCGGCCTTGTGCTCAGCGGCAAGATTGCCGAGCTCGGGCGGCATGTAACGCTCGTCATGCTTGGCGAGGATCTTGTCGGCGACGAACGTCCCGCTCTGCATCTGCCCTTCGGCCACTGCGCCGCTGCCTTCGCGGAACAGGTCGGGGACGATGCCGCGGAAGGTTACCGGGGTTCGCGCCTTGCCATCGGTCAGGACGAAGCGGATCGAAACGCCGTCGGGTAGCCGTTCAATCGAGCCGCGCTCGACCATTCCGCCGAGGCGCAGCGACGCGCCCGGCTCACCCTTGCCCGCGGCAATATCGGCGGGCGTAAGGAAATAGGCCGCCTGGCTTCTCAGCCCCCACATCGCGAGCAGGACCGCTGCCACCAGCGCGACGACGGCGGCGGCAACCAGCACCAGCCGCTGGTTCTTGGGCTTCATTGCTGTTTCAACGCGTCAACGGCGGCCTCGGCCCGGCGCATCGAGGCATAAGCCCAGACGAGCAGCGCCGCGGTCAGCAGCACCGCCACCGAATAGGCGCCGATCACGAACGGCCAGGGGTTCATGCGCTCATTCTCCTGAGGCGCGCTTCGGCCTTGGCCTCGGCCAGCTCGGCGCGCATCCGCATCAGCACCGCCGCCCCGAACAGGCAGGTGAAGCCGATCGTGGTCAGCGGCAGCGGCCACAGGATGCTGTTGTCGATGCTCGAACCAGTAACGCCAATGCTCTGGCCCTGGTGGAGAGTCCGCCACCACAGCACCGAATAATGGATGATCGGCAGGTTGATCGCCCCGACCAGCCCGTAGATCGCGGTAATGCGGCCGTCCCCGCCGCGCTCGCGCTCGGCCGACGCCAAGGCGATGTAGCCGAGGTAGAGGAAGAACAGGATCAGCATCGAGGTCAGCCGGCCGTCCCACTCCCACCAGGTACCCCAGGTAGGGCGGCCCCAGATTGACCCGGTCACCAGGCACATCGCGGCGAAGGTTGCGCCCGCCGGCGCGCAGGCCCGCCCCGCAACCGCCGCGAGCGGGTGACGCCAGACCAGCTGGCTCACCGACGCGGCGGCAATCCCCGTCCAGCCAGCCATCCCGAGCCAGGCGGCCGGAACGTGGATGTAGAGGATGCGGACCGTCTCGCCCTGGAGGTAGTCAGGCGGCGTCAGCGTCAGCCCGGCGGCCATTCCACCGATTGCAAGCATCAGCCCGATCAGCAGCAGCCAAAGCGTCGCCGGCTTCGCAATGCGCAGGAACCGGGCAGGATTGGCAAATGCGTGCATGGCGGCCGGAGCGGCTTAGGCCCTTCCGATCAGCCGCTGCGCCATCGCGTCGGCGACAGCCGCGGGGTCGCGGCCGGTCTCGGCGCTTTCGGCCCAGATCTGCTCGAGCCGCATCGGAATGCCCTCGATCCGCTGGCGCACCAGGACTGAATCGCCATCGCCCAGATATTCGGTGCAGACGTTGATGATGCCCCCTGCGTTGATCACGTAATCGGGGGCGTAAAGGATGCCGCGCTGGTGCAGGCGCTGGCCATCTTCCAGCGTTGCGAGCTGGTTGTTGGCGCCGCCGGCGACAATCGGGGTACGAAGCCCGGCAATCGTCTGCTCGGTCAGGATCGCACCAAGCGCGCAAGGGCTCACGACGTCGGCTTCGACGCCGAGGATCTCTTCCGGCGACACGATTGTGCCGTTGACCGCGTCGGCAAGCTTCTGTGCTTTGGCCTGATCGACATCGGCGACGGTGATGTTCGCGCCCTCCGTACAGGCGTGGAAGGCCACTCCCGAAGCAACGCTGCCCGCGCCCTGCAAGGCGACGTGCAGACCGTCGAGCGTATCCTTGCCGAGCGCGCGCTTCACGGCCGCCTTGACGCCCAGGAACACGCCGAGCGACGTGTGCGGGCCCGGGTCGCCGCCGACGTCACCGGCGGAGTTAGGCAGGCCTGCGACATGCTTGGTGGAACGGTGGACTTCGATCATGTCGGCGACGCTCATGCCGACATCCTCAGCAGTGACGTAGCGCCCGCCGAGCTCATTCACGGCCTTGCCGAAAGCGTGGAGCATTTCGGGGGTCTTGGCGCGGTCCTTGTCGGCCAGGAGGACCGACTTGCCGCCGCCCAGCGGGAGCCCGGCCATGGCATTCTTGTAGCTCATGCCGCGCGACAGCCGCAGCGCATCGGTCAGCGCATGCTCGTCCTCGGCATAATGCCAGAAGCGGGCGCCGCCGGCGGCCGGGCCAAGGTGGGTCGAGTGGACGGCGATGATCGCCTTCAGGCCGCATTCTTCATTGTCGAAGAAGTGGATGTCCTCGTGCGCGTCGAAATCGGGAAGGCCCCAGGGCGTCGTCATCGGTTTGAAAAGGTCCGCAACTTGAAAAATGGGGCGACCGAGGGGACTTGAACCCCCGACCCCTGGTACCACAAACCAGTGCTCTAACCAGCTGAGCTACGATCGCCACGGGAACGCCGGCCGGAACCGCTCTGTCGTGCGGTTTCATTGGCGCCGGCGCCACTTAGGATTGGACGCGAACGAACGCAAGCGAGCACTCGGGCGTTTCCCGGCAGGTTCCAGGCCCACTCCTTGGCCAAAAACTAACCGCAGATCATATCCCATGTGGTCGAATTGCTTGCGCTCGCGGGGGTTGAGGCGCATCGTTATCGCCTCGGGGGAAAACGCCCCATGGCGAATCGTCGGTCCCAAGCTGCTGCAAAGCCCGTTTCCTTGCGCGAAACGCTGCTGGCGGGTGGACTTGACCCCAATCTTGCCGACCTTCTCGATGAGATCCCGCACAAGCTGGTCCAGGTCGACCCGCGCCGCCCGTTTCGCGAGCCCGGCGCGCCGCGAGACGAAGTGATGTTCGTCCGCACCGGCATCCTGTCCAAGTTCAAGACCGACTCAACGGGCCGGCGGCAGATCGTCGCACTGCGCTTTCCCGGCGAGGGAATCCTGCCGCGACCCGGCCCAGCCGCTTATGGGATCCAGGCGATCGTTCGAAGCGAGGTGATGGTCGGCAAGAATGAAGATTTCGAGCCCCTGGTGCGCGATCATCCCGAGCTCGAGCATTTCTTCCTGCGGTTGATCCAGCGCAACGAGCTGATCGGCTACGAATGGCTGGTCAATTGCGGCCGCCGGGATTCGATCGCCCGCGTCGCCCACCTTTTGTGCGAGACTGCGGTTAGGCTGAACGTCGACAACCGCCACATGATGAATCCCTTCACGCAGCAACAGATCGCCGACATCACCGGCCAGACTTCGGTCAACGTCAACCGGGTGCTCGCCGACATGGAGCGCCAGGGGCTGATCAAGCGCAAGGGCCGTGAAATCGAGTTCCCCGACTGGACCGAGATTTACCGCGTCGCGAGCTTCCAGCCCGACTATCTGGAGAATTGACCGGGCTCAATAAGTCGCGTCGAGCGAATAGCCTTCTGATCTGACGGTGCGGAGCAGGTCCGGCTCGCCGCCCAGGGCCATGCGCAGGCGGCGGATCAGCACGTCTACGGTCCTCAGCTCGACCTCCTCGTTGTGGCCCCAGACCGAATCGAGCAGCTGCTGACGCGAGAAGACGCGCTCCGGGTTGCGGAGGAAATGCTGCAGCAGCCGATACTCGGTCGGGCCGAGGTTGACCGGCTTGCCATCGCGGCGAACGCGGTGGGCGGCGGCATCCATTTCAATGCCGCCGTAAGTCAGCTTTTCCGCGAACAGCTTGGGCTGCGATCGACGAAGCAGCGCGTTCGCACGGGCGACCAGCTCCTTGGCGCTGAAAGGCTTCGCGACGAAATCGTCCGCGCCCGTCTCGAGGCCGCGAACACGGTCCTCTTCGTCGCCACGCGCGGTCAGCATGATGATCGGAAGCTGCGCGGTCTTGGCCGAACGCCGCACGCGGCGGCAAACCTCCAGTCCGCTCGTTCCCTCGATCATCCAGTCCAAAACGACGAGGTCGGGCTTCACCTCTTCGATCAGGATCAGTGCCTCGTCGCCGTCGGGCGTCGTCGTCACCGTGTAGCCCGCCGAGGTGAAGTGATGTTTCAGCAATTCGGCGATCGGCCGATCGTCCTCGACGACGAGAAGGCGCTTGTTCGCCATGCTCCTACTTCGGCGACTTGCCCGGCCGGTCGGCCATGTGGTGGCCGGTCGCCGCATAATAGACCATCTCGGCAATGTTGGTCGCGTGATCGGCAACCCGCTCGACGTTCTTGGCGACGAACAGCAAGTGCGTCGCCTGGCCGATGTTGTGCGGGTTTTCCATCATGTGCGTGAGCAGGGTGCGGAAGATGGAATCGTAAAAATCGTCCACCGCATCGTCACGCTGACACACGCGATATGCCGCCTCCGCATCGCGCTCGACGAACGCGTCGAGCACGTCGTGGACCATCTCCGTCGCGATCCGCGCCATTTCCGGAAGCAGCGACAGCGGCTCGATCTTCGCGCCCTGGTCGATGAGGACGACGCGCTTGGCGATGCTCTTGGCATAATCGCCGATGCGTTCGACCACGCCCGAGATCTTGAGCGCGGCAACGACGTCGCGAAGGTCACCGGCCATCGGCGCGCGAAGGGCTATCAGCTGGACGGCACGGCGCTCCGTCTCAACCTCGAGCGTATCGAGCTTCTTGTCGTCCTGGACGACGCGCTCGGCACCCTCGACGTCGCGCTGCACCAGGCATCGCATGGCCTCGGTGAGGGCGTGTTCGGCGAGGCCGCCCATCTGGCTGATGAGCGCGCGCAGCCGTTCGATGTCCTCATCGAACGCCTTGAGCGTATGGCCACTGGCCTGCTGCATAGTCTTGCTCCGATCAACCATAACGGCCGGTAATATAGTCCTGCGTGCGTCGCTCGCGGGGGTTGGTGAAAATCTCCGACGTCTTGCCGTATTCGACGAGCTCGCCGAGGTGGAAGAACGCGGTCCGCTGCGACACGCGCGCGGCCTGTTGCATGTTGTGGGTGACAATCGCGATCGCATAGCGGCCGCGAAGCTCGTGGATCAGCTCCTCGATCTTGGCCGTGGCGATCGGGTCAAGCGCCGAGCAAGGCTCGTCCATCAGGATCACTTCCGGGTCGACCGCAATGGCCCGGGCGATGCACAGCCGCTGCTGCTGGCCACCTGAAAGGGCAGTGCCGCTTTCGCTGAGCCGATCCTTGACCTCGTCCCACAGCCCGGCCCGCTTGAGCGACTTCTCGACGATTTTCTCGAGTTCCGGCTTCGATGTGGCCAGACCGTGGATGCGCGGCCCATAGGCGACATTCTCGAAAATCGACTTGGGGAACGGGTTCGGCTTCTGGAACACCATGCCGACCCGGGCGCGAAGCTGCACGACATCCATTGCCGACGTGGTGATGTCTTCGCCGTCGAGTTCGATGCATCCGCTGACGCGCGCCGAAGGGATGGTGTCGTTCATGCGGTTGAGGCAGCGGAGAAATGTCGATTTCCCGCAACCCGACGGGCCGATGAACGCCGTCACCCGATCGTCGTGGATGTTGATCGACACATCCTTCAGCGCCTGCTTGTCGCCGTAGAACACGCTGACGCCCTCGGCGGACATTTTCGGTGCGCGCACCGGATCGGCCTCGGCAGCGCCGGAGTTCAGGTCGAGCGCGCCGTCCATCGCATGGACTGGGTGCGGGGCCGACGCGGCCACCTCCTCATCCACGGTCGAGGGTCCCGCGCTGCGAGCGTCTGCCGCAATCGCGGCGGACGGTGTTGGCACCGGAGTGACCGGCGTGATCGGCATTTTTTCTTTCATCAGCATCACCAGCGGCGCTCGAAGCGGTTGCGGAGGTAAATAGCGAGCCCATTCATCAAGAGCATGAAGAGCAACAGGACGATGATCGCGGCGCTCGTCTTTTCGACAAAGGCACGATCGACCTCATCCGACCAGAGGAAAATCTGCACAGGAAGGACTGTCGCCGGATCGGTGACCCCACCAGGTGGCGCGGCGATGAAGGCGCGCATTCCGATCATAAGCAGCGGCGCCGTCTCACCAAGCGCGCGGGCCAGGCCGATGATTGTGCCCGTAAGAATGCCGGGCAAAGCCAGAGGCAAAACGTGATGGAAGGTCACCTGCATCTTCGAGGCGCCGACGCCGAGGGCGGCGTCGCGGATCGACGGCGGGACCGACTTGATTGCGTTGCGCCCGGCGATGACGATCACCGGCATGGTCATCAGCGCGAGTGTCAGGCCGCCAACCAGCGGCGAAGAACGCGGCAGGTTCATGACGTTGAGGAACACAGCGAGGCCCAGCAGGCCGAAGATGATGGACGGCACGGCGGCAAGATTGTTGATCGAAACCTCGATCGCGTCGGTCCAGCGGTTCCTCGGCGCAAACTCCTCGAGGTAGACGGCGGCGAGAACGCCGACCGGGAATGCTAGCACCATCGTAATGACGATGGTCAGAAAGCTGCCCTTGAGCGCTCCCCATACGCCGACCGATGTCGGGTCGGTGGAGTCCGAAGAGGTCAGGAATTGCGTGTTGAACCGCTGCCGCAGCGCCTGTTTGCCCTCAAGCGTCCGCACGAGTTGCTCGGCCTTCGCATCACCTTCGCCCTTCGCGGCGACGTCCACGTTGCTGGCAACCGTTAGCCACAAGGTCGTGCTGCCATTCAGCATGTCCGGATTGTCCACGATTGCGCTGGTCAGCTGGTCGATCGCGGCATCGCCGAACATCTCCTGGGCCGCGGGGCCGTAAGCCGCCGTCGCCGCTTTGGCGATCACCCCTTCAAGGTCGGCGGAGGCAAGCGCTTGCCTCGCGTCCGGGCCGCGCAGGGTCGCCGGGTCGACGAACAGGTCCGATTGGGTGAAATTCACCGGCAGCCGCGCTTCGTGCTGCATGAAACCGCCAAGGCCCTTCGCTGCCATGGTGTACAGCAGGAAGGCGAGGAACAGGACGGACACGCCTACGGCCGCGAGACCCAGCAGGCGGAACCGCCGCTCGGCAGCGTAGCGGCGACGCACGCGCCGGTGCATCGATCCATCGGTCCAGCGGGAGGGCGTGCCGCTACTCATATTGTTCCCGGTACCGGCGCACGATGTGCAGCGCGATCAGGTTGAGCAGAAACGTGATCAGGAACAGCGCCAGGCCGAGCGCGAAGGCCGCAAGCGTCTTCGCGCTGTCGAACTCCTGGTCGCCGGTAAGCAGCTGGACGATCTGAACGGTCACAGTCGTCACGCTCGCGAACGGGTTTGCCGTGAGGTTGGCGGCTAGGCCTGCCGCCATCACGACGATCATCGTTTCGCCGATCGCGCGGCTGACGGCGAGCAGAACGCCGCCCATGACCCCCGGCAGGGCTGCGGGCAGAAGCACCTTGCGGATCGTTTCCGACTTGGTCGCGCCCATCGCCAGGCTTCCATCGCGCATCGCCTGCGGCACCGCCGCGATCGAATCATCAGCCATCGAGCTGATGAAGGGGATGATCATGATCCCCATGACCAGGCCGGCCGCCAGGGCGCTCTCGCTGCTGGCCGAAGAGACGCCGATCGAAAGACCGAAGTCGCGAACGACCGGAGCCACGGTGAGAGCCGCGAAATAGCCGTAGACGACGGTCGGCACGCCGGCGAGGATCTCCAGGATCGGCTTGAGCCAGGAGCGAAGGCGCGGATGCGCATATTGGGTGAGGTAGATCGCGCTCATCAGGCCAAGCGGCACGGCAACCACCATCGCAATGATCGCGCCGATGAAGAATGTACCCCACATCAACGGCAGCGATCCGAAAGCGCCGGACGAGCCCGCCTGGTCCGCCCGGATCGCCGTCTGCGGGCTCCATTCGGTGCCGAACAAGAATGATCCGACGGGATAGAGTTTGAAGAACCGCAGGCTCTCGAACATCAGCGACAGAAGGATGCCAAGCGTCGTCAGGATCGCGATCAGAGAGGCCGCGAAAAGCAGGACCATCAACCAGCGCTCGACACCGCGCCTTGCCCGGAACTCGGGCGCGCTCCGGCGAAGCGCGAGGAACGCGGCTGCAAGTGCAGCGAGCAGCGCCACCGCGCCGCCCATGATCGCGTAGCGGCTCTCTTCCGCGCGGATCCGCGGGGCGAGCGTTCGAGATTCGGGATTGAACCCCTGCTCAAGGTCGCCATGGGCCATCTCGCGCGCCTCCGACAGGATCGATTCGCGCTGCATCTCGAACGCAGGCAGCGCCCGGCCTTCCGGGCTGGACATCACCGCCTGGTCGACCAGCCGCGACTGCACGGGGGCCCAGGCGGCAAGAAGCAGAAGCGCCGGGATTGCAGCCCATAGAGCGGCATAGGCGCCATGGTAGGCGGGCAGCGAGTGCAGCCGCCCAATCGCGCGGAGCCGCCGGGCGCGCACGAAGCCGAGCCACCACGCCATGGCTGCAACCGCCAGGATCGCAGCAAAGACGAGGCCAAGGCTCACGTGCGTACCTCCGCCTACTTCAGCGTAGCGGGATCGAGCGGCTTGAGGTCGGTTGCCTGTTGGGCGGCCGAGCTTGCGTCCGACGCGCCGAAGGGCACCAGGCCGCGGCGTTCGAGCGTACCGCCCTTGCTCCACATTTTCGAGTATTGCGCAACGAAGTCGCGGAGTTTCGGCTTGGCCTGCATGTGCTCGCCCTTGATGTAGACGTAGAGCTTGCGCGCACCTGGGTAGGATAGGTTCGCGATCGTCTCTTCGGTCGGGGCGACGCCGGCGATCTGGACCGGACGGACCTTGTCGGCATTCTGTTCGAGGTAAGAATAACCGAGGATGCCGAGCGTCCCCGAGTCGCCTGCGACCTTCTGCACGAGCAGGTTGTCGTTTTCGCCGGCTTCGACGAACGCCCCGTCCTCGCGGATCTTGGTGCAGATCTGCTTGTGCTGATCCTCGTTCGATTTCTTCAGCGCCTTCATCGCAGGATCGCTGTCACAGCCTTTCTCGAGGTACAGTTCGACAAGGCTGTCGCGCGTCCCCGAGGTCGGCGGGGGACCGAGCACGCGGATCTTCACCGCCGGAAGGGACGGATTCACGTCCTTCCAGGTCTGCGCGTTGTTCGGACCTTTGCCGAAAGGATTGGCGGCGAGAGCCTTGTAGATATCGGCCTGGGTGAGGTTCATCGCCGGACCCTTGGTCGATTCGATGATCGTCAGGCCGTCGATACCGATCGGCACTTCGATGATGTTCTTTGCGCCAGCCTTCGCACAGGCCTCATATTCGCTCTTCTTCATCTGGCGCGAGGCGTCTTCAACGTCGGGATACTGGTTGCCGACCCCGGCACAGAACAGCTTCATGCCCGCCCCGGTCCCGGTCGATTCGACGGTGACCGTGATGCCAGGATTGGCCCGCATGAATTCCTCGGCCACGGCCTTGGTGAACGGGTAGACGGTCGACGACCCGACGATTCGCATGTCGTTTCCGGAGCCACCGGAGCTGCCGCCCGAGTTCGATCCGCAGGCGGCAAGCAAGGCCATGACGGGCATTGCGATGATCGTTTTGTTCATGCTGAATCCTTCGCCGGTAAGCCGTGTTTCAAAGCCCTCTACCGCGCGCTTCTGACAATGGTGTTACCCTATTGTTACGACAGTGTGACAGCGCTCAGGCGACCGGAAGGCGGACCGAGACGCTGGTCCCGACGCCGACTTCGCTCCTGATGTCCAAAAGGCCGCGGTGCCGTTCGACGATGTGCTTGACGATTGCGAGTCCCAGGCCGGTTCCGCCGGTGCCGCGGCTGCGCGCCTCATCGACGCGATAGAAGCGCTCGGTAAGGCGGGGAATGTGATCGCGCGCGATGCCTGGGCCATGGTCGGTGACAGATACTGTCAGCCAGCCCGGGGCGACCGAGCCGGTGACCTCGATCGACTGGCTCGAATGATCGCAGCCGTAGCGGATCGCATTGGCGATGAGATTGTCGAAGAGCTGCAGGAGCTGCCCGGGATCTCCTTTGACCTGCGGCAGGCCTTTGCGGAGGTTCAATTCGATCTGACATTGCTGGCCAGGCCCATGGCTGATCGCATTGGTAATTGCGGTGTGCACGATGTCGTCGACGCGGACCATCTCGCCCGGTTCGACGAACCGCTCCGCCTGGATTCGCGAGAGGCTCATCAGGTCCTCGATGATGCGCAGCATCCGTCCGGCTTCGTCGCGGATCGTCTTGGTGAACTTCCCCCGCACCTCGGGAGCGAGCTTGGCGTCGTCGGCCAGGGTTTCGGCATAGCCGATGACCGTTGAAAGAGGCGTGCGCAGCTCGTGGCTGGCATTGGCAACGAAGTCGGTCCGAATCTGCTCGGCGGAAACGGCGGCAGCGCGGTCGATCATGCGGACGAAGGAAGCTCCGTGGCCCAGGTCGCGCACGACCACCCGCCACGGCCGGCCAACCTCGCCGATGCCGGTCACATCGACTTCGCCAACGCGGCCGCTGAGGATGTGCTGCAAGGCGTCGGGATGGCGGATCGCAAGGCGGACGTCGCGGCCTTCGATGCCGCTACCCAGGACCCCGGACGCAGCCTCATTTGCAAAGCTGACGGTCAAGCCCTCGACGATCAGCGCAGGCTCGTCGAGCGCGTCGACCAAGGCGCGCATTGCTGGACCTTCGGGCGGCATCCGGCGATCTCTAGACGATCGCTTCGGGCGCGGCACTCCTGATAAATCGTGACCCCCTCGCCGGCCGGACGAGGGGGCCGCTTTTTGGGCCACCGGGAGAATGCGACCCAAATCCGTCACCGCCTAGAAGGCGAGCTGGCCGAATATCCCGACCTCGTCGTATTTGCCCTCGTCGGCACCGCCGATGACGCCGTTCGAGGTCGACAAGGTGCCGTTCTTCACGCGGTCGTGCTTGTAAACCAGCGCGAGGTCGATCTTGTCGATCGGCTTGAAGTTCAGGCCGACGTTGAAATACTGATCGTTCAGGAGCGGCTTCAAATCCTTGCTCGGCTTCACCCAATCATAGCGGCCGAAGGCGGTGAGCTTCGGCGTGAAGGCGAATGAGCCGAACGCGGACCATCCGTCCGAATCGTCGTGGATGGTTGTCGGCGCCGGCGTGGGCACGGGCGCTGAGGCGATGTTCGCCCAATCCCGAGCGGAGAAATATTCGACGCCGAGCCTGATCCGGCTGTCGGTGTAGGCCGCCACCGCATTCCAGCGGGTGGCCCGGTGATTGGTGTTCACCGTTTCGTTGCTCTTGCCGAGCTTGCCGGAATAGCCACCAAGCCCGAGCGTGATGTTCTTGACGGGGTTCACGCTGACGCGGCCTTCAAGGTCGATCGTGTTCGAACTGCGCGACAGCGTCTTGTACCCGGCGCCATTGATCGCCGAGACAGCGTAGCTGAACATGTTGTTGGTGCCGAACGTGCCGCCGAGGTGAACGCCCCAGTCGGCCGAGGTGCCGAACTTGGTGCGGTCGATCAGCGTGTTTTCAACGAAGCGATAGCCGTAAAGGCCTTCCACAAACGGGACCCACGGGAGGTCCGCCGCACCGATGCGGGCGACCAAGGCAGGCGAGAACTTGGCCTGCAGATAGGCCTTCTTGACGTAAACCAGCACATCCTTGGAGGTGCCGTTCGCGCCATACCGAAAATCCGTCGTCACATTCGCCGAGAAGGTGTCGTCGAACTGATGGTCCACGCCGAGGTAGAAGCGCTTCAGCTCGGTCTGCGTCCCTTCCTGCACGTCGTTGGTCGTATTGCCCAGCAGATCCGTGTGCGACTGGCTGATGTTGCTGACGTTGAAGAAAGCCTTGCCGCTGATCTTCGTCTTTTCAGCCCAGGAGGCCTTGGCCGAGGCGAAGGTCGGCTTATCGTCCTTCATCGTCTGCGCCTTGATCTGGTCGATCGACGCCTGGAGCGCTTCGACCTGCTGCTGAAGCAGCTCGATCTTCGCCTGAGCGTCGTCGACGGCTTGTGCGTTGGCGATGGTCGCGTCCGCAGCATCGTCCGATGCGTCCGGAGTGGTCGGTTCCGGCGCTTCCTGCGCTGGCGCCTGTTGACCCCATGCGGGTGCCGAAAGGCTGATTGCGCTCCCCGCGAGCAGCGATGCAACAAACTTCAGTTTCATCTTATTCCCTTTCCCCCGGGGCCCCTTGTCCGAGGCCTCCTGTCGACGATTACGCAACTGCTATTTCAGGCCCGCGAGGTTCAGCGGCTGAAGGCCACGCGCAGCTTGCTGGCTGCGCGCACGAACCTTGTTCGGCGACGAAATCAGGCCGGCGCGAAGTAGGTAGCCGTTGGGCCCGAACGCGCTCTCCTTGGTGAACTCGGCCGCATAAGCGCGCACCGCCGGAATGGCATTTGCGTGCGCGTTCTTGATGTAGATGTAGAGCGGCCGGGCCCCCGGATACTGGAAGCTGCTGATCGTCGCATACGTCGGTGAGACGCCGTTGATCTGAAGCCCCTTCAGGCGGCCGAGATTTTCCTCAAGGTAGGAATAACCGAAAATGCCAATTGTGCCGGAATTGGCTTCGATCTTCTGCACGATGAGATTGTCGTTTTCGCCGGCTTCGATGAAGGCGCCGTCTTCGCGCATGCCGCTGCAGATCGCCTTGTATTTGGCTTCGGCGGCCTTCTTGACCGCGGCCATCGCCGGGTTCGAATCACAGCCGACGGCCATGATCAACTCGCCCAGGGCATCGCGCGTGCCCGAGGTCGGCGGGGGGCCATAGACGCGGATCGGAATCGCGGGATAGCGCGCGTTGATGTCTTTCCACGTTTTGGCGCGGTTTGGCTTGCCCCACGGTGTCTTGGCCAGCGCCAGGTAGATTTCGCGGGTCGTAACGTTTTGCAACGGCGTGCCCTTCGACGTGGCGAAAGCAATGCCGTCGATCCCGACCTGGATCTCGGTGATCTCCCTCACGCCATTGGCGGCGCATTGCTTGGCCTCCGATGCCTTCATGCGGCGCGAGGCGTTCTCGACATCGGGGAAGCGCTCGCCGACGCCGGCACAAAACAGCTTCATGCCGGCGCCAGTGCCGGTCGATTCGATGATTGGCGTGCCGAGCCGCGGATTGGCGCGTGCGATACGCTCCGCAACGATTTTGGCGAACGGATAAACCGTGGACGAACCCACCGCGCGCATCTGGGTGCGAGCTTCCGCGGCTGCCGGGATCGAGATTGCAGCGACGGCGGCTGCAAGAAGGAGTTTTTTGTTGGTCATGTGAGTCCCCTTGGCCAGCGTCCATCGCTGACCGACGACTCACCATCTAGGGGGGTACTGCTACGAGCGAGTGACGTGCGTGTTACGCGACAATGACAACCGGGCGCCGCCATCTTTTGCAGAGATAAGCGGTTGAAAGGTGGTGGGCGCGGTAGGGATTGAACCTACGACCCCACCCGTGTGAAGGGTGTGCTCTACCACTGAGCTACGCGCCCGCGCTTTTGCGAGGAGAGCGCGGATATAATGCGATCCGCCCGCCTGTCCAGCTTACTGGACGGCGTCTTTCAGGACCTTGCCGGGCCGGAATTTGGGCTGCGAGCTGGCCTTGATCTGCATCGGCTCGCCGGTCCTCGGATTGCGCCCGGTCGAGGCTTTCCGGCGAGTCACCGAGAAATTGCCGAACCCGACCAGCCGAACCTCGTCGCCGCGCTTCAGCGTCGAGGTGATGACCTCGAGCATGGTCTCGACCGCGCGCATCGCATCGTTGCGGCTGAGCCCTGACCGATCGGCAACATGGCCGATGAGTTCCTGCTTGTTCATTGCCCCAACACTCCCTTCGGCCGAGACTCACTCAATGAGAGCGTCGTCCCTTAAGGCAAGAGTCGGTCTCTAAGTCCAGAGCTTCTAATGCCGCACTGCGGCACCGGGCTCCGACCCCGGCGCGGGAACCGGCGGCTCGGCCGCATGCTCGTCGTCGTCGGTCCATTCGATCGCCTCGACCGGCGACACCAGCGCGCGTGCAAGCACTTCGTCGACATGGGAGACCGGGATGATTTCGAGGCCCTCGGTCACGGTCGCCGGAAGTTCGGCCACGTCCTTTTCATTCTCGATCGGAATGAGGACGGTGGTGATCCCGCCGCGGAGCGCCGCAAGCAGCTTTTCCTTGAGGCCGCCAATCGGCAGCACCCGCCCGCGAAGGGTGACTTCGCCGGTCATTGCAACGTCGCGGCGGACGGCAATGCCGGTGAGCGTCGAGATCATGGCGGTGACCATGCCGACGCCGGCCGACGGGCCGTCCTTGGGCACGGCCCCTTCGGGCAAGTGGACGTGAATGTCCTTGCGCGCGAAGATTGACGGCTTGACGCCAAAAGCCGGGGCGCGCGCCTTCACGAAGCTCATCGCGGCCTGGATCGATTCCTGCATCACTTCGCCGAGCTTGCCGGTGGTCTTGATCTGGCCCTTGCCGGGAACGGTCACCGCCTCGATCGTCAACAGCTCGCCGCCGACCTCGGTCCAGGCGAGGCCGGTGACGGCGCCGATCTGGTCCTCCTCCTCGCCCATTCCGAAGCGGAACTTGCGGACGCCCAGGAAGGTCTTGAGGTTTTCCTCGGTGACGACGACGCTCTCGATCTTGCCTTCGAGGATCTGGCGCAGCGACTTGCGCGCGATCTTCGCCAGCTCGCGCTCGAGCGTCCGGACGCCCGCCTCACGGGTATAGTAACGGAGGACCCCGCGGAGAGCCTCGTCGGTGAATTCCAGTTCGCCGTCCTTCAGGCCATGCGCCTCCATTTGCTTGGGGATGAGGTGGCGCTTGGCGATCTGGACCTTCTCGTCCTCGGTATAGCCTTCGAGGCGGATGATCTCCATGCGGTCGAGCAAGGGCTGCGGCATGTCGAGCGAGTTCGCGGTGGTGACGAACATCACGTCGGAAAGGTCGTAATCGAGCTCGAGATAATGGTCCTGGAAGCGGCTGTTCTGCTCCGGATCGAGCACTTCGAGCAGCGCCGAAGCCGGATCGCCGCGGAAGTCCTGGCCGAGCTTGTCGATCTCATCGAGCAGGAACAGCGGGTTCGACGCCCCCGCCTTCTTGATGTTCGAGATGATCTTGCCCGGGAGCGAGCCGATGTAGGTGCGACGGTGGCCGCGGATCTCGGCTTCGTCGCGAACCCCGCCCAGCGACTGGCGGACGAACTCGCGGCCGGTTGCACGGGCGATCGAGCGACCGAGCGACGTCTTGCCGACGCCCGGCGGGCCGACCAGGCACAGGATCGGGCCCTTGAGCTTGTTGGTGCGGGCCTGGACCGCCAGATACTCGACGATCCGCTCCTTCACCTTCTCAAGGCCGTAATGGTCCTCGTCGAGGACGCGCTGCGCCTCGGCGATGTCCTTCTTGAGCTTCGATTTCTTGCCCCACGGCAAGGCAAGCAAAACGTCGAGATAATTGCGCGCGACCGTGGCTTCAGCCGACATCGGCGCCATCGCACGGAGCTTCTTGAGCTCGGCGGTGGCCCGGGTCCGCGCTTCCTTCGAAAGACGGGTCTTGCGGATCTTCTCGGCGAGCTCCTGGAGCTCGTCGCCGCCTTCTTCGCTTTCATTCCCGAGCTCGCGCTGGATCGCCTTCAGCTGCTCGTTCAAATAATATTCGCGCTGCGTCTTCTCCATCTGGCGCTTGACGCGGCTGCGGATTTTCTTCTCGACCTGAAGCACGCCGAGCTCGCCTTCCATGAAGGCGAACACCATCTCGAGCCGGCGCGCCGGATTGAGCTCGCCAAGCAGCGCCTGCTTGTCGCTGACTTTGATCGACAGGTTGGAGGCGACCGCGTCGGCCAACGCCGACGCATCCTCGATCTCGCCGAGCTGGATGCCCGTTTCGGGCGGAAGCCTTTTGTTGAGCTTGGCGTAATTTTCGAATTGGTCGATGACCGAGCGCATCAGCGCCTGGGCCTCGGGGCCTGCAGCGCCTTCCTCGTCGACTTCCTCGATTTCGGCCACGGTATAGCCGTCGCGGGGCAGCAGGTTGACCAGGCGCGCCCGCTTGGCGCCCTCGACCAGGACGCGAACGGTGCCATCGGGCAGCTTCAGAAGCTGCATCGCCGTAGCGATCACGCCCAGATCGTAGAGCCCATCGCGATCGGGATCGTCGTCGCCCGGATCGAGCTGGGCGACCAGGAACAGCTCCTTGTCGGCGCTCATCGCCGCTTCGAGCGCAGCGACCGATTTCTCGCGCCCCACGAAGAGCGGGACGATGCGGTGCGGGAAAACGACGATGTCGCGAAGCGGCAGGATGGGCAGGAAACGAGTCATGGCTCGTATATGGGCGGCCCCCCTGTCAGGCGCAACAAATCGGCCGGAACAATCCCCCGAAATGGGTCGCTTTAGATTTCGAGGAGGACGAAGCGATGGCCGACGACCGCGAAAAGATCAGCACGGGCCCCAACGAGAGCCCGGTCAACGAGCCGATTGCCGGAACCGGACCCGGGATTCCGGACGAGGCGCTGAGCCCGGGCGATGAATTGCCCGAGCCGCCCACCGACGAAGAAGTCGAGCGCGTCGCCCGGAAACTCGGCGCAGCTAGTGCCGAAAAAGACACGCTTCCGCTCGAAGGTGAATGAATCGCGACGATTGTGAACGCCCGATTCTGTAATCGTTCAGCTTCATTCACTATCTAGGGTGCCGTGAACATTCGCTTTTCCCTGCTTGCGCTTAGCGCACTCTCGCTGCCCGCCGTCGCGTCCGCGCAATATGCGCCGCCGCCGCCCCAGGCCCCTGTCGTGCGCCGTCCGGTGGTCGCCGAGCCGTGGATGGCTCAGCCGCAGCCCCAAACCGCGCCCGGCCAATCGTGGCAATCGCCCGCCGTCCCCGCCGACCGCTCGACCAAGCTCGAGCCGATCGATCTTCCGCCCGCCATCGAGCAGGGCGTTGACATGATCTACATCGACGAGGAGCTGGTTCCGCGCGCGGCGCAGATGAACGGCCCGATGAGCGGCCTCAACTTCGCCGACTGGAGCGGCGCTCCGCTCGACCTGTTTGCCTCGGTCAATCCGATCTACACCGACCTGCGGCGCGGGCTGATCAAGTATCGCCAGACCTGGGGCAGCCTGCCCGACGTGCAGGTCCCATCCGGCCCGGCGCTCAAGGCCGGATCGACCGGCGACCGCGTCGCCGCGCTTCGCGCGCGTCTCGGACTGCCTGCGGGCACGACCTTCGACGCGGTCACGGCCGCCCGGGTCAAGTCGTTCCAGGCCGTCCACGGTCTCAAGGACGACGGCATCGCCGGCGCTGGAACGGTCGACGCCCTCAACCGCGGCTCGGCCTATTACGAGCAGCGCATCATCATCAATCTCGAGCGTGCCAAGCGGCTTCCGGCTCCGGAAGAGCAGCCAAGGTACGCCCTTGTCGATTCGGGCGGTGCCCGCCTTTCGCTCTGGGAAAACGGGCGCAAGGTCGACGAGATGAAAGTTGTCGTCGGGAAAGCCGAGACGGCGACGCCAATGATGGCGGCATACATCCGCTACGTCAGCGTCAATCCGTATTGGAACGTGCCACCCGAGCTCATCCGCAGCCTGATCGGCCCGCGCGTCGTGACCCAGGGCATCTCGTATCTGACCGACAGGGAGTATCAGGTCCTGTCGGGCTTCGGCGATGAGGCGAAGGTTCTGGATCCGGAAAGCGTGGATTGGGAAGCGGTGGTCGCCGGCCGCGAGGACGTGCGTCTTCGCCGGCTCCCCAGCCCGGCCAACTCGATGCGGAACATGAAGTTCATGCTGCCGAACTATTTCGGCATCTACCTCCATGACACGCCGGAGCGCGAGTATTTCGCCAAGAACGAGCTCTGGGTCAGCAACGGCTGCATTCGCGTCGAGGATTACAAGCGCTTCGCTTCCTGGCTGTTCGGCGGCTACGTCCCGACCGGGAAGAACCCGAAGGTCGAGGAAGAGGTCGACCTGCCGCAGCCGGTCCCGGTCTACATCACCTACCTTACCGTCCAGCCGACGGCGGACGGGGTCAAGTTCGTGGAAGACCATTACGGCCGGGATGCGAACCTGGTCCAGCGCTACAGCGCGCAGCTGACGGCGGCCGTCCGGGGCGAATAACGCCCCTCACCTTCTTCGGATTAAAGAGGATTAGGGCGGCGCGCCTAGGCGGCGTCGCCGGTCTTGTCCTTGGACGCATAGACCCGCACCGGCTCCTTGGTGCCAAGCACGACTTCCTTGTCGACATGGACCTCGTCGACCCCGTCCATAGACGGCAGATCGAACATCGTATCGAGCAGGATGCCTTCGAGGATCGAGCGCAGGCCGCGCGCGCCGGTCTTCCGCTCGATCGCCTTGACGGCGACGGCGTGGAGAGCATCGTCGGTGAATTCCAGCTGGACGTCTTCCATGTCGAACAGCTTGGCATATTGCTTCACCAGCGCGTTCTTCGGCTCGACCAGGATCTTGACCAGCGCTTCCTCGTCGAGGTCCATCAGGGTCGCGATCACGGGCAGGCGGCCGATGAACTCGGGGATCAGGCCAAACTTCAGCAGGTCCTCGGGCTCGCAATTCTTCAGCGTCTCGCCGGTCTTCCGCTCGTCGGGCGCGGCGACATGGGCGCCGAAGCCGATTGACTTGCCCTGCAGGCGGTCGCCGATGATCTTTTCGAGGCCGGCGAAGGCGCCGCCGCAGATGAAGAGGATGTTGGTCGTGTCGACCTGCAGGAACTCCTGCTGCGGGTGCTTGCGGCCACCCTGCGGCGGAACCGAGGCGGTCGTGCCTTCCATCAGCTTCAGAAGCGCCTGCTGGACGCCCTCACCCGAAACGTCGCGAGTGATCGAAGGGTTGTCCGATTTGCGCGAAATCTTGTCGATCTCGTCGATGTAGACGATCCCGCGCTGCGCCTTCTCGACATTATAGTCGGAGGCCTGGAGCAGCTTGAGGATGATGTTCTCGACGTCCTCGCCGACATAGCCCGCCTCGGTCAGCGTCGTCGCGTCGGCCATGGTGAAGGGCACATCGAGGATGCGCGCCAGCGTCTGCGCCAGAAGCGTCTTGCCGCAGCCCGTCGGGCCGATCAGCAGGATGTTCGACTTGGCGAGCTCGACCTCGTTACCGGTCTTCGAACCGTGGCTGAGGCGCTTGTAATGGTTGTGGACCGCGACAGAGAGGACGCGCTTGGCGCGGCTCTGGCCGATCACATAGTCGTCGAGGACCTTGCAGATCTCGGCGGGCGTCGGAACGCCGTCGCGGGTCTTGACCAGCGCCGACTTGGATTCCTCGCGAATGATGTCGTTGCACAGCTCGACGCATTCATCGCAGATGAAGACCGTCGGCCCAGCGATCAGCTTCCTGACCTCGTGCTGCGATTTACCGCAGAACGAGCAGTAAAGAGTGCTCTTGCTATCGCTGCCTGAAAGCTTGGTCATTCTTGTCCTTGCGCCGCGGCCGCGAACGACCGATTTCCTAGGGGCATGCTAGCCCACAATATTGCACAATCAACTCTGCCGGACCGTTAACGCCGCCCCGCGGACGATTGCTCCTTTGATTACAAGAATATGGATGGGACAGGCGATCCTAGCAAGGGGAGACTGTCACGCTTTGAGACAGTTGAACGCCTCGCGCATCGCATCGTGGAATTCGGAGCGTGAATAAATGTCGTTGTGACCGGCCCGAGAGATGGTCCGATCGAACACCAGGTTCGGCACCCGCGGGCGAAGAGCCTGCGTCCGCGCGGCGGGCACGATCTCATCCCGCTCGGCAGCGAGAATAGCCACCGGCGCCCTGGTTTTCGCGATCGCAGCCGCCTCGTCCATCTCATGGGCGAAGATCGGCCCGATCGGCAGCCACGGATACATCGACTGGGCCACGGCCTTCAGCGAATCGAACGGCGTGACGAGGATCACACCGTCCAGCTTGCGGCGGGCGGCAAGCTCGGCCGCGACCCCGCTGCCGATGCTCATCCCGACTGCGATCGTCCGCTTGGGCTTCAACCGCTCAATTGCAAAGTCGTAGACGAGCGGGGCATCGGCAATGAGCGCCTCCGATGAGGCCGAGCCAGTAGAAGGAGCGTAGCCGCGATAATGAAAGGCGACGACGTCGCAGTCCGGAAACAGCTGATGGAGGTAACCGGCGGCATTCTCCGCATTCCACGCATTCCCGCCAAAGCCCAGGATCAGGGTCCGCTGCCTAGCCCCAGTCGTGCCGGGAATGTGGATCCCGGCCAGCTTGTGGCCATCGGCTGTGGCGAGCGAGAGGCGCTCGGCGCCGCGCGGCAAGGGCGGAGCTCCGCCCACGGCATGGGTGGGAAAGATCAGGTGGGACTGAAATCCGAACATGGCGAAAATCGCGGCGAGGACGAGTGCGGCCGCGAGAAGCAGCTTGGCAGGTCTATCCGGCGAAGGCCGCCTCGATCGCCGGGGTCACCCGGTCGACCGTATAAGGTTTTTCGATCACCGGGGCATTGTCGAACTCGGGCGGCGGCGGATCGACGTGGCCGCCGGTCGCGATCACGAACGGCACATTCTTCTCGCGCAGCCGGGTGGCGACGGGCCACACATTCTCGCCCTTCAGATTGACGTCGAGGATGGCGAGGTCGAACCCGCCTTTCTCCACCTCAGCCAATGCGCATTCGACGTTGTCGCACGTGCCCCGCACCTGATGGCCGAGGGAGTCGAGGAAATCCTCGAGCATCATGGCGATGAGGGGCTCGTCTTCGACGATCAGGATGGAACGCGGGTCGGACATCTACCATGCGCATAAAGGCCGAGCGGAAAAGGGAAAAGCGTTTATTTCGTCCCCGCCGCGCGGCGCGCCGCCTCGGCCAGCTCGATGACCGAAAACGGCTTGGGCAGGAAGTTGACGTTTTCGATGTCGATCGAATTCCTGAGCTGCTCTTCGGCATAGCCCGACATGAAGAGGATCTTGAGGTCCGGCCGGCTCTTGCGGGCCTCGCGGACCATGGTCGGCCCGTCCATCCCGGGCATGACCACGTCGCTGATCAGGAGGTCGATCGGTTCCCCCTTCGCCAGCACGTCGAGGGCTTCCTCGCCGCTCTCCGCTGTGATGACCGTATAGCCGTGGCGGGTCAGCGCCCGTTCGGCGACGCTCCGCACCATCGGCTCGTCCTCGACCAGCAGGACCGTGCCGCTGCCCCACAGTTCGTCTTTCGCCGCCGGCTTTGCGGCCCCCTTGCGCGAAGCCGCCGCCGTGGCTTCCTCGCGGTGGACCGGCAAATAGATCACGAAACGAGTTCCCTCGCCCACCTTGGAATCGGCGAAGATGAAGCCGCCCGACTGCTTGACGATGCCATAGACGGTGGAAAGGCCGAGCCCGGTCCCCTTCCCCACTTCCTTGGTCGTGAAGAACGGCTCGAACACCTTTCCGAGGATGTGGCTTGGAATGCCGGAGCCGGTGTCGGTCACCGACAAGGCGCTGTAGTCGGCCACCGGCAGGATATCGGAACCGAGCTCGGCGACCTGGTCGGCGCGCACCGAATAGGTCTGGATGGTGAGGGCGCCACCGCCCTTCTCGGCCATGGCGTCGCGAGCGTTGACGGCGAGGTTGACGATCACCTGCTCCAGCTGGCCGGGATCGGCGCGAACGGGCCCCAGGTTACGACCATGCTTGACCACCAGCTCGACGGTCTCTCCGAGCAGCCGCTTCAGCAGGTGTGAAACCTCGCTCACCACGTCGGGCAGCTGCACCACTTGCGGGCGCAGCGTCTGCTGGCGCGAGAAAGCGAGGAGCTGGCGGGTCAGGCCGGCGGCCCGGTTGGAGTTCGACTTGATCTGCTGGATGTCGTCGTAATCGCTGTCTCCCGGCGTGTGCCGGAGCAGCATCAGGTCGCAATGGCCGATGATGGCGGTCAGGATATTGTTGAAGTCGTGGGCGACGCCGCCGGCGAGCTGGCCGACGACCTGCATCTTGGTCGCCTGCGCGACCTGCCGCTTGAGCTTGGCCTCCTCGCTATTGTCCTTGAGCAGGAGGAGAACCGCGGCATCGCCAAGCCCGCGCAGGCCGGCGATGGTCAGCGCCACCGGCTCGCCGGGCCGATGGGCCAGGCGAACAGCCAGGTCGCCCGACATGGCTGGGCCGCGGGCGTTGCGGCGAACGGCGTCGGCGACCGGCGCCTTGTCCTCCTTGACCACGAGGTCGCCGGGATAGATCGGCGTCGCATTGGCGCTGAGCCCGGCGGCCTGCTGGAACGCCCGATTCATCGACAGGAAGCGGCCGTCACGGTCGGCCAGGGCAAGGCCGATGGGAAGCACGTCGAGCAGAGCCTGCAGGTTTGAATCGGGCGCGTGGAGCGAAACCACGTCGCTGCCGAACAGGAGGAATGTCCCCGCCCCCGCCTCATTCTCCGGGTCGGCGGGTACATAGACGGCGCGGAACGGCCGCCCGGCTTCGCCCTCGTTGACCAGCCGCATCTGCTCGTCCTCGCCCATCTCGACGAGGTCGTTGAAGCGCGCCGACCGCGGCTTATCCGCGGGAGCCAAGGCCCGCTCGAGGAACGGCTTGTTGGCCGCAACCAGCTTGCCCTTCGGATCGACCACAGCAGCAAGGACGCCGGCCGCGGCTAGGTTCTCGCCGACGGATCCCTGGACCCGCCGCACGGCCCCGTTCATCGGGTCCCGCGGCGCGGCCTCGGGAAAGCGCCACAGCAGCAGTGCTTCGTTGAGGCCGACCCGCTCGACCTCGACCGGACGCGAACCGGCCGCTGTCGCTACCCCGGCGACGCAGCCGGCGCCGTCGCGCGCCGCGAGGCTCAGCGCAAGTTCAAGCCCATGGCGGGCCTCATCGTCGGTGCCGACTTCGAGCGGAGGCTTGGTCCCGAACCGCTCGCGATAGGCCGCGTTGGCGATCAACAGCGCCCCCTCGCTGTTGGTCAGCGCGGAGGGGTCGCTGCTCAGCGCCAGGGCCGACCCGACGAGCGAATAGTCAGGCCCCTGGACCAGCGCGTCAGCGGAAACGTGCGCGCGTGGCGATCGACGATAGAGCAAGGCCGCTGCGATGGCTCCAATGACCAAGGATCCGAGCGCCAGCCAGTTCTGGCCGATCAGCGCCAGGACCAGGGCGATGGTGATCCCGGCCAGCCCCGCCAGCGCCGCCGCAAGCCAGCGGCCCCAGCCGTCGAGCCGGGTTGATTCTAGCGAAGGCAGCTCCTGATAAAGCATGGCGGTCGCGCCATGCTAGCGCAGCCGCCTAGCAGATGCGAACGCGATTCAGCGCACCTGGCGCTTCAGCCGGCGCCGGCGGAAACGGTTGCGGGCAAGCAATCGCCAGATGAGAGACGAGCTGAAATAGCCGACCACCGCCGACAGGATTGCGAGCGTGAGCACCCCGAGCGCGATCGGGCCTGAAGCCTGGTGTATCCAGAAGAGAACCCGGTTGATCTCGCCCGATATACGCTCGGCTGCTGCAGCGTTGGTGAGGCTCGCGTTCTGGTGAAGCTCCCACGCGCCGAGCCGGTAGGCGAGGTAATAGACCGCCGGGATGGTAAACGGATTGACCACCAGCGTGAACACCGCGGCAACCGCCACGTTCGCCCGTACCGGGATTGCAAGCAGCGCCGCGATCGCCGTGTGGAGCACCGGGATCATCACTCCGACGAACAAGCCCAGCGCCACCCCGCGCGGAACCGATCGCCGGTTGAGCCGCCACAGTGAATTGTGAGTGAGGTGGCGCGCGAACGGCCGGAGCAGGCGGTGCTTGTGCACCGTTTCCCTGGTCGGAATGTGCTTGGTCAGCCAGTAAAAGCGTCCGGTCGGCGGGCCTGTCTCAGCCATTGGACCGCAGCAGCCGTTGCTGCTCGCGTTTCCAGTCGCGTTCCTTGATCGTCGCGCGCTTGTCGTGGTCCTTCTTGCCGCGAGCGAGCGCGATCTCGACCTTGGCCTTGCCGCGCGCGTTGAAATAGATCGACAGCGGCACGAGGGTCAGGCCCTGGCGCTGCACTGCCCCCTGAAGCTTGGCGATTTCGCGGTTCTTCAGCAGCAGCTTCCGCGGTCGGCGGGGCTCATGGTTGAGCCGATTGCCGTGGCTGTATTCGGGAATGTGGCTGTTGATCAGCCAGATCTCCTCGCCGTCGACGTTGGCATAGCTCTCGGCGATCGATCCCTCGCCGTGGCGAAGCGACTTCACCTCGGTCCCGACCAGCTGGATGCCCGCCTCGAACCGGTCCTCGACGAAATAGTCGAAGCGCGCGCGCCGGTTCTCGGCGACGACCTTTTGCTTGTCGAACGGTGGGGGAAGCGGCTTGGCCATGGAGCTTAGATAAGGCCTGCATGCTCCAAAGCCGCATCCACCGCCTTTTTCGACGCGTCGGAGGGCTCGGTCAGCGGCAGCCGAAGCTCGCCCGGAAAGCTGGGGCGCACCCGTCCGAGGGCATATTTAGCAGGGCCCGGCGAAGCGTCGGAGAAGAGCGCCGCGTGGAGCGGATAGAGCTGGTCCTGGAGCGCGAGCGCGTCGTCCCACCGCCCTTCGCGCGTCGCCTTCTGGAAGTCAGCGCAGAGCTTCGGCGCGACATTGGCCGTCACGGAAATGCAGCCAACGCCGCCCATGGCGTTGAAGCCCAGCGCCATGTCGTCATTGCCGCTGAGCTGGCAGAAGTCGGTCCCGCAGCCGAGGCGCTGCGCCGTCACCCGGGCGAGGTTTCCGGTGGCGTCCTTGATGCCGACGATCCGCGGGTGCTCGGCCACCGCCGCCAGCGTCTCGACAGAAATATCGGCGACGGTGCGCGAGGGCACGTTGTAGATGACGACCGGCAGCGGCGAGGCTTCAGCGACCGCAGTGAAGTGCGCGGCGAGCCCGGCCTGGCTCGGCTTGTTGTAATAAGGCACGACCACCAGTGCCGCATTGGCCCCGACCTCGGCGACGGCTCGGATCATCTCGATCGAGGCCGCGGTCGAATAGCTGCCACAGCCGGCGATGACCGGCACCCGGCCCTTGGCCGTTTCAACCGCCAGTTCGACAACGCGCCGGTGCTCCTCACGGCTCAGCGTCGCGACTTCGCCGGTCGTTCCGCACGGAACCAGCGCGCTGCTGCCTTCCGAAACCTGCCAATCGACCAGCTCGCGGAATGTGTCTTCAGCGACACGGCCGCCGGAAAAGGGCGTCACTAGCGCCGGAATCGAGCCGAAAAACATGAACTTGCCTCCGTACCCGCGAGTTAGGTGTAGAACAGCGCGGGTGTTCAGGCGCTGATAAGGAGCGGGACTGCACGATGTCCAGCATGTGGCGTGTTGCTGTGATCTTGCCGACGCTTCTAGCCGCGACCGCGTCGGGCTCGGCCCAATATTCGGCGCCCGCGCCAAGCGCCCAGGCGTACACGACGAATATCAACGCCTGGATCAATAGCTGGCGCACCCTTCGCCAGAGCTCCGGCTACCGCTTTTCCGATTATGCCGGCTTCCTGATCGCCAACCCTGATTGGCCCGACGCGGCCAAGATGCGCGGCTGGGCTGAAAGGGCGATGCAGCCGGGCGAGAATGGGGCGACCGTCATCGCCTTCTTCACCCGCGAAAAGCCTGAGACCGGCAACGGCTGGGCGCGGCTGGCCGACGCCTATGCGCGCAGCGGCCGCAGCGCCGAAGCCCTCGATGCCGCTCGCAATGCATGGGCCGAGCCCGACCTTTCGCCGACCGACGAGCAGGCGATCTGGAGCCGCTACGGCGCCAGCTTCAGCCGAACCGACCACGACCGCCGGGTCGATGCCCTGCTGTTCGCCAAGAAGCCGAACGATGCCGCTCGCTTCCTGACCATGGTCACGCCGACGCGGCAGGCCGCGTTCGGGGCGCGCGTCGCCATGCAGCGCAACGACGCCGAAGCCGACAGCCGCTACGCCTCGGTGATCGGCAGCGTGACGGGCGACGCCGGGCTGATGATGGATCGCGCCCGCTGGCTGCGAGCCAACGACTTCGGGCGTTCGGCTCAGCAGCTCGCCGCGCGCACCCACAATTTCATCTACCGCCCCGCGGACCCTGAGCGGTTCATGGAATTGATGGTGATCCTGGCGAACGACGCCGCCGACGAGCGGCAGTGGGGCACCGCGTTCAACATCGCCAGCCAGCTCGATGATTTGCTTCCCGCCGGCCAAGCCGTCCCGGACCAGTCGCTCGGCATTCGCGACGAATATACGACGCTCGCCTGGCTCGCCGGCAATGTCGCGCTCGACCGGATGAACCGGCCTTCGAACGCCGTCGCCATGTACCAGCGCTACGGCAGCGCCGGACGATCGCTCCAGGTGCAGACCAAGGGCGCCTATTGGGCCGGGCGGGCAGCGCTCGCCGCTGGCCAGTACCAGACTGCCAACAGCCATTTTGCACGTGCCGCAGCCTATCCCGATCTGTTCTACGGCCAGCTCGCGCTCGAGCGCCTTGGCCGCAACGTCTCGCCTCCGCCCCAGGCGCTGCCGCAATATACGGTTTCGGTGGTCCAGCGGACCGCCTTCAACAGCCGCCCCATCGTCCAGGCGCTGCGGGCGCTCGGCCAGCAGGGCCGCTCGAGTGAGCAGGCATTGTTCATCCGCGCCCTTTCGGAGTCGCTGAATACGGACGCCGAACGCAATCTTGCAGTCGAGCTTGGACAGCAGCTCGGCCGGCCCGACCTTGCGGTCTGGACGGCGCGCTCGGCGCGGATCAAGGGATCGATGTTCTACGTTCGCCAGGCGTTCCCGAGCCTACCCGGCTCCGTCCGCCCCAGCCTCTGGTCGCTAGCCCACGGCATCAGCCGCCAGGAAAGCTCGTTCGATCCCTATGCGGTCAGCCACGCCGGTGCGCGGGGGATGATGCAGCTGATGGGCGGCACGGCGCGCGAGCAGGCGGGCAAGCTCGGCGTCGGCTACGACAGCTACAAGCTGATCAGCGACCCCAGCTACAATGTCATGCTCGGCTCGGCCTATTTCCAGCGGATGCTGAACATCTGGGACGGCAACGTGCCGCTCGCCGTGGCAAGCTATAACGCCGGCTCTGGCAACGTTCGCAAATGGGTCGCCCGCTATGGCGACCCCCGCGGTCATGTCGACGTCATCAAGTGGATCGAGGCCATCCCGTTCATTGAGACGCGCGGCTACGTCCAGCGCGTGATCGAGAACAGCGTCGTTTACGACTCGCTGCGCGGCACCCAGCAGCAGCAATCTGCGCTGCATGTCTCCCGCTATCTTGGGAAGGACCGCCCGGGCTGATAGGCCCGTGCGATGACCAGTCCGCCGCCGCGCTTCATCACGCCTGAAGGCTTCGCGCGCATCCGCGCCGAATATGAGGAGCTGTTCGGGGTCGAACGGCCCAAGATCGTCGAAGTCGTGTCCTGGGCAGCGTCGCTCGGCGACCGCTCCGAAAACGCCGACTATCTCTACGGCAAGAAGCGCCTTCGTGAGATCGACCGCCGCCTCGCACACCTCGCGCGGGTGATGAAGGCGGCGAAGGTCGTCGACCCGGCCAGCCAGTCGACCGACCAGGTCCGCTTCGGCGCCACCGTTGAACTTGCGGACCAGGATGACGCCCGGCGGACTTTGACGATTGTCGGCGACGACGAGACCGATGCATCGTCAGGCCGCATCGGGTGGAGCGCGCCGCTCGCCCGCGCGCTGATCGGCGCCAAGGTCGGCGATGGACGCATCGTCCGCCTGCCGGCCGGTGAGAAAAGCTACGAAGTGATGGCGATCAGCTACCCGACAGCGTCTTAGGCGACGCGCGGCGGCACTGCGATCAGCTGCGGCGGCTCGGCCGGCATCGCCCGCGACCAGGCGTCGGCGATCGCCTCAAGCGCGGCCAGCGTTGCGCGCCGCTCATCGTCGGCATCGATCATTTTCCACGGCGACCATCGCGTATCGCTATTGGCGCGGAGCTCGGCGAAGGCCCTGGTGTAAGCCGGATCAGCGACGTTCATCGCGTCTTCGCGACGCGGCGCGCGCCACGGATTGGCCGAGCCTTGCTCCAGCCGCTGCTTCTGCACGTCAGGCGAGACGTTGAAGAAGAGCTTGACGATAAGCGTCCCGGAATCGCGCTGCTGTGCCTCGAACTCGTTGATCTCGTCGAAAGCGCGCGCGACCGCTGTTTCCTCGATCCGCCCGGCAAGTCGGTCGTCGAGCACTCGGCGGTACCAGCTGCGGAAGAAGATCGACGTGTTGCCGGCGGTCGGCAGCTGCGCCCAGAAGCGCGCCAGCCAGTGGCCTTGCGAGGCCTGGCGCCGCTCGAGCGAACAATGATGCACGCCATAGTGGCAAGGATCGAAGGCCGCAGCGAGCTGGCGCAGCGCCGCCTTCTTGCCTGAGCCTTCGGGGCCCTCGAACAATATGATGGCACGCCGGCCATAGGCGATCTGCGCCAGCTGCAGCTCGTGCAGCTGGTTGCTCAGTGCAGCAAGCACCGCATCCGTCGCGATCGGATCGCCCTGGTTAATCGGAAACCCCACCCCCGAAGGATTAATCCCAGCGGAGGATCAGGACAACGCCACATGTCTCGACAACCACACTTTTTGTCCCAATTCGGGGCGCGCCTTAGTCCTGCCGCGCCGCTTCCAGAGCCTCCCCATCGAGCTTGATGTGAAGCTCCTTGAGCTGCTTCGGACTGACTTCCGAAGGGGCATTCATCATCAAATCCTCTGCCTTCTGGTTCATCGGGAAGAGGATGACTTCGCGGATGTTCGGCTCGTCGGCGATCAGCATGACGATGCGGTCGATGCCCGGGGCCGAGCCGCCGTGGGGCGGAGCGCCGAACTTGAACGCGTTGATCATGCCGGCGAAGTTCGTGTCGACTTCATCCTTCGTATAACCGGCGATCTCGAACGCCTTGTACATGATGTCCGGGCGGTGGTTACGGATCGCGCCGCTCGACAGCTCAACGCCGTTGCAAACGATGTCATACTGCCAGGCGAGGATCTCCAGCGGGTCCTTGGTCTCGAGCGCCTCCATCCCGCCTTGCGGCATCGAGAACGGGTTGTGCGAGAAATCGATCTTCTTCTGGTCTTCGTTATATTCGAACATCGGAAAATCGACGATCCAGCAGAAGCGGAACGTGCCTTCCTCGATCAGGCCGAGCTGCTCGGCAGCGCGCGTCCGGGCGAGGCCGGCGAGCTTGGCGGCTTCCTCTTCCTTCCCTGCGGCGAAGAAGATGCCGTCGTCCGGCCCGAGGCCCATTTCGTCGGCGAGGCGGTTCATGCCCTCTTCGCCGTGGTTCTTGGCGATCGGGCCGCCCCATTCGCCGCCCTTGCGGGTCGCGTAACCCAGGCCGGCGAAGCCTTCGCCCCGCGCCCATTCATTCATGTCATCGAAGAACTTGCGGCTCTTCTCGGCGGTGCCCGGCGCGGGGATGGCGCGGACGACCGCGCCTTTTTCCACCAGTCCGGCAAACAGGCCGAAGCCCGAGCCTTTGAAGTGCGCTCCGACGTCGCTGATCAGCAGCGGGTTGCGCAAGTCGGGCTTGTCGGACCCGTATTTCAGCAGTGCTTCCTTGTAGGGAATGCGCGGATATTCGCCGGCCGGAGTAACGCTTCGGCCGTCGGCGAATTCCTCGAACACGCCCGACAGCACCGGCTCGATCGCGTTGAACACGTCGTCCTGGGTGACGAAGCTCATCTCGAAGTCGAGCTGGTAGAACTCGCCCGGGCTACGGTCGGCACGGGCATCTTCGTCGCGGAAGCAGGGCGCGATCTGGAAGTAGCGATCGAAGCCGGCGACCATGATCAGCTGCTTGAACATCTGCGGCGCTTGGGGAAGCGCGTAGAACTTGCCGGGATGGACCCGGCTCGGGACCAGATAGTCGCGTGCGCCCTCGGGGCTGCTCGCGGTCAGGATCGGGGTCTGGAACTCGGTGAAGCCCTGGTCGATCATCCGGCGCCGGATCGAGGCGATCACGGCCGAACGCAGCATGATGTTGCGGTGGACCTGTTCGCGGCGAAGATCGAGGTAGCGGTACTTGAGCCGGATCTCCTCCGGATAATCGGCCTCGATCGACACCGGCATCGGCAGCTCGGCCGCCTCCGACTGGACCTCGATGGTTTTCGCCCGAACCTCGATTTCGCCCGTCGCCAGGTTCGGGTTCACCGCGTCGGCCGAACGCGCCACCACGTCGCCCTCCACCGTCACCACCGATTCGAGCCGCAGCCGGTCGAGCGTCTTGAACGCCGGCGAGTCGGCGTCGGTCACGATCTGGGTGATGCCGTGATGGTCGCGCAGGTCGACGAACAGCAACTGGCCGTGATCGCGTTTGCGGTGGACCCATCCCGACAGTCGAACCGTCTCACCGACGTCGGATTTGCGCAGCGCTGCGCAGTTGTGGGTGCGGTAGGCGTGCATACGAAAAGTGGTGCTTCCTGGGTTCAAAAATTTGCTGGAAAAGCGCGCGCCGCGCTTCAGGGCGACAAAGCCTTTTGTCAACCCGCGAGGGTGGGGCTATGGGCCCTCTTAACACCATGCGTATCCATCCGTTGATTAAAGATTCCGGCGAGCTGAAGGCGCTCGCGGACCGCCTCTCCAAACAGCCCTTCATCGCGGTGGACACCGAGTTCATGCGCGAGAATACCTATTGGCCCGACCTGTGCCTGATCCAGGTCGCGTCCACCGAGGAAGCCGCGGCAGTCGATCCGCAGGCGGAAGGCATGGACCTCCAGCCCCTGCTCGACCTGTTCGTGAAGAATCATGATGTCCTGAAGGTCTTCCATGCCGGCGGCCAGGATTTGGAGATCATCCACAATTTGACCGGCAAGGTCCCCCACCCTCTGTTCGACACCCAGATCGCGGCCATGGCGCTCGGCCACGGCGAGCAGATCGGCTATTCAAACCTGATTGAAAGCCTGCTCGGCCACAGCCTCGACAAGGGCGCGCGCTTCACCGACTGGAGCCGCCGCCCCCTCGACAAGCGCCAGATCGATTATGCCATCGCCGACGTGACCCACCTCGCCACCGTGTTTCCGCGCATGGTCGAGAAACTCAAGAAGAACGGCCGCGGCGCCTGGCTCGACGAGGAAATGGAGCGGCTCGCCGATTCATCCAGCTTCGCCTTCCCGCCCGAGGATGCGTGGAAGCGGCTGAAACTGCCGAGCCGCAACCCTGCCGTACTCGGACGACTGAAGGCCCTCGCCGCCTGGCGCGAGACCGAGGCACGATCCAAGAACCTGCCGCGCGGGAGGATCATCAAGGACGATACGCTCAACGAGATCGTGCTTCACCCGCCGAAGACCCAGGACGACCTTGGCCGGGTCCGAGGCCTGTCCGCCGGCTGGCGCAACAACGATATCGGCGCGCGGCTGATTTCCGCGATCGCCAACGCCAAGCCGCTCGACGCCGAGGAAATGCCGGATCGCGAGCCGCGCCGCCCGGGGCTCACCAAGGACGGAGCGCTGGTCAGCGATCTTTTGAAGCTGCTGCTGAAGATCCGCGCCAAGGAGACGGGCGTTGCAGCGAAGCTGATCGCGCGCTCCGACGACCTTGAGGCGCTTGCGGCCGGCGTCCGCAAGAACCTCCGCATCCTGTCGGGCTGGCGGTTCGAGCAATTCGGCAAGGACGCGCTCGACCTGGTCGAGGGTCGCCTTGGCTTCGCCATCGAGAATGGCAAACTGAAGATGAGCCGGCTGGTCCAGGAGAGCGAGGAGACCGTCGATGCGTAAAGTCGTCGCCCTCGTTCCGATCATGCTGTCCGCCTGCGCGACGGCGCCCGCTGAAACACCGGTTCGCGGCGCTATCCCCGGGAAAATCTGCAATGCGGCAGGCACCGATCGCTTCATCGGCCAGCCCGGCAACGTCGAAACGGGCACGGAAATCATGCGCGCGACGAACGCCGCCGTGCTCCGTTGGGCGCCGCCGGGTTACATGATGACGATGGACTTCAGCGCCAGCCGAGTGACTGTGCGTCTCGGCCCTGACTACAAGGTCACCGCGATCAACTGCGGCTAGTCAGGCCGCTTCGCCGATCATCCTGGCCTCGGCCAGGGCCCGCCGGATGGTCGGCAGCGACAGTCGCGCCCGCTCGGCAATGGCAAAGCGATCGACGACCTCGACGGCGCGTTCGGCAGTCCAATAATCGCGGTGCAGCCGCTCGGCCATGAAGCGCAATGCGTCGGCCGGGACATGCAGGCCCCGGTCGGCAAAGAACAATTGGATCAGCGCCGGGAACAGCGTGTCGTCGGGCAATTGGATTCGGACGACCGGCGTCACCGCCAGGCGCGTCTTGAGGTCGGGCAACCCTGGCGCCCAGGCCGGCGGGACTTCGTCGGCGACCATGACCAGGGGCCGGCCGGTGTCCTGCGCCTGGTTCCAGGCGTGGAAAATCTCCTCCTCGTCGCGCCGCTCGGCCTCGTCGAACAGCCGTCCCCCGACCCTTTCCACGAAGCTGCGCGCAAGCAGCGACCGACCGGACCGCCGCGGCCCGGTGAGGATCGTCGCCTTGACCGGCCACAGGCTCCATTTGCGGAAATGTTCGAACGCTTCCTGATTGGCGTCGGAGGCGATGAAGCGGGTCTCTCCCTCAGTCTGCGGCCAGTCGAGCGGCAACGCGATCTGGTCCGGCCCCTTCACTATTGCTGGGCCTCGTTGGTGGCGGACTGAGCCGGCGGAGCGGTCGCTGGCGGAGGCGCCGGCGCCGGCGCGGGCGGCGGCGGAAGCGCTGGCGGCTTTTCGGACGAGGAGCTGATCTTCACCACCGTCCCGCCGGCTTCGACCGCCCAGCCACGCGACTGCAACGCCGCGGCCAGTTGGCCGATATCGCCACGGAACGAAACCAGGACATAACTTGTCCCGCCCGGATTGATCTGCTGCGGAGTCGCCGAATCGATTCCGGCGAGCGTGCGCAGATGGGCCATTGCGAAATTGTAGACGTTGACGCTGCCTACGACCTGCACCTGGTAGGAGCGGACCGGAGCGGCCGCGGCAATCGGCGCTTCCGCGACGGTCGAAAGCTCCTCGACCGGCGGCGGCGGGAGGTTCAGCGACGTGTCGCGCGCGAGACGCCCGGCGGCGAACGCCTCGGCGAACATCTGGTCCATCCGCACCGCGCCCTGGGCCATCATTGCGGGAATCGCTTCGCTGTTCGGCGCAGTCAGAGTGAAGCCGCCAATGACTTCATTGTCGGGGCCGTGACGGCCGATGAAGCGGGCCCTCGCGGGGCCGCCCGGATAGAGCCGTTGCAATTGGACCTCGGCGACCAGGATGTCGGCTGCACCGTACATGTCGATGAGGTTGCGCCACCAGCCGCGGCCGGGCCGCATGGTCTGGGCCGCGTTGACCAGCATCGGATCGGCCGCCATCCCGCTGACCCGGACATAATCGATCGGGCTTTGCGTGGTGCGGAACTCGGCCCAGGCCTTCTGCCAGGCATTGCGCAGCTCGACCGTGGTCGCGGTACCGCCGCTGACCGTGATTGGAATCAACAGCATTGGCTGCGAACGTCGCACCTCGCCGCCCTCGATGCCCAGGAACTCGGCGGCCCGGGCGCGGTCGAACAAAATGCCGAGATCGGCGATGTAGCGATTGGGACCGATCTGCTCTCGTTCGACGTTGATCGAGCTGACGATCTGGTCGAGCGTCCCGTCCGGGAGGTTCGGCGCCTGGCTGATCGGCGCATTGTGAGTCTTCGCCCACAGCGCCTTGAAGCCCTCACGCTGGGCGATCCGCCAGCCGGCATAGCGCGCGCTTTGCGCATCGGCGCCGCCGACATCGACATGGATGCCGCTGATCTCCAGCGTCCCCGAGCTGTCGAGCGGAAGGATTCCGCGGTCCGCGGTTTCGAGCTGGGCGTAGAGCGCGGCCGAAATACCGGCGAGCGCGCATACCAGCAGCAGTGCAAGAAGAACCGGCCGACGGAGCATCGGCGGGTCTTTTGGCGATAACGGCGTGGAAATCCAAGCGGCTTGTCTCTAGTGGCCGCTCGGGGATGAGCGAAAAGCCTTTAACCTACCGCGACGCGGGCGTGTCGATCGAGGCCGGCAATGCGCTGGTGAAGGCGATCGGCCCCTTGGCGCGCGCCACTGCCCGCCCCGGCGCGGACGCCGAGCTAGGTGGATTCGGCGGCTTCTTCGACTTGAAGGCGGCGGGCTACTCCGACCCCCTGCTGGTCGCCGCAAACGATGGAGTCGGCACGAAGCTCAAGCTGGCGATCGAGACCGGCTGCCACGACGGCGTCGGCATCGACCTCGTCGCAATGTGCGCAAACGATCTCGTGGTGCAGGGCGCGGAGCCCCTCTTCTTCCTCGATTATTATGCGACCGGAGAGCTCGACAACGCCGTTGCTTCGGCGGTCGTCGCCTCGATCGCCGAGGGTTGCCGCCGCGCCGGCTGCGCGCTGATCGGCGGCGAGACCGCGGAAATGCCGGGCATTTACTCCGGCGGCGATTATGACCTCGCCGGCTTCTGCGTGGGCGCGGTCGACCGCGACAAGGTGCTGACCGGCGCGAAGATTGCCGCCGGCGACATCATCCTTGGCCTCGCCAGTTCAGGCATCCACAGCAACGGGTTCAGTCTCGTCCGGCGAATCATCGAGCAGGGCGAATGGGACTTCGGCGAGAAACTGCCGATCGAAGGCGGGCGGACCCTTGGCGACGTCCTGCTCGAGCCGACGCGGATCTACGTCCGCTCGCTCCTGCCCCTGGTCCAGCGGCGGCGAATCAACGGCCTCGCCCACATCACCGGTGGGGGCCTGCTCGAAAACATCCCGCGTGTGCTGCCCGAGGGCTGCCGCGCCATCGTCGACGCCGGTCGCTGGCCATTGCCGCGAGTCTTCAAGCTGCTGCAGGAGGGCGGCCGGATCGCTCCCGAAGAAATGGCGCGCACCTTCAACTGCGGAATCGGCATGGCGGTAATCGTCGCCCCGGACGATGCGGAGGCCGTCGCCAAGGCGCTCGGCGACGCCGGCGAATCGGTTTTCGAGATAGGCCGCGTCGACGCAGGCCAGCGCGGCTGCACAGTCGATGGACCGGCCGGCAGCTGGGGTTCCCATGAGGACTGGTCCGCTTCCCACGATGCCTGAGCCCGAGCGCGACAATCGCCGCGTCGCAATCCTGATATCCGGCCGCGGGAGCAATATGCGTGCGCTGGTCGAGCAGGCCGAGGGCTATGAGGTGGTCCTGATCGCCTCGAACAAGCCCCTCGCCGCAGGCATCGACTGGGCACGCGGCCGCGGCCTCCAGGCCTGGGCCCTGGACAGCAAGGGCATCGACAAGGAACAGTTCGACCGGCTGCTGAGCGCCACTTTCGACAGCTACGGCGTCGGCACCATCGCGCTTGCGGGCTTCATGCGCATCCTCAGCCCCTGGTTCGTCGAGGAATGGCGCGGGCGGATCATCAACATCCACCCGTCGCTGCTGCCCAAGTATCGCGGGCTCGACACGCACGCCCGGGCGCTCGAAGCGGGCGATACGGTTGCCGGCTGCTCAGTCCATGTCGTCACCGAGGAGCTCGACGCCGGCGAAGTGCTCGGCCAGGCCGAGGTTCCGATCGAGGCGGGCGACACGGTCGAAAGCCTCGAAGCGCGCGTGCTTGCCGCCGAGCATGCGCTATATCCGCGGGTCATGAAGGAGTTCGTCCGCCGATGAGCGAATCGTCCGAAGCCCGAACCCGCCGCCGCTGGATCAATTTCGGCGAGACGGTTGCAGTCCTCGCCCTGATCGTCTCGGCCGCGGGGGTTTGGGTCAGCTGGCAAGGGAGCGGCAAGAAGAGCGACGGCCCGGGCCGCGTCGTCGAGCAGAAGCAGGCCGTGCCACTGGTCCTTCGCGGCAAGGTCGACGACGGCGGCAAGAGGATCGAGATCAGCCCGCTCGAATCCTCCCACGCGCTGGAATCGGTCCGGATCGAGTTGCCAGGCGGGTCCACCGTCGATGTCGGTAGCGATGGCGTGCTGAGCGCGGGCGATGTCGAAGGCGCGCTCAAGGCTCGCGACAAGGAGCTCAAGGGGAGCCACAGCGTTCCCGTCCGGGTCACTGCGCATTACGTCGAGCTGGGCGCCGAGAAGACGGCGATGCGCTCCTATCAATTGCGCTACCGCTGGGAAGGCGGCCGCCTGTTCGAAGGCCACTCGGTCCGACTGACCGGGCTTTCCCGCGGCTAATCGCCAAGAACCGCGATGACCCTGCAGAACATCATCCTGACGGGGTTGGTCGCGATTGCGGAGATCGGCGTCCTGCTGCGCGCGATCCTTCGGCCTCATCGCGATCCATCCTCACGCGCGGCATGGGTGGTCGTGATCATCGTCGCGCCGATCGTCGGCGTGTTCGCCTACCTCCTCTTTGGCGAGGCCCGGATCAGCAGCAGCCGGCGGAGTCGCGGCCGAGAGATCGATTGCAGCCTGCCGCGCCCCGGCGCCGACGACCCGAACGCGCTCGACGTCCAGGACCTCCACGCGGCGCCATTCGCTTTCGCGCGCTCGGTGAACGGCCTCGGCACCACCGCCGGCAATAGCGCGCATCTCGCAACCGACAGCAATGTCGCCGTCGACGAGATGGTCGCCGACATCGACGCTGCGGCCGATAGCGTCCACCTTTCTGCCTACATCTGGCTGGCCGATACCAACGGCTGCAAGATCAAGGACGCGCTGCTGCGGGCCGCGAGACGCGGCGTAAAGGTCCGCGCGCTGGCCGATGCTTTGGGCTCGCGCTTGTTCATCCGATCCACCCACTGGCGGGAACTTGCCGAGGCTGGAGCCGACATGCGGGTCGCGCTGCCGGTCGGCAATCCGGTCTGGACGGTGATCCGCGGCCGGGTCGACCTTCGCAACCACCGCAAGTTGCTGCTGGTCGACAATCGCATCGCCTGGGTCGGCAGCCAGAACGTCGCCGACCCCGAATTCCGCATCAAGCCGCATTATGCGCCGTGGGTCGACGTCATGACCCGCTGGCAGGGACCGGTCGCGCGCCACTGCCAATTCCTATTCGTATCGGACTGGATGGGCGAAGGCGGCGAGGACCTGAGCCAGCTCCTGTCGGACCATCATGGGGAACGCGTGGACACGGGCGGCGAGATCATCGCCCAGGTCATCGGCACTGGCCCGACCATCCGCTACGATGCGATGCCGTCCTGCTTTACCGAGCTCATACATTCGGCGCGGCGCGACCTGATCATCACCACGCCGTATTTCGTGCCCGACGAGCAGGTCCTTTACGCCCTGACCTCGGCCGCGCGGCGTGGCGTGGAAACCAGCCTGCTACTTCCGCAGCACAACGACAGCCGCGTCGTCGCCGCAACCAGCCGCAGCTACTACCGCGACCTCGTCGGCTCCGGCGTGAAGCTCTACGAATATCGCTGCGGCCTGCTCCACGCGAAGCTGATGCTGGTCGACCGCGAAGTCGGCTTGATCGGCTCGGCCAATCTCGACCGCCGAAGCTTCGAGCTCAATTTCGAGAACAACATCATGTTCGCCGACCCGGCGTTCGCGGCCGTGCTCCGGGCGCGGATCGACGATTACCTCGCCGATTGCGTCCCGGTCACGCCGGCGCAAATCCACAGCTTCGGGCTGCTGGCTCGGCTCTGGCAGAACAGCGTCGCGATGGTGAGCCCGATCCTCTGACCGGGCTCAACGGTGGTCAGCCGACGATTTCTTCGGGGCTGAAGAAGAAGTCGATCTCGATCTTCGCGTTTTCGTCGCTGTCCGAACCGTGGACCGAATTGGCCTCGATCGATTCGGCGAAGGCCTTCCGGATCGTGCCTTCCGCCGCCTGCTCGGGGTTGGTCGCGCCCATCACATCGCGGTTGCGAGTGACTGCGTCCTCGCCCTCGAGAACCTGGACTACCACCGGGCCCGAGGTCATGAAGGTGCAAAGGTCGTTGTAGAACGGGCGTTCCTTGTGGACGCCGTAAAAGCCCTCGGCCTGCTCACGGCTCATGCGGATCCGCTTCGAAGCGACGACGCGCAGCCCCGCCTCCTCCAGCATCTTGGTGACTGCGCCGGTCAGGTTGCGGCGGGTGGCATCGGGCTTGATGATCGAAAAGGTGCGCGTCACGGCCATGACCGGGCGATCTCCTGCATTGGTTTGGATGGAATTGCGGCGCGCCTAGCCGCAGCGCTGCGCCGTCGCAAGCCTGAGGCCGCTTGAAGGTCTCTTCGACAATCCATATCTGCCGACAATTAGCGAGGAAAAAGAAATGAGCTCACATTTTCTGGAAAGGCTGCTCGGGATGGGAAAGCACGGTTACGGCGGACAAGGCGGCCATCATGGACGCGGCTACGGGCAGGACCCTTTCGCCCCGCGCCAGGACCCCGCGCCTTCCAGCCAAGCTCCGACGCGAGTTCTGGTGTGTCCGAAATGCCGTGCGGATAACGCTGCCGATGCACGTTTCTGTACGCAATGCGGCGAGCGTTTCGGCGGCGCAGAAGCCGCGTGCGGCAAGTGCGGGGCCAAAATGGCCGCTAACGCGAAATTCTGTCCCGATTGCGGCGAGGCGAAGTAGCGCCCGCCATCGGGCCGGTCAGAGTCAGGCCTTGTTGACCCACTTGCCGCCTTCCTGCGCCCAGTAGCGGCGATCGACGCCTTCCCTGCCCGACAGCAGCTTCCACGCCAGCCGCGCGCCTTCCAGCGTCGACTGGTCGAACAGGTAGAAGCTGCGGTCATAGTTTAGCGCGGCGTCGCGCCATTCGCCGTCGGCGATCAGCATGTTGCGGGCGAGGTTCGGCGCATCCGGGCTGGTCGACAGCAGGATCGGCTGGCGGGCGTCGTCGGGTCCGCCGGCCATGCCGTGCGGCAGGAAGCTTCCGGGGCCCTGGTCCCACAGCAGGCGGTCGAGGCGGGCCAGTTGATGCTCGTCGGCCGCAACGATCAGCAGCCGCCCGTCCTGCGCCATCAATTTTTCGGCGATGCTGGCGATCACCGTTTCGGCCGGCGTCCCAGCAAGCTGGTAGAAATCGACCTGCATCCTTCGAGACGCCGGTTCGGCAGGCTCACCGGCTCCTCAGGACGAGCGGTGAAGTGAAGTTTCTCCACTTCCGCTCATCCTGAGGAGGGACTGAGCTTGTCGAAGGCCCGTCTCGAAGGACATCAGGCTTCCAGCACGTCCGACACATATTCGTCGAGCAGCCGCACTCCGAAGCCGGTGGCGCCCTTGTCATAGGTCGTGCCCGGCTTGTCCGACCAGGCCTTGCCGGCCATGTCGATATGCGCCCACTTGGTGCCATTCTCGACGAAACGATGGATAAACTGCGCCGCGGTGATCGAACCACCCTCTCGCGGTCCGACGTTCTTCATGTCGGCAATCTGCGAATCGATCAGCCGGTCGAACGGCTCGGCGATCGGCATCCGCCACATTTTGTCGCCCGATTCCTCGCCAGCCTTGATCAGGGTCGCGGCAAGCTCGTCATTGTTGGAGAACAGGCCCGCCCATTCGAAGCCAAGGCTGATCAGGATCGCGCCCGTCAGCGTCGCCAGGTCGATAATCGTCGATGGCTTGTAGGTCCGCTGGACGTAGGTGATGGCGTCGGCGAGGACCAAGCGGCCTTCGGCGTCGGTGTTGATCACTTCCACCGTCTGGCCGGACATGGTCGTGACCACGTCGCCCGGCCGCTGCGCGCTGCCCGAAGGCATGTTCTCGGCCAGTCCGCAAATGCCGACGATGTTCGCCCTGGCCTTGCGCAGCGCCAGCGCCTTCATTGCACCGACCACGGCCGCAGCGCCGCCCATGTCCCATTTCATGGCTTCCATGCCGGCCGCCGGCTTGATCGAAATGCCGCCCGAGTCGAATGTCACGCCCTTGCCGACGAACGCCACCGGCTGGCCGTTCTGTGCCCCGCCGTTCCAGCGCAGGATCATCATCCGCGCTTCGCGCATCGACCCCTGCGCGACGCCGAGCAGGGCACCCATGCCGAGCTTCTGCATCGCCGCGCGGTCGAGCACGTCAATCTCGACCCCCGTGCCCTTCAGCGAAGCCGTCGCACGCTCGACGAAGCTTTCGGGGTAGATGACGTTCGCAGGCTCGGTGACCATCTCCCGAGTCACCGAAACGCCTTCATACACCGGCGCCCAGCGCTGCTCGTAGCGCTTTGCGGCATCGGCCGGTCCCCCAACGATAGTGACCTGGGTAAGCGTCGGCTTCTGCTTGTCTTTCAGCTTGGTGCGGTAGCGGTCATACCTCCAGGAGCGGAGCGCCGCGGCAAGGCCGACGCGCGCCGTAGCGTCAGCATCGAGTCCGAGCCCGCTGACGTCGATTACCGCAGCCTTCTCGCCCGAGGTGAGCAGCCGGGCGGCCGCAGTCCCGCCGAGCTTTTCCGCGGTGTCGCGCGGCGAAGCCCCTGCGCCGGTGCCGATCACCAGCAGCCGCCGAACGTTGCCGCCATCATCGAAATATTGTTCGGAGGCGCTTGCGGCCTCGCCTTCGAACCGCTGGCGCTCGAGCGCGGCCTCGACCGTCGCCTTGGCGCCCCCAAGCGAGGCCAGACCGGAGCGATCCTTGCCCGCGACCGGCAACACCAGTGCATAGTCTCCGGCGGGCCGGGTCTCGGCGAAACGAACCTGCATTGAAGGCAATCCTTGGAAACGTGAGAAAGATGAACGCAAGCCCTGGCCTTTAGGACGCAAGCGCTCAACTGGTAAAGCCGCGCCAAGCCCGATTGTCGGCGCGCGTTCGAGGTGCGATAGGCCGTACCCGATAAGGACCACGAACCAGGCAGGACGGGCGAGCGTTGCGGAGGAGGATTGTCTGGTGGACAGCTTTGCCCCTGCTTGCCGGCGTTCCGGCTTCGCTCCAGGCTCAGACTAACCCGCCGGCCCTGCCGGGCCCGATCAACGTCACGCCAACCGTCAGCGATGACGCGGTCGTCGACTTCAGCGCCGATAGCGTTGCCTATGACGGCGACACCGACGTCGTCACTGCAACCGGCGAAGTGCGCATGTCGCGCGAAGGCAATTACGTCGCCGCGCAAAGCCTCGTCTGGAACCGCAAAACGGGCGAGGTTCGCGCCATCGGCGACGTCGTCCTGATGACCCCCCAGGGCGACAAGCTGGTCGGCGACAATGTCGTCCTCACCGACACGTTGCGCGACGGCACCATCGACAACCTGCTGATCGCGCTCGAACAAGGCGGCCGAATCGCCGCTCGGCGCGGGGTTAGGCGCGGCGACATCACGATCCTCGAAAACGCGATTTATTCGCCCTGCCCGGTGACGACCGAAACCGGCTGCCCGCGCCGGCCGAGCTGGGCGATCACTGCGGTGCGGGTAATCGACGAGCCTTCGAAGAACCGCGTCCGCTTCGAAGGTGGCCGGCTGCAGCTGTTCGGAATGACCCTACCCCTGCTCCCGGTGTTCAACATTCCCCGCAACCAGTACGGCGGCGCCACCGGCTTCCTTGTCCCGGACATTACTTATTCCTCGGTCAAGGGGATCGAGATTGCCCTGCCCTACCACTGGCAGATGGGGCCGAATCGCGACGCGACGCTGACACCGCATGTCTATTCCGGCGTCTATCCCGCGATCGAGGCCAAGTACCGGCAGCTAAGCTCGTTCGGTGCCTTCCAGCTCGGCGGATTCCTGACCTACGGCACGATCGAGAACGTCAATTCGGACATTCCCTCCACCCGCAGGGGGCTGCGGGGCTATTTCGAAGGCAATGGCAAGGCCCAGCTCGACCCCTTCTGGAGCATCACCGGTTCGATCCGCGCCGCCAGCGACAAGACCGTCGCCCGCCGTTACGACATCAGCTACGACGACCGCCTGCGCAGCTTCGTAAATGCCGAGCGCATCAGCCCGAACAGCTACGTCAGCATTGCCGGCTGGGTCTTCCAGGGCCTGCGCCAGGACGATCAGCAAAAGCAGATTCCCTTCGCGCTTCCGGCAATCGATGCGCGCTGGCTGATCGGCGAGATTGCCGGCGGCCGTGTCGAGCTCCAGGCCAACAGCCTCTCGCTGGTGCGGATCGAAGGCCAGGATACCCAGCGCGCCTTCGCCAGCGCCCGCTGGGACATGAGACGGCTGACGCCATGGGGCCAGGAGCTGATCGTCACCGCCTACGGCCGCGGCGACCTGTACCACACCGCCGATTCGGCAAGCACCCCGGTGGTCATCTACCGCGGCACCGACGGCTGGCACGGCCGCGCGATCGGCGCTCTTGCGACCGAGGTGAAATGGCCCTTCGTCGGCCCCCTGTTCGGCGGCATCCAGCGGCTCGTCCCGCGCGTCCAGCTGGTGCTGTCGCCACGCACGACCAACATGGACATCCCCAATGAGGATGCGCGCTCGGTCGACCTCGAGGACAGCAACCTGTTCGCGCTCAACCGCTTCCCGGGTTACGACCGCTGGGAGGATGCGTCCCGCGTCACCTACGGCGCCGACTGGTCGCTCGAGCTTCCGAACATCTTCATTTCGAGCACCATCGGGCAAAGCTACCGATTCACCGATCCGAGCGCGATTTTCCCTGAAGGAACTGGACTTACCGGCCGAGTTTCAGATGTCGTGGGAAGAACTCGCGTCCGTTACGGTCGTTTCATCGATCTCACTCACCGCTATCGGGTCGACAAGGACAATTTCGCCGTCCGCCGGAACGAGCTCGACTTCACGATCGGGTCTGAACAGACCTACGCCCAGATCGGTTATCTGCGTCTCAACCGGAACACCGACCCGGGGATCGAGGATTTGCGCGACACTGAGGAGCTTCGGTTCGAAGGTCGCGTGCTGTTCCGGCGCTACTGGTCGGTCTTCGGAACGGCGATCGTCGACCTCACCGACAAGGAAGAGGATCCGTACTCGACCGCCGACGGCTGGCAGCCGGTCCGCCACCGGCTCGGAATCCAATATTCGGACGAATGCCTGGAGCTTGGCCTGACGTGGCGGCGAGACTATGAGCAGATCGGCTCGTTCCGAAAGGGCAGCACCTTCCTCCTCCATTTGGCGTTGAAGGGTTTGAGCCGCTAAGGCTGCGTTCAGCGGCTTTGAATCAAAGCGCATTTTCTAAAATGCTTGGGGAATAAGGAAAACTCCGATCGTGGCAGCAGCTTTTCGACGTTATTTGACGCGCACCCTCGCCGCCGGCTCCGTGCTTGCGCTAGCGGGAGCGACGGCCGCGCTCGCGCAAAGCCAGGCGTCCGCGCCCCCTCCGCCCCCGGCGAACACGACGCAGTCGCTCAAGCTGCCGCAGAACCCGGAGATTTTCGGGACGGCCATGCCGTCCGTCATCAAGGCGACTGCAATCGTCAACGGCGAGGTGATTACCCAGACCGACGTCGAACAACGGCTGGCGCTTCTTGCCATCTCCAATGACGGCAAGCTTCCAGACGAAGAGATCGACCGGCTGCGTCAGCAGATTCTTCGCAACCTGATCGACGAGACCCTGGAAATCCAGGCGGCCCGCTCGGAGAAGATCTCGATCAAGCCGTCGGATATCGACAAGGCGATCGTCCGCGTCGCGCAGAACGTGAAGCAGACGCCGACGGAGCTCGCCAACTACCTCCAGGCGAACGGGTCCAACATCGCCACGCTCCGCCGTCAGATCGAAGGTGAGCTTGCCTGGCGGCGTCTGCAGAGCGCCAAGATCGAAGTGAGCATCGGCGACGATGAGGTGAAAGCCGTTCTCGACCGCCTCACCGCCTCGAAAGGCTCCGAGGAATATCGCATCGGGGAAATCTTCCTCTCGGCCACACCCGCGACCGAGACCCAGGTCCTCGAGAACGCCAACAAGATCCTCGAGCAGCTGAAGAACGGCGCATCCTTCCCGGCCTATGCGCGCCAATATTCGGAAGCATCGACCGCCGCCGTGGGCGGCGATCTTGGCTGGGTTCGTCCCGCTCAGCTGCCGCCGGAGCTGGCCAGTGCCGTCGCGCAAATGCAGCCGGGCATGATCAGCCCGCCGATCCAGGTGTCAGGGGGTTATTCGATCCTTGCTCTTTCCGACGTCCGCAAGGTGCTGACGGCCGACCCCCGCGATGCCGTACTCAGCCTCAAGCAGGTTTCGGTCAGCTTCCCCAAGGGCACCACCCGCACGCAGGCGGAGCCGATGGTCGCGCGCTTCACCGCCGCTGCGCGGTCCGTTGGCGGCTGCGGCGGCGCCGACAAGCTCGGCACCGACTTCAATGGCGAAGTCCTCCAGCGCGACGACATCAAGCTGCGCGACCTGCCGCCCTCGCTCCAGCAGATCATGATGCCGATGCAGGTCGGCCAGGCGACTCCGCCCTTCGGCTCGATCGAGGACGGCGTCCGCGTCCTGGTCCTGTGCGGGCGCGACGAGGTCGAGGCCAATGCGCCAAGCTTCGACGACATCTACACGCAGCTCAACGAGGAGCGGGTGAACAGCCGCTCGCGCCGTTACCTTCGCGACCTGCGCCGCGACGCGGTGATCGAATTCCGCTAATCGCAACTTTGGGCTAAGGCGCCGTCCGTGTCGCGCGCGCCCCTCTCCGCCCTCGCGGTGTCGATTGGCGACCCGGCCGGGATCGGCCCGGAAGTCATCGCCAAATGCTGGGACAATCGCGCCGAATTCGGCTTGCCGCCATTCGTCGCCGTCGGTGACGGTCGTGCGATCGCGGCGATCTGGGACGGCCCGATCGAGGTCGTCGACGGCCCGCGCGAGGCTGATGCCGCCTTTGATTTCGCGCTTCCGCTGATCCAGATTTCCGCCGCCGGCGGTTCGGTCCCCGGCCACCCGACCGTCGCCGGAGCGCATGGCTCGCTCGATGCGCTCGAGCTTGCGGTCGGTCTCGCCCGTTCCGGCTCGGCAGCCGCGGTCGTGACCGGGCCCGTGGCCAAGGAACAGCTTTACGGCATCGGCTTCCAGCACCCGGGCCAGACGGAATTCGTCGCAGAACGCTGCGGAATTGCTCCCGGCAATGTCGTGATGATGCTGGCCGGCCCGACTTTGCGCACCGTCCCGGTCACCACGCATCTTCCGCTGGCTCAGGTCGTACGGCACCTCACCTCGGCGCTGATCGAATCTCGCGGCCGCGCCGCCTTGCGCGGGCTCCAGCGGAATTTCGGGATCGCCGAGCCGCGGCTCGCAGTGTCGGGGCTCAATCCGCATTCGGGCGAAGGCGGGCAGCTTGGGCGCGAAGAGATCGAGATTATCGAGCCGGCGATCGCCGCGCTTGCCGCCGAAGGCTGGCGGGTCAGCGGCCCGCACCCGGCCGACACTATGTTCCATGAAGCGGCCCGCGCCAATTACGATGCAGCGCTTTGCATGTTCCACGACCAGGCCCTGATCCCGATCAAGGCGCTCCATTTCCAGGATGCGGTCAACGTCACGCTCGGTTTGCCGATCGTCCGCACCTCGCCCGATCACGGCACTGCTTTCGACATTGCCGGCCTCGACCGCGCTGACCCGCGGCCGATGGCGGCTGCGATCCGGATGGCGGCCGAAGCCGCGATGCTGCGCGCCGAAACCGCTTGAGCGCCCCCGTCGAACCCCTTCGCGAGGTCATTGCCCGGCACGGCCTTAGCGCCAGCAAGTCGCTCGGTCAGAACTTCATTCTCGATCGCCAGCTATTGGCGCGAATCGCGACCATCCCCGGCGATCTCGACGGCCAACGCGTGTACGAGGTGGGGCCGGGCCCGGGAGGGCTGACCCACGCCTTGCTCGCTGCCGGCGCCTCGGTCGTCGCCGTCGAGCGCGACCGGCGCTGCATTCCGGCCCTGGCTGAGCTGCAACAGGCCTTCGCGGGCAAACTTGAGGTGGTCGAAGCCGACGCGCTCGACATCGACGAGGTAGCGCTTGTCGGCGAAGGCGCGCATGTCGTCGCCAACCTCCCCTACAATATCGGGACGGCGCTGCTGCTCAAATGGCTTGGCGGGGCATGGCCGCCGTGGTGGCGATCCCTGACCCTGATGTTCCAGAAAGAAGTCGCAGAGCGCATCGTCGCCGAGCCAGGAAGTGGCGCTTATGGCCGCCTGTCCGTCGCGGCGCAGTGGCGCGCCCGGCCGAGGCTCGCGATGGCGGTCAACCGCTCCGCCTTCGTACCCCCGCCCAAGGTGACCTCGGCAGTCGTGCACATCGTTCCCGCCGATCAGCCCGAGGGCGTCGATCCCAGGGTCATCGAGAAACTGACCGAGGCCGCTTTCGGCCAGCGCCGCAAGATGCTGCGCTCGAGCCTCAAGAACCTTCCGGGAGCGTTGGAGGCGGCGAAAAGCCTCGGCATCGACGTCGAGCGCCGCGCCGAAACGCTCACCATCGAGGAATGGATCAGCCTGGCGCGAAGCCTGGGCTAGTTGCTCTTGGGGCTCGCCGGGGGCTTGGCCGAAGCAACCGTCGGGCCGCGGGTGATCGCGGCGGACAGCTGGCCGATCTGCGGGCAACCCTTGGCGCCGCAAATCGTCTGAAGCTTCTGCAGATTGACCTGGGCGCGGGCGACAGCCCCCATTTCCACCATCGCTTCGCCCTGGACGGCGAGCGCGTCGGTGTCGTTAGGCTCGAGCATCAGCGCCTTGTTGGTCATGCGGATCGCCTTGCCGAACAGGCGCTGCTTTTCGGCCACGCGGGCCAGATCGACAAACGCCCAGCGGTTGCGGGGATCGATCGCCAGCGAAGTTTCCAGCAGGTCCTCGGCATCATCGAGCTTGCCCGCGCTGATCAGCGCCTTGCCGCGCTGCTGAAGCTCGACCGACTTCGGCGCGATCTGGTCGTCGGCGCGCTGGCCGGAAACCGAAGCCGGAGCGGCAACGGCCAGAGCCGAGAGACTGACAAGCAGGATACGGGGCAAGGAACGCATCAAATTCTCCACTTCCGTCAGCGGCCTAGCATGGTCGCCGAAGCCGCGCGACGAAAAATCCGTCGGTTCCGTCATGGCCCGGGGTGAGCAACAACCCGGCACCGTCAGGACGCCCGGCAGCAATGGCCGGTTCCTCACTAATCCACGATGAACGGCGTTCGAGGAAGGCCGCAATCTGTCCTGCCCCTTCGCGGGACAGGAGCGAGCAGACTGCATAGACGAGCGCTCCGCCGGGACGGACGAGCTCGGCGGCCATGTCCAGCAGCCGCGACTGCATGGCAGCCAGCCGAACGAGCCGCTCGGGTGTGAGCCGCCAGCGACCCTCGGGACTGCGCCGCCAAGTGCCGCTTCCCGAACAGGGCGCATCGACCAGGGCCACGTCGGCCGCTTCGCGCCAGTCGGCTAGCTCATCGAGCTCCTTCGGCGGATTAAGTAGCTGCGTCTCGATCGCTGCTCCGGCGCGCTCGGCGCGCGGGCCAAGCTTGGACAGGCGGGCGCGATTCGTGTCGGTGCCAAGGATTTTGGCTTCGGGCGCAGCGGCCGCGAGCGCCAGCGCCTTGCCCCCCGCGCCGGCGCAAAGGTCTAGGATGCGCTGACCATTGGCCGGTTGGCAGGCGAGCGCGATCAGCTGGCTGCCCTCGTCCTGCACTTCGACCAAGCCGGCGGTGACCGCCCCGTGATCGTCCAGCCTGCCGTCGGCGGGCAGCCGGAGGCCCCAGGGACTGAGCCGCGTCGGTACCGCGCCCGGAAATTCGCTGAGCAAATCGTCTCGCGATGCCCTCGCCGCATTGACCCTGAGGTCGAGCGGCGCCCGTTCGAGCAAGGCCGGCCATTCGCCCTCGCCGACCAGCGGCGACAGCTCGGGCTCGATCCACGCGGGAAGGACGCTGGCCGCTGCCCCTCCTTCGCCCTCGGCCAAGGGCTCGGGCCCCCGCGGCAGGCCGAAGTGAGGCGCAAGCTCGGGGTCATCCTGCGCCAGTCCGATGACTGCCGCGCGCCCGCTCTCCGGCCGCTCGCCCGAACGGCGGATTGCCCGAAAGACGAGCTCGCGGACCGCGCGGCGGTCGCCCGAGCCGGCATAGCGCCGCGCCTTGAAATAGCGGGTGACGAGCGTGTCCGCGGGCGGGCCGTCATCGCGCGCCGAGGCGATGATTTCGTCAAGCAGCTCGATCGCCGCCTGCAGCCTCGCGGCTGGGGTCATAACCTAGCGCGTCGGATAGTTGGGCGCCTCACGCGTGATCGTGACGTCGTGGACGTGGCTTTCCGACAGGCCGGCGTTGGTGATACGCACGAACCGGGCCCGCTTCTGCACCTCGCCGATGGTGCTTGCGCCAATATAGCCCATCGCCGCCTTCACGCCGCCGACCAGCTGGTGGATGATGTCGCGCACCGCGCCCTTGTACGGGACCTGGCCCTCGATGCCTTCGGGCACGAGCTTCAGATGATCGCGGATGTCCTGCTGGAAATAGCGATCCGCCGAGCCGCGGGCCATCGCCCCGACCGAGCCCATGCCGCGGTACGATTTGTAGCTGCGGCCCTGGTAGAGGAAGATTTCGCCCGGCGCTTCCTCGGTCCCGGCGAGCAGCGATCCGACCATCACCGTCGACGCGCCCGCCGCTAGCGCCTTGGCGATGTCGCCGCTGGTGCGGATTCCGCCATCGGCGATGATCGGCACTTTCCCGGCCCCGCGCGCGGCATCCATCACCGCGGTAAGCTGGGGCACGCCAACCCCGGCGACGATCCGCGTCGTGCAGATCGATCCCGGGCCGATCCCCACCTTGATCGCGTCGGCTCCGGCATCGGCCAGCGCCCGGGCCGCATCCTCAGTTGCGACATTGCCGGCAATGACCTGGACGGAATTGCTGAGGCCCTTCACGCGTTCGACCGCTTTAGCGACCTCGACATTGTGGCCGTGCGCGGTGTCGATGACGATGCAATCGCAGCCGGCCTCAATCAGCGCCTCGGATCGCTCGAAACCGGCATCGCCGACCGTCGTCGCCGCCGCGACCCGCAGCCGGCCTTCGGCATCCTTGGTCGCGAACGGGGCCGCAACCGATTTCTCGATGTCCTTGACCGTGATCAGCCCGACGCAATGGTTCTCGCTGTCGACCACCAGCAGTTTTTCGATCCGCCGCTGGTGGAGAATCCGCCTGGCCTCGGACTCGCTCGTGCCGACGGGCACTGTGGCGAGGTTCTCGGCAGTCATCAGCTCGCGGACCTTCTGCTTCGGGTTCTCGGCGAACCGGACGTCGCGGTTGGTGAGGATGCCGCACAATTTGCCCGATTTCTCGACGATCGGAATGCCGCTGATGCGGTGGGTCTTCATCAGCTCGAGCGCTTCGGCGAGCGTCTGGTCCGGCGCCATGGTGATCGGGTTGACCACCATCCCGCTTTCGAAGCGCTTCACCTGGCGGACCGCGCCCGCCTGCTCCTCGGCGCTCAAATTGCGGTGAAGGACTCCGATCCCGCCGAGCTGGGCCATGGCGATCGCCATGTCGGCTTCGGTCACCGTGTCCATCGCCGACGACAGGATCGGGATCTGGAGCGGGATTTCGCGGGTGAGAAAGGTGCGGGTGTCCGCCTGGCTCGGCAGGACCGAGGATTGGAGCGGCTGCAGGAGGACGTCGTCGAACGTCAGTCCGAGGACAATGTCAGGAGCGTCGGGGCGTTGGGCCATATCGGCCCATGACAGCAGTCGAGCGATTCGCCAAGCCCGGCTAGGCGTTTGCGCGGTCGAGAACGCGCTGCGCCGCCACGACATGCATCCGCTCGATCATCTCGTCATTGAAGCGCTCAGCCCCTCCGCTGAAGGCCGCAACCAGCGCCCTCGCCCGCTCGACCTCGGCCTCGCCCGGGGCGAACGCCTGGTGGCAAGGCGCGATCTGGTTGGGGTGGATCAGGCTCTTGCCGTCGAAGCCGAGCCGCCGCCCCTCCTGCGCCTCAGCGAGGAAGCCGTCGGCATCGTCGAGCCCGTTGAACACGCCGTCGAAGACGGGGACTCCGGCAGCGCGCGCGGCGAGCACGATCAGCTGCAGCGCTGCCGCGATATTCGCGCGCCCGGCACCCAGCGGCAGGCGAAGGTCGGCGCGCAGGTCATTGGTGCCGGCAATCAGCCCCGCCGTCTCCGGCGCCATTTCCGCCGCGCCAAGCACGCCCGCGGCGGTCTCGACCATCGCCAGCAAAGGCTTGGCGACGGCATCGCGGACGCCGCGCATCAGGTGGCCGGAGAGGGCACGCGGAACGACGGTGAAATCGGCTCTGGACCGCGCCACTGCGTCGAGATCGAGCGAATGCCACTCGGTGCCTATCCCGTTGACCCGGATCGCGACCGGCATCGGCCAGGCTTCGGCGACCGCATCGACCGCCGCCTCGCGGGCGCTCGCCTTGTCGGCCGGCTTTACGGCGTCTTCGAGGTCGAGCACGACGAGGTCGGCCGCGGATTGGCGCGCCTTGGCGATCGCGCGCGGGTTGGACGCGGGCAGGAACAGCACCGATCGCACGGCGAACAGGTCTGCCACTTTGTCGCTTTTCCCTTCCGCTCGCGCCATCACCGTCGCATCATGCCCTGAAACATGGAATCCGGGGAAGAGGCATGCTGACAACCTTCATGATCGCCATTGCGGTGCTGGTACTTCTGTTCGTGATGATGGGCGTCAAGATCGTCCACCAAGGCTATCGCTACACGCTCGAACATTTCGGCCGCTTCGTTCGGGTAGCCGACCCCGGGATCAACTTCGTCGTGCCGTTCGTCACCCGCGTCGGCCGAAAGATCAACATGATGGAGCAGGTCGTCGACATTCCCGGCCAGGAGATCATCACCAAGGACAATGCGATGGTCGCGGTCGACGGCGTGGTCTTCTTCCAGGTGATCGACGCAGCCAAGGCCGCTTATGAGGTCAGCGACCTGTACAGCGCGCTGATGGCCCTCTCGACCACCAATCTGCGCACCGTCATGGGCTCGATGGACCTGGACGAGACCCTGTCCAAGCGCGACGAGATCAACGCCCGGCTGCTCGCAGTCGTCGACCATGCGACCGAGCCGTGGGGTGTGAAGATCACCCGCGTCGAACTGAAGGACATCCGGCCCCCGCAGGATATCGTCAACGCGATGACCCGGCAGATGAAGGCCGAGCGCGAAAAGCGCGCGTCCATCCTGGAATCCGAAGGCATGCGCCAGTCCGAGATTCTCCGGGCAGAGGGCGAGAAGCAGGCGCGGATCCTTCAGGCGGAAGGGCAGAAGGAGGCCGCGTTCCGTGACGCGGAGGCGCGCGAGCGCTCTGCCCAGGCCGAGGCCTCGGCGACGAAATCGGTGAGTGATGCGATCGAAGCCGGAAGTGGCCAGGCGATCAATTATTTCATCGCGCAGAAATATGTCGAGGCGCTCGGCAAGTTCGCGACGTCGCCCAACGCCAAGACCATCCTTTTCCCGGTCGAAGCGACGCAGCTGATCGGGACATTGGGCGGCATTGGCGAGCTTGCCCGCGAAGTCTTCGCCGATAGCCAAGGCAAGTCCGTTGCCGCGCCCAGAGTCAAAGGCGGATCCGGAGTTCCCGAAACCAAATGATCGAGGGTATCAATCCCGCCTGGCTGTGGCTGATCGGCGGAGTCCTGCTGCTTGCCGCCGAAATCGTGGCCCCCGGCTTCTTCCTGATCTTCATCGGCATCGCCGCCATCGCCGCCGGCCTGTTCACCCTGCTCTTCGGTCTCGGCACCGCAGCGCAGCTGGCCCTGTTCGCCCTCTATGCCCTCCTCGCGGTGATGATCGGCCGCCGTTTCTATTCCAACCACGCGCCGAACCATGATGGGCCGCGCCTCAACGACCCGTCCGGCCGGCTGGTCGGCAAGATGGTGACCGTCGTTTCCGACATCGACGAGCACCAGGGACGCGTCCGCCTCGGCGACAGCGAATGGAGCGCGCGCGGCGGGCCCGCAGCGACAGGCGAGCGGGTCAGAGTCACCGGGGTCGAGGGCAATTGCCTGACGGTCGAACCCCAGCGGCAGATTGCCTCCTAGGGAAGCGCTGCCAGGTCGGGCGGAATGAACTCCCGCCGCGCCTCCACCGAGAACAGGCGCCCCGGCGAATAGAAGCGCAGCGGCCAGTCGCGCCGCCCCATCGGTGACAGCAACAGTTCGTTGACCAGCTCGTGCAACGGCTCGGCCTGGTCGGCCTCTGCCAGGAACAGCCGCACGCCGTGCAGAAACACCCGCGTGATCGTCTCGTGATAGCCTTCGCTGTCGCTGTTCACCCCGCCCACGCTCTCATTGTAACGGCGGATGAGGTCAGGAAGCTCGGCATCCACGTTGGTGTCCGGGCGCCGGAGCACGAGCCAGGTCGTGGTCGCGAGATGAGCCTCGTGCGTCCACTCCTCCTTGGGCAGGGAGCGCGCAAGAAATCGCTCGCCGATCCTTTCTATCTCGGCGTCGGCAGTGAAAAGGCGGGGTCCGAATTCGGTCATTGGTCGGGTTCCTTATGGAGCCCGATCCTTGGCCGGACTCAAGCGGGCGTGGTCTGGTCTTGGCTCTGAGCTTGCACTTGTTGCCGCTCGGCCTTCGGGGCGGCCTGGCGCACGCCCTCGTCCACTTGGTCCGCAAATTGCGCGAAATTCTCGACGAACAGGTCGACCAGCTTGGCCGCGGTGCGGTCATATTCCGCCGGGTCGGCCCAGGTCGAGCGCGGGTCGAGCAGCTCGGTGCAGCCCGGAAGCTCGGTCGGCACTTCGAAGCCGAAGTTCCGGTCCTTGCGAAATTCGCCGCGGTTCAGGCTGCCGTCGAGCGCCGCGTTGAGCAGCGCGCGCGTCGCCTTGATCGGCATGCGCTTGCCGACGCCATACTTCCCGCCGGTCCAGCCGGTGTTGACCAGCCAGCAGGTCACGTCCGCCTCGGCGATCCGCTTCTTGAGCAAGTTGCCGTAGACCGACGGCGGCCGGGGCATGAATGCCGCGCCAAAGCAGGTGCTGAAGGTCGCGGTCGGCTCGGTAACGCCAATCTCGGTGCCCGCGACCTTGGCGGTGTAGCCGGAAAGAAAGTGGTACATCGCCTGGTCGGGCGCCAGCCGCGCGATCGGCGGCAGGACGCCGAACGCATCGGCGGTGAGGAAGATGATGGTTGACGGCGGCGGGCCGAGGTTCCGTTCGCTCGTGTTCGGAATGAACTCGATCGGATAAGCCCCGCGGGTGTTTTCCGTCTTGCTGGCGTCGGTGAAGTCGAGCTCGCGGGTGACTTCGTCCATCGTGACGTTCTCGAGGATCGTGCCGAACATCTTGGTCGTCGCATAGATCTCGGGCTCGCCCTCGGCCGAGAGATTGATCATCTTTGCGTAGCAGCCGCCTTCGAAGTTGAAGACCGCCGTGTCGGACCAGCCATGCTCGTCGTCGCCAATGAGGGTGCGGCTGGCGTCGGCCGACAGCGTCGTCTTGCCGGTGCCCGACAGGCCGAAGAAAATCGCGCTCTTGCCGTCGGCGCCGACGTTGGCGGAACAGTGCATCGGCATGACGCCTTGAGCGGGAAGCAGGAAGTTGAGGAGGCCGAACACGCCCTTCTTCATCTCGCCGGAATATTCGGTGTTGCCGATCAGGATCATCTTCTCGGTGACGTTGACCGCGATCACGGTGTCGCTGCGGCTGCCATGGCGAGCCGGGTCAGCCTTGAAGCTGGGCAGGTTGATGATCGTGTACTCGGGCGTGAACCCGGCAAGCTCTTCGGCCTTGGGCCGCACGAGCAAGGTGCGAACGAAGAGGTTATGCCACGCCATCTGGTTGATGACGCGGACGTTGACGCGATATTCCGGCTGGCTGCCGCCGAACAGGTCGGCAACATAGAGCTGCTCCTGGTCTTTGAGGGCAATCAGGAAATCCGCCTTCAAATTGGCCCAGTGCTCAGGCGTCATCGGCTGGTTGATTGCACCCCAGTTGACCGTGCTCTCGGTCGTGGCATCACGAACGACGAACTTGTCTTTCACGCTGCGGCCCGTGAACTTGCCGGTATCGACCAGCAGTGCGCCGTCTTTCGTCAGTCTGCCTTCGCCCCGACGCACCGCATGCTCGATCAGCGGCGCAGTGGTGAGATTCCAGAAGATCTCTGCTCCGGTCGCGATACCCTGCGCCTCAAGACCCTTGTCGGGAACCCGGTCGGTCACTGTCGAAAAACCCCTTTCCCACATGTCAAAAGCGGCGGCGGCCAGTGGAGGGCCTAACCGCCGCATACGTATGCGTTGGCCGGCCTATAGTCACGAAATATGCGGCCGGTCAAAACCGTTGAACCGGGCTTAAACGCTTGATGTCGAAGGATAGCGCTAACATCCTGGCAGCGGCTTCGTCGTCCTGCCTTGTCTGACCTTCGGGCGCTGGCTAAGCCGCGGCATGAGCGATGTGATCGCCCTGGTCGACGATGACCGCAACATCCTCACCTCGGTGTCGATCAGCTTGCAGCAGGAAGGCTTCGTCACCCGCGTCTATTCCGACCCGGCGGTGGCGCTAAAGGCCTTTTCAGACAACCCGCCCGACCTTGGCGTGTTCGACATCAAGATGCCGGGCATGGACGGGATGGAGCTGTTGCGGCGAGTCCGCGAGTTCAGCGCGGTGCCGGTGATCTTCCTCACCTCGAAGGACGATGAGCTCGACGAGGCGCTCGGCCTCGCAATGGGCGCCGACGATTATATCGCCAAGCCCTTCTCGCAGCGGCTGCTGATCGCCCGAATCCGCGCCATCCTTCGCCGCCAGCATTTGGCGCGGGGCGAAGCGGCGGCATCGAGTAGCGAACCCGAGGCCCCGTTGATCGAACGCGGGCGGCTGGTGATGGACCCGGCGCGCCACCAAGTGCTGTGGGACGGCAAGCCCGTCGCCCTCACGGTCACCGAGTTCCTGATCCTCGAAACCCTGGCCCAGCGGCCCGGCGTCGTGAAAAGCCGCAATCAATTGCTCGATGTTGCCTATAATGACGATGTTTATGTCGACGACCGCACCATCGACAGTCACATCAAGCGGATCCGGCGCAAGTTCCGCCTCGCCGATCAGGAGTTCGATGCAATCGACACGCTCTATGGCGTCGGATACCGTTTCGACGAACAGTGACGAACGCGACCTGGCGCTCACATGGTCGCGGCGCTGGAGCCTCGCGCACCGGATCCTCGTCCTCAACCTGCTAACCGTCCTGCTGGTCGCGCTCGGGACGCTCTACCTCGACGTCTTCCGCAACAGCCTCAGCATGGAGCGGGTTCGCCAGGCGAATATCGAAGCGACGACCACCGCCGAAGCGCTGACGCATATGCCGGAAAGCGAATGGCCGGCTCTGCTCGCCTCGATCTCGCGCTCAAGCCAGAACCGCTTCCGCCTCTATGGAGATGACGGGCGCCTGCTGATCGACAGCTGGAGCGTGACCGGGCCGACCTACGCCCTGCTCGACCCCAAGACGCAGAGCTGGACCCAGAACGCCGCGCGCGCGCTCGACCGCGGGTTCAACTTCCTGGTCGGTGCAAATCCGCTCGACGATTATGTCGAGCCGGCCAATGACCGGCTCCAGGCCTGGCCCGAGGCGATGCGCGCCCAGTCGAGCAAGAAGGCGGTGGCACAAGTCCGGAACGCGCCCGACCTGACCCCGGTGATTTCCGCCGCGGTCCCGGTTCGCGGCAATGTCCTGCTCGCCACCAATAACGATCGCGCTTTCACCCGCACCGTCCACAATCAGCGCGGGGTAATCGCGGCGGCAATGGCATTCATCATCGCTTTGTCCTTCTTCCTTTCGCGCTTCATGGTGAGGACCATCGTCCGGCCGCTGCGCCACCTGGCCATCGCGGCACACCGCGTCCGCCTCGGCCGCTCGCGTGAAGTGAGGATCCCGCGACTACCCAACCGCCGCGACGAAATCGGCCAGCTCGCCCGCGCGATTTCCGACATGAGCCAGTCGCTCCGCCAGCGCATCGACAATATCGAAAGCTTCGCTGCCGACGTCAGCCACGAGTTCAAGAACCCGCTGGCCTCGCTCCGCTCCGCGCTCGAAGGTGCCGAGCGGGTCGAGGATCCCGCGCTTCGGGAGCAATTGCTGGCGCTCGCGCGCGACGATGTCGGCCGGCTCGACCGGCTGATCAACGACATTAGCGAGGCGGCGCGCACCGACGGCGAGTTGCTGCGCGCCCGTTTCGAGCAGGTCGACCTCGACGGGCTGATCGAGCAGCTGGTCGAAAGCTGGGAGAGCCGCCGCGAGACCGGCAGCGCGCGCATCCTCTTCTCGCGCTGCGGCCGTTCGCCGGCGCTGGTGATGGGCAAGCCCGACCGCCTCGCCCGCGCAATCAACGCGATCCTCGACAATGCCATCAGTTTCTCGCCGCCCGACGGGCTGGTCCAGATCTCGACCGGAGAAGCGGCGGGAGAGGTCCTGGTCAGTATCGAGGATGAAGGCCCGGGCGTCGCGCCGGAAGCCCGGGAAGCGATCTTCAACCGCTTCCATTCGGTCCGCCCGGACAGCGAGAATTTCGGCCGCCACTCCGGCCTCGGCCTTGCCATCGCCCAGGCAATCGTCAAAGGCCACGACGGAGAAATCGACGTGCAGGACCGCGACGACGCGCCTTCGGGCGCCCGCTTTACCATCAGGCTTCCGGCGGCGGACCGCGAATGAGCACGGTCGCTTCTGAAATCGTCCACGCCAGCAGCGTCGCGCGCGAAGGCCGGGCAGTGCTGATCACCGGTCCATCGGGCTCGGGCAAATCGGACCTGACCCTTCGCCTGCTGGACCGTGGCTTCACCCTGGTCAGCGACGACCAGACCGTCGTCGAGCGCGAGGGCGAGCGGCTGATCGCCTCGGCGCCGCCGACCATCGCCGGCAAGCTCGAAATCCGCGGCGTCGGCATTGTCGACATGGACACCGCTCGCGACGTCCCTGTCGCGCTGCTGGTCGAGCTTACCAGCGAGATCGAGCGCCTGCCGGACGAGAGCCGGGAGCGGCCGATCCTGGGCATCGCGCTGCCGCTGGTCAGCATCGACGCATTGACCGCGTCCGCGCCTTCCAAGGTGGCGCTCGCGCTCGACCGCATGGGCCTCAAGTTTTGAGCGGTCAGCGCCCGGCGCGACTGCTGCTCGTCACCGGTATGTCCGGCGCAGGCAAGTCGACCGTCCTCGACGCGCTGGAAGACATGGGCTGGGACGTGGTCGACAACCTTCCCGCCGATTTGCTGGATCAGTTCGTGCGGGGCGGCGGGAAGGACCGCCCTTCCCCGGTCGCCGTCGGGATGAACGTTCGCAGCCGCGGCTTCACCGCCGAGGGCCTCGCGCCGCTGATCCGCTCGGTCGAGGGCGTCGAGGGCGAAATTCTCTACCTCGACTGCTCCGGTAACGAGCTCATCCGTCGTTACGACGAGACCCGCCGCCGCCACCCGCTGGCGCAGGACCGCCCGCCGGAGGACGGGATCGCCCGCGAACGCCAGCTGACAGCCCCGCTGCGCACCGCGGCCGACAATGTACTCGATACCACCGACTTGACGCCCGCCGAGCTTCGCGACGAGCTGAGGCGGCGGTTCGAAGGCGACACCGACCAGCCGGTGCTGACCATCGCCAGCTTCGGTTTCGCCCGCGGCATTTCCCGGACCGCGGACCTGGTCTTCGATCTTCGTTTCCTCCCGAACCCGCACTGGGACGAAGAGCTTCGGCCGCTGACCGGCGAGGATCAGGCAGTCCGCTCGTACCTGGAACAGGACCCGGCGTGGGACGAGACGCTCGACCGCATCGAAGCGCTTCTCAACGACTGGATTCCCCGCTACTGGGCCGCGGGCAAAAGTTACGTGACCGTCGCGTTTGGCTGCACTGGAGGGCGGCATCGATCGGTCGCCGCGGCAGTAGAGTTGGCGGAACGGTTGCGTCGGTCCGGATTTTCTCCGAACATTCGGCACCGTGACCTCGCCTCGCCGCCCCGCGACACGATCGAGCGAAGCCGCGAACGCACTGCCCAAAGCGAGAGCGAGGACGAGTTGAGTCAATGATTGGTTTGGTGCTGGTGACCCACGGCGGGCTGGCGGCTGAGTTCGTCACGGCGATGGAGCATGTCGTTGGGCCGCAGGAAGCGATCGAGGCGATTTGCATCGGTCCCGACGACGACATGGAAGGCCGCCGCAAGGACATTGCCGCAGCCATCCAGAAGGTCGAGCAGGGCCAGGGCGTGATCATCCTCACCGACCTGTTCGGCGGAACCCCTTCAAACCTCGCGATCAGCCTGATGAAGAGCGAGAACGTCGAGGTCATCGCCGGCGTGAACCTGCCGATGCTGATCCGCCTCGAAGGCGCGCGAAAGGTGATGCCCGTCCATGCGGCGGTCGCGGCGGCGCGCGAAGCCGGCCGTAAATATATCTCCGTCGCAAGCGAGATCCTGGGCGAGGCCGCCGCTTGAACGCGGTCAGCCGCGAAGTGCAGATCGACAATGTTCGAGGCCTCCATGCCCGGGCCAGCGCCAAGTTCGTCAACCTCGCCAGCCAGCTCGACGCCAAGATCGAGGTCGAAAAAGACGGCCACCGAGTCTGCGGCACGTCGATCATGGGCTTGATGATGCTCGGCGCAGCGCTTGGCGACAGCATCGTCATCCACGTCGAGGGCGACCAGCCCGATGCCGCGCTCCAGCAGCTGGTGACGCTGGTCGAGGAGCGGTTCGGGGAGGATTGAGCGCATGCCGCCATGCCGGGGGCATGGTGGACCGCGAAATCGGCCCGCGCGCCCCTCGACTGCGCTCGGGACGAACGGCTAGTGGGGCCGGATGCCCCGCCAGGTCACCGCCTTTTCCAACGCCACCGTCAAGCGCCTGCGCTCGCTCCGCGAGAAGAAGGGCCGCCGCGCCGAAGCCTTGTTCCTCGCCGAGGGCCTGAGGATCATCGCCGAGGCCCGCGACAGCGGACGCCTTCCCGAAATCATCGCCTTCTCGCCCGAGGGAGCGCGCCACCCACTGGCCGCCGAGATCATCGCGGCGACGGAAGCAGCCGGCGGCGAAGCGATCGAGACCACCAGCGACATCCTGTCCAGGATGAGCGGCAAGGACAATCCGCAGATGGTGCTCGGCGCCTACCGCGAGACGAGCCCGGCGCTGGATCAGGTCGACCGGAGCAAGGCGCCGCTGTGGATCGTCGCCCAGGCGCTGCGCGATCCCGGCAATATCGGCACCATCCTCAGGACCGGCGACGCCGTCGGCGCCGGCGGGCTGATCCTGATCGACGACAGCGCCGATCCCTTCTCGGTTGAGGCGGTCAGGGCGTCGATGGGGGCGGTCTTCACCCAGGAGATTGCGGCCGCGCGCTGGCCGGAGTTCATCGCCTGGCTTCGCGCCGGCCCGGGCCAGCTGGTGGGCACGAGCCTCAAGGCCAGCGACGACTATCTCGAGGCCAAGTACGAGCAGCCCTGCTTCCTGCTGATCGGCAACGAGCAGCAGGGGCTGCCGGGCGATTATGAGGCCGAATGCGACCTGCTGGTCAAAATCCCGATGGCCGGGCGGGCCGACAGCCTCAACGCGGCGATGGCGACGGCGGTCATGGCCTTCGCCATTCGGGCAAGCTGGCGTTCAGGGTAGCTAGTCATGCTGAACCTGTTTCAGCATCCATTGTGGAGACGTGCAGCGGAGCGGAGAAAGGGAACCTGAAACGAGTTCAGGGTGACGGAGGAACATATGCGTATTCGACTTTCGCCATTGCTATCAGCAACGCTCTTGCTGGGCAGCTGCGCCACCATGGGTCCGCCGGCGCCGCCGCCGCCCTATCACGCGGTCGGCACCGAGCCGTTCTGGAACCTGCTCATCGACGAGCGCGACCTGACCTTCACCCAGCCCGACGCGGCGCCGATCCAGCAGCGCACGCCAAAGGCGATCAACGGCGTCGCCGGCGAAATCTACCAGACGCCGCGGATCAACGTGAACATCGTCCATGCCAAATGCAGCGACGGGATGAGCGACCGGGTCTATCCCGACAAGGTCCAGGTAACGGTCGACGGACGCCGCTTCGACGGCTGCGGCGGGCTGTGAACCGCGCTTAAGTTCACAAATGTCACACGGTCGTGCAGCAATTCCGTGACTTTATGAGCAATCGCCACCCGGCTTGGAGAATTCAAAGAGCGCGGAAGCGAATTTCCCAGCCGAAACCCTATTTTACAAACCTATTCGGCGGCGATCATTGGGGGATCGTCATTGTCCGACCTCGACGCGAGCTTGGTCAGCGGGCGCGGCGCAATCTCGACCATCGGCGGCGTGTCGAGCGATTTGGCGCTTCCCGCGCCGAGGCCTTCGAAGCGCTTGGCCTGGCTGAGCACCTGGCTTTCGAAGCTTCCAACCATCTGGTTGTAGGCATTGTTGGCGGTCGCAAGGTTCTTGCCCACCCGCGACATATGCTCGTTCATCGTGGCGAGCCGCGAATGCAATTCCTTGCCGAGGCTGGCGATTTCCTGTGCCGCCTCCGCTAGCCGCTCCTGCCGCCAGATGCTCGCCACCGTCTTGGCGATCGCGACGAGGTTGGTCGGGGTGGCGAGCAGCACTCGCCGTTCGAACGCCCAGTCCCACAGCGTCGGGTCGGCTTCCAGGGCGGCGGCGAGGAAATGCTCGCCCGGAATGTACATGATCACATAGTCGGCAGCGTCGCCGAACTGCGCCCAATAGGCTTTCGAGCCGAGCTGCTGGGCATGGGTGCGCATCGAGGCGACGTGGGCACGGAAACAGGCCTGCCGCTTCTCCTCGTCGACCTCGTCGCAGGCGTCGAGATATGCATTTAACGAGCATTTGGCGTCGATGACGAGATTGCGGCCGCCCGGCAGGCGAACGATGACGTCGGGGCGAAGCCGGCCTTCTTCACCCGCGACCGATACTTCGGTCTGAAAATCGACATGCTCGCTGAGGCCCGCCTGCTCGAGGACGTTGCGAAGGCTCTGCTCGCCCCAGCGTCCGCGCGCCTTGGGCGAGGCGCGAAGCGCATTCACCAAGTGGCGGGTTTCGTCGCGGACCTGGCCCTGCCCTGTCCGCACCAGCTCGACCGCTTCGCGCAGGCCGGCATAATGGTCGACCCGCTCCTTTTCGATCGTCTGCAATTTCTCCTGATAGGTCTTCAGCAGAAGCTCGACCGGCGAGACCGCCTGGGTGAACTTTTCGCCGGCCTGGTCGAGGAAGGTCTTGCGGGCATCGCCGAGCAGCTTGCTGGCGATTTCTTGGAACTGGGCGGAGAGGCTTTCCTTGGCATCCTTGAGCGCCGCCAGCTGCTGCTCGAACGAGCGCTCACGCTCTGCCTGCGCGGCTTTGAGGCCGGTGAGTTCGGTCACGGCGGCGCGATTGGCATCGCGCTCCTTCACCACCTCGTCTAGCTGCAGCCGGAGATTATCGACGGTCTGCCGTGCGCCGGCGGCCTCGCGGCTAGCCCACAGCCAGCCGATGACCGCGCCGACGGCCAGGCCGAGCAGGATGTAGGCTACAGTCGCCATTCTCGCATTCCTTTGCGGAACAGAATGGGAACATTATACCCGAAGGGAGGCTGCACTCAACCGGTTTGTCATTGCGAGGAGCCTGTGCGACGAAGCAATCCACAGAAAAAGGAACGAAGGCTGGATTGCTTCGCTCCGCTCGCAACGACGGACCAGAGGAGATCCCATGTCGATCCGCAAGATGATCAGCCTTCACCCGGACGTTGCCGGGCACGTCAACCAGCCGCTCGGCGATGCCGCCCATCACCTGATGTATTGCGCGCGGATGTGCCTCAGCTGTGCCGACGCCTGCGCCGCCGAGAAGATGGACATGGCGCAGTGCGTCCGGAGCTGCCTCGATTGCGCCGACGTCTGCGAAGCAACGGGCAAGCTTGCGGTTCGCCGCACCGGCCAGAACGAGCAGGTGCTGCGCGAGACGCTCGAGCTCTGCGCCAGGGTCTGTGACAGCTGCGCCGCCGAGTGCGAGAAGCACGATCACGAGCATTGCAAGCTGTGCGCCCAGATGTGCCGGGAATGCGCGGAGGACTGCCGCAACGCGGCCGCTTCTATCGGCGGTTAAGCGGCAGCCTTCTGGTTCTCTTTCCGCCACTTGGCGAGCTTCTTTAACACCATGTCTCGCTTCAGGCGCGAGAGGTGGTCGATGAAGAGCACGCCATTCAGATGGTCCATCTCGTGCTGGAGGCAGACCGCCAGCAGGCCGTCGAGCTCTTCTTCGTATTTCTTGCCCTCGACATCCTGCCAGCGGGCGCGGATGCGGTCGGGGCGCATGACCTCGGCATATTGCTCGGGGACCGAGAGGCAGCCTTCGGTGTAGGGAACGTCATGGTCGGAGGTCCACAGGATCTCCGGATTGACGAACACGCGCGGGTCCTTGACCGGCTTGCTCTCCGGATCCTCCTCGTCCTCCGGCTCCTGCAGGTCGATGACCAGCAGGCGGATCGGAACGCCGACCTGGACCGCGGCAAGGCCGATGCCCGGCGCCTCGTACATCGTGTCGAACATGTCGGCGACGAGCGTCTTCAGCTCCTCGTCGAAGGTCTCGACGGGCTTGCTGATCTCGCGAAGCACGGGATCGGGAGTCTCATAGATGCGGCGAATGGCCATGCGGCTGATTTAGTCTTTCATTAGAGCAGGTTCAAGAAATCGGACGGCGGGCACGCAAGGGCGTTTAAGAAATGGGACGCCTTGCACGCAAGGCTTGGGCGAGCGTGCCCTCGTCGAGATAGTCGAGCTCCCCGCCGACCGGAAGCCCGTGAGCCAACTGGCTGATCCGGATCGGAAATCCTTCGAGGCGCTCGGCGACATAATGGGCCGTGGTCTGCCCTTCCAGAGTCGCGTTCATGGCCAATACGACCTCGTCGATGCCGCCCGCGGAGACTCGGCGGACGAGCCCGTCGATGGTGAGATCCTCGGGCCGGACGCCTTCCAGCGCCGACAGGCGGCCGCCGAGCACGTGATAGCGGCCGGGGAACAGGCGCGAGCGATCGAGCGCCCAGAGGTCGGCCACCTCCTCCACCACGCACAGCAATTTGTCGTCGCGGCGCGGGTCCTTGCAGATGCTGCACGGGTCGGAAGTGTCGACATTGCCGCACACGGTGCAGGTCGAAAGCTTGTCGGCGACGTTCTGGAGCGCGCCCAGAAGTGGCTGAAGCGCGGTTTCGCGGCGTTTCATCAGGTGCAGCACCGCGCGCCTGGCCGAGCGCGGGCCGAGGCCGGGAAGCCGCGCCAGCGCCTGCGAAAGGGCTTCGATCTCCTGACTTGCCATAATTCCCCATACCGTTCGGGCTGAGCTTGTCGAAGCCCCGCCCTTTCTCTTTCAGTGGCGAGAAGTAGAAGGACAGCCCTTCGACAGGCTCAGGGCGAACGGTTTTGAGAATAGTGTTCATGGGATCGCCGGATTTCGCGGTGCCGAGCCTCGAGGCGCTGGTCGCGGCCGGGCATGAGGTGGTTGCGGCCTACGCCCAGCCGCCACGGCCGGCGGGGCGAGGCAAGGCCGAGCGCAAGACCGCGGTGCACGAGCGCGCCGAGGCACTGGGGATTCCGGTGCGGACCCCGAAGAGCCTGCGCGACGCCGACGAACAGGCCGCGTTCCGGGGCCTGGACTCCGATGTGGCGATCGTGGCCGCTTATGGGCTGATCCTGCCGACGGAGATCCTGGAGGCGCCCAAGGCCGGGTGCGTCAATGTCCACGCGTCGCTGCTCCCGCGCTGGCGCGGTGCAGCGCCGATCCAACGTGCGATCCTGGCCGCCGACGAAGTGACCGGAGTCACCATCATGCGGATGGACGAAGGGCTCGATACCGGGCCGATGCTCCTGAAGCGTGAGTTGAATATCGACGGCAAAAACGCCGGACAAGTAACGGAAGAATTGGCGAAAATCGGAGCTGAGGCGTTGGTCGAATGGCTTGCCAATCCGACGCCGCCCGAGCCTCAGCCGAATGTCGGCGTCACCTATGCTTCGAAGATCGACAAGGCCGAGGCGCGGATCGACTGGTCCAAGCCGGCCGGGGAGATCGAGCGCCAGGTCCGCGCCTTCGCCCCCGCTCCCGGCGCGTGGTTCGAGGCCAAGGGCGAGCGAGTGAAGCTGCTCGAGGCTGAAATCGACCCACTCACTCGCCATCCCCGCGCAAGCAGGGATCCAGCTGACAAGGAGAATCTGGGTTCCCGCTTTCGCGGGAATGACGGACTCGTGCTTGATGATCAGCTACTTATCCAATGCGGAGAGGGTGCGATCCGCCCGCTCCGCGTGCAGCGCGCCGGACGCGCGCCGATGACTCCGGGCGAGGTCCTTCGCGGCTTCGCGATCCCCAAGGGCACGATCCTCGAGTGACCCGCTGGCGGCTGACCATCGAATATGACGGCGGGCCGTTCATGGGCTGGCAGCGGCAGGACCACGGCCCCTCGGTGCAGCAGTCGCTCGAGGAGGCACTGGAGCGGATGACGGGCGAGCGGACGGCGGTGACCGCGGCCGGGCGCACCGACGCCGGGGTCCACGCGCTGGCGATGAGCGCCCATGTCGATGTCGCGAAGGAATTGACGCCCCACCGCCTGCGCGAGGGCCTGAACGCGCTGGTTCGGCCCCTCCCCATCTCGGTGCTGGACGTGGCTGAAGTCGCCGACGACTGGCACGCGCGGTTCAGCTGCAGCGGGCGCCGCTATCTCTACCGCATCCTCAACCGGCGGGCGCCGCCGGCGCTTGATAGCGGCAAGGTCTGGCACGTCGCCGTTCCGCTCGACGCCGACGCGATGCAGGCGGGCGCAGCGCACCTGATTGGACGTCATGACTTCACCACCTTCCGCTCGGCCCATTGCCAGTCGGACAGCCCGGTGAAGACGCTGGATCGGCTCGAGGTCGGCCGGGTCGGCGAGGAGATCCAGGTCGAGGCGGCGGCGCGCAGCTTCCTCCACCACCAGGTGCGCTCGATGGTCGGGTGCCTGGCGCTGGTCGGCCGCGGCCAGTGGGCGCCGGAGGACATGAAGAAGGCGCTGGAAGCGAAGGACCGCGCCGCGCTCGGGCTGAACGCGCCGCCGCAGGGCCTCTACTTCGTCGGGGCGAACTACCCCTAGACGACGATTTCGTGCGCCGGCGGGCGGCTTTCCCAGTTCTGCGGGCTTGCGCTCGGACCGTAGGCGCCGGCGGCGAAGACGGCGATCAGATCGCCGGGCTCGGCGCGCGGTAGCATGACTTCGTCGCCAAGCACGTCATGCGGCGTGGCGAGGCACCCCGTGACGGTGACCTGCTCCTCGGCTGCTGCGTCGAAGCGAGTCGCGACGGCGATCGGATAATTGCCATGGCCCCGCTCCTGCAGGCAGCCGGTCGCGCGAAGCAAATGATGGCCGCCGCCGTCGGTGGTGAGGAAGGTCTCGCCGCAGCTCGTATTACGGTCGAGGATCCGGCTCAAGTAAACACCCGCTTCGGCCACGATCCAGCGGCCAAGCTCCAGCGACAGCCGGGTCGTCGCCAGCAGCTCCGGCGCGGCGCAGATCGCTTCGTGGAGCGCATTGGCCATGCGATAGAGGTCGAGCGGCTGCTCGCCGTCGAAGCAGGGCACGTCGAAGCCGCCGCCGAGGTTGAGCTCGGGGATCGGCAGGCCAATCTCCTCGGCGATCTTGCCGGCGCACTCGATAATCGCGCGATGCGTCTGGATGAGCGCAATGTCGTCGAGGCACTGGCCGCCGGAGAACAGGTGCAGGCCGTGCCAGTCGACATCCGCTTCGAGGAGGCCCCGGACCAGCGCCGGGACCCGTTCCGGATCGATCCCGAACGGGCTCGGCCTTGGCTCCATCGTGACCTTGCCGCAATCGATCGAGAATGGCGGATTGACGCGCACGGCGAGCTTGGGGCGAATGCCGCGCCGCTCGCCGGCGAGGATCGCTCGGCGCGCCTCCCCCTCGCTCTCGACGCTGATTACGGCTCCGGCGGCGATGCCCGCCTCGAGTTCGTCGTCGCGCTTGCCCGGACCGGCGAAGGTGATCGGGATGCCGGCGAGCCCGGCGCGCTTCAGCCGGTCCAGCTCGCCGCGCGAGACGACGCGGAAGCCGTCGATGTAGCGGCCGATGAAGCTTAGGAGCTCCTCGTTCGGGTTGGCGGTGACTGAATAGAAGACGGCGAGGCCGTCGGGCATTGCGGCGCGAAGCCGGGCGATCTGCCCGCCGATGATATTGTTGTCGTAAACGAACAGCGGCGTGCCGCCGGCCTCGGCAATCAATTCCTCGACCGCAGTGCCGCCGATCTGCAGCTGGCCGTCGGGCGCAGCGGAAAAATAGGGCGGGATCGGTCCCGTCGGCTTCATCGAAATTGCCCCCTCAAATATCGCTATTCGGCGGCGATCGCCTCATATTCCATTGCGGCGAGATATTTCTCCGCGTCCAGCGCCGCCATGCACCCGGTCCCGGCCGCAGTCACCGCCTGGCGATAAATCTTGTCCATCACGTCGCCGCAGGCGAACACGCCCTCGACACTGGTCCGGGTCGTGCCTGGGGCGACGCGGATATAGCCTTCCTCGTCGAGGTCGAGCTGGCCGGCGAAGAGCTCCGTCGCGGGCTTGTGGCCGATCGCCACGAACGCGCCTTCGACCTCGACCCGGCTAAGTTCGCCGGTGCGCTTGTTGCGGATATCTAGCCCCACGAGCGCTTCGGGGTCGCCGCCGCCGACGAACTCGACCACTTCGCTGTCCCAGATGATGTTGATGTTGGGATTGGCGAAGAGGCGATCCTGCAGGATCTTCTCGGCGCGCAAGCTGTCGCGGCGGTGGATCAGCGTGACGTCATGGCTGTGGTTGGTGAGGTAGAGCGCTTCCTCGACCGCGGTATTGCCGCCGCCGATCACCGCCACCTTCTTGCCGCGATAGAAGAAGCCGTCGCAGGTCGCGCAGGCGGAAGCGCCCCTTCCCTTCATATGCTCTTCCGACGGGAGGCCGAGCCATTTGGCCTGGGCGCCGGTCGCGATGACGAGCGTGTCGGCGACATATTGCGCAGCGCCATCGCCGGTGAGGCGGAACGGCCGACGCGAGAGGTCGACGCTGGCGATATGGTCCCACACGACCTTGGTCCCGACATGCTCGGCCTGGGCCTGCATTTCCTCCATCAGCCAGGGACCCTGGATGACGTCGCGGAAGCCGGGATAATTTTCGACGTCCGTAGTAGTGGTGAGCTGGCCACCCGGCTGAATGCCCTGGATGACGACCGGATTGAGCCCGGCGCGCGCGGCATAAATGGCGGCAGTAAAGCCGGCCGGCCCGGAGCCGAGAACGGCCACGCGCGTCGAGATGCTGTTGGTCATTGGCCGGATTTAAGGGCGCTTGGTGCTCCCGGCAACGGCCAAGACGAGGCCGGCGTCAGACCGTCGGGCCGCGGCCGCGAACCAAATTCACGATGATCACGATCACGGCGATCACCAAGAGCAGATGGATGAGGCTGCCGCCGACCGGAACCACAAAGGCTCCGAGGAGCCACAGGATGAGCAGGATTACGACGATTGTCCAAAGCATGCGATCAGACCTCGATCTGGTGGAGGATACGGAACCGCAACGGTCGAGCGGGAGTCGCGTTCCGCTCCCCTAACCTGGGTTAGACCAGCCGCGACTTCTCGACCGCGGCACCGATGAAACCTGCGAACAGCGGATGCGGGGCGAACGGCCGGCTCTTGAGCTCAGGGTGGAACTGCACACCGACGAACCACTTACAGTCGGGCCGCTCGACAATTTCGGGGAGTTCGTCGTCCGGCGACATGCCGGAGAAAAGCAGTCCGGTCTTCTCGAGCCGGCCCTTGTAATGAACGTTGACCTCGTAGCGGTGGCGATGCCGCTCGCTGATGAGGTCGGTCCCGTACATGGTGCGCACGAGGCTGTTGCCGTCGAGCTTTGCCGGATAGGCGCCAAGGCGCATCGTGCCGCCGAGGTCGCCCCCCGCCGCGCGCTGCTGCAGGCCCTCCTCGCTCATCCACTCGGTGATCATGCCGACGACGGGTTCTGACGTTTCGCCGAACTCCGTGGTCGAGGCCTCCTCTATGCCCGCCAGGTTCCGAGCTGCCTCGATGCAGGCCATCTGCATCCCCAGGCAGATGCCGAAGAAAGGGATGTCGCGCTCGCGGGCGAATTTTACCGAGGCGATCTTGCCCTCGCTGCCGCGCTCGCCGAAGCCGCCGGGGACGAGGATCCCGTGAAGCGGCTCAAGCTCGGCGACGATGTCGGCTTCGGGATGCTCGAACAGCTCGGCGTCGATCCACTGGATGTTGACCTTGGCGCGGTTCGCGATGCCGCCGTGAACCAGCGCCTCACGGAGGCTTTTGTAGGCATCGGGCAGCCCGACATATTTGCCCACCACCCCGATCGTGACCTCGCTGTCATAATGGTCGATGCGGTCCATGATTTCGGTCCAGCGGGCGAGCTCGGGCCGCGGTGCGTCCTCGATCCCGAAGGCGCGCAGCACTTCATCGTCGAGTCCTTCCTGGTGATACTGGAGCGGGACGTCGTAGATGTTGCGCGCGTCGAGCGCCGGAATGACGGCAGACTTGGCGACGTTGCAGAACAAGGCGATTTTCTCGCGCTCGCCTTCCGGCAACGGGCGGTCGCAGCGGCACAGCAGCACTTCGGGCTGGACGCCAAGGCTGGAAAGCTCCCGCACCGACTGCTGGGTCGGCTTGGTCTTCAGCTCGCCTGCCGCGGCAATCCACGGAACGAGCGTGGTGTGGACGCTCACGCTGTTTCCCCGCCCGAGTTCGTTGCGAAGCTGACGGATCGATTCGATGAACGGCAGGCTTTCAATATCGCCGACCGTCCCGCCGATCTCGCAGATGATGAAATCGAGGCCGTCGGTCTCGGCCAGCGCGAATTCCTTGATCGCATTGGTGACGTGAGGAATGACCTGGACCGTGGCGCCGAGGTAATCGCCGCGGCGCTCCCGGGCGATGATGTCGCGGTAGATGCGCCCGGTCGTCACATTGTCGGTCTGGAGCGAAGAGACGCCGGTAAAGCGTTCGTAATGGCCAAGGTCCAAGTCGGTCTCGGCCCCGTCGTCGGTCACATAGACTTCGCCATGCTGGTACGGGCTCATCGTCCCAGGATCGACGTTCAGATAGGGGTCGAACTTGCGGATCCGAACCTTGTAGCCGCGCGCCTGAAGGAGCGCCCCGAGGGACGCCGACAAAAGACCTTTACCAAGCGAGGAGACCACGCCGCCGGTGACAAAAATGAACCGCGCCATGGGAGTTGAGGCTTAGGGTGCTTCGCCCGCTTGAGGCAAGCGGGGACGCGAAAAAAGTTTGGGTAAAGTTCGGCTTACTGGGCGAGCGGAACGGCCGGCGCGGTCTGGTTTTGCGGCGCGGCCTGGTTCTGCTGCGGCTGGGTCGCCGGAGCGCCGAACGGCGTGACCGGCGCCGTCTGCTGCTGAACCGGGGCCGCCTGGTTGGCCAGGGACGTGTCGATCTTGATCGGCTCGCGAGTGACGCCGGCAATCGCCGCCATGACGATCGAAAGGACGATGAAGGCGCCCCCCAGGACCGCGGTCGAGCGGGTGAGGAAATCGGCCGCGCCGCGGGCGGTCATGAAGCCCGACGAACTGCCGCCGACGCCAAGGCCGCCGCCTTCGGAACGCTGCATCAGGATGACTGCGACCAGCGAAAGGGCAATGAGGCTTTGAACGATAAGCAGGAAGGCGAACATGTCGGGCTTTCGATTGAGTGAGTTGGCGGCGATCTAGGCGATCCCCGCCTGCCCTTCAACCGCAGCAGCGGCCGCAATGATGGGCAAGAAGTCGGCGGCCTTGAGGCTGGCGCCGCCGACGAGCGCTCCGTCGACGTCCCGAATCGCGAAAATCTCGGCCGCGTTAGAGCCCTTGACCGAGCCACCATAGAGGATGCGCACCTGGTTGCCTGCATCACCGAATGCCTCGACCAAACGGCGGCGGAGCGCAGCGTGCATTTCCGCGATCTCATCCATCGACGGGATCTTGCCGGTACCGATCGCCCAGATCGGTTCATAAGCGATGGCGAGGCCGTCTGCCGTCGCCGGGAGCGAAGCCCCGAGCTGGGCTTCGACCGTGGCGAGCGCGCGGCCGCTCTCGCGGACCTCGAGGCTTTCGCCGACGCACAGGATGACGTCGAGACCTCGGGCCAGCGCGGCTTCGGCCTTGGCCTTGACCTCTCCGTCTGCCTCGCGTTGCGCCTCCCGTCGTTCGCTATGGCCGACGATGGTCAGGGCGGCGCCCGCGTCGGCGAGCATTTCGGCCGACGTACAGCCGGTATGAGCCCCCTTGTCCGCGTGGTGAACGTCCTGGCCACCGATGGCGAAGCCGGGCACGGCCCGCACCGCGCGCTCGATCAGGATGGCGGGGACGCAGAGCGCAACATCGACTTGGCGGTAGCCGCGCGCAGCCTCGGCAATGGTGGCGATTTCGCCAAGGTCGGCGGAAACGCCGTGCATCTTCCAATTGCCAGCGACCAGCTTCTTCAGCGCCATTGGATCCCCCTGATTGAGCGAGCTCCTAGCGGGGCTGCCTTGATGCCCGCAAGGCTCGCCCCTAAAGCAGCCGCCAATCCTTCATAGGCTGGATCGACATGCTCACCTTTTTCCGCCGCGCTTCAAAATCCAGGTTCGGCACCTGGGTCTCGGCCTTTTTCCTGATCGCAATCCTGGCCGGCTTCGCAATCGCCGATATCTCCAACTTCGGGACCGGCAATGTCGGCTTCGGAATGGGCAGTTCGACGCTCGCCCGGGTCGGCAACCAGCAGCTCACCGAAAAGGAATTGAGCGATACGATCCAGCGCCGCCTGCAGCAGTTGCGCAGCGAAAACCCGCAGGCAAGCTTCGCGACCATTGCCGGGGAGTATGAGCCGACCCTCAACGCCCTGATCGACCAGAAGGCGATCCTGGCCTTTGCCGACAAGTTCGGCTTCCGCCTGTCGAAGCGCCAGGTCGACGCCGAGATCGCGAAGCTGCCGGCAGCGCAGGGGATCAACGGCAAGTTCAGCGAGGAGGCCTATCAGAAGTTTCTTGCCCAGCAAAAAATCACCGACGCCGACATTCGCGAAATCGTGGCAGGCCAGATGCTGCAGCAGTACATGTTCATTCCGCTCGTCGCCAACCCGCGCGTCTCGGTCGGCATGGCCAGGCCCTATGCTTCCATGCTGCTCGAGCAGCGCCAGGGCGAAGCAGCCGCCATTCCGGTAGCCAGCTTTACCGCCGGATTGAAGCCGACCAACGCCGACTTGCAGGGCTTCTACGCCGCCAACCGGGCACGCTACATGATCCCCGAGCAGCGCGTCCTTCGACTGGCCCGCATCGGCCCGGAGCAGGTCGCTGGAATCATCGCGTCCGACCAGGAGATCGCGGCCGCCTACAACGCCAGGAAGGCAGAGTTCGCGGCCAAGGACGTGCGCTCGCTAAGCCAGGTCGTGGTCCAGGATCAGGCCGCGGCCAACGCCATCGCGGCCAAGGCCAAGGCCGGCACGCCGCTGTCGGCGGCTGCCGGAGCCAATGGCGCAGTGACGGCGCTGACCGACCAGAACCGCGCTGGATATGCGTCCGTTGCCGGAAACCAGGCTGCGTCAGCGGTATTCTCGGCCAAGCAGGGCGATGTCGTCGGGCCGTTCAAGTCGAGCTTCGGCTGGGTCGTGACCAAGATCGATGCGGTGAAGGCGGAGCCGGGCAAGACGCTCGAGCAGGCCCGCGGGGAAATCGCCGCGAAGCTCAACGCGGACAAGCGGAAACAGGCGATCGAGGACATCGTCGACAAGGTCCAGAATGCGACGGACGATGGCGCGAATTTTTCGGAAGCCGCGGCCCAGGCGAAGCTGGCGGTCACCGCGACGCCGCTGATCACGGCCAATGGCGCTTCGCGCGCCGAGCCGGGCTTCAAGGCGCCGGCTGCGCTTGCGCCGGTCCTCAAGACCGGGTTCGAGATCGCCCAGAGCGACCCGCCGGAGATCGTCAGCCTGGCCGGCGACCAAGGCTATGTGATGGTCGCGCCGGGCCAGATCGTGCCCGCGGCACCGGCCCCGCTGGCAAGCATTCTCGACCGGGTCACGAAGGACTGGATCGAAGATCAGGCACGCAAGCGCGCCGGCGTTGCCGCCAGGGCGATCGCCGCCAAGGTCGAGCGCGGGATGCCGCTGGCCCAGGCAATGAAGGAAGCGAACGCCAATTTGCCGCCGATCAGGCCGCTCGATTTCCGCCGGATTCAGGTCGCCACCGCGAAAACGCAGGTGCCGCCGGTCGTGCAGATGCTGTTCACCCTGGTGCAGGGCAAGAGCAGGCTGATCCCCGACCCCCAAGGCAATGGCTATTTCATCGTCAAGGTGAACAAGGTCGTGCCCGGCAATGCTGTGGCCCAGCCGGCGCTGATCAACCAGATGCAGACCGATCTCGTCCAGCCGTTGCAGCAGGAATTCGCCCAGCAGTTCGTCGCCGCGATGCGCAATGAGCTCAAGGTGAAGCGCAACGACAAGGCGATTGCGGCGCTGAAGGCGCGGCTGGCTTCGAGCGGCGAGTAAGGGATCGCGGACTTGACCCGCACCCTTTTGTTGCCTACACGTTCCCCGTTCGTTCCGAATTGGGGAGTGAAGGCCGATGCTCACCGCCAAACAGCGTGAATTGCTGCTGTTCATCGATGCCCGCCTCAAGGAGAGCGGTATATCTCCCAGCTTTGACGAAATGCGCGAAGCGCTCGACCTCAAATCCAAGTCGGGCGTCCACCGGCTGATCTCGGCGCTGGAGGAGCGCGGCTTCATCCGCCGCCTGCCCAACCGGGCGCGAGCGCTCGACGTCGTCAAGCTGCCTGAGACGCGGCCTTCGGCAACGGTCACTCCGCTCCGTCCCGCCACGCCCGCGCCCGCCAATGACTCGATCGACATCCCCCTCCACGGCCGGATCGCGGCCGGCACGCCCATCGAGGCACTGCAAGGGACGGAGAATTTCTCGGTTCCGGCGGCGCTGCTTGGCCCCGGCGAACATTATGCGCTCGAAGTGTCGGGCGATTCGATGGTCGAGGAAGGCATTCTCGACGGCGATTTCGCGCTCATCCGCAAGGTCGACACGGCCCGCGACGGCGAGATCGTGGTGGCGCTGATCGACGAAGAGGAAGCGACGCTCAAGACCTTCCGCCGTGAAGGCAACATGATCCGCCTCGACCCGGCCAATCGCCAGTATGAAGCGCAGCGCTACGACCCGCGCCGCGTGCAAATCCAGGGTCGCCTTGCCGGCCTGATCCGACGCTACTGAGGTGGCGCAGGCATGAATCCCACTTCCGTTCGTCCCGAGCGAAGTCGAGGGACCTGAGATGGCATTTTGGGCCTACATATTGCGCTGTGCTGACGGCAGATATTACACGGGCCACACGGACGAACTCCAACGCAGGATCGCGGAGCATCAACACGGCGGCTATTGTGATTTCACCTCGCGCCGTCGGCCCGTCCGGTTGATGTGGTGCCAAGACTTTCCGACCCGCGTTGAGGCTCTTGAGGCGGAGCGCCGGGTCAAGCCTTGGTCGAGAGCGAAGAAGGAGGCCTTAATCCGAGGCGATTGGGCTGCTCTTTCCTATTATGCTCGTGCACCCAGCGAACGTCCCTCGACTTCGCTCGGGACAAGCGGTTGAGAGGTACGAAATGGCGCGCATCGATTACGTCGAGCTCCCGAGCGCGACCGCGCATGAGCTGACCCGCGCCTTCTACGCCAAGGCGTTCGGCTGGGACTTCGCCGATTACGGACCGACTTACGCGGCGACGACCAATGGCACGACCGATGTCGGGCTGCAGGGCAATCCGGCCGATGGGCTGTCGGCACCGCTCCCGGTGATCCGCGTCGACGATCTCGAAGCGGCGTTCGACGCCGCGACCAAGGCCGGCGCAGTCATCGCCAAGCCGATCTTCTCCTTCCCCGGCGGCCGCCGATTCCAGTTCATCGACCCTTCGGGAAACGAGCTGGCGGTGTGGAGCGCCAGCTAGGCGCGGCTTGCGCCCAGGGATGCTCGCCGACGCGCTCGGCGACGCTTTCCACGCGCGGCATGTCACCGAGGTAGATGGCCACTCCGCCGGTCTTCTGAAGAGCCGAACGATCGAGCTTGAGCCAGTGCGGCGAGCAGTCCCGCGGCAGGCGACGATCGGACACGACGATGTCGGCGGCGGCGCAAGCGCGCGTGATCGTGTCCCAGTCGATCTGTGTCGATGAGCGGGTGGCAAGCAGGCGCCACGGGCGTTCGCCGCGCGAGATGCGGGCGACGCAGGCGTCCTTCGAACAGGCGCTGAAGCGCTGCCCGCCGAGCTCGCTCGGGTCGCCGTCGAAGCCCGAAGCCTCGGCGAACAGGTCGCGGACATAGTCGCCGGCGCGGTCGCGGAGCACCAGCGGACTCCCCTGCTCGACCAAGGCGAGATGCTTTCCGTCGCCGGTGATGAGCAGGTCCGGCGTGGGTGCGGCAAGAGCGCCGATCGCGCCCAGCACGATCGGAGCCAGGCCGAGTAACCGCCAGCGCCTGGTCCAGAGACAAAGCCAGATCCCGCCCGCGACCATGAAGGCAAAGGCCCAGGCCGGCATGGACGGGGTCATCGCGACTGCCCCACTGAGCGAGGCGACCCAATGGGCGAGGCCGAGCAGGGCGTCGATCGCGAGCCCGCTGAGCAGCCACAGCGGCTTGCCCAGCCCGATCGCGTCGAGCATCAGCGCGCCTGCCTCGAGCGGCATGATGACGAAGGTCGTAAGCGGGATGGCGATGATGTTCGCGCCGACGCCATACAGGCCCGAACGGTGAAAGTGGTAGAGCGCGAGGGGAATCAGCGCGACCTCGACCGCGAGGCCCGTCATGACCATTGCGAGCGCGGCGCGGCCGATGCGAAAGACGATGCCCTCCTCACGCCGCTGGAACATCCGTCGCGACCAGGCGGTGGAGTGAAGCGCGACGATCGCCGTCACCGCGGCGAAGCTCATCTGGAAGCTGGCCCCAGCAAGCGATTCAGGCCGCCACAGCAGGACGAGGATGGCGCCGACGGCGATCAGGCGGATGCTGATCGCATCGCGGCCGAGCGCGATCCCGCCGAGGACGAGCAGGGCGGCGACGCAGCTTCGCACCGTGGGCACCTGCGCCCCGGTCAGCAGCGTGTAGCCGATGCCGGCGGCCGCACCGACGGCTGCAGCCACCAGCACGAGGTTGAAACGCAAAGCGAGCGTCTCGCTCAGCGCGAGGAGGCGCAAAGTCAGAAACATTGCGAATCCCACCGCGGCGGCAATGTGCAGGCCGCTCACCGACAGCAGGTGCGTGAGGCCGCTTCGGCGCATCGCCTCGGCATCCTCCTCGCCGACGGCATTCTGGTCGCCGGTGGCAAGCGCGATGGCGATTCCGGCCGAACTGGCCGGCAAGCGCCCGGCGATGTGATGGCGGAGGCCGTCGCGCGCGGCGTCGAGCCCGGTCGGCTCGGCAGCGCGAATGACTGAAATCGGCGGCAAGGCCTTGCCGACCGCGCCGATGCCGCGAAACCAGGCGTCTCGCGAAAAATCATAGGTGCCGGGCAGCGCCATTGGCGGCGGCGGCGCCAACCGGGCCCGCAACTTGAGCTCGGCGCCGGGCGCAACGCCGGGAGGGAATTTGTCCTGGTCAACCGACACGCGGACCAGCGGCGGCAAGGCCGGATCGCCGGGCCGAAGCAGCAACCGCACGGTCTCCCTAGCGGCGAGATGGTCGACCGATTGGACCGTTGCGGCGAACTCCGCGACCTGCGGCCGCTCCAGTCGCGGCTGCGCCACCAGGGCCGAACGCGCCCAGACCAAGGCGCAGCCGAGCGTTGCTGCGAGCGCGAACCAACCGAGCGCCCTCCCCGCCCTGCCCGTTCCAAGGACGAAGCCCGCCAGCGCCAAGCCCGCGGAGATGCACAGGAACGCCTTCCATTCGCCCGGCATGCCGAGCGCGAACCAGGCGGCAATGCCGCTTCCAAAGCCAATCGCCAGCCAGGGTGGAAGCTGCGCGCGTTCAGCTTCGAGGAGCTTCTCAAGCCCCTCGACAGCGGCGGAAAACCGCACCTTCCAATAGCCCCGAGCACGCTGTGGAAGAGGCGCTTCCCCTATGTTAGGGGCGCTCGTCCATTGCATTGCAGCATGAATACAGAGCAATGCATCCCGGAGCGCAAGCAGGAATAGGTTGAAGCGCAAGCGAGAATGAATTGAACAACGCCAGTCAACGCCCGGTCGTCACCCGTTTCGCCCCCTCCCCGACCGGTTTCCTTCACATCGGCGGGGCCCGGACGGCCCTCTTCAACTGGCTTTTCGCCCGCCACCACGGCGGCAAATTCCTGCTGCGCATCGAGGACACGGACAAGGCACGCTCCACCAAGGAAGCGATCGACGCGATCCTGGATGGGATGCGCTGGCTCGAGCTCGATTGGGACGGGCACGAATATTACCAGTCGCAATTCTGGTCGCGGCATGCCGAGGTCGCCCACCGGCTGCTCGAGCGCGGCGCGGCCTATCGCTGCTACATGACCCCCGAGAAGCTGACCGCCCAGCGCGAGGCGGCAGCCAAGGAGCGGCGGCCGTTCCGGATCGTCAGTCCGTGGCGCGACGTGGCAGAGGAGCAGGGCGACACGCCCTTCGTCATCCGCCTCAAGGCCCCGCGCGAGGGCGAGACGGTCATCGACGACCAGGTCCAGGGTCGCGTTGCCGTGCAGAACGCCGAGATCGACGATTTCGTCCTGCTGCGCTCGGACGGCACCCCGACCTATATGCTGGCGGTGGTGGTCGACGACCACGACATGGGCGTGACCCACGTCATCCGCGGCGACGATCACCTCAACAACGCCTTCCGCCAGATCGGAATCATCCGCGCCATGGGCTGGCCCGAGCCGGTCTACGCCCACGTCCCGCTGATCCACGGGCCCGACGGAGCCAAGTTGTCGAAGCGTCACGGCGCCTTGGGCGTCGACGCCTATCGCGACGAGCTGGGCCTGCTTCCGGAAGCGGTCGGCAATTACTTGCTCCGGCTAGGGTGGGGCCATGGCGATGACGAAATCATCAGCCGCGAGCAGGCGATCGAGTGGTTCGACCTTGCCCATGTCGGCAAATCGCCTTCCCGCTTCGACTTCAAGAAACTGGAGAACCTCAACGGCCATTACATCCGCGAGGCCGATGACGAGCGGCTTGCCGGGCTTGTGGCGCCGCGGCTGGGCATCAAGGGCGAAGACCAGACACTGCTGGTCAAGGCGATGCCCGAGCTCAAGGCCAGAGCGCATACGTTGATCGAGCTCGCCGACGGCGCCCGCTTCCTGTTCGCGACACGCCCGCTCGAGGTCGATGAGAGCGCAGCGGCCCTTCTCGACACGGACGCCCGCGGCTTGCTGGGGGCAGCGCACAAGGAGCTCAGCGCTCTTGCCGAATGGGACGCGGCGTCAGTAGAGGCGGCCATCCGCGCGGTTGCCGAGAGTGGCGGCGTGAAGCTCGGGAAACTGGCGCAGCCGCTTCGCGTTGCGCTTACCGGGCGCACGACCTCTCCGGGGATTTTCGATGTGCTGGCGTTGCTAGGGCGGGACGAGAGCCTGGCCCGGATCGCTGATCAAATGTTGGAGCCGAAGGAATGACCGACCAGACCGTAAGCATGAAGACGCCGAGCGGCGATTTCCAATTGCCACTTGAGCATGGAACGGTCGGGCCTGACGTCATCGACATCCGCAAGCTCTACGGCGACACCGGGATGTTCACCTATGACCCCGGCTTCACGTCGACCGCGAGTTGCGAAAGCGCGATCACCTATATCGACGGCGAAAAGGGCATTCTCCTCCACCGCGGTTACCCGATCGACCAGCTGGCCGAGAATTCGACCTTCATGGAGGTCGCCTATTTGCTGCTGAACGGCGAGCTTCCCAAGAAAACCGAGCTCGACCAGTTCACCTACACGATCAGCCGCCACACCATGGTCCACGAGCAGCTGGCGACCTTTTACCGCGGCTTCCGGCGCGACGCCCATCCGATGGCGATCATGTGCGGCGTGGTCGGCGCGCTCAGCGCCTTTTATCCGGACTCGACCAACATCAACGATCCCCAGGAGCGGCTGATCGCGTCGCACCGGCTGATCGCGAAAATGCCGACCCTGGTGGCGATGGCGTTCAAATATTCGATCGGGCAGCCGTTCCTCTATCCGCAGAACGACCTCAGCTACACCGGCAACTTCCTTCGGATGACCTTCGGCGTCCCGGCGGAGCATTACGAGATCAACCCGGTCGTCGAGAATGCGATGCGCCGCATCTTCATCCTGCACGCCGACCATGAGCAAAACGCGTCAACGTCGACTGTCCGGCTGTCGGGATCGTCCGGCGCGAACCCCTTCGCCTGCATCGCGGCGGGGATCGCCTGCCTGTGGGGACCGGCCCACGGCGGCGCCAACGAAGCCGCCCTCAACATGCTGCGCGAGATCGGGACCACAGCCAACATCCCCAAATATATCGCCCGCGCGAAGGACAAGAACGACCCGTTCCGGCTGATGGGGTTCGGGCACCGCGTCTACAAGAACTTCGACCCGCGCGCGAAGGTGATGAAGGCGACCGCCGACGAGGTGCTGAAGGAACTCAACATCTCCGATCCGGTGCTCGACGTCGCCAAGGAGCTGGAGCGGATCGCGCTCAGCGACGATTATTTCATCGAGAAGAAGCTCTATCCGAACGTGGATTTCTATTCCGGCGTGATCCTGAACGCGATCGGCTTCCCGACCGACATGTTCACCGCTCTTTTCGCGCTTGCCCGCACGGTGGGCTGGGTGGCGCAGTGGAATGAGATGATCGCCGATCCCGACCAGAAGATCGGCCGCCCGCGCCAGCTCTACGTCGGCGCGACGCAACGGGACTACGTCCCGGTGGACAGGCGCTAGGGCGCGGCCGGAAGCGTCAGCGTAAAGCGCGCGCCTTCGCCGGGGGCGCTGTCGAGCGTCACGTCTCCACCCATCGACTGAGCCAGCCGCCGCGAAATGGCGAGGCCGAGCCCGGTGCCGCCCTCGCGCCGCCGCTCGAACCGCTCGAAGATGCGTTGCTGGTCGGCCGCGGCAATTCCCGGGCCTTCATCGAGCACGGTCACTGACGACGTACCGCCCCGCTGCGCAAAGCTCAGCCGGATCACGCCGTTCGGGGGCGAATGGTGGATCGCATTGATCATCAGGTTGACGAGAATCTGGATGACTCCCCGCTCCTCCCCGGTGGCGGGCAGGCGATCGATCGCGTCGAGCGAAATCGCCACCTCCTGCTCTTCGGCCGAGGCTTCGACCAGGACGACGGCCTCGGCAGCAAGGGCGGCAAGATCGATCGCACCATGCTCCCGCGCTGTTTCATTGCTCATGCCGCGAAGAACCGACAGCAAGTGTCGGGCAGCGGCGGCAATGTCGTTGCCGTAGCTCGCATAGTCGCTGCGCAGCGGCCCGTCGGAGCGCTCGACGATCCGCTCGGCCGTGTCGATGATCCGGTCGAGCGGCGAGCGCAGCACATCCTCAAGGGCTTCGTCGAAGACCGGACCGGCACTGTACGGGTCGGCCGGACGGGCCTTGGCCTGCGCGCTGCCGCGGAAGCCGGCGAAGCCGCCATCGGCATTCGTCACCACCTCGCCCGAAAGGGTCAGGGATTGCTCATCGCTGCGGCGGCTGCGGGCGCGCTGGCCTGAAAAGCCATGGCGGGCGGCAAGTGCTGCAATCAGCGGCATTTCCCCGCTGTCGTCCTCGTCCAGGCGAAGAAGCTTGGTCAGTGGCTGGCCGGCGGCTTCGGCGGCGTCGACGCCAAGCAGTTCAGCCAGGTCCGGCGAGAGCGAAATGACCCGCAATTCCTCGTCAGCCGCCCATTCGAGCGCGGCTTCAGCGCCGTCGCCCTGGCTCTCACCGCCGATCAGGGCCGCGAGCCGCGGACCGGACGGCGGGCGCTGGGTCCAGCCTTCGAGGCTCAGCTCGACGTCTTCGCCGTTCGGCGTCGCATTGACCCACAGCTCGATATCGTTGTCGGCCGAGGCCGCAAGCGCCGGGCGGGACACCGGAATGCCGAGCTTGCGGGCAAGGTCGGCAATGGCGGCAATCTGCGGCAGCGCCAGCTTGTCGCCGAGGTTCGAGCCGGCGTCGCGCTGCAGCGTCTCGAGCTCCGGATCGGCCGACACCAGGCGGCCGCGGCCGTCGAGGCGGCCGTTGACTCGGCGCGGTTCAGAGGGCGCGCTGGCCATGGCTTCTTTCAAGCGCGTTCAAGGCACGGCGATAGGCGGAGGTGCTTGCCAGGCGGGCTCGTGCCGCAGCGGCTTCGTCGTCGCTTATCCGGTCGAAACGGTCGATCGCCGTGCCCGGGTCGCCAAGTCCGAGCAGATCGCCGATCGCGGCGAGCAGGCCGGCGGCAAGCGCGCGCTGCGCACCGGCGGCACGAAGGAAGAGCATCAGCCGTGCCGGATCGGCCGAGAGCAACTCGTCGAGCGCCGATGCCCCGGAGATTCCCGCGGCACGGGCCAAGGCCTGCGCGACGAGCCCGACCTCACCTTCGTTGGCAGCGGCGAGGACCAGGCCTTCGTCAAGCGCGCCATGCTCGTCGAGAATACGCACCAGGGTCGCGGTCAAAGCGTCGATCGAGCGTCCCGGATCGCGGCGGTCGAGCAGGTCGCGGGTGGCCTCGGACAGCGCAGCATCGGCGACGCCGGCGGCCTTGTCGCTGCCGATTTCGCGGACGAGCGCGGCGGCGACGGCGTAAACCAGCTCCTCCGCCGTCGTCCCATCGAGATCGTCGAGCCCGACGAGGCACTGGCCGAAGCGGTCGCGGCGTTTGCCGCGGGCGAGGATCAGCGCCATCGCCGCAGCCGCAACCGCGCCTTCTTCATGGCTGACCAGCCCCTGCAGCATGCGCGCTTCGCGGCGGCCGGTGCGGGCCCGGGCGCCGGTGGCGATCCGCTCCTCGTCCGCGCGCCGCAGCAGCAGCGCCATCAGCCTCGGGTGGTCTAGCAGCCGGGCGGCGATCAGCGCATCGACCAGGGCGGCATTGCCTTCGTCGTTGGCTGCGGTCCAACCGGCCGGAAGCCGGGCACGTATTTCGCCGGCGATATCGCCGACCAGGCAGTGAAGCATGGCCGTCATCAGCGCCCGCTCCTGCTCGGTCAGGCGCTGCCGGGAATTGAGGAAGAAATCGGTGCGGACGGTGGCCAGCCGGTCGCCCCCCGCGGCGCGCGCGGGTGCGTTATCGTCGGCTGCCTCGGCAGCGAGCGGCCATTCCTCCGACATCATCGTGGCGCCGGCTTATCGGATTTCCGTTAACTTCGCGTCAACTCGGGTGGCGATGCCGAACGTGCTGAACGATGAAGAAGCTAAGCGCCGCATAGAGGAGGATCCCGAGCAGATAGGGCGTCCAGGCGCCCAAGATGGCGAAAGGGATGGCGGCGAAGATCGCGTTGCGGCGCGAGAAGAGCCACAATTCGCCGCCCGGTGGCATGGCAGACTTCTCGATCCGCGCGGCTTCCGCGAAGGCTCCTCCGGCCACGGCGGCAAGCAAGGCGCCCCAGCTGTCGCTGCGGTCCATCTCCCACCAGCCAAGCGCAGCCAAAGCGATGCCGGCGGCCGGCCAAAGCGCGGCCCGGCTGGCCATCTTCACCGGCAGCGGGCGCAGCCGCAGGCTGGCAAGGCGCACCGCAACGAGGTCGAGCGGGGCCGAGAGCAAAAGCATGACGAGGGCGGCAATGGGCCATCCTTGGACGAAGGCGATGGCACCGCCGATGGTGAGGCCGAGCGCAGTCCAGATCAGCCAGGCGGGCCGGACCGCGGTTTCCATCAGCTGTTCAGTGGCGAATTCCTCGACCGGCGGGAGGAGGAAGCGGCTGGCCCAGTCGCTGCGCGCGCCGCGCGAGGCGGCGACGAGATGGCGCTGGAAGGCCTCCAACTGCTCAGGCCGCTCGACGAGCAAGGGTTCGCCACCGCCCTCGCCGACCGGAATGCGCAGCGCGCCTTCCTGCAGCGTCCGGCGAAGAAGCGTCGATTGCAGGTCCCAATCGCCCAGCATCGCCGCGGTCGAGCCGAGAAGGTGCGCATCGACCAAGGCGACGCCCGCCCAGCGGGTCTCGCCGTCGATGCGTTCGAAGGCCTGGTGGAACTCGTCGTCGGGAAGGGTCGCAACCGCGGGCTCTGGCTCTGCGGCCATGTCGGCGACCAGAGATGCGGTCGGCGCGATGCCGTCCCCGATCACCAGGATCGCCGACCCAGCCTCGAACCGGCTGACCGATTCCTCGATTGCACTGACCGCGACGACTCCGACGCCGTCCAGCCGCAACCGCTCCAGGGCGTCCTGCAAAGCCTGAGGGACGCGCTCGACCACGACGACGATCGGCGCGGCGCCTGCGGCGGCCGCACAGCGCACCTGATATTCGAGCAAGGTCCGGCCGGCGAGCGGCAGCAAGGCGCGAAGCCCGCCCGAATCGTCTTCCTGATAAGCGCCAATCAGCGCGCCGACCCCCATTTTGGTACACTTCCTCCCCGGCTTCGGCCTTGCTTCTTCTCTAAGCGCTTTCGTGCTTCGTCAAAGATGGTAAACTGCCAATTGCCATGAATCCCAGCCCACAGCGCGCCGATCCCTTGTCGGCCATGAGCGATCCCAAGGATACGCTCGAGCTGACCAGCGATCAGATCGCGGTCGATCAATTCATTCCAGAGCCGGTCGAGCTGCCCGAACGGGACAGCGGCGCCGGTGGGCGACAGGTCCTCGCCTGGACCCTGACGCTCCTCACGATCCTGTGGATCGGCTACACCGGCTGGGCAGCCGGCCAGGCGCTTTCGGGACGCCCCGTGACTGCTCCGCAAGTCGCACAATGGCTGTCGATCGCCGCCGGCCCGCTCGCGCTATTCGGGCTTGCCTGGCTGACCTTCGGTCGCACGCGCCGCAAGGAAGCCGAGCGTTTCACCCGGTCGGTCATCGCGATGCGCCACGAGGCGCAGTCGCTCGAGGCGCTGCTTGAGGTGCTATCGCAGCGCATCGTCGACAGCCGCGCCGAACTCACTTCGACGACCCAGCGGCTGATGCAGCTTGGCGACGACGCCACGGCGCGACTCAGCGGAATCACCCGCGAATTCGATGGCAGCAGCGAGAAGCTGAAGCGGCACGGCGAAGCGCTCGACCGGGCGGCCTTGTCGGCACGCACCGACGTGGCCGTGCTGCTGGAAGACCTGCCGCGCGCCGAGCAGACAGCGCGCCAGCTGACCGAGCAATTGCGCGCCGCCGGCAGCGAAAGCGGCAGCCGCACCGCCCAGCTCGGCCAGCAGGTCAACGATCTGGCCCAGCGCACGCGCGAAACCGAGCTCCTCATCGGCGAGGCCGTCGACCGGCTCGCGGCCAAGCTGTTCGACATCGAAAGCGCAGGCGCCAACGCCGCAGCGCGAGTCGGCGAGGCCGATGCCAGCTTCCAGGGCACGCTTGAGACCCTGTTCGAACGGGCCTCGGCGTCGCTCGAGGAAATTCGCGGTGGGATCGACGCTCAGGCGTCGGCAGTCGCCGCGCTGGTCAGCCAGGCCTCCGCCGGGATCGGCAAGGCCGGCGCCGATGCGGCCGAGTCGCTCGCCGGGCATGTGGATCACGCCAATGTTGCGCTCGAAGGCCTGTCGGGCCGTGTTGCGGAACAGGAACGCGCCTCGCAGCGGATGATTGCCGAAATCGACCGCGGCCTGGTGCTGATCGACCAGCGCTTCACCGAGCTCGCCTCGCAAGGCGACGAACGCGCCAGCCATTTCCTCGATTCGCTCGGGCGCGCCCGGACCGAGCTGGACCGCCTCGCCACGCAGGCCATGTCGCAGGACAATGCGCTGGGCTCGCTCGCCAAGCGCCTGGCCGGGTTGCGCGACAATATCGACGGGCTGACGACCGACATCCGCGAAGGCGCGGGAGTAGCGCTCGGCGAAGCGCAGGGCGAGGCCGAAAAGCTGGCGCAAACCGCCGCGACGCTCCGGCCGCATGTGGGCTCGATCCGCGATGCGATCCTCGAGGCGAGCGCCAAACTGTCGGCGACCGACAGCCAGGTCGCCCAGAGCGAAGCGCGCGTGACGGCGCTGCTGGCCGCGGTCAATTCGGGCGTTGAGGTTACCCAGGCGAAGCTTGCCGAAATGGGCACCATCATCGCTGAGGTCGAGCGCGAGACCGCTCGGTTCGACGCCGAGACCGGTCCAGCGATGGTGGCGGCCTTGCTGCAGGTCAAGGAAGCGGCAGCGCAGGCGGCGCAGCGCGCGCGCGAGGCGATCGAGACCGTGATCCCGGAAGCGGCCGGCAAGCTGTCGGAGGAAACCCGCCAGGCGCTGGAGCGGGTCATCCGCGACAGCGTCGAAGAGCGGCTGCGCGAGGTCGAGACCGTGGCTGCGCGCGCCGTCAACAGCGCCCGCGATGCCTCGGATCGGTTGACCCAGCAGATGCTGACGCTCGGCCAGAGCGCGGCCGCGCTCGAAGCGCATATCGAGGCCACCGACACCGACCGCCGCGAGAAGGAAAGCGAAGCCTTCGCCCGCCGGGTGTCATTGCTGATGGATTCGATGAATTCGGCCGCGATCGACGTCGGCAAGATCCTGTCGGACGAAATCGACGACAAGGCCTGGGCCACCTATCTGAAGGGCAACCGGGGGGTGTTCACCAGCCGCGCCGTGCGGCTCATCGGCGGCACCGAAACGCGCGCGCTGCGGGCCCATTACGAGACCGACATCGAGTTCCAGCGCTCGGTCAACCGCTACGTCCACGACTTCGAGGAAATGCTCCACCGGGTGCTCAACGAGCGCGAAGGCGGAATGATCGCGGTCACCCTGCTGTCGTCCGACATGGGCAAGCTCTATGCGGCGCTCAACCAGGCGATCGAGAAGAAGCGCCAGCTTTAGCGGCGGTTGTAGAAGTCGAGATCGTCCGGCGTGATCCAGCCGAACGTCCAGTTGGCATAGTAAATTGCGAACAGCACCGCGCCGAGCAGCGCCGCCTTCAGCAGGTGCCGCGGCAGGTTGAAGGTGTGAGGCGCGCTGTCGGCCTGGCCGGGAACCCTCGGCGTGCCTACTTCCTCGTGCGTCCTGACGCCGAACGGAAGGAGAAGGAAGGCGCTGGCGGCGAAGAACAGGACGTAGATCGCGAGGATGGAGCTCAGCTGCATCGGCTAGCCGGTAACCTTCAGCAGCATCACTTCAACCAGCGGCTTCTTGCCCGTCCAGAGGGTAGCGCAGCGGCGCACGGCGAGACGCACGGCCTCGCGCGTCTTCTCCTCATCCCCACCCGCGCTCCACGCTTTGGTCGCGGCGTCGGTCGCGTCGGCGATGAAATCGTCGCGATCTTCCTCGACCGGGACGCCGAACGGGCGGATCAGCGGCTCACCGGCAAGCTGGCCGCGCTTGCCAATGGGCACTGCGACCGTGATCAGCCCGCCATAGCCCATGCGGCGGCGCTCGGTCACGGTTGCACCATCGGCCGGAAGGATGACGTCGCCGTCGAGGACGAGCTGGCCGACGCGGACTTCGTCGATCTTCTTCGGATCGCCGGGGGCCAGGCGAATGACGTCGCCATTCTTCTGCACCACGGCATGATCGACGCCGTGCGATAGTGCGAGGCGTGTGTGCTCGGCGAGATGGCGCGCTTCGCCGTGGACGGGCACGACGATCTGCGGCCGGACCCACTTGTACATTTCGACGAGCTCGGGCCGCCCGGGGTGGCCTGACACGTGGACGTGGGCCTGGCGCTCGGTGACGATACGCACGCCAAGGCCGGAAAGCTGGTTCATGATGCGGCCGATCGCGACTTCGTTGCCGGGAATGATCCGCGACGAGAAGATCACCGTATCGCCTTCCCCGAGCTTAAGGTCGTGGTTGCCGGCCGCAATCCGGCCGAGGGCGGCGCGAGGCTCGCCCTGCCCGCCGGTAGCAATGATCAGCACCTGGTCGCGCGGCAGGCGCATCGCCTCGTCGAACGAAATGGGCGGCGGAAAGTCCTTGAGGTAGCCGGTCGCCTGGGCGACGCGGAGGATGCGGTCGAGCGAGCGTCCGGCGATGCACACCTGGCGCCCCGCCTCGGTGGCGACGCGGCCGATCGTCTGCAGCCGCGCGGCGTTGGAGGCGAAGGTCGTGACGAGAACACGGCCCTTGGCCGCCTGGGCCTGCGCCAATAGCCCCGGGTGGACGCTTTCCTCCGACCCCGACCGCTGGTCCTGGAAGACATTGGTCGAATCGCAGACCAGGGCGAGCACGCCGCGGTCGCCGCAGGCGGTCAGAACATCGGTGTCGGGCGCCGGCCCGAGCACCGGCGTTTCATCGATCTTCCAGTCGCCGGTGTGAAAGATATTGCCGAACGGCGTCTCGATGAGCAGCCCGTTGCCCTCGGGAATTGAATGGGACAGGGCGACGAAGGTCACCCGGAACGGCCCGATCTCGATCGTCCCGCCACGCTCGACGATGTTGAGCTTCACGAGGCCGGTCAGCCCCTCCTCTTCGAGCTTGCCGGCAATCAGCCCGGCCGTGAACGGCGTCGCGTAAAGCGGGCTTTTCAGCTCCTCGGCGAGATAGGGCAGCGCGCCGATATGATCCTCGTGCCCGTGGGTCAGGACGATCCCCGCAAGCCTTTGCTGCTGGTCCTCGATAAATTCGAGGTCGGGAAGGATGAGGTCGATGCCGGGATGATCGGGACCGGCAAAGGTCAGGCCGAGGTCGGCCATCAGCCACTGGCCGCGACAGCCGTAGAGATTGACGTTCATGCCGATCTCGCCGGAGCCGCCGAGCGCGACGAAGAGGATCTCTTCTCCCGGGATCATGCCTCTGCCGCTGCCGCCATGTCGTACAGCAGGCTCAACCCCTGGATCGTCAGATCGGGTTCAATCGCGTCGAATACGTCGGTCTGCTTGTCGAACAGGTCCGCGAGGCCACCGGTGGCGATCACTTTGACCGGCCGACCGATCTCACCCTTCATCCGTTCGACCAGGCCTTCGATCATCGCGACATAGCCCCAATAGATGCCGATCAGCATCTGATCCTGCGTGGTCCGGCCGATGACCGACAGATTGCCCTTGGGAGCCTCGATCGCGATCCGCGGCAGCTTGGCCGCGGCGTTGACCAGCGCATCGAGCGAGAGGTTGATTCCGGGCGCGATGATCCCGCCCTTATAAGCCCCCTCGGCGTCCACCAGGTCGAAGGTCGTTGCCGTGCCGAAGTCGATCACGATCAGGTCGCCGGGGTGCTTGGCGTGGGCCGCCACGGCGTTCAGCGCACGGTCGGCGCCGACATTCTGCGGCTCGTCCACGTCCAGCCGAAGCGGCCAGGCGGCGCGACCCTGTCCCGCGATCAACGGTTCGACCTTGAAATATTTGTGGCTCAGCACTTCGAGGTTGTGGAGCGCACGCGGAACCACCGTTCCGATGATCACGCCTTCGACCTGGTCGCGGCCATAGCCTTCGAGCTCGAGCAGCTGGTGGAGCCAGACCGAATATTGGTCGGCGGTGCGCCGGGGATCGGTCGCAATCCGCCAGCGCGCCTTGATCTCTCCGCCTTCGACGAGCGCGAAGACGAGGTTGGTATTGCCGACGTCGATGGCGAGAAGCATCAGGGCCAGGCCCTTCCATCAGCGAGAGCCGTGACATGGCTCCTGCCCGATGCAGCGCGAGGAGAAGCGCGAAGCGCGTAGCAGGACCTACGATCCAGCGCTTCGACGAAGCGATGCGCCGGCAGGGCCATGCCCTTCGGGTGGGACGCAAAAGCGCCCTGGCCACTTCGTTTCGCTCGCTCGCTCGCCAGGTAGTCCCTGCTACCTGCCTTCACTCGCTCACTCCCAGAACGCTTTTTCGTCAGCATCACGGCCTCGTTGGTGGAAGGGCTTGGCCCTTGGCGCTCCTACCGGGCGGGGCGAATGTTCACAACTCGACGTCGCCGGCGCGGACGATGTCGAGCGTGCCGTCGTCGCGGCGAAGGCGAAGCGCCCCATCGCGCTCGATCCCGTCGAAACGGCCGGCGACCCTCTCGTCGCGGCTCGAATGGACCGCGAGCCGGGTGCCGCGCGGGTGCGCGCGGGCCAGCCACGCCTGGGCGATCAGGCCGGGATCGCTCTTGCGCCACAGGTCCAACAGGCGCGCGAAGCTGGCGGCCAGCAACGGGGCAAAGGCCTGCGGCGAAATCTTGCCGTCGAGCGACGCCGCGGCGCGCTCCTTGAGCTCGGGCGCCGCGGCGAGATTGACTCCAAAGCCGACAGCGACGCGATCGCCGCTGCGTTCGAGCAGGATGCCGGCGAGCTTCCGGCCCAGCAGCATCACGTCGTTGGGCCATTTCAGCATCAGCGCCTGGGCCGGCATGGCGACGTCGATCGCTTCGGCAAGCGCGAGGCCCGCGACGAGCGACAGGCTTTGGGCGGGCGGATCACCGTCGCGAAGAGCAACCAGCGTCGAGCCGTAGAAATTGCCTGGTGCGGAGAGCCAGCTGCGCCCCTGGCGACCGCGGCCCCGGGTCTGGTCGAGCGTGACCAGCCAGTCGCCCTCCACCGCCTGATCGTCCGCGATCAAATCGGCGTTGGTCGAGCCGGTCTGGTCGACGATCCGGATTCGGGTCAGAACAAGGATCCGGCGGCGCGGTCGGTCCAGGCGCCGAGCGCGGGGATCAAGAGATAGCCAAGCGGCGAGACCGCCAGCGCGGCAAGCAGGATGAGGAGGCCCTGGAGCGGCTGGCGGACCCTGGCGTAGGGCTCTCCCGGCTCGTCCATGTACATGACCTTCACGATCTTCAGGTAGTAATAGGCGCCGATGACGGTGCCGAGGATCGCGGCCACGGCAAGCGCGACGAAGCCGGCGGCGACGGCGGCGTTGAAGACCAGCAGCTTGGGCCAGAAGCCGAAGAGCGGCGGGATACCGGCAAGGCTGAACATGAAGATGGCAATGGCGGCGGCATAGGCCGGCCGGGTTTGGGAAAGGCCGGAAAGGCTGGCGATGCTTTCGACCGGCCGCCCTTCCTCGTCGCGCATCCACAAGACGCACAGGAACGCGCCAAGCGTCATCACGATGTAGACCGCCATGTAGAACAGCACCGACGAAGCGCCCTGCCGACCGGCCGCGGCGAGGCCGACAAGCGCGAAACCCACATTGTTGATCGACGAGTAAGCCAGCAGCCGCTTGATATTGGTCTGGCCGTAAGCGCCGACCGCGCCAAGGAAGATCGAGGCGAGCGCGGCGAAAATCACGATCTGCCGCCAGGCGTCGGTCGCAGGCGCGAGCGCGACCAGGCACACCCGCGTCGCAAGCAGCACCGCCGCGACCTTGGGGGCCGAGGCGAAAAAGGCAGTCACCGGGGTCGGCGCGCCCTCGTAAACGTCGGGCGTCCACATGTGGAACGGCACCGCGCTCGCCTTGAAGGCAAGGCCGGCGAGCACGAACACCAGGCCGAACAATAGCCCAAGCGAGGGCGCGCCGCGGCCGAAGGCGGCGGCGATGCCGGAGAAGTTGGTCGTGCCGGTAAAGCCGTAAAGCAGCGAAATGCCATAGAGCAGGATCCCGCTCGCAAGCGCGCCCAGAACGAAATATTTGAGGCCCGCTTCGGCCGAGCGTTCGTCGCTCCGCCGGTAGGAAGCGAGGACGTAGGCGGCGAGGCTCTGCAGCTCGAGGCCGACATAGAGCGAAATAAGGCTGGTCGCCGAGACCATGACGCTCATGCCGACCGCGCTGAACAGGATAAGCACGGCATATTCGGAGCCATGCTCGGTGCCGCGCTCGAACCAGCCGTGCGCGGCGATGATTGCCACCGCCGAGGCCGGGAAGATGATCGCCTTGCCGAAGGCGCTGAACAGGTCGGCGGTGATCAGCCCGCCATATACGGGCCCGGCGTGAGACGGCGCTCCGAACAGCGCCACCGTGGCGGCAAGGAGAAGCAGCACCGCGAGCCAGCTGACGACACTGGTGCCGCGCCGGCCGGTAAAGGCGGCGACCATCATCAGGACGATGGCGCCGAGCGCCAGGATGATTTCGGGGAGAAGCGGTGCGAAGCGGCTCATCACGGCTTCACTTCCATATCCATATGCTCGTGCCCGCCCTTGCCCAGTGTCAGGCGGGAATCGCCGGCGGGAGCCGCACGATCGAGGCGCTCGACCAGCCGGCCGACATCGGCGCGGATCGGGCGAATGAAGCTTTCCGGATAGACGCCCATCCAGAAGACGACCGCGGCGATCGGGGCGAGAAGCCACCATTCGCGTGCCGACAGGTCGGGCATGGCCGCCGCGTCCTTGTTCCGCGTCGTGCCGAAGCAGATGCGCCAGTAGAGCCACAGCATGTAGGCCGCGGCGAGTATGATCCCGGTGGTGGCGAGGATCGCGGCCCAGCTCGAGGCGCGGTAGGTGCCGACCAGGCCAAGGAACTCGCCGACGAAGCCGCTGGTGCCGGGCAGGCCGACGCTCGCCATGGTGAAGACCATGAACAGCAAGGCGTAGCCGGGCATGTTGTTGGCAAGGCCGCCGTAGCGATCGATCTCGCGCGTATGCAGCCGGTCGTAGACCACGCCGACGCAGAGGAAGAGCGCGCCCGAAACCAGGCCATGGCTCAGCATGACGATGATGGCCCCCTCGATCCCCTGCCGGTTCATGGCGAACAGGCCGAAGGTGACGAACGCCATGTGCGCGACCGAGGAATAAGCGATCAGCTTCTTCATGTCGCGCTGCACCAGGGCAACGAGCGACGTGTAGACGACCGCGACCGCGCTAAGCCCGAACATCAAAGGCACGAACATCGCCGAGCCCTCTGGAAACATCGGCAGCGAGAAGCGGACGAAGCCGTAGCCGCCGAGCTTCAGCAGGACGCCGGCGAGGATCACCGAACCGGCCGTCGGCGCCTGGACGTGCGCGTCGGGCAACCAGGTGTGGACCGGCCACATCGGCAGCTTGACCGCGAAGCTCGCGAGGAAGGCCAGGAACAGCCATTTCTGCGCGTCGACCGGGAAGTTGTAGGCCATCAGGTCGGGGATGAAGCTCGTATGCGCGGTCAGCACCATGTAGAGCATGGCGATCAGCATCAGCACCGAGCCGAGCAGGGTGTAGAGGAAGAACTTGTAGCTCGCCTTGACGCGTTCGGCGCCGCCCCAGATGCCGATGATCAGGTACATCGGGATGAGGCCGCCTTCGAAGAAGATGTAGAACAGGAACAGGTCCTGCGCCGCGAACACGCCGAGCATCAGCGCCTCGGTCAGCAGGAACGCGGCCATATATTCGGGCACACGCTTCTGGATCGCCTGCCAGCTGGCGCCGATGCAAATCGGCATCAGGAACACGCTGAGCATCACCAGAACCATGGCGATGCCGTCGACGCCCAGCGCCCAGCTGATGCCGCCGCCGAGGGGGACATTTTCCACGAACTGCCACTGAGGCCCCGCCGGGTCGTAGAGCGCCCACATGGTGGAGCCGAGCGCGAGGTCGATCAGGGTCGCGATCAGGGCGAGCCAACGCGCCGCCGGCGCATTGAGGAACAGGCAGATCCCGCCGGCAACCAGCGGCAAGCCAATCAGGATCGACAGCAAGGGCAGCGCGTTCATCGCGCCCACCAGATGGCCCAGCTGGCCGCGCCGATCAGGCCGAGCAGCATCACCAGGGCGTAGGAATAGAGGAACCCAGACTGGAGCCGGGCGGTGACCTTGTTGCCCGCCGCGACGGCATGGGCTGCGCCATGCGGGCCGAAGCGGTCGATGATGCCCTCGTCACCGCCGTGCCAGAAGAGCTTCCCGAGCCAGATCGCCGGGCGGACGAACAGGAAATTGTAGAGCTCGTCGAAATACCATTTGTTGTAGATGAAGCGGTAGACGGCCGGGAATTGCGCCGCGAGCCGATCCGATGAGCCGGGCCTGCGCATGTAATTGTTCCAGGCGATCAACAGCCCGATCAGCATCACGATCGTCGGCGTAAGCTTCACCCACAACGGCGATTCTTCCGCTGCAGTCGCAAGCTCGCTGCTGAAGGCGATGCTTTGCCGCCAGAATTCCGCCGCGCGCTCGGGATCGACGAAAATGGCGTGGAAGAACTGGCCGGCGAAAATTGCGCCCACCGCCAGCAGGCCGATCGGCACCAGCATCGAAAGCGGGCTTTCGTGGGGACGATAACCGCCGGTCCCCGTCGGAGCGACGCCATGCGTATCGTGCGAGCTGTCGCCATGTTCTTCGTCCGGGTGATCGTGATGATCGCCGTGGACGGCGTGCTGGATATGCTCCGACGCCGCCCAGCGCGGCGGACCGTAAAAGGTCAGGAAAATCAGCCGCCAGCTGTAAAAGCTGGTCAGCAGCGCCGCGAGCGCGCCGGTCCAGAAGGCGATGGTGCCCGGCACCGAACCGCTCGCCCAGGCACTTTCGAGGATCGCGTCCTTCGACCAGAAGCCGGCGAAGCCGATGCCTGCCACGCCGACGCCGGTGATCGCCAACGTGCCGATGACCATCACCCAGAAGGTGATCGGGATCTCCTTCCGAAGCGCGCCATAGTAACGCATGTCCTGTTCGTGATGCATCGCGTGGATCACGCTGCCCGCGCCGAGGAACAGCAGCGCCTTGAAGAAGGCGTGAGTAAAGAGGTGGAACATCGCCGCGCCGTAAGCGCCGACCCCCGCCGCGAAGAACATGTAGCCGAGCTGCGAGCAGGTCGAATAAGCGATCACCCGCTTGATGTCGTTCTGGGCGCAGCCAACCGTCGCTGCGAAGATGCAGGTCGCGGCCCCGACGTAGGTGACGACGTGCATCGCCGTCGGCGAAACCTCAAACATCGGCGACAGGCGACAGACCATGAACACGCCCGCGGTGACCATGGTCGCGGCGTGGATCAGGGCCGAAACCGGGGTCGGGCCCTCCATCGCGTCGGGCAACCAGGTGTGAAGCCCGAGCTGGGCTGACTTGCCCATCGCGCCGACGAACAGCAGCAGGCAGATCAAGGTCATGGTGTCGACCCGCATTCCGGCAAAGCCGATGGTCGACCCGGCCATGCCCGGCGCTGCCGCGAGGACCGCCGGGATCGACACGGTGCCGAACACCAGGAAGGTGGCGAATATGCCGAGCGAGAAACCGAAGTCGCCGACGCGGTTGACGACGAACGCCTTCAGCGCCGCCGCGTTGGCGCTCGGCTTATGGTACCAGAAGCCGATCAGCAGGTAGGAAGCGAGGCCGACCCCTTCCCAGCCGAAGAACATCTGGACGAGGCTGTCGGCGGTCACCAGCATCAGCATCGCGAAGCTGAACAGCGACAGATAAGCGAAGAAGCGCGGCTGGCCCGGGTCCTCCTCCATATAGCCCCAGCTGTACAGGTGTACGAGGCTGGATACGGTCGTCACGACCACCAGCATCACCGCCGTCAGGCTGTCGAGGCGTAGCGCCCAGTCGACGTTGAGCGTGCCGGATTCGATCCAGTGAAGCACCGGGACCACGACCGGCCTCGCGTCGCCCGCGATATATTGGAAGAAGATCGGCCAGCTGAGCGCCGCGCCGATGAACAGGGCGCCGGTCGTGATAACCTTGGCGGGGACCTTGCCGATCCAGCGGCCGCCGAGGCCGGCGACGATGGCGGCAATCAGCGGCAGGAAGACGATCAGGACCAGCGGGTGCATCAGCCGTGCATCCGGTTGGCGTCATCGACCGCGATCGAGCCGCGGCGGCGGAAGAAGATGACCAGGATCGCTAACCCGATCGCGGCTTCGGCGGCCGCCACGGTGAGGACGAACATCGCCAGCACCTGCCCGGTGAGGTCGCCGAGGTAGGCCGAAAATGCGACCAGGTTGATGTTCACCGCGAGCAGGATGAGCTCGATCGCCATCAGGATCAGGATGACGTTGCGGCGATTGAGGAAGATGCCGAGCACGCCGATCGTGAACAGGATCGCGGCGACGGTCAGGTAGTGGCCCAAGCCGATCACAGGCCACCTCCGTTCGTATCGAGCGGAGTGAAGCGTAGTCGAGATGCGCCCCTCGACTTCGCTCGGGAGGAACGGTGCATTCGCCGCCCGATCACAGCTCCATCCCCTCGCCTACGCCCGGATCCATGTTGCGGATCGCATCCCGCGGTCGGCGAGCGACCTGGCGCCAGACCTTCTGCGCCCGGGTGTCGCCGCGGCTGCGGTGGGTGAGCACGATCGCGCCGATCATCGCCACCAGCAGGATCAGGCCCGCGATTTCGAACGGGAACAGATAGCGGCTGTAGAGCAGCTGCCCCAAGGCAACGATATTGGGTTGGCTGGCGGTCGGCACGGCATGATTGCTGAGCATCGGGCCGACATGCCAGGCGCTGACCGCGACGATGATCTCGGCCAGCAGCACAAGCGCGATCAGGAGACCGAACGGCAGGTTGCGGGTGAAGCCCGAGCGGAGCGACGCGAAGTCGACGTCGAGCATCATGACGACGAACAGGAACAGGACCGCGACCGCGCCGACGTAGACGATCACCACCAGCATCGCGATGAACTCGGCGCCGAGCAGCAGCATCAGCCCGGCCGCGTTGAAGAAGGCGAGGATCAGCCACAGCACGCTGTGCACCGGGTTGCGCGCGAAAATCACGAACAACGCGGGTGCGATGGTGAGCGTCGCGAACAGGTAAAAGGCGATGGTTGCGATCAAGCTGGGGACCCTGTTCCGGCGCGCTTATCGGTAGGGTGCATCGGCGGCAAGATTGGCGGCAATCGCCTGCTCCCACTTGTCGCCGTTCGCGAGCAATTTTGCCTTGTCGTAAAGCAATTCCTCGCGCGTTTCGGTCGCGAATTCGAGGTTCGGCCCTTCGACGATGGCATCGACCGGGCAGGCTTCCTGGCACAGGCCGCAATAGATGCATTTGACCATGTCGATGTCGTAGCGGGTGGTGCGGCGGCTGCCGTCCTCGCGCGGCTCAGCCTCGATCGTGATCGCCAGCGCCGGGCAGATCGCCTCGCACAGCTTGCAGGCGATGCAGCGCTCTTCCCCATTCGGATAACGGCGAAGCGCATGCTCGCCGCGGAAGCGCGGGCTCTGCGGCGCCTTCTCATAGGGATAATTGATCGTCGCCTTGGGCTTGAAGAAATACTTCAGCGTCAGCGCGTGGGCGCGCACGAACTCCCACAGCGTGAAGGCCTTGATGGTCCGCGTGATCATGCCGGGCCTCCGTAGCGAGTGAGCATCAGCCAGCCCGAGACGAGCACGACGAACAGCAGCGACAAGGGCAGGAAGATCTTCCAGCCGAGCCGCATCAGCTGGTCGTAGCGGTAACGCGGCACCGTTGCCTTCACCCAGCTGAAGACGAAGAAGAAGAACATCATCTTGGCGAACAGCCAGAGTATGCCCGGGATATCGAACCAGGGAATGAGGTCGATGTTCAACGGCGGCAGCCAGCCGCCCCAGAACAGGATGGCGTTGAGCGCGCACATCAGGATCACGTTGGCATATTCGCCGAGCCAGAAGAGCGCGAAGCTCATCGACGAATATTCGGTCTGGTGCCCGGCGACGAGCTC
>JAZJZO010000008.1:0-4135 GCA_040389765.1 Pseudomonadota bacterium | reverse complement strand
AGAAGAGCGCGAAGCTCATCGACGAATATTCGGTCTGGTGCCCGGCGACGAGCTCACTTTCCGCCTCGACCAGGTCGAACGGGGTGCGGAAGGTCTCGGCCATCGAACTAATCAGGAACACGATCGACATCGGGAACATCAGCAGGTTGAAGCCGAAGCCGTTGAAGATGCCGAGCCCGAAGCCGACCTGCTTGAGGACGATCGCACTGAGGTTGAAGCTGTTGGCGTAGAGAACGACGGTGATCAGGACGAAACCGATCGAAACTTCGTAGCTGACCATCTGCGCCGCCGCGCGGAGCGCCGAGAAGAATGGATATTTGGAGTTGGACGCCCAGCCGGCGACGATCACGCCGTAAACGCCGAGCGAGCTTGCCGCGAGGATGTAGAGCAGCCCGACATTGACGTTCGCGAGCACCACGCCCGGGGCGAACGGCACCACGGCCCAGACGATCAGCGCCGTCGTGAACGTCACGATCGGCGCGATCAGGAACAGGCCCTTGTTGGCGCTGGTCGGGACAATGGTTTCCTTGAGGAAGACTTTCAGCCCATCGGCGAAGCTTTGCAGCAGGCCCCAGGGCCCGACCACGTTCGGGCCCCGACGAAGCGCGATCGCGGCCCAGATCTTGCGGTCGGCATAGATGATCATCGCCACGGCAAGCATCAGCGGAAGCGAGATGACGAGAATGCCGATGATCGTGGCGAGAAACCATGCCCAGTCATATTGCATGTGCCAGCTGCGGACGAAGAAGTCGGTCACTCCGCCGCCTCCTGGAACGCGATGCCCTGCACCAGCTCTTCGGAGCAGCGGTGCATGGTCGGGCTCGCCCGGCAGATGGCGTTGGTCAGGAAAAAGTCGCCGATCGCATAGCGGACCGGGCCGGAAGCCTTGGCCGGCAGGCTCGGTGGCGCCCATTTGAGGTCGATCAAGCCGTTGCGACCAAGCTCGGGATATTCCCCGATCATCGCCGCGCGCAGCTGGTCATAGCTGTCGAACGGCAGCGGGGTTCCAAGCAGGCCCGAAACCGCGCGCAGGATCGACCAATCCTCGCGCGCCTCGCCCGGAGCGAAGACAGCGCGCTCGGCCCATTGCACCCGCCCTTCGGTATTGACGTAGGTGCCGTGCTTTTCGGCATAGGCGGCGCCCGGCAGGACCAGGTCGGCCTGCTTCGCGCCATTGTCGCCGTGGTGGCCGATATAGACCTTGAACGCACCGGCGAAGCGGTCGGGCGATACCTCGTCTGCCCCGAGCAGAAGCACGACTTCGGGGCCGGCCGCCTCGAGATCGGCAATCCCGCCCTTCTGCGCATAGCCAAGGACCAGCCCCGCCATGCGCGAAGCCGAGGTGTGGACGACGTTGAAGCCGTTCCAGCCCTCTTTCATGAGTCCCAGCGGCTCAACCAGCGCAAGCGCCGCGCCAAGCCCGCTGGCGGCAAGCGCGCCCGGGCCGACGATCACTGCCGGACGCTCGGCCGCGGCGAAGGCATCCTTGATGGCCTTGGGCAACTTGCCGAGCAGCTTCAAATCGTCGCCCAGCCATTCGACCTTCATCCCGAGATCGATCTCGGGCCCGATGGCGAAAACCTTGCCGCCCTTGCGCGCGACCTTGCGGACGCGAGTGGCAATCAGCGGCGCTTCCCAGCGGAGGTTCGAGCCGACGAGCAAGACGACGTCGGCGTTCTCGATCCCGGCGATGGTCGAGTTGAACGCAATGGCGCCCAAGGAGCTGACGTCGTACGTCATGCCCGTCTGGCGGCCTTCGATCAGGGTCGACCCCTGCCCCGCCAGCAGCATTTTGGCCGCATACATGGTCTCGGCGTCGAGGAGGTCGCCGGCGATCGCCGCGACCTTTGCGCCGGCCTGCTTCAGGCGAGCCGCAAACAGCTGCAGCGCATCGGCCCAGCTGATTTCACGCAGCTTGCCATTATCCCGCACCCAGGGCCGGTCGAGCCGGTTGCGGACCAAAGCATCCACGTGGTGGCGCGTCTTGTCGCTGATCCACTCCTCGTTCACGTCCTCATTGATGCGCGGCAGGATGCGCATCACCTGGCGCTGGCGGACGTCGAGGCGGATGTTGGAGCCGACCGCGTCCATGACGTCGATGCCCGAAACCCGGCGCAGCTCCCATGGACGGCTTTCGAAAATCTGCGGCTTTTGCAGCAAGGCGCCCACCGGGCAGACGTCGGCGAGGTTACCGGCGAGTTCGCCGCCGACCGAACGCTCGAGGTAGGAGGTGATCTGGCTGTCCTCGCCGCGATAGAGCATGCCAATCTCGTCGACGCCCGCCACTTCCGAGCTGAAGCGGATGCAGCGCGTGCACTGGATGCAGCGGGTCATCGCGGTCTTGATGACCGGGCCCATGTATTTGTCGTCGATCGCCCGCTTGTTCTCTTCGAAGCGGGAGAAGCCGCGGCCATAGGCCATGGCCTGGTCCTGAAGGTCGCATTCGCCGCCCTGGTCGCAGATCGGGCAATCGAGCGGGTGATTGATGAGCAGGAACTCCATCACCCCCTCGCGCGCCTTCTTCACCAGCGGCGTGTCGGTGCGGATCGTCTGGCCGTCGGCGGCCGGGAGAGCGCAGCTCGCCTGCGGCTTGGGCGGGCCAGGCGCGACTTCCACCAGGCACATCCGGCAGTTGCCGGCGATCGACAGCCGCTCGTGATAGCAGAAGCGCGGGATCTCCTTGCCCGCCAGCTCGCACGCCTGGAGGACGGTCGCGCCCTGCGGGACCTCGAGTTCAACGCCGTCGACGGTGACTTTGGGCATTTGAGCGAAAGAAATCCTGGAAACGATGGCTCGCGGAGCCGCCTAGGCGATGCGCACCGCCAGTTCCAGACCTTTGCCGCCCGAAAAGTCCGATTTTTGCGAGATCAGCCGGGCGGAAACGCACCGCCCGGCCGAATCCTCACGTTTCAGCCGCGATGAGTCCAGTAATATAGGCCGTTGGCGACCGCATTGCGCTGCTCGTTCGCAGGAATGCCCGCCGGCGATTTGCGCACGCCGCATTCGGGCGTTTGAGCGTAAAGCGCCTCCAGCGCCTTCGTTTCGTTGGGACTGCCGGCAGGCGTGCCGAGCACGCCTTGCACCATGCCCGGTGAGTAAACTGCCAAGCAGCGTCCTAGGGAATCCATCGTCACGCCATCGGCACTGTTGTAAAAGGCCTTCGCGGCGTTCACGTCAGGCGGAGTTATGCGGGCTGCGAAGCCACGATTTTCCGAGCGCAGCATCTGTTCGACCAGCGCCGTATTCAGGGCGACCATGGGCAGCCCGGCAGCGCCTTCCCGATTGCAAGCGCTGTATTTGCCGCTCATGCCCTTCTGCAGCTTCTCGAAGTTCGGATCTTCAGCAGTGCCGCCAAGCAGTTCGCCAGCCTTGCCTTTGGCGCGCTTCAGAATGCAGTCCGCAACAACTCGCGCTTCAAGCTGGGCGGCAGTGGGCTTGTCCTGAAAGTTGAATCTCATGCGAGATTCGTATTCGCGAGTGAAATCGGCGTTGGGATGGCGCTGATTATACGTAGACGGCTGCGGCGGCGGTGGCGGCGGCGCGGGCGGCGGTTGCTGTGCCAAAACACCGCTTGAAGTCCCGAAGGCCAGCATCGCGGCGAATTTCAAGAGTCTACCGATCATCCCAACTGCCTCCCCAAGAGTCCGCTAACAAACGATAATCTGCGCCGCCGCCGAAACCTTTGCAACCCGGCAGTCGCGCCGCTTAATCCCCGTCCTTCTTGCGACGCACGGTCCGGTCTATCCGCGTGACGCGGGGCCCACCGCTACGGGCCGCGAGCAGCGCAGCGATCGCGGCGATCGCGACCAGGATCACAATGATGATTTCAGTCCGCGTCATCAGTCCTCAATCCGATCGTGGTCGCTCTTGTCCTCAATTCCCGGGGAACGGTCGGGCGCGCGCCAGCCAATAGCGAAGATAAGGGCCACTCCGACCACCAGCGCGATGATCAGGATCGTTTGCGCGCTCATTCCGCCGCCTCCAGCATGCCGCGCGCCGTCCGCTCGGCAATGCGGCGCTCAAGCTCCGGACGGAAGTGGCGCACCAGCCCCTGGATCGGCCAGGCAGCAGCGTCGCCAAGCGCGCAGATGGTGTGGCCTTCGACCTGCTTGGTGACGTCGAGCAGCTTGTCGAT
>JAZJZO010000007.1:0-99433 GCA_040389765.1 Pseudomonadota bacterium | reverse complement strand
GGCACCGGTTTTTGGTACCGGCATTCGCAGGTTCGAATCCTGCCGCCCCAGCCAAGTTCGCCGCGAAGCAAGGCCGCGTTCAGGACCGCGTGAACAGGTCGGGCGATGGCGTTCTTCAATTGGGCGATCGCTTCCGGGCCCGGTTCGGGCGCAGAGCGAAGTTCCGGCGGCAGGTGATCGAACGAAGCCTCGTCCGGAGCGAAAACATAATGATCGTAGATCGCACGCCATGCCGCGCGATGTTCGTCCGGCATGTTGTTGAACAAAGTGTGGCAAGCGCGAAGCAGCGCTCCTGCCAAAATCAAGAATCGCGTGACCCTAGGTGATCGTGAAGTCGAGGGCGAGCGCGCGGCAAGGCAGTCGAGGTAGCGCCCGGGTTGGTTGATCATTAAGCGTATCATCCATGGTTACAGCCCTTTTCGCGCTAGCCGCCGCGCAGCCGCAATTCACCGTCACCAACTCCAGCTATTCGGGCCCCGTCAGGCGCCCTGCCGCCGCCCGGTTGGTGTGGAGCGACGAATTCAGCGGCGCCCGTCTCGATCTTCGAAAGTGGCGCTACGACACGGCCTTCAACAAGAAGGGCTGGTTCAATGGGGAGTTGCAATATTATTCGGCCGGTTCGCCGCGAAACATTCGGGTCCGCAATGGGCGGCTGATCCTCGAGGCGCGGCGCGAAACGCCCTCGAGGATGCGGGACTGGGGTGGCCAGCATTACACCTCAGGCAAACTTGTCTCGAAAGGGGCAGGTTGGACCTACGGCTTCTACGAAGTCCGCGCGAAGCTCCCCTGCGCGCGGGGCACTTGGCCGGCGATCTGGATGCTTCCGACCGACATGAAGAAATGGCCCGACGATGGGGAGATCGACATCATGGAGCAGGTCGGAGCCGAGCCCAACCTGATCTATGCCTCGCTTCACACCGCTCTGTTCAACCATGTGCTGAAAAGCCAGCGGAGCGCGCAGCGGGTGGTGCCGTCGAGCTGCACCGCCTTCCACCGCTACCAACTCGACTGGCGGCCCGACGTCATCCTCATCGGGGTCGACGATCGCGGCATCCTCAAAGTTCGCAACGACCAGCCCGGCGGGAAGGGCGCCTGGCCGTTCAACACGCCGTTCCAGGTGATCCTGAACCTGGCCATGGGCGGCGACTGGGCGGCGGCCAAGGGCATAGACGATGCCGCGCTGCCGCAGCGGATGGAGGTCGATTACGTGCGGGTCTGGCAGCGGCGCTAGGCTGCGGCGCGTGCAGGTTAACCGGCGGCTAAGCCGCGGTCGGCCACGGGCTATTTTGCACGGGGGCCGAAGTCGCTGCGACCAGCGCCGCGGTAAGGATCGCTGCACTCCTAGCCATTCGGTTTCGCTCCCTGCCGCCCGTAGATGAAATAATTGCCTGTCAGCCGTCCTTCGCGCGGGTCGACGCTGAAGGTCATGCCCGGCGGAATCACGCCCGAATGAAGCAGGCTGCCGTGATAGATGATCAGGCGGTCGGGCAAGGCCTCGACCATGTCGATCTGCTCATAATATTCGTCGGAGGAATTGATGTAGCCGCTGTCGGCGGCAAGGCGCGCGGCATCGGCCCTGGCGGCATAGACGAAGCGGTTGAAGTTCTCCTCGGTCACTCGTTCGACCCCGGTCGAGCGATGCCGGTAAAATGCCGTGCCCGATCCCGGCGGAACGCGCAGGAAATGCAGCATCGCGAAGACGTTCTGGTCGGACGAATCGAAATGGGGCGCCCGCTGGGCAGGCTGCAGATCATCGGGCTGCACGGTGACGATCGAAAAGCTCGCTTCGGTGAGGTCGAACGCGTCGACATCGAAGGCCCCGCCGACAAAAGGCGCAGCTTTTTCGCAACTTCGGATCGCATAATCGTAGGCCGGGCCGTCGGTCGGCGCGATTGGGCGGCGAACCCCGGGGTAGTAATTCTTGGTGATCGGCGGGTAGGGGGCAAGCGCATCGGCGATGCGGGCGATGTCCTCGGCCGATCCGCTGAACTCGTCGATGACGACGACTGGGCTTTGGCTGTTGCCGACGCGCCGGAGCTCGGGTTTCACCACACCTGCTCGAAAAAAAGGGAGGGGGACGTTGCCGTTCCCCCTCCCACGATTTGACGAAGATTAGAAGCTGTACTTGAGGCCGGCCTGGAAGCTGCGGGCGTTGCCCGTCGGTCCGGTCGGGTTGAAGTTCGGCGTCGCTCTGGGGGGCAGTTTCGTCATTCCGCGGCAAAACGGCTTAGATAAGCGACTGTTGTCGGCCCTTGTTGAGGCATTCGCAGGTTCGAATCCTGCCGCCGCAGCCAATTTCGCCACGAGACTGGCGCCGCCGCTCATTGCGCATTCACCATGCAGCTGTAATGCAAGGAAATTCGCGCTTATGGATAGCGCGAATCCAATCGAATGAACGGGAAGGGCAGAAATGGTTCGCAGTGTCACGCTTGGCTTCGCAATGATCGCGCTGGCGATGAGCTCGAGCGCAGCATTCGCTCAGGTTGTCGGGGGCGCGGGCCCAGAGGCCGGATCGGGCAACGCCGCTCAGTCGTCGGCAGCAAGCCGCGACGCGCAGGCCAGCTACAACCGCATGGTCGGCAGCATCGACCCGGTCAAAGCCGCGCCGAGCGGGATCAAGGGCAAGACCCGGCCCGCCGTGGCGGCTGACTTCAAGGTCGGCAGCCCGCTTCGCGATATCAGCGGCGTTCCGATTGGTGCGGTCGCCGCGGTCGAGCAGGATGGAGTCGTGGTTGACACCGGCAAAGCGAGGATCAAGGTCCCGGCAGTGGCATTCGGCAAGGACGAGCTTGGCCTGATGCTGGGAATCAGCGCTGCGAAGTTTGCCGCGCTCGTCGCAAAGGCGCACGCCAGCAACTAACGACATCGGGGGTGGGGGTTTGCAAACGGAAGGTTCGGCTCCCGCACCGCTTCCCGCCGCCGCTGGCGTTGCCGAAGTCAGCGCTGACGAGCTTGCGCAGCGCTTGGACCCGCTCGACCATCCGGTCGTCGTCCGCGGCCTCGTCAGCCAATGGCCGGTGGTCGAAGCGGCCCGGCAATCGCCAGCTGCGCTTGCCTCATACCTCAGCTCGCTCGACCGCGGTCAGCCGCTGCGCCTGTTCGTCGGCCCGCCCGACATCGAGGGCCGCTATTTTTATGAGCCCGGCATGCGCGGCTTCAATTTCGCCGTCAGCAACGCGACCCTGACGCAGTTGGTCGGGAGGCTCATGGAGCTGGCCGATGGCTCAAGTAGGCAGACGCTTTATTTGGGCTCGACCCCGGCCGAGGACCTGCTCACCAGCTTCGCTGATACCCATCCGATGCCGCTCGTCGCGGACAAGCCGGCGGCGCCAGGGATCTGGATCGGAAACCAGAGCCGCGTCGCGCCCCACTTCGATGAATCCAACAACATCGCCTGCGTCGTTTCCGGACGGCGGCGTTTCATGATTTTCCCGACCGAGCAGGTGGTGAATCTCTACGTCGGGCCGATCGACAATACGATGGCCGGGCAACCATCGAGCATGGTCGATCCGAGTGCGCCCGATCTCAACCGATTCCCGCACTTCCGAGAGGCGATGAAGCACATGCTGGTGGCCGAGCTGGAGCCCGGCGACGCCATCTTCATTCCGGCCATGTGGTGGCACGGCGTCGAAGCGACCGGCCCGCTCAACATGCTGGTCAATTATTGGTGGAAGGTCGGAGCGCCCGATGCGGGTTCGCCAACGCATGCGCTCGGCCACGGGTTGCTGACGATCAGCCATTTGCCCGAAAATGAGCGACGGGCCTGGCGCGCCTTGTTCGACCATTTCGTGTTCCGCCTGGATTCCGATCCGGTCGGGCATATCCCGGAGGAAGCGCGGGGGATTCTTGGCGAATCCACCCCGGAGTTGAGGGAGCGGATGAAGCACTTCTTGCTTCAGGCGCTGCACCATTTGACGAGATGACCAGGGGCTGATGCGCCTTTCGCGCCGCGCGCTGCTGGGGTCGGGACTCGCCGCGGCGCTGCCCCGGCCAGCGATTGCGGCGCCGGGCTGGGGCGCGCTGCAAAAGTTCGGCTATCGCGCGCCCGACTGGTTCCGCGACGCCAAATTCGGGATCTGGGCGCACTGGGGGCCGCAATGCCAGCCCGAGTATGGCGACTGGTACGCGCGGCTGATGTACCTGCAGGGGCGCCAGCCGTGGCAGCAGGGCGAGACGCCGTACGAAAACCATCTGCGCCGCTACGGCCACCCGAGCCGGACGGGTTTCATCGACATCATCGGCAAGTGGAAGGCCGAGCATTGGGAGCCCGAGACGCTGGTCCGGCGCTATGCCCGGGCGGGCGCCCGCTATTTCTTTGCGATGGGCTGCCACCATGACAATTTCGACAATTTCGCGAGCAGCCATCATGAGTGGAACTCAACCCGCGTCGGCCCGAAGCGCGACATCCTCGGCACGTGGGCGCCGATCGTTCGCGCGGCCGGGCTGAAGTTCGGCATCTCCAACCACGCCAGCCACGCCTGGCACTGGTGGCAGCCGGCCTATGGCTATGACGCAGAAGGGCCGATGCGCGGCCGCCGCTACGACGCATACTGGCTGCGCAAGCATCACGGGCGCGGCAAATATTGGGACGGGCTCGACCCGCAGGAGCTTTACACCGGGCCTTATTATGTCGCGCCCGACGGGATCACGTCTGCGCAGGCAATGAACGCCTGGCACGACGAGCGCGACGGCCAATGGATCGAGGTCGCGCCACCAGCCAACCCGCGCTTCGTCGAGAAATGGCGGATGCGGCAGAAGGAGATGGTCGAGAAATACCGGCCCGACCTGTTCTACTTTGACGACAGCGGCATCCCCTTCGGCGAGACGGGCCTTGAAGCCGTACGTCACTATTATGAGCAGGCGGTGCAGTGGCGCGGCAGTGCCGATGTCGTGCTCTTCGCCAAGAAGCTCGGGGCGTTCGAACGGCGCTTCATCGTCGAGGATGTCGAACGCGGGTTTGTCGACCAAATCCGGCCCGAGCCGTGGCAGACCGACACGTGCATCGGCAGTTGGCATTACGACCGGCCGCTTTACGAGCGCGGCGGCTACAAGAGCGCCGAGCAGGTCGTCCAGCGGCTCGCCGATGTCGTCTCCAAGAACGGCAATCTGCTGCTCAGCATCCCGGTCCGAGGCGACGGCACGATCGACGAGAAAGAAGAAGCAATCGTCGATGCGATCGGCGCGTGGAACCAGCGCAATGGCGAGGCGATCTTCGGGTCGCGCCCGTGGCGGGTTTTCGGCGAGGGTCCGGCGCAGGCGCCGACCGGGCACATGGCCGAGGACCAGGCCAAGCCCTTCACCGCCGAGGACGTGCGCTTCACGAGCAAAGACGGCGCGCTCTACGCTATCCTATTGGCCTGGCCCGAGCGCGAGACTGCGATTGGCTCCTTGGGAACGCGGGCGCTGCCCGACGCGGTGATCGAGCGCATCGACCTGCTCGGCGGCCCGGACCTGCCGTTCAAACGCGACGGCGAGGCGCTTCGGCTGACCTTGCCGCCAGCCGAGAAGGGAGCGTTCGTTCCGGTGCTGCGAATTCGCGGGCGCGGGCTCGCCTAGCGCATCCGGATCGCCTGCGCCGTTCCGTCGTAGGTAATGCTGGCATCAGGACGCGCATCGAAGGCGAGGGCGCGCGGGCTGCCGGGCCGCATCCAGCGGACGTTGATCGTCCGCCTGCCGGCCATTCCCGAATAGCTGCCTTCGCGTGGGCCGATGGTCAGCGTTCGCGCCGCTTCGTCCCAGGCCAGCGGGATGCGCGCAAAATGGCCGTTCAGATATTGGCGGCTGGTCCCGTCGTCTTCGTAAACCGAGAAGCGTCCGTCGGCGCCGGTGTAGACGTTGAGCGTCAGCGGCGAACTCGAGCTGTTGCCGGTATGCTGGATCGCCGGACCCGTGGGCACGATCGATCCCGCGCGGACGAAGACCGGCATGCGTTCGTAGGGCGCGGCGGCGGTGATGGTGCGGCCGCCCGCGACGCTTCGGCCGGTGTAGAAATCGTACCAACTCGAACCGCTCGGCAGATAGACCTTGCGCGACCGCGCCCGGTGCTCGGTGACGGGCGCGACAAGGAAGGCCGGACCGAACATATACTCATCGTCGATGGCCCAGGCTTTGCGGTCGGCGCCGAAGTCCATGACCAGCCCGCGCATGATCGTGCCATCCTTGAAGAAGGTGTCGGCGCCGAGCGTGTAGATATAGGGCATCAGCCGGTATCGAAGACGGTCGTACCAGGCCATCGAGCGGTAGGTAGGCGACCCTTCGGGCGACATTTCAAAAATCTCGCGTTTGATGTTCTCGCCGTGGCTGCGGAAGATCGGCGAGAAGGCGCCGAACTGGAACCAGCGGGTGTTGAGCTCACGCCATTCGGCGAGGTCGGCCGGCTTGGGTTTCAGGAAGCGGTCTTCCATCGTGTAGCCGCCGATGTCGTGGCTCCAGTTAGGCAGGCCCGACATCGACAGATTGACCCCGGCCGAAATCTGCTCGCGGAAATTGTCCCAGCGCGATGCGACGTCGCCCGACCACATCGCCGCTCCGGCGCGCTGGATGCCGCCGAATCCGGAACGTGTCAGGATGAACGGGCGGACGTCCGGCTTGGCCTGAAGCAGATGGTCGTAGACGTTCTCGACGTGCATCAGCGGGTATGAGTTGAAATAGGCCGCGGCTGGCCCGGCGGCGGTCGGCCCCATGCGTCGCTTCCGCTCGGCGATCGACAGGTTCGAATGGAAGTCGGGCTCGTCGGAATCGAGCCACCAGGCGTCGAAGCCCTTGGTCGCAATGCCCTCGATCACCTGCTTGGCGTAAAGGTCCCGGGCGCGGGCGTTGTACGGGTCGTAGAAGGCGTTCGGATAGCCGCTGGCGCCGATCCAGTCGCGATACATCGCGTGCACGTAATTGGCATCGTTCATCGGCTCGTCGGGCCGCGGCGTGACCATGTTGCGGTAGATTCCACCGACCGCGTCGAGCGCCTTGTAGTTGGCGGTGTTGGGATAGAATTTCGCCCAGACCGAAATCATCGTGTGGGCGCCGCTTCGGTGGATTTCGTCGACCATCGCCTTGGGGTCCGGGAAGCGGGCGGGGTCGAAGCACTGGCAGCCCCATTGGTCTTCGGGCCAGTAGTTCCAATCCTGCACGATATTATCGAGCGGAAGCCCGCGCTTGCGGTACTCGCGAAGCACGCCGAGCAGTTGGTCCTGGGTCTCGTAGCGCTGCCGGCTCTGCCAGAATCCGTACGCCCATTTGGGCATGATCGGCGACTTGCCGGTCAGCTGGCGATAGCCCGAGATGACCTCGTCCATGTTGCCGCCGCCGACGAAATAATAATCGACGCTCTTCGCGAGCTCGGACGACAAGGTCAGCGAGCGGCGGTCGGCGTCGGGACGCGGATCGGCGTGGTCAAGCGAGATATAGCCGCCACCCGGCTCCCATTCGACGCGGATGTCGTGGGAACGTCCGGCGGACAGCTCGGCGTCGAAATTATGGTACCAGGGGTTCCAGTTCTGCCGCCAGCGGTCGAGCACTTCGCGGCCGTCGACAAACACCTTCGCATAGCCCGACGAGTAAAGGCGGAAGCGGTGCAATCCGCCGGTCGCCGGAGTGACCTTGCCCGTCCAGACAACTTTCAGCCCGGGGACGTTGTTGCCGCCGTCGGCGGTCCGCGTTCCCACCGGCCAGTCTTTGCGGTTTTCGAGATATGGGAGGTCGATCGCCGGCTCGGTCCGCTTGGTGATGACCTTTCCCGCCGCGCTGTAGGTCGCGGTCCAGCCGCCGTCGGCCGCCAGCGGCGCGTAGGGCTTTGGATCGCCGAAACGGGTGATCGAATCATTGTCCCACAGCAGTCCGTAATTGCGCGTCGAGACGACGAACGGAATCGCGATGTCCATGTTGTGCTGGGCGAGCTCGACGTCCTCGCCGTTGTAATTCATCTGCCCGTTCTGGTGCTGGCCGAGGCCGTAAAAGCCTTCGTCGGTGCCGCGGTTGAACTGCTGGCTGATCGCCCAATAAGGCTTTCCGTCGGCGCTTGCCGGAGCGAAGCTAGCGGGGCCGCTTTCGGCGAGCTGCACGCGTCCCGATGAATCACGGAAGCTGACGTTGCCGGTTTCAAGCTCGACCGTTGCGGAAGCCTTGGGCGTGGCGAGAGTGACCGCGCCGGGCGCTTCGGTGACGGTGAAGCCGCTCGAGACCGGCCGTGCTGTCACCATCAGGCTCGGCTGCGGTTCGACGTTCATGTCGGCGGTCGACGTGACGCGGATGAGCCCGTCGCCGTAAACGTCGAGCCGGACGGCGGCCTCGCTGCCCTGTGCAGGCATGACGACCACGCCGCTCGGCGTGCGCTTGTAATCGGCCTGGGCAAAAGCTGCCGACGCGGTCGCCGCAAGCAGGGCGAACAATGCCGTCTTCTTCATCAATAGGTTCCCATTCGCACCTTGAGCAGGGTCGGTTCGGTGAGGTTGAGCCCGTAGTCGGTCTGGTCGCCGTTCCAGCGGCGCAGCATCACCCAGCGGCCATTCTCGAAGCTGCCTTCCTCGACCGAGAGGAACTGGACGTTGCCGCCGGCGCCCGCGAGGCCGAAGCGGAGGCGGACGTCCGATCCGGCGACGAGGAATTCGTCGGGCCCGAGCTGGATGATCGCGGCGCCGCCGACCGGCCGCTCCTTGTTCGGGTGGACGGGCATGTCGATCCAGGTCCAGTCGCGCTCACCGAACTCCCACATTCCGTACATCGCGGTGACCTTCCACCGGCCGAGCGACGCCGATTGGTCGGCGCCGTCCTTGGCCTTGGCGAAGCCGGCCGTCGGACGGGTGTAGGCAAGCCGCGCCCAGTCGCGCGCCATCGGAGCGATTAGCCGGAACTTGGACGCAAAGGCTTCGAGCGTCTCAGCATCGAGCTTGCGCGCTCCGAGCGGGAAGTTCGAATAATTGGTCGCATCCATGCCGAACGGCGTCCAGCCGATCGCGCCCTTGCCGAGCGCCAGCCAGAAGAAGCGAGAGAACTCGGCCGCATTGCCGTTTTCGGGGACGAACAGCGGATTGTCGGCGCGCGCATAATGCTCGATCTGGCGCGCGTAGACCTTGTCGTCGCGGTCGTAGATGTCGGGTGCGACGAGCGAGAGGTGCGGCGCGGCCGCCTTCCAGATGTCGATGACGTTCCAGTTCGGCCCGCCGCTCGCGCTGTAGATCGCCGATGCTTCCTTGAACGGGTCGCTCAGTGCCGCGTTGGCGTACATCGGCAGTGCGAGCTCCGCCTGGCCGGCAGCGGCGACCTGGTCGATGTAGCGGGCGACGTGCCATGAATTGAACGCCTGGTCCGCCTTCCAGCCGAAGACCTGCGTCCAGGTCCCGCTCTTGCCCGTCCGCCGGGCAAGCTCGGCCGGGATGGCCTGCGCGAACAGGCGGTTCGCCTCGGGCGAGAAGTCGCGCGGGCTGCCGTAGCTGCCGGACTCGTTCTCGACCTGGACCATGATGACGGTGTGCTGCGGATCGACCTCGCGCAGGTGGCGCATCAGTGCCGCGAACGCGCGGGCATCGGCCTTCAGCGTCTCGGCCCCATGCGGCGACAAGGCATAATGAGTCTTGCCGTCCTTCGTGATCATGCGCGGGAAGCGGCGCGGGTCGCCTTTCACCCATTCGGGCGTGTAGCCGGGGTTGGTGTTCTTCCACGTCCCAAACCACAGCGGGACGAGGCGGACGTTGTTCGCGCGTGCGCCCGCGAGCAGCGCATCCACCCAGGTAAAGTCGAACTGGCCTTCGCGCGGCTCGATCTGCTCCCAGGCGATGGGGATTTCGACGGTATTGGCGCGAAGCTCGCGGACGACGGGCCAGACCTTGGGCAGGATAGCCGGATAATTGCTACTGTTATGAGTCTGCGCGCCGAGGACCAGGAAGGGCGCGCCGTCGACCATAAGCGCGTGCTTGCCGCCGGAACTGGTGAAGCGCGGCAGCGGTGCGGATTGGGCGTCTGCGACAGCGGGCGCAACGGCCAGCAACGCGACGAGCAGCAGGTTTCGGATGTGTCCCACGATTCTCCCCTCGACGATTTGCATCGCCTGATGGTAGCGCTAACGCAAGAGGCGATCGGGTTGTGGAGGGGCAATGTCGCGCATCTTGAAACTTCTGCTTGTGCTCGCTTTGGGCGCGAACCTGTGCGCGGCGCCGGCGCTTGCCCAGACGACCCAGGAAGTCGTCAACAAAGCTCCGAACGGCCTCGCGCTGACCCCGCCGATGGGGTGGAACAGCTGGAACAAGTTCGCCTGCAATGTGAACGAACAGATCGTCCGCGACACCGCGGACGCAATCGCCGCCAACGGAATGCGCGACGCTGGCTACCAGTATGTCGTGATCGACGATTGCTGGCACGGGCCGCGCGATGCCAACGGCTTCATCTCGGCCGACCCGAAACGCTTCCCGTCGGGGATCAAGGCGCTGTCCGATTACGTCCACTCGCGCGGGCTGAAGTTCGGCATCTATTCCGACGCCGGACGCCTGACCTGCGGGGGGCGTCCGGGCAGCCAGGGCCACGAATATCAGGACGCGATCACCTATGCTCGCTGGGGCGTCGATTATCTAAAGTACGATTGGTGCAGTACGGGCGACCGCAATGCCAAGGAAGCCTATGCGCTGATGGCCGACGCGCTTCGTTCGAGCGGCCGCGACATCGTTTTTTCGATATGCGAATGGGGCACCGCCAAGCCGTGGCTCTGGGCCAGGAACGTCGGCAATTTGTGGCGGACCACGGGCGACATCTGGGACAGCTTCGCGACCAAGGACAAGGACCGCGATTGGGCGCATCCCGTGCTCGAGATCGTCGATATGAACGAGCCCCTGTGGCCGTATGCCGGGCCAGGTCATTGGAACGACCCGGACATGCTCGAAGTCGGCAACGGCGGAATGACGGCGGCGGAATATCGCGCGCATTTCTCGCTGTGGGCGATGATGGCCGCGCCGCTGATGGCCGGCAACGACGTCGCGCGCATGGACGAAGTGACGCGCTCGATCCTGCTCAACAAGGACGTCATCGCGGTCGACCAGGATACGCTCGGTCAGCAGGGCCGGCGCGTCGCCCGCGACGGCAATGCCGAGGTCTGGGTGAAGCCGCTTGCCGGCGGGGCCAAGGCGGTGCTGCTGCTCAATCGGAGCGAGCAACCGCTGACGATCCGCGCCACGGCCGAGCAACTCGGACTGCCCCGATCCGCGCGAGCACGCGTGCGCGACCTGTGGGCGCATCGCGAGCTTCGCCGCTGGTCGGGTTTGATCGCAGCAACCGTCGAGCCGCACGGCGTCGCAATGTATCGGATCACGCCCTAGGCGAGGACTCGCGCGGCCGCAGCATAGTCGCGGATGATCGCCTGCGTCGAAGCGTCGGTATCGAACACGCTGTACCAACCCTGCGGCTCGTGCGGCGGATCGCCCAGATAGGATGTATCGCCGCGTTCGAAATGATGGTCGGCGTGCATTGCCCGGCCTTCGCCACCCCAGGCCCAGAAGTTCGCGCCGCGCAGCGGCCCGCCTGAGCGCAGGCTGTCGAGCACGGCCGCATAGATGAGGCCATAGAAGCGATCCTTGTAGGTCGTCGTCGCGCTTGGATCGAAGCTGCCGCCGTCGCGCGGCATTCCGAATTCCTCGACCACCAGCGGCTTGCGCAGCCGCCCGGCGATGGCGACCTGCTTACCAAGATATTCGCGCGTGTTGCGCTCGACCGTCGGCCAGGTCCCGGCGAGGTCCTTGGGATCGGCCCAACTCCAGTTCTGCGGCCAGATGTGCGTCGTGACATAGTCGATGTCGGGCGACGCATGGGCGTCGAGCACGCATTGCTCATCCTCGATGCAGCCCTGCGTTCCCTCGCTTCCCGTCGACACCAGATGGTTCGGGTCGAGCGATTTGATCAGCCGCGCGGTCGAGCGGATCCAGGCGAGGTAGGAGGGCATGTGGCGGCGCCCGGCTTCGGCGCCGCCGGCGGGCCGCGGCTCATTGGCGAGCTGCCAGGCCATAATCGCCGGATCGTCGCGATAGAGAAGGCCGGTGATGCCGTTGCGTCGCGTCACCACGGCGCGGACATAATCGTGATACATGGCGACCGCCGGCGCGTTGGCGTAGAATTGCGAGCTCATGTCCGCGAACTCTGGCCACGGATGCGCCGGGTCGTTCATGTCGATGTAGCGGCCGCCGTTGTTCCAATAGAGATAGGTCATCATGCCGCCCGACCATTCCCAAAAGTTGGTCAGGTAGATGACCGCGCGCATTCCGCGCCGCCCCATTTCGGCAAGCGTGTAATCCAGGCCGCGGAGCAGCGCTTCATTGTACTTGGCGCTTTGGTCGCGGAACGCGGGGCGCACCGAATTCTTGAGCGGCGACAATTCGGCGCTGCCGAGCAGCCGGACATTGTCGACGCCGATCGCGGTCAGCCGATCGAGCTCGCGCTGCAGCCGGGCATTGGCTTCCTTGCCGTCTGCGCCAAGGTAAGGCGCGTACCACATGTTCGTGCCGGCAATGGCGTAGGGCTTGCCGCCAGCACTGAACGCTGTCCCGTTGACGCGAACAAGTTTCGTGCGAGCACCGCTCGTTGGGGGAAGCGTCGCGCACGACGCGAGCGTCGCGGATGCAGTGCACAATAATTCACGCCGAGTGATCATGACCAACCCCCTGCAACATGACGCGCGTCCCCTTTGCGTATCGGCACTCGGCATGTGCAGCAAGACGAGGACCGCGTGACGGCTCCTGTGGCGGCGCTGCAACACAGGCCGCGTGTCGTTGTCATCAGCCTGTCACATGCAATTGACTGCGGTGAAAGTTGCAATAGGCTCGACCCCACGCTCACGAGAGTGGGTTGGGGAGAGACATTACAGCGGGCACTATGCTCGGGCCGAAAAGATAAAAATATCAACGGCTCGGGCTTTGATTTTCGCGGTTGTGGTAGCGCTATCATTCCCCATCCGACTCGTGAGTTGCGGCGCATTGTGAGGTGCGTCGTCCGGGATTGTTCCGGGTAACGAGGGGAGAATAGTATGTTCGGTTCGTCGGCTACGACCACTCGCGCATTGCGCTGCGGCGCATCTACGTTGGTTCTGGCTTTTGGAGTGTTGCAGCCGGCAACGGCCTGGGCGCAGGATCAGACTTCGCGCGATGCGGCCAAGCCGCTAAGCACCACAACCGATCCGAATGCGGAGGCCAACCCGTCGCCGGTGATCGAAAAGAACGCGATCATCGTCACCGGCCAGAAGCGTGCGCTTCGCACCTCGCAGCAAATCAAGCGGAACGCGGACACGGTGGTCGATTCGATCACCGCGACCGACATCGGCGCCTTCCCCGACAAGTCCGTCGCCGAAGCGCTGCAGCGCGTTCCGGGCATTACCGTTGGCCGCTTTTCCGCCAACAGCGACACCGCGCACTTCTCTGCCGAGCTATCGACCGTGCTCGTCCGCGGCCTTCCCCAGGTCCGTTCCGAATTCAACGGCCGCGACACCTTCAGCGCCGACTCCTCGCGCGGCTTGAGCTGGGCGGACGTTACGCCGGAACTGATGGCGGGCGTCGACACCTACAAGAACCAGACCGCCGACCTCATCGAAGGCGGCATCGCCGGCCTCATCAACCTGCGCACGCGCGTGCCCTTCGACGCGAACGGCGAGATCATCCAGGCGAGCGTAAACGCGATTTATGGCGACCTCGCAAAGAAGGTCACGCCTGAGTTCTCGGCTTTCTACAGCAACCGCTGGTCGACCAACATTGGCGACATCGGCGTGATGGTGGACGGCGCCTATTCAAAAATCCGGACACAGTCGCAGGGCATCCAGTACATGCGCACCGCGGCCTTCGACCAGGCGTTCGGCCCGGACGGCCCAGCGCTGGCCTACGTTCCGGCGGGCGTCGCCTTCCGCGACAACGCCTACGAGCGCGAACGGACCGGCGGCGCTGGCGCGTTCCAGTGGCGCAGCAACGATCGCAAGATGTTGCTGACCGCGCAGTACACGCTTTCCAATTTCAACGAATCCTACCGCGAGCGCGGCCTTCAGAGCGAATTCTACGGCCTGTTCGGGGCCGGGGTTCGCACGCGCTTCGGTACGGTTACGGGCCAGGACGCGGGTCCGACGCCGATCCTGCCGCTACCCGGGACCCCGGCTTTCACGTTTGATTCCGACGGCAATTTCGAAAGCGGAACGCTGACGCGGAACAACATCGGCTGGTTCGGCGCGCCGACCGGCGAGACGGGCTGGGGCTGCGGCACCTTCCAGCAATGCGGCCAGGCCGCGCCTATCGTCCAGGATATCGCCCGGAACGACCAGGGTGAACCGATGTTCGCCAACTGCTATGCGTGGGCAGGCTCGCAGGCGACGATCGGTGAGGGCGGGCCGCTTTGCTCCGCGGCGCTCGTGCAGGGCGCGAACGGCGATTATGCCGGCGCCTCCGACCTCTATAGCATCAGCCGCTACGCCGAAACGCACCGGCGCACTCAGGACATGTCGATCAACCTCAAGTGGGAGGCGACGCCGCGGCTGCGCTTCAACTTCGACGGCCAATATGTCCACGCGAACCAGCGCAACTACGAAATCGAAGTCGACATGGGCACGTTCACGACGCCGACGCTCGATGTTTCGAGCGGCCTGCCGCGCGTCGTTTTCGGTCCCCCGGTCAACGTCAACCAATCGGCCGGCGGGATCGCCAATCCGAACAATTGGTACCTTCGCAGCGCCATGGACCACATGGAAAATTCGAAGGGCAACGAAATCGCCGGCCGCGCTGATGGCGAATATGACATCGGCACGACCTGGATCAACCAGCTGAAGTTCGGCGCCCGCTATGCGGACCGCGACCAGACGGTGAACTGGGCCGCCTACAACTGGCAGAATATCGCCAACAACTGGACCGGCGGTTGCGAGTATCTCTACTGGAATCTGGACAGCCAGCCCGGCACCTGCACGTCCAACGGGCAAACCACGAACTTTAACGGCTATCCGGCCGGTTTTTACTCCACCGAGCAGTTTGGCACGTCTTTCCACGGCGGGAATCTTGGGACATTCCAGTTCGTCCCCTTCGATTTCCTGGAAAAGCGTGGCGCCGACCAGTTCAGCTTCGAAAAAACAGGTGTCGGCAACTTCCTTCCGGAATGCGATCGAAACGGCCAGAACGTGCCGGGGTCGAACAACACGAACGGCTCCTATCCGGTCAACGATCCGAACAGCCCTGGCGGTTGCTTCGCGCCGATGGAAATCACGCGCGTTTCGGAGACGACGAAGGCCGGTTACTTGATGCTGAAGTTCGGCGGTCCGGACGCTCGTCTCGGCCAACTCGGAGTGTCGGGCAACATCGGCCTGCGATTCGTCAATACGGTGGACCGCAGCCCGGGCTTCCTTGCCTTCCCGCAAGCCAACTACAACACCAGCCTCTGCCCTTCGACGCCGCTGGTGCCGGGCGGGTTCACTGGCAGTGGAACGCCGGCCGTCCCGGGTCCGGGCCAGCCGCCGACGGCTGCTTTCCCTGCTTACTGCTATCTTTCGGCCGAAGACATTGCCTTTGCCGGCGGCGGCGGGTCGTATTCGGACGCCAGGGCAACGCACAACAATCTGCTGCCCAGCTTCAACGTCCGCTTCGACATCAACCCGAAATGGCTGGTTCGCTTCGCGCTGTCGAAGGCCATGTCGCGACCTGACATCGGACAGCTCAAGAACATCGGCACGATTGGTCAGGGGCTGCCGCAGCAGACCCAGGTCCTCGATCCGCGTTGGATCAAGAATGGGGCGGGTGACATCGTCGGCGTCAATCCGGAATATACCGGCAGCCGCTTCAATCCCTATTTGAAGCCAATCACTGCATGGCAGGCCGATCTGTCGATCGAGAACTACTTCGCGAACGTCGGCTCGTTCAGCTTGGCCGTGTTCTACAAGAAGTTCTACGACTACATTCAGTTCGGCACGTACAACCAGCAGGTCACGGCCAACGGCATAACTCGGAGCGTTCAGCTGCGCGGCCCGCTCAACGGTAGTGGCGCCGAAATCCGGGGCGCGGAAGTGGCGTATCAGCGCTTCTTCGACTTCCTGCCCAAGCCGTTCGATGGCCTCGGCATGCAGGCGAACTTCACCTACGTCGACAACAAGGGCATCACGAACACCAACCTCACCTCGGTCGGCAGCGGCGCTGGGGACATCACCACGCCGGGCACGCTTGGCCAGCAGCTCAACCCAGGCTCGCTCGAGGGCTTGTCGAAATATGCCTACAATTTGGTGGGTATGTACGAGAAGGGACCGCTCGCGATCCGCGTCGCCTACAATTGGCGTTCGAAGTTCCTCGTGACGGCCTACGATTGCTGCGTCTATTTGCCGGTATGGCAGGCCCCCGCGGGCTTCCTCGACGCGACGCTCCGTTACGCGGTGACCAACAACGTCGAAATAAACGTAAAGGGCAGCAATCTGCTCAATACAAAGACGAAGCTGCTTTCGCAGGTCAGCGACGAAGACTCGCCGGAAGGACGCGTCGTTACCGTCCCGAACGGCTGGTTCATCAACGACCGCCGCTTCGAGATCGGCGCGCGCTTGAAGTTTGGTGGAGATGCGGCGCCCGCGCCGCTTCCGCCGCCACCGGTGACGGTCGCTCCGCCGCCGCCCGTGGCGACGCAGACCTGCGCCAACGGTGCGACTATCTTGGCGACCGATACCTGCCCTGTGGCGGCGCCCGAGCCTCCGCCTGCGCCTGCGCCGGTCGAGCGCGGCGAACGCGGCCAATAAGCTGAGCATTGCCGGCGGTCCTGTTGGGCCGCCGGCTTGCTCCACCGCACGACCTACTCCACCATGGCTTCTGGCGTGCTTGTCGCGCCATGGGCTGATTTAATTCTGGGAATGAAGTGACGGAGCAGAGCGGGCGGATCGAGCGGATGGTGGTCATCGGCCGCGATGCCCAGCTGTGGATAAGCGCGCTGGCGCTGTACCGCGCGCTCGGACCCGGCGGCGTTCGCATCACGGTCCTTGAGATGTCCTCGTTGCTGCTCGACAGCGACGTCATCGCCGTGGTGCCATCGATCGTCGATCTTCATCGCCTGCTCGGCATCGACGACAATCGCGTCCTTCACGCTTGCAACGGCGTTCCGATGGTCGCCGAACGCTACGCCAACTGGGGTCGGTCCGCGTCGACCTTCATGAGCGGCTATGACCCGGTCAGCGGTACCGAGCGCGACTTCAGCTTCGTCAATTACTGGGTCAAGGCGCGCGCGCTGGGATTGCGCGTTGACTATGAGGATTTCTCGCCGGCAGCAGCGGCGGCGAAGCAGAGCCGCGTGCCGGCGTCCTCTTTCGGTTTCGAGGATGATTTGACGCCGCCATCCTACGGCTACCAGTTGAATGCGAGCGATTACGCCGCCGCGCTCAAGCAGCTCGCGTTGAAGGCGGGGATCGAATGCCGCGAAGGGCGCCTGGGCGACGTCATATGCGAAGGCCAGCGGATCCTTTCGGTCGAATGGGACGAGGGCGAGCAAATCGACGCCGACCTCTTCATCGATGCCTCGGGACCTGAAGCCGCACTGATCAGCGCGCTTCCCGGATCCGACTTTGAATCCTGGAAGCAATGGTTCGGCGCGGACCGCATCCTGAGCGCCTCGGCGCCGGTACTGACGACGCTACCCGCCTTCGCCAATGTCGTCGCCTTCCGCGGCGGCTGGGTCGCGCTCCATCCGCTCCAGGACCGGACCGCAATCATCGGCGCTATATCCAGCCGGCACGCGGACAGGGAGATGCTGGAGAACTTGCCGATCATCGCGAATATCCCGAATATCGTAGGGGACGTGGTGCTGACGCCGTGCCGGACCGGGGTGCGCCGAAGCGCATGGATCGGCAATTGCGTCGCGGTGGGAGCGGCCGCAGCCGACCTCGAGCCACTGGATTCGGCGCTGATCCACTTCCTCCACACCGGCATCGGCCATTTGCTCGGCGAGCTGTCGACCGGCGCCGACCTCGACACCGCGCGCGACAGCTACAACCGCAACGTCGCTCGCGTGGCGGAGAGCATCCGCGATTTCCAACTGACCCACTACCGCCTCAACGGCCGCTTCGACGAAGCCTATTGGGATGAGCATCGCGAGGCGGCGGGACCGCCGTCGCTCGAGGCGAAGATCGAATCCTTCCGCCGCGACGGCACCGTCCGCCTGGCGGACGACGAGCCGTTCCGCGAGACGAATTGGGCGGCGGTGATGATCGGCCACGGCGTGATCCCCGAAGGACAAGCCGCCTGGGTCGACCAGGTGCCCGAGGAGCAGCATATGTCGATCATGCAGCGCCGGCTGCAAACCATCGCAGCGGCGGTGAATGCCATGCCGACGGTCGAGCAGTTCCTGGCCGAAACGCGGCCGCCAGTGAGCGCCTGAGCGACATGGACCGGCGCCTTCGCAGCATTGTCGTGGTCGGCGGCGGGACCGCAGGCTGGATGTCGGCCGCGGCGCTGGCCAAAGTCAGCGGACGCGACCTCGAAATCATCCTGGTCGAATCCGAGGAGATCGGCACGGTCGGCGTCGGGGAAGCGACGATCCCGGCGATCATGCTCTTCAACAAGCTGCTCGAGATCGATGAGGATGAGTTTGTCCGGGAGACCAACGCTACCTTCAAGCTCGGCATCGAATTCAACGACTGGCGGCGGCTGGGCCACACCTATTTCCACCAGTTCGGGCTGATCGGCGCGGCGATCGACAAGGGCGTCAGCTTTTCCGATTACTGGCTGCGCTGGGTCGCCAGCGGCGGCGGCGGACCGGATCCCGATATCCTGCAGTTCAATGCCGAGACCGTCGCAGCGCGATTGGGCAAATTCGGCCGTTCGCTGCCGACCGACCGGACCGGCCTGCCGGCGATCAACTACGCATTCCAGTTCGACGCCAGCCTCTACGCCGCCTACCTCCGCCGGTTTGCCGAGAAACGCGGCGTTCGGCGGGTCGAAGGCAAGATCGTCAAGGTCCACCAGAACGGCGAAAGCGGCTTCATCGAGGCGGTCGAGCTGACCGACGGCCGCAAGGTGCTGGGCGACTTCTTCTTCGATTGCTCGGGCTTCCGCGCCCTTCTGATCGAGGGTGCGCTGGAAGCCGGATTCGAGGACTGGAGCCAGTGGCTGCCCTGCAACCGGGCCGCTGCGGTCCCGTGCGAACGGGTCGAGGAACCGACGCCTTTCACGCGCTCGACGGCCCGGGAGGCCGGCTGGCAGTGGCGGATCCCGCTCCAGCACCGCACCGGCAACGGCTACGTCTTCTCGAACGAGTTCATCAGCGAGGATGAAGCCACAACGCGGCTAATGGAGCGGCTTGACGGCGCGCCGCGCGCCGAGCCTCGCGTGCTTCGCTTCACCGCGGGCCAGCGCAAGCGTAACTGGGTCAAGAACTGCCTTGCCGTGGGGCTTGCCAGCGGCTTCCTGGAGCCGCTGGAATCAACCAGCATCCACCTGGTCCAGGCGGCGGTCACCAAGTTCCTCGATTTCTTCCCCGACCGCGACTGCAAGGCTGAGCTGGTCGACCGCTTCAATGAGGAAATGCACCAGGCTTATGGCGCGATCCGCGACTTCCTGATCGCGCACTTCCACGTCACTGAGCGCGATGACACGCCCTTCTGGGCCTATTGCAAGAACATGAGCATCCCGGACTCGCTGCAGACCCGGATCGACCTGTTCAAGGCGCGGGGCAGCGCGCTTCCAGAGTTTTACGACCTGTTCCGTGAAGGCAGCTGGTTTGCGGTGCTGTGGGGGCAGGGGATCCGCCCCGAAAGCTATCACGCGCTCGCCAATTCGATGCCCGAGGACCAGTTGCTGGTGACGTTGAAGAACGTGCGGGCCGCGATCCAGGAACGGGTCGACAGCATGTCGACGCACCAGGAGGTCCTGGACCGCATCACTGCGGCGCCAAAGACCTTCGCTACCCGCTGATCAGCCGCGCAAGATATTCGGGATAGGGCGGAAGCTGGTTGGGCACGTCGGCGCTCATCACTTCCACCCGCTCCATCATCGCCAGCACTTCGTCCTCGGGGATGCGATAAGCGGTCGGGTCGACGCGCTCGGGCATCAAGCCGAGGCCGAACAGGACCGCCAGCCAGCTTTCCTCATCGAACGTCTCTTCTTCATATTTGGGCAGGCGCGCGCGGCCGATGAACTGCTCGAGCGTGTGCTTCAGGCTGTCGGGCTTTTCGCGCCGCGGCATGTCGCTCCAGAAGTCCCCCTCGGTCCGGGTCGAGGCGAGATAGTGGACCGCGATGAAATCGCGCACGCGCTCGGCTTCGACCTGCGTCTGTCGGTTATATTCGTCGAGCAGGACGGGGAGGAAATCGGCGTCGGGCAGAAGCGAAACGGCACGGCGGATGGTGCTTTGCGCAAGCGATAGATTGGTCGCTTCGAGGGGGTCGAAAGCGGCGGAGGAGTCGCCGAAGCCGACGACGTTTCCGACCCAGCTTTTGCGGCGTCCGGGGCGGATTGCGATCTGCTCGAACTCGTGGATCCCGGTTTCCTCGGGGAATTCGGTCGGCATGGCGTCATCGTCGCTCAGCTTGGACGAGTAAGCGGCGCAGATCAGGCGTCCCGATTGCATGGGGATCGCCATGCGCCAGCCCGACGGCGTTGCCGCGGCGATATCGACGGGGCTTGGAGCGCCGGCGCTGGTGCGGCCGATCAGCAGACGGTCGCACGGGAGGCTTTCGCTCCAATCTTCGAAGTCCGGCGAGACCGCGGACAAGACAGGGGCGGTTGGTCCCGCGCAGTCAATGAAAAGGTCGCCCCGCAGTTCCTCGCCGTCGGTGAGCATGACCGCTTCGACGCGATCGTCGGCGCTGCGCCGGACTTCCCCGATGGTGCCCTTCCGCATTTCGACGCGGGCCCGGACGGCCTCATCGAGCAACACCCTGCCGTAGAGTTCGGGGTCGAGCCGAAGCGCATAGTCGAAGCTGGAGAGCAAAGAGCTCGGATCGTCGGGCGGATAGACGAACTTGTCGGCCCGGGCGATCGCCGTGACCGGCGCATAATGGTCGAAGCTCAAGGCGCGGCCTTCGCTCCGCATCCGCGCCCATTGATGGCGGAACGGCGAAGCCAGCATCGAGGCGCCGTAGATGCCGAAGGCGTGGTGCCAGGATTCGCCGTCGGCGCTCCATTGGTCGAAGCGCGTGCCGATGCGGTGCGTGACGCCGGCCTGGCGGACCAGGCGAGGCTCTTCGATGCCGATCAGCCGGTGGAAGAAGCGAACCGCGGGGAGGGTGCCCGGCATGCGGTCGGCGAGGGCCGCGGGGTCCGGATCAAGGTCAAGCACCTGCACTCGGGCGCGAGGCAGCGCGCGGGCGAAGGCGGTGGCCGCAGACAGCCCGACGACTCCTCCGCCGCAGACGAGGATGCTGGCGATCCGTTTGGGCTCGCTCATTGCGTGGCCGCGATGTCGGCGTTGCGCTCGACGATGAAGTCGCGGTGGTCGGGCATGCGGTCGGCGGTCGTCGCAATACCGGCGCACAGCCGGTCCATGGCAACGGCCAGCTCGCGCGGATCAAAGGCGTCGGCGCGCGGGTCCCAGCGGCGCGGATAAATGCCCTGGCCGAGGAAGACGGCGAGCCAGCTCGGCTCCAGGAATGGGCCGTTGACGTAGCGCGCCACGCGCCCAGTCTGGGTAAACAGCTCGATCTTTTCCTTGAGCGTGTCAGGCACTTCCATCGTCCGCACGTGATTCCAGAAGTCGGAATCATCGCGCGTGGTCGAATGATAATGGAGGATCAGGAAGTCGCGGACCCGGTCATATTCGATGTCCATCAGCCGGTTCCACTCGTCGCGGTCGGCGTCGGACATCTGCTTTTGCGGAAACAGCTCGATCAGATAGGTGATGGCGTGCTGGGCGAGGTGGATGCTGGTCGATTCCAGTGGCTCCAGGAAACCGGCGGCAAGGCCGACGCTGACCACATTCTTGACCCAGCCGCGCTTGCGCCGGCCGGCCCGGAACTTGAGGACGCGCGGGTCCGCCATCGGCTTGCCCTCGACGGCGCCAGTGATCGCTTCGGCCGCTTCGTCGTCGGACAGATGCGCGCTCGAATAAACGTAGCCGTTGCCGACGCGGTGCTGCAGCGGGATTCGCCAGCGCCAGCCTGCCGACATCGCCGTGGCCCTTGTGTAGGGCTCGATCGGGCCTTCTGGAGACTCGCAGGGGAGAGCACAGGCGCGGTCGCAGGGAAGCCACTGCCCCCAATCCTCCCACGGCTCCTCCATCTTGTCGCCGATCAGGAGCGCCCTGAAGCCCGAGCAATCGATGAAAAGGTCACCTTCGATGCGCTGACCGTCGGCAAGGATGATGGCGGTGACGTTGCCGGTTTCGGGATGAAGCTCGACATCGACGACGCGCCCTTCGGTGCGCTTGGCGCCGCGCGCTTCCGAATATTTGCGCATGTAGGGTGCGAACAAAGTCGCATCGAACTGGTAGGCATAGCCGAAGGTCGAAGCGAGCGAGCCCGGGTCCCTGGAAGGCGGGGCGAAGCGGTTCCGCCGGGCAATCGCGATGGCCATCGAATAATCGGAAAGCTCATCCTTGCGCCCAAGCGCGCGCATCCGCAGCCAATGGTGGTGAAAGGGCACTTCGCGGAAATCGAGCCCGAAGACCCCGAACGGATGAATGTAGCTGTCCCCGCCCTTGCCGAAATCGCGGAAGTCGATGCCGAGCTTGAAGGTCGCATGGGTGGCCCGCATGACGTCGGCTTCGTCCATGCCGAGCGTTTCGAAAAAGGCGCGGAGGTGGGGCAGGGTGGCTTCGCCGACGCCGACGATACCGATTTCCTGGGATTCGACGAGATGCACGCTGGCGGCCTCTGGCAGCACCCAGGCGATCGCGCCCGCAGTCATCCAGCCGGCGGTGCCGCCGCCGACCACGACGACCTTCACTGGGTCCGGGCGGGAAGTCATGCGGCGTTACGGGTCATCGCGGCGAACCTGCGGAAAGTAAGCGCGAAAGAAAAGCCTCCTGCAGCGGCAGAGCGAGCGCCGCATCGCGATAGGCATTGCGCAGCTGAAGCATCGCCGGGACGACGCGGTCGTCAGGCAGGGAATCGGCCATTGGATCGTGGCCTTCGGGGACGATCCCCTGGCCGAGCATCACCGCCACCCAGCTCGGCACTTCGAACAGCTCATCCTGATATTTGAAGACGCGCCCCTTGTCGGCGAACAGGTCGATCTTGCGGCGGAGCGTATCGGGCATGGGGACGGCGCGGACGTCGGTCCAGAACGGCTCGGGCCGCCGCGTCGCCTGGTAATGAAGGATGATGAAGTCGCGCACGCCTTCATAGGCCAACGCAATGGTGCGGTTATATTCGTCGCGTTCGACGTTGCCGAAGCGTGCGTCCGGGAAAAGCGCGAACAGCTTCTGGATGCCGTGCTGGATGAGCCAGATGCTGGTCGATTCAAGCGGTTCGAGAAAGCCTGCGGAAAGGCCGATGGCAACGACGTTACCGACCCAGCTTTTCTCACGCCGGCCAGCCTTGAACTTGAGCTTTTTGGGCGTGCCGATGGACGGCGTGTCGAGGTTGGCAAGAAGGATCCGCTCGGCTTCCTCATCGTCCATGTAGCCGCTGCAATAAACGTGGCCGTTGCCGGTGCGGTGCTGGAGCGGGATTCGCCACTGCCAGCCCGCCGGATTGGCGATGGCGCGGGTGAAGGGCGTCAGCGGTTTGGCGACCTCCGAGGGCATGGCGATGGCGCGGTCGCAGGGCAGCCAGTGGCTCCAGTCCTCGAACGGCGAGCCCATGACGTCGCCGATCAGCAGCGAGCGGAAGCCCGAGCAATCGATGAACAGCTCGCCTTCGATGCGCTGGCCGCTTTCCAGCGTGACGTCGGTGATATGGTCGTCGTCGTCGTCGCGATTGACCTCAACGATGCGGCCTTCGATCCGCTCGACCCCGCGCGCTTCGGCGAACTCGCGCAGCATGCCGGCGTAAAGGCTGGCGTCGAGGTGAAAGGCGTAAGCCAGCGGCGACACCGGCGAGCGCGGATCGGGCGGAGCCGGCGGCGCGAACCGATTGTCGTGCGCGGCGAGGGTCGACATCGAATAAGCGCCGAGCGGGCCGATCGCCGGATTGGCGCGATGCTTCAGCCAGAGCTGGTGAAAGGCGACGCCGTCGAGGCTGCTGCCGATATAGCCGAAGGGGTGGAAATAGCGCTCGTCTTCGGTGCCCCAGCCGACGAAGTCGATGCCAAGCTTGTAGGTGCCCTTGGTAGCGCGGAGGAACTCGGGCTCCGGAATGCCGAGCATCTGGTTGAACTCGAGCATTGGTGGGATCGTGCCTTCGCCGACGCCAACCGTGCCGATCGCCTCGGATTCGATGAGGCGGATGCGGCGCTCGGGCGACGCGAGGAACCGGGCGGCGGCGGCCGCGGTCATCCAGCCGGCGGTCCCCCCGCCGACAATGACGATTTCACGGATCGGCTGGCCTTCCCCCATCGCCGCCTTTGGTAAGAGGTGAAAGGCGATGACGGAACCCGTTTCCGTCGCCTCCAATCGACCTTATGCATCACAAGGATGGAGAGGGACGACATTTTCGCCGGGGTCGAGCTTGGGGGCACCAAGTGCGTCGCCATCCTGGCGCACGGGCCGGACTCGGTCGTCGAGCGCGAAACGGTGCCGACGACGACGCCCGAGGAGACGATCGGACGGCTGGCGCAGATCCTCGGCGGCTGGAAGGCGACGGCGCTGGGAATCGCCAGCTTCGGCCCGCTCGACCTCGAGGCAGGGAAGATGGCGGCGACGCCGAAGCCGGGTTGGGCCGGCATCGACATCCTCGGACCGCTGCAGGCGGCGGCGGGCGTTCCCGCGGCGATCGACACCGACGTCAACGCCGCCGCGCTGGCGGAGATGCGCTGGGGCGCGGGGCAGGGGATGGCGCACTTCGCCTACATCACCGTCGGCACCGGCGTCGGCGTCGGCCTGGTCGTCGGCGGTACGCCGGTGCGCGGCTTCACCCACGGCGAGCTCGGCCACATCCGCGTCGCGCGGCTCAAGGACGACGAGTTCGCGGGTTCGTGCCCTTTCCACGGCGATTGCGTCGAAGGGCTCGCGGCAGGGCCGTCGCTGAAGGCGCGCGGCGTGGATGTCGCCACGCTGAAGGCGCGCGGCGTGGATGTCGCCACGCTGAAGGCCGACGATCCGGTGTGGGACTCGGTCTCCTCAGCGCTCGCGCAATTGTGCCACGTCATCGTCTGCGCGGCAGCGCCGCGCGCCATCGTCATTGGCGGGGGCGTGGTCGGCAACCAGTCGCACTTGCTCGAACGGATCGAAGCGATGCTGGTCGAGAGCCTCGCGGGTTACGTCGAGTTGCCGCCGGGCGGGGCTTACGTCCGGGCGCCAGGCTTGGGCGACAATGCCGGGCCGCTGGGCGCGATCGCGCTGGCGATGAGCGTCAGGCGCTAGCCCCAACCAGGGTTTGCCCGCCCGGCGCTGGGCCGGTTTCTCCAGGCTCGAGCATGATGCACTGGCCCGCGCTTTCGCCTTCGAGCGGCATCAGCCAGCGGCGGCGGTCCTGAAGCGCGTCGCCGCAGGCCCGGACCAGGTGGAAATGGGGACCTTCGACCAGGCTTGCCTCGTCGCAGTCGCCGAGATGCCGGATCTCGCCCGCGAATGGTCCGGGATCGGACACCGCAAGGCCATCGTTGAGGTGCAGCTCCCGCGGGCGGCCATAATCATAGAGGCGGTAGGTGACGTCCGAATTCTGCTGAAATTCGAGCAGCGAAATGCCGGCGCCGATGGCGTGGATCGTGCCCGAAGGGACATAAATGAAGTCGCCGGCGCGAACCGGCCGCCAGTCGATCAGCTGCTCGATGGAGCCGTCGAGCGCGGCGGCGCGCAACTCCTCCCTGGAAACGGCCCGCGTGAGTCCAATCCCCAGAACCGCGCCGGGCTCGGCATCGAGGATATACCAGCATTCGCTCTTGCCCATGGCGAGGCCGCGCGCCCGCGCCTGCTCGTCATTGGGGTGGACCTGGATCGAAAGCCGCTCGCTGGTGAAGATGTACTTGGCGAGAAGCGGAAGCTCGCCGCCGCCGGTGAACCAGACTTCGCCGATGCGGCGCTCGCCGGTGGCCTCGAACATCGGCGGCAGCTCGGTTCGGCCCCACGGCTTTTCGACGAGTTCGGGCTGAAGCCTGATCAAAGCGTGTCCAGCAGCGCGCACGCTGGGGCATGGAATGGCGCTTCGGCCGTCACTCCTGAGACCGAGATCAGGGCATGCAGCGGCTGCTGCGGGGTGAAGCGCGGCCATGCGGCGAGGCCGGGTCCGTTGGGGTCGCCGCTACGGATGAAGTTCACCCAATAGGGCTTGAGCGAGAGCCCGTTGGCAAGTTTCGAATCGCCGAAGGCATAAGCGATTTCGGCGGAGTGGAAGCTTCGAGCGCCGTTCGCGGCGCCGTCGAAGTCATACTGCCAGACGGGCGCGCCCTTGGTGGCCATGATCTCCGCGATGCGGAACGCCGGGCAGCGGAAGGTCACGTCGGTCGCGATCTGGCCGAGGGTGGATCCGAGACGAGGGTCGTCAGCGCTGACGGGACCATCTAGCTTGTAGAAGGTGCGCCCACGGCGTTCGTTCGCCCCGAAGGAGTCCGCGACGAACTGGTCGCGGTAGGAGCGGCCACCAGGGATGTCCCATTCGTAGCGGTTGCTGCCGACGATGACCGGTTTGGCCGGCGCGTCCTTCAGAAGTTTTGCCGGGTCCGCAGGCAGGACCGAACCGTCGATCGTCGTGCGAAGCCAGATGAAGCTGTTGCCCGGCGTCTTTGCCGCGAACAATTGCCGATCGACCGCGAGCAAGGCCGCGGGAGACGCGCCGCGCATCTTTGCAAGGTTGGTGCCCGGGGCGAGCAGGTCGGCGGCCTGATCGCCGATCCGTTCTGCTTCGCCAAGCGGGCGGAAAGGCATTCCGAACCCCGGGCTTCCGCTTTGCATGATCGCCTTGGCGAACAACGGTCGCGCCGAGGGCGCCGCGAGCAGCAGGCTGACATCCTGTCCACCGGCGGATTCGCCCGCGATGGTAACGTTGCCGGGGTCGCCGCCGAACTTGGCGATGTTGCGCTGGACCCAGCGAAGCGCTGCAATCTGGTCCATCAGCCCGTAATTGCCCGACGCGCCCTGCTCGGTTGTCAGCTCGCGGTGCGACAGGAACCCCAGGATGCCGAGCCGGTAGCGGACGCCGACAATGACGACCTGCTTGCCGAGGTCGGACAGCACGATGTCATTCGGACCGCCGACGCGATTGCTGCCGCCGTGGATCCAGACCACCACCGGGAGCTTGCCGGAAAGCGCGGGCGTCCGAACATCGAGCGTCAGGCAATCCTCATTGCCGATGACGAAATCGCTGTGGTTCCAGCCGTCGTCGTTTTGCAGGCAGGAGGCCGGCTGGACGAGGGACTCCCGGACGCCGCGCCATGGCCTGACCGGCTGCGGCGGCTTCCAGCGCAATTCGCCCACCGGCGGAGCAGCGAAGGGAATGCCGCGGAACAGCAGGCTTCCGTCATGGGCCTCGCCTTGGACCAGGCCGCCGTCGACGTTGATTGGCGCCGCCTGCGCAGGAGCGGCGAAGAAGAGCGACAGCGCAGCAAGGAGCAAGGATCTCATTCGAGAGAGGTTAGCGGCGACTGCCCGGCTTGTGCGACGGATTTTTCACTGCCAGTCTCATTTTTGCGAATTTTCGGGGAGATCATCGCGTGCAGCAACAGCGGCAAAGTGCCGGCGTCACCGGCGCCTTCGTCATCGTCACCTGCCTGTTCTTTGCCTGGGGCTTCATCACCGCGCTGAACGATCCGTTGGTGGCGGCAGTAAAGGGCATCTTCACGCTGAGCCGGTTCGAGGCGCAATTCATCGCCTTTGCCTTCTTCATTGCCTACGGCCTGGTATCGTTTCCCGCGGCGGCGCTGCTGTCGCGGACGCGCGCGATGCCGTCGATCGTCGCGGCCTTGATCACCATGATCGCCGGCTGTGGCTTGATCCTGCTGGCGGCCAATCTTGCGATCTTCCCGCTCGTGCTGCTCGGCCTGTTCGTGCTGGCCAGCGGAATCACCATCCTCCAGGTCGCCGCCAACCCGCTCGTCGCGGCGCTCGGCAATCCGCAGTACAGCCACTTCCGCCTGACCTTCAGCCAGACCTTCAACAGCCTCGGCACCTTCATCGCGCCGATCCTTGGCGCGCATCTGTTCCTGAAGGGCGTCGAAGTGAAGGAAGGAACCGTCATCACCCCGCAGGTGCGCACCGACGCGCTCGCCGGAATCGATACCGCCTATCTGTGGCTGTGCGGGATCATCGCCGTGCTGACGCTGTTCATGTGGCTGTCGCGCAGGACCGTGGAAGCCGCGGTGCCCGCCGAAGAAAGCCGCAGCGCCGGCCAGGGCATCGGCGCCCTGATTAGCGACGCCGTGAGCTCGCGCTGGGCACTGTTCGGCGGCGCCGCAATCTTCCTCTACGTCGGCGCCGAAGTCGCCATCGGCACCCAAATGACCGCCTTCCTCAACGACAATGCGATCTGGGGCCTGTCGGACGCGCCGTTCGGCGTGCCGTTGCTCGGAGCGACCATGGGCAGCGACGGCATCCGGGGGGTCTCGGTTGAAGAGGCGGGCAAGGCCGTCGCCTTTTACTGGGGCGGAGCAATGGTCGGCCGGGCGATCGGCTCGGCACTCCTCGCGCGTTTTCCTGCGCCAAAGCTGCTCGCCGCCTTCACCGCCATTGCCTCTGCCATGTGCCTTTACGTGGCGACCGTCGGCGGCGTCAGCGCCGGCTTCATCGCGCTCGCCATCGGCCTGTTCAATTCGATCATGTTCCCGGTGATCTTCACGATCACGCTGGAGCGGTCGTCTGCCAGCGCCGAAGCGACTTCGGGCCTGCTCTGCACGGCGATCGTCGGCGGCGCGCTAATCCCGCTGGTCGTCGGCAAGTTCTCGGAAATGACGAGCTACCACGCGGCGCTGCTGATCCCGGCGGTTTGCTACGCCGTGCTGTGCCTGTTCGCGCTCGCTTCACTGCGGGCGCGGGTGAACCTCAGCGACGAGCCGTCGGTGGCGACGATCCACTAGGGTTCGCGGTAGGTCACCCAGTTGCCAAGATTGCAGCTGGGGCCGGGGATGATCCCGCCCGGCTCCAGCGCGCGGACACGGTCGCCCCGGCAATATTGTCCCGCCGAAGCCTCGACGATCAGCGTGTTGTACGGACTTAGCGACGGGCATTCCGCCGCCAGCTGATTGACGTAGATCGTCCGCCCCCAGCCGTAAGCGACCGTGCGGGAATCAACCACTCGCAGGTTCTGGTCGGGCGAAGTCGAGACGCAAGTTTGCTGCGGTCCGGCGACATGGCCGGCGAGTTCTTGAGCGAAGGCCATGTTCGGCGGCGCCGGCGGTTGCGGCGCGCAGCTGGCGACGGCGAAGGCGGCGAGGGGCATCAGCGAACGCATGACTTGTCTCCTTCCGTGGGCGGGCAGGGCGTCGCGTCGTAAGTCGAGGCGCGGCGCAAGGAAGCCCGGAACCGTGTCGAAGTGAATCGCCTGATACCACGAAAGCGGAGGCAATGGAGGCGCGTGTCCTGCCGGCAGCGGGCGACCGGTCAGGCTTTGCCAGTAAGCGATCGAAGCGTCGCGCCACCAGCGGGCCTCTGCGCTCGGCCGGAAAGAGGAACGCGAGCAGAAGCGCCGCAGCGAAGATGCGGATCGTTGACAACATTGTGGCAAGCCTAGCATTGGTAGCGCTACCATAGGAGAGGTTATGGAGCTGACGCGTCGAGAGGCGCTGGCCGTAGGTAGCGCCGCAGTTGCGACCCTCGCCGGACCCGCCATGGGTGCGGCGGGACCGCAGTCGCTTGACGCAATCGCAAGGCGCGGCGGCCGCCACTTCGGCTCGGCCGTGGGATGGAGCCCGCCCGGCGCAAACCGCGGCAGCTTTGCCAATCCCGCCTATGCCCGAATTCTCGAGCGCGAATGCGGCGTCCTGGTCTCGGAGAACGAGCTCAAATGGCAATGGTCTCGCCCCGGCCCGGACAAGTTCGACTTTCGCCAGTTCGATGCCATCGCCGATTATGCGGCGCGGCATGCGATGAAGCTGCGCGGCCACACGCTCTTCTGGACCCCGACCAAATGGTATCCAAAATGGCTGGCCCAAACGCACTTCGCGTCGCGGGCCGAGGCGGAGCGGCTGCTCGTCAATCACGTCCAGACCGTTTGCCGCCGCTACGGCCGCCGGATCCACAGCTACGACGTGGTCAACGAAGCGGTGCAGCCGGAGACTGGCCGCATCCGCGACACCAACGTCACACGCGCGCTTGGCGGGGAGCATTTCCTCGACCTCATGTTCCACACGGCGCGCGCCGAAGCGCCGCACGCGGAGCTCGTCTACAACGATTACATGAGCTGGGAGCGGACGGGCGAAGACCCGGTCCACATGCGCGGCGTGCTCAAGCTGCTCGAAGGTTTTCGCAAGCGCGGAACGCCGGTCGACACCCTCGGCGTCCAATCGCACATCCGGCTGCTCAAGCGCGCCCCGGTGCGCGAGATCGTGCGCGAATCCGAAGGGCCGTGGCGGCGCTTCCTCGATGAGGTCGTAGCGATGGGCTACAAGCTCATCATCACCGAATTCGACGTCAACGATAAGATGGCGCCGGCGCCGATCGGTGCGCGCGACCGAGCGGTAGCCGATTATGCGCGCGCCTATCTCGACCTGATGCTGAGCTACCCGCAGCTCGGGGACATTCTCGCCTGGGGCATGGACGACCGCTATTCCTGGCTCGAGGATTTCGATCCGCGTCCCGACAAGAGGCCAAAACGGGGCACACCCTATGACCGGCAGTTCCGTCCCAAACCGCTGCGCCAAGCGATCGCCGCGGCGCTGGCGGGAGCAGCGCGGCATATTTAGGCTGGTGGCCGCGCTGGCGCTGCTCGCCGGAACGCCTGACGTTAAGTCGCCCTAGGGAGCAACCGTCAGGGTCGCGGCCTTGATGTCGACCGAGTTGGGACCTGAGTAGATGGTGAAGGTGCCGGGCTCGACGACGCGTTTCATCTCAGCATTCCAGAGCGCCAGGTCGGCCGGCTGAAGCTCGAAGCGAAGCGTCCGCTTCTCGCCGGGCGCCAGGGTGACGCGCTGGAATCGGCGAAGTTCGAGCAGGGGCCGCGTCACTGAAGCCTCGTCGTCGCGAACGTAGAGCTGAACCACTTCATCGCCGCTGCGCTGCCCAATGTTGGCGACATCGACGTCGACGATCGCCGGCTCGCCGTTCCGGACGACGGGCGTCGCCAGCCGCGGCGCGGAAATGTCGAAGCTGGTGTAGCTCAGCCCAAATCCGAACGGGTAGAGCGGGGCCGTGGTGTCGAAGAGATAGCCGCGCCGAGCCGTCGGCTTGCGGTTGTAATAAACCGGCAGCTGGCCGACCGAGCGCGCGATGGTGACCGGCAGCTTGGCGCCCGGATTGACCTTGCCGAACAATACGTCGGCGACGCCGTGGCCGGTTTCCTGGCCAAGGTACCAGCCTTCGAGCAGCGCTGGGGCCTTCGCCGCCAGATAATTGACCGACAACGGGCGCCCGTTGAGCAGGACGACGACGGTCGGCTTGCCAAGGGCGAGGATGGCCCGGGCGAGGTCCTCCTGCTGGCCGACAAGGTCGAGCGACGAACGGTCGCCGAGATGCGTATCCGCCCAGCCTTCGCGGCTGGTCTGTTCGTTGTCGCCAAGCACCATGACGACGACGTCCGCCTTGCGCGCGGTCTTCACGGCTTCCGCGATCAGCCGGCGGTTGGCTGCGGGTGAGGCGAGCTTGACCTCGTCGCACGACCAGCAGCGGCTTTCAGTGATGCGCACCCCTTCCGCATAATCGACGGCGAAACGGCCTTTGCCCGCTTCGCGCATGCCGTCGAGGACGCTGACGACGTGCCCCGGAACGTCGCTGTAGCCGCCGATCGGCGTGTCGCGGGCGTGGGTCCCGATCACCGCCATCCGGCCGATCTTCGCGGCATTGAGCGGAAGCACCTTCTTGTCGTTCTTCAGGAGCACGATCGCCTTGGCGGCGGCTTCGCGGGCGAGGGCGATTGCATCTGGTGTTGCGGTCTTCGCCTCGGCCGTCGCGGGATCGGGGAATGGATTTTCGAACAGGCCAGCCTCGAACTTCAGCCGAAGCACGCGGCGCACGGCATCGTCGACCAGTGATTGCGGCACGCGTCCGTTGCGAACGAGTTCGATGAGGTTCGGAAAAGCCTCGGGGTCGGGGGTCTCGACATCGACGCCTGACTTGATCGTGCGCTCGGCCGCATCCTTGAGATTGCCGAACATGCGGTGACGACCGGCGAGCTCCTTGATCGCGTAATAGTCGCTGACCACGGCGCCGCTGAAGCCCCACTCGCCGCGCAGCACCTCGGTCAGGAGCCATTTGTTGGCATGGCTCGGGATGCCGTCGATCTCATTGTAGGAGGCCATGACGGACCGCACCGGATAGGTTTTCACCGCCTGTTCGAAGGGCGGGAAGAAATCGGTGCGAAGCTCGCGTTCGCCAAGATGCGCGGGGCCGACGTTCATCCCGCCTTCGGGCGCTCCGTGGCCGGTCAGATGCTTGAGCGTAACCAAGACCTTGTCGGCGGGCAGGGGCAGGTTCGGCCCCTGGAAGCCACGAATGGCCGCGAGCCCGGTCTGGGTCACGAGATAAGGGTCTTCGCCAAAAGTCTCTTCGATCCGGCCCCAGCGCGGGTCCTTGACCACGTCCACCACCGGCGCGAGCGCAAGGAACGCGCCGCGGGCGCGCATCTCGCGCGATGCGACCGAGAAGACGCGAGTGACGAGGTCGGGGTCGAACGTGCCGGCAAGCGCGATCGCCTGGGGAAAGCTGGTGGCGCCGCGTGCGACATAGCCGTGAAGCGCCTCCTCATGCATCAGGATCGGGATGCCGAGCCGGGTCCGTTCGACCGCCCAATGCTGCGCGGCATTCACATATTCGGCCGTGTCGCGGGCGTCGCGGTTGACGCCTTCAGTCGCTCCCGCGGCATTGTTGCCGGCAGCGACTCCGCGCTTGTCGGAGGGGCGCGCGAAACCGCCGATGCCATTGGGGAAGGCTGCCGACGCGGCCTCGGGCGAGAAGCGGCCGTCGGCGGTTTGAACCTTCGCCTTCTGCTCCCAGATCGTCAGCAGCTGCGCGACCTTTTCCTCCAGCGTCATGCGGCGAAGGAGGTCGTCGACTCGGCGTTCGACCGGCTGGCGCGGATCCTTGTAGAGCGGGGGCGACTGCTGCTGCGCCGCGACCGGCACCGAAGCGCTCATTCCAAGCAAGATTGCTACCGCCAGCGGCCAATGCATCACGCGCATTCCCGTGCTCCCCTCAGATCACGATGGTAGCGCTAACCTAAACGCCGCGGGCAAGCGGTCAATCGGCTCGGTTGCATTGGCCGAACGGCTCCCGTAGCGCGGCGAAGAGGGGTTGGGTTTGGATGGCTAAACCGAGTGGCCGCAAGCGCGGCGCGATCACCATCGAGGATGTGGCGCGTTCGGCCGGCGTATCGGCGATGACCGTTTCGCGCGTCATCAACGAAGTGAAGAATGTGCGTGAATCGACGCGAGCCGCCGTGATCGACGCCATCGACCGACTCAACTACCAGCCGAACACCGCGGCGCGCAGCCTGGCCGGCGGCCATGCGATGCACATCGGACTGCTCTACGCCAACCCGAGCGCATCCTATCTCGCCCAGTTCCTGATCGGCGCGCTTCATGCGGCGCGGAGCGCGGGCGTCCACCTCGTCATCGAATCGTGCGAATCCGAAGACGCCGACGAGCAGGCGGAAGTCACTCGCCGCTTCGCGACCAGCGACGTCGAAGGCGTGGTCCTGCCGCCGCCCTTGTCCGAATCGCAGCCGATCCTGGCCGAGCTCGACGCCATGGGGATTCCGGTCGTGACGGTGGCGATGGGCGCGCCGAAGGAGGATAGCCTCAACGTCCGCATCGACGACCGCGCGGCGGCCTACGAAATGACTCGCTACCTGCTCGATCTCGGCCATCGCGACATCGGCTTCATCAAGGGCCATCCCAACCATGTCGCGAGCCGCGACCGCTACGACGGCTTTTGCGATGCGCTGACCGAAGCCGGGCTGGATTGCGACGCAGCGCCGGTAGAACAGGGTTACTTCAGCTACCGATCCGGCCTGACCGCGGGTGAGCGGATGCTGGCCCGAAAGGTCCGCCCGACCGCGATCTTCGCGAGCAACGACGACATGGCCGCGGCAACGGTCAGCGTGGCCCACCGCATCGGACTCAACGTACCGGAGGATCTGAGTATCGTCGGCTTCGATGATACCGCACTCGCAACCAGCGTCTGGCCCGAGCTGACGACGGTCAAGCAGCCGATCGCGGCGATGGCCGAAGCGGCGCTCGAACTGCTGATCGCCGATCTTCGCGGCCGGCGCACCGGCAAGGTCCGAAAGTTCAACGAGCGCGTCCTCAGCCACGCCATGATCATCCGCGAATCCGCCGCGGCGCCACCGGGTTTGCGCAAGGCCAGCCTGAAGAAGTCGAGCCGTGCCAGCTAGTCGTTGCAAGCGCCTGATTTTGCGTGTTACCGCTAACAGCGCTGGTATCCAGCGAGGGGAGAGTTGAATGGTCGAAGCGAGCCCGCAGCGCGCCAACATGGGCTTCATCAGCGCGATTGTCGCCGTCGCCACGATCGGCGGATTCCTGTTCGGTTATGACAGCGGTGCGGTGAACGGCACGCAGGATGGGCTCACCAAGGCGTTCAACCTCGTTCCGGGCAGCTGGTCGCCAAGCAACGGCCTCGGTTTCACCGTCGCCTCCCTTCTCATCGGCTGCTTCATCGGCGCCTTTTTCGCGGGCCGCCTCGCCGACCTCATAGGCCGCCGCAACACGATGATGGTGGCTGCGGTGCTGTTCCTGTTCGGCGCACTCGTCCAGGGCTTCGCAACCACGCAGATGGTGTTCGTGATCGCCCGGATTTGCGGTGGGATGGCGGTCGGCGCGGCCAGTGTGCTGTCGCCCGCCTACATCTCCGAAGTTGCTCCGGCGGAAATCCGCGGACGGCTGACGACCGTGCAGCAGATCATGATCATCACTGGTCTCACCGCGGCCTTCCTCGTCAATTATTTCGTGGCCGCGAAGGCGGGCATTTCGACCGCCACCTTCTGGGGCGGGATCGAGGCCTGGCGCTGGATGTTCCTGATGCAGGCGGTCCCGGCGGCGATCTTCCTCGTCGCCTTGTTCATGATCCCGGAAAGCCCGCGCTACCTCGTTTCCAAGCGGCGGATGGACAAGGCCGAGAGCGTGCTCGCCAGCCTGTTCGGCGCCGACGTCGCGTCGGCCAAGCTGGAAGAGATCAAGGCGACCTTCAGCGAAGACCACCAGCCACGCCTCAGCGATATCAAGGGCAACGGCCTGATGGGCATTCGCCCGGTTGTCTGGGCCGGCATCATGCTGGCCGCATTCCAGCAGTTCGTCGGCATCAACGTCATCTTCTATTACGGCGCCACGCTGTGGCAGCTCGCCGGCTTCACCGAGAGCCAGTCACTGGCGATCAACATCGTGTCCGGCGCGGTCTCGATCGCGGCGTGCTTCGGCACGATCGCCGTCATCGACAAGATCGGCCGCAAGCCGCTGTTGCTGATCGGATCGGCGGGCATGGCGGTGACTTTGTTCGCCATGGTCTACGCCTTTAGCCACGGCTCGCTCGACCCGCAGGGCAACCTCGTGCTGTCGAAGAATTTGGGCACGCTCGCGGTGGTCGCCGCCAACCTCTACGTCATCTTCTTCAACTTCAGTTGGGGCCCGGTGATGTGGGTTATGCTGGGCGAGATGTTCCCGAACCAGATCCGCGGCTCGGCGCTGGCCGTGTGCGGCTTCGTGCAATGGTTCACGAACTTCCTGATCTCTTTCAGCTTCCCGGTGATGGCGGCAAAGCTCGGGCTGACCATCAGCTACACCTTCTACGGGGTGTGCGCGGTCATCAGCTTCTTCCTGGTGCAGAAGCTGGTGCATGAAACGCGCGGCAAAGAGCTCGAGCATATGGAGGGGTGAGCAGCGGCCGATGACGGAGCGCTCGCCCGTCCGTCCGTTCCGATCGCGCGAATGGTTCGCGGCGCCCGAGCGCGCCGACATGGCGGCGCTCTACATCGAGCGGTTCATGAACTACGGCGTGACCCGCAAGGAATTGCGCTCGGGCAAGCCGATCATCGGCATCGCCCAATCGGGCTCCGACATTGCGCCGTGCAACCGCATCCACCAGGAGCTGGTGCACCGGATCAAGGCCGGGATCCGCGATGCGGGCGGGATCCCGATGGAATTCCCGGTCCACCCGATTTTCGAGAATTGCCGCCGCCCGACTGCGGCGCTCGACCGCAATCTTGCCTATCTCGGGCTCGTCGAAATCCTGAACGGCTACCCGATAGACGCCGTGGTGCTGACGACCGGCTGCGACAAGACGACGCCCTCGTCGATCATGGCCGCGTCGACCGTCGATATTCCGGCAATCACGCTCAACGGCGGGCCGATGCTCGACGGCTGGCACGAAGGCGAGCTGGCCGGATCGGGAACGGTCATCTGGCGCTCGCGCCGGCTGCTTGGTGCCGGCGAGATCGACGAGGCCGAATTCATGCGGCGCGCGTGCGATTCCGCGCCCTCGGCGGGCCATTGCAACACCATGGGCACGGCATCGACCATGAACGCCATTTCCGAGGCACTCGGCATGTCGCTGCCGGGCAATGCGGCGATCCCGGCGCCCTACCGCGAGCGCGGCCAGATGGCGTACCAGACCGGCAAACGCATCGTGGACATGGCTTATGAGGATTTGCGCCCGTCGAAGATCCTGACGCGCGAAGCCTTCCTCAACGCGATCCGAGTCAATGCCGCCATCGGCGGTTCGACCAATGCGCAGCCGCACATTGTCGCCATGGCCCGCCATGCCGGCGTCGAAATCGAGCCGCGCGACTGGATGGAGCATGGCTATGACGTGCCGCTGCTGGTCAACATGCAGCCGGCTGGCAAATATCTTAGCGAGCGCTTCCATCGGGCCGGCGGCGTCCCTGCGGTGATGTGGGAGCTGTTGGAGGCTGGCAAGCTCGACGGGTCCCAGCTGACCTGCACGGGGCGGACGCAGGCCGAGAATCTCGAAGGCTGCGAAGCGACCGACCGCGACGTGATCTACCCTTATTCGGCGCCGCTGAAGGAGCGTGCCGGCTTCCTCGTGCTGTCGGGCAATCTGTTCGACTTTGCGATCATGAAGACGAGCGTGATTTCCGACGATTTTCGCCAGCGCTATCTGTCGCGCCCGGGCGAAGAGGGGATATTCGAAGCGCGCGCGATCGTGTTCGACGGATCCGACGATTATCATCACCGGATCAACGATCCCGCGCTGAACATCGACGAGGATTGCATCCTGGTGATCCGCGGGTCGGGGCCCCTCGGCTGGCCCGGATCGGCCGAGGTGGTCAACATGCAGCCGCCGGACGCCTTGCTTAAGCGCGGCATACAGAGCTTGCCGACGCTGGGTGACGGCCGCCAGTCGGGGACGTCCGACAGCCCGTCGATCCTCAATGCCTCACCGGAAAGCGCCGCGGGCGGCGGGCTCGCCTGGCTACGCACCGGCGATACGGTCCGCATCGACCTCAACGCGGGCACCTGCGATGCGCTGGTCGGCAATGACGAAATCGCTCGGCGCAAGGCCGAAGCGCCGCCGCCGGTGCAGGAAAACAATACGCCCTGGGAAGAACTGTACCGCGAAAAGACGGGCCAGCTTGCGACCGGTGCGGTGCTGGAGTTCGCGGTCAAATATCGCGCGACCTCGGCCAAGGTCCCGCGCCACAATCACTAGGGAGAGGGTGTGAGCCGAACTGCTGCCAAGGAGTTGCCGCCATCGCGCGCCAAGCTGGTCATCGCCGCATCGTCGCTCGGCACCATCTTCGAATGGTACGATTTCTATTTGTACGGGCTGCTCGCGACGACGCTCTCGGCGAAGTTCTTTTCCGGGGTCAACGAGACGACGGCGTTCATCCTGGCGCTGGCCGCCTTCGCCGCCGGCTTTGCGGTTCGGCCGCTCGGCGCGCTGGTCTTCGGCCGGATCGGCGACCTCGTTGGGCGCAAGAACACCTTCCTGGTGACGATGGGGATCATGGGCCTGTCGACCTGCGCCGTCGGCCTGCTGCCGACCTATGCGGCGATCGGTGCAGCGGCACCGGTGCTGCTCGTGGTGCTGCGCCTGCTCCAGGGGCTGGCGCTCGGCGGTCAGTATGGCGGAGCGGCGACCTACGTTGCCGAGCATGCGCCGGAGGGAAAGCGCGGCCTTTACACGAGCTGGATCCAGACGACGGCGACGCTGGGGCTGTTCGCAGCGCTGCTGGTTGTGATCGGCACGCGTTCGGTGACCGGTGAAGCCGCATTCGCGCAATGGGCGTGGCGGGTGCCGTTCCTCGCCTCGATCCTGCTCCTGCTCGTCTCGCTGTGGGTCCGGGTCCAGCTCAATGAGAGCCCAGTCTACCAGCAGATGAAGGCCGAAGGCTCGACGTCCAAGGCGCCGCTCAAGGAGTCATTCGCGCACTGGCCGAACCTGAAGCTCGTGCTTGCCGCGCTGTTCGGCGCCGTCGCCGGCCAGGCGGTGGTCTGGTACACCGGCCAGTTCTACGCGCTCTTCTTCCTCGAAAAGACGATGAAGGTGGATGGCTATACGGCCAACATCATGATCGCCGCCGCGCTGGCGATCGGTACGCCGTTCTTCGTGTTCTTCGGCTGGCTGTCCGATCGGATCGGCCGGAAGAAGATCATCCTCGCCGGCTGCCTGCTTGCTGCCGTCTCCTATTTCCCGCTGTTCCACGCGCTCGCCGGCGCCGTGAACCCCGCACTGGCCTCAGCCCAGCGGGCGGCGCCCGTGACGGTCGTTGCGAACGAGGCCGAATGCTCGGTGCAGTTCGATCCCATCGGCAAGAACAAGTTCGACCGCCGCTCGTGCGACGTGGTGAAGGCCTTCGTTGCGAAAGCCGGCGTCAATTATGCGAACAGCGCCGCTCCGGAGGGCGCGCCGGCGCAATTGCTGATCGGAACCAAGGCGGTGGCGGCCCCCGACAATGCAACGCTCGCGGGGCCGGAAAAGGCGGGCGCGATCAAGGCTTTCCAGGCCGACGCTGCGGCTGCGTTGAAAGCTGCGGGCTATCCCGAAAAGGCCGATCCGGCGCGCATCAACACGCCACTGGCGATCCTGATCTTGACCGCGCTCGTCCTGTTCGTGACGATGGTCTACGGGCCCATCGCGGCGCTGCTGGTCGAACTCTTCCCGGCGCGGATCCGCTACAGCTCGATGTCGCTGCCTTACCATATCGGCAACGGCTGGTTCGGCGGCTTCCTGCCGACAATCGCATTCGCGATCGTTGCAGCAACCGGGAACATCTATTCGGGGCTTTGGTATCCGATTATCGTCGCCGCGCTGACCATCGTCATCGGCGCACTGTTCCTGCCGGAAACCCGCGGCCGGCCGGCCGGGGACTAGTTTACCGGAAGCTCGAAGACCGGGACCGGAAGCATGTCCCGGTCGTAGAGGTTGATTACCGGAAAATCGGTCCAGCCATGGCGAACGCGAACGACCGGCTCGCCGTCGCCGGCAATCTCGAGCCGGGCGCCGCGGACTTCGGCAAGCGCATAGCGGCAGCTTCCCACCGCGGAGCCGCAGAGCTCGATGGCATTGGCGTAAGCGCCGCTGAGCATCTGCAGCGGCTTGCTGAAGTTAACGATGATGGCAGTGCCCTGGCGCGTCGCGGCGAGCGGCATTGGGCCGAGGATGCCCTTGCTCCCCGGATAGGCGATCACCTTGGCAGCAAGCGCGAGCCGCCGCCCGACTTCCTGCTTGTTCGCGGGATGGATGTCCTCGCGGTCCCCGAGGTCGATCGCGCTGGCGAGCGCGGTGCGCGGGTCGCGTGTGACGGCGATACGCTGCTCGTTGATCAAAGCCGCCCATCCGCTTTCGACCGGAGTCGAGCTGGGTTTCCCCCAGCCGGCGAGACCGACGATGAGGAAGGGCAGGGCCGGATCGCGGAACTGACTGCGCCAATTGGCCATCCAGGCGGCGAGGCGCCTGTCGTAGCCCGGCTGGCCGACGTCGGCTTCGCCCTGGTACCAGGCGACGCCCTTCAGGCCGAGGTTGCCGAGCGGCGCGACCATCGCGTTGTAGATGGTCGAGACGCCTGAGGAGCCCTCCCACGGCGCATTGGGCGGCGAGCCGACGGAATCGTCGATACGTGCATATTGCCAGCCGCTGGTCAGCGGTTTCGAACGCCCGTCGGCGAAGCGCAACGCGAACTGCTCGGCAGGGCCGGCAAAGCCGCCGGGCCCCCAGGCGTTGCGGACGAACACCATGATCTCATTGGCGCCGGGTTTCAGCACGCCGACGGGAAGGGCGTAGTTGCGGGGATCAGCAGGGGCGTTCGCGCCACCGACGGGAATGCCGTTGACGAACGCCTGGTCCATGTCGTCGATCGCGCTCATCGAGAGCGTCGCCGGCTGTGCTGCCTCGGCGGCGGTGAGGGTTACGCGCTGGCGCGCCCAGATCGATCCGACCCACGCTTTCCATTGCGGCGACCAGCTGTCCCAATAGGTCAGCGACGGCAGCGGCTTCCAGGATAGGGCATTGCTGGCGTTCCAGGGCTCGCGGCCGGGCTTGTCGCCGGTCTGGGAGCGCCACCAATCGCCCCATTGCGCCCCGAACGTTCGGATCGCCGTGGTCGGATCCGTGCGATATTGCTCGACTATCGCCGCCGCTTCCCCCCCGCCGCTGTCGCGCACGGCCGCCTCGTTCATCCAGGCGCGGATCGGGGTTCCGCCCCAGCTGTCGTCGATCGCGCCGATCGGCACCTTCTGCGACGCGCGGAGGTCGCGCGCCATGAAGTAGCAGGCGGCCGAGAAGTCCTTGGCCGAATCCGGCGTAACCCGCTGCCACGATGGCCGTTTGGCGAAGGTGGCTTCGGCAGAGCGCGAGAGCTGCTGCGGGACCTTCATGACGCGCAGGTCGGGGTCGTTGGCGCTCTGCACTTCGCCGTCGCCATTGAGCGCGCGGCGCAGCGGATATTCCATGTTCGACTGGCCGGAGCAGAGCCAGACGTCGCCGATGAGGATATCGCCTGACGATGCCCATGCCCCGTTCGGGCCCGCGACATTGAGCCGATGCGGCCCGCCTGCCGAGCGGACCGGGAAGCTCGCGCTCCAGCGCCCTGCGGCGTTGGCCGTTGCGGTGCGCGCGGTCCCGGCAAAGTCGATCTTGAGCCGCTCGCCCGGCGCTGCGCTGCCGGTAATGAGGATCGCCTTGCCGCGCTGGATGACGGCATGGTCGCCATATTGCGGATCGATCGACGGAGCCGCCGAAGCAGCGCTCGCCAGCAGGGTCGCGAGGATCAGTAACGAACGAGCGGACATGGGACCCCCGGGACAGTCACTGGAAATTGGAACAGGTCGCCGATTTGCGGCTGTTTCGCGATTTCTTCCGCGCTCAGCAGCTGGCGGGCGGTGGTCGCATAGGCAGTGCGGAGATCGTCTCCGCCAAAGGCGATCTTGGTGATGTTCGCGACCGGGAAGCGCACCTGCTCGACGAGCTGCCCGCCGGGGGAATAGCGGCGCGCTTCCCACCCCGCGTAAAGGCTGATCCAGACGCACCCTTCGCTGTCGATCGTCGGTCCGTCGGGATGGCCGTCCTTCGGATCGATGCGGACGAACGCGCGGCGCGTCCCAAGCGAGCCGTCGACCGCGATGTCGACGGCCTCGATCGTCCCCTTGAGCGTGTCGACGACATAGAGAATGCGGCCGTCCGGCGAGACTGCCGGGCCGTTGGTGATTGCAATCCCGTCGATCGGGGTGCGGGTCAGCTTGCCGTCGGCGAAGCAATAAAAGGCGCCGCTTTTCGCCTTTTCGCCATTGTCCATCGTGCCGAACCACAAGCGGCCCTGCGGATCGACGACGCCGTCGTTGAGGCGGTTGTCGGGAAGGTCGGGATCCACTTTGATGATCAGCGAGAAGGTGCCGCTGGCTTCGTCGAAGTGATGCAGGCCCGACTGCAGTCCGGCGATGAAGCCGCCGCGCTCGGCGGGAAGGATGAAGCCGACCTGCTCGGGCGCGCTCCAAGTCCGGCGCGAGCCGTCGGCCGGATCGAACCGATGGATCGCATGTTTCTTGATGTCGACGAACCACAAGGCGCGGTCGCGCTCGACCCAGACCGGCCCTTCGCCAAGCTCGGCGGCGACGTCCCAAATGTCTTTCGGCTCGGTCGAGGCCATGCCTAGCGCCACCCCGCGTCCACGAAATGTTCGTGGCCGGTGATCGCCCGCGCGTCGGCCGAGGCGAGGAACGTCACCAGGGCGGCCACGTCGTCCGGGACCAGGCGGCAGTCGAGGCATTGGGCAGCGACGATCGCGGCCTCGTCCTCCGGCGTGTACCATTTGTCCTGGCGCGGCGTCTTGACGTTGCCTGGGACGACGCAGCTGACGCGGATATTGTCGCGGCCGAGATCGCGGGCAAGCGCCCTCGTCATGCCTTCAATCGCGGCCTTGCAGGTCTGGTAGAGAACGAGGTCGGGCAAAGCGAGGTGCCAGCTGATCGAGCCCAAGTTGACGATCACTCCGCCGCCGTTCGCGCGCATGCCCGGCACCACCGCCTGCGCGCAGAAGAATTGGTGCTTGAGGTTCACGTCGATGCGGTCGTGCCAATAGTCCTCGGTGACGTTGGCGACCTCATGCCGGTCGTCATTCGCTGCATTGTTGACCAGCACGTCGAACGCGCCGTCGCGCTCGATCAGCGCGCCAATGCGCGCGGTAACCGCCGGAATGTCCTTGAGGTCGACTTTTTCAAAAGCCGCACCCGTCCGTGCCGCAAGCGCGCGCGGCTCTTCGTCGAGCACGTCGATGAAGGTCACGTGCGAACCCTGCCGCACGAAGCCTTCGACGAGACCCGCGCCAATGCCGGAGCCGCCGCCGGTGATGAGCACCCTTTTGCCGCGCAGGCTTGGGTAAAGCGCGCGCAAGTCTTCCGTCACTGCAAGTCCCCTCAGCCCCCGATGTAAACCGTCTTCGTCTGCGTGTAATATTCGACCGCGGCGAAGCCCTGTTCGCGCGCGCCATAACTCGACTTGCGAGTGCCGCCGAACGGCACGTGATAATCGACCCCGGCGGTCGGCAGATTGATCATCACCATGCCTGCGCGGATCGCGCGGCGGAAATGCCGCGCGTGCTTCAGCGAATTGGTGACGATGCCTGCCGACAGGCCGAACTGGCCACGGTTGGCGATTTCCAGCGCCTCTTCATAATCGCGGACCTTCACCGTGCTCGCGACCGGGCCGAAAACTTCCTCGCAATTGATGCGTTGGTCGGGCGCCGTGTCGGCAATGACCGTCGGCGCCATGTAATAGCCGCGCGTCCTCAAGGTCAGCGGCTCGCCGCCCGTCAGCACCTTGCCGCCTTCGCCGCGCGCGATCTCGACGTAGCGCAGGTTCTGTTCGAGCTGCTGCTCGCTGACTGCGGGCCCGATCTGCGTTTGCGGGTCGAGTGCATCGCCGACGCGGAGCGCTCGCGCACGCTCGGCAAGCGCTTCGACGAAGCGGTCGTGAATGCCTTCGGTGACGATGATCCGCGACGATGCGGTGCAGCGCTGGCCGGTTGCGTAGAAAGCGCCGTCGATGGCGCAGGTCACGGCGCGTTCGAGGTCGGCGTCGTCCAGCACCACCAGCGGGTTCTTGCCGCCCATTTCCAGCTGGACCCGTGCATGGCGCTTCATTGCGCCTTCCCCGACGCTTGCGCCGACGCCCTGCGAACCGGTGAAGCTGATTCCGTCGACATCCTCATGGGCGACGATAGCGCGGCCGACATCACCTTCGCCGATGACTAGGTTGAACACGCCAGGGGGCGCTCCTGCCTCGATCAGGATCGCGCCCAAGGCATGGGCAATCGCGGGGGTCGGCGTGGCCGGCTTCAGGACTACGGTATTGCCGAATGCCAGGGCAGGGGCCGACTTCCACGCGGGGATCGCGATCGGGAAATTCCAGGGGGTGATCAGCCCGAATACACCGACCGCTTCGCGATGCGTTTCGACGTCGATCGAAGGCCGCGTCGAATCGAGAGTCTGGCCGTGGCGGCGAAGCGCTTCCCCGGCGAAATATTTGAGGACGCGCGCGGCGCGCATGACTTCGCCCGTGCCCTCGGCAAGGGTCTTGCCCTCTTCGCGCGAGAGCAGGCTGCCAAGTTCCTTGGCGCGCGCCATGACCAGCGACCCCGCCTTGTCGAGCACGTCCGACCGGACTTCGGGCGAGGATTGCGACCAGCCGGGGAATGCCGCGCGCGCCGCCTTGACCGCTTGGTCGACCTCGGCCGCGCCGCCCTTGGGATACCGGGCTACGACCTCGTCGAGGTTCGAGGGGTTGATGCTTTCGCCGGTCGCTTCGCCGCCGCTGGCTTCGCCGCCGATCAAATGGGTGAGGGTGTCGGACACTAAATCAGGCCTCTCGAAGAAAGATTGTGCATCAAGGCGCGCGTTCCGAACTGCCACGCCGGAGCGTCGCGCGAGGTCGAAACACGGTTGGCGAGCGTGCCCAGCTTTGGCGTCGAAATGCGCACTACATCGCCGATCTTGTGGGTGAAGCCCCGGCCCGGCTCATCGCGATCCTCGGTCGGCGCGAACAAGGTGCCGAGGAACAGTACGAAGCCGTCGGGATAATGATGCTCGCTCATCGCCTGGCGAACGAGCTCTTCGGGATCGCGGCTGATCTCGCTCATCGGGCTCTGGCCGTGCAGCTGGAAACCGTCGGGGCCGCTGATGTCCAGTTCGACCACCGCGGAACGTACGTCGTCGAGGGTGAACTTGTCGTCGAACAGACGCACGAACGGGCCGATCGCGCAGGACGCATTATTGTCCTTGGCCTTGCTCAACAGCAACGCACTGCGCCCTTCGAAGTCGCGCAGATTGACGTCGTTGCCGAGGGTCGCGCCACGAATCTCGCCGCGGCTGCTGACCACCAGCACGACTTCCGGCTCCGGGTTGTTCCAGCTCGAATCCGATCGCACGCCGACCTCCGCGCCCCAGCCGACGCTGGCGAGCGGCGCTGTCTTGGTGAAAATCTCCGCGTCGGGACCGATCGCGACCTCGAGATATTGCGACCACAGCTGGTCCTCGATCAGCGCGTCCTTGAGCCGGGCCGCGCCATCGCTCCCCGGAACCACCGAGCGGATCGCTCCGCCGATGCGCTCCTCGAGCCGGTCCCGGAGCGCCGCCGCCTGGCGAAAATCGCCGCGCGCGCGTTCCTCGATCACGCGCTCGATTGCGGAGATGGCGAAGGTCACGCCTGCCGCCTTCACCGCCTGCAAATCGACCGGCGCAAGGAAGCGTTCGGCGGGGAACTCCGCGAGCTCGTCAATGCCACAGAACCGCTCACCTTCAACGCCCGCCGGATCGGCCAGGTCCATGAGGTCGGCGATGGTCGGAGCAGCGCGCGAAACGTCCTCGACGACGCCGTTGCGGATGACGATCGGGGTCGGGCCCGAGTCGAGCAGCAGGCGGCCCGCGAGCGTCGCGTCGGCGACGTCGACAGGAAGCATCGCTGCGTCAAATCGCATAAAGCTGGAAGGCCTCGTACCGCTGTGGTGGTAGCGCTACCAATCGGCGCTGGGCGCGGCTAAAGTCAAGCTCTATGCGTCTCCGCAAGAGAGGCGATCTGGGGAGAGAACAGGGATGTCTTACAAGTTTCGGTCGAGTCTGCTCGCCGCCTGCGCGAGTCTCATCATCGTCGGCGCGGCGCAGGCGCAGGCGCCCGGTCCCGACCAGCGCGCCGCGGCAACCGTGGCGAAGATGACCAATGAGGAGAAGCTGACGATGGTCGTCAGCTATTTCGGCAGCGACTGGCAGGGCAAGAAGCCGCCCGCCGGAGTGCGCACGGGATCGGCCGGCTACGTGCCCGGAATTCCGCGCCTCGGCATCCCTCCGCAGTATGAAACGGACGCCGGGGTCGGCGTCGCGACTCAGGGCGGCGCCGCAACCAAGCGAGAACGGACGTCGCTGCCTTCGGGGATTGCGACTGCAGCGACCTGGAATCCGGACCTCGCTTTTGCCGGTGGGCGGATGATTGGCTCGGAAGCGCGCGCGTCGGGCTTCAACGTCATGCTTGCGGGCGGCGTCAATCTCGCCCGCGATCCGCGCAACGGGCGCAATTTCGAATATGGCGGTGAAGACCCGCTGCTTGCCGGCACGATCGTCGGGTCGCAGATCGCCGGCATCCAGTCGAACCGCATCGTTTCGACCACCAAGCATTACGCGCTCAACGACCTGGAAACGGGGCGCAAGGGTCATGACGTGCAGATCGATCCTGCCGCGGCCAGAATGTCCGACTTGCTCGCCTTCCAGTTTGCGCTTGAGCGCGGCGACCCGGGCTCGGTCATGTGCGCCTACAATAAGGTCAACGGCGACTTCGCCTGCGAGAACGACTGGCTTCTGAACAAGGTCCTGAAGGGCGACTTCGGGTTTCGCGGCTATGTGATGAGCGACTGGGGCGCGGTCCACAGCACGGTCAAGGCGGCGAACAACGGGCTCGACCAGCAGTCCGGCTGGCCGTTCGACGACAAGCCTTATTACGGCTCGATGCTCAAATCGGCGCTTGCCGCGGGGCAGGTCTCGCAGGCGCGGCTCGACGACATGGCGACCCGCGTCCTTCGAGCTCTGTACGCCAGCGGAGCGGTCGACGACCCGGTCCAGGAGAATGGCCCGATCGACGCCGCCGCCAACGAAGCGGTGAGCCAGGCCGATATCGAACAGGGCATCGTGCTCCTGAAGAACGAGGGCAACCTCCTTCCGCTGGGTCCCAGCGTCCGAACCATCGCCGTCATCGGCGGCCATGCCGACAAGGGTGTGCTTGCCGGAAGCGGTTCGTCGCTCGTCTATCCGCGCGTCGGCAATGCGGTGCCGGGGCTGGAGCCGACCGGCTGGCCGGGCCCGGTGATGTATTTCCCGTCCTCGCCTGTCGCCGAGCTGCAGCGAATGGCGCCCAACGCCAGGGTGACCTTCGTCGATGGGACGAATCCGGCGGCCGCGGCCGCAGCGGCGAAGGCGGCCGATGTCGCGATCGTCTTTGCAACCCAATGGTCGAGCGAGTCGATCGACGTGCCCATGGCGCTCGATGGCAAGCAGGACGCGTTGATCGACGCCGTCGCAGCGGCGAACCCGCGCACTACGGTCGTGCTCGAGACCAATGCCGGCGTCACGATGCCGTGGGCCGGGCGAGTCCCCGCCATCGTCGAGGCCTGGTACCCAGGCTCGAAGGGCGGTGCCGCGATCGCGAACATTCTCACCGGGCGAGTCAACCCGTCGGGCCGCCTGCCGGTGACCTTCTACGCATCGGAATCGCAGCTCCCGCGCCCAGTCCGGCCCGGCCAGAATTCGGAAATGGACGAGTTCGCTTTGCCGCAAGCGGAAGGGGCCGCCGTCGGATACAAGTGGATCGACCGCAACCGGCTGACGCCCTTGTTCCCATTCGGTCACGGCCTGTCCTACACCAGCTTCGATTACGGCCCGATCTCGGCGGCGCCCGCAGCCAATGGCGGCCTGCGGGTGCAATTCACTTTGCGCAACAAGGGTAGTCGGCCTGGTATGGCAGTGGGGCAGGTCTATGCCTCGCCCGCCGCCGGCGGCTGGGAAGCGCCCAAGCGGCTCGTCGGTTTCGCCAAGGTCGATCTTGCGCCCGGCGCCGCACAGGCGGTGACGGTCGATGTCGACCCGCGGCTGCTCGCTACGTTCGACGAGGCGGGCCGCGCATGGCGGACTGCGGGCGGGGCGTACAAGCTGATGCTCGGTGCATCGGCGGCCGATTTGCGCACCAATACGTCGGTGACCCTCGCTCCGGTTACCCTGCCTGCGAATTGGCGGGCGGGACCGCCAGCCGCCGCCCCTGCAGCGCAGCCTGGCGAGCGAGGTCGATAAGCACGAGGCCCTTACGCGCATCTGCGGGGTCGACCGGAACCGGCGCTCCGTCGAGCACGGCATCCGCCACCGCTTCGTAAAAGGCGCGATAATTGCCGCGCTCGGTCGGGATGGCTTGGGCGGCTCCGTCGGCGAGCGTCAGTTGGCCGTTGCGATCGTCTAGGCCGAAGTCGGGTGCGTGCGGGTCCATGCCGGACTTCAGCTGCGCTTCCTGCGGGTCGAGTCCGTGCTTCACGAAGGAACCGGCCGTGCCGTGGACGGCGAAGCGCGGGCGCGGTTCGGCGACCAGGGTCGAGCAGCGAAGGCAGACGCGCCGATCGCCGTAATGCAGCGTCACGTCGAAATAATCGTCGACTTCGGCGTCGGCGCGTTGAGCGAGCAGATCGGCACTCAGGGCATCGGGCATTCCGAACAACAGAAGCGCCTGGTCGATCATGTGGGAGCCGAGGTCGTTCAGCACTCCGCCGCCGGGGTGCGGGACCTCGCGCCAGCCGCCCTTGATCGCCGGCCGGAATCGGTCCCAATGCGCTTCGAACAATATGATCTCGCCAACGCGCGGGAGGAGCTTGCGGACAGTCAGGAAATCGCTGTCCCAACGCCGGTTGTGGAAGACGGTGAGGACGCGTCCTTGCTCGCGGGCAAGCGCGATGATCGCGTCCGCTTCGGCGGCCGTGACCATGAACGGCTTGTCGACGACGACATGCTTGCCCGCTTCGAGCGCTGCGCGGGCGAGTTCGAAATGGCTGTCGTTCGGAGCGGCGATGACGACCAGGTCCGAGGCACGGAGAAGCGCATCGACATTGTCGACGCGCGCCGGCGCGTCACGCGAGGTGAGGACCGCCGAAAGCTCCATCCGGTCGCAGGCGCGGATCAGCGGCGCATGAAAGACCGAGCCGGCAAGGCCAAAACCGGCGAGACCGACGCGGATCATGAGTCCCCGCTTGAAGCGGCAGATGATAGCGCTATCACAGGCATCACCGCTTCACTGCCAAAGGTCGGACCAATGCGTTTTCCAATCCGCATGATTGCGTTTCTGCTGACAATCTTATGCGCCGCGCCAGTGGCCGCGCAAACCGCTGCTCCATCACCGGTCCTGACCTCGGCCAACCAGCCGTTCAAGCGCGGTGTCAATGTGCTCGGCTACGATCCCTATTGGACCGGCAAGGGCGAGCGGCGTTTCGAGTGGCGGCATTTCGCCGAGATCAAGAAAGGCGGCTTCGACTTCGTCCGGGTGGTGCTTCAGGCGTTCAGCCACATGGATGCGCAGAACCGGCTCGATCCGGCCTGGCTCGCCAAGCTCGACGACGTCGTGCGCGAGGCCCAGGCGGCAGGCCTCGGCGTCATCATCGACGAGCATGACTTCAATATCTGCTCGGAAGATGTGGCGCTGTGCCGGGAGAAGCTTTCGGCTTTCTGGCGACAGGTTGCGCCGCGCTACGCCAGTGCACCGCGCAACGTCGCGTTCGAGCTCTTGAACGAACCGCATGGCAAGCTCGACGCGGCAACCTGGAACGGCTTCATGCCCGAGCTTCTGGGAATCGTCCGCCAAAGCAATCCCACGCGGATCGTGGTCGTCGGGCCGACCAGCTGGAACAGCTCCAAGGAACTTCCCAACCTCAAGCTCCCGGACGATCCCAACCTGCTCGTTACCTTCCACTATTACGATCCGTTCCCCTTCACCCACCAGGGCGCGACCTGGGCCGGCGAGGAAGTGAAGAAGCTGAGCGGCATTACCTGGGGGAGCGACAAGGATCGCGCTGCTCTGGCCGCCGATTTCGACGCGGTCGCCGCCTGGTCCGCCGCGAACAAGCGGCCGATCCTGCTCGGCGAGTTCGGCGCCTACGACAAGACCGGCACGCCGATGGCCTATCGCAGCGCCTACACCGCAGCGGCTCGGGAAGCGGCCGAAAAGCGCGGCTTCGGCTGGGCCTATTGGCAATTCGAAGGCGACTTCATCGCCTGGGACATGAAGAACCAGCGCTGGGTCGAGCCGATCCGAAAGGCGCTGATCCCCTAGATGGGATAGTGCCCCGGCTCGCCGGCGATGGTGATCCAGCGAAGCTCGGTGAAGGCCTCGATGCCGGCCTTGCCGCCGAAGCGGCCGTAGCCGGAAGCGCCGACGCCGCCGAAGGGCATTTGCGGCTCGTCGGCCACGGTCGGCCCGTTGATGTGGCAGATGCCCGAGCGGATGCGCCTGGCGACCTTCAGCCCTCGCGCCGTGTCGCGAGTGAACACCGAGGCGGAGAGGCCGAAGGCGCTGTCGTTGGCGACGCGGATGGCGTCCTCTTCGTTGGGGACGCGGATGATGCCGACGACGGGCCCGAAGCTCTCGTCATGATAGAGCCGCATGTCGGTCGTGACGCCATCGACGACGATTGCCGCCGTCCCGGCGATCCAGCGCGCCCCCTTCGCCACCGCGTCGTCGACCAGGGCCGCGACCTTGGACTGCGCGCCCTCGTCGATCTGCTGGCCGATCGCCGGATCGGGCATGGAGGCGGCCTTGGCGCCGAGTTTCTCGGCAAATGCCTCGGCGACGGCGTCGACGACGATGATCCGCTCGGTCGACATGCAGATCTGTCCCGCGTTCATGAATGCGCCGAAGGCCGCCGCGGCGACGGCTTCGTCCAGGTCGGCATCTTCGAGGACGATCAGGGGGGCCTTGCCGCCAAGCTCGAGCAACACGGGTTTCAGCTGCTCGGCAGCGCGCCTGGCAACGATCCGCCCGACCTCGGTCGAGCCGGTGAAGTTGATGCGCCGGACCGCCGGATGGTCGATCAACGCGCCGACGGTTTCGCCAGCATGTTCCAGTGCATTGGTGACGAGGTTGACCACACCATCGGGAAAGCCGGCGTCGGCAAAAGCCTCGACGATCAAGGCATGAGTCTTCGGGCAGCGCTCGGAGGCCTTGAGGATGACACTATTGCCGCAGGCCAGCGGCGTCGCGATGGCGCGGCAGCCGAGGATGACCGGCGCGTTCCACGGCGCGATCCCAAGCACGACGCCGGCGGGCTCGCGCAGCGCCAGCGAGAGCAGGCCGGGCTTGTCCGACGGAATGACCTCGCCGCTGATCTGCGTCGTCAGCGCGGCCGCCTCGCGGAGCATGCCGGCGCCGAGCATCACGTTGAAGCGCGCCCACGGTTCGGAGGCCCGCAGCTCCTCGGCCATCAGCCCGACGAAACGGTCTGCCTTCGTTTCGAGCGCATCGGCGGCCTTGTTGAGCAGCTTGCGGCGAGCATTCGGCCCAAGCGCCGACCAGGCGGGGAAGGCGGCTTGGGCGGCCTCGGCGGCGGCGATTGCAATCTCTGTCATCGCTGGTTCGCTACAGCGATCAAGGCGCGACCGCTATCTCCGTTTCGGAGCGATACTTTAAACCTCGCACACGGTGATCGCCTTAGCTGCGGGGCATGGCGCACCCGAGCTTCGATCCCCGGCACCGGCCACGCGAACTCAGGCGGCGGGTCGTGCTGCCGGCGAGGCTGCGGAGCGGCAGCTCGTGGAACGACGTCTGCATCCTCAATATCTCGTCGCGCGGGCTGATGATCCAGGCCAGCCGCACCGCCGAACCCGGGGCGACCGTCGAGTTGACGCGCGGCCCACATCTGATCTCGGCGACGGTCATGTGGCGCGAAGGGCCGCGCGCCGGCCTGCAGGTCGAAGGCGGGCTTCCGGTCGACGACATATTGACGCTCAGCAAGGAGCCCGGGCTGCAGTTGACGGCCGTGGATTCGCGGCTGGTCGAGCAGCGGCCGAAGGCGTCCTCGCACGAGGACAGCCGCCTTGAGGCGCGGCTGTTCGAGTTTGCGGGCATTGCCGTCATCGCCGGCGCTCTCTGCGTCGCGGCGCTGGCGATGCTGGAAGAGGCCTTCGCCCGGCCGATGGCGGCGATTGAAACGACGCTGCGCTGACCAACTCAGGCCGTTTCGGAGCAATGATTTAGACTTCGAACAGGCTGCAACCGGCAAAGCAAGGCCATGGCTTATCCCAGTTATGATCCTTCGCAGAGGCAGCGCGAGTTGCGGCGCAGGCTGATGCTTCCGGCGCGCATCCGCAGCGACGGCGCGTGGAGCGACGCCCGCATCCTCAACATTTCCGCGCACGGGCTGATGATCCAGGCGAGTCGCGGCACCGCGCCGGGGACTACGGTCGAGCTGACGCGCGGCGCACACGTCATCCTTGCCAAGGTGAAGTGGCGGGAGGGCACGCGAGCTGGGCTGCAGGTGCACCATCGGCTGCCGGTCGACGACATATTGACCGTCAGCCAGGTGCCGGGGCTTCAGCTGACGGCCACCGAAACGCTGAAGCGTCCAGTCACCGCCGAGCGCCACGAGCGCAGCCGCGGCCGGGCGCGGATCATCGAGTTTGCCGGGGTGGCGGTGATCGCCGGTGCGCTCAGCATCGCCGCCTTCGTGCTCCTGGAGCACGCCTTCGCCGCGCCGATGGCGAAGATCGAGGGGGCACTGATCGGCTAGCCGACGCTTTCCAGATATTTGGCAAGCTCCTGGCTGCCGCCGATGCGCTCACCGTCGATGAAGACCTGCGGCGTCGTCGAAACGCCCTGCTCGGCCATGAACGAATCGACTTCGTCGCGGCTGGTCAGCAGCTTCTCGTCATAGTTGAACCCCGCATCGTCGAGCATTTGCTTGGCGCGCAGTCCATAGGGGCACTCATGCTCCGGAAGCTTCATTCGATAGAGGGTCGCGGTGCGCTGGGACATTCTCGGTTACTCGCTTTCTGGACTAGTGCCGCGAGTGAATGCGTCCCGCGCTCTAAAGTTGCCTCTCTCGCGGTGAGCGGTTGGGCGCGCTATGCCCCGCGCCGATGAACCCGCTTTACGAACAAATGCAGACCAGCGTCTTCGAGCGCATGTCCGGACTGGCGACGCGCTTCGGCGCGGTGAACCTTGGCCAGGGCTTCCCCGACTTCGGCTGGCCCGACGCGATCCTCGAAGCGGCGGCGAAGGCCGTGGTCGACGGATCCAACCAATATGCTCCGTCGCGGGGGCTGCCCGCGCTACGCGAAGCGGTGGCCCAGCATTACGGGCGGCAATACGGGCAGGAGCTGAGCGCCGACCACGTCTGTGTGACCAGCGGCGCGACCGAAGCCCTTGGCGCGGCGATCCTCGCCACGCTTTCCCCCGGGGATGAAATCATCATCTTCACTCCGGCCTACGACAGCTATGCGCCGATGATTCGCCGCGCTGGCGCGGTGCCGGTCGAAATCGCGCTCCAGCCGCCCGAGTGGCGGATCGAGCGCGAGTCGATCGAACAGGCGTTAAGCCCGAAGACTCGCGCGATCCTGTTCAACAACCCACACAATCCGGCGGGACGGCTGTTCGAAGCGGACGAGCTGGAGGCCGTTGCGTCGGTGGCGCGCGAGCGCGACCTTACCGTCATTGCCGATGAAGTGTGGGAGCATATCGTGCTCGACGGGCGGTCGTTCACGCCGATCGCCAGGGTGCCGGGCATGGCCGAGCGCGTGATCAAGATCGGGTCGGCGGGAAAGATCTTCTCGCTGACCGGCTGGAAGGTCGGGTGGATGGTCGCCGCCCCCGAGATGGCGAGCGTTGTCGCGCGCGCGCACCAGTTCCTGACCTTCTGCACCGCGCCCAACCTGCAGTCCGCCGTCGCCTTCGGGCTGAACGAGGGCGATTCCTGGATCCAGCCGATGCGCGACCGTTTCCAGCGCGCCCGCGACCTGATGACCAAGGGGCTGCGCGACGCCGGCTTCACCGTGCTCGATTCCGCCGCGACCTATTTCATTTGCGTCGACCTTGCCGCGTCCGGCCTCGGCGTCGACGACGAGACCTTTGCCGCCGCCGCGGTCGAGAAAGCGGGCGTTGCGGTGGTCCCGATCTCCGCCTTTGCCGAGCAAAACGCGTCGCAGCATCTCGTTCGTCTCTGCTTCGGCAAGAAGGATGAGACGATCGAGGCGGGCGTCGCGGCCATGGCCCGCGCGAAGGAGCTGTTAGCATGAGCCCCGCCGACGAAGCCGCGGCGATCCTGCAGCTGTTCTCGGTCGATTGCGGGGGCAAGCTTGCCAGCGTCTCGCCGATCGACGGCAAGATCATCGGCAGGGTGACGGTCGGCGATCCTGACCGCGCGGCCGAGCGCTCTGCAGCGGCCTTTCTCCGTTGGCGCGAAGTGCCTGCGCCCAAGCGGGGCGATCTGGTCCGCCTGCTCGGCCAGGAGTTGCGCGAGGCGAAGCCGGTGCTGGCCAAGATGATCACGCTCGAAGCGGGAAAGATCATGGCCGAGAGCCTCGGCGAAGTGCAGGAAATGATCGACATTTGCGACTTCGCGGTCGGGCTTTCGCGCCAGCTTTACGGCCTCACCATCGCCAGCGAACGCCCGGACCATCGGATGATGGAGCAATGGCATCCGCTCGGCCCGGTGCTGGTCATCAGCGCCTTCAACTTCCCGGTCGCGGTCTGGGCCTGGAATGCGGCGCTGGCGCTGGTGTGCGGCAATCCGGTGATCTGGAAGCCGAGCGAGAAGACCCCGCTCTGCGCCGAACTGGTGATGCAGCTCATGCGGCGGGCGCTGCGCCACTTCGGCGACGCGCCGGATGGGCTGGTCCAGCTGGTCCAGGGCGAGCGCGGAATCGGCGAGGCGCTGGTCGACGATCCGCGCATTGCCCTGGTGTCCGCCACCGGTTCGACCGCAATGGGCCGCGAAGTCGGGCCGCGCGTCGCCAGGCGCTTCGGTCGGGTCCTGCTGGAGCTTGGCGGCAACAATGCCGCGATCGTCGCCCCGTCGGCCGATCTCGACCTTGCGGCCCGCGCGATCCTGTTTTCGGCGGCGGGGACGGCCGGACAGCGCTGCACCACGCTCAGGCGGCTGATCGTCCACGATAGCGTGGCCGACGAGATGGTCGCGCGGCTGCGCAGCCTGTTCGCCCAGATCAAGGTCGGCGACCCGCGCCTGCCCGATACGTTGGTCGGGCCGCTGATCGACGAAGGCGCATTCAGCGTCATGCAAAAGGTGCTCGGCGACGCGATCGAAACGGTCGACGCCGTGGCAGGCGGCCACTACGTGCGCCCGGCGATCGTCGAGGTCGATGCGCAGGAAGGAAGCGTTCTTCAGGAAACCTTCGCGCCGATCCTCTACGTGCTGCGCTACAGCCAGCTCGAGGAAGCCATCGCGCTCAACAACCAGGTCGCGCAGGGCCTGTCGTCCGCGATCTTCACCACCGACCTGCGCGAAGCCGAGCGCTTCCTCTCTGCCGCGGGGTCCGACTGCGGCATCGCCAACGTCAATCTTGGCCCATCGGGCGCCGAGATCGGCGGCGCCTTCGGCGGCGAAAAGGAGACGGGCGGGGGCCGCGAGAGCGGCTCGGACAGCTGGCGCGCCTACATGCGGCGCCAGACCAACACGATCAATTATGGAAGCGAATTACCGCTCGCCCAGAGCGTCCGTTTCGACGTCGCCCCATAAGGGAGGCTCGTTGCCGCCCACCATCTGCGGCCAGGTTCGGCGGAAGTTCTCGATCCAAGCGCCGAGGCCGGCTGGGTCGAGCGGCGGCGAGATAAAATAGCCCTGGACGACGTCGCAGCCGAGCTCACGGACGGCGCGAAGCTGGTCGATCGTCTCGACCCCTTCGGCGGTGGCGGTCAGGCCGAGACCGTGGGCGAGGTCGGTAATCGCCTGGATGATTAGCCGGCAGTCGCGCGATCGAGTCACGTCGGCGACGAAGGCCTGGTCGATCTTTACTTCGGTGAAAGGCAGCTGGCGAAGCTGCATCAGCGACGAATAGCCGGTCCCGAAATCGTCGATGGCAAGGCCGATGCCCTTGATGCGGAACCGGGTCAGCGTGTCCATCAGCTTGATCAGGGGCTGCGTCGCCCCCTCGGTCAGCTCCAGCACCAGCCGGTCGGTCGGCACCTCCAGCGCGCGGCACATGCGCTCGACGAGGTCGGGAAAGTCGAGATGCTGGAGGCTCAGCGCGGAAATATTGAACGCGATGCAGGTGTCGATGCCCTCGGCGCACCAGTCGATCCATTGGCGAAGGATGGTCCGCAGCCCCCACTGCGTAAGGTCATCGATCAGCCCATACTCTTCGGCCAGCGGCACGAACCGCGAGGGAGCAACAGGCCCAAGCTCCGGATCGTCCCACCGCACCAAGGCCTCGACCCGGGTCAGCCCGCCGTCGCGGAGGGAGATCTTGGGCTGATAGACCATGTGCAGGCGCTGTTCGCGAAGCGCCCGTTCGAAGCCGCCGAGCAACGCGCTCGAATCCTTGCCCGTCAAACGATGCTCGCCTTGAGCTCCGTCAGGAGCTGCTCGAGGACCTCGAAGCGCACCGGCTTTTCAACGGGCCCGGCCATGTTGAGCCCGAGGGCCTCGCCGAGGCGAAAGGCGGATTCGAGCACCCGGCGGTCGAAACCGCTGAAGATCAGCACCGGGGCGCGATAATCCTGGTCGGCAAGGAAACGGAGCAGCTCGACGCCATCCATCCCGGGCATCCCAAGGTCGAGCGCGACCATATGCGGGCGTTCGGCAAGGAAGGACTGGCGGAAGTCCTCGTCGCGTGCGGTTACGAGGGGAGCGAAGCCACTTTCCCGTGCCGCGCTTGCCAGAAAGTCGGCCAAGGCCGGTTCGTCATCGATCAGCAGCAGGCGCGGCTGCGACATCAAATTCCGCTCTCCAACCTCGCCGTACCGGGCGTCGAACGCTTCAACAAACGAAACGCTCTTTTAACCCTGTTGTCCATAAAGTCCCATTTTGGCGCGATTTGCGCGAGTGGAGGCTTAATCCGGCATGTTTGAAGCGCTGATCCGCAGGAAGAGTGCGCGCCTCGCTGATCTTGGCGGCGATGCGGCGTTCGAATCGACCACCGTGTCGCTTTCGACGCAGGTGCCGCGCCCGCTCGAGCGCCGCAGCGACGAGCGCCTCTCCGCCATGCTCCGTGCTGCCAAGCTGATTGACGCCAAGGGTGAGCAGCAGCTGATCAGGATCAAGAACCTGTCGGCCGGCGGCTTGGCGGCGATCGTCGCCCAGGCGCCGGAAGTCGGCGAAGTGGTCGCGATCGAGGCCTCCTCCCAGAAGATCCCGGCCACGGTCGTATGGACGCGCGACGACCTCGTCGGGCTTAAGTTCGACCAGAACGTCGACCTCGGCGAGTTGCTGGCCGGCCGCAAGCCGCGCCACGGCTTCCGCCCACGGCCGCCGCGGCTGGAAATCGAGTGCAAGGCGTCGGTTCGCGTCGGCAAGGTTTATTACAATGTCGACGTCCACGACATTTCGCTGGGCGGAATCAAGGTCGAGCCGATCGAGGAATATTGCGTCGGCAAGAAGGTCATCGTCGTGATCGAGAGCCTGCGCCCGATCAAGGGCGAAGTGCGCTGGTTCTCGGACCGCCGCGCCGGCATCGTCTTCGACCGGCCGCTCGATTTCGACGAGCTTGCCGAATGGGTCGGCAAGCGCCTCGAGATGGCAAGCCTCAAGGCCTCTTACCAGAAGCACTAGGGCATCCTATTTTCGCTCCATAAGCAAAAGGAGCGGATCGATGGCCGAACAAGTCGCAGTCCTCGCGGGCGGGTGCTTCTGGTGCACCGAAGCGGTGTTTCTCGACGTCGTCGGCGTCAGCAAGGTCGAAAGCGGCTATACCGGCGGCTCGGTCGCCAACCCAACCTATCGGGCCGTCTGCAATGGCGACACCGGCCATGCCGAGGCGATCCGCGTCACCTTCGACCCCGACCAGCTCAGCTACGAGGATCTGCTCGACATCTTCTTCGCCACTCACGATCCGACCCAGCTCAACCGGCAGGGCAATGACGTGGGCACGCAGTACCGTTCGGCTATCTTTCCCCTCGACCCAGAGCAGGAGGCCAAGGCCCGCGCCGCGATCGAGCGCGCCAATGCCGACAACGGCGGGCGCGTGGTGACGACGATTGAGCCGCTGGGCGAATGGTATCCGGCCGAGGATTATCACCAGGACTATTGGGCCGGCGAAGGCCAGCGCAATCCTTACTGCCTCGCCGTGATCCCGCCAAAGCTGCAGAAGCTGCGCAAGAGCTTCCAAGCGCGCGCCAAGAGCGCCGCCGCGACGGCCTAGGCTGCAGCCCGGCGCAGGCGGTCGTTGATCGCCGCGCCAAGGCCCTCGTCGGGGACTGGAGCGATCGCGATCCGCGGCTTGTCCGATGCGTCGGCGTGGTGGATGAGGTCGAACAGGCATGCGGCGGCCTCGACCAGGTCTCCGGAGGGGCTGAGACTCTCGTCTCCGGCCACATTGCCAAAGCCGATCAGATATTCGTCGGGCTCGGCTTCCATCGCGTTCAGCCGCAAGGGCTTGGCCGGGGCATAATGGCTGGCGAGCTGGCCCGGCGCTTCGATGCGGTCGCCGGGCGCAGGCTCGGCATCCACCGCGATCGGCCCGGGGCGGAGCAGCCGAAGCGGACCATCGGTTGCAGCGACGATGGTCGATTCAATGCCGCGTTCGGTCGGCCCGGCATCGACGATCAGCGGAATGCGTCCACCGAGGCTTTTGAGCACATGAGCCGCGCGGGTCGGGCTGACCGATCCGCTGGCGTTGGCCGAAGGAGCCGCGACCGGGCGGCTGACGGCGTGTAGCAGCGCCTGCATCGCCGGGTGGGCGGGCACGCGCAGCGCGATCGTCGGCAGTCCGGCCGTGACGAGCGAGGCGATGGGCGCGTCTTCACGCAGCGGCACGACCAAAGTCAGCGGGCCGGGCCAATGCTCGCTCGCGAGCGCCAGCGCTTCCTCGCTGAACTTTCCCACCCGCTTGGCGGCGGCGATGTCGGAAACGTGCACGATCAAAGGATTGAAGCTGGGCCGGCCCTTGGCTTCGTAGATGCGGGCGACGGCTTCGGCGTTGGTCGCGTCGGCAGCGAGCCCGTAGACGGTCTCGGTCGCGATCGCGACCGGCTCTCCCGCAAGGACCAGCCGCGCGGCCTCGGCGATCGCATCGTCGTTGAAGGGTAGGACCCGCGTCTCCATCAGACGCGGCTAGTAAGGACTAGGCGCGTTCCCTGTCGAGCAGTTCCGCCGGTTCGATGCCGAGCCGGCGCATCCGCGCACGGACTTCGGGCCATTCCTCCTTGAGGAAACGCTGGCGCTCGCTGTCGCTGAGCCGGGCACGAGCGCCGGGAGCGACGAACATGCCGACCCCGCGCTTGACCACGACCAGGCCTTCGTCCTGGAAGCCCTGATAAGCCTTGGCTACGGTCAGCGGGTTGGCCTGCTCCTCGGCGGCAAGCGCGCGAACCGAGGGAAGGGGGTCGCCGTCGCCGTATTTTCCGGCGAGGATCGCGTCGGCGATCGTCTCACGCAGGCGAACGTAAACGGGCTTTTCGTGTTGGGTGCGAAGCGTCATGCTGTCATAATACAGCGCGGCGCAGAAAGTTCAACGGAAAATTCAGCGGGTTGGTGGTTGCCACGGCTTCGACACCGTCGCCAGCGGCGCGCGCGGCCGCTCTTCGAGCTCGCGCCCGGCCTTCCCGATGAAGATGAAGCCGGCAATCCGCTCGCCCGGGCCGCAGAAGGCGGCGCGCACGTGCTCCGAGTAAGCGCGCCAGCCGGTCACCCATCCCGCGACGTAACCCAGGGCATGGGCCGCGAGCAGCAGGTTCATGCCCGCCGCCCCGCATGACAGTTCCTGCTCCCACACCGGGATTTTGTGATCGGCGACCGGGGCGGAAATCAGCACGACCAGCTGGCCGGCATAGTGCGCGAACTCGCGCTCCTTCTGCCGATGGGCATCATTCGCCTCGGAGTTTTCCGTGGCGAGCGCGTCGAGCAGCATCGCCTCCAACGCGTCGCGCTGGTCCTCCGCGACCGTCACGAACCGCCACGGGAAAAGCTTGCCATGGTCGGGGGCACGGGCCGCGATGGTCAGGATGCGCTCCATCTCGGCCGGTGAAGGCCGGGGGCCGATCAGCTCGCGCGGCTTTCCCGAGCGGCGGGTTTCCAGAAGCGCGAGAAGCGAGGAGCGGTCATTCAGCATCGCGAAGGCCTCTAGGGCTGACATGGTTTCGCAACAATGTGCTTCACACGAACATTTTCGCCGTTAGGGTCCCGCACCGAAATGCGCCCCTCGGCGGGCACTTGGGAGAGACAGTGATGGTCAATGTCGGGCCGGAAACCACTACCGCGCCGGAATCTCGCGGCGTGAGCCGAACCGACGGAGGGACCTGGTTCGACCATCCGCGCCAGCTGAAGCGGTTGTTCACTACCGAAATGTGGGAGCGCTTCGGCTATTACGGGATGCGCGCCATCCTGACGCTCTACCTCGTCAACCATTTTCTCTTCAGCGATACCACTTCGACCGGCATCTACGGCGGGTTCACGGCGCTGGTTTACCTGACGCCGCTGATCGGTGGTTTCATCGCCGATCAATATCTCGGCTCCAAACGCTCGGTGAAGTTCGGCGCCATTCTCATGGCGCTCGGCTATTTGACGCTCTGCTTTGGGGGCGAGGCCGCCAAACCTTTCGCGACGATCGACGGCCAGCGCTACGAGGTCAGCGTCGCGGGCAAAGGCGATAGCCAGCAACGCTTCTTGATGGCGGGCGACCAGCGGCTGCTTATCAAGGGCAATGAAGACAAGTCGATTTCGCTGCTCGATCCGGCCGGCCAGGAAGTGCGCAAGCTCGCCCCCGATCGATTCAAGGCGGACGCGGAGCGCTCAAAGTCCTTCGTGCTCATCCTGCTGCTCGGACTATCCCTCGTCACGGTCGGCAACGGCTTCTTCAAGCCCAACATCTCCACGATTGTTGGGACGCTTTACGAGGAAGGCGACCGCCGCCGAGACGCCGGTTTCACGATTTTCTACATGGGCATCAATCTCGGCTCACTCATCTCGCAATTCTTCTGCCCGCTGCTTGCCGAAGCGGTCGGCTGGTGGGCAGGGTTCGGCCTCGCGGCCGCGGGCATGACCTGCTCATGGCTGCTGTTCCAATATGACGGCGGTCGCCTCGACGGTTACGGCGAGCGCCCCGCGGCTGCGCCCGCAAACCGTGATTATTTTATCTACGGCGGCGCGCTGCTTGCTGTCCCGGTGGTCGTTTTCCTGTTCTGGAACCTCATGAATTATGTCGCGCCGCCGGCAGGGTCGGGCGTTTTCGGCTATTTTCTGTCTCTGCCGATCATGGGCAAGTTCCTGTTCGGCACTTTCCTTGTCTCGGTGCCGGCCATTCTCGTCTGGTCGTGGGCCAAAGGCACCGCCGCCGAATTCCAGATGATGCTCGCCGCGATGGTGCTGATCGTCTTCAATGTCGTTTTCTGGACGCTGTTCGAGCAGGCGGGCTCGTCGCTCACCCTGTTCGCCGAGCGCAACACGATGCTCGAAATCGGCTGGACGGCGCCGCTGTTCGCCATGTTCCGTTCGGCGCCGATCACTTACTATTTGTTCTTCGCCGCGGTTGTTGGCGGCATCGCCTGGCTCGCCTGGTGGTTCTTTGCCTGGGGCGAGGACCGGGGGACGCGCCGGACCATGGCCATCGCCACGACTGTTATCGCGCTGCTGGTGCTGGTCGGCATGCATTTCGCCCGCCTCGGCGGCTTCGGCAGCGAGCGGGTATATGTGATGCCCGCCGGCCAAACGCAGATCTTCAACGCACTTTTCATTGTCTTGCTCGCGCCCTTGTTCTCGGTGCTTTGGAACGTGCTTGCGCGGCGCGGCCTCGAACCCCCGATCCCGGTCAAGTTCGGCCTGGCACTGATGGGAGTAGGCCTTGGTTTCCTGTTCCTGGTGTGGGGCGCGCAATTCGCCGACAGCAACTTCCAGGTCGGGCTGTCGTGGCTCGCCGGCCTCTATCTGATCCACTCGATCGCCGAGCTCATGATTTCGCCGGTCGGCCTCAGCATGATCACCAAACTGTCGATCGCGCGCGTGGTCGGACTGATGATGGGCGTGTGGTTCCTGTCGATTTCGGTCGCGCAATATGTCGCCGGCGCGGTCGCCCAGGTGGCCTCGGTCGAGACGGTCGGCGGACAGGTGACCAACCTGCAAGTCAGCCTGAACACCTATCTTGGCGTGTTCACGACCATCGGCTGGATCTCGGTCGCGATCGGCGTCCTCCTGCTGCTCCTCAGCTGGCCACTGAAATATCTGATGCATGGAGTTAAATAGCCGCCGCTCCTCCGACGCTGTAAGACGCGCTGCATGACGCGCAAATTCTTCGGCACCGACGGCATTCGCGGCACGACCAATACCGAGCCGATGACCGCCCAGACCGCGCTTTGCGTCGGAATGGCCGCCGGTGCGCATTTCCTGCGCGGCGATCACCGCCACCGGGTCGTCATCGGCAAGGACACCCGCCTCAGCGGCTACATGATGGAATCGGCGATGGTCGCCGGCTTCACCAGCGTCGGGATGGACGTCGTCCTGCTGGGGCCGATGCCGACGCCTGCGGTGGCGATGCTGACCCGGTCGATGCGCGCCGATCTGGGCGTGATGATCAGCGCTTCACACAATCCGTTCGCCGACAACGGCATCAAATTGTTCGGCCCGGACGGCTATAAATTGAGCGATGCTGACGAGGCGGCCATCGAGGCGCGGCTCGCGGACCGGCCGAAGCTCGCCAAGGCCGATTTGGTCGGCCGCGCCCGCCGCATCGACGATGCTCGCGGCCGCTACATCCAGTTCGCCAAGGATACCTTCCCGGAACACCTTCGCCTCGACGGCCTGAAGGTCGTGATCGATTGCGCCAATGGCGCCGCCTACCACGTCGCTCCCGAGGCCCTCTGGGAGCTTGGCGCCGAGGTCATCCCGCTTGGCGTTTCGCCCAACGGCATCAACATTAACGACGAGTGCGGTTCGACCCACCCGGGGCTCTTGCAGGAGACCGTGGTTTCCAACGGTGCCGATATCGGGCTTGCGCTCGACGGCGATGCCGATCGGCTGCTGGTGGTCGACGAGCAGGGCAGGCTGGTCGATGGCGACCAGCTGATGGCGCTGATCGCACTCCAGCTGCACAAGCGCGGCGAGCTCAAGGGCGAGGCCGTCGTCGCGACGGTCATGTCCAACCTCGGCCTCGAACGCACGCTACAGGGCGCTGGCCTGGCGCTCAAGCGCACTCAGGTCGGCGATCGCTACGTCCTCGAGGAGATGCGCCGCAGCGGCTGCAACGTCGGCGGCGAGCAATCGGGGCACATCATCCTGTCCGACCATGCGACGACCGGAGACGGCCTCGTCGCCGGGCTCCAGGTCCTTGCCGCGCTGGTCGAAGCCAATGCCCCGGCAAGCACCGTCTTGCGCCAGTTCGAGCCGCTTCCGCAGCTTTTGAAGAACGTCCGCTTCAACGGCGGCGCGCCGCTCGAGGCGGACAGCGTCAGGAAGCGGATCGCCGCTGCGGAAGCCGAGCTGGAGGGCCGCGGGCGGCTGGTGATCCGCAAGTCGGGCACCGAGCCGCTTATCCGGGTGATGGCCGAGGGCGACGACCCCAAGCTGGTCGAGCGGCTGGTCGACGACATTTGCGAGGCCGTCCAGTCCGCGGCGTGAACCATTTCTTGGTATTTGGCGGCGTAACCGCATCCTCGTGCACATGGAAAACTTCGCCGCGAAGAGCGGGTCGAAGGCGAGTAGCGTAATGCCAACGGCGCGTATCTTGGTGATCGCCGGCTCGGATTCGGGCGGCGGCGCCGGGATTCAGGCTGACATCAAGACCGTCACCATGCTCGGCGGCCATGCCATGACCGCGGTCACGGCTGTGACTGCGCAGAGCACCACCGGCGTGACGGCGGTTCACCCTGTGCCGGCGGAAATCGTTCTCGCCCAGATCGAGGCGGCGATCAGCGATATCGGCGTCGACGCGGTGAAGATCGGGATGATCGGCAGCGCTTTTGCGGCCGAGCAAGTCGCGAACCGGCTCGAGCGGCTGCGCGCCGAGCAGCCGGGCGTTCCGATCATCTTCGACCCGGTGATGGTCGCCACCAGCGGCGCAGCGCTTGCCGACGAAGCCACGATCGCGGCGTTCGGCAAGCTGATGGACATCGCCACGATCGCGACTCCCAACCTGCCGGAGCTCAAGCGGCTCACCGACGAGGATGACCCTGTCGCCGGCGCTCTGAAGCTGGTCGGCCGACACGGCTGCGCCGTCCTGATCAAGGGCGGCCATGAGGAAGGCGAGGCGCTCGCCGACGCGCTTATCGAAACCGACAACATGACGAGCTGGCAGGGCGTGCGGATCGACACCACCAGCACGCACGGCACCGGCTGCACGCTGGCGAGCGGAATCGCATTGTTCCTGGCGCAGGGCGCCAGCCTGGCGGATGCGGTGGCGCGGTCGCGCGAGTTCGTCCGCGTCGCGCTGCACGAAGCGCCGGGGCTGGGGCAGGGGTCGGGGCCGATCGGCCAGGCTGCCGTCCGCCTCGATGTCGGCGCTGGCCCCCGCCTCAACCAGGTCACCGTGACCGGCACTAATTACGAGCGCTCGGTCGCATTCTACAAAAAGCTCGGCCTGAAGCAGATCGTCGACAATCCGCCCGATTATGCGCGCTTCGAAACGGCCGGCGGGGCGACCTTCTCGGTCCAGATCGATCCCGAGGAGAAGATCGTCGCGACGACGGCGGTCTATTTCGAATGCGACGACCTCGACGAACGCGTCGAGCAGCTGGCGCGAAACGGCATTCCCTTCGAACATGGTCCGCGTAACCAGCCCTGGATGTGGCGCGAGGCGCGGCTGCGCGACCCCGACGGCAACATCATCTTCTTCTACAAGGCCGGGGAATCGCGCCGCTTCCCGCCGTGGCGGATCGACAACTAATCCACACATTTCGTCATCCCCGCGAAAGCGGGGACCTAGCCAGGCAAAAAACTGGGTTCCCGCCCCCGCGGGAATGACGAATAATGGGACCATGCCGCGGCGCTGTTCCTTCAAGCTTGAGCTCGACTATCCGCAGCCGCTCGCCGGCGTCGATGAAGCGGGCTGCGCGCCGCTCGCTGGGCCGGTCGTCGCCGCGGCGGTCATCCTCGACCGCGAGAAATTCCCGCGCGGGATCGACGACAGCAAGAACCTGCCGCTGGAAAAGCGCGAGGCGATCTACAAAAAGCTGGTGAAATGCGCCGCCTGGGGTGTGGGCATCGCCACGGTCGAAGAGATCGACCAGATCAACATCTATTGGGCGCGAATGCTGGCCATGACCCGGGCAGTCGAGGCGCTGGGGCTGGAGCCGGCCTGGGTGCTGGTCGATGGCAACGCCTGCCCGAAATGGCAGCGGCCGTCCAAGGCGATCGTCGGCGGGGATGCCAAGTGCCGCTCGATCGCCGCCGCCTCGATCGTCGCCAAGGTCACCCGCGACCGCATCATGGTCGAATATGCCGACCAATATCCAGGCTACGGCTGGGAGCATAACCGCGGCTATCCGACGTCCGATCACCGCCGCGCGTTGAACGAGCTCGGGCTTACCCCGCTTCATCGCCGGACCTTCGGCCTAGTACGCGAGATCGAGGCCAGGACGGCCCAGCCGGAGCTGGTTTTCGAACGAATTCAGGACGGCGAGTCCTTTGAGTCACACCACCAGCCATTGAGTCCCCAGCTCCCGGCCTGACTCAACATCTTGTGGTAAAGCACTGTCCCGAGGCCCCAAAGCTGGGCTTCATCCCAGCCGCGTTAACCTCTGATCGCTTGACCGCGAGTCCCGGCTGACTCACTTTCCGCGGCTCAATTCGGGGGGCCGTTTAGAACATGAATTTGATCGCTCGCATTGCGGAGCAGCCGGTCGGCTTCCGTCCGGCGCGCAAGCGGACCTCCGAGCTTCCGCTCGACAGCATCCTCGTTGGCGATTGCGTCGCGGAGATGGCGCGGCTGCCCGACAAGAGCGTCGACATGATTTTCGCCGATCCGCCCTACAATCTGCAGCTGGGCGGGGACCTGTTCCGCCCCGAAGGCGGCCGCGTCGATGCCGTCGACGACGAATGGGACAAGTTCGAAAGCCTGACGGTCTACGACAATTTCACGCGCGACTGGCTCGAGCAGGCGCGGCGGATCCTGAAGGATGACGGCACGATCTGGGTGATCGGCAGCTATCACAACATCTACCGCGTCGGCGCTTTGCTCCAGGACGCGGGCTATTGGATCCTCAACGACATCGTCTGGCGCAAGACCAATCCGATGCCGAATTTCCGCGGCACGCGCTTCACCAACGCGCATGAAACCCTGCTGTGGTGCGCCAAGGACGAGAAAGCGCGCTACACCTTCAATTACCGAGCAATGAAGGCGTTGAACGACGATCTTCAGATGCGGTCTGACTGGCTGTTGCCGATTTGTGCGGGCGGGGAGCGGGTCAAGGGGGCCGACGGATCGAAGGCGCATCCGACGCAAAAGCCTGAGGCGTTGCTGTACCGGATCCTGCTCGCCTGCACGAAGCCGGGAGATGTCGTGCTCGACCCCTTCTTCGGCACCGGCACCACCGGTGCGGTCGCTCGCCGGCTGGGCCGCAAGTGGATCGGGATCGAACGCGACAAAGGCTACGTGAAAGTCGCCGAAGAGCGGATCGCTTCGACCCTGCCGCTCGACGAAAGCGCCATGCAGACCGTCGCCGACAAGCGCGATGCGCCGCGCGTCGCGTTCGGCGTACTAGTCGAAGCGGGCCTGGTGCCGCCTGGCACGCGCCTGACGGACGCCAAGCGCCGCTGGAACGCCGAGGTACGCGCGGACGGATCGATCGCTGCGGATGGCCAATCGGGATCGATTCACAAGGTCGGTGCCGCCCTCCAAGGTGCGCCGTCGTGCAACGGCTGGACCTTCTGGCATGTCGCATCGAACGTGCTAGAACCGCTCGACACCTTGCGGCAGAAATATCTTTCGTCATTGCGAGCGTAGCGAAGCAATCCAGAGTTGCGGGTGGATTGCTTCGTCGCTCCGCTCCTCGCAATGACGGTATAAGATGACCAACCGTACGCTCCTTCGCCCCGCCGGGTTCGTCGATTCCCCCTTTGGCCATGACCACAAGGTCGCGCGGCTCGCTGGCGGGCTTAACTGGTTCGCCAGCGTCGAGCTGATCGCCGTCGACGGTAACCGCCGCACAGGTACCGAGCTGGTCGCCGTGGAAGCCGTTGAAGAGCGCTTCGACGAGGACATGGCTGCCCAATGGGCGGCGCTGACGTCACCGCGGTCGCCGCTGCAGCCTGGCGAGCGCACCATCCGCCTCGACCAGCCGCAGGTGATGGGGATTGTCAACGCGACACCCGACAGCTTCTCCGACGGCGGCAAGTTCGCCGACGCCAGTGCCGCGGCCGAGGCTGGCGCCGACATGGCCCGCGACGGCGCGGCGATCATCGATGTCGGCGGGGAATCGACCCGCCCCGGTGCGACGACTGTTTGGGAAGGCGACGAGATCGCGCGGATCGAGCCGATCATCCGCCAACTTGCGGCGGGCGGGGCGGCGGTTTCGGCGGACACGCGCAAGGCTGACGTCATGACGGCAGCGATCGCGGCCGGTGCGCGGCTGATCAACGACGTATCGGCGCTGACCTACGACCCGCGCTCGGCGGAGGTCATTGCCGCTGCGCAGGTTCCTGTCGTGCTGATGCATCACCAGGGCGCGCCGGAGACGATGCAGGACGACCCGCGCTACGACGACGTGCTGGTCGAGATTTACCAGTGGCTGGAGGAGCGGATTGCCGCCGCCGAGGAAGCCGGCATCGCGCGTTCGCGGATCCTGGTCGATCCCGGCTTCGGCTTCGGCAAGAATGTCGGCCACAACCTCGAACTGATGAACGGCTTGGCGCTGTTCCATTCGCTCGGCGTGCCGATCGTGGTCGGCGCGAGCCGCAAGCGCAGCATCGGAGCGCTGTCGAATGAAGCCCCCGCGGACCAGCGGCTAGGCGGAAGCATCGCCTTCGCGCTGAAAGCGGTCGAGCAGGGCGTTCAGATCGTCCGCGTCCACGATGTGCCGGAAACGGTGCAGGCTCTGCGCATCTGGCGCGGCCTTCGCGACCAGGCGCTCACCCCGCGGACCTAGGCTCCTAATGTCTGCTTTGGGTGGATAGCGGACGTTAGCGACAGTCGGTCCGGTATGCCTCAGCCGGCTGGTCATTCTCATCCCAAAGCTCCAGCCGCACCGGCTTGCCGTATGAGATAGGGATTTTTGTGAGAGTGCCTTCGCGCGTCAACATCAAATGGGGACGCCGCACCACGCGCACGGGACCATCCACCAATAGAACGTCTCCGCCCTTTTCGTGCGCCCCTTCCAACCCGAATGCTCCATTTGAGGTAAGGATCGTCCTACCTGAGACTTTGAACAGCTGCTGGCCTGAGACTGCGTAGCAACCCTCCACCGGAGCCAGCTCACTGTCGCTCATCTTGAACCAACTCGCCCCGAATAAGGCATAGACTACGGCGTAAGCCCCCGCCGCACACACGACGAGCGCCAGCGCCAGTCGAACGTGTTTAGGCAGTCCCATCAGGCCATCGTGACCGCAGCGCCTAGTGTCTGCAATGGGTTGAAAGCTGCCATTAGACAGCTAGCCAGCTACGCCGCCGTGTCGATCCCGAGGTCGCCGAGCTTGCGGTAGAGCGTCGAGCGGCCGATCCCCAAGCGTCGCGCGACTTCGGTCATGCGGCCGCGATAATGGCCGATGGCAAGGCGGATGATGTCGGCCTCGATCTCGTCGAGCGGCCGCAAATGCCCGTCCGAAGTGTAGACCGAAACGCTCGGCGCCCCGGCGATCGCTTCCTCGCTCTTTGACGCGCTGAGGCCCGGCGCAAAGTCGGTGCGGCGGCCGGTGAAGCGCGACTGGATCGCGATATGCGGGAAATGGTCGGACGTCAGCACGCCGCTGTCGCATTGCAGCCCGGCGCGGAACAGCACGCCGGCGAGCTGCCGGACGTTGCCCGGCCAGCCGTAGCGCATCAGCACGGTCAGCGCGTCATTGCCGATCGACAGCTCCTTGAGGCCCGTCTGTTCGGCCAGGCGGCCAAGGAGGTGGCGGGCGAGCGCGGGGATGTCGCTGCTGCGCTCGCGCAGCGGCGGCAGCGTGACCGAGGTCGCCCCAAGGCGCTCGGCGAGGCCGGCGTGGAAATCGTCGGGCAGCGGTCGGCTGCTGGTGGCGATGATGCGGACGTCGACCGAATGGCTGCCGTTGAGGCCGACCGGGCGAACTTCGCCGGTGGCGATCATCCGGTCGAGCACGTCCTGGGTTTCGGCGGGAAGGGCGCTGACCTCGTCGAGGATCAGGGTGCCGCCATTGGCCTCGACCAGCCTGCCGGTCTTGGACGCGAATGCGCCGGGGAACGCGCCCTTTTCGTGGCCGAACAATTCACTGTCGACGATGTTGGCGGGGATTGCCTTGCAGTCGAGCGAGATGAGCGGGCCCTTGGCGCGAAGACTCGCGGCGTGGATCGCCCGGGCCAGCGTTTCCTTGCCGGTGCCGGGCTCCCCGACGATCAGGATCGGCAGGCGGTTGCGCGCGGACTTGGCGGCAATCGCGAGAGCGGTGCGGAAGTCGGGGGCGGCGCCGATCATTTGCTCAAGCGCAAGCGCGGGGGCCAGTTTCTCCGAAATAGGGGCAAGCTCGCCGGAAGCGCGGCGGCGGTCGGCGTTCGCTGCCAGCGCGTCGAGCAGGCGTTCGGGAGCGACCGGGCGCACCAGGAAGTCGGAAGCGCCGGCCTGCATCGCTTCGACCGCAGCGGCGACGCTATCGCCGTGCGACAGGACGATCGCGGGAAGGTCCGGGCGATGCTTGCGAAGCGCGGCGATCAGCTGCGGTCCATGCTCGGCGTTCCAGCTGCCGAGCAACGCGGCCTGGACCTCGCGCCCGTGCGGGCCCTGAAGCAAAGCGACCGCGGTTTCCGCGTCGGCGGCGCCGACGGCGCTCCAGCCGGCACGCGCGGCAATGGCCGAGATCAGCCGGCGCTCGTCGGCGCTGGCGTCGATCAGAAGCAGCGAACGTGTAGGTTCTTCCCGCATTTCCCGCCTTTCAGCGTCGGAAACTAGATCGGCGGGAGTAAAGGGGGGCTTAAGCTTCGGTCCAAAAAGCTTCGGATGGCGGGCTTGGGCGGCGCGCTCCGTCTTGTTATGGGCAGTCGAACAGGAGAAGAGGGAACCGCATGGCCAACGAGGAATCTTTGCTCGAAAACCCGCCGACGCAGGACGTGGCGTCCCACGTCAGTGATTATTCGAGCTTCATCCGCTTGTTCAAATGGGGCGCGGTCGTCTGCTTCATCATCGGGCTTTTGTGGATGATGATCGTCAAGGCCTATTGGTGAGCTGCCCCAGCGCATGAAAATCGCGGTTCTGAAGGAAGCGGCCGGCGAGACGCGCTGCGCCGCGATTCCCGAGACCGTCAAGAAATTCATCGCGCTTGGCGCCGAAGTCGCGGTCGAGAAGGGCGCGGGCGCCAACGCCTCCGTTGCCGACCAGGATTTCGAAGCCGCCGGAGCCAAGCTCGGCACGCGCAAGGATGTGCTGAAGGGCGCGGGCATCATCCTCGTCATCAACGGACCCGATCCGGCAAGCCTGGCGGGTGCGGACAAGGGCGCCTTGCTGGTCGGAGCGCTCGACCCGATGCGCCAACGCGAAGCGGTCGACGGCTATGCCAAGGCGGGCCTGGAAGCGCTGGCGATGGAATGGATGCCGCGCATCACCCGCGCCCAGTCGATGGACATCCTCTCGTCGCAGTCCAACCTCGGCGGATACAAGGCGGTGGTCGAGGCCGCGGGCCTCTACGGCCGCGCCTTCCCGATGATGATGACCGCGGCGGGCACGGTCAGCCCGGCCAAGCTGTTCGTGATGGGCGTCGGCGTTGCCGGGCTGCAGGCGATCGCGACCGCGAAGCGGCTCGGGGCGCAGGTCAGCGCCACGGACGTTCGCTCCGCCACCAAGGAGCAGATCATGTCGCTCGGCGCCAAGCCCATCTTCGTCGAGAATGTCGCCGGCATCGAAGGCGAGGGCGCCGGTGGCTATGCGACGGAAATGTCGCCGGAATATCAAAAGGCGCAGGCCGAGCTCGTGTCCGGCCATATCGCCAAGCAGGATATCGTCATCACCACCGCTTTGATCCCGGGGCGGCCGGCGCCGCGGCTGATTAGCGATGCGCAGATCGCGAGCATGCGGCCGGGCAGCGTCATCGTCGACATGGCGTCCGACGCGGGCGGCAATGTCGAAGGCACCGTTGCGTGCCAGACCGTCGAGAAGCATGGCGTGAAGATCGTCGGCGCGTCGAACCTGGCGCGCAGCCTCGCGGCCGACACCTCCGCGCTGTTCGCGCGCAACCTTTACAATTTCCTCTCCGCCTTCTGGGACAAGGAAGCGGGTGGCCCCGCGCTCCCCGACGATGACGAGATCGTGAAGGCGATCCGCCTGACGCAGGGCGGCAAGGTCGTGAGCGAGCGGCTCGCCAATCCTCCCCATTGAGGGGAGGGGGACCGCACGAAGTGTGGTGGAGGGGTGATGCTTAGCGGGCCTATCCATACCATTCGCCGGGCGCGATCATTTCGCCGGCAGATGAGCTTGCCCGAGGTGCTACTGTGGCGTGTGCTTCGCACCAGGCCGTCGGGACTGAAGTTTAGGAGGCAGCACGCGGCGGGCCCGTATGTTGTTGATTTCTTTTGCCATGAGGCATCCCTCGTTGTCGAAGCCGATGGCGAATCTCACAGTCGCGGTGATCAGCCCCAGTTTGATGTGCAGCGAGACGATGGTCTGCGCTCGAACGGATACAAGGTTCTCAGGATTCCTGCTGTGGCTGTTCTATCCGATGTCGACTCCGTTGTGGCTCATATTCTCGCGGTAGCTGAAGGTCCGCCACCCCTCCACCAGCCTCCGGCCGGTCCCCCTCGCCTGAAGGGGAGGAACTAGTGAACCCGGACATATTGGTGATCGGCGGCGGCATTGCCGGCCTGTCCGCTGCAGCAGAGCTGTCGGCCCATGCGCAAGTGACGGTGCTCGAGGCGGAGCCGCAGATCGGCTTTCACGCCTCGGGGCGGAGCGCGACCATGCTCCATTACGCGCTTGGCGACCGGTTGGTGCGCGCGCTCACTCTGGCCAGCCGCCCCTTCTTCGACGATCCGCCCGGCGCGTTCCGCGAAGTGCCGATCGGGCGACGGATGCCGGTGCTGGTTTTTGCGCGCGACGACGAGCTTGAAGCGCTCGACAAGCTCGATGCCGAATTGTCGCTGTTCGTCCCGCTCGAGCGGCTCGACGCTGAGGGCGTCCACGATCTCTGCCCGTTGCTCAAGGACGATGCGCGCCACGGCATCGCCGACCGCGACGGTATCCGCCTCGACCCGCACGCGCTGCTCCAGGGCAACTTGCGCGCACTGAGGGGCCGCGGCGGGACTTTGCTCACCGGACAGCGCATTGCGTCGATCTCGCGCGGTGACGGCGCCTGGGAGGTCATGAGCGAGGCAGGCGAGGCCTTCTCCGCGCCCATTGTGGTCAACGCAGCCGGGGCCTGGGCCGACGCGGTGGCACGAGTGGCCGGCGTCAGGCCGCTGGGACTGGAGCCGAAGCGCCGCACGATCATCACCTTCGACGCGCCGCCGGGGACCGCGCTCGACGGCCTGCCCTTTGCCAAGACCGTCGGCGACGAGCTCTATTTCGCGCCCGAAAGCGGGCGGCTGTTCGCCTCGCCCATGGACGAGGTGCCGAGCGATCCCTGCGATGCGCAGCCGGGCGAGCTCGAAATGGCGCTCGCCGCTTTTCGGATGGAGGAGCGGACAGTGGTGAAGGTCGAACGCATCCACAGCCGCTGGGCGGGGCTTCGCACCTTCACGCCCGACCGCCATCCTGCGGTGGGTTTTGCGGCCGAGGCGGATGGATTCTTCTGGCTGGCCGGGCAGGGCGGCTTCGGGCTCCAGACCTCACCGGCGATGGCCGCAATCGCCGCGTCGATCCTGACGGGCGGCCCGTGGCCCGTTCCCGACGTGGATCGCGCGGCTTTAGACCCCGCTCGCTTCTTCCCTCAGGACGCATAGGTCGACCCACCGCGCCGCGACCAGGTCGTAGAGGCGCTGGAGGGGCGTTTCGACCGAGGTGTTGAGTGAGCCGCCAGCGGGATAGACCGGGTCGAAGGCCTTCAACGAGACGTCGAGATAGACAGGAATGGCGCTCTTGAGCCCGAACGGGCAGACGCCGCCGACCGGATGACCGGTCAACTCCAGCGTCTCCTCCGCGCCCAGCATCCGCGGCCGCTGCCCGAGTTCGTCCTTGCACTTGCGGTTGTCGAGCCGCGCATCGCCGCGCGTGCAGAGGAGAAACAGATGCTCGCCCGCGCGGATCGCCAGCGTCTTGGCGATCTGGCCAGGCGCAACGCCGAGCGCCCGCGCCGCCTCGTCGACCGTGGCGGTGCTCTCGGTGACGGTGAGCAGGCGCAGGTCGGGCGCATGCTCCGCCAGCCACGCCTTGACCGATTCGAGGCTCATTCGCCGACCAGGTGAAGCGCGATCTCGCGCGGCGAGGGGCTGCGGCGGCGGTGTTCGAACAGGTAAATGCCCTGCCAGGTACCGAGCAGCATCGCGCCGCGGCTGACCGGGATCGACAGCTGGGTCTGCGTCAGCGCTGTGCGCAAATGGGCGGGCATGTCGTCGGGACCTTCGTCGTCATGCTCGTAGGCGCCGCCTTCGGGCGCGATGCGGGCGAAATAGGCTTCGAGGTCGCGGCGCACGGCGGGCGCGGCATTTTCCTGGATCAGGAGCGATGCCGAGGTGTGGCGGCAGAACAAGGTCAGGAGGCCTTGGCCGATTCCGCTTTCACGGACGAAGGCGCGGGCGGAATCGGTAAATTCGTGAAGCCCGGGGGACGTGCTGCGAATCGAGAGGATGTGGCTCGCCTGACGAAGCATCGGAGCCGCCTAGCGGGGCCGCAGAGCCTGCGCCAGCCATACCGAGCGAGGTCAGATGGCAGATGCGCGAAAAGCGCCTGCGTCGCCGCAGGCGCTTTCTAACGCTTTGAATTTAGGTCCGAAACGACGGACCGGTCAGGCGATCAGCCGCCGCCGCCGGTGCCGGCCCAACCACCACCCAGAAGCCAATTCCAGAACGGCGACTTTGCGGAAGTCTTCTTCATTTCAATGCCCCTTTGTCCACAACTGCGATTCGGCAGCTGAAGGCATGTTAACCTTAATCGATATGGTAAGCAAACCGTTTACCAAAGTAGGGGCGCGCGCAGGGGATCGCCGGGGCACGGCGGCTTCTTCAGATGTTCTTGGATTGAGCCGCCGTTACTTGGCGGCGTCGGGGAAGGTCAGGCGGCGCTGCGCTTGCGGTCCGCGGCGAGCCGGCGGTTGAGACTGTCGATGCTCATCGGGCGTCCGACGACGAAGCCCTGCGCGACATCGCATTGCATCTCGATCAGCAGGTCGAGCACGTCGCGCTGCTCGACGCCCTCGGCAACGACCTTCCGCCCGAGCGAATGGGCAAGACCGATCGTCGATTGGACCATCAGCCGGTCGCTGCGATTGTCGACAATGCCTTTGACGAAGCTCTGGTCGATCTTGATCTCGCTCGCCGGAATCTTCTTGAGATAATCGAGCGTCGACTGGCCGGTGCCGTAATCGTCGATCGAAATGCGAACGCCAAGGTCGCGCAGGCGCGCGATCATGTCGAGCTCGTCGCCATTGCCGGCCAAAGCCGCGGTCTCGGTCAGCTCGAGCGTGAGATGCTTCGCGGCAAGGCCGTGTCGTGCAAGCAGCGCGGACAGCCGAAGGGTAAAGCCGCGGTCGCTCAGCAGCCGTGCCGACAGATTGACCGCAATGTCGAAATCCCCACCCTGCTTGTTGAGTTGCGCGCCTGCCGCAACGGCCTTGGCGAGGACGTAGTCGGTCAGCTTGCCGATGCGGTTGTGGGCCTCGGCGGCCGCAACGAATTCGGTGGCCGCGATCGGTCCCTTTTCGGGGTGGGTCCAACGCGCCAGCGCCTCGGCGCCGATGATGCGCCGGGTTGCAAGCTCGAGCTTGGGCTGGAAGGCGACCCAGACTTCACCGCGATCGATGGCCTCGTCGAGTTGGCTCAGCATCGACAGCTTCCACGAAGCGTCCTGAAGAGTTTCCGGATTATGGTATTTCCACTTCAGCCCATCGTGCGCCGCTTCGTCCGCGGCGACGAACGCGCTGGCGAGGCGGCTGGACAGCGAGCGGCCGCTGCCGATCTCGACCCCGAATGCAACCGAGAGGTCGATGGACAGCCCCCCGATTCGCGCGGGATTGCGGAACAGGGCGTGGAGCGCGTCGAGATGGTTGCCGAATGGCTCGCTCGGATCCTCGAACCAGGCGAACATGCCCGCTTCACCCTGGTAGAGCGTGCGGCGCGAGGAGCCGAGCGTCAGCCTGGCGGCAATCTGGTCAATCAGCTGGCGTTCGCTGTCGCTGGGCAGGGTCGCGACGATTTCTTCGTAGTTGAGGATGCGCGCGGTCACGATCGCCTGTTTCCCGCCGTCGCGATTGGCGCGGAGCGCGCTGAGATTTGGTAGGCTCGAGATCGGATGCACGAGGCCGCGCTGCCAATAATGGCGGCGGATCACGACTGCGCCGATGGTGAGCAGCACGAACAGCCCCGGGGTGATGTCCAGGAAGAGGAGGTGGGCTTCGGCAAAGGCCGGACCGAAGAGCAGTGCAACCCCGGTTCCGATCAACAGCACGGCTTGATCGCGGGGGCTTCGCCGCCAAAGCGTCCAGGCGCAGATGCCGAACACAAGGACGAACAAGGGCACCCAGCCGAGATAGACCGGAGTGCCGGATTTCAGCGTCTCGGCGCCCAAAATCTGGATATAGGCACCCGGCATCTTGCCGGTGTTCGGAATGAAATATCGGTCGCCCAGCGCCTCCGAATCCCAGCCGACGATCACGTCTTTGCCCTTGAGCGTGGCAGGATCGGCCCGGCCGTTCAGCAGGTCGGTCGCGGAAACCGTCGGCACTGATTTGGGATCGATCGAATAGTCGACCATGAAGGTTGAGCCCGTGTCGCCGCGTCCGCCGGCCATGATCGTCGCGAAGGTCGGGATCCTCCGCCCCGATGCGTTCACCGCGTAAGGCAACTGCCAGACCGCATTCTGGTAATTGTACTCGGCGCTGATGTTGCCGACCTTGGCATGGGCGGCGAACGGGGCGTGCGGCGGCGCCTCGAGCTCCATCGTGCCATCAGGGCGGAAGCGGCTGCGAACCGCCAGATAGACCCGGCCCGAGCGTTCGAGCGCTTTGGCGAATTCGCCGTCATCGACCGGATTGGTCGGGCCGCTCATGGTCAGGTCGAACAGGATGCGCTTGGCGCCGGCAGCGCTCAGCCGGTCGGTGATTTTTCCGAAGTTGCGGCGAGGCCAGGGCCAGCGGCCGGCCTCTTGGAGCGAGCGGTCGTCGATGGTGACGAAGACGATGTCACCGCTCGCCTTCTGCCAATGAAGGCCGTTGCGGCTGGCGCGCAACAGGTCCTCGGCGATTGCGCCGAAGCCGATGAGCCCGAACACCAGACCGGTTACGGCTACCCACAAGAGCAGCCTCCAGTTCTTGGCCGGCTTGAGCTTCCTGGCTTCCTTGGCCACGACGTCCTTCCCGATCGAAGCCTCTGCCTTGGCACCGAAAGGTTAGGAAATTGGAAACCGCGAACCGGTGAATCGCAAAAATTCGCCGCTCGAAAGACCCTGTTGCGCGGCGAAATATTGTGCATGTTGCGCCTGCCGCCTGGCCGCAAGGAGAGAACATGGACTTCATCTCGATCCTGTCGATCTTCATCCTCGCCTGCTTCGTCGGCTATTATGTCGTGTGGGCGGTGACCCCGGCGCTGCACACGCCGCTGATGAGCGTCACCAACGCCATTTCCTCGGTGATCGTGGTCGGCGCGCTGATCGCTGCCGCGGCGGCCGGAAGCGCGAGTTCGAAATGGCTGGGACTGGCGGCCGTCGCCCTGGCTAGTGTCAACATATTCGGCGGCTTCGCGGTGACCAAGCGAATGCTTGGCATGTACAAGAAGCGGGAGCGCAAGGATGCCTGAGGCCGCGGCGACGCCCGCCTGGGCGCTTATCGCTTACCTCGTGGCGGGCGTCTGCTTCATCCTCGCGCTGAGGGGGCTGTCGAGCCCCGAAACCAGCCGCCGTGGCAATTATACCGGCATGGCCGGCATGGCGATCGCCGTCGGAACGACACTTGTGACGCACGTTCCGCGGGGTCCAAATCCTTACGGACTGTTTCCGATCACTCGAAATGGCGTGCAATATGTCGTTTCGATTTACGATGTCTTCCTAATCGTGGTCGCCATTGCCATCGGTGGCGCAATCGGCCTGGTCACGGCGCGCAAGATCCAGATGACGGCGATGCCGCAGCTCGTCGCCGCCTTCCACAGCCTGGTGGGCCTGGCCGCCGTACTCGTCGGCGCCGCGGCCTTCCTCAACCCAGCGGCGTTCGGGATCGTCGATGCCGCCGGTCTCATCCTGCAAGTCAGCCGGGTCGAAATGGGGCTTGGCGTCGCCATTGGCGCGATCACCTTTTCCGGCTCGGTCATCGCCTTCCTCAAATTGAACGGCAACATGAGCGGCAAGCCCATCATCCTGCCGCTGCGACACGTCATCAATTTCGGCACGCTCGCCGCGATTCTCGGCCTCATCGCCTACTTCACCCAGGACCAAGACCCGTGGGTGTTCTTCACGATCATGGGGCTCAGCTTCGCGATCGGTTTCCTGCTGATCATCCCGATCGGCGGGGCCGACATGCCGGTCGTGATCTCAATGCTGAACAGCTATTCGGGCTGGGCCGCGGCGGCGATGGGCTTCACGCTCCACAATACGGCGATGATCATTACCGGCGCGCTCGTCGGAAGCTCGGGCGCGATCCTCAGCTACATCATGTGCCGGGCGATGAACCGCAGCTTCATATCCGTCATTTCGGGCGGCTTCGGCGGCGAAGCGGTCGCGGCCGGCGCAGCCGCAGCGATCGACCGGCCGTGGAAGCGTGGATCGGCCGAGGATGCGGCCTTCCTGATGAGCCAGGCCGAGCAGGTCATCATCGTCCCGGGCTACGGCATGGCGGTCGCCCAGGCCCAGCATGCGGTGCGCGAAATGGCCGACCTCCTCAAGAAGGAGGGGGTCAGCGTCAAATATGCGATTCACCCGGTCGCCGGTCGCATGCCGGGACACATGAACGTGCTGCTGGCCGAGGCCAACGTGCCCTACGACGAAGTGTTCGAGCTCGAGGATATCAACAGCGAGTTCGCGCGGACCGACGTCGCCTTCGTCATCGGCGCCAACGACGTCACCAACCCAGCCGCCAAGAGCGACAAGAGTTCGCCGCTGTACGGGATGCCAGTCCTCGACGTCGAAAAGGCGCGCACCGTGCTCTTCATCAAGCGCTCGATGGGGGGCGTCGGCTATGCCGGCGTCGACAATGATTTGTTCTATCGCGACAACACGATGATGCTGCTCGGCGATGCGAAGAAAATGACCGAGGAAATCGTGAAGGCGCTCGGCTAGGACGCCGCTCAAGATTCTGGTTAATTTCGCGCTAAACCAGACGTTTACGCCTTGCGGGGACCGCCGCGTTGCAGGACAGTGACTAAAGAATCGCGCGGGAAAAGGGGGAGCGGAAAGTTGCGCAAGCTGGGAATCATCGGCGGCACGAGCTGGTCGTCGACAGCACTCTATTATGAGCACATCAACCGCGGCATCGCGCAGCGCCTTGGCGGGCTGCACAGCGCTGTGCTGGCGATGGAAAGCCTGGACCTGGCGCCGGTGGCCGAAAAGGAGCTGTCGGGCGACTGGGACGGCGTCGCCGCCGTGACGCTCGAAGCGGCCAAGCGCCTCGAAAAGAGCGGCGTGCAAGGCATCGTCATCACCTCGAACACCGGCCACAAGGTCTATGACGCGGTCGCCGCCAACGTGCGCGTGCCCCTTCTGCACATCGCCGACGCCACTGCCGACCGGATCGTCGCCGACGGCCGCACCAGGGTCGCGCTGCTCGGCACGCGTTTCACCATGACCGAGCCTTATGTCCGCAGCCGCCTTGAAGCGCGCGGCATCACGCTCGCCCCGATCGCGCCGCACTGGATGGCGGAAGTCGACCGCATCATCTTCGAGGAGCTGGCCGCCGGCCGTGTGGTCCGCGACAGCCAGCGCAAACTGAAGACGCTCATCACCGAGCTGTCCAAGCAGAAGGTGCAGGGGGTGATCCTCGGCTGCACCGAACTGGTGCTTGCGGTCGACGTTCGCGCCAATGTGGTTCCGGTTTACGACACGACGGTGATCCACGCCCGTGCTGCCGTCGACTGGATGCTCGCCGAGGAAGAGCAGGCCCGCGCGGCGGCCTAGGGTCGCAATGACGGAAGACCGCGCTTAAATCGCCTTGGTGAGCAAGGCCGACCGTCCCGACCAACCCGGCGCCGCCGAGCGCTTCAACGAGGATCAGGCGACCTATGCCGTGCGCGGCGAGGGGCTGCCGGACCTCGATGCGGGCGTCGCGGCGATCCGCGAAGTGTGGAAGACGCTACCCTCGCGTCCCGGCGTATATCGCATGCAGGATGCGCGCGGCGACGTCCTTTACGTCGGCAAGGCGCGGACGCTGAAGAGCCGGGTCAGCAATTACACGCAGGTCGCGCGATTGCCCAAGCGGCTCCAGAGGATGGTCGCGCAGACGCGATCGATGACCATCGTCACGACCCGGACCGAGGCTGAGGCGCTGCTTCTGGAAGCGCAGCTGATCAAGCGCTTCCGCCCCGCTTACAACGTGCTGCTTCGCGACGACAAAAGCTTCCCCTTCATCCTGCTGCGCGAGGACAGCCATTTCCCCCGGGTTCAGAAGCATCGCGGCGCGCGGCGCATCAAGGGGCAATATTACGGTCCGTTCGCAAGCGCCGGATCGGTCACAAGGACGCTCAATGCTCTGCAGAAACTCTTCCTGCTGAGGAGCTGCTCGGACGGCTTCTTCGCCAATCGCTCGCGGCCCTGCCTGCTGTACCAAATCAAGCGCTGCTCGGCGCCGTGCGTGGGGCGGATCAGCGAGAGCGATTATGCCGAGCTGGTCGGCGAGGCGAAGGAGTTCCTGGCCGGCAAGTCTACCGGGGTCCAGTCGCGCCTGTCGCGCCAAATGGCGACGGCCGCCGAGAAGCAGGATTACGAGCTGGCCGCAGTCTATCGCGACCGGCTTCGCGCGCTGACCTACATCCAGGGCAGCCAGACGGTTCACGCCGAGGGCCTCGGCGATGCCGACGTCTTCGCGCTCGCATGCAAGGGCGGTGCCGTGTCGATCCAGGCCTTTTTCATCCGCGGTGGTCAGAACTGGGGCCACCGCGCCTTCTTCCCAGCGCACACCAATGACGTTCCGGAAGCCGAGGTCATGTCGAGCTTCCTCGTTCAATTCTATGAGGACATGCCGCCGCCCAAGCGGATCCTGGTCGACCGCGATCTGGCCGACCGGGAATTGCTCGAGGAAGCGCTTTCGGAGCGCGCCGAGCGCAAGGTTGCGATCGAGCAGCCGCAGCGCGGCGCTCGCCGCCATCTGCTCGACCAGGCCAAGCGCAACGCCGAGGAAGCGCTCGACCGCCGCCTCGCCGAGACGACATCGCAGGCGCGGGTGCTGCGCGAGCTTGCGGACACGTTCGAGCTGGCTGACGTGCCCAGGCGGATCGAAGTCTATGACAACAGCCACATCATGGGCACCAACGCGACCGGGGCGATGATCGTCGCCGGGCCCGATGGCTTCCGCAAGAACAGCTACCGCAAGTTCAACATCAAGCGGCCGGAGACCCGGCCCGGCGACGACTTCGCAATGATGCGCGAAGTGCTCGAGCGGCGCTTCGCGAGGCTCGAGAAAGACGATCCGGACCGGACTAGCGGCGAATGGCCGGATCTCGTCCTGATCGACGGCGGCAAGGGCCAGCTGTCGGCGGTGTGCGAAGTGATGGAGGATGCCGGCGTCCATGACGTGCCGGTGGTGGGCGTCGCCAAGGGTCCGCATCATGGCCGCGAGGGGAGGGAGGTCTTCCACCTGCCCGGCGGACGCGAAATCACCCTGCAGCCCAATTCGGCCTTGCTCTTCTATCTCCAGCGGCTGCGTGACGAAGCGCACCGTTTCGCCGTCGGCACCCACCGGGCCAAGCGCGCCAAGAGCCTGACCACTTCGACGCTGGACGAGGTTCCGGGCATCGGCCCCAACCGCAAGCGGGCGCTGTTGATGCACTTTGGCACGGCGCGGGCGGTCAAGGGCGCGGCGCTGGAAGATCTGGAAAAGGCGCCCGGGATCAGCCGGACGATGGCGCGTCAGCTCTACGATTATTTTCACCCGCGCGGCTGAGGTCGAGCCTCGCGGCGGCGATGAACAGGCCGAGCAGGGCCCAGACATGGCGCGTGTCCTCGAACGACCCGCCGAGGCCTTGGTAGACGAAGACGTCGAGGAAGGTTGCGCCAAGCACGAATAGTGGCAAATGCTCTCCGCGAAGTGCGGCGGACCAGGGAGTCCGCCTAATGACGAACCAGAGCAGGACGGCGAGACCCGCCAGGCCCACAACCCCGCACTGCGCCCCAATGCTCAGGAAGATATTGTGCGCATCGGTCAGAACGTTGCGCTCGCCTGGGAAGGATAGAGCAATTCGTATCGGCTCGATGCCGATGCCGATCCCAATGAGTGGATGTTCGAGGAACTGCGACAGCGCGGCAGACCAGGTCAGGATATGACCGGCCGCGTAAAGGGTAACGCCTCCCGGAAGACGAACCAGGGTCGGTGCGTTCGAATAGGCAAACGGAGTCACTGCGAGCGCAATGATGAAGAAAGCCGCGACTGCGAGGCCGAAAGTTAGCGTGGCGAACGCAAAAGCGGGCCGACCCCGTCGGTTTTTGATCCAGATCCAAACCCCGGCGAGAAGAGCGAGACCACCCAGGCCAGCCGAAATGGTTGATAGGGCCGCAAGGACAATTCCCGCCAGCAGGAGGGAATAGGGCGTTCGCGAAATCACTCCGAGCTGGTGTGCCACAATCGCGAGCCCGAGCGAGACATTAAGGTAGTTGCACGCCATGTTTGCGCCCCAGAACGTCAGGGCCAAGCGCGGATAGTCTCCGGGAGGAAGGGAGCCAAAGCCATTCCCGGTGTAATCGAGGATCCAGCTGGGGCCAGTGACGAACGCGACCAGGCTGATTGCTGCAACCAGGCAGACGAGTGCAGTGGCAGCAAGCCACGCGAGGAGTGCGCGGTGGAGCTTCAACTGGCTGTCGACCATGATTGCGGTCAGGCCGGCAAGTAAGATCAGGTATATTTCCGTCGCATATTTGAACAGACTTCGATCGATGTCGCTGCTCGCGAGAAGCGAAGGCGCCAAACCGCAAGCATAAGCGGCGAGCGCTCCAAATTCGCCGAGCCAGCGCAAACGCCTCAGCCCGAGAAGAGCTTCGACGGCGAAGGTCACGGCGAGGACGGTAAACAGCAGGTCCGCCGCGATGACTGGACGAAGAACTGGGGGTGTCATGAAGGGAATGAGAACGATCATCCCCAACAGCAGCCAGTCGGACGGCAGCGAGCGGGAAACGGCGCTCTCGTTGGAATTCATTGTGTCCCCACCAATGCGCTACAGGCATAGGAGATGAGAGCGGAGACTCAAGCGATTGTCTGTGCGCTGCGCCTTCACGGAGAGCATGGCGCGATCGTGCGGCTGATGACGCCGGGGCAGGGGCTGGTCGCGGCCTATGTCCGCGGCGCGCGCGGGCGGCGGATGCGGCCGGTCCTGATGGCCGGCAATGTCGTCCAGGCGCAACTCAGCGCGCGCACCGAGGCCCAGCTTCCCCAGGCGGCAATCGAGCTGGTGCACAGCCGCGGGCCGCTGTTGAGCGAGCCGCTGCCCGCTGCGGCGATCGACTGGGCGACCGTGCTGACCGCGACGGCGCTGCCCGAAGGCCATGCTTATGAGCGACTTTACCAGGCGTTGGGCGGCCTCCTCGACGCGATCGAGGCCGCGCCTTCGGCGAATGGTTGGGGCGCAGCGCTGGTCCGATATGAGCTGCTGGTGCTCGCCGAACTCGGCTTTGGTCTCGAGCCCGAGAAGCTTCCCGCGTTCATCCGCGATGGCCGGCGTGCGTCGTGGCCCGAAATCGTCCAAGGACTCGACCTCACCGGCCATTTCCTCGAGCGGGATCTGCTGACCGACCGCTCGCAGCGCATTCTCGAAGCGCGCCACCGGCTCGTCGAGCGGTTGCGCCGCGCCGGTGGACTCGCTTAGGCTGAATGGGTGACCACCGACACGCTCGCCATGCTGTTCCCCAACGTTGCCGTGACCCGCGACATCGCGGTTCGCGTGGCCGTCAGCTATCTTGCCGAACAGTCGGATCCGGCGACGCAGCGGTGGTTCTGGTCGTATCACGTGCGGATCGAAAACGCGTCGGAGCGGGCTGTGCAGCTGCTCTCGCGCAGCTGGACCATCGTGGATGGCCGCGGCACGGTCCACGAGGTGGTCGGGGAAGGCGTGGTCGGCGAAATGCCGCTGATCGCACCCGGCGCGAGCTTCGATTACGTTTCCGGATGTCCGCTCGACACGCCCGACGGGGTGATGAGCGGCGCTTATCGCATGGTCGATGAGGACGGTAGCGCCTTCGACGTGGAGATTCCACGCTTCCAGCTCCTCAGCGCCTGACGGCTGAAGCCGTGCCGCGCAAGGTCGTCATTGCTGCCAACAGCTCGTGGAATATCGCCAATTTCCGCGGCGGCCTCGTCCGCGGCCTGAAGGAAGCCGGTTACGAGCCGATCGCGGTCGCGCCCGAGGACCCAGCCTCCGTCGAGCGCATGGACGCGCTCGGCATAGAGCGGGTTGATATCCGCATTGAGCGGTCGGGGATGAACCCCGTCGCGGATTTGCGGCTGCTGCGCGATTATCGCGACGTTCTTGCCCGGCTCAAGCCCGTTGCCTTCCTCGGCTTCACCATCAAGCCAAACATCTACGGATCGATGGCGGCGAGCGGGCTCGGCATCCCTGCCATCCCCAACGTCAGCGGCCTTGGCACTGCCTTCATTCGCCGCGGCCCCCTCGAATGGCTCGTGACGAGGCTTTACCGGCGCGCCTTCGCCCGAGTCCCGTTCGTCTATTTCCAGAACCCGGACGACCGCCAGCTATTCGTCACCCGGCGGATCGTCGACAGCGACCGGACGAGGCTGCTGCCTGGATCGGGTGTCGATCTCGACCAGTTTGCGCCGGTCGAGCCGGTCAAGGGCCCGCCTGTCTTCCTGCTGATCGGGCGCATGCTGCGCGACAAGGGGGTGATCGAATTCGTCGAGGCGGCGCGCGAGCTTTGCCCGCAGCTCAAGGGCGCGCGCTTCCAGCTGCTGGGACCGGTCGACGAGGGCAACCGGACCGCCATCTCCCGCGCCATGATTCACGGCTGGGTGGCCGAAGGCATCGTCGAATATCTCGGCGCAACCGACGACGTCCGGCCCTTCATCGCCAATGCCAGCGCAGTGGTCCTGCCCTCTTATCGCGAAGGCCTGCCGCGTTCGCTGCTGGAGGCCGGCGCGATGGCCCGGCCGCTGATCGCAACCCATGTCCCTGGTTGCCGGGAAGTGGTCGAGGAGGGCGTTAACGGCTTCCTCTGCCGTCCCGGCGATCCTGACTCTCTTGCCGCCGCCATGAGAAAATTCGCGGATTTGCCCGCTAAATCGAAAGCTGCGATGGGGCAGGCTTCCCGGCAAAAGGTTCAGGAGCGGTTTAGCGAAAAGGTCGTAGTCCGGGCCTACGTTGACGCGTTGAGCCGACTGACCGGCGACTAAAACCTAGGGACCTGATGCTGAATTTCGCGCCTGGACGAGACCGTGGACCCGCCGGCGCGCGCGGCTACCGCGCCTATGGCGTGGGCGACATTCACGGCCGTCTCGACCTGCTCGAGCAGTTGCTGGCGTCAATCGACGAGGACTTGCGGCGACGCCCGGCGCGCAAGGTGCTGCTGGTGTTCGTCGGCGACCTCATCGACCGAGGGCCTGCATCGTCCCAGGTGGTCGAGCGGCTGCGCACCTTCCGTCACCGCCACATCAAGCCGGTGTTCCTGCTCGGCAATCATGAGGAGGTGCTGCTCCGCATCCTTCGCGGCGACGAGGAACTGATCAAGGACTGGACTCGCTTTGGCGGCGCCGAGTGCCTGGCCAGCTACGGTGTTGATTACAGCGCCTTCAGCAGGATCGAGCCCGCAGAACAGCTTCAAGCAGTCCGCGCTGCCGTTCCGAAGAGCCACATCGAGTTTTTGGAAACCTTCATCGATACCTGCCGGTTCGGTGATTTTCTGTTCGTCCATGCTGGAATCAGGCCGGGAATCGAACTGGACCAGCAGCTCCAGTCCGACCTGCGCTGGATCCGGGATGCCTTCCTCATCGACGAGACCGACCATGGTTTCGTGGTCGTCCACGGGCACACCATTTCGCCCGCCGTCGAGGAGCGGCCGAACCGCATCGGGATCGATACCGGCGCCTATCGAACCGGCGTCCTGACCGCCTTGGCGATCGAGGGGAATGAGCGCTGGTACGTCGATACGCGACAATCCGCGGCCCCCCAACGGGCAGCAACGCGTTGATTTGGGACAGTTTGCAGATTAGGCGTGCACAATCGCCAAGTCTTCAATAGGGGGATCGCGCGTTAATTCGCGAGGAGAGATCGTGTCTTTTGGTCCTGCCCCGGCTTATCTTTCGTTCGTAGGCGCCACCGCCTGCGCGCTTCTCGTTGCCGGATGCGCGGATACGCGCGGCGGCAGCATCCCCTATGACCGGCCGCTCGCACTGCCGGACAAGCCGCAAATCGTCGCGCTGGCCTCGGACTATAAAATCCATCCGATGGACAAGATTACGGTCAAGGTCTTTAAGGCCCCCGACCTGAGCGGCGATTATGACGTCGACCTGACCGGTAAGATCTCAATGCCGCTGATCGGCGAGGTCGAAGCAATCAACCTGACGACCGCCGAGCTCGACCAGCGACTAACCGACAAGCTCGGTCAGAAGTATCTTGAGCACCCTGATGTGGCGGTGGCGATCAAGCAGTCGACGTCGCAGGTAGTGACGGTCGACGGAGCTGTCCGCGAATCCGGCTCCTATCCAACGCCGGGGCCGCTTTCGCTGATCCAGACCGTCGCCATGGCCAAGGGCACGACCGAGGACGCCAATCCCCGCCGAGTTGCGGTGTTTCGTACCGTGGGTGGGCAGCGGATGGCGGCCGCTTTCGACCTGACGGCAATCCGCCGCGGCGAAGCCAAGGACCCGCAGATCTATCCGGGCGATATCGTCGTTGTCGATGGTTCGGCCATCAAAGCAGCGCAGAAGCAGCTGCTCCAGACCGTCCCGATGCTCGCCCTTTTTACGCGCTTCTAGCAAGAGCGCCGAGGCAAACAGACAGTAGGGCAACCGATCGTGAACAACAGTCTTCCAGTGCCGAACCAGGGTCCTTGGCCCCTCGGCCCCTACGCGGCGGACGTTCCGGCGACGCTCGGTAAGGGCCAGCGCAGCTATTCGTCGAACAACATCCTCGACTTCCCGAGCTTGCTGCGCATCGTCCACCACTGGCGGTGGCTCGTGCTGGGTGCCGTCGTCCTGGGGCTCGCAGGCGCGATTTTGTCGACCTTGATGACGACACCGGTTTATCGCGCAGGCGTAACGCTGGAGGCCAATCCGCCGTCGGTCTCGGTCAGCGACGAGCAGTCGCGCGAACGTGAGCAATCGGCGACCAACCCATATGACTTCGTGGCGACTCAGATCGGGCTGCTGCAGAGCCGGGCGGTCGCGGAACGTACGGCACAAGAGCTCAACCTGGCCAACAACCCGGCGATCACGGCGCAGACGGGCGACGCTTCGGCCCGCTTGCGGCGAGCCACGTCGGTGGTGAAGGAGGGCCTTCGAGTAGTGTCGCCGGAAGCGGGCACCCTCATTCGTTTCACCTATGATTCGACCTCGCCGGCGATCGCTGCGCAGGTGGCCAACGGCATTGCCGAAAGCTTCATCAACACGGCTCTCCAGCGTCGCTATGAGGCGTCCGCCTACGCCCGCAACTTCCTCGAACGGCAAATCAGCAAGACGCGCGGCGATCTTGAGCGGTCGGAGCGCGCGCTGGTCGCCTATGCCCAGAAGGAAGGTATCATCACGACCAGCTCGAACTCGAGCTCGGACAGCAAATCGAGCGGCGGAAGCAGCGATTCCGGCTCGATCCAGGGCGAGTCGTTGATGCAACTCAACTCGGCGCTTGGCCAAGCCACGGCGCGGCGGGTGATGGCCGAAGGCGCTTATCGTCAAAGCCTGACGACCGGCCCGACGGCCGACGTCACCCAAAGCACGCAGCTCCTCCGTCAACAGCGCGCCACCCTTCAGGCCGAGTATTCGCAAAAGCGGACCTATATGAAGCCGGACCATCCGGAGATGCAGAGCCTGCAGTCACAGATCGACGAGCTTGGCCGTCAAATCTCCCAGGCGACTGCCCAAGCCTCGGCCGGACGCAACAATACCCTGCTTGCCGAATATCGTTCCGCCCTGGCCGCCGAGCGCGGGCTTCAGTCGCGGGTTACCGCGCTGAAGGGCGATGTCCTCAACCTCCGCGGCAGGTCGATCCAGTACAATATCCTGCAGCGCGAAGTGGATACCAACCGCTCGCTCTATGATGGGCTGCTTCAGCGCTACAAGGAAATCGGCGTCGCCGGCGGGATAGGCACGGCGCCGGTGTCGATCGTCGATCGCGCCAACGTCCCGTTCCTGCCGTTCAAGCCGAACCTCTTCACCAACCTACTGCTCGGCCTCGGCCTCGGCCTCGCCGCCGGCATCGCCGGCGCGATTGGCCTCGAGTTCCTCAACGACACGATCAAGAGCCGCGAGGACGTGCGCCGCAAGCTTGGCTTGCCGTGCCTCGGCGTGGTTCCCAAAACTCCGGCCAGGGATACGTTCGTCGAGGATCTGAAGAACCCGACCTCGATGGTTTCAGAAGCCTATTCGGCAATCGTGGCGGCGCTTCGCTTCAGCACCGAAAGCGGCATGCCCAAGGTGTTGGTGGTGACGTCGACTCAGTCGGGCGAAGGCAAGTCCTCCACCGCGCTGGCGCTTGCGCAGAACTTCGCGCGCCGCGACCGCAAGGTGCTGCTGATCGACTCCGACTTGCGCAAGCCGGCGTTCAAGTCGTCGGCCGACAACGTGGGCCTCAGCAAGCTGCTGACGACCGAAGACGCGCTCATCGACCACGTTCTGGAAACGCAGCACCCGAACCTGCGTCTGCTGTCGAGCGGGCCGGTCCCGCCCAACCCGGCCGACCTTCTCGCCACGCCGCGCATGCGCAAGCTGATCGCCGAGGCAACCGAACAGTTCGACCTGGTCGTGATCGACGGCCCGCCAACGCTCGGCCTCGCGGACGCGCCGCTGCTCGCTTCGGCCGCCGGAAACCTGCTGTTCGTGGTCGAAAGCGGCAAGACCCGCACTCGTGCCGCGGTGGAAGCACTGAACCGGCTCGAAGCGACGGGCGCCCATGTGCTTGGCGCCTCGCTGACCAAGTCGCTCGAAACCGGCGGCGGTTATGGCTACGGCCGCTACGGCTATGGCTACGGTTATGGGTACGGCTACGGCTATGGCTACGGTTATGGCTATGGCAAGGGCGGCGGCAAGGGCAAGGTGAAGCGGACCGAGATCCTGCTGATCCCGTCCGACGGGGAAGCGCCGGAAGACGCCGACGAGCGCCAGGAAGCCGACGGCTGACCGTCCGGGCGGGTAAGCGCCAATGATCGCCCGGGGGCTGGTCGCGCTAATCGCGGCGCTGCTGATTGGGGTCGTGGCCGTTCGCAATGCAGCGGTCCAGGCGTGGAGCGAGACGGCTCCCAAGCGGGCCAACGCGGCCTGGAGCGACCATCCAGACGCGCAAATTTCGGTCGCCATGATTGAAATCGCCCAAGCGATCCGCAACCGCCAGGTGGTTCCGGCGACTGCCTTCCGGCGGATCGATGCCGCAGCGCTTCGCGCGCCGCTCGCGCCGGAGCCCTTCCTTGTTCACGGGGTCAAAGCGGACCTCGCCGGCGATTCAGCGGCGGCCGAGAGGGACTTCGTTGCCGCGCAGCGGCGGGATCCGCGCTCGCTGCCCGCGGCTTATTTCCTGGCCGAGCGCTATTTCCGAAACGGCGACGCTCGGCGCGGGCTGGTACAGATCGCGGTTCTGTCGCGTCTTGCCCCCGGCGGCCGGGAGAGCGCAGCGCCCTACCTTGCGGCTTATGCCCAGAACCGCGCCAATTGGCCGCAGCTGCGGGCCTTGTTCGCGGCCGAGCCGTCGCTTGGTGATTCGGCCCTGCAGACGCTGGCGCTCGACCCGGCGAATGCGCCGATCATTCTTGCCCTGGCCGATCAGCGCCAGCGCGAAGCGAGCGCCACCTGGGTGCCGACGCTTTTGTCGCGCATGGTCGCCGCCGGCCGGTATGGCGATGCGCGCGCCATCTGGGCGTCGGTGTCGGGGGTGCGCGCGAATGACCAGACGCTGCTGTTCGATCCGGGCTTCGGGCAGGCGTCCCCGCCGCCACCCTTCAACTGGGACCTCACCTCATCGACCGTGGGAATTGCCGAGCGGGTTTCGGGCGGAAGCCTGCACACCGTCTTCTACGGCCAAGAGGGTGGGCCGCTGGCGCGCCAGCTGCTGGTCCTTTCGCCGGGCACGTACCGCCTCTCAAGCCGGGTCGCAGGCGGCTCCAGCCGCCCTGAAAGCCTGTACTGGCTGGTCCGCTGCGACAAGGCGAATACGGAGCTTGGCCGCGTCCGCCTCGACCTCGCTGCCCGCGGCTGGACGTTCCAGGTGCCCGCGAGCTGCCCCGCGCAATGGCTGGAGCTAACCGGCTCGGCGCCCGACTTGCCGCAACAGTCCGAAGTGACGGTCACGGGACTGAGCCTGACTCGTGGAGGCGGTGGTGGTTAAGCGGCTGCGACAGGGCGTTGCGCCACTCTACCTGTTCCTCTGCCTGCTGATGGGCGGCAGCGCGCAGGGTCCCTTCGCCAACCTGTTTCTTCAACTCGTCGGGCTTGCGATCATCGTCTGGGCGTCGATCGCACCGGCCGAGGAGCCCCAGGTCAAGCCCGCGCGCCAACTGCTTTGGCTCGCCGTGTTCGCGCTTGCGCTGGTGCTTCTGCAGCTGATTCCCCTGCCGGCGGGAGTCTGGGCGGACCTTGGCGGTCGCAAGGAGCTTGCAGACGGCTACGCGCTGCTGGGGCTCGCCACGCCGGCGATGCCGCTTTCGCTCACCCCTTATCGATCCCTCGACTCGCTTCTCGGCATCATCCCGCCGCTGGCCATGGTCGTCGCGATCGTCCGATTGAAAGCGTCGCGCGGAAGCTGGCTTGCCGCGGCCCTGATTGCCGGCACCATCGCCGGCGTTCTACTCGGCGCCTTGCAGGTCGGAACGGTCGATGCCGATTCAGCGCCCTGGTATCTCTATCCGCAGACCAACATCGGGTCGGCTGTCGGTTTCTTCGCCAACGCCAACCACATGGCGATCCTGTTGGTCGTGACACTGCCGTTCCTGGCGGCGTTGGTGGCCGCGGCCAAGCGTTCCGAGATCCAGCATCTATCGGCGCTGATCGCGCTCGTGGTCGGGGCCGGCCTGGTCATCCTGGTCGGAGTATTGCTCAACCGGTCGCTTGCCGCTTATGCACTGGTCCTTCCGGTGGTCGTCGCGAGCGCCCTGATTATCATCCCGATGCGAAGCCGAGTGCGGCCGGTGCTGATGATCGTGGCGCTGCTCCTGCTCGCCGGCGGTGTCGGTCTGATCGCCAACAACAGTACTAACTCGGGCTCGCTCGGGGTCTCAACGTCGGTTCAGAGCCGTGATGCCATGTTCCGCACGACCGTTCGGGCGATGGGCGATTTCATGCCCTTCGGCTCGGGGCTTGGCTCATTCCCCAAGGTCTATGACCTTTACGAAGACGCAAGGACGGTGACGAACACCTATGTCGTCCACGCCCACAACGATTATGCGGAACTCGCGCTCGAGCTGGGGCTGCCGGGGATCGTCCTGATCCTCTTGGGCCTTGGCTGGTGGGGGGCTTCATCCTGGCGCGTCTGGCGATCGGCCGAGTCCGCGCCGTTTGCTCGCGCAGCATCGATCGCGAGCGGTGCCATCCTTGCCCACAGCCTGGTCGATTTCCCGCTTCGCACGGCCGCGATCAGCGCCGTCTTCGCCTTCTGCCTCGCTTTGCTTGCCGACAGGCGGGCCCCGCCCCCTGTCGATCCCACGGATATCCGCCCCACCCGGCATGTCGAATACCGGTAGCTAGACGCTCAGATGGACGGATTTCTTCAAGATGCCTGGGGCGTCCTCACGGGCGCAATGAGCAGCTGGCACCAGGGCAAATTGCTGGTCGAACACGCGCTGACGATCAGTCACGACACGCTGCATGTCTTGGTCGGCGTGATCCTGTGGCTGCTGATCGCGCTCCTGGTGCGGCGACCGATCACCTCCTGGCGGCCGTGGCTATGGCTGTTGGCGATTATCTGCTGGAACGAGACGGTCGATTTGTGGAACGAAACCTGGCCCGATCCCGGAGAGCAGTTCGGCGAGGGGCTGAAGGATCTGGCGCTGACCGTCTTCCTGCCGGCATTGATCATGGCCGCTGCGAGGCTGCGTCCCGACCTGTTTCGCCAAGGCGCAAGCAGAGCGCGGGACAGGCGCAAGCGCCGCAAATAATTGCGGCTCAGCGTGCGTGCGTCAGGACTGGTTTTGCGCTCTTTGGTGAATCGGTAGAACGAAGCGGTCGCGTGGCCCAGGTTACAGGACCGTCGGTCGTGACCAGCGACGAGGCCCGAATGCGGCGCACCAGCAGCAGCGATCGGATGAATGCGCGCAATGACCGAGGCTCGAGCGATGCCCAGCCGGTCCATACAAGAGCGGTCAAGGTGCGGGCGTTGAAGCCGAGCTTGCCGCGCCGCAGAAGCCGACGGAAAAGCTTCGGCCTGCCGCCGGACCAAAGGACCCTTGACCCCATCGAGATGAAAACCCGGGGATCGAGCCGCGCGTCGGAATCCATCTGCTCCTGGAGCAGGTCGTCATAGCCGCGTGACTGATCGAGCCGGTCGCGGCAGCGGTACATGAGGTCGACCGCCCGCTCGACCCGGTGCTGGCCAGAGACCCAGCGAGTGCTCACCGGCGACTGCCGGACCTGGTACATCGCGTGTGGCACAATCATTACCGTTGTTACGGCGGCCATCCGGATGATCAGGTCATGGTCTTCCCAAAACACGCATTCGCTGCGGTAGCCGCCGACCTGCTCGAATATCTCGCGGCGGTACATTAACGGGCCATTGCCGAACGGCGGCACCGATTGCGATTGCGTGAGGCGCCATGCCTCCCCTCCGCGGATCTTGCGCCCGGCGCTGTCGATGATGTCGAATAGGCCGCCAACGACGCCTGTGTTCGGGAAGCTTTTGAGAACCGCCAGCTGCTCTTCCAGGCGCTGCGGGTAGGACACGTCGTCCGCATCCATTCGAGCGACCACCGGGGCGCGTGCGGCGCGGGCTACTCGCTCAGAGCTGATTGCGGGGCCGAGATTGCGCTCTTCCTCGAGAAGTCTGATCCGCGGATCGCGTCCAGCCCACTCTCTCAGCCGCTCCCTCGACCCGTCCGTCGACGCGTCGTCGAGGATGACGAACTCAAAGTCCCGATACGTTTGCTTCAGGATGCTTTCGACGGCGATGTCCAGATAAGGCATCGCATTATGCACCGGCATGACAACGCTGACTTTTGGCTTCTCCGAAGCAGCTAACATTCTGATCCCAGCGCTAACTGGCGCGAAGCTAGGGCACGCTTGTTGGAAAGTCGAGCAACGGTGGGCGTGACAGCGCCGACGACTTCCACCGATTTAATGGTCATTTCCTGGTGGCCACGCCGCCGACCACCTCGGCATAGCTGCCGCTGGCGCTTAAGCGCCCGTCTTCGATGCGCACCAACCGGGTGCACTGGGCAAGCGTCGAGAGCCGATGTGCGATGATGATGATGGTCCTGCCGCCACCGCTAAGCTCGGCAAGCGATTCCATCACCGCGGCTTCGGTGACGTCGTCGAGGGCGCTAGTCGCTTCGTCGAGGACCAGGACAGGCGATCCCTTGTAGATGGCGCGGGCGATGCCCAGGCGTTGTCGCTGGCCTCCTGAAAGCCGGATTCCGCGCTCCCCGACCACCGTGTCGTATCTGTGCGGGAGGGAAGCGACATAGTCGTGCAGCTGCGCGCTTGAGGCGGCGTGACGGACGCGCTCCTGATCGATGTGCTCCGGAACAACCCCGAAGGCGATGTTCCGCTCGATGCTCGCGTCGGCAAGAAATATCGCCTGGGGTACGTGGGCGATGCCGCGCTGCCACCGCAAGCACGCCTCGCCGACCAGGGGCACTCCGTCGACCGTTATGCGCCCGTCGGTCGGCTCGATCAGTCCCATTATGAGGTCGGCAAGCGTGGTTTTGCCGCCCCCGGTCGTACCGACCACGCCGAGGATCATTCCACGCGAAATCTCAAGAATGACGTCGTGCAGGACGACAGACCTGGTCCCGGGGTAGGCGAAGCTGACGCGCTCCACCAAAATCTTGTCGCGCATCGGGAGCGGCTCGATCGGCCTGCCCGCGCCGGTGTCCGCCGGGATCGGCAGCCTCAGCACCTCGACCACTTCCGAAACGAGGATGCTGTGACCGGAAACGCTGGCCCAGCTGTGGTATGCCTGTTGCAGGAGGGGCAGCAGACGCTGGGCGCCCAAAGCGACTGCGCCGAGCACCGGGAGCGCATTTGCAAGCCCGCTCTCTCGACCCGCGATAAGCACGGCAACGAAGGCGATAACGACCATGCCGAGCGATTCGACGATGAAACGCGGTGAGGACGCGATGAAGGCGTTGCTCGCCGTCGCCATGGCGTAGCGTCGGCTGACCTTCGAAAAAGCATTCAGGTACAAGCTCTGCGCGCCGTCAATAATGACATCGCGAATGCCGCCGATGCCTTCTTGGACGATGCGGATCCTCTCCTCATAGGCCGTTCCGATCAGTTCGGCATTCCGTGCAAGCCGCGCTCGCGACGTGGCGGAAACGAGGAGATAGAGGAACGAGAAGGCCACCGCGGCGATGGTCGCGGTGAGCGGATCCACGTAGATAAGCGCCGCGATGATCACGATCGCGATAAAGGCGGCCGCGACCCCTTGGATCAGCTGCACGACGACCTGGACCACCAGGGATTCTATGGTCGCAATGGTGGCTACGGACTGGCTGGAATTTCGCGCGAGGTGGAAAGCGTAGGGCTGCATCAGGATGCGGCGCTGAACTTCAACGGTGAGTTCATGCCGCAAAAGCGAGGTGAACCTGTGAGTCCACCAGTTGAGTGCAAGCCGAATGCCACCGGCCAGAAGCACGATCGTCGCGAAGATGAGTGCCGCAATCCACATCTGCTCTCGCGGGGTGTGGCCGCCTGCCAGCGCCGAAAGTCGCGCGAAGAAGGGTATTCGCGTGGGCTGCTCGACGCCTGCAAGAAGCGATAAAAACGGCAGGAGGGCTCCGAGCGTAGCAAGTTCGGCGATCGCCCCGAGGAGCATGAGGCCACACAACAGGTAAAGCTGTCGTCTGCGGCGCGGCGAAAAGTGGCCGTACAGCTCTGGAAGCAAGCTCCAGAAGGGGTGGTTCGGGCTAGGGGGATCGTTCACGGCGGCGTTGCTCAGAAACGGCCGAGCTGAAGCTTGACTGGACGGGTCACCCCGGGGCGCATAGCGATCGAGACGAGATGCTTGAATGCATGACCTTGTGGATTGGCGACAGGCTTGGCCCCGTCGAACGGGCGTGCCTCAAATCGGTCATGCGTCAAGGTCATCGACTGACGCTTTACTGTTACCGGCAGCCGATAGGAATTCCGGACGGTGTCCGAGTTCAGGATGCGTCTTCGATCCTGCCCGAAAACGCCGTGGTTCGGCACCGACGGGGCAGCGTCGCGCCTTTTTCCGACTGGTTTCGCTATGAGCTGCTGAGGTGCGGCCTGGGCACCTGGGTCGATACCGACATGTACCTCCTTCGTCCGCTCAACGAGGGGCAGGAGTATCTCTTCGGCGAGGAACGGCCGGGCGTGATCAATAATGCCGTATTGCGACTTCCGGCGAACTCCCCGGTCATCGACCAGCTGCTTGCGCCTTTCCATGGCGCCGTTCCGAGCTGGCTGCCGGCCAGACAGCGCCTGGTGTGGAAATTGCGAAACTGGGCCGCCGGCGGGATCGATCTCGGTGCAATGCCGTGGGGCACGACCGGACCGGCCGCGCTGACTGCTGCAGCGCAGAATTATGGCTTGTCGGCTCTCGCGTTGCCGCCCGCGGCCTTCTACCCCGTCCCGTGGCAGCGTGCGGAGTGGATTCTCGACCCATCGCTCGAGCTCGAACAGATGGTTTCGCCGGACACCATCGGCATTCACCTGTGGAACGAGTGCATCCGCGAGATCAAGGGTCGGCCGCCGCCGGAGCGGTCGTTTCTGCAGCGTCTGTGGACTGAGGGCGAGGGCTAAGCTCGCTGTCGATCGCGCGCATGAGCCGCTCCCTAGACTGATCCAGCGCTCGCACTCGGTGGCCCTCGAGACCCGCGTCGAAGTCGCTCAGGCCGTAGCTCGTATCAGTGTCGGCTTCCGCAAACAGCGGTCCGGGTTGATAGAGTGGGCGACGGTTGCCGAGGAGCCGTCGGTGTAGCCGATAGGCGAGGAAGGCGGACGTCCGCACGGGATCATTGGCGAGGCACTCGGCAAGCAGCGCCCCACTGGTCCGATAGCGTTTGTCGTGCGCAAAGCCTTCGGCCAGCTCGAGCAGTCGCCGGGCGTGACTCCATCCATGGACGAAAGCCGGTACCTGCGGAAATTCGCACTCGATTAGCTTGTGGGCCAGCCGCCACGCCTGAAGCGACCGGTCCAGGTCGGAAGACGAATCCCCGCCAACCCGGTAGCCCGTCAGATATTCCGCAACGCAACCGATTTGGCCGGCGGCCCCGACCTTCAGGTGCATCACCAGGTCTTCCCAAACGCCCAGCCGCTCGTCGAACCCGCCGACGGCATCGAGCACCGAGCGGCAAAAGAGCGCCGAGCTGCCCCCTCCGACGATCCCGCTGTAGAGGATTTGGCACAGCGCCGGTCCTGTCAGATTTTGAGGTGCGGCATCCCGAAAAATCCGGCCGCTCCCGTCGATGTAGCGAACATGAGTATAGGTCAGCATGGTCGCCGGATCGGCCGTTAGCATCTTAACCTGCTTTGCGAGCTTCGTCGGGTGCCAGAGGTCGTCTGCGTCGAGGCGTGCAACGAACTCGCCGCGCACGTGGGTGAGGCCGAAATTGAGCGCAGCAGAGACTCCGCTGTGCCTCTGCCGAAATATGCGCACGCGCGCGTCGCCCTGTGCCAGCGTCTCCGCAATGGCGACAGTTTCGTCGGAGGACCCGTCATCGACGAGCACTAGCTCCAGCGCCGAATAGGAGCTGGCAAGGGCTGACCTCATCGATTCCGCCAGCGTCGCCTCGGCATTGAACGCAGGCATGAGGACGGAGACGAGCGGCTCGGTTCGATTTGTCATGTGCCTTTGGCCGCGGCGTATCCGATTTGGGCAAGTTCCCGGCCCAGCCGGCGGCCTGTCCAGTTCCCAACTTTGATTCGCGGCAGCGCGAAAATGTCGTCGCCGGGCGCCACTGCTCGTCCTTCGACGGAGCAGGCGCAGGCGAAGCCGGCGTCCGCGACCAGCGCGCGGGATTCGCGATCGTAGTCGCCGAATGGATAGGCGAAACTGATGGGCCGAGCACCGACCAGCTGCTCGCACGCACCGATGCTATCCCGAATCTCGCGCGCCTTCTCGTGCCGGGTGAGGCTCGGCAGCGATGCATGAGTCATGGCGTGAGAGCCGAACTCGATGTTGGGCGAGGAGATCGACCGCATTTCGTCAGGCGTCATCAGGCGGTGCGTTTCATCGGCGGCAGGCGATGCGTGGTGGCCGCGCATTTCCGCCAGAGCCTCCTCGATTTTTTCGGAGGGCAGCGGCTGCAGCGCCGCCCACACGGCATAGAAACCCTGCTGCCGTGCCGTGCGCTTGCGGTTGTCACGGGGCCAGGCACGATCGCCTCGCTGCCGCTCGCCGAGGCCAAAGGTGCGGTCTAGCACGCGAATGGTCGTACCCGGGTAGGTCATCACGATCTGGGCGAGCTCGTCCCACCAGAAGAGACGGACACGGCCGTGCATGCCTGCGGCAATGAAGATGGTTGCCGGAACGCGAAAGCGGTCGAGCAACGGCGCGGCGATCTTCGCGGTGCACGCATAGCCGTCGTCGAAAGTGACGGCGACGGCATCGTCCGGAATTTGCCCGCTGCGGTGGAGGTCGGCGAATTGCGGCAGCGAAAGCAGCGTCCGGCCCTGTGCAAGCCAGCGGACTTGCTCCGCAAAATTGTCGGGGGAGACCGCAATGCCCCAAGGGTCAAACGGCTCGTCGGCGATCCGGTGATACATCAGGATCACGGGCCGGCCGACGCGTGACAGTTGCGCGGACATCCTGCGCCAGCCGATGCGTGCCCGCCGCGCGACTGCCGATTTCACCGTCTGGATGTCGCGAGAAACTATCAATTGCCCCTTCCGCGGTCCCTAACGATCACTTTGCCAGCGGCCGTTTGGAACGCCGCCCAATAGGAGACTGAGCGGGCCGTGAAGTAAATGCGGGCCAGGAGTGGGTTGGCGTGGAAACGGGTTCCGGCTGCAAGCATGGCCAACCATGTGGCCGCAGCGGCTGCAACGGGCGCCAGCACCGGCACGCGGCTGAGTTGGAAGGAGAGGGGCATCTTCCCCCGCATTGGAGCGCCGCGGTGGGCAAGGAGCTCCGTCTTCACCTGAGGATGCTTGGCCATCACCCGCAGGTCCGCTGCCGCGACGCGCCGCGCGCGCCGCATATGCGCCGACGGGCCAATCAGGTTCTTCTGCCAGGCAATGGCGGCCGCGCAATGCCGGACATCGTAGCGGCCGAAGAGGCGAAGCCCCAGGTCCAGGTCTTCGCCGCCATAGCCTCCGGCGAACAGGACTTCGTCGAAACCCGCCACCTCGCGGAACACCTTCCTTCGGATCGAAAGATGACCGCTGTACACGTCGAAAGGCGAGGCCTTGCCTCCCCTCGGCCATGACGCGGCCCTGGTCAGGACGTCCGTGGTCAGGCTTTTGGCAGATTCCGGGTGGATCGGCACTTCGCCCGTGACCACGTCCGCGCCGTCGGCGTACGCGCGCGCATGCTGCTGGACTAGGTCAGGCTCGCAGATCATGTCATCGTCGAGGAACAATAGGATCTCGCCTGTGGCGACTTCCGCGCCGCGGTTGCGCGCCGCTGCCTGGCCTTGGTTCGCCTGTTCGAGCACCTTCAACCGGAAAGGACAGTTCAGCCCGGCCAGCGCGCTGGCGGTGCCATCGGTGGACCCGTCGACGACGACGATGATCTCGAGCGGTCCATCGTATTCGAGCCGCGCCAATGCGTTGACCGCCTCGCAAACCATCTCCCTCCGCTGATACGTCGGCACGATGATGGAAAAGGAATGGCTCTGCGTCACGCGTGTCGTTTGGGCCAAAGCTTGGTCAAAAACAGCCTCCCCGCCGACACCCGGTTGGAGTGCCACCGTCCTGAGCATTAAGCCGAACGCCTTTACTGTGCCAGATCAGGGGGATAGAAGATTTGACCATTCCACTCGAACAGGATCCCCAGATGGACGCGCTCGTGAACACGCGGGAAAAGGTCAAGCTGTTCGGTGTCGAATACAACCTGACCGAGCACTGCAACCTAAGCTGCTACCATTGCGATCACGCCTCGCCGTTGATGGCAAAGAAGTTCGCGTCATTCGAGGAATATGAGCGCGACATTCGGGCCTTTTCCGAGGCGGCGCACGTAGAGGAATTCAGGCTGGTTGGGGGCGAGCCTTTACTTCACCCGCAGTTGCTCGATTTCATGAAACTAGCCCGCGAAGTGGGCATCGGCGACCGGATCAAAATCTATACGAACGGCATGCTGCTGCAGACGATGCCGGACGAGTTCTGGGCTCTCACCGACATTCTGTGGATCTCGACCTACCCGGGCATCCGCAGGCGCATGTCCGACGAGGACATCGCCGCCAAGTGCGAGGAGCACGGCGTGGTGCTCGATCTGCGGCCCGTCATCAGCGAGTTTAACCGTAGCGCCATCAACAACCCCGTCGAGGACGAGCGTCTCGTCAAGCGCATCTTCGGCCAGTGCAAGATGGCCAATGAGTATTCGTGCTTCGCGATTTACGATGGAATGTTCTTCCGCTGCTCGGTCGCGCCGTTCACCCAGGCTCGGCTGGCGATGTCCGGGGTCCAGTTCCCCGGAAAGGAAGTCGATGGCATTCCGATCCACGGCAACCCCCATCTCGGCGAAGAGATCGCGGCGCGCATCCGTAGCAAGGAGCCGCTCAAGGCATGCACCTTCTGTCTCGGAAGCTCGGGGCCGATGATCGCTCATCGCCAGGTCAATCGCCAAGGGTGCAAGGCGTGGATCGAGGAAGACAATCAGGCCGACATAGCCTTTGCACGGCGCAACCTCCGCCGGCAGGCAATCGACCGGTTGTTGCTCGGCGTGCCGAGCCGTGCCGGCAATGCCGTTCGCAAGGGGCGCCGGGTCCTGGATCCCCTCTCCACGGCTCCGTGAAGGGGTGGTGAGCCCTGCTGGATTCGAACCAGCGACCTACTGATTAAAAGTCAGTTGCTCTACCGACTGAGCTAAGG
>JAZJZO010000006.1:0-414456 GCA_040389765.1 Pseudomonadota bacterium | reverse complement strand
CGTGTCGGCCTACATCCCGACCAACGTGATTTCGATCACCGACGGCCAGATCTTTCTTGAGACCGACCTCTTCTACCAGGGCATCCGCCCGGCGATTAACGTCGGCCTGTCGGTCAGCCGCGTCGGCTCGGCCGCGCAGACCAAGGCGATGAAGAAGGTCGCCGGCTCGATCAAGCTCGAGCTCGCCCAGTATCGCGAGATGGCGGCGTTCGCCCAGTTCGGTTCGGACCTCGACGCGTCGACCCAGAAGCTGCTCGCTCGCGGCGCCCGGCTGACTGAGCTGCTTAAGCAGCCGCAATATGCGCCGATGCCGGTCGAAGAGCAGGTCGCCTCGATCTACGCCGGTACGCAGGGCTTCCTCGACGCCGTCGATACCAAGGACGTGGTTCGCTACGAGGCGGCGTTGCTGAGCTACCTCCGCTCGGACAAGCCGAAGATCCTGGCCAAGATCCGCGACACCAAGGCGCTCGACGACGACACTGCCAAAGAGCTCAAGGACGCGCTCACCGCTTTCGGGATGCAGTTCGCATAAAATGGCTTCACTGAAGGCCCTCAAACTTCGCATCGGCTCGGTGAAGTCGACGCAGAAGATCACCAAGGCGATGAAGATGGTCGCCGCGGCGAAGCTGCGCCGTGCGCAGCAGAACGCCGAGGCGGGCCGTCCCTATTCGACGCGGATGACCGACGTCGTCGGCTCGCTTGCGTCGCGTGTCGCTGGCGGTGGCCAGGCGCCCAAGCTGCTCGCCGGCACCGGCAAGGACCAGACCCATTTGATCGTCCTCGCGACCGCGGACCGCGGCCTCGCCGGCGCGTTCAGCAGCAACGTCGTCCGCGCCGCCCGCCGCAAGGCCGAGGAGCTGACTGCCCAGGGCAAGACGGTGCTGTTCTACATCGTCGGCCGCAAGGGTCGCCCGGTGATCCAGCGCTTCTACCCCAACGGGATCATCGCGCAGTACGACACGACCGAGATGAAGGCGCCGAGTTACGCCAATGCGCAGGCGATCGCGAAGGACCTCGTTGACCGCTACACGACCGACGGCATCGACGTGGTTCACCTGGCCTACGCCAACTTCCGCTCGACGCTGGTGCAGGAGCCGGTGGTCAATCAGATCATCCCGATTGCGATCCCGGCCAACGAAGGCGCTGCCCCGGCCAAGGCCGGTCCGCCCGCGGCGGTCGAATATGAGCCGGACGAGGAGGAAATCCTCGCCGACCTGCTGCCGCGCAACATCGCGATCCAGATCTATCGGGCTCTGCTCGAAAACCAGGCCGGCTTCTACGGCTCGCAGATGACCGCGATGGACAATGCGACCCGCAATGCGGGCGACATGATCAACAAGCTCTCGATTCAGTATAACCGCCAGCGCCAGGCGGTCATCACGACCGAGCTCATCGAAATCATTTCAGGGGCGGAGGCGCTTTGAGATTAGGATTGGTCGCCGCCCTGACTGTTACATCTGCCGCATGCGTTCATATACAGCCGATGCAGCGGGAAGGGCTAACGCCGGAGATATTGTTCAGGCTGGAGGCAGAGGATTGGGGACCAGATCAACCATTCCCAAACGCGCAGTCTTGGTGGACCACTATGGCCGGCTACTGGCAGGTTCCACTTAGCGCGAGGCCAACTGGTTTGAAAAACATTCGCTGCCGTTGGGAGGACCAAATGCGTCTCTTTCAGTGCAGATACGACGTTGAATGGAAATCGGCCGACGGACGGACGGGTACTTGGAAGAACAGGTCCGTACACGTCGGAAAAGAACACGGAACTTGGAATAACGACACGATAGTCCTGAGTTAGGAACGAGGAAGAATAGAATGGCCACCGCCGCCGAAACCAAGCCCCGCAGCCGCGCCAAGAAGGTTGCCGGCACCTCCGCCACGGGATCCGGGCCCGCCAAGGCCAAGACTCCGAGCAATCTCGTCGGCCGGGTCAGCCAGGTCATCGGCGCCGTCGTCGACGTCGCCTTCGACGGTGAGCTGCCGCCGATCCTGTCGGCGCTGGAGACCGACAATGGCGGCAACCGCCTCGTGCTCGAAGTCGCCCAGCACCTCGGCGAGAACGTCGTTCGCACCATCGCCATGGACTCGACCGACGGCCTCACCCGCGGCCAGACGGTCAACGCCACCGGCTCGCAGATTCGCGTCCCCGTCGGTCCCAAGACCCTCGGCCGCATCATGAACGTCATCGGTGAGCCGATCGACGAGCGCGGCCCGATCGGAAGCGACATGTCGGCCCCGATCCACGCCGAAGCCCCGCCCTTCGTCGACCAGTCGACCGAAGCGGCGATCCTGGTCACCGGCATCAAGGTCATCGACCTGCTCGCGCCTTACGCCAAGGGCGGCAAGATCGGCCTGTTCGGCGGCGCCGGCGTCGGCAAGACCGTGCTCATCCAGGAACTGATCAACAATATCGCCAAGGGCCACGGCGGCGTTTCGGTGTTCGCCGGCGTCGGCGAGCGCACCCGCGAGGGCAACGACCTTTATCACGAGTTCCTCGACGCCGGGGTCATCGCCAAGGACAAGGACGGCAATCCAACGCCGGAAGGCTCCAAGGTGGCGCTGGTGTTCGGCCAGATGAACGAGCCGCCGGGAGCCCGCGCCCGCGTCGCTTTGTCGGGCCTGACCCAGGCCGAATATTTCCGCGATGTCGAAGGCCAGGACGTGCTCTTCTTCGTCGACAACATCTTCCGCTTCACCCAGGCCGGTTCGGAAGTGTCGGCGCTGCTCGGCCGTATTCCCTCGGCGGTGGGCTACCAGCCGACCCTGTCGACCGACATGGGCCAGCTGCAGGAGCGCATCACCTCGACCAACAAGGGTTCGATCACCTCGGTGCAGGCCATTTACGTGCCGGCCGACGACTTGACCGACCCGGCCCCGGCCACCTCGTTCGCCCACTTGGATGCGACGACCACGCTGAGCCGCGCAATTTCGGAGCTGGGCATCTACCCGGCCGTCGACCCGCTCGACTCGGTCAGCCGCGTTCTCACCCCGGCCGTCGTCGGCCAGGAGCATTATGAGGTCGCTCGCGCCGTCCAGGAGACGCTGCAGAAGTACAAGAGCCTGCAGGACATCATCGCCATCCTCGGCATGGACGAGCTTAGCGAAGAGGATAAGCTGGTCGTCGGCCGCGCGCGCAAGATCCAGCGCTTCCTGTCGCAGCCGTTCCACGTCGCCGAAGTGTTCACCAGCATCCCGGGCAAGTTCGTCCAGGTCGACGACACGGTCCGCTCGTTCAAGGCGGTCGTGAACGGCGAGTACGACCACCTTCCGGAAGCGGCCTTCTACATGGTCGGCGGCATCGAAGAGGCCGTCGCCAAGGCCGAGAAGCTGGCGCAGGAGGCCTAAGGCATTCTTCCCCTCCCGCGAGCGGGAGGGGATAGAGGGGTGGGCATTCGCCGGCCTCTCAAAACCCACCCCCGGCCCCTCCCGCAAGCGGGAGGGGAGGAGTTCGCGAAGTGGCCGAACTGAAAGTCGAGGATTGCGTCAACAACGTGTGTCCGTGGTCCGGCGACCCGGTCAGCGCGGACAGCCTGACGCTTTATCGCGGCGAGGTCGTCGGCTTCTGCAACCCGGGCTGCCGCGACAAATTCGACGCTGCGGCGCATGCCTTCGACGCCCGCATCGACGAGCATTTTGAAAGCAAGGACTGATGGCCAATCTGCATTTCGAGCTGGTGACTCCCGACCGCCTGGTGGTGTCCGAGGAGGTCTTCATGGTCGTCGTCCCCGGCAGCGAGGGCCAAAGCGGCATCATGGCCGGCCACGCGCCCTACATGACGACGCTGAAGAACGGCGAAGTCGCGGTCTATCGCAGCCAGGGCGCGCAGCCCGAGCGGATCAACGTCACCGGCGGCTTTGCCGAGGTCAGCGACAAGGGCCTGACCATCCTTGCCGAGAGCGCTGGCGAGTAAGCCTCCGCGCCTTAGGGCGCAATTTACCTGAGATGGGTTAGAAGATGGACGCTCAACCGGAGTGTCCCTTGTCCCCAGCCGCGTCCCGAAGTCCGAAGCCGTGGTTTAGCGCTCGGCCCGAATGGGCGGCGCTGCTCACCGTCGCGCTGGTTGCCGCCTTCCGCGCATTCGGCACGGTCGATAGCGACGTCGCGTGGCAATTATGGACCGCGCACCATCTCAACCAGGGCGCGCAGCTCTACCGCGACATCGTCGAGATCAACCCGCCCTTGTGGTTCTGGATGGCGCTTCCGGTCGACCGCGCCGCCAGCTTGGCGGGCCTGCGGCCGGAGACGGCCTTGGTCTGGACCACCGCAGCGCTTCAGGCGCTGAGCCTCGTCGCGACCAGCCGTCTGCTGACGCTCCCGCGTGGGCCCAAGACGCTGCTGCTCGTCTATGCCGCGCTGGTCCTCGCCGCCTTCCCCTGGGTCCATGCCGGGCAGCGCGAGCAGATCGTCCTCATCGCCGCTCTGCCTTACGCTGCGTTGATTGCCGCCCGCCGCGGCGGCCGCCCAGTGCCGCCCGGCTTCGCGCTTCTGATCGGCATCGGCGCCGGGCTCGGCTTCGCGCTCAAACATTATTTCCTGATCGTCCCCGCGCTGCTCGAGCTGTGGCTATTCCTGCGGCAGCGGCGCGGCTGGTCGCTCGTCCGGCCGGAGATCGCCGGGCTGGCGGCGGTCGGCCTGCTCTATGCCGGTGCGATCCTGCTCTTCGCCCGCGACTTCCTGACCGTGACCCTGCCGATGATCCGCCTCGCTTATGGCGTGACCGGCGCGCCGGCGCTGGCGCAATTGTTCCAGCCGCTGCTGCTGCTCAGTCTGGCGATCGTCGCAGTGGCGGCCTTCCACCTGCGCTTGGCTCGCGACCGCCAGAGTGATTTCGTCCAGGGATTGCTCGTCGCCGCGATCGGTTTCGCGCTCGTCTATTTCATCCAGGCCAAGGGCTGGCCCTATCACGCCATCCCCCTGTTCGGCTGCGGGGCGATCGCGCTTGCCGCTTTGCTCGCCAGCCTGGCCCAGCCGCCGCGGCCGCTTCGCATCGCCGGACCGGTTCTTCTCGCCTTGCCGTTCGTCCTGACCTGGCAGGAAACGCGCCACCCGCTGCTACCGAGTGCGGACCTCAAGGCCGCCGTCGCCGGCGTGAAGCCTGGCACCAGCGTCGGCTTCCTCGCCACCGAGCCGGCCTTTGCCTGGTCGGTGACCCTGCAGCACCGCTTTACCTATCCGTCGCGCTACATCGGCTATTGGATGATGCGCGCCGTGGTCGCCAATGAGGCACGCCCGAACCCCGAGCCGGCGCTTGCCGCTTTCGGCAGACAGGTCGTCCGCGATACGATCACCGATTTCCGCTGTGCCCCGCCGCAGCGGATCATCGTCAATCGCCCGACGCCGGCCGAGGCGGCGCGCGGCGAATTCGATATCCTCGCCTGGTTCCAGCGCGACCCGGAGTTTGCGGCGCTGATGGGCCATTACCGCCACGTCTCGCGCACCAGCGCTGATGTCTACGACCTCGCTTCCCCCCTGCCGCCGCCGGTCCCCGGATCGTGCCGGATGCAGAACCGACAAGGTTAGGCATTCCTTAGGCATCTCCCGTTATCCCGGTCCGCTCGATGGGAATGTGGCACAGAGTATGAGCGCATTTGGCAAGCGTGGCGGCATCAGCAGTGCGCGCCCGAGCTTTGGCGTCGCCAAGCCGATGAAGGGCGGCCCCGCGCCGGCAACGCCTTCGGGCGGGCCGGACGATGGGGGCGAGCAATTCCCGCCGATCGAAGAGCTGACCCTCACCACCGACGAGCTTTCCGCCGCGCCGGACGCAGCGACTGCGACGAGCACCGCGATGAGCGGCGCGATGGACAAGCTGACGGCGCGCCAGAACGCCAGCGGAGAGGCCGGCAGCAGCCGCGTCGAGGGCTTCCAAGCTTCGGTCCACAAGATCAAGGAGCAGGTGCTCCCCCGCCTGCTCGAACGCGTCGACCCCGAAGCCGCGGCAACGCTCAACAAGGACGAGCTTGCCGAGGAATTCCGCCCGATCATCTCGGAGGTGCTGACCGAGCTCAAGATCAACCTCAACCGCCGCGAGCAGTTCGCGCTGGAGAAGGTGCTGGTCGACGAGCTTCTCGGCCTCGGCCCGCTCGAAGAATTGCTCGCCGACCCGTCGATCAGCGACATCATGGTCAACGGTCCCGAGCAGACCTACGTCGAGCGCAAGGGCCGGCTCGAGATCGCGCAGATCCAGTTCCGCGACGAGGAGCATCTGTTCCAGATCGCGCAGCGGATCGTGAACAAGGTCGGCCGCCGCATCGACCAGACCTCGCCGCTTTGCGATGCCCGCCTCCAGGACGGCAGCCGCGTCAACGTCATCGTTCCGCCGCTCTCCCTGCGCGGCACCGCCATCTCGATTCGTAAATTCTCCGAAAAGCCGATCACGCTCGACATGATGAAGGGCTTCGGCTCGATGTCGGACAAGATGGCGACGATCCTCAAGATCGCCGGCGCCAGCCGCATGAATGTGGTCATTTCCGGCGGTACCGGTTCGGGTAAGACGACCATGCTCAACGCCTTGTCGAAGATGATCGACCCGGGCGAGCGCGTCATCACCATCGAAGACGCGGCCGAGCTTCGGCTTCAGCAGCCGCACTGGCTGCCGCTCGAAACGCGGCCCGCCAACCTCGAAGGCCAGGGCGCGATTACCATCCGCGACCTCGTCATTAACGCTCTGCGTATGCGTCCTGACCGCATTATCCTGGGCGAAATTCGCGGGCCGGAGTGTTTCGACCTCCTGGCCGCGATGAACACCGGCCACGACGGCTCGATGGCGACGCTCCACTCCAACAGCCCGCGCGAATGCCTGGCCCGTATGGAGAACATGGTGATGATGTCGGACATCAAGGTGCCGAAGGAAGCGATCTCACGCCAGATCGCGGACTCGGTCGACCTGATCGTCCAGGTGAAGCGCCTCCGCGACGGTTCGCGGCGTACCACCAACATCACCGAAGTGATCGGCATGGAAGGCGACGTCATCGTCACCCAGGAGCTGTTCAAGTTCGAGTATCTGGACGAGAGCGCCGACGGCAAGATCATCGGCGAATATCGCTCGATGGGCCTGCGTCCCTACACGCTCGACAAGGCCAAGCAGTTCGGCTTCGACCAGCCTTATTTGGAAGCCTGCCTCTAAAGGTTGGGCTAGGCGATCGAGCGCGCGTCGAGCGCGAACGTCGCCTTCTCCGCTTCATCCTTCAGCACTGCCGGGACGATCAGCTTCTCCACCGGCGGCGTTTCCTCCGTGGCGACGAACGCATTGTAGGTATCGGCCGTGATCGCGCTGGCCGCGGTCGGCGTCGGCGCGATATCGGCCGCGGCGCCAGCCGGAAGGAGCAGGAGGAGGGCCAGGTTCATGCCCACCGGATCGCCTGGCAGCCTCAACAGCGCAATCGGCCAGGCAAGGCCTGTTCCGCTTTGGCACGCCCGCACATCCACGTACGTCGCACGCAAGGTATTAGTTTGAAAGGGAAAATGGTGGGCGTGGCAAGGATTGAACTTGCGACCCCTGCGATGTCAACACAGTGCTCTACCACTGAGCTACACGCCCACCGCCCATGGGGCGAAGCGAGCATTTAGGGGGGAGAGCGAAGGGGCGCAACCCTGTGCGGGCGCCAAGGAAGTCGGTCTGGAACCGCGGCTTTAGAGCCGGCCGTGCTGGTCCTCGGTCTGAAACATCCGGTCGACTTCCATGACCAGGTCCTTGAGGTGGAACGGCTTGGACAGGAGCTTGGCTTCCGGCGCCGTCCGGCCGCCCTGCAGCGCGACCGCAGCGAAGCCGGTGATGAACATGACGCGGATGCCGGGGTCGATCGCGCTTGCCTTCTGCGCGAGCTCGATGCCGTCCATCTCGGGCATGACAATGTCGGTCAGCAGCAGGTCGAACCGCTCCTTTTCGAGCAGCGGCATGGCTTCGGTGCCGCAGCCGACCGCCTCGACCTCATAGCCGACGCGCTGCAGCGCGCGCTGCAGATATTCGCGCATCGACGTATCGTCTTCGGCCAGGAGGATTCTTGCCATCGCCATGGTTATGCTCTGCTCGGATATCTTTTGCCAGAAGCGAATAACGCTTTCGCGCGTTGCAGGTCCTCACCTCGAGTCTTAGTCTGGCACAATATTTAACCATGCCGCCGCTTTCACCCCCGATCATCCACCCCCCGCGCGGCGACCTTCCGGTCCTGCTCTCGGTGCCGCATTCGGGCCGCGATTACCCCGGCTGGCTGGTCGACATGGCCGCCGCCGGCCAGCCTTCGCTCGAAGCGCTCGAAGATCCGCTGGTCGACCGCCTGGTGTGGCGGGCGATGGGCCGCGGCTGCGGCGCGGTCATTGCCCGCACCCCGCGCGCTGCCGTCGATTGCAACCGGGCGGAGGATGAGCTCGACCCGTCGGTGATCGAGGGCGCGCGGCGCGGCCGGGTCACCGCACGGGCCCGCGGCGGCCTCGGCATCGTCCCGGCGCGTACGCACCAGCACGGCTTCCTGTGGCGGCGAGCGATCAGCCCGCGTCAGCTCGACGAACGGCTCGATCAGGCTCACCGGCCCTACCATCGCGCGATCGAAGACCAACTGGGGCTGCTGATGGACCGCTTCGGCGGCGCCATCCTGCTCGACTGCCATTCGATGCCGCCCCCGCCCGAGGGGATTGCGCCGATCGTGTTCGGCGACTGCCGCGGCCGCACCGCCGACCCGTGGGTCAGCGCCGCGGCGCTGGCGATCGCGAGGCGTTCAGGGTTCGACGCGGGGCTCAACGACCCCTTTGCCGGCGGCCATGTGATCGACCGCCACGCGCGCCCGGCGCGCGGCATCCATGCGCTGCAGGTCGAGATCGATCGCCGCTGCTACCTCGACGAGGGGATGAGCGCGCCCGGGCCGGGCTTCGATAGTGTTGCGAACCTGATCGACGCGCTTGCGGTCGAGCTTGGCGAGGCGCTGCTTGGGCGCCTCCAACTCCCGACCGCGGCTGAGTAAGGCTTAAGCGTCCGCCGGGGCTGGCTGCGGCACCTGGGCCGGGGCCTTGCCCTGCTCCATCTGCCGGCCGAACACGTGCCGCATCTCACTCAGCGAGAAGAGGTGGGCGTAGATCAGCGGCAGCATGCCGTTCTGGTTCATCTTGCGAAGCTCGTCGCCGCGCAGCTCGCGCAGCTTCTCTTCGTCGATCATGCGGAAGCCGCGATAGACGAAGGGCTGCTCGTAACCTTCGGGCTGGATGGCGACTTCGCCGTCCATCAGCAGGCCGCTCTTCTGCAGGTCCTCCATAAAGGCCGCGGTGCGCTGGCCGGCGGCTTCAAACTGCTCGCAGAATTCGAGGATCGCCTTGGTCGCTTCGGTCGGCTTGTCGCCGTCGAACAGGGCCTCGCCTTCCTTGAAGTCGCCGACCGCATTGGCAGTCGGGTCGAAGCAGAGCGAGAGTTCGTCGCTGTCGGGGCGGACGCGCGCCAGCAGGAACGGATAGCGGCGGATGTAGGCCGGGACGTAGAGGCTGTTGTCGAACGGACGGCCGTCCTCGTCGAGATAGACGTTGACGCCTTCGTTGAGGCCCATCAGCGCGATCGGGATCGACTTGTCGCCGATCGAGAAGACGATCGGATAATGACGCTGGGCAAGCGTGAATTCGTCGACCGTGACCGGAATGGCGTGGGTCTTCGCAACCTGCCCCATCTTGAGCATCTTGCGGACCTTCATCGTGCCGTGCTGCGTGACGTTCACGGGCTCGACGGCATTGTAGAACAAGGGCAAGTTCTGGGTCGGGGCGGCACTCGCCATCCTAATTGTCTCCTGGGGACCGGGCTTATGGCGTCGCCGGGGAGCAACGACCCGCCGAGCAGCAATGTCCCGCGCCCTCTATCGGCACTCCGGGATTTGGGCAAGGCCGTACTGGCGGACGAGCCAAACCGCTGACAGTTCATTGATTATTCAACGGATCGCTGCGAAGCCGGGGGCCGCCATGGTGCGCTTCTAAATGATCCCCTGGACCTTCCTCAGCCTCCTGCCCGTGCTGTTCGGCCTTACCGCCTTTCAGGCCGGCCCGCTCCAGCAGGGCGTCAGTCGCCTGGTGGTGCAGGACGAGGTCATCCTGCGCGTGCCCGTTTTCCCGCGCCAGCAGCGGCCCCAAGTCGTCTGGCTCGAGCGCAACAAGGGCCCCAATTGCATCCCGGTGGCCGCGATCCGGCGCGCGCTCCTGCTCGGGCCGGAGCGGGTCGACTTCATCCTCGCCAACCGCACCCGGTTCCGCGCCGAGCTGGAGGAAAACTGCCAGGGCCTCGACTTCTACGGCAACCTTTACCTCAAGCTTCCCGACCAGCGGCTCTGCGCCGGGCGCGACGAAGTGCACTCGCGCATGGGCGGAAGCTGCCGCATTTCGCGCTTCAAGCAATTGGTGCCGCGGGTGCTCGCCCAATAGCCCTTGGATTAGGCCTTTCGAAGCACCACATTCCTTGACAAGCCCAAGGGCGTCGGCAAAGCCGAGCCTGGCATTTGCCGCACCGGCCATTGAGAAGCCGCGGCTATCTTTATCCATCGGAATATAAATGACTTTTGCCGATCTCGGCCTCTCTGATGAATTGCTTCGCGCGGTCGCGGAGAGCGGCTATGACGAGCCGACCCCGATTCAACGCGCCGCCATCCCCTCCGTGCTGATGGGCAAGGACCTGACCGGCATCGCCCAGACCGGCACCGGCAAGACCGCCGCCTTCGTGCTGCCGATGATCGACATCCTCGGCCACGGGCGCAGCCGCGCGCGCATGCCGCGTTCGCTGATCCTCGAGCCGACGCGCGAGCTTGCCGCGCAGGTCGCCGAGAACTTCGAGAAGTACGGCAAATACCACAAGCTCTCCATGGCGCTGCTGATCGGCGGCGTGCAGATGGGCGACCAGGTCAAAGCGCTGGAAAAGGGCGTCGACGTGCTGATCGCGACGCCGGGCCGGCTGATGGATTTGTTTGGTCGCGGCAAGATCATGCTCAACGGCTGCGAATTGCTGGTCATCGACGAGGCCGACCGGATGCTCGACATGGGCTTCATCCCGGACATCGAGGAAATCTGCTCGAAGCTTCCCAAGAACCGGCAGACCCTGCTCTTCTCGGCGACCATGCCGCCGCCGATCCAGAAGCTCGCGGCAAAGTTCCTGAACGAGCCGAAGCGCGTCGAAGTCGCCCGGCCGGCGACCGCCAACATCAACATTGAACAACGCCTCGTGCAGGTCCGCGCCGACAAGAAAAAAGACGCGCTCAAGGACATCCTGCGCCACGAGGAGTTCAAGAACGCGATCGTCTTCTGCAACCGCAAGACGACGGTTCGCGAGCTCGCGACGTCGCTCAAGCGCTCGGGCTTCTCCGTCGGCCAGATCCAGGGCGACATGGACCAGGCCGACCGCATCGCCGAATTCGACCGCTTCAAGCGCGACGAGATCAACATCCTCGTCGCGTCTGACGTCGCAGCCCGCGGCCTCGACGTCAAAGGCGTCAGCCACGTCGTCAATTATGACGTGCCGTGGCAGCCCGACGATTACATCCACCGCATCGGCCGCACTGGCCGGGCCGGGATGACCGGCATTGCGATCACGCTTGCCACGAGCGCCGATGGCGAGGCGGTGGCCGGGATCGAGAAGCTGATCGGCCACAAGATCGGGCGCATCGCCGACAAGCCAGGCGAGGCTTCAGCGCCGGCCGAAGCGGCGCAGGAGCCGGCGCCACGGGCGAGCCGCGGCGGCAGAGCGCCCAGGGATCGTGCTCCGAGGGCGAGCGCAGCGCGTCGCGAACAGCCCAAGACCGAACGGAAGGCCGAACCCAGCGCAAAATCCGAGCCCGTCGCCAAGGCGGCTCGCAAAGCTGAGCCGAAGCCAGAACCGAAGCGCGAGTCCTCGCCCGTGGTCGAAGATATCAAGGACGAGTGGAACGGACCGCTACCCGGCTTCCTGTCGCGCGGCGCGGGTTAGGAACAAGGCTGACACTGGAAAGCCTTTCGCGGCCTTCCTAGCTCCCGTCCTCAACGCAGGAAGGACCGGCATGAGCGATTATCAGCTTCCGAAAGTCTGGACGTGGGACGCCCCCAGCGGCGGCCAGTTCGCCAATATCAACCGCCCAATCGCGGGCGCGACGCACGATGCCGAGCTTCCCGTCGGCAAGCATCCCTTCCAGCTCTACTCGCTCGCCACGCCCAATGGGCAGAAGGCCGCGATCATGTTCGAGGAACTGCTGGAGCGCGGCGCCGACGCGGAATATGATGCCTGGCCGATCCGCATCGGCGAAGGCGACCAGTTCTCCAGCGGCTTCGTCGCGGTCAATCAGAACAGCAAGATCCCGGCGCTACTCGACCTTAGCGGTCCCGAGCCGGTGCGCGTCTTCGAATCCGGATCGATCCTGCTCCACCTTGCCGAGAAGTTCGGCGAATTCCTGCCCGCTTCCGGCGCGCAGCGGACCGAGGCGCTCAACTGGCTGTTCTGGCAGATGGGCAGCGCGCCCTTCCTCGGCGGCGGCTTCGGGCATTTCTTCGCCTATGCGCCGGAAAAATTCGAATATCCGATCAATCGCTACACGATGGAAGCGAAGCGCCAGCTCGACGTCCTCAACCGCCAGCTTGCCGACCATGAATATGTCGCGGGTAATGATTACAGCATCGCCGACATCGCCATCTGGCCTTGGTACGGCCAGCTCGCGCTCGGCAAGACCTACGAGGGCGCCGACACCTTCCTCGCGACCCACGAATATGAGCATCTGATCCGCTGGGCGAAGGCGATTGCCGAACGCCCGGCGGTCAAGCGCGGACGGATCGTCAACAAGCTGTCGGGCGACCCCGCCGAGCAGCTCCACGAGCGCCATGGCGCCAGCGATTTCCTGCTTCGTACCGAGGACAAGCGCCCGCTGACCGAAACCGAGCAAGAGCTCGGCGCGGTCAAGGACGATGCGATCTGACAACCGTCATGCTGAACTTGTTTCAGCATCCATCTTGGAGACGCACGCTGCCAGTCACGAAAATGGATCCTGAAACGAGTTCAGGATGACGTCTTGCGATACCCGGCCAGGAACTCTCCCGCGAACGCCGCCAGTCTTTGGCCGGCAATCGCGTCCCGCAGCGCCTGCATCAGGCGCTGGTAGAACCAGAGGTTGTGCTGGGTCATCAGCATCGCGCCGAGGATTTCGCCCGATTTGACGAGATGGTGGACGTACGCGCGGCTAAATTGCGTGCACGCCGGGCACGGGCATTCCGCCTCGATCGGTTCGGGGTCCTCGGCGAAGCGCGCGTTGCGCAGGTTGAGCGGGCCGTCGGCCGTGAACGCCTGGCCGGTCCGTCCCGACCGCGTCGGCAGGACGCAATCGAACATGTCGATGCCGCGGACCACCGCCTCGACCAGGTCGTCGGGCTTGCCTACCCCCATCAGGTAGCGCGGCTTGTCCGCGGGTAGCATGTCGACCGCAAAGTCGAGGCACCCAAGCATCGCCTCCTGCCCTTCGCCGACCGCCAGCCCGCCGACGGCATAACCGTCGAAGCCGATCTCGATCAGCGCCTCGGCCGAGGCCCGCCGCAGCGGCTCGTCGAGCGCGCCCTGCTGGATGCCGAAGATGGCGGCCCGCTCCGCATGTTCGCCGCCGCGGTTGAACTCGTCGCGGCTGCGCCTGGCCCAGCGGATCGAGCGCTCCATCGCCTCGCGCTGCTGCTCGACGCTCGACGTGGTCGGAACCAGCTGGTCGAACTGCATGAGGATATCGCTACCCAGCAGCCGCTGCACCTCGATCGACCGCTCGGGCGAGAGCATGTGGCGCGACCCGTCGAGGTGGCTGGCGAAGGCGACGCCCTCCTCGCTGACCTTGGTCAGCTCGCTCAGGGACATCACCTGGTATCCGCCGCTGTCGGTCAGGATCGGCCGGTCCCAGCCCATGAACTTGTGCAGCCCGCCGAGCTTGGCCACCCGCTCCGCGCCCGGGCGAAGCATCAAATGATAGGTGTTACCGAGGATGATGTCCGCGCCGCTCGCTCGCACCTCTTCGGGCCGCATCGCCTTGACCGTCGCGGCGGTCCCCACTGGCATGAAGGCGGGCGTGCGGATTTCGCCGCGCTCCATCGCGATCGTGCCGGTACGGGCGGCGCCGTCGGTAGCGGCGATGGTGAAGGCGAAACGCGGCATCGCTAGGCGCTTAGCGGCGGCGGCGAGCGCCGGAAATCCCGATGAAACAGGTTAATCAATTTTCCGGTAACCCTGTTTATCAATTCGATCCTCATCACGTTGGCGCAGAATCTTCACATTGGTGAGGGATAAGACCGAAATGGCGACCGCAGCGACCGACCTACAGTCCGCCCGCAAAGGTGAGCGGAAGCGCGTGCTCATGCGCGGCACGGTCTATACGCCCGCGGGCGCCTTCGTCGTGTGGATCCGCGACATCTCAGCCGAAGGCGCATCGGTCTCGGGTGAAGATCCGCTGCCGAGCGACTGTGATGTGATCTTCAAGCGGGGCGACCTGTTCGCGGCGGCCCGGGTCGCCTGGTCGAACTCCACCGGAGCGGGCCTCAAATTCTATCGCGACCTCAGCGATTGCGAAGTTGCGTCGGCCGAGCTTCCGCTGCCGCATCGCGAGGACTAACCCGCCTCACTCCGGCAGCAACAGGCTGGAGTCCCCATAGGAATAGAAGCGGTAACCCTGCGCAATGGCATGGGCATAAGCCTCTTTCATAAGCTCGAGCCCCATCAGCGCACTGACCAGCATGAACAAGGTCGACTTGGGCAGATGGAAGTTGGTCACCAGCCCGTCGACTGCCTTGAAGCGATAGCCGGGCGTGATGAAGATCGCGGTGTCCCCTTCGAACGCAGCAATGATGCCGTCTTCGCCCGCCGCGCTTTCGAGCAGGCGAAGGCTCGTGGTGCCGGCCGCGATCAGCCTTCCACCCTTCGCTCGCGCCGCGTTCAGCCGCGCTGCGGTCGCTTCATCGATGCGTCCCCATTCGGCGTGCATGACATGGCCGGTCGTGTCCTCGGCCTTTACCGGCAGGAACGTCCCGGCGCCGACGTGCAGCGTCAGCGTCTCGCGGCCGATGCCGCGCGCATCGAGCGCGCCCAGCAGGCGGTCGGTGAAGTGAAGCGCAGCCGTCGGCGCCGCCACGGCCCCTTCCTCGCGCGCAAACATGGTCTGGTAATCGGCGCGGTCGTCTTCATCCGCAGGACGCTTCGAGGCGATATAGGGCGGAAGCGGCATTCGCCCCGCCCGCTCCAGCAATAGCTCGACCGGCTCATCGCCCTCGAAATGGAGCAGCGCCGAGCCGTCACCGGCCTTGCTGACAACCGTCGCGCTCACGCCTTCGCCGAAGTCGATTGCCTCGCCGACCCGCGCTCGCTTGGCGTTGCGCAGGAAGGCCTGCCACTCGCGCGGCCCTTCGCGCTTGTGCAGCGTGGCGCCGATCGACGCGTCGCCGCGCTTGCCCTCGAGCTGGGCGGGAATGACCTTGGTGTCGTTGAGCACCAGCACGTCGCCGGGCCGCAGCAGGTCGGGCAGATCGAGCACGCCGTGATCGGAGATCTCCGCCCCGTTCACCTGCAGCAGGCGCGCGCTGTCGCGCGGCCGCGCCGGGCGCAACGCGATGCGCTCGGGCGGAAGTTCGAAATCGAAGAGGTCGACGCGCATCCAGCTGCCCCATGCACCAACCCGCTCATCCTGAGTAGCCGGTGACGCCTGTCGAACCGGCGTATCGAAAAACGATTCTTCGATACGGACCTTCGACGGGCTCAGTCCCTACTCAGAATGAGCGGAATAGGGGGTCAGCCGCCGAGATAGGCCCTGACGATCTTGGTCGGCTCGGCCGGGGGCTCGCCCGGGGCCATCTTGTCGACCGCGTCCATGCCCGAAATCACGCGTCCGACGACCGTATATTTGTTGTCGAGCGCGGCATTGGGCACGAACATGATGAAGAACTGGCTGTTGGCGCTGTCCGGACTGTCCGCGCGCGCCGCGCCGACCGTCCCGCGCAGGAACGGCACGCTGGTGAATTCCGCCTTGAGGTCAGGCAGGTCGCTGCCGCCCTCCCCGGTGCCCTTGGGGTCGCCGCCCTGCGCCATGAAGCCGGGGATGACTCGGTGAAAGCCAAGGCCGTTGTAGAAACCCTGGCGCACCAGCGTCTGGATCCGAACGATATGGTTGGGCGCAAGGTCGGGACGAAGCTGGATCGTCACCGTTCCGCCGCTCGACAGGTCGAGCATCATCCGGTTGGCGGGATTGGCCGCGACTTCGGCCGGCGTCGCGATGCTTGCCGCGCCGGGCTTGGCGACGGGCTGCGGCGGCGCCGCTGCAATCAGAAGCGCTGCGAGCGGCAACGCGAACAAGGCCTTGGTAAACATAATCCTCCCCGAAAAACCTGGCGTCAGTGCCGTGCGGCGGCTGACGCGATCATGAACCGCCGTTCAAATGGCGTCGCACGTCCTCCGCCACCGCCGGCGTGACGAACTTCTCGATCGCTCCGCCATAGCGCGCGATTTCCTTGACCAGCTTGGACGCGATCGGCTGCAGCGACACGTCGGCCATCAGGAAGACGGTCTCGATATCGTCGTTGAGCTGCTGGTTCATGCCCGCCATCTGGAATTCATATTCGAAGTCGGCGACCGCACGCAGCCCGCGCAGGATCATCATCGCGCCCTGCGCCTCGGCGAAGTCCATCAGCAGGCTGTCGAACTCGACGACTTCGATATTGCCGCCGCAGCCCGCCACTTCGCGCTTAACCATCGCCAGCCGCTCGGCGACGCTGAACATGGGCTCCTTCGACGGGTTGGTCGTGACTCCGATCACCAGCCGGTCGACCAGGTGCGCGCCGCGCCTGACGATGTCGAGATGGCCGAGCGTGATCGGGTCGAACGTGCCCGGATAGACGGCTACTCTCATCAATGGTCCCTCTCGATCGCGAAGCGGGCGATGTCGCGCAGCAGATCGGCTTCGTCGCCGTGGTGCGACAAATGCTCCATGGCCTGCTCGACCAGGAAGTCCGCCTGCTGGCGTGCCCGTTCCTCGCCGAACAGTGAGACGAAGGTGGCCTTGCCCGCGCTTGCGTCCTGGCCGGTGCGCTTGCCGGCAGCGTCCTCGCTGCCGCTATGGTCGATCAGATCGTCGGCGATCTGGAAGGCGAGTCCGATGTTGCGGGCGTAACCGCGATAGGGCGTGCGCGCTTCGGCCGGCAGCTTGACCATGATGCAGGCCGCTTCGACCGCATATTCGATCAAGGCGCCGGTCTTCAGCTGCTGGAGCCGGGTGATCGCCGGCAGGTCGAGGTCCTGCCCCTGAGCGGCGAGGTCCATCATCTGTCCGCCCGCCATGCCGGCCGGGCCGGCGGCGCTGGCAAGGCCGAGCAGCAGATCGGAACGGACCCACGGGTCCTCGTGAGTCGCCGGATGGGCCAGGATTTCGAACGCCAGCGCGCTGAGGCTGTCGCCGGCGAGGACCGCTTCCGCCTCGCCATAGGCCTTGTGCACCGCGGGCTTGCCGCGCCGCAGGTCGGCATCGTCCATGCACGGCAGATCGTCGTGGATCAGCGAATAGGTGTGGATCGCCTCGATCGCGCAGCCGACGCGAATCGCCCGCTCGGGATCGATCGCGAACAGCCGCGCCGAGGCGACGGTGAGCAAGGGCCGCAGCCTCTTGCCGCCGCCGATCGCGGCATGGCGCATCGCATCATAGAGCCGGGCCCGCCCATCCTCCGGAACCACCAGCAGCGATGCGAAGAATTCGTCGACCTCGCGCGAGACCCACGCCGCCTCGGTTTCGAGCTCGCTGCCGAGCCGGTCGATGGTGTCAGTCGGCATCGAAGGGCTTCAGCCCCTGGGGCTTGCCGTCGGCCCCGAACGCAATCTGCTCGATCCGCGCCTGGGCATCCTTCAGCCGCGCTTCGCAATGGCGCTTCAGCCGGTCGCCCTCCTGGTAAAGCTCGATCGACTTGTCGAGCGGCGCCTCGCCCTTCTCGAGCGTGCGAACGATCTCCTCGAGCCGCGCGAGCGCGGCTTCGAAGCTCAGCTGGCTGACGTCATTTTCAGCGGTGGCCATGGCGCAGTGTCACCCTGACGGGGCCGCGAATCAAGCGACGCGCTTATTCGACCGGCGTGTTCTTGAAGGGATCGCGGATGCCCGGGACGATCTCGTCGCGGAGCGCTTCTTCATCGACTCCGGCAAGCGCGGCCTCGGCTTCGCGCGCGTGGCGCTCGCGTTCGCCGCGAAGCTCCTCGATGAGGGCCGCGCGGTCGCCTTCGAAGCGAGTGTCGGTCGGTGCCGGTGCGCCCGCCGCCTTCGCCGCCTTGGCGACGGCCGCGTCGAGCTCGCGCTGGGTCGTCAGGCCCAGGGTCACCGGGTCCTTTGTCTGGATATTGGCCATGTTCCAGTGGGTCCGCTCGCGGATCGCCGAAATGGTCGTCCGAGTCGTGCCGATCAGCTTGCTGATCTGGCCGTCGGTGACCTCGGGGTGGTTCTTGATGATCCAGTAGATGCCGTCGGGCTTGTCCTGGCGCTTCGAAACCGGCGTGTAGCGCGGGCCCTTGGTGCGGCGCACCGGGTCCGGCGCCTTGTGGATCTGGAGCGTGTAGTCGGGGTCGGCCTGCCCCTTCTCGATCTCCTCGTGCGTGAGCTCGCCGGCGCGGATCGGGTCGCGCCCGGTCAGCTTGGTCGCCGCGGTATCGTCGGCGATCGCCTGCACCTCGAGGATGTGGAGGCCGCAGAATTCGGCAATCTGCTCGAAGGTGAGCGAGCTGTTCTCGACCAGCCAGGAGGCGGTCGCATGGGGCATCAGGGGCTGGGCCACTGGGAAATCTCCCTGGATTAGAAACGAATAGGGCCGCCCCTTCCGGAGCGGCCGTCTTGGCGGGCGATGTAGCCCTCACCTGGCTGTTGGGCAAGGTGAATTGGCTTCAGGCGCTCACTTGCAGCACCGTTTTGCCCATATGGTCGGGCTCATCCATCCGCGCATGAGCCGCGGCGGCCTCCGCCAGCGGGAAGACGCTGTCTATCACCGGCTTCAGCCGCCCGCCCTGGACGAACGGCCAGACCGTCCGCGCAATCTCGTCCGCGACCATCGTCTTGAACTCGACCGAGCGTGGGCGAAGCGTCGATCCGGTCAGGGTCAGGCGGCGGCGCATGACGTCGAAGATCGGGACTTCCGCACTCGCCCCGCGCTGCACCGCGATCGAGACGTGCCGTCCCTCTTCGGCCAGGCAGGCGAGGTTGCGCGGCACATAATCGCCGCCGACCATGTCGATGACGATGTCCACGCCCCGCCGCTTGGTCACGCGGTGCACTTCCTCGACGAAGTCCTGGGTTCGGTAGTTGACCGCCGCCTCCGCACCCAACTCGACCGCCCGGGCGCATTTCTCGTCGCTGCCGCAGGTGACGATGATGTGGATGCCGAACAGCTTGGCAAGCGCGATCGCCATGGTGCCGATGCCGCTGGTCCCGCCGTGGAGCAGCACGAAATCGCCGTCGGCGGCGAAGCCCCGTTCGAAGAGATTGACCCAGACGGTAAAGAGCGTCTCGGGCATCGCCGCGGCCTCGGTCAGCGAGAGCCCGGACGGGACCGGCAGGCAGGTCCCCGCCGGGGCCAGGCAATATTCGGCGTAGCCGCCGCCCGCGACGAGCGCGCATACCTGCTGGCCGAGCAGCGCCTCGGCGCCGGGCCCGGCCGCAACCACTTCGCCCGCGACTTCGAGCCCGAGCACGTCGGGCGCGCCGGGCGGGGGCGGATAAAGCCCGCGCGTCTGGAGCACGTCGGGCCGGTTGATCCCCGCGGCCGCGACCCTGATCAGGACCTCGTTCGGCCCCGCCGTCGGCACCGGCCGCTCGACCAGCTCGATGTGCTGCTCCGGCGCGACCACCGCGCGCATGGTTGGGCGAATGTCGGCCACCGGGCAGTTATTGACAGCCGCCGCTTGGGGGTCAACGATTCTGACCCGAGGGGAATGACATGGATTTGGACGAACTTTTCCCAAGCAAGCCCGACGATCCCTTGGTCGCGCTCGGCAAGCAGGACCTCGATCCTTTGTCGATGGACGAGCTCAAGGAGCGGATCGAAGCGCTCAAGGCCGAGATCACGCGCGTCGAGACCCACATGAATCGCGCCGAGACCCACCGCAACATCGCCGAAGAACTGTTCAAAAAGCCGAGCTAAGCCCCCGAGCGCAGCGCAGCGGCGTCGAAGAGAGGGCGAAAGCCGGACGGCGGGGGCGGCGCTCGTTCGGTTGGCTTGGGCGGAACGAGCCACCCAAGCGCCAAACCCGACCGACGTCACGGGATTTACTCCCGTGACGGCCCGATTCAGGCGCCCAGCGCATAGTCCGGCGCGTTTAGATGTGGATAGCGGCGAGTCGGCCCCTTGATTGCGGCGGAAACACCCATGACATTGTTATCAAAGCCCACGGGCTCCCTCCGTGGGCACGGAGTGCCATGCTAAATGCCTAGTTTCGCTCGCGAACTCGAACAGACCCTGCACAACGCCCTGAAAGAGGCCGAGCGCAGGCGCCACGAGTATGCGACCCTTGAACACCTGCTGGTCGCGCTGATCGACGACGATCACGCGTCCAAGGTCATGACGGCCTGCGGCGTCAGCCGCGACGAGCTGCGCGCCTCGGTGAAGCAGTATCTCGACAATGAGCTGTCGGCCCTGGTCGCCGACAGCGCCACCGACCCGACGCCGACCAGCGGCTTCCAGCGGGTCGTCCAGCGCGCCATCCTCCACGTCCAGTCCTCGGGCCGCGACGAAGTGACCGGCGCGAACGTCCTCGTCGCCCTCTTCTCGGAGCGCGAGAGCTACGCCGTCTATTTCCTGCAGCAGCAGGACATGAGCCGCCTCGATGCGGTGACCTACATCAGCCACGGCGTCGGCAAGGGCGAAACCCAGCCCGAGGCCCGCGATGTCGGTGCGCCCGAGGAAAAGAGCGAGAAGGAGGGCGGCAAGAAGGAGTCCGCGCTCAAGCAGTTCACCGTCGACCTCAATGAAAAGGCGATGGCCGGCAAGGTCGATCCGCTGATCGGGCGAATGCCCGAGGTCGACCGCACGGTGCAGATCCTTTGCCGCCGCTCGAAGAACAACCCGCTCTACGTCGGCGATCCCGGCGTGGGCAAAACCGCCATCGCGGAAGGGCTCGCCCGCAAGATCATCGAGGGCGACGTCCCCGAAGTGCTGAAAGGTGCGGTCATCTATGCGCTCGACATGGGCGCGCTGCTCGCCGGCACCCGCTACCGCGGCGATTTCGAGGAGCGCTTGAAATCGGTCGTCTCCGAGCTCGAGAAGATGCCCCACGCGATCCTGTTCATCGACGAGATCCACACCGTGATCGGCGCTGGCGCCACCTCGGGCGGCGCGATGGACGCGTCGAACCTCTTGAAGCCCGCGCTCTCTTCGGGCGCGATCCGCTGCATCGGCTCGACCACCTACAAGGAATTCCGCAACCATTTCGAAAAGGACCGCGCGCTGCTTCGCCGGTTCCAGAAGATCGACGTCAATGAGCCGACGATCGAGGACACGATCAAGATCATCGCCGGCCTCAGGTCGTCGTTCGAGCAGCACCACAACGTCCGCTACACTCCCGACGCGGTGAAGAGCGCGGTCGAGCTTTCGGCGCGCTACATCCACGACCGCAAATTGCCCGACAAGGCGATCGACGTGATCGACGAGGTCGGCGCGATGCAGATGCTGGTGCCGCCGTCGCGCCGCAAGAAGGTGATCACGCCCAAGGAGATCGAGGCCGTGGTCGCGACCATGGCGCGGATCCCGCCCAAGTCGGTCTCGGCCGACGACAAGCAGGTGCTCGGCCACCTCGAAGCGGACCTGAAGCGCGTCGTCTTCGGCCAGGACATGGCGATCGAGAAGCTGGCGTCGGCGATCAAGCTCGCGCGCGCCGGCCTGCGCGATCCCGACAAGCCGATCGGCAGCTACCTCTTCTCGGGCCCGACCGGCGTTGGCAAGACCGAGGTCGCGCGCCAGCTCGCCTCGATCATGGGCATTCCGCTGCAGCGCTTCGACATGTCCGAATATATGGAGCGTCACTCGGTCAGCCGGCTGATCGGCGCGCCTCCGGGCTATGTCGGCTACGATCAGGGCGGCCTTCTGACCGACGCGGTCGACCAGCAGCCGCACAGCGTCCTGCTCCTCGACGAGATCGAAAAGGCTCACCCGGACCTGTTCAACATCCTGCTGCAGGTGATGGATAACGGGAAGCTGACCGACCACCACGGCAAGACGGTCGACTTCAGGAACACCATCCTGATCATGACCACCAATGCCGGCGCGTCCGACATGGCGCGCGAAGGCATCGGCTTTGGCGCATCGAGCCGCGAGGACGTCCAGGAGGACGCGATCCGCAAGATGTTCACGCCGGAATTCCGCAACCGCCTCGATGCGGTGGTGCCGTTCGCTTACCTCCCCCCGGCGGTCGTCGCGCGGGTCGTGGACAAGTTCGTCCTCCAGCTCGAGCTTCAACTGGCGGACCGCAACGTCCACATCGACCTCGACGAGGAAGCGCGCGAGTGGCTCACCACGCGCGGCTATGACAAACTGTACGGCGCCCGCCCGATGGGCCGGCTCGTGCAGGAGAAGATCAAGCAGCCGCTCGCCGAGGAATTGCTGTTCGGCAAGCTGGTCAACGGCGGCGAGGTCAAGGTCCGGATCAAGGACAATGCGCCGGCGTTCGAGATCGTCCCGGCGCCGCCCAAGGTGAGCAAGGCGAAGGCCAAGCCGCCCAAGAAGGCGTCGGCCAAGAAGAAGGCCAGCGGCGACGCCCCCGCGGCCGAATAAGCTTCTGCAATCACGCTAAGGGGCCGGTGGAGCGATCCGCCGGCCCTTTTTGCGTCAGGCGCGAATGGCATGAATGGGTGGAAAGCTGACCCTTACGAACCGGCCTTGCGTCGTCGTGATCGCCACTGCGCCGCGAACAGAGCTACAAATAGCATTACGCCGATAGCCCCAGCCAGTGTCAGGAGTCGCTGATTGTCCTTCCACGTTCGCGCTGCTCTGCTCTCCAGGCAGACGGGTTCCTTCATGTTGACCATCTGGAAGTCGCCAGATCGTGACTGGCAGTAGCTGACCGGTGCGCGCTGCATTTCACGAAGCATGGTGTTCGACCGGTAGCCGGCGAACATGAAGACTACCCAGGCGATAACCAGCGCGACGGACGCAGTACGGCTTATGGCCTTCATCTCCGACAGATTAGCTGGTGCGTTAACGTCCGCAATGGGTCGAACTTGGTCACGGCCCGCTTTGCGTGGAGCGGACGTTCCCCGCTACAAGTGCTTCCACCATGCGCCCAGCCGCAGTCGAGCTTCACTGACGGCCAGCACCACCAAGACCGTCGGGACCGCAGCGCCAATGACTATCCCTTCAAGGCCGAGCGGGGCGAGAAACCGGAACACTAATAGCGCGACCGCAAACAGGGCGAACGGCACCAAGAGGAGCTTGGTTGCCTTCAATCTTAATACCCAAGTTCCGCACTCTCGCATAAGCGACACCTCGGCGAATGGGAGGAACATGGAATAGCGAATGCCCGGCGCAAACGAGCTAATCTTGTAGGTCACTCCGGTGTCGTCTCGGTTAATGTCGTAGGAGAGCGGCTGAAGCTTGCGTTCGACCTCGGTAGAGATGTGCGCCGCCGTCGTGAGCGCCTCGGGCTTCGTCAGCACGAACACGCGTCAAATCTACCTTGTTTCGCCGTTCGCGCTAGTGTCTGCTTTGGGTCGAAAGCTGCCCCCCCGCGCGCCGTCAGTCGTCGGACTGGATGTCGACCGTGCCCTGCGATCCGCCGCCGACGGGCTGCACGCGGATCTTGAACGTGTCGCCGTCCTTCGACTTGCCCGACACCGCATCGCCGGCGGCGCTCGCGGTCACGCCTTTCTTCTTGAACTCCTCGACGAAGTAAGCGCGGACCTTCTCCGGCGGCGCCGGCGCCTTGAACGCGATGTTGACGGTCGAGCCCCTGTCGGCCGCGACGACGTTGAAACCCGTCACCGTCCCGCCGGGGTACATCTTGACCCCGTCGATATCGAAGTCGCCGCCCTTGAAGGCGCCATCGGGCAGCTTGATCTGGCCCTTGGCGAAGGGAAGGTCGAAGCTCAGATTGCCGCCTTCACCGCCGCTGATGGTGACGTTCTCGTCACTGTCATTGTCGTTGTCGTGCTTGGCCTGGACGTTGCAGCCGGCAAGCAGGATCGAAAGGATCAGCGGTGGGGCAATCTTCATGTTACGAGCTCCTGTGTTATTCGCATAATACAGACGCATGCAGACCCCCGTCAAGCAAGCTGGACCGCGCGTGAACCTTCTTGAGCACGCGCTCGAAGAGGAGTAGTTCGCGCTTTGTTCTTCATCAGGAGTCGCGACACATGGCCGACCTCGTCTTCTACACCAACCCGCAATCGCGCGGGCAGACCGTCCGCTGGATGCTGGAGGAAGTGGGCGCGCCCTACGAGGACCATATCCTCGACTATGGGACGACGATGAAGGCCGAGCCGTACCTCGCCATCAACCCGATGGGGAAGGTCCCGGCGATCGTCCACAAGGGCAAGGCCGTGACCGAGGTCGCGGCGATCTGCTGCTATCTCGCCGACGCTTTCCCGCAAGCGAAGCTGGCGCCGCCGGCCGCCGACCGCGCCGATTATTATCGCTGGATCTTCTTTACGTCCGGGCCGGTCGAAGCCGCGTTCAGCAACAAGGCCGCAGGCTGGGAACCGACGCCCGAGCGACAGCGGATGTTCGGCTACGGCAGCTACGAGCTCGCCATCGCGACGCTCGAGAAAGCGATTGCCGGCAAGGAATATATCGCCGCCGACTATTTCACGACGGCCGACCTTATCGTCGGGGCCAACATCAACTTCATGCTGGCCTTCAAGCTGCTCGAGCCCAAGGAAGTGTTCGTCGATTATGCCCGGCGCATGACCGACCGCGACGCCTACCGCCGCGCCAAGGAGATCGACGGCCAGCTGATCGCGAAGGCCCAGGCCGGCCAGCCGCAGCCCGCGGCCTAAACCAGCGTCGCCTTGTAGAGCTTCAGAAGCTCGCTCCAGGCGCGTTCGGCCGAAGCCTCATCGTATGATGGGCTGCCGGCAACGCACCAGCCGTGATTGGCGGGATAGACTTCGACCGTCGTGGGCCGTTTCGCCGCCGCGAACGCCTGCTTCAATTTATCCTTCGCGTCGGGCTGCGACTGGTCGTCGTTGCGGGCGATGGCGACCAGGAAGTCGGCCTTGGTCTTCGGCACCAGCAGGTGCGGGCTGTTCGGTTTGCCGCTCACCAGCCCGGCGCCGTGGAAGCTGGCGACCGCCCGGATCCGGTCCGGGAGAGCCGCCGCGGTGCGGAAAGCGACGGGCCCGCTGAAGCAATAGCCCTGCACGCCCGCCGGCTTTCGGCGGTTCACCTGCGGCTGCTTGTCGAGGAAGGCGAAAAAAGCCCTCGCATCGGCATCGACGCGCTCGTCGGTCAGCAGCTCCTTCAGCTTCATCAGCCGGGCCATCGCCGTCTTGTCGCTGAAATCGAACGGGCCGCTGACGATCGGCGCCGGCCGGCTGCGGTAGAAGGGATTGGGCACGAGCACGACATAGCCTTCCGCCGCCAGCCGCCGGCCCATCTCGCGGAACACCGGCCTCAAGCCCAGGATGTCGGGCCACATGACCACCGCCGGCCAGGCGCCCGCCCCCGCCGGATGGAACAGCACGGCGTCAGCCGACCCGTCGGGCGTCGGTATTTTCACGTCGCTTTCGCTGACCTTCGAAGCGGCCAGCGCGCAGCCCGGAAGCGCGGCGATCGCCGCGGCCGAGGACAAGGTCAGCATCAGCGCGCGGCGCGTCAGCGAACTGTCGACGATGAACGGCTCGCCGTGATTGCTGTCGCACATGATGACGCTCCTTGCGGTCAGACTCGGATTGCGGCCGATCCTACCGTGCGCCGTCCGGCGACCCAACCCGCATAAGCGATTCCGACTCCCGCCGCGCCGGCCAGCAGCTGGAATGGCAATACCGGCAGCTGCGCCGAATATCCGTAAAGCGTGCGCCACCAAGAAAGCGCGCCGATCGTCTGGAACAGGAAGGCGCGAACGAGGGTCAACACCCCGGCGAGCCCGAACGGCCAGCCGTTGCGGCCGCGGCGAAAGGCGATGATGAAGGCAATGGCCGCGGTCAGCACGTTGGCCAGCTGGAAGCCGAGCTCGAACTTGGCGAAGTCCTGCGGCCCGCGCACGCCCAACGGAATCGCGCTCAGCCGCCCGAAGATCGGCGGCAGCAGGAAGATCGCCGTCGCCAGCATGAAGCCCGAATGGGCGTGAACCTTCCGCCGCTGGCGCAGCGCTTCGTAATAGAAATAGGCCATGCCACTGACGGCGACGATATCGAGCCACGCGAGCTTGGGCGCATACATGACGTGGAACGGCGACCCTTCGGCAAAGCGTTGGCCCATCCCGAAAAAGATCCCCGATCCGCCCATCAGGAAGAGCGGGAACAGCAGCAGGCTGGCCATCCCGACCTTGCGGTGAACGGCGCGGCTGTCGTGCTGGATGGTCCAGCTCTGCGCCGCCAGCAGGAGCAGCCACAGGCTCGACGTGATGCCGTGCGCGTGGAACTCCGCGGGCGCTTTCGCCAGCTGCGAAACATAGCTCGGCCAGAAGGCGAAGGCCGCGAGCGGAAACAGCGCCAGTATATACCAATGGGCGTGACGGTACGGCATCGCTCGAATTCCCCCCAAGCAGCGATGCGAAGCTTAGGCGCGCGAGCGGGAATCGAAAAGGGCCGGCGGATCGCTCCACCGGCCCTTCCCAGTGCCCCCCGGCAACACGCGTTTGAAGCGTGCTGCCGTGCGGCGCAGCTCGATTAGCGGCGGTCGCCCATGAACATCAGCAGGAACTGGAACATATTGATGAAGTCCAGGTAGAGCGTCAGCGCGCCCATGATCACGGTCTTGCCGACCATGTCGGTGCCCTGGACATACGCATACATGCTCTTGATCCGCTGCGTGTCGTAGGCAGTCAGGCCCGCGAACAGCAGCACGCCGATCGCGCTGATCGCCAGCGCCATCGCACTCGACTGCAGGAACATGTTGATCACCATCGCCACGAGCAGCCCGACGACGCCCATGATCAGGAACGTCCCCATTCCGCTGAGGTCGCGCTTGGTGGTGTAACCGTAGAGGCTAAGCCCAAGATAAGCGGCCGCCGTCGCGAAGAAGGTCTGCGCGATCGACACTCCGGTGAATGCCAGGAACAGCGTCGACATCGACAGCCCCATGACCGCCGCGAACGCCCAGAACAGGACCCTCAGCGTGGAGGTCTGCATGCGATTGACGCCGAAGCTCATCGCGAACACGAAGCCAAGCGGCGCCAGGGTCACGATCCAGCCGAGCCCGCTCAGGCCGCCGCGCGGACCAACCAGGACCTGGCCGGCATAAGGCGCGAACAGCAAAGCGATGATGCCGGTCAGCAACACGCCGGACGCCATGTAATTGTACACCGACAGCATGTACGACCGCAGGCCCGCATCACGGGCTGCGCGCGGGACACCAACGCTGGCGGCGGTAACGCCGGTCCTGTCCGTGACGCGCGGGTCTTGCCAATTGGCCATTTCGATCTCCTTTGCAGAAACGCGAATTTGCATCCTGCCGCCTGAATATATCGTGGATGCCAGAGGGGACTTCAAGCGAAACCGGTCGACCGCCATAAGGAGCCGTGGCGAGGCAGGACTCCGCGAGCATGATCGACCGCGCCTTGCGCGCCGTGCTGACCGCCGTCCACGGGTTGATGATCCTCGGTTGGCGAGTTCGCCGGCCGCGGACATTCGGCGCTCATGCCTTGGCCTTCACGCCCGACAAGAGAGTGGTGCTGGTGAAGCTCCGCTACGCGTCCGGCTGGCGGCTTCCGGGCGGCGGCCACAAGCCCGGCGAGGACCCCATCGAGGCCGGCCTGCGCGAGCTTCGCGAGGAGATCGGAATGACCGGCCACGGCGCCGTGCGCCTCGCCGGCGAGCTCGCCGAGATGGCCGATTTCAAGCGCGACCTCGCGACCCTGCTGGTGGTGGAGGACGTGCTTTACATGCCGCGGCGCTGGTCGCTCGAGATCGAAAGCATCGGCGAGTGGCCGCTGGAGTCGCTGCCGCCGGACCTGTCGCCGCGCGCCGCCGGCTGGCTCGAGGCGCTGCGCGGGAAGCTCTGATGCACCGGCTGTTCGTCGCCATCCGTCCGCCCGAACCGATCCGTGACCTGCTGATCGACGCGATGGACGACAGCGCCGATTTCCGCTGGCAGTCGGATGAGCAGCTGCACCTCACGCTACGCTTCGTCGGCGAGGTCGAGCGCCCGCTGGCGGAGGATCTCGCCGCCGCCCTCGCCCGGCTTCACGCGCCCGCGTTCACGCTCCGCATCGCGGGCGCCGGCCGCTTCGACCAGCGTAATGGCGGCGCTCTATGGGGGGCAATCGAGCCCAAGGAACCGGTCGCGGCCCTCGCCGCCAAGGTCGAGCGGATCTGCCAGTCGGTCGGCTTGCCGCCCGAACGCCGCGCCTTTCACCCGCACGTCACGCTCGCCCGTTGGAAGGGCCGCCGGACCCGCGAGGCCGCCGGCTTCCTCGAGCGCGTGCGCGGCCTCGCCAGCGATCCATTCGAGGTCGACGCCTTCAGCCTGTTCGAAAGCCGCCTCTCGCGCCACGGCGCGCATTATGAAGAGGTCGCGCGCTATTCCGTCGATCGGGCCGAGCCCTACTAGCTCCGGGATCAGTGGTCACCCCCCCCCCCCCGCGAGCATTGGGGTGTTGCCCCTTGAAAGTTTATCAGACTTTTCTAAATTAGAGTTCGTGGATGCACATCTTGGACCCTTCGAAACTCAGGCACGGGACGCGACCAGCTTGTTGAAGGCTGTCGCCAACGAATGTCGGTTGTTGGTTCTCTGCTATCTTGCAGAGGAGGGCGAACTCTCGGTCGGCCAGCTTGGTGAGCGTGTTGCGCTCAGTCAGTCGGCTCTTTCGCAACATCTCGCCAAGCTTCGCGAAGAGCGGTTGGTGAGTACGCGCAAGGACGCCCAGACAGTCTATTACCGTCTGTGCGATCCGAAAGCAGAGCGGTTGCTGGTTCTTCTCCATGATCTGTTCTGCCCCGAGCTGGGCAGGAGCGAATCTGCATCCGGCGAAAGGAGCTAATCATGTCCGACATCAATGTTGCACGGGCGCAGCACCAGGTCCGTGCAGTTCTCAACGGCGGAATCCGGGCCCCGCAAGTCAAAGCCTTCTTTGACGAGTCCACTTTCACGGCGAGCTATGTCGTCAGTGACGCCGCGACCAGCAAGGCGGCAATCATCGACAGCGTTTGGGATTTCGATCAGCCATCGGGACGGATGAGTTTCGAATCCGCCGACCGAATTGCGGCCTATGTCGAGCAGGAAGGGCTTACCGTCGATTGGATTTTCGAAACCCACGCCCACGCCGATCATTTATCGGCCGCCCCCTATCTGCAGGAGAAGCTCGGCGGGAAGCTGGCGATCGGCAGGGAGATTGTCACCGTCCAGGGAGTCTTCGGCAAGATCTTCAACGAGGGCACCGAGTTCGCCCGCGACGGCTCCCAATTTGACCGCCTGCTCGAGGACGGCGATGAGCTGATGATCGGCGAGATCCCGCTGATCGCACTGTTTGTCCCAGGGCATACCCCGGCGGACATGGCTTATGTAATCGGGGACGCGCTGTTTACCGGCGACACCATGTTCATGCCCGATTATGGCTCGGCGAGGGCCGACTTCCCCGGCGGCGATCCGCGGCAGCTCTACCGCTCGGTTCGCCGCCTGATGCAACTCCCGGACGAGACGCGAGTCTTCCTCTGCCACGATTACAAGGCGCCGAACCGCGAAGATTTCGTGTGGGAAACGACAATCCTCGCCGAGCGGACGGGCAACGTCCACATCCATGAGGGCGTCAGCGAGGATGAGTTCGTCGAAATGCGCACTCAGCGTGACTCCACCCTCGCCATGCCCAGGCTCATCCTCCCCTCACTTCAGGTGAACATGCGCGGCGGGCGGCTGCCCGAGCCGGAGGACAATGGCGTGAGCTACCTGAAGGTGCCGGTGAACCTGCTTTGACATCAGCGCTGTTTCCTTATGCACAACCACTGCACGGTCTTGTTGGGGGGATCCTGATCGGACTTGCGGCGGCGCTCATGCTGGTCGGCATGGGCCGCGTCGCCGGGGTCTCCGGAATTGCGGCGCGCGCGACGGGCATCGGCAGCGGCAATATGTCGCTGAGCAACGCGTGGAGCTTCCTCGCCGGTTTACCCTTGGGGGCGGCCTTTGCGGCGCTCGCGGTCGGTGTCCGCCCGGCGCACTTCGCGTCCGGCCCGACGCTTGTTGTTGCAGGCCTGCTGGTCGGCTTCGGCACGCGCATGGGCAGCGGCTGCACCAGCGGCCACGGCGTTTGCGGAGTCAGCCGCCTGTCTCAGCGGTCGCTGGTCGCCACCGCCACTTTCATGGCGGCGGGCATCGTCACGGTACTGGCCTTGCGCCTGACTGGAGGTGCCTCGTGAGCTTCGCGCGCCGATTCCTGCCGCCGCTCATGTCCGGAACCCTGTTCGGCGCCGGCCTGGCCGTCGGCGGGATGACGGATCCGCAGCGGGTGCGCGGCTTCCTCGACCCGTTCGGCCGCTGGGACCCGACGCTGGCGTTCGTCATGGGCGGAGCATTGCTCGTCATGGCCATCGCGTGGCGGGTCCGCGAGCGGATGAGAAAGCCGCTTTTCGGAACCTCATTCTCGCTTCCCGACCGGACGGACCTCGATGTTCGGCTCATCGCCGGGGCCGCCCTGTTCGGGATCGGCTGGGGCCTTGCCGGACTCTGCCCGGGGCCAGCGATCGCCTCGCTGTCGCTGGATTTATGGCACCCGGCGCTGTTCGTCGCGGCGATGCTGGTCGGCATGGGCGCCTACGCAGCGTTCGGCCGGCCACCACAAAATTCAAGTGTGCAACCGAAGGGATAATAAAGTGGACCTAACAAGCCTTTCGCCACAGGTCTCGGTAACGCCCCAGCTGCTTCCCCAGGAGGTGGCGCAACTTGCCAAGGCCGGTTTCAAGGGGATCATCAACAACCGCCCGGACGATGAAGCGCCCAATCAGCCTCGCTCGAGCGAGATCGAAGCCGAGGCCAGGCGCCACGGCCTCGTCTACCGGCACATTCCGATCATCCCCGGAAAGGCTACAGAGGCGGACGTGAAGGCATTCGCCGCCGCGGTTCGCGATGCCGGCGGCCCGGTTGTCGCTTTCTGCCGGACTGGCAATCGCTCGACGCAATTGTTCACCGCAGCAAAGCTCGGCTGACCATCGGCGCGGAACGGCGGTCCATGCTCGATACCGTCCAGTATCTGCTTGGCGTCGCCTCCGGCGCTCTCGTCGGCTTCGTCCTCGGCCTTGTCGGCGGCGGCGGTTCCATCCTCGCGGTCCCGCTAATGGTTTATTTGGTCGGCGTGCGTAGCCCACACGTCGCAATCGGCACGAGTGCGCTGGCGGTCGCCGTCAACGCTGCGATAGGCATGGCCAACCATGCCCGGGCCGGCACGGTCAAATGGCGGTGCGCGGGCGTTTACGCGGCGGCCGGCGTCGCCGGCGCGTTCGCCGGCTCAACCGCGGGCAAGGCTTTCGACGGTCAGAAGCTGCTGTTCCTCTTCGCGCTCGTGATGATCCTGGTGGGAGTGTTGATGCTCCGCGGGCGCAAGCGCACCGGCAATCCAGGAGTCGTGCTCGGCCGCGGCAATGCCTTGAAGCTCACTGGCTATGGAGCGGCCACGGGAGTTTTTTCCGGCTTCTTTGGTATCGGCGGAGGATTCCTGATTGTCCCGGGCCTGATTGGCGCGACACGAATGCAGATGCTCAATGCAGTGGGCTCCTCGCTCGTCGCCGTGACTGCATTCGGCCTTACGACAGCTGCCAATTACGCGCTCTCGGGCCTCATCGACTGGTTGCTTGCCGGTGCATTCATCCTTGGGGGCATCCCGGGCAGCATTCTCGGGACGCGTGCCGCCAAAAAGCTTTCTGGCAAGGGGCACCTGACGATCATTTTCGCAGCCCTGATTTTCGTCGTTGCCGCTTACATGTTGTGGAAGAGCGGCAATGCCGCCTTCTGATACCGGCCTAGGCTCAGCCATTTGCCCTTCGGTCAGGCAAGCGCTCCGGCAGCCGTAGCGGCCGGCGATGCGACGCCCAGCTCGTCTAGCGGTAACAGTCGCCATATTCCGCCTCCGCTCCGCAGCTTAGCGCAAACCTTGGTCGTGCCAATGCGGTTGCCAATCCGGTGGCGCGCACCCACATCCCTCATGCCGCGTTGACCGGGGGTCGCCTCGCGCGTAGTTTAGAACATAGCCGGAACAAACGCACTCATGCTCACTCACATTTCCGTCCGCGGCGCGCGCGAGCACAACCTCAAGGGAATCGACGTAGATATCCCGCGGGAGTCGCTGACGGTCATCACCGGCCTGTCGGGCTCGGGCAAATCCAGCCTCGCCTTCGACACCATCTATGCCGAGGGGCAGCGCCGCTACGTCGAATCGCTTTCGGCCTATGCGCGCCAATTCTTGGAGATGATGCAGAAGCCCGACGTCGAGCATATCGACGGCCTCTCGCCGGCCATCTCGATCGAGCAGAAGACGACATCGCGCAACCCGCGCTCGACCGTCGCCACGGTCACCGAAATCTACGATTACATGCGCCTGCTGTGGGCCCGCGTCGGCATTCCCTACTCGCCCGCCACCGGCCTGCCGATCGAGGCGCAGCAGGTCAGCCAGATGGTCGACCGCGTCATGGCCCTGCCCGAAGGCAGCCGCCATTACCTCCTCGCCCCCGTCGTCCGCGGCCGCAAGGGCGAGTACCGCAAGGAGCTGGCCGAATGGCAGAAGGCGGGCTTCCAGCGCGTCCGCATCGACGGCACCTTCTACGCGATCGAGGACGCGCCCGCGCTCGACAAGAAGTACAAGCATGACATCGAGGTGGTCGTTGACCGCATCGTCGTCCGCGCCAAATCTGAAGAACATGGGGGCATTGAATCGCGCCTCGCAGACAGCTTCGAGACCGCGCTCAAGCTCGCCGAGGGCCTCGCCTATCTCGACCCCGCCGACCCGCCTCAGGACCCGCCCGGGGCCGAGCGCACCGGCGTCGCCGCGGCGCTGGAACGGGCCGCCGAGCGCAACGTCCTCGCCACCCACGCGCCCGAGGGCCGCATCACCTTCTCCGAGAAGTTCGCCTGCCCCGTCTCGGGCTTCACCATTGCCGAGATCGAGCCGCGGCTCTTCTCGTTCAACGCGCCGCAGGGCGCCTGCCCGACCTGCGACGGCCTCGGCGAGAAACTCGTGTTCGACGAGGACCTCGTCGTCCCCAACCACAACCTCTCGATCGCCAAGGGCGCGGTCGTGCCCTGGGCCAAGTCCAACCCGCCCAGCCCTTATTACATGCAGGTGCTGTCGAGCCTCGCCCGCGCCTACGGGTTCGAGCTCAACGTCCCCTGGAAGGACCTGGCCGACGAGGCCAAGAGCGTCATCCTCAACGGCACCCAGGGCCGCCCGGTCACGTTGCGCTTCGTCGACGGCCGCCGCTCCTATGAGGTCAAAAAGCCGTTCGAAGGCGTGCTCGGCAACCTCAACCGCCGCATGCTCTCGACCGAGAGCGCGTGGATGCGCGAGGAGCTGTCGCGCTACCAGTCGTCCCTCCCGTGCGAGGCGTGCCACGGCGCCCGCCTCAAGCCCGAGCCGCTGGCGGTCAAGATCGCCGGCGAGGACATCTCCATGTCCTCCCGCCGCAGCGTCGCCGACGCGCTTGGCTGGTTCTCGACGCTCGCCGAAAAGCTGACCCCGACCCAGCAGGAAATAGCCAAGGCCATTCTCAAGGAGATCAACGAGCGCCTCGGCTTCCTCCACAATGTCGGGCTCGACTATCTCCACCTCGACCGCACCAGCGGCACCCTCTCGGGCGGCGAGAGCCAGCGCATCCGCCTCGCCAGCCAGATCGGCAGCGGCCTGTCGGGCGTCCTCTATGTCCTCGACGAACCCTCGATCGGCCTTCACCAGAAGGACAACGACCGCCTCCTCGAAACCCTCAAGCGCCTCAAGAGCCTCGGCAACACCGTGCTCGTCGTCGAGCATGACGAGGACGCGATCCGCCACGCCGACCATGTCATCGACATGGGCCCCGGCGCGGGAGTCCATGGCGGCGAGGTCGTCTGCCAGGGCACGCTTGAGGAGTTGCTGGCCTGCGAGACCAGCATCACTGCCGACTATCTCTCCGGCCGTCGCGAAATCCCCGTCCCGCCGCAGCGGCGCAAGGGCTCGGGCAAGTTCGTCACCGTCCACGGCGCGACTGCCAACAACCTCGCCAACGTCACCGTGAAGTTCCCGCTCGGCACCTTCACCTGCGTCACCGGCGTCAGCGGCAGCGGCAAGTCGTCGCTCACCATCGACACGCTATACGCCGCGACCGCCCGCGCCCTGAACGGCGCCCGCATCCTCGCCGGCGCGCATGACAAGGTCACCGGCCTCGAACATCTCGACAAGGTCATCGACATCGACCAGTCGCCGATCGGCCGCACCCCGCGCTCCAACCCCGCCACCTACACCGGCGCCTTCACCCAGATCCGCGACTGGTTCGCCGGGCTGCCGGAGGCGCTGGCGCGCGGCTACAAGCCCGGCCGCTTCTCCTTCAATGTCAAGGGCGGCCGGTGCGAGGCGTGCCAGGGCGACGGCCTGCTCAAGATCGAAATGCACTTCCTGCCCGACGTCTACGTCACTTGCGACGTCTGCCACGGCGCCCGCTACAACCGCGAAACGCTGGAGGTGAAGTTCAAGGGCAAGAGCATCGCCGACGTGCTCGACATGACGGTCGAGGACGCGGCGGAGTTCTTCAAGGCGGTGCCCGGCATCCGCGACAAGATGCGCATGCTCCAGGAAGTCGGCCTCGGCTACATCAAGGTCGGCCAGCCGGCGACGACGCTGAGCGGCGGTGAGGCGCAGCGCGTCAAGCTGTCGAAGGAGCTGTCGCGCCGCGCCACCGGCAAGACGCTCTACATCCTCGACGAGCCCACCACGGGCCTGCACTTCGAGGACGTGCGCAAGCTGCTCGAGGTGCTCCACCGCCTCGCCGACCAGGGCAACAGCGTCGTCGTGATCGAACACAATCTCGACGTCATCAAGACCGCCGACTGGGTCGTCGACCTCGGGCCGGGCGGCGGCGTCAACGGCGGCAGGATCATCGCCAAAGGCCCGCCCGAAGCGATCGCGTCAGTGCCGCTGTCGGCGACCGGTCAGTATCTGAAGCCGATGCTGGAGCGCGCGAGCGTCAAGCCGCAGGTGGTCGATGTCGCGCCCAAGCGTCCGAAGCGGACGCGCAAGGTGGAAGTGGAAGAACCGGACTTGATCGACGCGAAATAGCGTCAGCTAAAACTTAGGCGGCGCGTTCACATCCACCGGCCGGCAGTCGCCCGAATAGCTCCCGCTGTCGCCGTTGATCGAGATCGTTCCGGTAACCCGGTCGATGAAGATCCGGCTGTTGCTCAGGAACGCGAGGCCGACGCTGGCGCGGATCGAGCGCTCGTCGCCGGTCAGGCCCTTGAGCTTGAACCAGCCCGCCTTGCCGCCGTGGAAATCGGGCATCAGCATGCGCGGAATGCGGATCTTGTCGTCGCCGCTGAACAGCTCGACATCGACCTGGTCGGCGAAGTCCTGCTTGACCGCGCGCGTTACCGTTTTGGTCTCGTCCTTGTAGGTCGGCTTGCTGCCCGGCGGACCGTCGACGCGCTTCCGCTCGTGGATGGTGTCGGTGACGTTCTTGTTCGCCGTGCCCCCGCCAGTGCAGGTCAGGTGCAGCGGCTGCACCGGCGCGGCCGGTGCTTGCGCATTTGCCGCCTGCGCTGCCACCAGCGCGATCCATAATATCGACATTCGTCCCCCTATCCGATTCGTGTCCCCGGGCCATGGTCGCACGATTAGGTCAGATGCACGAAATGTTCGGAGCGCTCAGTTACGTCAGGCGCAGCACGGTGAAGTCGCCACCGTCAGCACGTACGTCCCGAAATGACCGGTTTCGCCCACACGCGGGCGCTATAATCGGGGAAACCGCACATCTGCGAGGCGTTGACAAAACGCCAACGGACACGAGATACAGACACCCTAGGGAAGGGCATTGCCATGAAGAACGAAGGCGTACGCGACTAAGCTTTGGACTGCTCACTCACCGCAAGTGTAGCTGAGACTGCCCGTACTGTTATATGCGTCCAATCGCCGCCGTCCGATTGGCGCGCATATCTCACCCCATTCCTGGCTCTTGTTTCGATAATCGTCGCCTATCGAGCGATTGTGAACGCGCGCCGCATGGCGCGCCAACGAGCCACTTTGGATTTTATCGAGAAGGTCGAGTCCGGTGACCACTATCGTCACATCGTCCAAACCTTTTCCGACCTCCGAAGGGGCCCCGGGTTCGAGGACATAATGAATCCCCAAACGAAGCAATCGCGAGAGTTGCGCCGATGCGTCAATGACTATCTCAATCACTACGAGATGGTTGCAATTGGTATTCGAGAGGGCATTTTAGACGAACAAATCTATCGCGACTGGATGCGCGGCCCATTCGTTAGAGATTGGAACGCCGCCACCGAGTGGGTTCAAAACGAGCGGTGGAAAAGACAAGAGGACGGCAGCTGGGAGTATTACGACAAAACATTCGAAAACTACGGTCTTCTCGCTGCACGATGGTCTCCCGACACAATCATTCTTAATGAAGACTTCGGACCTCCACGAGACGAGGCGAGAGGCCCGAGCCAAGACCCACTGCCCGCGGATAGTGAGGATGCATCGACTTCGCCGACTGATGCAGCCCGATAGGGTGAGGACGGCCGAAACTGTTGGCGTGGCCGGTAGGGGCTGATCACAGAAGCCGCATGGCCAGGAAGCGACACCAGAAAGGCAACCGGAAGCCTGCGAATCCCTTTCAGGAGCGCCGTACCCGCATCCTTAAGGCCTTGAAGGATTATCGAAAGCGAGAAGGCTTCGGGCCCTTGCATGGCGAAGTCATCGACGTGCTTATGTCAGAAAGCGACCGTGGCGCGATCATACTAGTCGCCGGCGTTTTGGAGGATGTCCTTGCCGAATACGTCATAATGCAGCTGCCAGCGGGGCGGGCTCGCCGTGTTGAGTTGCTGAAGCCGGGAGGCGTCCTCAGCAGCTTCCAAGACAAACTTGCTCTCGGACGGGCGCTCGGCGTTATTGATGATGCGACACTCGATAGCCTCGATATCATTAGACAGATTCGAAATGAATGTGCCCACAGTATGCGGGTGGTGTCGCTAAAAATACCCGCACTTAATAACGCGTTCGGGCTTTTGTTGAGCGATCGGGTAGCGGAACACATTCGAGAGGAAGCCGTGACCGGAGACTACCTGCGGGTCGTTCTTGGTCTTGTGCTCGTTTTCCATGTGGAGCGCATCCAAGGTAAAACTGTCGAGGAGGCGCAAGCCGTTGTCGATGGCTTATCGGCCAAGATGATGGATCGGTCACGAACAGGGTAACGGGCCGCTCGTCGCGCCACCGCCACCGTTGCCACCGGCGCGCTACTTCGGTTGCGCCGCTCCCGGGACCACCACAGGCTGGACTGGCACCGACGCGGTCGCTGCGGGTTGAGCAAGGGGCACCGGCTCCGCCTGCGGCACCGCAATGGCCAAATCCTCGTCCAGGAACGCCTTGACGCCTGATCCCACCGGAATCTTCGCACTGGTGCCGGTCATGAAGAAGCCCGCGATCGGGACCAGCAGGATTGACCCGACCACACCAGCCGTGCCGGTCGTACCATGCTCGTCGAAGGTGCCGGTCAGGCGGATCAGGCGGTCGCCGACGCGCACGTTCAGAACGCGCGCATTGACGTGCCCGGACTTGCCCCACATGCCCTTGCGGCGGAGGTCGGTGATCTCGCCAATCGCCTGGCTGCCCGCCGGGATGACCACGACATTGCCGAGCATCACCGGGTTCGCGACCGACAAGCGGAATTGCTGGCCCTCGCGCAGCGTCTTGTCGTTGGAATTCAGGCCTTCTTCCACGCGCAACGGAACCTCGGTTCCCGCCCTCAGGACGGAGCCCGCCGGTGGCGCCAGAATGACGGCTCGCACGGGTGGCGCGATGGTCGCCGTAACCGGCACGGACGGTGTGGATGCCTGCGGCGCGACGGCCTGCATGGCGGCCGCCGCAGCGACCGCGAAAATCGAATACGCCATAAAACTTCCCCCTCTTGCGACTCGACTCCCCCGAGAAGAGCGCGGGCAGGAAGCTGCTCCTGTTTGTTTACTTTGGCTACAATGAAATCATTTAACGTAATTTCACCAGCTACTTGCGACTGCGGCCCGTAAAAAATCCTGTCCTACAGCGCCCCATTTGTGGCCTAAGCTCGTGGATGAGCGAACAATCCAAACTCATCCCCTTCACCCCCACCAGTGCAAGCAACCGCCACGACGGCTGGACCGCCGAGCGGCAGATCGCCTTTGTTGAGGCGCTTGCCGAAACGCGCTCCATCGTTCGCGCTTAAAGTCACGAAAAAGGCGCACAACCGAGTGACTTTTGTGAACTTAAGGACGAGCCCCGGGCCCATCGCCCTCGCCCACGCGTTCCCCCACATGAACTCCCCGGCATTTCCGGCTGAGAGCCGAGGCCTTTTCCAATGAACATCCTGTTTCCCATCGCCGCCGGCGCGGCGCTTGCTGCTGCGCAGGCTCCCGCGCCCTTCGTCGCTCCGCCGCCGGTCCAGCAAGTGATCGATGCCCAGCTCGGCACCCGCTACGCCGCGACCGACCGTCAGGCGGTCGCCCGCTGCGCCACCGCGGCGCTGATCGAAGGGGCCGCGCTGTTCGGCGTCAACGGCTATGCCGGCACCGACGGCTATGCGGGCTATGCCGGCGCCTACCGCCCCGGCGCTGCGGGCGTCCCCGGCTTCCCCGGCATCATCGCCACCATGCGGGTCAGCGCGATCACCGATGTCCAGCGCCGTTCCGACGGGATGCGCGTCAAGGGGCTGATCGACAGCGGCGTCGACTACCAGGGCGGCTATGGCGGCGCGGCCTATCAGGGCGCCGGCAGCGGCGGCCAGCCCTACGATACCCGCAACCCCACCAACAACGACCTCTCCTTCCGCTGCAACCTCGACCGCGCCGGGCTGGTCACCAGCATGCGCGTCGAGCGCCACACCACGACTTATCGGAGATACTGACGATCTTGTTGTTTTCAGTTCATGCGTCTTATTCGACTAAGACGCGTTCTGACATCGAGCTCCCCGGCATTTCCGGGTGAGAACCGAAGGAATTTCAATGACACGCTTCACCAAATATCTGGCGGCTGCCGCCGTCCTCGGCGCCATCGCCGCGCCGGCCGCCGCGCAATATGCGCAGCCCTATCCGCAGACCTACCCGCAGCAGTACCCGCCCAATGCCTATCCGCAGACCTATCCGGGCTACAACCAAGGCTATGGCCAGAATGACGGCGGAATCATCGCCGGCGTGGTCGAACGGCTGCTCGGCAACCGCTACAACACCACCGACCGCTCGGCGGTCAGCCAATGCGCCTCCGCGGCGGTGAACCAGGCCCGCGTCCAGTATCGCGGCTACGGCTACAACCAGGGCTACGGTTACGGCCAGCAGGGTTATGGCCAGCAGCCTTACGCCTATCAGCAGAACATCGCTGCGCCCTCCATGCGCGTGACGGCGATTACCGACGTCCGCCGCCGCTCGAGCGGGCTGCGCGTCTCCGGCCTGCTCGATTCCGGCTACAACCGCTATCCGCAAGCCTATGCGCAGGGGTATAACCAGCCCTACGCCAATGCGACCGGCGACCTCACCTTTCGCTGCGACGTCAATTATCGCGGCCAGGTAACCAACGTTCGCATCAAGCAGAACAGCAGCTACCGCCGCTACTAGAACCCGCCTCAAGTCACCCGGTCGGCGTCCGCGCCGGCCGGGTTTTTGCTGCCCGAGTTCCCGTCAAAACGGGTATGAAACCATTTCCGGAAACGCTCGTTTCAAATGCAAATGGCCGCTTCCGGGCGGCCGGCAGAAACAGGGTGTTAAACGTGACGGGCTACCGGCTTTATGGCCTCGATGGGGTCAGCAAAGTCTCGTCCGGCGAATGGTTCGAAGCCGAGGATGACGAGACCGCGATCGAGGTCGCGAAAACGAAGATGGACGGACACGACTGCGAGCTCTGGGAGGGCAAGCGGTTCGTGAAGCGCATCCCCAGCCAGCACAAAATGGAGCGCCGAGCTTAAGGGCGGATCACGGCGCAGGCTAGGCGGCCGCCGCTGTTGCCGCTGGGGTCGGTCGCATAATCGTCGGCCTGGGCATGGAGCACCAGCGCGGCGCCGTCGGCGTCGACCAGTTGCGCCAGCGTGGCGCCGGGCAGGACGAGGGTCGCGGCGAGCACGCCATTCGCGGCGACTTCGACGTTGGGGAGGTCGCCGTGGTGCGGCCCGGCGGGATTGCTCATGCCGTGCTTCCTCGCCAACGGGTTCCAGTGCGGCCCGGCGCTGGCGAAGTCCGGCGGCGCGCAGCGGCCGACGGCATGGACATGGACGCCGTGGACGCCGTGTGGCAGGCCGGTGCCGTCGAGGCGGAAGGTCACTCCGCCCGCCGTCTGCCAGGCACGGACGCTGCCGATCGACTGGCCGCTGGCGTTGACCAGCGCCATCGGCGGGCCGCCCGTCGGCCAGGCGGTGGTGGTGCAGGATGCGGCAAGGAGGGGAAGGAAGAGGAGAAGCTTACGCATCGGTCGGCTCCACTTTGACCAGCATCTGGCCTTCGCTGACCTGAGCGCCTGCCGCGGCGTTCAGTTCCGCGATCGTGCCGTCGAAGGGCGCGGTCAGCGCATGCTCCATCTTCATCGCCTCGAGCGTCAGCAGCCGCTGGCCCTTCGTGACCGTCTCGCCTTTCTTGACTTCGACCGCGGTCACCTTCCCCGGCATCGGCGCCTCGATCTCGCCGTCGTGGACGCCGTGGCTGGTCCCGGTGCCGCGCGGTTCGGACAAAGTGAAGAGGAAGGGCTGGGCATCCTTGTAGACCAGCGCGCCGTTCGCGATCGGGGTGCTGAAGCACGATGCCTCGGTGCAATCGTCGAGCACCAGGGTGCGATGCTCATTCCCGTGCTGGATAGTGATTTTGGACGAGTCCGGCGCGTTGAGCCGAAAGCCGAAGTTCGCCGCCCACGGGCCCACGGTCTCGGATTGCTCCGCCGCCGCGTAGAATGGCCCGAACAATTGCAGCGCCGCAAGGCACCAGTCGTTGTCGGTCAGTTCGGGCAAAGCGGTCAGCGCATCGGCGTTGTCGGCGATCAGCGAGGTGGTGACCTCGCCGGCCTGGAACTCGTGGTTCTGCAGGCACGCGAGAAGGAAAGCGGCATTGGTCTTCACCGGCCAGATGCGCAGCCCGTAAAGCGCCGCCGCAAGGTTCATCATCGCGTCGGTGCGGTCGTCCCCGGCCACGACCAGCTTGGCGATCATCGGGTCATAGAAGGGCGAAATGGCATCACCCTCCTCGACCCCCGTTTCGATCCGCGCGACGGTATCGGGGAAGTCGGCAAGCTCGAGCTTGCCGACGCTCGGGAGGAAGCCCTTCGCGGGGTCTTCGGCGTAGAGGCGCGCCTCGATCGCATGGCCGCTGATCGACAGCTCGTCCTGCGCCTTCGGCAGCGGTTCGCCGCTTGCGACGCGGAGCTGCCATTCGACCAGATCCTCGCCCGTGATCTCCTCGGTGACGGGATGCTCGACCTGAAGCCGCGTGTTCATTTCCATGAACCAGATGCGGTCGGCGCGAAGGCCTTCCGAAGCGTCGGCAATGAACTCGATCGTGCCCGCGCCTTCGTAACTGACCGCCTGCGCCGCGCGGACTGCGGCGCCGCACACGGCTTCGCGCGTCTCGGCATCCATTCCGGGCGCCGGTGCTTCCTCGATCACCTTCTGGTGACGGCGTTGGAGGGAGCAGTCGCGCTCGAACAAATGCACCACATTGCCGTGGCTGTCGCCGAACACCTGCACCTCGATGTGGCGCGGCGAGAGGATGTATTTTTCGATGAGGACGCGGTCGTCGCCGAAGCTGCTCGCGGCCTCGCGCTTGCAGCTTTCCAGCGCGTCCATGAACTGATTGGCATCGTCGACGCGGCGCATCCCCTTGCCGCCGCCGCCAGCGACGGCCTTGATCAGCACCGGGTAGCCGACCGCCTCGGCCTCCTTCTTCAGGCGCTTCGGGTCCTGGTCCTCGCCGAGATAGCCGGGCGTCACGGGCACGCCGGCCTCGGCCATCAGCTTCTTGGCTGCGTCCTTGAGCCCCATGGCCCGGATGCTGTCGGGCTTGGGCCCGACCCAGATCAGGCCCGCATCGATCACGGCCTGGGCAAAGTCGGCATTCTCGCTGAGGAAGCCATAGCCGGGATGGATTGCCTCCGCCCCGGTCGCCTTGGCGGCGGTGATGATTTTGTCGCCGACGAGATAGCTCTCCCGCGCCGGGCTCGGTCCGATATGCACCGCTTCATCCGCCATGCGCACGTGCAGGGCACTGGCGTCGGCGTCCGAATAGACCGCGACCGTGCGGATTCCGAGCGCGCGTACCGTGCGGATTATGCGGCAGGCGATCTCACCGCGGTTGGCAATGAGCAGGCTGCCGATCAATTGGCGGCCTTCGGCGTCTGCAGGTCGCGAATTCGCGGGTCGCATTCGGGATCGTCGGGGAAACGGCCCTGATCGTCCGGCCACATCAACTGCAGCCGCTCCGGCATCGGCGGGATGCCGATGTGCCGCGCGTACCATTCCGACATCGTGAAATAGGGCGAGGTAAGGCCCTTAACTTCGCGCAGCCGCGCCGATCGGCCTTTGAGGACCTCGACCAGCTCCATCCCGTCATAGGGCTGCGCGTTGCGCGACCAGCATTCGGCGATCGTGTCGCGAAGCATGCCGAACAGGCGGTCGCGGTCGAGCCCGAAGACGATCATCTCCGGCCAGCCGGCGGTCTTGGTCAGGCCGACGGTGTAGGTGAACCATTCCTCTGGTTCGCCTGGCTCGGGCACGTAATTGACGGGTTGCCAGCCGTTTTGCGCGACTCCGTCGACGATCTGCTGCTCAATCTCGTTCATTATTCGCCGCACCCCGTCACTCGCGACGAGAAGGTCAGATTCATGACTTTCCAAACTCCGTTTTCACGCACCAGATCGAAATGGTCGAAGCCGCAATTGCTGACCTTGCCGCCGACCCGCACCACGAAGGGCGCCCAGACCATCGCCGCATCGCCATCGACCTCGACCGCGGGATCGCTGATCGTTTCCGTGAAGCGATCGGCGGGCGTCACGCGCTTGGCGAACTCGGTCCAGCTGAACCGGCGAAGGCCGCTTCCGCTCGAGCGCGTGCCGGTCGCGGTTACGCGGCCGTCGGGATAGACCTGGCGCAGCAACGCCGCGGAATCACCGGCTTCGAACGACGCCAGCACCGACTGGACCGTCGCCAGCACGGCCTGTTCCTGGCCGACGGATTGCGGCGGCAGCGCATTGCCCGGGGGCAGCTTGCCGGACGCGGTCTGCACGGCGAGCATCAAAAGAAACGACAGCATGGCTTGCTACATCCGGAACACGCCGAACTGCGCTCGTTCGGGGATTGGCGCGTTGAGGCAGGCAGCGAAGGCCAGGCCGAGCACGTCGCGGGTCTGCGCCGGGTCGATGATGCCGTCGTCCCACAGCCGCGCGGTCGCGTGCCAGGGATTGCCCTGCGCCTCATAATCCTCGCGGATCGGCTGCTTGAAGGCTTCGGCCTGCTTCTCGCTCCATTTGTCGGCGTCGCGGTGAACAGTCGCCAGCACCGACGCCGCCTGCTCGCCGCCCATCACCGAAATGCGGCTGTTGGGCCAGGTGAAGAGGAAACGCGGGCTGTAAGCGCGCCCGGCCATGCCGTAATTTCCGGCGCCGAAGCTGCCGCCGATCAGGATCGTGATCTTGGGCACCGACGCGGTCGCGACCGCGGTCACCAGCTTGGCGCCGTGCTTGGCGATGCCCTCCGCCTCATATTTGCCGCCGACCATGAAGCCCGAGATGTTCTGCAGGAACAGCAAGGGCGTACGGCGCTGGCAGGCAAGCTCGATGAAGTGGGCGCCCTTCAGGGCACTTTCGCTGAACAGCACGCCATTGTTGGCGAGGATCGCGACCGGCATGCCCCAGATGTGCGCGAAGCCGGTGACGAGCGTCGTCCCGAACTGCGGCTTGAATTCGTGGAATTCAGAACCGTCGACGATGCGCGCGATGATTTCGTGCACGTCGTAGGGCGCCCGCACGTCCTCCGGGATGATGCCGTACAATTCTTCGGCGTCGTAGGCAGGTGGTCTGGGTTCTCTGAACTGAACTCCGTTCGTGTCGAGCGAAGTCGAGACACGTCCCTCGACTACGCTCGGGACGAACGGAGGTGGGAGAGTGCTGACGATGTCGCGGACGATGGTCAGCGCATGCTCGTCATTCTCGGCCAGATGATCGACGACGCCGCTTTTCCTGGCGTGAAGGTCGCCGCCGCCAAGCTCCTCCGCGCTGATCTCCTCGCCCGTCGCCGCCTTCACCAGCGGCGGGCCGCCGAGGAAGATCGTGCCCTGGTTGCGGACGATGACGCTTTCGTCACTCATCGCCGGGACGTAGGCGCCGCCCGCGGTGCAGCTGCCCATGACGCAGGCGATCTGGGCAATGCCCTTCGCGCTCATCTGCGCCTGGTTGAAGAAGATCCGGCCGAAGTGATCCCGGTCGGGGAAAACCTCGGCCTGGTGCGGCAGATTGGCGCCGCCGCTGTCGACCAGATAGACGCAGGGCAGCCGGTTCTGCTCGGCGATTTCCTGCGCGCGAAGGTGCTTCTTGACCGTCAGCGGATAGTAGGTCCCGCCTTTCACCGTCGCGTCGTTGCAAACGATCATGACCTGCCGGCCGGACACGCGACCGATGCCGGCGATAATACCGGCGCCGGGCACCTCGCCTTCGTACATGTCGCCGGCGGTCAGCTGTCCGATTTCGAGGAACGGTGAACCGGGGTCGAGCAGACGTTCGACGCGGTCTCTTGGCAGTAATTTGCCGCGCGACGTGTGGCGCTCGCGCGACTTTTCGGTGCCGCCTTTCGCAGCTTCGGCAACGTCGGCGCGAAGCTTCTCCGCAAGCGAGCGATTGTGCGCAGCACGCGCGCGGAATTCGTCGCCGTCCACCGCAATTTTACTGTCGATCCGCGGCCCACTCATCTCTACTGGTCGTCCGTTGGTCGAAAAGCCCTGCCGCTCGCCTAGCCGCTGCGGCAGGCGTTGGCAAAACCGCGAAGAAAGGTCTGTTGATGAAGCGCTCCATCGCCCTGCTGTTCGTTTCCGCACTTGCGCTCAGCGCCTGCAACACCAAGCCGGGCGGCAATGCCGCAAGCCAGACGCCCGGCCTCGGCATCGACGTCGCCTCGATGGACAAGAGCGTCGTCCCCGGCGACGATTTCTATCAATACGCCAACGGCACCTGGCTGAAGAAGACCAAGATCCCCGAGGACCGGTCGTCGATCGGCGCCTTCTGGCTGGCCGACCAGCAGCGCGAAAAGAACACACGCGAACTGTTCGACGCGATCCTCAAGGCCAATCCTACCAGCGGCAATGACGCGCTGATCGCCAATTATTACAAGGCCTACGTCAACACGGGCGCGATCGACAAAGCGGGCATGGCCCCGGCCAAGGCCGACCTCGACGCGATCGCGGCGATCGCCGACAAGCGCGGCCTCTCCTCCGCGATCGGCGGAACGCTCCGCGCCGACACCGATCCGCTCAACGCGACCAATTATTCGACCGAGAATCTGTTCGGCATTTTCGTGACCCAAGGCCTGGCGACGCCGGGCGAGCAGCTGCCCTACCTGATGCAGGGCGGGATCGGGCTGCCGGAGCGGGAATATTACCTCTCCAGCGAACCCGACATGGTCGACACGCGCAACAAATATAAGGCCTATATCGCGCAGCTACTGCAGCTTGCCGGCTATGCCGATCCGCAGGGTTCGGCCGGGCGGATCATGGACCTCGAAACCAAGATCGCGCAGGCGCACGAGGCGCGGGAGGAGAGCGAGGACTTCGCCAAGGGCACGCAGGTTTGGACCCGCGCCCAGCTTGAGCAGAAGGCGCCCGGCATCGACTGGGGCGCGCTGCTCGATGCGGCGCAGCTCGGCGGCGTGCAGAAGTTCGACGCCTACCATTACGCGGCGATCCCGAAGCTGTCGGCGCTGGTTGCCTCGCAGCCCCTCCAGAACTGGAAGGATTGGCTCGCCTTCCACACGTTGAACCAGCAGGCCAACGTCCTGCCGACGCCGATCCGCAACGCGAGCTTCGCCTTCAACGGCACAGTCCTCCAGGGCGTGCCCAAGATGCGCCCGCGCGAGCTGTCGGCGCTGAACGCGACCAGCAACGCGCTGCAGGACGCGGTCGGCAAGGCCTATGTCGACAAATATTTCCCCGCCTCGGCCAAGGCCGAAATCCAGACGATGGTCGACAATATCAAGGCGGCCTTTGCCCGCCGCGTCGAAGCGATCGACTGGATGGCAGATTCGACCAAGCAGGAAGCGCTCAAGAAGGTGCGCGGGATCGTCGTCGGCGTCGGCTACCCCGACACGTGGCGCGATTACTCCGGCCTGCAGATCACGGCCGACAATGCCTACGCCAACCAGAAGAACGCCGGCCTGGCCGAATACAAGAACCAGATTGCGAAGATCGGCAAGCCGATGGACCGCAAGGAATGGTGGATGCCGCCGCAGCTGGTCAATGCGGTCAACCTGCCGGTCCAGAACGCGCTCAACTTCCCGGCGGCGATCCTGGTCAAGCCCTTCTTCGACCCGGCGGCCGACCCGGCCTTTAATTATGGCGCGATCGGCAGCGTCATCGGCCACGAGATCAGCCATAGCTTCGACAATGGCGGCGCCCTGTTCGACGCCAGCGGCGCGCTTCGTAACTGGTGGACTCCGGCCGACTTCAAGCGCTTCACCGCCTCGGGCGACGCGCTTGCGGCGCAGTTCGACCAATATGAAGCGCTCCCGGGGTTGAACGTCAAAGGCAAGCTGACGCTGGGCGAAAATATCGCCGACGTTGCCGGCCTCGGCGCCTCTTACGAGGCGTACAAGTCGTCGCTGAATGGCAAGCCCGCGCCGACCATCGAGAGCTTCACCGGCGACCAGCGCTTCTTCCTCGCCTATGCCCAGGCGTGGGCGGCGATGTACCGCGAGCCGCTGTTGAAGCAGATCGTCCTCACCAACGGCCACGCGCCCGACCAATTCCGGGCGCTGACGGTGCGCAACCTCGACGCCTGGTACCCGGCGTTCAACGTGAAGCCGGGGCAGAAACTGTACCTGCCGCCCGACAAGCGCGTGAAGATCTGGGGATGACGCCAATTGCTCCCTCGCACATCGCGGGGGAGCATCCGGCTGCACAAGGCCACAAGTTCGTGATATCGGGACTCCACATCCGGCAGGAGTGGGGCTGATGACCTATTGGGAATTCACGGGCCGCGAACTGGTCAACTGCAACTGCGAATATGGCTGCAACTGCCAATTCAACGCCTTGCCCGACAAGGGAAATTGCCAGGCCGTTGCGGGCATCGAAATCGAGAAGGGTCATCATGGCGATACCCGGCTCGATGGCTTGCGGATCGGCGCCATGTTCAAATGGCCGGGCGCTGTCCATGAAGGCAATGGCGAAGCGCTGGCATTCGTCGAGGAGCGCGCGACCGAGGCGCAGCGAGAGGCGCTGCTGAAGATCATGACCGGGCAGGACACCGACCCGTTCGCGACGATGTTCGCGGTCTACGCCTCGACCGTCACCAAGATGCACGACCCGGTCTTCGCGCCGATCGAATTCGAGGTGGACGTCGAGGGACGCCGCGGACGCTTCTCGGTCCCCGGCTATGTCGAAATGACCGGCGAGCCGATCCGCAACAAGGTCAGCGGCGAGGAATCGCGGGCCCAGATCGTGCTTCCCGCCGGCTTCGAATATGAAGTCGCCGACATCGGTAGCGCATCGAGCCGGACCACCGGCGGACCGATGGAACTCGCCTTTTCCGACAGCTACGGCCAGTTCGCCAATCTCCACCTGTGCAGCCACGGTGTCGTCCGCAGCTGACCTGACCGGCAAAGTCCTGCGTCACGAACGCGCGATCGTCGCCATCGGCATCGCGCTTCTGGCGGGGCTGTGCTGGTGGTACCTGGCCGCAGGCGCGGGAATGGAAGTGGAGGCCATGCCTCACATGGCAGCGCAGCCGCCGCTCGGCGCGCTGATCACCATGTGGTGGCTGATGATGCTCGCGATGATGCTGCCGTCGGCCGCTCCAGCGATTCTGCTCTACGCCCAGGTGCGCCGCCAACGCGGCCGCGAAAGCGTCGTGCAGCCGTGGATATTCGCGGCCGGCTATGCGCTGGTGTGGCTTGCCTTTTCGCTCGCCGCCGGCGCGATCCAGAGCCGCGTCACCTTCGCCGACCCCCGTCTCGCCAGCGTGCTGCTGATCGCGGCCGGCGCTTACCAGCTCTCGCCACTCAAGAATGCGTGCCTGCGCCAATGTCAGTCTCCAGCGCGCTTCCTCAGCCGGCATTGGCGCCCCGGCGTCGGCGGAGCGCTGCGGCTCGGCGCCCTGCACGGCGCCTATTGCGTCGGCTGCTGCTGGATGCTGATGGCGCTGCTCTTCGTCGGCGGAGTCATGAACTTCGCCTGGATCGCGGCCCTGACCCTCATCGTCGGTGTCGAGAAGCTGGTGCCGCGCGGGGAATGGATCGGACGCGCGGCGGGCATCGCCCTAATCGGCTGGGGCGCTTTCCGCCTCCTGAGCTAGCCGCCGACCAGTTCCCGGCCGATCAGCATGCGGCGGATTTCGTTAGTGCCGGCGCCGATGTCGAGCAGCTTGGCGTCCCGGTAATAGCGTTCGACCGGCCAGTCCTTGGTGTAGCCGGCGCCGCCCAAGGCCTGCACCGCCTCGTTGGCGACCTTTACCGCATTCTCGCTCGCCAAGAGGATGGCCCCGGCCGCGTCGTACCGCGTCGTCTTGCCCGCGTCGCACGCCCGCGCGACCTGGTAGACGTAGGAGCGGGCCGAGTTGAGCGCGACATACATGTCGGCGACCTTCGCCTGCATCAGCTGGAAGCTCCCGATCGCCTTCCCGAACTGCTTGCGCTCGCGAACATAGGGCAGGACCGTGTCGAGGCAGGCCTGCATGATGCCGATCTGGATCCCGGCGAGCACCGTCCGCTCATAATCGAGGCCGCTCATCAGCACGGCGACGCCCTCATTCTCCTCGCCAAGCACGTTTTCAGGCGGAACGAAGCAATCGTCGAACACCAGCTCGTTGGTTGGCGAGCCGCGCATTCCGAGCTTGTCCATCTTCTGGCCGATGCCGAAGCCTTCCATGCCTTTTTCGATGAGGAAGGCGGTGATCCCGCCGCTGCCCTCGCCGGTCTTGGCGTAGACCACCAAAGTGTCGGCATAGCCGCCGTTGGTGATCCAGAACTTGGTACCGTTGAGGCGATAGCCGTTGCCCGACTTTTCGGCCTTGAGCTTCATGCCGACAACGTCGCTGCCGGCGCCGGCCTCGCTCATGGCCAGCGCCCCGACATGCTCGCCGCTGATCAGCTTGGGCAGATACTTGCGCTTCTGCTCCTGATTGCCCCAGCGGCGGATCTGGTTGACGCAGAGGTTGGAGTGAGCGCCGTAGCTCAGGCCCACCGAGGCCGAGCCGCGCGCCACCTCTTCCTGCGCCACGACATGCTCGAGATAGCCGAGGCCAAGGCCGCCCCATTCCTCCTCGACCGTGATGCCGTGAAGCCCGAGCTCGCCCATTTGCGGCCACAGCTCGGCCGGGAACTCGTCGCTTTCGTCGATCTTCGCGGCGATCGGCGTGATCTTGTCGGCGGTGAAGCGCCGCGTCGTCTCGCGGATGGTGTCGGCCATTTCGCCGAGGTCGAAATCGAGGTGAGCTTCGGTCATGGCAAGCGCCTAGCATTGCGGTTTGAACAAGGCGAGCGGACTGCCTATGTGCGCTGCAACACAGAAAGCCCGGAGCTTCCACCCAATGGCCACCACCGCTTCCGACCCGACCGTCATCCTGTCGATCGCCCGCACCCCCATGGGGTCGATGCAGGGCGCGCTGGCCGATGCTTCGGCGACCGACCTCGGCGCAACCGCGGTTAAGGCCGCGGTCGAGCGCGCGGGCGTTTCGGGCGAGGATATCGACCGCATCTACATGGGCTGCGTCCTTCCAGCCGGTCTCGGCCAGGCCCCGGCGCGGCAGGCGGCGATCAAGGCCGGCCTGCCCAAGTCGGTCCAGGCGACGACGGTCAACAAGGTCTGCGGATCGGGCATGCAGACGGTGATCATGGGCGACGAGGCGATCCGCACCGGCAATGCCGAAGTGATCGTCGCGGGCGGCATGGAGAGCATGACAAACGCCCCCTATTTGCTGAAGAAGCACCGTTCGGGCGCGCGGATCGGCCACGACACGGCTTACGACCACATGTTCCTCGACGGGCTCGAGGATGCCTATGAGGAAGGCCGCGCGATGGGCAGCTTCGCCCAGTGCACCGCCGACGAATATCAGCTGACCCGCGAGCAGATGGACGATTACGCGATCGAGAGCCTGCGCCGCGCCAAGGACGCCATCGACAATGGCGGGTTCAAGGACGAAATCGTGCCGGTCACGATCACCAGCCGCAAGGGCGACACGGTCGTCGATACCGACGAAGCGCCGGGCCGCGGCCGTCCCGACAAGATCCCGCAGCTGAAGCCCGCCTTCCACAAGGAAGGCACGATCACCGCCGCGACCTCATCGTCCATCTCGGACGGTGCTGCGGCGGTCGTGCTCACCAGCGAATCCAACGCCCGCGACAAGGGCCTGGCGCCCGTCGCGCGAATCGTTGCCACCGCCGCTCATGCGCAGGAGCCGGCGCAGTTCACCGTCGCCCCCATCGGCGCGATCGAGAAGGTCCTCGCCAAGGCCGGCTGGAAGGCCGCCGACGTCGACCTGTGGGAGGTCAACGAGGCCTTCGCGTGCGTCGCCATGTTCGCGATGAAGGACCTCGGCATCGGCCACGAGAAGATCAACGTCCACGGCGGCGCGACCGCGCTCGGTCACCCGATCGGCGCCAGCGGCACCCGCATCCTGGTGACTTTGATCAACGCGCTGAAGCAGAAGGGCGGCAAGCGAGGCGTCGCGAGCCTGTGCATCGGCGGCGGCGAAGCCACGGCCGTCGCGGTGGAGCTGGCGTAGGCTCAAAACATTGCGCGCCGCCGACGGCGAATGCGCGAAGGGTCTCGCAATTCGCCAATCTTCTTCACCTGACCAGTCGGCGCTTGGAATTCCCAATTGGCCCAACCATTTTCTCGAAGAATGCCGATTGCGGCGCTGAGTTGGTTGATCGTAGTGCCCGTTACAGGCTTACCGTCGATAACCCAGCGTCCGTTCTGAACCCGAGCTCGGTAGTCTTTCCCCAGATAGGTCCTGAATACCTCAAAGCCCTCCGGGAAGTGGACACCGTAGCTCGGATCGGTGAGGCCACCACTCACGCCCTCTTTGCTGGACTCAGCCTTCGCCGCGCCGGTTTTCAAGATTCGGCGCAGGACTGCGTCTTCGTCCTCTTCTCCGGGCTGACGTGCGGCCCAAATCGCTTGGAAAACGTCGGTTGAAATTGGAATCGTTCGCATAACCATCTCCTTACTGAATGCAGTAAGTAAGATAGATTGTAAGTTTCGTCAACTACGCGGGGATTATTTTCTTCCCCGCATAGGCCTGACACTCGATCTCAAGCAGGGCCCCAAGCGCGAGCCCGTTGACGCCCACCGCGCTGCGCGCGGGAAGCGCACCGTCGGGGAAATAGGTCAGATAGACCTGGTTGAACGCCGCCCAATTCTTCATGTCGCTGAGGAATACGGTGCAGTGGAACAGGTCCTTGTGGCTGAGCCCGGCGAGCTTCAGGCTCGTGCCGATATCGTCCATCGTGGCCCTGGTCTGCGCTTCGATGCCTTCGGGCGGCTTGCCGTCCGGACCGCGCCCAATCGCTCCGGATAGGTAAACCACGTCGCCAACGCGCACCGCGGCCGAGAAGGGCAGCCGCTGACCGTTCAGCGTGGGATTGCCATAATGTTCGACAGCAGGACGAGGCGAGGCGTCGGCGGGGCTGGTCATCATCAGGACTCCGGTTGCGAGTGCGATCGTGCGTTTCATTGACCCCCCTTTGTGGCCGTCAGTCGTCGACCACCTCATTGTCGGCGACGCCCCAGATGTCCGACACGCGAACATAGCCTTCGCGCTTGCCAATTTCGATCCGGCACCAGCCGTCGCCCTTGCACTTGGCGATCCGGCCGACGACGCCCGGCTGCGCAAGATAGCGCACCCGCGCATTGTCCGACGCATCGGCGCGGATCGGCCGCGGCTCGCCCGGCTTGACGATCGCCGTGCGGCGGTCGCTGAGCAGCGTCACCAGCATCCAGCCGCGGGTCCCGTCCGGGTCCTCGATCAGCCGCCAGTTGGGATAGAGCTTCAGCACCCGGACCGGCAGGTCGCGGCGCTGGTAAAGCCAGGTGCCGGGATAGTTGCGGCCCGGCCCGGTGCGCATCATTGCCTGCCCGCTGGCGATCGAGGCCCAATATGGCGGCTGCTTGTCCTGCGCAGCCGACGGCGCGGCGACCATCAGCAGCGCTGCACCGATCAGCCCCCGACGCAGCATCAGGCCCCCGTCAAAATCCGATCCACGAGCTGCTTCACGGTCGGAACGAAGCCGTTCGAGTAGAACGGGTCGCTCTTGAAGCGGAAGGCCGAGTGGCCGGCGAACATGAGGTTCTGCTCGACCGGGCCGCCGTGCGCAATGTCCTGCAGCGTTTTCTGGATGCAGAAGCTCCGCGGGTCAGCAAGGCGGCCGGTGCTGTTCTTTTCGTTGTCGGCCCAGGACGAGAAAGCGCATTGGCTAAGGCAGCCCATGCATTCCGCCTGGTCGGTGCGGATGTGCTTTTCTTCCTCGGGCGTGACGAAGATCAGCGTATCGTCGGGCGTCTTCATCGCGTTGGTGAAGCCGCGCGCGAACCATTCGCGGGCGTGGATCAGATCACCCTTGGTGACCCAGTAATTCTTCTTGGTGCCGATACCGACATCGAGCTCGAAATGGTGATCGCCGATCGCCTCCTTGGTGTAGGCGATCTGGCGCTCGCTGCGCGCTTCGAGGTTGCGCAGGAACGGGTTGCGCACCGCCGAGGAGTAAAAGCCGGTCGGCGAGAAGCGGTGAAGCAGGATGTCCCCTTCCTCGAGGTCCATCAGCCGCGCCTTCCACTCGGCGGGGATCGGGCTTTCCTGCGTCAGCAATGGCCGCGTTCCGAACTGGAAGACGATCTGCCCCAGCTCGGGGTTGTCGATCCAATTTTCCCACTCGTCGAGGCGCCAGACGCCTCCGGCCATGACGATCGGAACGCTGTCGGCGATGCCATGCTCGCGCATGGTGTCACGCAGCGCCTTCACGCGCGGATAGGGATCCTGCGGCTTGCGCGGGTCTTCGGCGTTGGACAGGCCGTTGTGCCCGCCCGCCAGCCAGGGATCTTCATAAACGACGGCGGCGAGCCATTCGGCGGCCTTGTGATAGGCGCGCTTCCACAACGCACCGAAGGCGCGCGCCGAGCTGATGATCGGCAGGTAGCTGACGCCGTAGGAGGCCGCGATCTCGCTGAGCTTGTAGGGCATGCCCGCGCCGCAGGTGACGCCGGTAACGAGCCCCTTGGTACGCTCGAGGACGCCGTGCAGGACGCGCTGCGCGCCGCCCATTTCCCACAGCACGTTGATGTTGATCGCGCCCTTGCCGCCGGCAATGTCGTAAGCGCGCTGGACCTGCGCCACCGCGCCATCGATCGCGTACTGGACCAGCTCCTCGTGGCGCTCGCGCCGGGTCAGCGCCTGATAGACCTGCGGGACAATGCGCCCTTCGGCGTCATAACTGTCGGCATTGACCGCGCTGACCGTGCCGATGCCGCCGGCAGCGGCCCAGGCGCCCGAGCTTGCGTGATTGGTGGCCGAGACGCCCTTGCCGCCTTCGATCAGCGGCCAGACCTCGCGCCCACCATAAAGGATGGGCTTCAGCCCCTTGAACAAACTATCTCTCCCAGGCGCGATAAACGCCGCAGGGCGTCCATATAGGGCGGGTCGTCTCTCATTGCGCGTAAAAAGTGCGTGGGCGCGGCGGATGTTCCGGTCACTGCGCGGTCGAATAATCGAGGCCGATATCGACCGCTGGCGCGGACTGGGTGATGCGCCCCACGGAAATGCAATTGACCCCCGTTTCGGCAATCGCGTGGATGGTGTCGAGATTAACCCCGCCCGAGGCTTCGAGCGGGACCCGGCCAGCGACCAGCGCCACCGCTTCGCGCAGCACAGGCGGCGGCATGTTGTCGAGCAGCAGCCGGTCAGCGCCGGCGTCCAACGCGGGGCCGATCTGGTCGGTACGGTCGACCTCAACCTGCACCTGAAGGCCCGTATTGGCGGCCCTGGCGCGCCGCACGGCTTCGGCAACGCCGCCGCAGACCGCGACATGATTATCCTTGATCAACACGCCGTCATCGAGGCGCAGCCGGTGGTTTTCGGCGCCGCCCATGCGCGCCGCATATTTGTCGAGCAGACGAAGGCCGGGAATGGTTTTGCGCGTGTCGAGCAACGTCGCGCCCGTTCCGGCGATGGTGTCGACATAGCGGCGGGTGAGCGTCGCGATCCCCGACAGATGCTGCAGCGTATTGAGGGCCGAGCGTTCTGCGGCGAGCATGGCGCGCGCATTGCCCTCGAGGCGCATCAGCTCCGCGCCTGCCTCGACGCGGTCGCCGTCGCTGGCGCCTAGCTGGATCGCCACACCTGGATCGAGCGCCCGGAAGAATGCCGCGGCGATTTCGAGCCCTGCGACCACGATCGGCTCGCGCGCATTCATGGCGGCGGTGAAGACCGCATCCTCGCCAATCGTCGCCCTGGAGGTCACGTCCCCGCCGGCGCCCAGATCCTCGGTGAGGACTGCGCTGACGAACACGTCGAGATCGAAGCCGCTGGGAAGGGTCATGAAGCAGCGTCTAGTGCGCTGCCGCCTCGGCTTTCAATATGCGCCAGCGTCCATCTTGCAATTCATAACGCTGCGCGTCCGTCGCAACGAAGTCGTCGCGCTGCCAGCCGTTGACGGTGACGGTGACGATGTTCTCGCCAATATCGATCGTGTTGAAGCTCTGGCCCTGCTCACGGACGCGGATCGAGGTCGAGGTCCCCGCCTGGACGACCAGCGCGCCGCCTGCCCTGGTCACGAGATCGCTCGCATCCTGGGCAGAGGCATGGTGCATGTGCCCGGCGAGAAGCATGTCGACGCCGGCCTCTTCGATCGCGTCCAGGGCCATCTCATGCCGGCCGATCGCCCGCTGCACCTTTTCGCCCACCTGCATCGCGAACATGGGATGGTGAGTGACGAGGACGCGGAAGGATTCGGACGGCGTCTTGGCAAAGGTGTCGCGAATGAAGGCGACCTGGTCCTCGTTGATCCGTCCTTCCTTGAATGTCAGGGAGCGCGCGGTGTTGATCCCGAGCACGGCGACGCCGGGCAACTCGACGAAGGGGCACAGGCTGTCGTCGATGAAGCGGTGGTAGCGCGTCAGCGGCGAGAGGAAGCGGCGCAGCACGTCGTAGAGCGGGACGTCATGGTTGCCGGGGACGCCGAGCACTTCGTGGCCGCTGTCGCGCAGCCGGTCGAGGAACTGGCAGGCCTCGCGGAACTCCTCGGTGCGCGCGCGCTGCGTGAAATCGCCGCTGACGACGACCAGGTCGGGTTTCAGCGCGGCGACGTGGCGCTCGACGCCGGCGACCAGCGCCTCGTCGTGAGCGCCGAAATGAAGGTCGGAGAGGTGAACCAGGCGGGCCATTCTTCCTCAACACCGTCATGCTGAACTTGTTTCAGCATCCATCCCCGCGAGCCGCTGTGCGGCCTCAGAAATAGACCCTGAAACGAGTTCAGGGTGACGATCTGGTCAATAGCCCATGAAGATCAGCAGCTTGACGTCGATGCCCAAACCCTCGGCGCGTTTCTGCTCGAGGAAATTGGGGATGTCGGCGCGGGCCACGAGATGGACGTTGATGTCCTCATTCTCGTCGCCGCCGCCCTCGCCGATGCGGCGAACGCCATGAGCGCGAACGAGGGTGAAGCTTTCGGACAGCATGCCCGGTGACGCGTAAAACTCGCCAAGCAGTTCGACACGGTCCGCAGTGAAGCCGGTCTCCTCTTCCAGCTCCTTGATCGCCGTGCTTTCGGGCGTCGCATCGGGATCGGTGTCGCCGACCAGCCCGGCCGGAAGCTCGACGCAGCGGCAGCCGGGGCCGACCCGCGGCTGGTCGACCAGGATCATTTTGCCTTCATATTCGGCGATCACGACCACGGCGGTGATGCCGCGGACGCGGCCGGCATATTCCCACTGGCCGCGCCGCGCGAGGCGCACGAACTTGCCGGCCGCGAGCACTTCCTCGGGCGGCAAGTCGTCGAGATTCATAGTTCGATGAGCTTGTCGGGGATTTCGTTGGAATCGCTCTCGGAGCGTGGGAAATGTTCGGCAAGGACAACTCCGACGCGCTCGATCGCTGCGCAAATTCCTTCTGCCGGCCGCCCTTCCCTGACCTCGACGAGAAGCGCGGCCATGGCCTCGCCCCAGGTGTCCGGCGTGGTTACCGAAGTGATCGCCGCGTCGGCGACAATCTCGGCCCTGCGCTCGGCCATCGACAGATAGATAAGGATGCCGGTGCGGCCCTCGGTACGGCGCTCGGCCGCGGCCTTGAACAAGGCAATGGCGCGACGTCGCACGCGGCGATGCTTGGTCGGCCCCGGCGTCAGCGCGAGCCGCAGCGGCATCCACTTGAGGATGAGCAGGACGGCGGTGAACTTGAGCACGGCCAGCACCATCAGGAAGGTCAGGAGCTGCCCCAGCGTCGGTTCGACGCTCCACCCCCCGCCGAGCAGCGTCTGACACCACCAGGCTAGCCAGTCCGGCCGCCACGCCGCGCAGGCCAGCACCAGGATCAGCGCAGATACCGCCCAGTGAAGCGCAACGTCGTGATAGGGATCGCTGATCGGGGTCGCGACAGCGACGATCTCGCCCGCGCTCTGCGCCTCCGCAGCGGTGATTGCAGCCGAAACCTTGTCATGATCGGCTTCGGACAGCTGCCTCACCATGAGCCGGAAGCTCCGCCGCCGCCGAACGAGCCCCCGCCGAAGCCGCCGAATGAGCCGCCGCCGCCTCCGCCGCCCCAGGACGAGCCGCCACCGCCCCAGGAGCCGCCGGAGCTTCCGCCGCCCCAGCCACCGCGCGAGCCGCGGTTGAGTTCATTGAGGCCCCACAGCACGACCCAGGGGCTGATGCCAGACCCGGACGAGTATCGGGGGCGATAGCGCCGTCCGCCGGCGCGGCGCGCGAAGGACAGGATGATGAAGCCGATGACGAAGACCCAGAAGATGACCGGCAGGAAACCCGGACTTTGGTTGCGCTTCGACTTCTGCACCTGGTCGGCCTTCGCGGCAGTTTTCTGCGCTTCCCCGGGCGGCAGGCTCATCTGCTTGATGATCGCGTCGGCGCCGGCCTCGATCCCGCCGCCATAGTCGGGCGGGTTCTGCTTGAAGCGCGGCAGAATCGCTTCGCGGATGATGATGCCGCTCATCGCGTCCGTCATGTAGGCACCGGCGCCATAGCCGGTGGCAATCGCCACCTTGCGCTCGTTCGGCGCGACCAGCAGCAGCACGCCGTCGTCATTCTTGGCGCTGCCGAGCTTCCAGTAGCGCCCGAGGCGGTAGGCATAATCGTCGACGTCGCGCCCCTCCAGGCTCTTCACCGTCGCGACGGCGAAGGCGCGCCCCGATTGCGCGAGCAGCGCCTCCGACTTGGACTTGAGGTCCATGACCTGCTCGGGACGCAGGATCCCGGCCTGGTCGACGACCGGTGAGCCCTTGTTCTCGGGAAAGGTCTGCGCGGCTGCGGGGGAAGCAAACAGCAGCAGCAACGACATTGCGAGCGCAGCGAAGCAATCCAGCAAGCGTTTCTGGATCGCCACGTCCCCCGGACGAGGTCCGGGGTTCTCGCGATGACGAAGGAGGGTCAAATCAGCCGCTGGTATTGAAATTGACCGTGGGCGCGTCCTGCGCAGCGGCAGCGGCCTCGAACGGCACCTTGGGCTTGGCGCCGTAGAAGATCTTGGCGCCGATCGCGTCCGGGAAGGTGCGGATCCGGGTATTATAGGCCTGAACCGACTCGTTATAATCCTGGCGCGCCGCGCGGATGCGGTTCTCGGTCCCTTCAAGCTGGTCCTGAAGCGCGAGGAAGTTCGTGTTGGACTTGAGGTCCGGATAGGCTTCCTGCAGCCGCTGCAGCGGGATGATCGCCTGGGTCAGCCGGCCCTGCGCCTCGTTGAACGCCTTCACCTTCGCCGGGTCAGACAAGTCATTGGCGTTTAGCGTGACCTTGGTCGCGTCGGCCCGCGCCTGGGTCACTGCGATCAAGACGTTGCTTTCCTGCTTGGCATAGCCCTTCACGGTCGCGACCAGGTTCGGGATGAGGTCGGCGCGCCGCTGGTAATCGGCCTGGAGGTTGGCCCACTTGGCGTTGACGTCCTCTTCGGCCGTCGGGACGCTGTTGAGGCCGCAACCGGCAAGGCCGAACGCGGCAAGCGGTGCAAGCAATCCGAAACGGCGAAGAAGGCTCATGGCTCAGGTCCCCCAGGTTGGTCGGCTGAATAGGTATAGCTGCGACCCCGGCCTTTCAATGGATCGCCGATGGGATAGGATGCCTTGCCGCACAGGGGGGCCATCCAATGCTCAAGGAATTCCGCGCCTTCATAGCCCGGGGCAACGTCCTCGACCTTGCCGTCGCCGTGATCATCGGCGCCGCGTTCGCCAGGATCGTCGCCAGCCTGACCGACGACATCATCATGCCGATCATCGGCAAGATCTTCGGCGGTCTCGATTTTTCCAGCCACTTCATCCGGCTCGGCCCGGTTCCGGGCGACTATCGTGGATCGATGACCGATTATGCGGCGCTGAAGAAAGCCGGTGCGCCGGTCCTCGGCTGGGGCCAGTTCGTGACGGAATTGGTCAGCTTCATCATTCTCGCCTTCATCATTTTCCTGATGATCAAGGCGGCGACCAAGGCGATGCGCCGCCGCGAGGAAGCCGGCGGGCCGAGCGAAACCGAACTGCTCACCGAAATCCGCGACGAGCTCCGGAAGCGCCCTTGAGCCAATGCGCCGGCGAGTTTCGCCGATAGCGATCGTTCTGTTGCCGTAATATTGCTCTATGGGTACGGCAGGCCCGAATGCGTACACGAATCGCCGTCCTGGCCATCGCGGCCGCTACGCTGGCCGGTGCGGCGCAGGCGGCACCTCGGGCGCCTTGCCTGAACGAGCCAGCATCCGCCGCCGCCCGGTCGCCCCAGTGCGCGCGGCCGAACTCGGCCATGCCGTTCCTGGACACTGCCATTTCGCAGCTTCCGGCGCGGATCGAGAAGTACCTACGGACGTCCCACGTTCCTGGCCTCGCGATCGCGGTCGTCCACGGTGGCAAGCAGGTTTACAGTCAGGGCTTCGGCGTCGCGGACATAAACACCGCGGCCAAGGTCGATGCGGATACTGTTTTCCAGTTGGCGTCGATTTCCAAACCGCTTGGCTCGACCGTCATTTCCACGCAGATCAGCGCCGGGAAGGTAGCGTGGAACACGCCGATCAGGGACGTCTTGCCGTGGTTCGTGCTGGGCACCGGCTCCAGCAGCGGAAACTGGGTTTCGCAGAACGTCAGCATCGGCGACATGTACGCGCATCGTTCGGGCCTTCCCGACCATGCCGGGGACGACCTGGAGGGACTGGGCTACGACCGGAGCGCCATCCTGCGGCAGCTCCGCTACCTGCCGCTGGCGCCATTCCGCAGCTCGTATGCCTATACCAATTACGGAATCGGGGCCGCGGCGGAGGCGGTGGCAAGCAAAGCGGGGGTGCCTTGGTCACAACTCGCCGACGAGGCCGTCTACAAGCCGCTCGGCATGACGCGGACCACCTCCAATTACAAAACCTACATCTCCTTCCCGAACCATGCGGTTGGCCATTCCCCCGTCGACGATGACATCGACGGCACTTGGCGGGTCAGTCCAGAGCAAGCCGACCTCGACCGCGCGACATCCTCCGGAGGTGTCGCGTCCAGCGCGAACGACATGGCGAGGTGGATGCTGATGCTCCTCGCCGGAGGCAAAACGCCCGACGGCAAGCAGTTGATCGACTCCGCGGTGCTGCGCGACAGCATGAGCGCGCACAACATCCTGCCGTTGTCGCCCGATGCAACACTGACGACCAACAGCAACTTCTACGGATACGGATTCAGCACGGGCCAGACGAGCAATGGCTTGAAGTTCGCCGCGCACAACGGAGCCCTTGGCCAGGGCGCCAGCACGAACTTCATGGTCATTCCCGCGCTGGACCTCGGCATCGTCGTGCTGACCAACGGGTTCCCGGTGGGCCTGCCGGAGACTGTCACCAACGACTTCCTCGAACTTGCGCAGTTCGGAGAAGTGCGGACGGACGCGTGGGATGCCAACCGCACGGCCTTCCGGACGGCGATCAAGGCGGCCTTCGGCTCCTCCGCGGTATCCGGCAACCCGCCAACGAACGCCAAGCCGGCCAAGGCGCTCGACCAATATGCCGGGACCTATCGCAACGACTATTTCGGCGATGCCCTGCTGACCGTCGTGAACAATGCGCTCCAGCTTCGCATGGGGCCCGCGGGCGGCGGCATGACCTGGACTCTGACGCACTGGAACGGCGACGTATTCAAGCTGCGCCAGGGGACCATGGACACGAGCCAGTCGGCGGTGTCCGCGATTACCTTCGACCTCTCGAAGCCGAAGGCGACACTGACCGACGAGTATTACCAGGGCACGTCGCACGGCCTGGGCGTTTTCACGCGCGCCGAATAGGCCTGGGGAGAACGCCCCGAACCTCGAAAGCGGACTTCCTAAAGCCGGATCAAAGTCTCCGGAATCTTGGTCGAGGTCGGTCCCACATCCCAGTGAAGCTCCCGCCCGGCAGCGTTGGACGCGGCGCCGTCCTCACTATTGTTGGTCAGGATTTCGCCGTTGGTGACCACCGTAAAGCGGCCTGCCGCGCGCGATACCGGGCCATCGCCGGACATCTTCGCTGCAGCGGATCCGCCAGCGCGCGCCGCCATTGGGCCGGCGCCGCCGGTGAATGCAGGCGCGGTCACGAGCACCGAGCCGTCGGTTCGGCGCCGGATCGCGATGAAGGGGATAAGCATGTCGTTGTCGGGCAGCGCCGGGAACAGGAAGTCCTGCGTGGCGCGGCCTTCCATATGATAATCGACGTCGAACACGCCCTTGCCGCGATAGGTGACCGAGCGCCAGCCGGCATATTTCATCAGCTTGGCGGCAAACGCGCGGTTCGAAGCATCGTCGAGCCCGGGCAGGCCGAAGGCCTTGGCCACGTCCTCCGATTCCTTGAGCTTCTTCGCCGCGGACTCATCATGATCCGCCTTCTGCTTGGCGATTTCCTCAGCGGTGCACGCGCGGTCCTCGCCATCATCGGTCGAGCAATGGGCCATGCTCGCCTTCCATGGCTCGGGCTGGGCATCGGGCGGGAGCTGCAGGACGAGCTCGCCGCGGTAATCGAGGACGAAGCTGGCGTTCTTCTTGATCGTCAGCTGCGAGCTGAACTTCCCCGGTCCCCACAGGCAGCCGGTCAGCAGCATCGGCGCGGCAATCACGAATGCGCGCTTCATCCAGTGTTTCATGAAATGTCCCCCTGCGGGGAAAGTAGCCGACCAAAGTCGTCATTGCGAGCGTAGCGAAGCAATCCAGACTGGATTGCTGCGTCGCCTTCGGCTCCTCGCAATGACGGAAAAATGGCAGGCTTCTGTTGCCCGGTCGGGTCCAACGCGCCGCTCACCGTCATTCGCGACGAGTTTCGCCGCCGCTAGGCCGCAGCCGACTTTTCCGAGGCGACCCGCTTCTCGGCGGCGACCGTGAGCGCCTCGAACCGCGGGTCGTCGCGAAGCGGATCCAGGTCGGTGTCGAGGCGAAGATAGGCCACCATCGATGGCGATAGCCGGTCGGCGAGACCAGTGAGCAGGTCAATCGCGGCATCCTTGTCATGAAGCCAACGCGACATTGCGCACGCCAGGTTCCAGCGCATCCATGGATTGTCGGGGTCCAACAGGAGGGCCCGCTTGGTCCATTCTTTCGCGCGCTCGGCGTCACCGAGCGCAGCGAGGGAGGCCACGCCGAATCCCAGAGCCGAACCAATCGCCGGGTCCAGCGCCAAGGCGCGTTCGATCCGCTCGAGTGCCATTTTGGCCGCGCGCTTGATGCCCTCCTCGTCGCCAACCGCCCCGAAACAGGTCTGCAGCATTCCCGTCGAGTGATAGTCGCCCTCCATCAACGACGCGGCTTTCTCGTAATAGGGAATCGCCTCGCGCATCTTGCCACTGCGGCTGAGCAGTCGGGCGGCTTCCTTGTTCACCTCCCAGGACTCCGGATCGAGCCGGAGAGCCGCCTTGATCTGGCGCTCGGCCTCTTCGATATTGCCGTCCTCATCCGCGAGATAGCGAGCCTTTACGCACAGCGCCTCGGGGAGTTCGGGGTCCAGTGCCAGCGCACGCTCGGCGTTGGTGAGCGCATCGACCGGCATTGAGCGTCGGAACCGCATTTCGGCCTGGGCGAGCGCGATAAGCGCCCACGCCTTGGCATAATTGGGGTCGATCTCGGTCGCCTGCATTGCGATCCGCACGACGACCTCATCACGACGAATGTCGCCGTCATTGCCGCCGATCCAGTGCTGCCGCGCCATCAGATAAAGATTGTAAGCTTCCGCGCTGTCGGTGCCGCGGTGCTCGATCGCCTTCTTTTCCCTGGGCAGCAGCTTCAATCGCAGCGCCGAAACGATCGCTTTCGAAATCTCGTCCTGGATGGCGAAGATGTCGGTGAGTTCCCGGTCGTAGCGATCGGCCCAGACATGGTCGCCGGCCTCGGCGTCGATCAGCTGCGCGTTGATCCGGACGCGGTCGCCGGCCTTGCGGATGCTGCCTTCGAGGACGTGGGTGACATTGAGCTGGCGAGCGATCTGGCCCGCTTCCAGGGTCTGGCCCTTGAGCGTGAAGGCCGTGTTCCGCGCGGTCACGGACAGTGCCGAGACCTTGGACAGATCGGTGATAATGTCATCGGTGATGCCGTCGCTGAAATATTCTTGCTCGGCATCCCCGCTGAGGTTGATGAACGGCAGTACGCAGATCGCGACTCGGCGAGCAGGCGGCCCCTTGGGCTGCGCCTCTGCACCGCCCTGGGCGGGGTTTCCGACCAGCAGCGCGATGCTGCTTTCGACCTTTCGCCAGCCGGCGGTGCTCGTGTCGCCTGCCCAGCCACTGAGGTCGGCGCACTGGATCTGGTTGAACGGCAGCGGCGGCAGAATGCCGTCGACGCTGACCTGCACCAGCGTTCCGGCTTCGCGGGCGATGTCCGCTTCGGCCCGCACCCATTGCGAGCGCGCGCCTTCCGCCGACCATAGCACGACGACCGCCTTGGCGCCGCGCAGCCGCTCCTCGATGACGTCACCATAGGCCCGGTGCGCCGGCAGCTCGTCGTCCCTCCAGACGCTGTAGCCAGCCGCGCGCAGCGCTTCGGCGACTTGCTTCGCCTGAGCCTCGGTCGAACGGCCATAGGACACGAAGATTTCGGCCATCGGGCGCAGGCTCTCCCTCCCCGCACGGGAGTGCTTAGAGCAATTCACATCGTGGTCAAAGATTTGCCCCAACGGACGGATAGCCGCCGGTGGCGCAGGGGAACGGGAGAGGTCCAGGGGGTTCTGTTGCCCGGCCCCCCTGGCGGCCGCTGGAATCCCCTTCTGTTGCCCGGTGGGGTCCAACCGCGCTTAAGCCTAGTAACGTCAGTCCGTTAGGACGTCAGTTACGCAGCAATAGCGAGCGCCTCGTTATCGTTGGCACTTGTGTTTATGAGCCGTCACGGTGGCATCCATACCGATCGGCAATCGCGTCTTTATTGCACTCGTCGATCCTATTTCGCCCCCATCAGCAACCGCGTCCGCTCCGCGGCTGGTGGTGGAGGCGCCGGGGTACTGCCCCCCGGGTCCGAAGTGCCTATTCCACGCAACAATCTACCGACATAGCCGGTTGCCCGGCGCCCCCTAGATAGGGATTTTCCCTTAAAATCTCAACCAATGGCTCTGGAATCGAAGGGCGCACTGCTGATATGGGCAGGACTGACGCGAATTTGCTAAAGGGGAACAAGCCCATGAAAAAACTAGGCTTTGCGCTGATCGGGACCTCGGCCCTGGCGCTTGCGGCGTGCGGCGCCGGAAACGAGGACCAGGTCAACAATGTCGAGCTTAACCAGCCGAGCGCGGACCTGCTCAACGAACAGGCCAACGAAGCGGCGCTGGACGCGGCCAATGCGGCTGACGCCGCGAACGCCACCGCGGCCGACGTCAACGCCTCGACCGATGTCGAATCGCCGAGCGACGAGCAGGAACAAAACGTCAGCGGCATGTAGGTGGCCGATGAGGCCATCCCCGCATCGACCCTGATCCTGGTCAGGGACGTCGCCGGCGGCGCGCCCGAGCTGCTGATGGTCGAGCGCGCGGCCGGCATGGCCTTCGCCGCCGGCGCCCTGGTCTTTCCCGGCGGGCGCATCGATGACGCAGACCGGCTGCTCGGCAAGCGGCTGGGCGTCGATCCGGCGGCAGTCGCGGCAATCCGCGAAACCATCGAGGAAACCGCGGTGCCGGCCGGCCTGTCACCGGTGCCGGATGCTGAAGCGGCGCTTGGGCTGCAGGCGCGGCTGGTGGCCGACCAGGACTTCGGCGGCTTGCTCGATGAGGCTGGCCTCAGCCTCCACGCGGCCGCGCTGACGCCTTTCGCGCGCTGGGTGCCCAGGTTCCACGCGGTGCGGCGCTTCGACACTTTGTTCTACGTCGCCCCCTGCCCGACTGGCGATTGGCGGCCGCGCGTGGTCGAGGGCGAATGCGCGGGCGCGGCGTGGGTCCGTGCCGCCGAGGTGCTTGAGCGTGAGCAGACGGGTGAGGCGCGGCTGATCTTCCCAACGCGGCGGACGCTCGAGCGGCTCGCCCTGCACGGTTCGTTCGCGGAAATTCGGGCCGATGCGACGGCTCACGCGATCGAGCCGATCAGCCCGTGGGTGACAGAGCGCGACGGTGAGAATTTCATCACGATTCCGGAAAATTTGGGGTTTCCGGTGACCGAAGAGCGGCTCGACGGCCTCTGGCGGGGCTGAAATCGCCCCCGAGTCGCGCAAGCCGCATACAAAAAGGGGACCCGCCGAAGCGGATCCCCTCATGTCTGAAAAGGCTGCTGCCTTATTTCAGATGGTTCGAAAGATGCTTGTTCATTTCGAACATGCTGACCCGATCCTTGCCCCCAAAGATCTTCTTCAGCTTGTCGTCAGCGAGGATTTCCCGTTTGTTTTGCGGATTTTGCAGGTTGTTCTTGCGAATGTGGTCCCACATTTTCGAAACGACCTGGCTGCGCGGCAGCGGTGCGCTGCCACAAATCGCAGCGAGATCCGCCGACGGTTGAACCGGGCGAGCCAATCCGCCCCCTGCTTTACGACCTTCTGCCATCACGGCCCTCCTGTTGTTCTCCCTCTCAGGTAGAGCGCAACTCGAGGCCCTTTGCAATGGGCGAACGCAATCTCGATCAGCTTTCGCGCAGAGGGAATGGGACCACCTTGTTCGCCGCATCGTGGCCGATGTCGGCGCGGCCGCCGAAGGGGATGCCCGAACGGCGGCACCAGTCCTCGACGATCGCTTGCTCGGAGCCGGCGAATTCGGGCTGGTTGGACAGGATGTCGGCGACCCGCCCGAGCCGCAGGCGCGCGACCCCGCGGACGTTGGCGCTGTTCGCGACGTGGAACATGGTCCGGTCGATCCGGTACAGCTGCTCGCCCACTTCCTCGATCAGCAGATCGACGCCCGTGAGGTCGGGCTCGAGCGGCGTCCCAAGCAGGCTCGACAGCACCGTCATGTTGAAGGCCATGGCCGGACCCGTCACCCCGGGCTCCAGCGCCGCCCGGTCCCGGCGGACGATCCAGTCGAGCGCGCGGTGGATCGCGGCTTGCCCGCCGTCGCGCAGCACGTCCTGCGGCATCGGCCCCCAGGCAACCTCGATCCCCGCCTTGTGCAGGCCCGCATGGAGGAAGCCGGCGTCGCTATAGCCCATCAGCAACTTGCCGCGGGCCCCGCCCGGCAGGTCGGCCAGCAACTCTAGCGCGATGCGGTTCGACCCATAGCCCCCGCGCGCGCACCAGATCGCGTCCACGCTCTCGTCGCCCAGCACTTCACGCAGCGCCGCCAGCCGCGCTTGGTCAGGCCCGGCGAAATGGCCCTCGGACAGGAAGCATTGCGGATGGATGAAAAGCTCGCAGTCGCCGCGCTCCGCCACGATTGCCTCGACCGCCGCCGCGGCTTCGCGGCTCAGCATGCAGCTCGGGGCGACAACGGCGATCTTCATCGCCACTGCTTAGGTTGGCGGACCCGGTGTCCGCAATGGGTGGAAATCGGAGTTTAGGTTTCAGCGGATGATGCCCGTATGTTCGAGCAGGATGCCGGTTCCAATCCCGATTAGGCCCAGGCCACCGATGAGTTCGACCATCGGGCCGAACCTTGCACCAACCGCCCTGCCAATCAGAAGGCCGCCGGTGGCAAGCGCGAAAGTCGTCAAACCGATGGCAACGGCCACGCTGACAATATTCACTTTCACTAATGCGAGCGTTACGCCCACGGCGGCGGCGTCGATGCTAGTCGCTGTTGCGGTGAGGACAAGGCCGACCATTCCCGCCTTCCTCGGCTGTTCGCCCTCCTCGGCTTTGCCCAGCCTTGCGATGCTCTCGATGACCATCTTGCCGCCAACCGCCCCGAGCAGGACGAAAGCGATCCAATGGTCGATGGCGTCGATATAAGAGCTTGCGGCAAGGCCGACCGCCCAGCCGAGCAGTGGTGTTATCGCTTCGATGATGCCGAAGACGAGGCCGCTCTTGATCGCGGTGGAAACGCTTGGCCGGGTGGACGCTCCTCGGGCCATTGCAGCCGCACAGGCGTCTGCCGACATGCTGAAGGCGAGGACCGCAATAGATAGCGGGGTCATTGGCTAGCTCCGTGGGGCGCAAGACAGCACATCCCAGGACGCCCGACAGGCCCTGGTCCGTGCTGGTCTCGCTAGACGGGAAATCCCGTCCCTCGCGCCATGCGCCGAAGCGCAAGTATGTTGACGCGGAGCCGACTTTGGTTGCCGGAAGCTACTCCCCAACAAAAGACGATCTAGTGAGCGCAGCTAATGTCCGCAATGGGTGGAAAGCTGCCGTTGATCATTCGAAAATCATCGGCCTAGTCAGGATTACACACGCAGCTAGCCAAGCCGGGCCTCACTCAATAGGGCCGCGGCGATGATGGGTTCTCCGGTTTTCTTCAGCGGCATCGGCGGCAGCGGCATGCTTCCCCTCGCCTCCATCGTCCGCGCCGCCGGCAACAAGGTGGCCGGCTCCGACCGCTCGCTCGACGCGGGGCGGACGCCGCACAAGTTCGACTATCTTCGTTCGCTCGGCATCCAGCTCTTCCCGCAGGACGGCTCCGGCCTCCAGCCCGGCATGACGCTCGTCACCTCGGCAGCGGTCGAAGACAATGTTCCCGACGTGGTCCGCGCCCGCGAGCTCGGCCTCACCCACCTCACCCGCCCGCAATTCCTGGCCCGGCTGCTGAACGGCGCGCAGCGCAGCGTCGCGGTCGGCGGGACCAGCGGCAAGTCGACCGTGACCGGCATGATCGGCTGGATCCTTCACGCCAACCATCGCCAGCCGACGGTGATGAACGGCGCGGTGATGAAGAATTTCGTGACCCCGTCAGCGCCCTTCGCCAGCGCGCTGGTCGGCGATCCCGAGCTGTTCGTGAGCGAGGTCGACGAAAGCGACGGATCGATCGCGCTTTACGAGACCGAGATCGCGGTGCTGAGCAACATCAGCCTCGACCATAAGGAAATGAGCGAGCTCCGCGGCCTCTTCGCCGGTTTCCTGCAGGCGTCGCGGCGCGTGGTTCTCAACCTCGACGATCCGGAAACTCGGGCGTTGGCCGAAGCGCTGCCGGCCGACAAATTGATCGGCTACGGCCTCGACAGCCCCAAGGCCGATTTCATGGCCAAGGCGATCGAGCTTCGCGACGAGGGCGTGTCCTTCGCGCTGGAAGCCGAGGGCGAACGCCACGAGGTGCGCTTGCAGGTCCCCGGCCGGCATAATGTCTCCAACGCGCTTGCCGCCATCGCCGTCGCTCGCGCAATCGGCGTCCGCGTCGAGGATGCGGTCAACGCCATGGCCCGCTTCGAAGGCCTGAAACGGCGCTTGGAAACCGTGGGCAACGCCGGGGGCGTCACCGTCATCGACGATTTCGCGCACAACCCCGACAAGATCGACGCCACTTTGGCGACGCTGCGCGCCCGCGAAGGCCGCCTGCTGATCATGTTCCAGCCGCATGGCTACGGCCCCCTGGCCAAGATGGGCGAGGAGCTTGCCGCGAGCCTGGCGGACGGGATGGCGCCGGACGACCGGCTGTACCTGCCCGACCCCGTCTACCAGGGCGGCACGACCGAACGGGTGCACGGCAGCGACTGGCTGGCCGACCAGGTGCGCGGCCTTGGCAAGAACGCCGAGCATGTCGCCGAGCGGTCCGCCATCGGCGAAGCCTTGCTGGCGGAAGCCCAGCCCGGCGACCGCATCCTGATCATGGGCGCGCGCGACGACACTTTGATCGATTTCGCGCGGGAGCTTTTGGAGAAGTTGGGCGCTTAAGCCGGCATGGCCAAGCCCGGAACCGTGACCGGCTGGAAATTGCCGCAGGAAGAGCGATCGGCGCTGCTCGAGCGCTTTCCGCCAAAGTATGACAAGACCGTCGCCGATCATGTGACCCTGCGCACCGGGGCGACGCCCGCGACCCCGCTGCCCCGCAAGGCGGCTGCCCGGATCGTGGGCCACGCGGATGATGGGAAGAGCCTCGAATGTCTGGTGGTCGAGCTCGACGGCACCACCGACCGGCCCGACGGATCGACCTATCACATCACCTGGTCGCTGGGTCCGGGGCGCAAGGCGCGCGAAAGCAATGACGTGCTGCGCGACCAGGGCTGGGAGCATTTGCCCGCGCCGCTGGACGTCGAGCTGGAGCCGGCGCGCTTCTGATGCCGAAGCTGCCGCGCCTGTTCCTCGATGCCGATGGCGTCCTCGCCGATTTCGACCGCGGCGCCTGCGAACTTCTGGGGATGAAACCCAAGGCGTACATCGACCGGCACGGCAACGGTGCCTTTTGGAAACGGCTGGCGAAGGCGAAAAATTTCTACGGTTCGCTACCCGAAATGCCCGATGCCCGGCTGCTGTTCGACGGGGTCGCCCACCTCAAGCCGACCATCCTCACCGGCCTTCCCATGGGCGGCTGGGCGGCAAAGCAGAAGGTGGACTGGGCGGCCGAGCATTTCCCCGGCGTGCCGATCATCACCTGCATGGCCCGCGACAAGCACAAGCACATGCATAAAGGCGACGTGCTGGTCGACGATCGGGAAAAGCACCGCGCCGCTTACGAAGCAGCAGGCGTGGTGTTCATCCACCACCGGTCTGCCGAAGACAGCCTTCGGCAGCTGGCGGAAATCTACCCGACGGTGAAAGTGCCGGCTTAGGCAGCGGCCTTGAGGTCGACCTTTTCGACCCACTCCGGCCAGAACACCGGCTCGCGGCTCGACCAGCCCGGCGCGGTCGCCGCGCTTTCGCTGATCGACTGGAGCAGGATGCGCCGGCGGTCCGGGTGCAGGTGCGGAAGGGCTGCGGCGGCGCAGAAGGCCGACGGCAGCCATGGCCGCGACGAGGCGCCGATCAGCCGCTCGTAAAGGAAGCGATAAGCCGCGAAGTTCGGCAGGCGGTCCTGGCCGAGGTCGAAGGCCGAGAGCGTGATGAGCATGCCGACGAAGGGCTCGATCATGTCGAGGCCGCTATCGTCCGGCACCTGCAGGCGCAGATGATCGAGCTGCTTGTAAAGGCGGGCCTGGGCGCGGATCGAGGCGGCTTCGCCTTCGTCGCGGGCCCAGCATTCGATCGGGTCGCGGCGACCATAAGCCACATCGAGCGACCGGCGGATGTAGCGCTGCGTCGCCTTCGGAAAGGCCGCAAACTCCTTCATCTCCGAGATCAGCATCGCGCCGCTTGCCGGCTGGCTGGTCCGCGTAATCATGAACCCGACTCCTTCTGCCCAGGCGGGATCATGCGGCGGTTTTGGTTTCGAGAAACTTAACCACAATCCCACCCCCCATTCATATTGAATCAGAGGGGAGTCCTTGCAGCAAGGCTAGAAATTGACGGTCGGTCGCAAATCTGTGGATTGTTGATTTATTGCAACTGCGGTGCGTTTTTGTGACGCGGCTGTTATTAGTCGCAATTGCTTTCGGGAAAGCCTGACGACGGCGCGGGTTCATCCGATGACCCTGGCTGGGCAGCCGAGGGCGGATCCGACGCGTCCATCGATTCATCGCTGCCGACGTCGGCCTTGGCGTCGAGGTCGCCCGGATGGCGCTTCAGCTTGCGCTCGAGCTCGCGTTCGGGGGGCGCCGACAATACCGGCGGCGGACAATCCTTGGCCGAGGTTTCCTCGGGCTTGTCATTGTCATTGTCGTTCACGGCGGTCCCCTTTGCTCCTCGACCTGATCAACTCGACAACGTAACGAAGCGAGCGGCGGGCACGTTCCGTCCCCTCTCTTTCGACCGGGAGGGGCGGCGCTTCTGCCAACGGGCAAGGGGCGGTTTGCGAGCCCCGATTTTTGGGACATGACATTGATGATGTTCATGACTCCTCCACCTGCTGTCCAGAGCCGGTTCGCGGACTGGCGTTTTGCTGCCAAGGCGATCGTCGGCTTCTGGTTCTTTTACGGGCTGACCGTCGTCGCCCGCGCCTTCCTCGGCTCCGACCCCTTGACTGCGCTATCGAACAAGCTGGCGATCATCGGCGTCGGCATCGTCATCACCGGCCTCATCTATGCCGTAATTGCCCATTTCGGCCGCGGCCTGCCGCTGCGCCGCAAGGCGATCATCGCGGCCTTGGCTTCGGCGGCCGGCTCGCTGCTGATGGGCAGCACCCTGATCTTCATCCAGGACCTGATGCGCGAAAGCCGCGAGCAGCACCGTTACCAGGCGCGGGAAGGGTTCACCGTCATCGAAAAGGGGCAGACCGTTCGCATCGAGCGGACCGCCCAGGAGCCGCTTGTCCTGACCATGCCCAAGATGGGCGAGCTCGATACGATGCAGCGCGTCCGCTACGGCCTCGATGCTTCGGTCGTCTGGCTGTTCTTCTTCCTCGCGTGGAGCGCCTTCTACCTCGCAAACCAGGCCCACGCGCAGGCGCTGCGCGCCCAGCGCCGCCTCGCCGACGCCGAAAGTGCGGCCCAGGCCGCCCAGGTCCGCGCGCTCCGCTACCAGGTCAACCCGCACTTCCTGTTCAATACGCTGAACAGCCTGTCGTCGCTGGTCATGACCGGCCGCACCGACCGCGCCGAGGCAATGCTGCTGGCGCTTTCGACCTTCTTTCGCACGAGCCTGTCGATCGATCCGGCCGCGGACGTCACCCTGGCCGAGGAAATCGACCTCCAGCGGCTCTATCTCGACATTGAGAAGGCGCGCTTCCCCGACCGGCTTCAGGTCGAAATCGAAGTGCCGAAGAAGTTTCAGAACGCGCAGCTTCCCGCCCTGCTGCTCCAGCCGATCGTCGAGAATGCGATCAAATATGGCGTTTCCAAGAGCCGCAAGACCGTCGTCATCCGGATCGAGGCCAAGCCCGCTTCCGACGGCCGAATGCTGCTCGAGATCAGCAACCGCCTGAAGCATGGCGGCAAGGACGAGCTTCCCGCCGCAACCCACGAAGGGACTGGCCTCGGCCTCGCCAACGTCTGCCAGCGGCTCGACGCGCGCTTCCATGGCCGCGCTTCCTGCCGCTTCGGGCCGATGACGGCCGGCGGCTACAAGGTGGCGATTACCATGCCCGTCGAGGTCGATGGCTGAGGACGCTCCGCTGCGGGTGCTGATCGCCGACGACGAGCCGCTCGCAGCGGAGCGCCTGCAGCTGCTCCTCGCCAAGGCCGACGGCGCGCAGCTGGTCGGCACTGCCAGCGATGGCGACAGCGCCATCAACCTTGCCGAAGCGCTTCATCCTGACCTGCTCTTGCTCGACATCGCCATGCCGGGGCTGGACGGGATCGGCGTGGCCCGGGCCCTCGCGCGCCACAGTCCGTCTCCGGCGGTGGTGTTCGTTACCGCCTTCGACCAGTTCGCCGTCGCTGCCTTCGAAATCGAAGCGGTCGATTATTTGATGAAGCCGGTCGATCCGAACCGGCTGCAGCGCGCGCTGGACCGCGCCCGCGCCTATTTGCGCGGCCGGAGCGAGCGGCCCGGCGAAGCGCGCTCGTCCCAATGGCTCGAGGAATTCTGGGCGTCCGACCTGTCAGGCCTGGTGCGGATCGCTGCCCGCGACGTCGACCGCGTTTCGGCGGAGCGCGATTACATGCGGCTCCACGTCGGGCGGCGCAGCTGGCTGATCCACCACAGCATGGCCGCGCTCGAGGAAGGGCTCGATCCCGAGCTGTTTGTGCGGCTCCATCGCTCCGCGATCGTCCGCAAGGACTTCATCACCGGCTTCACGCGCAACCCGTCGGGGCGCTGGATCGCCAGGCTCGCCGATGGCGAGGAGCAGCCGGTCGGCCGGCTCTATTCGGACCGGGTGCGCTCGATCGCCGGGCGTTAAACGAGCTGGACCGCGAGGCTGACGGTCGGAACGACCAAGACGCTCGTCACCAGCAAGGCGGCAAAGACGACCAGGGTCTTCAACATGGCGCAACTCCCTTTTGTTGCGACGCGGGATTCGGCTGGGGAGGCCGCAGAAGGCCGGCCGAGGGGGCAGGCCAGCCTTCGGACATGAAAAGTCCCGCGTCGCCCGACCTTAATGCGCCGCGCGCATTTTGAAGTCGCGCGCTGCTCGACGAGCCTGCGGCGGCGTTCGTCGGTCGGACAAAGGGGGAAATCTATTCGGCGAGCGGTCGGCCGGCGCTCATCGGGCGTTCAGGAGCAGCCCTTTCGCCAACGGAACGATCGACCGCCGCAGTAACCGCAACATCCATCGTCACATTGCCGACGGTGCGGAAGATGTCCGGGATCATTTCCACCGCGACGAGCAATGCCAGCGGCGCGATGGGAACGCCCAGGGCCATGGCGATCGGAGCGATCGAAGCGAGGAAGCTGACCTCACCCGGCACGCTGACCGAGCCGAAGCTGATCACCGAGCCGACCGCGACCGCGGCAATGATCGATGTGAGGCTTGGCTCAATTCCGAACCAGTGCGCGACGTAAAAAGCGACACCGACGTTCATCGCCGGCCCCGTCGGGCGAAACAACGCCACTGCGAGCGGCAAGACCAGGTCGGCCGTTCGCTCGCGTATCCCGACTGTTCGGGCCGCGCCGAGCATGGCCGGAAGGCAGGCCAGCGAAGAACGGGTGGATATGGCCAGGCTCTGCGGTGCAATCTCGGCCTTGGCGAAGGCCCTGAGAGGCAGGCCGCCGGCGGTCGCGGCAACCACATAGCTGCTCAACAGCATGACTAGCCCGAGCGTCGAGACGAGCAGGACGTAGTGAAGCAAGGCGCCGAATGCCCCCGCCCCCGCCGCAGCGCCCACTGCATAGCCCAGAGCGAAGACCCCGATCGGGGCCAGCCACAGGACCCAACCGATGACCATCAGCAGCGCATCGGCAAGCGCCTGGAAAATCCCCACCAGCAAGTCGCGCCTGGCGGGCGCGATCCTGGTCACCGCGAAGGCAAAGATCACCACGAAGATGACCAGCGGCAGGACATCGCCATTGCTGGCCGCCGCAAACACGTTCGAAGGAACGACGCCGCTGAAGAAATCGAGCACACCGGGCGGCTGCGACGGCACTTTGGACGGGTCGATGCTGGAAAGCCCGGCCTGCAAGGCCTGAGCCGATCCCGCGTTCAGCGGAAACAGGCGGACCAGCGCGGACATGCCGGCAGCGCCGACCGTCGCCGAGAATGCGTAGACCAGGATGAACCATAGCATCGCGCGACCGGCGATCTTGCCGCTCTGTGCCGCCGAGGCCGCCGAGGCGACCGCTGGAACCAAGAGAGCGATGATCAGGGGAATCACCGTCATCTTCAGGCCATTGAGCCACAAGCCGCCGATCATCCCTGCGGCCTTCAGCGCGACGTCGTGCCATGCGTCCTTGCTGCCCGCAGCCAGGGCGCCGGCACCCAAACCGATCATCAGCGCAAGCAACACCACGTAGGCGCGGCGCCCACGCATCGGACGCGCCGCTTTGTCTTCCGCGTCAGGGCTCAACGCGGCTTCCGGAACTTGTAGATGAAGCGGTCGGTCTTGCCCCGAATCTTCGGCTCGAACACGTTGAGGCTATGGTCGTCGGCGCGGTTGCGGAGGATCATGCTGGTCCCGACCAGGCGGAAGCCGGCGCGGCGAAAGTCCGCTTTGACGACCGCCGGATCGATCCGGTGCAGCTTCTCGACCACCGCCCGCGTGTCGCCGCCAGGGCTTGCGGCGTGGTCGATGACCCCGATCACCCCGCCGGGCTTCATCGCGCGGTACACGGCCTTGACGAAGTCGGCGGGATTCATCCGCGAAATGCCGTATTTGTCGCTCTGCCAATAAGTGTCGTGATAATCGAGGTTGAGGATCGCAAGGTCCGCGAAATTCCTGGGCAGATTGGGCGCCTCGAACGGGCTGGCGACGATCGAGACATTGCCCTGACGCTTGGCGAAGGCATCGAAGGCGCTGACACCATCGCCCTTGTAGAATTGGGTCGGCTCCCAGACCACAACCTTGCCCCGCGGGCCGACTGCCGGCGCCATGATCTCCGCCCAGTATCGATTGGCGCCAAACAGATCGAGCACCTGCATCCCCGGTCGAAGCCCGAGGAAGGTCAGGACCTGGACCGGCTTGCGGCCGGCATCGAGAGCGACATTGTCCGCGCTTCGGCCGGTGGCTGCGACCGCGCGTGAGATTGGGACGGCCGTGGGCGACGCAGTGGCTGGGACGGCAAGCGCGGCGATGGCCGCGGCAAAAGCGAAGCGCGTGATCCTGGGCATGACCTGTCTCCCTATTTTCTCGGCTCGTATACATAAACGCGCTTCGCGGCCGCCATTCTTTCTTTGCTCATCGAGGCGAGCAACTTCATCGCTTCGATCGAGGAGAGGATCGCGCCTTCCTGCCAGGTCGGCTGGTAGCTCAAATGCTCGCCGGCGAAGAAGATCGGGCCTTCGGGTTTCAGCAGTTCGGCATAGCCCGGGCCACGCGGCTCGAGCTCCGGCCATTCGGCACCAATCCCTTCGGAATAGGGGACCAGGCCCCAGGCCACACTGACCCCCTTCGACAGCAGGCGTGAGCGGCCGGGGTGGAGCGCCTCGAGCGACTCCCGGCTGATGCGGATGCGTTCCTCGTTGCTCAGCCCTTCGAAGCGGGCAGGATTGTCCTGCCTAGTCCAGCCGGCGGCATAGGCGCCGACGATGACGCCGCGTGGCGCGCCGATGTCGTGGCTTGGATAGATGACGTTCTCGTTCAGCCGGTCGGTCCAGGCCAGCCCGCCGAAGATATTGTCGTCGCTTTCCCAGAAGCGCGGCGCTTCGAAGGCCAGCTTGATGCTGCGGATGTAGGCCGGACCGTTCTCGATCGCGGTCTTCTTCGCGGGCGAAAAGTCGCTCGGGATGCGCTTCAGGATCGGGATCGGCAGCGTGCAGATGCAATAGTCGGCCTCGGTCACCTGCTTGCCCGGGCCATGCTCGATCCGGACGCGGTCGCCGGTCCGGCGGATCGCCGTGATCACCGTCCGCAGGCGGACGGTCCGCTTCACCTTGTCGTGAATCGCATGGACGATCCGATCCATCCCGCCGACCGGCTGGAGCATTGTCGCCTGCTGGTCCCACAATTCCTCGAACACATAGGGCAGGCCGATCGCGGGTGACGGGATCAATTCGTTGAAGCTGAGCGGCGGCAGCGGCACCGGGGCCTGGTTGTAACCCCCGGCTTCAACCGAATAGCCGGACGAGCCGCGCGGCGAGTAGCGTCCCTTGTCGTCGAGCTGGCCGTAGAAGGGGAGCAGCTGGCGAAGCACGTCGAGCTCGTCCTTCGGCACGGCCTGGTCGAGCGCCTTCTGGTTGACCGCCTTCGCGAGCAGCTCCGCCAAATGGCCGCGCAAGTCGTTCATGTAGCGCCGCTCTTGAAAGACCTTGCCGCTAAAGTCCCAGCCGGCGTTGCGGTTGGAATTGATAAAGGGCTCCAGCTTCACGCCCAACCGCCTGGCGTAGCCGAGGACTGCGCGGTGCGTGCTGGGGATGCGCGCCGGACCGCAGTTGAAATACTGGCCGGGCGCGAAACTCGCGACCTGGTCGGGACGGCCGATCTGGACGATTCGGTCGCCGCCTCGAAGCGTCCAGGCGCGGCCGCCGATACGGTCGCGGGCCTCCAGGACGGTGACGCGGTAGCCGGCCTTGCCCAGCTCATAAGCCGCGACCAGGCCCGCCATCCCGGCGCCGAGAATGACGACCGATTTGCCGGTTCCGGACGCTTGCGGAAGCTTGAAATTCTCGGCTCCGGCGGGCGTCGGGATCGCCAGCCCGAGCATCTCCATCGCCATGTAGGCGGCGCCGGCCCCGCCGACCGATCCGATGACTTCGAGCAGCCCGCGCCGTGTCAGGGTCATTCAGCCTGTCTCCCCAGTTCCGCCCCGGCAGCGGCAAAGCGCGCCCGATTTGCGGCTTACGCCCGGAACCTCACCTCCGCCAGAGCATCCGCCTGCTCCTCTCGCGCGTTGAAGCAGCGCAATCCCCAAAAAATCGGAGACAGGAACATGACCGAACACAGTGACGACATCACCACCCTCAACACCCTCACCGCCACGGTGATCGACAGCATCAAGGGCTATGAGGACGCGGCCTCGAACTCCGAGAACAGCCGCTTCCAGCAGCTATTCCGCGAGCGCGCCAGCGAACGCCAGCAGGTCGTCGAGCAGCTCCGTTCCGAAGTCCGCCGGCTTGGCGGTAACCCGGAGGACGACGGCTCCTTCCTGGGTGCCACCCACCAGCGTTTCCTGGACCTCAAGGCCGCAGTCACCGGCCGCGACGACCAGGCAATCATCAACGAAGTCGAACGCGGCGAGGACTATCTCAAGGAGAAGTTCGAAACCGCACTCAACGGCGGCGAACTGAGCGGCGAGAGCCGGTCGGTAGTCGAAAGCTGCTACCAGTCGGTTCGGCAGGGCCACGACCAGATGAGCCAGCTGAAGCACGGGCTCGAAGCGTCGGCGTAAACTCTGGCTGACGACACCCCGACGGGGGTGGGCGCGGGGCGGTTCCAGGGCCAGCGGAACCGCCCCGCTTGCCGTCTTGGTCAGTAGCCCATCAGCGCAAGCACTTCGCGGCGGCTGCGCTCGTCCTCGCGGAACGTGCCCATCATGCGGCTGGTCGTCATCATCACGCCGGGAGTCGAAACGCCACGCGAGCTCATGCAGGCGTGGCTCGCCTCGATCACCACGGCGACGCCCTTGGGCTCAAGATGCTTCCAGATCGCATCGGCGACCTGCGCGGTCAGCCGTTCCTGCACCTGCAGGCGCTTGGCATAGCCGTGGAGGACCCGGGCGAGCTTGCTGATCCCCACCACCCGGTTGCCCGGGAGATAAGCGATCGCGGCCTTGCCGATGATCGGCGCGAGATGGTGCTCGCAGTGCGACTGGAACGGGATGTCCTTCAGGAGCACGATTTCGTCATAGCCGCCCACTTCCTCGAACGTCCGCGAAAGGTGGTGCGCTGGGTCCTCGCCATAGCCTTTGAAATATTCTCGCCAGGCGCGCGCGACGCGGCGCGGTGTGTCGAGCAGCCCTTCGCGGGCGGGATCGTCGCCGGCCCAGCGAATGAGGGTGCGGACGGCTTCGGATACATCCTCGGGAATGGCGCAGGGCGGCGCGGACTCGACGAGGTCGCCGTCCTCCGGATCGCCATGATCATCGGTCATGCACTCAACTCCAGCTTGATATCTTCGGCTACGGCCGCCGCCTGCTCCCGGATATCAGGGACGGCGATGATCTCCCAATAACGGCCCTTGGTCAGTGGCCCCAACGCCCACAGCCGTTCACCGGCGCGGGCATGCTCATCAACGTCGAGCCCGATGCCGAGATGATCGGCGTGGACCTGACCGGAATCGAGCAGGCTTCGAAGCAAGGGGTCGCGGCTGCGCGCTATCGAATGGAGCGGGCCGGTGCAGTTGAAAGCATATGCAAACGTCACGCTTTGCCGCTGGCTCACGCCGCGGCGTCGGTAGTCGACATCGAGCCCCCCCTCGCCCGGGCGCGCGGAGATGATCCGCCCGGCGATGACCTCGAGCCGACCTTCGCCGATCAGCTGGGCGATCAGGCGCGCGACTTCGGGCGCGATGCGGTGGCGGTGGACGTCCCACCATGGTCGCCCATGACGCAGGAAACGGCGCTGCTGCTCTCCGTCGAGGCTCTGCCACAAAGGCTGGCTGTGCGGCCGGAGGCTGTCGATCGCGGCACGCCAGCCGACCTCACCGCTTCGCCGACGCGCCCAGCGGAACAGGCCGCGCATGTCGCCCTCGGGCAATGCCTCGCGCTCGACCGGCGCGGGTTCGAAATCGGCATGGCCTCGCGGGATCAGCCCGCGGCGTGACAGAGCGACGATGCGGCCACGATGCCCCGCGGACTCGAGCGACAGCACCAAGTCGACCATGGTCAGGCCCGTTCCGACCAGCAGCGCGGCCTCGCCGCTCGCCGCCAGATCGGCGACCGCCGCGCGCGCGTCGGCGCCCCACGGATTGGTGATGAAGCGCGGTCCGGCGCCGGTGAAGGCGCTCAGCGGCTCCGGCTCCTGGTTGCCGACGGCCAAGGCAAGCGCCTCCGCCTCGACCGTCTCGCCATTGTCGAGCTCGACCCGCCAGCCGCCATTGGCGCGGATCGCGCGAACCGCCGTCGCATCGGCGGTTGAGGCTTTTCCGCTCGCAATCGCTTCATCCAGGATCGCGGCTAGGTAGCTGCCGAACTGGCGACGCTCGGCGAAGCCGCGCGGCTCTCCACTTTCTTCGGCAAAAGCCTTGGCAAAATGGTCAGGCTCGCCGGACCAGGCGCTCATCCCCTCGGCCCGGACGTTCAGGAGGTGCGCACCCTCCGTCGTCGAATAAGCGACGCCGCGGCCCATTCGGCCGCTGCCGTCGATCAGCAGCGAGGCAGTCCCGCGCCGCGCGAGCTGCGCGGCCAATATCGTACCCGAAAAGCCGCCACCGATGATTGCGACCGGGAAAACCCGATCAGATTTCATAGTCGGGCCAGCTCTCCGGATTAGCGGCGCCAGCTTTGCGCTTCGTCATGTGCGTATACATGTTGGTGACGGTCCTGCCCGCGGTCTCGGTGAACCAGCCGGGGACGAAGGCATGAATGATGCACGCGCAGCCCGCGCCGACCAGTTCCGCGCCGATCTTGATCGCGCCGACGCCGTGCTCCGCCCAGCTCATTCCCAAAGAGCGCGGATGTTCGAGGAACAGCCGGTTGGCCACTCCCCCCTGCCCGGTATCAGCCTCATTCGTCGCCATTGCGCTCATCCCAATCAATCCTGGTGACCCCGACAGGATTCGAACCTGTGGCCTACAGATTAGGAATCTGTCGCTCTATCCTGCTGAGCTACGGGGCCGCCAAAAGGCGAATAGAGGGCGAGGCCCCACCAATCAATTCACCCAATCAATTCACGACGTGACGACGTCGGGGATGATGCGGCGATGGCGAAGCGCGGGAATGCGCGCCCGCACGTCGGAAATCCGCTTGAGATCGACGTCGGCAAATCCGACGCCGGGGTCCTCGCCCATATCGAGCAGCACTTCGCCCCAGGGGTCGACGACCAGGCTGTGGCCGTAGGTCGAACGGCCGTCGGCGTGCTGGCCGACCTGCGCCGCGGCGACGATGAACAGCCCCGCCTCGATCGCCCTCGCACGGAGCAGGATGTGCCAATGCGCCTTGCCGGTCGGAACGGTGAAGGCCGCGGGAACCGAGATGAGGTCGGCGTCGGCTTCGGCGAGCCGCGCCAACAGGGCCGGGAAACGAACGTCGTAACAGATGGTGAGGCCGAGCTTACCCACCGGCGTGCCGTTGACCAGCGCGACGTCCTGGCCCGGCGAGTAGGTATTCGACTCGCGCCAGCTCTCGCCCGTTGGAAGATCGACATCGAACAGGTGAATCTTGTCGTAGCGGGCGCGGATCACGCCTTCGCGGTCGATGACGAAACCGCGGTTGGCGACCTTCCCGCCCTCGACCAGCACCGCGAGCGAACCGAGGTGAAGCCAGATATGATGGCGTTTCGCTGCTTCCTGGCAGGTGGCGAGAACGGCATCTTCCTCCTCGGCGTGCAGCTTGGGCCGCGCCCGCTGCGTATCGCTGTCGAGCAAGCCCGACATCTCCGGCGTGAACAACATTTCGGCGCCGCCTGCGGCTGCCTGTTCGATGGCTGCTTCCAGGGCCCGGGCATTTTCCGCCGGGTCGATGCCCGTGTTCGACTGGAAGAGCGCGATCCGGGTCACTTCAGGCGGCGATCAATTCGTCGAGCTTGCCGGCGCTGTCGAGCGCCACAAGGTCGTCGCAGCCGCCGATATGGGTCTCGCCGATGAAAATCTGCGGGACGGTAGTTCGCCCGTTCGAGCGCTCCAGCATCTGCTGGCGAAGCTCGCCGCCGAAATCGACGCTGATTTCCTTGAACGCCACCCCCTTGGATTCGAGCAGCATCTTGGCGCGCCAGCAGTAGGAACAGAAGGTTTTGGTGTAGATTTCGACGATCGGCACTCGCGACTCCTTGGGAGTCGATACTTAGGGACAATCGTCAACGCATCAACTGCGCCGGGCGCACCACGCGGGCCCAGCTGATGAGCTCGACTCGCGCCGCTCCGGCACGCTTCAAGGTGCGCGCGCAGGCTTCGGCCGTGCTGCCGGTGGTGAGCACGTCGTCAACGAGAATTACCGTCCGGCCCTCGACTGCTTTGCGGTCGGCGACGCGGAATGCGCCGGCGACGGTCTTGCGCCGCTGGAGCATGCTCATGCCCTTCAGCGCCGGGGTTCGCTTGGTCCGCTTCAGCGCCATCGGCTCCATCGCGATGCCAAGCCGCTGCGAGAGCTCGCGAGCGACCAGCGCCGACTGGTTGAAGCCGCGGTTCCATAGCCGGCTGCGGTGCAGCGGAACCGGCACCAGCACCGCCTGATCCGATCGCGCGACGAGCGGCGCCATGTATCGCGCCATCGTCCGCGCAACCGCCACCTTGCGCCCATATTTGAGGCGTATTGCGAGGCTTCGGCTGAGGTCGCCGTAGGCCACCGCAGACCGGGTCCGCGCGATCCGCGGCGGCCGCGCCAGGCAGGCGCCGCAGGTCTCCGCCTCGGTCGCCTGCAGCGGCAGGCCGCAGCTCGTGCAGCCCGAATCGCCGAGGAAGTCGATGTTGGTCCAGCATTCGTGGCAGAAACCGTGGACTTCGCCGACGATCGTTCCGCATCCCGCGCATCGCGGCGGAAGCGCAAAGTCCAGCGCACTGCGCCATGCGGCGTTGACGGCGGCGGCGATCATGCCGACGCTTGTCGCTTGGCGCCGCGCGCGACACAAGCGCTGCCGTGCCCGACCTGTTCGACATGAAGCTACGAGCGCTGCGCCGCGAACGTGCCCGCCGGATTGGGCCCGAGCTCTTCCTGCACGGGCGCGCCTTCACCGACTGCCTCGAGCGCATCGCATCGCTCGACCGGCGCTTTGGCCGCGCCTTGCTGATCGGCAGCTTCGCCCCGGACTGGCCGGCGCCGCTCGGCGAACTGGCGGATTCGGTCGAAATCTTCGGCGAAGACCAGGTCGAGGACGCGTGGGCGCCGCGCGCCGGCGCTTATGATTTGATCGTCGCGGTCGGGACCCTCGACACCATCAACGGCCTGCCGCTGGCGCTTCGCCTGCTCCGCGAGGCGCTGGCGCCCGGCGGCCTGCTGATCGGCGCCATGTCGGGCGCGAACACGCTGCCGCAGCTGCGCTCGGCGATGCGCGCCGCCGACGCCGTCAGCGGCGGAGCCTCACCTCACGTCCACCCACGGATCGAGCCGGCGGCGGTCGCGCCCTTGCTCGAGCAGGCGGGATTCGTCCGGCCGGTGATCGATGTCGACCGGGTGGCGGTATCCTATGGTTCGCTGGACCGGCTCGTCGCCGACCTGCGGGCGATGGCGGCCACCAACCTGCTCGTCGACCGGCCGCGCTTCATCGGCAAAGCCGCGCGAACCTCGGCCGAAGCCGTCTTTGCAGCGGCCGGAGAGGACGGGCGGACCGTCGAAAGCTTCGAAATCATCCATTTCGCAGCATGGGCTGCCGAGGGCTGATCGGGCGTTAACCCTGCCAAGGTAAGAAATGTTAACCCCAGTACGGATACAGCTGCCCCGTGGACGTGGACCAGAGGAGGGTGGCGTGATCGCTATCCGGCAAACACTACGCATGCTCGGCGCTGACCGGCGCGGGGCAACTGCGATCGAATACGGCTTGATTGCCGCCCTCATCGTCGTGGCGATGATGGCGGGTCTTCAGTCCATGGGCGGCGGAGTCGGCGGCATGTGGACCGGGATCAACGACAACCTCGCCACCCACATGTAATCGCCGGGCCTGGCCCTAGGCCCTGCGCGACCCGTAAATCACCAGCTTCACCTTACGCCCCGGAACCAGCCGGGCTCCCGGCGCGAGCCCGTTCAGCGCCAGGAATCGATCCAGCTTGTAATCGCGATAGGCCATTTGCTGGGCCAGCGACTGTACCGTGTCGCCGGGGCGAACCGTCACCACGTGGATGATGCGCGGGCGGATCGCGGCCGCTTCCTGCGGCGTGATTCGGCGCAGCGAATTCACCATCGATGCGAAGGGGCCGACGCCAGTCCCGCCTCGCGTCAGCATCACGAAATGGTAGATTCGGTCCTTGTCCCATTGATAGGCGACGACGGTCGCATCGATCGGCCCTGAAACGCTTTGGTAGCGCGCGCTGGTGACTGCGACCGGCATACCATTGATGGTGATCCGCTGCGGCGGCGGAATGTTGAGCTGGACCTGGCCGCCCTGCGTCAGCTCCCGGTAGACGCCGAGCACATATTGCTCGATCGGCCCGGCGAATCGGCCGCCGCTGAATTGTGCCCGCCCGGCGGACCCCGCAATGGTGACGGCAAAGGTGCCGTTCGACATCAGATAGCCTTGGGGCACGCTGAACTTGATGCGCAGGTCCGGGTGCGTGAAGCTCGGGCCGTCGATGATGCCCTGGGCGGGATCGTCGTCGACGTAGACGCCTTCGAGCTGGCTCAGGAACTGATCGCGGTTGCGCATGCCCTTGCCGAGCTGCCCGGTCGCGCGCGCTTCCTGGAGCGCCCGCTGCCGGCGGTTTTCGCTCAAGGGGTGCGTTCTCGCCCATTCGGGAGTCTGGCGGTTGGTCCGCCCCTGCACGCGGGTTTCCATCGCGGAGGCGCGGCTCAGGGCGCCGAGGATTCCCGCGGCTCCGGCCGGGTCGTAGCCAGCGGCCATCATGTAGCGCAAGCCGAGGGTATCGGCCTGATATTCCTGCTCGCGCGAGAAGCTCAGCGTATCGAGCCTGGCGCGCGCGGCGACGGCGTTGCTGAAAACCGAATTGCCGAAGACTGCACCGAGGATCTGGCCGAATACCCCAAGCGGATTGCGCCGGGCATAGGCTTCCCGAATGTGCGCGTGGTTGGCCGCGATATGGCCCACTTCATGGCCAAGCGCGAAGGCGAGCTCCGACTCATCGTCCATGATCCCGAGCAGCTGGCGAGTGACATAGACGTAGCCGCCCGGCACGGAGAAGGCGTTCTCGACCGCCGAATTCAGCGTCGTGAAGCGCAGCTGCTGGCTGGGGCTGGCGAGGCCGGAATAATTGCCGACGCGGCGTCCCACCGATTCGACATAAGCCGCCCGCGAACCGGTCTCGGCCCCGCCCAGCTCCTGCAGCATTTGCGCATGCTCGCGCTGGGCTTCGGCGACGTCTCGCGGGTTCAGGTAGCGGGCCTGCTGGGCCGCGGCCGGCGTGATAGCCAGCGCTGCAGTGGCAAGCCACAGGATGCGATTGCGCATTACTGGAACCTCCGTTTTCGGGAGCCACCTAAGTCCGGCGAATTTGAACGGAGAATGACTGAGCGGGTTCCGGTGCCCTGCTCGAGCGGCGGGCTCAGCCGATCGCGAGATATTTGGCGCGGCGCTGGGCGCGAAGCTTGCTGGGCCCGAGCTTGCCGCAACCGTCGAGCTCCTCGATCAATGCGCCCTTGAGCGCCCCAATGGCTGCGCCGGGATCGCGTTGGGCACCACCCAGCGGCTCGGCGATGATTCGGTCGATGACGCCCAGCCCCTGGAGGTCGGCGGCAGTCACCTTCATCGCTTCGGCGGCTTCGGCGGCCTTGTCGCCGGTGCGCCACAGGATCGAGGCGCAGCCTTCGGGCGAAATTACCGAGTAAATGGCGTTTTCGAACATCAGCACGCGGTTGGCGGCGGCAATCGCGACCGCCCCGCCCGATCCGCCTTCGCCGACGATGGCGGCGATCATCGGCACCTTGAGCTGTAGGCACGCCTGGGTGGAACGGGCGATCGCCTCGGCCTGGCCGCGCTCTTCGGCTTCGACCCCGGGGAAGGCGCCGGGCGTGTCGACCAGGCTCACGACCGGGATGCCGAACTGGTCGGCGAGCTCCATCAGGCGGATCGCCTTGCGATAGCCCTCGGGCTTGGCCATGCCGAAATTGTGCCGGAGGCGGGAGGCGGTGTCGTCGCCCTTCTCATGCCCCATCAGCATCACCCGGCGCCCGTCGATGCGGGCGAGACCGCCGATGATCGCCGGATCGTCCCCGAACGCCCGGTCCCCGGCCAGCGGCAGGAAATCGTCGGCAATGCCCGCCACATAATCCTTGAAGTGCGGCCGCTCGGGATGGCGGGCGACCTGCGCCTTCTGCCAGGGCGAAAGCTTGGCATATGTGTCGCGCAGCAGCTTCGTGGACTTGGCCTCGAGCCGGGCTACCTCCGCGTCGATGTCGACCGCGTCGTTGCTGGTCGCGGTTTCGCGCAAGGCTGCGATGCGCTCGTCGAGCTCGGCGATCGGCTTTTCGAAATCGAGGTAGGTCTGCATGGGCTGGGCGCGGGTAGGACGAAGCTGCCTAAGCCGTCAACGATCCCGCGTCGCCAGCGGGTGGCGGGCGTTGACCAGCTCGACCAGGCGCGCGCTGTCGACGTGGGTGTAAATCTGCGTCGTGGCAATGTCGGCATGGCCGAGCAGCGACTGCAGCACGCGAAGGTCCGCGCCGCCCGACAGCAGGTGCGTCGCGAAGGCGTGGCGGAGAACGTGCGGGCTGACCCGGTCGGGCGAGATCCCGGCGTCGGAAGCCATGCTGCGAACCACCTGGAACAGCCGCACGCGGCTCAGGTGAGCCTTGCCGCTGGGGAACAGCCAGATGCTCCCGCCGGGCGCTTGGGCCAGCCACGCCGCCACCGCCTCCTGGGCCCGCGAGGAAATCGGCACCAACCGCTCCTTGTCGCCCTTGCCGCGCACCATCAGGAAGGGCTGCCCGGGCCGTACGGCGCCGCGCGGAAGCTCGACCAATTCGCTCGCCCTAAGCCCCGAGCCGTAGAGCAGTTCGAGCAAGGCGAGGTTGCGGAGCGCGGCCCCCTCCCCGCTCTTGGCGCGATCCTCGGCCGCCTCGAACATGCGCTGCACTTCGCCTTCGTCGAGAATCCGCGGCAGCGGTCGTTCGAAGCGCGGCCGGGGCAGCGCCTCGGACGGATCGTCCTGGCGCAAACCGTCATCAACCAGGAAGCCGAAGAAGCGCCGCAATGCCGCCGAACGGCGCACCACCGTCGATGGGGCGAGCTCGGCCCAGGCCGTGCCCAGCTTCGACAATTCGTCCGCCGAGGCGATTGCCAGCGGTCCGGCGGTCTCGGCTGCGCGTTCGAGGTCGTTGCGATAGGCGGCGAGCGTGTGACGGGAGGCTCCAGCCTCGGCAGCCATCATGTCGAGGAAGCGGTCGACGAGCGCTTCGTCCTCGGGGCTCACGTCCGGGAAAGCGCCTCGGCGGCGATCATCCGCGCGGTGAAGTCCTGGCCGGTCCGCTTCAGCGCCATGATCGCGTGATAGACATGGGCGGCGGGAAGCTGGTCGATGCTGCTGGTCTGGAAACCCGTGCCGGTCAATATCAGCACGCTGCCCGGCTGACGCCGCACGCCCGCCTCATCGATCATCCTGGTCCAGCTACTGGTCCGGCCAAGGCCGAGGCCGTATCGGCGGTTGAGCGAATTGGCCGTGTCCTGGCTGATCCGCCCGAGCCCGGCGAGACCCGCGACGAGAAGTGCGCTTCTGACTCGGCCCCCGCTCTTGTCGCGGCGAATGAACGAGGAAATGCGTCCCGAGCCCACCTCCGCGATATTCGGCGCGGCCAGCGCCAGCATCGCCCAGCAGCGGTCGGCTTCCTCGTCGCCCATTCGGTTGACGGCTGGAATCCAGCGTGCCGCCGCGTGATCATAGCCGCCGGCGAGCATGGCCGCGATCAGCTCGGGCGCGTCCTTGGAGATCTCGGCATCCGGGGCGACCAGGGTCGCCGCCCGCGCGGCTAGCGCCCGCGCGCCTTCCCTGGCCAGCGGATCCTTGCCCAGCGCCAGAAGCTTGCGGATCGCGGCCAAACGGGTCTCGGCGTCCGCGCCGATATAGGCCTGGCGCAGCTGCCATGCGTCGCTGGCCGGCAAATCGCCCGGGTCGGTCGTGTCGTAGATCGACGAATAAAGGTCGACCATCGTCTGCGAGGAAAAGACGCCCAGGCCGGCCGCGACGAAAGCAGAGGGCAGGCGCTGCTGCGGCGTCAGCAAAGGCGCTCGGGCCTGGAAGGCGCGAAGCTGCGGGGACGCGCGGTTGACCAGCCGGTCGGGCGGGACTGTGCCCGTTCCCGTGGCAAGGCCGAACCGCCAGGCGGTCAACGTATCGACCGGCTGCCATTCCAGCGTGACCGAACGCGAATTGGCGACCGCGCCCACGACCTTTTCGGCAAGCACCAGGTCGATGCCGCCGATGCGGCCGTAACGCCGTGCCTGGTCGATCTGGGCGGAGGCGGATTCTGATTCGCCGGCAAGCGCCGCGCACATTGCCTGGACCAGCTGGCGGATGTTGGGGTCGTAGCGCCGGATGCCGTCCTGCAGTGGGCAGAGCGCCGGCGCATCGGCGGTCGCAAGGGCGCTTTGCACCCCGACCTGCACCATCTTGGGCGTGAAGCGGTCGGTATCGACTCCGGCGACCAGCATCCGCGCCGCATCGGCTTCGCCCAGCCGCAGCAGCAGCCAGGCGCGCTCGGCGACCCAGTCGACCGGATTGACCTCAGCCGGTGCGCGAACCTTGGCGAGAAGCGCGTCGCGCAGCGCGATATGCGCCCAGCGGGACGCAATCGGCGCATCCATCCGCCGCATCAGTTGCGACAGGAAGCTGCCGTTGGCCGTTCCGAATCCGCTGTCGCCGAGGCCCGCCTCAGCGGGGTTCAGCGCCCCGACAGTCCAGACATCGCGCCGGGCCCAGCCCGGATATTCGACTTGTGGCGCCGGCGCCGCGAGATTGAGCGAGGCGACTTCCTCGACCGCGCTTTCATCAGCCCCACTGGAAGAAGCCGGCTGGCTGGTAGCCGGAATGGACGTTGCAGGCTCCGTCGTCTGCGCGCCGATCCCTCCGCCCGGATATTGGTTGGCAGGCGTCGGCGCGGGCTGCGCCGGCTGCTGCGCAAGCGCCGGCAGCGCCAGCGCAAGCGCCGCCGCCGACAGGGCAAGGATCGCCTTAACCGGCATTGCCCTGCGGTACGGCGACTTCGATTGCCTGAGTCGGCTGCTCCTTGGGCAGCGTCGACAGGAAGAAAAGGCCGCCGATCAGGACGACGGCGACGATGACCATCAGGACGAGGCGCGACATGGCGGCGCTTTTGCCGAGCGCGAAAGCCGCTGTATAGCCCCTGTCGAATATGGAACTGGGGAAGCGCCTCGACCGGCCGGTCGTACTGGTCGGTCTGATGGGAGTAGGAAAATCGACCGTGGGGCGCCGGCTCGCCAGCCGGCTCGGCCTGCCCTTCATCGACAGCGACGCGGCGATCGAGGACACGGTCGGCTATCCCGCCGGCGAGCTGTTCGAACGGTTCGGCGAGCAGGATTATCGCGACGGCGAGCGCCGCCTGGTGGCGCGGCTCATCGAGGGCCCGGTGCGGGTGATCGCCACCGGCGGCGGCGTGTTCGTTGAGCCTAGCACGCGGGCGCTGCTCAATGAGCAGGGCATCACCGTCTGGCTCGATGCGCCGGTCGATGTTCTCGCCGAGCGCACGGCCCGCCGCGACACCCGCCCGCTACTCAAGAACGAAGATCCGAAGGGGACTTTGGAACGCCTCGCCGAGATCGAGCGCAAGGCCTATGCCGAAGCGCACATCCACGTGAAGAGCGGAACCGGCGCCCATCGCGACGTCGTCGACACCATCATCCAGAAGCTCGAAGCCTACCTCGGCAGCCGCTAGCCCGGCACTTCTTCGCCGGTGTCGGGCAGCGACCGCTCCGCGCTGAACGAGAGGCTCAACCCGGCGTGCAGGTCGCCGGTCTCGCTCTGCCGCTCCAGCCGCGCGCAATCGCGCCTCCGATATTCGCGTTCGACGTGGCTGATCTCGTCCGGCGCAACGCCGCTCGCGCGAAGCGCCGCTCGGCCCATTGCGACCGCGCCTTCGAACAGCTCGCGCTCGGCAAAGGCGAGGTTGAGGTCGTCGAGCTCAATCATGTGGACGCGGTCGAACGCGCGGACCATCACCGCCGCCTGGGGGAATGCCTCGAGGACGGCCTTGATCGCGTCATGGGTCATCGCCCCGTCGCTATTGTCGTTGCAGAAGGCGATGACGCGGGCATTCTCCGCTCCCGCCGTTCGGAGCAGGTCGAGGCGCATGCCGTCGCCATAATAGACCTTGATCCCGAACTCCTCGGCGGTCTCGATCATGGCCGGTTTCTTGTCGATCAGGGTGACGCCGATGCGCTTTGCCTGCATCATCTGCGCGACGGTCTGGCCGAACCGTCCGTAGCCGACGACGATGGCGCTCGTTTCGGGCGACTTGTCGGGCCCGTCGAGCCCGTCCCCGCTCCGCTCTTCGCGCGCCTGCAGCCAGTCGACGATGCGCATCAGGAAGGGCGTCGCCGCCATCGACAGGGTGACGACAGCGCTGAACAAGGATGCCGCTTCGGACGAAATGAGCCGCGCGGTCGTCGCCTGGGCGAACAGGACGAAGCCGAATTCACCCGCCTGGCTTAGCAGCAGACCCAGGCGGACGCTGCGCGGCCAGCTGTTCCCGAACGCCTTGGCGAGCCCGGCGATGAGCAGCGACTTGATGACGATCACCGCCGCCGCGATCCCGAACACGAACGCCGGGCGCTCGGCGATCAGCCGAAGGTCGAGCAGCATTCCGACCGAAAGGAAGAACAGCCCCAACAGGATCGAGCGGAAGGGATCGACGTCGCTTTCGATTTCGTGCCGGTAGGGAGAATCGGCCAGCATCACGCCGGCGACGAAGGCGCCGAGCGGCACCGACAAACTCAGGGAATGCATGACCGCGGCCGCGCCCATTACCGTGAACAGGCCGGCGACGATGAACAGTTCGCGCTCCGCAATGCGGCCGACGATGCGGAACAAGGGACGCAGCAAGACCCGTCCGACCAGCACCAGGCCCGCGACCGCAAGCACGGTGTAGAGCGCGAGCCTGAACCCGACCGGCGCGCCGGGGTCCGGGGGCACGCGCGCCATGGCCGCAATGATCGTGATCATCGGCACGATGGCGAGGTCCTGGAACAGCAGGATCGAGAAGGCCCGCTCGCCCTCCGGCGTGTTGAGCTCATTTTCGGAGCGCAGCATCGGCAGCACCTGCGCAGTCGACGACAGGCCGAGCGGAAGCCCGATCGCAAGCGCGGCTTCGGGCGACAGTCCGAGGCCGGCGTACAACAGCAGGGTGATGGCAAGGCCGCACAGCACGACCTGCGCCAGGCCGAGCCCGAATATGTCCTTGCGCAGCCGCCACAGCCGGCTCGGCTGAAGCTCGAGCCCGACCAGGAAGAGCAGGAAGGCGATGCCGATGTCAGTGATCGCGAGCATCTGCTCGGGATCGTCGATCAGCCCCAGGATCTGCGGCCCGATCAAGGCGCCGCCGACGATGTAGCCGAGCGTCGCACCGAGCTTCAGGCGCCGAAACAGGGCGACGAACACCAAGGCGGAGCCGAGCATGATGGCGCCGCTTTCGAGGATCGCGGTGGTCGCCTGCGCGGCCTCGGCGGGCGTGGTGCTCACTTGGAGGCGTCGATCGCTGCGAGAAGTGCGCGGAAGGGCAGCAGGATGGCGCCGTGGCGCGACTTGCGCGAGCGCGCCGGGGCGAGCGCGGCCAGCTCGGGCCAGCCCGGAGCGTCGCCGCCGTCCAGCCACTCGCCCAGCATCTTCATTTTCGACGCGATTTCCTCGGCGCTGCGGCCCTTTGCCGAGCCCTGCAGGATCGCCGCCGACGCCTGGCCGAAGGCGCAGGCGTGGACCTTCTGGCTAAGCGCTTCGACCCGGCCCTTCCCATCGAGAGCAACCGCGGTTTCGATGCGGCTGCCGCAGGTTGGCGAGCGCAGTTCGGCGCGCGCGTCTTCCCGGCTCAGCGCATGCGGCGCTTCGAGCGACGCCGCCAGCCGCAGGATATCGGTGGTGTAGAGCGGCGCGTTCATTCGCGCCGCCAACTAGTGCCGCCCGGCCCATCCTCCAACACGATGCCCTCGGCCTTGAGTTCGTCGCGGATGCGGTCGGCCGCGGCGAAGTCGCGATTCTTCTTGGCCTCCGCGCGCTCGGCGATGCGGGCCTCGATCGCCGCCGCATCGCCCTCGCCCTGGAACCATTCGGTCGCCGTGCCTTCAAGCAGTCCCATCAGCTGGGCGCTCGCCTTGAGCGCCGCCGGATCGTCGAGCGCCGAGAGCCGCGACAGTGCCAGCGGCGTATTAAGGTCGTCGCTAAGCGCGTCGAGCACGCCCTCGTCGACTGTCCCGGCTTCCGCGTCGCCGACGCGGCGGTAGAGGCCGTCGAGAATCGACTTTGCCTGCGCGACCAGGCTCTCGGTCCACGGCAACGGCGAGCGGTAATGCGCCGACAGCAGCGCGAGGCGCAGCGTCTCGCCCTTGTGCGTCTTCAGCAATTCCTCGGGCGTGATGACGTTGCCGAGGCTCTTCGACATCTTCTCGGCGCCCATGTCGACGAAGCCGTTGTGCACCCAGAAGCGGGCGAGGGGAGCGCCGGCGTGGGCCGAGCGGCTCTGAGCAATCTCATTTTCGTGGTGCGGAAAGATGAGGTCGAGCCCGCCGCCGTGGATGTCGATCGTCTCGCCGAGGTGCCGCTGGATCATCGCCGAGCATTCGAGGTGCCAACCCGGACGGCCGCGACCCCACGGCGAATCCCAGCCGATCACGCCCTCTTCGCTCGGCTTCCACAGCACGAAATCAGCGGGGTCGCGCTTGTAGGGGGCGATCTCGACCCGGGCCCCGGCGATCATTGAATCGCGGTCGCGCTTACTGAGGATGCCGTAATCCGGGTCGCTGGGCACCGAGAAGAGCACGTGACCTTCGGCTTCATATGCGTGGCCGAGCCCGACCAGCCGTTCGATCATCGCCACCATCTGCGCGATTTCCTGGGTGGCGTGCGGCGCGATGTCGGGATCGCGAACGCCCAGCGCCCGCATGTCCTCGAGGTAGAAGCGTTCGTAGCGTTCGGTGATCACGCTCGGGTCGACGCCCTCCTCGGCCGCCGAGGCGATGATCTTGTCGTCAATGTCCGTAACGTTGCGGGCATAGACCAGGCTTTTCTCACCAAATTCATGGCGGATCAGCCGCACCAGCGTGTCGAACGCCACCGGCGGCCGTGCATTGCCGATGTGCGCGCGGCCGTAGACCGTGGGGCCGCAGACATACATGGTGATGCGCTGCTTGTTGAAGGGCACGAACAGCCGCTTCTCGCGCGTCATGGTGTCGTACAGCCGGATCATTCTTCACCCACATTGTTGACGTGCAGCGCCGCGCTCTTCCGCCGCGCCTCGACCCAGTCGACGATCGCGCGCCCGCTTGCATTCAACAGCGGGAAGGTCCGCGACTTGGTCATCCATTCGGGCCGGTCCGCCGCGGGCCCATAGACCATGTCGGTGGCCAGGTTGGCGAGCAGGAAGAAGAGCGTCACGCCGAGAAGGCCCTTGAGCGCCCCGAAGCCGCCGCCAAGCATCCGGTCAACTGGGCCGAGCAGCGAATGCTTGCGAGTCTTGCCGCCGATCTGCCGCGCCAGCAACTTCACGCCGAGGAAGCTGGGCACGAACAATATGGCGAAGGCGAGGACTGCACCTGCCGCGGGGCTGATGTCCGTCGTGTTCTGCAGTCCCGTCCAAAGCTGGGTGTGAAACAGCTTCAGCATCGCGATGGCGACGATCCAGGCGAACAGCGAGATGACCTCGTGCACGAACCCGCGGACGAAGCCGATGGCGGCGCCGCCGATCAGGAGCAGGAACACGAAGACGTCGAGCGCGGTCATTGCGGGGCCGCTAGCAAGCTCCTTTCGTCATTGCGAGAAGCGATAGCGACGAAGCAGTCCAGATATAGCGTGGATTGCTTCGCTGCGCCCGCAATGACGGCTTAGCGGCCGATGATCTGCTCGACGAGCTGGCGGAGGTTGGCGAATTCGGCCAGGCGGAGGCCCTCGCCCTTCACGCCCTTGGGCGCCCAGGCGGCTTCGAAGCCAAGCTTGGCCGATTCCTTGAGCCGAAGTCCGGCATGCGCGACTGGCCGTATTTCACCCGACAAGGCGATTTCGCCGAGGACTACCGCTTCGGACGGGATCGGCCGCTCGGACAGAGCCGAAACCAAAGCCGCGGCAACCGCAAGGTCGGCCGCGGGATCGCTCAGGCGATAGCCGCCGGCGACGTTCAAATAGACTTCGGCGGTGGCGAAGCTGAGGCCGCAGCGGGCTTCCAGCACCGCAAGGATCATCGCCAGCCGCCCGCTGTCCCAGCCGACCGCCGCGCGGCGCGGCGTCGCGCCGCTCGCCAGCCGCACGACCAGCGCCTGGATTTCAACGAGCACCGGGCGCGAACCCTCGATCGCCGGAAAGACGCTGGTGCCGCTGACCGGCTCGCCGCGCTGGGTCAGGAACAGGGCCGACGGGTTTGGGACTTCGCTCAGCCCCGCGCCCTCCATCGCGAACACGCCGATTTCGTCGGTGCCGCCGAAGCGGTTCTTCATCGCCCGCAGGATCCGGTATTGGTGGCTGCGCTCGCCCTCGAAGCTCAGGACCGTATCGACCATATGTTCGAGCACGCGCGGCCCGGCGATCGTGCCGTCCTTGGTGACGTGGCCGACGAGGACGACGGCGCTGCCCCGCTCCTTGGCGAAGCGCACGAGCTCCTGCGCCGAGGCGCGGACCTGGCTGACCGTGCCCGGCGCCCCCTCGATCAAATCGCTGTGCATGGTCTGGATCGAATCGACGACCAGCAGGGCCGGCGGTTCGCCGTCACCGAGCGTGGTCAGGATGTCGCGCACCGACGTCGCCGCGGCCAGCTTCACCGGCGCTCCGCCGAGCCCGAGGCGCACGGCCCGAAGCCGCACCTGCTCGGCCGATTCCTCGCCGGAAACGTAGACGACGTCGCGTTCCGTGCGGGCGAGCCGCGCCGCCACCTGGAGCAGCAGCGTGGACTTGCCGATGCCCGGGTCGCCGCCGACCAGCATCGCCGATCCCGGCACGATTCCGCCGCCGATGGCGCGGTCGAATTCGGCGATTCCGCTCGGCAGCCGCTCGGGCAGCGCCGCGGGCGTATCGAGTCCGACCAGCGACAGGGCGCGCCCGCCGCCCTGGAGGTTGTGCTTGGCCGCGAAGATATTCGACACTTCGGCCGCTTCCTGGACCAGGGTGTTCCATTCGGCGCAATCGGGGCATTGCCCCTGCCAGCGGTGCTGGACCGACCCGCAGGACTGGCAGACGTATCGTGCTTTCGGCTTGGCCATAGCGGAACAATACACGAACATCGGTTGCGCGAAAGACCGCATCGACTATGCGACGGTCATGACCAGCATTTTCCTTGCCCCGATCGGCGCCCTGCTACTCGTCGCGTGTTTGATCGCGATGCTCTCGCGGCGGCTGGGCCTGCCCTATATCGTCGGCCTGGTCCTCGCCGGGATCTTGATCGCGCTCCTGCCCAACACGCCGGAGATGCCGCTCAGTCCGGGGCTGATCTTCCACATCTTCTTGCCGCCATTGGTCTTCGAAGCCGCGCTCCAGCTCGACTGGCGGCGCTTCCGCTACGAGCTTCCACTGACGCTGGCGCTCGCCTTCGCCGGGGTTGCCATCGCCTCGGCTATCGTCGCCGTCGGCATGCACGGCCTCCTCGGCTGGAGCTGGATCGGCGCCGCGCTGTTCGGCGTCCTGATCGCCGCGACGGATCCGGTGTCGGTCATCGCCGCCTTCCGCGAAATGGGCTGCGGCCCGCGCGTGTCGATGGTGGTCGAAGCCGAAAGCCTGCTGAACGACGGCGTCGCGGCGGTCGGATTCGCGGTGCTCTCGGCGGTGGCCATCGGCGCAACGCCCGGCGCGGGGTTCGTCATTCCCGCCTTCCTCTGGACCCTGGGCGGCGGCCTGGCGATCGGCCTTGCGGTCAGCGCCGCGATTCTTGCCGTCGTCGGCCGCACCGACGATTCGCTGGTCGAAGTCTCACTGACCACCATCGCCGCCTACGCTTCGTTCCTCTTGGCCGAGCATTTCCACGCCTCGGGCATCATCAGCGCGCTTGCGGCCGGCCTCATGATCGGCAGCGTCGGCACGCGCTTCCTCAGCCATGAAGGCCGCGACCGGGTGCGCTCGGCGTGGGAATATTTTGCGTTCCTTGCCAACAGCTTCGTCTTCATCCTCATCGGCATGAACGTCGGCGACCAGCCGCTCGGGCGCCTCGGCACACTCACCGCAGCGGTCGCGATCATCCTCGTCCTCGCCGGAAGGGTGCTGTCCATCTATCCGTTGTCGGCGCTGTTCCACGGAACGCGCTGGCGCCTCCCGGCAAGTTATCAGCACACCTTGTTCTGGGGCGGGCTGAGGGGCGCGCTCGCTTTGGCACTGGCGCTGGCGGTCCCGGTCACGGTGCCCGAACGCGGCGCGATCATCCTCACTGCCTTCGTCGTCGTCGCCTTCTCGATCCTGGTTCAGGGCCTGACCATGCCCCTGCTGATCAAGCACTTCGGACTCGCCAAGCAGCCGGTTGCCGCCGAACCCGAGCATCCCTAGTCAGCCGCGGGTGAGCCTCGTCCCGCCGCCCCTCCGGATCGCCGCCTTTCGTTATTATTGGCTGGCCCGGCTGACCGCGACGATCGGCCAGATGGCGATGGTCATCGTCATTGGCTGGCAGGTTTACGACATCGCCCGCGAGACGATGGGACTCAAGGATGCCGCACTTCGGCTCGGGGTCATCGGCCTGGTCCAGTTCATTCCCTTGTTCTTGCTGACGCTGGTGACGGGCTGGGCTGCGGACCGCGTCGACCGGCGCTGGATCGCGCGGGCATCGGTCGCGCTCGAGCTCGGCTGCGCGGCTGCGCTGGCCTGGCTCGCGGCAAGCGGTACGACGACCCTGGAGCTGCTCTACATCATCGCCGCCTTGCTTGGTGTGGCGCGTGCCTTCGCCGGGCCGGCCCTTGGGGCGCTTGCTCCCAATCTGGTGCCGCGCAAGATCCTGCCGCGCGCCATCGCTTTGTCATCGATGGCCTGGCAGACCGGCTCGATCCTGGGGCCGGCGCTCGGCGGTTATCTCTACGCCTGGTCGCCGCAAGCGCCCTACATCGCCAGCGCCGGCCTGTTCGGCATTGCCTTCCTCAGCCTGCTGGCAATCGGCCCGGTCCAGCGCACCGAGATCGCGCGCGGGATCAACCCGTGGGCGCAGATGGTGGAAGGGCTGCGCTACGTTCGGCGCAACCGGCTGGTCCTCGGCGCGATCAGCCTCGACCTGTTCGCGGTCCTCCTCGGCGGGGCGACGGCGATGCTGCCCGTCTTCGCCCGCGACGTACTTGATGCGGGCCCCGAAGGCCTGGGCAATCTGCGCGCCGCGCCCGCGGTCGGAGCGACGCTGACCGCGATGTTTTTCTCGATGCGGCCCTTGAAGCATAATGTTGGGCTCAAGATGCTGGCCGCGGTCGGCGTGTTCGGCGCCGCGACGATCGTCTTCGGCCTGTCGCGGTGGATGCCGCTTTCGCTCGCCTGCCTCGCCTTGCTGGGGGCGGCCGACATGTTTTCCGTCTTCGTCCGCCAGTCGTTGATCCAGCTCTACACGCCCGATTCGATGCGCGGGCGCGTCGGCGCGGTTTCCTCGCTTTTCGTCTCGGCGTCGAACGAGCTGGGGGAAGCGGAATCGGGTTTCCTGGGAGCCTTCATCGGGCCGATCCCGGCTGTCATCGCGGGTGGCGTGGGCGCAATTGCCGTTGTCTTCATCTGGGCCTGGCGCTTTCCCGAATTGCGCCTTGCAAAAAGCTTCGACCCACCCGATTTGCCACCCGCCGCAGCACAGGAGACCAAGGCATGAAAGCCGCCAACATCCTCGAGACGATCGGCGATACACCGCACGTCCGGATCAACCGCCTGTTCGGCGACGCGCAGGTCTGGATCAAGCAGGAGCGGTCCAATCCCGGCGGGTCGATCAAGGACCGCATCGCCTTTGCAATGATCGAGGATGCGGAGCGGCGTGGCGTTCTCAAGCCCGGCGGAGTCATCGTCGAACCGACCAGCGGCAACACCGGGATCGGCCTGGCCATGGCGGCAGCGGTCAAGGGCTACAGGCTGGTGCTGGTCATGCCCGACAGCATGAGCGTTGAGCGTCGACGGCTGATGCTGGCCTATGGCGCGACCTTCGACCTCACGCCGCGGGAAAAGGGCATGAAGGGCTCGATAGCGCGCGCCGAGGAGATCATCGCCTCGACCGAAAATTCCTGGATGCCACAGCAGTTCGAAAATCCGGCCAACGTCGCGATCCACAAGCATACGACAGCTCAGGAGATCCTGCGGGACTTCGCTGACGAGCCGCTCGACGCAATCATCACCGGGGTCGGCACCGGCGGCCATATCACGGCCTGTGCCGAAGTGCTGAAGCCCAAGTGGCCAAACCTGAAAGTGTTCGCGGTCGAGCCGACGCTGTCGCCCGTCCTTTCCGGCGGCGACCCGGGCCCGCACCCGATCCAGGGCATTGGCGCCGGCTTCATCCCCGCCATCATGGACACCAGCGTTATCGACGGCGTGATCCAGGTCGATCCGAACGACGCCAAGGAGATGGCGCGCAGGTCGGCACGCGAGGAAGGCATGCTCGTCGGCATTTCATCCGGCGCCACGCTGGCAGCAATCAAGCAGAAGCTGCCCGAGCTCGGCGAGAATGCGCGCGTGCTCGGCTTCAACTACGATACCGGAGAGCGTTACCTGTCGGTGGCCGACTTCCTTCCGGAAGAAGCCTGATCAGCGACTAGCGGCTTGCGTATCGGCGGGAGGCCGCCCGGTCCTTGCCGTAGAAATCGTCGAAATAGACGATCGAGGTCCCGCTCGGCACAGCCGTCAGATAGGTGATGTAGATCGGCATCAGAGCGGGGAGGTTGACCTTCTGCTCGGGCCTGGTGCCCTGCGGCTTGGGTGCGCGTCCGTTGAACAGCCAGCGCAGAAAGCGCGGCGCATCCTCCAGCCGGACGCAGCCGTTGCTCTGGAGCCGCGCCGCATCCTCGATCTTCTCGCGCTCGGGCGTGTCGTGCAGCCAGATGCCCTGCTCGTTGGGGAACATGAACTTCATCTTGCCCATCGAATTGGCGGGTCCCGGCTTCTGGCGCAGTCGCGCCTTGATCTGGCCCGCGGCGACGGCCTTCCAGTTGATCGACATCGGATCGATCACCTTCGCATTATCCGACCAATCCGACAGGAGCTGATAACCCTTCGAGTCCAGATAGGCGCGGCCGCCGGCCACGACTCGCGGCGCGAGCAGCTTGCGCGTGAGGTCTGCCGGCGAGTTCCAATAAGGGTTGAGCGCGACGAAACGGATGAACGCGTTCATCATCGGCGTCTGCGCGACCGGGTCCGGGCGGCCGGCGACGATCCGCATTGAATCCACGACCTGGCCGTTCTCGTACATGTACAGCCGCGCAGCGGGCGGATTGACGATGACGTAGCGACCGGCCCCGGAAGGCAGAGCGCGGGCCCGTTCGAGGTTGACCATCAGCAGCCGCCGCTCAGCATCGGTGCGATACATGCGCGCCGCGATCGCGCTGCGAAGCTGGCCGTAAATCGGGTTCATCCAACCCATCTTCCCGACATAATCGCCAAGTGACGGCGCGGCTGCGGCCTGGGCCAGCAGCTCGCGTTCGGACAGGGGCTGCGGCTTCAGTTCCCGGTCGACATAGATGATGCCGACGTTGGGATCGTGCCGGAGGTCGCGGGCGTAAGCGTAAAGCGCCGAATTCAACATGGCTTCTGCGCGTCGGACTGCGCCAGGATTGCCGCTCTGCGCATCCTGGACGGCGCGGCTGAGCCCGCGGACATTGTACCGCTTGGGGTTGAGCCCATCGGCCTGGGCCGTGGCGAGTAGCTGCACCAGCTGCTGCGTCGCATTGCCTGCGCCCGGCCCGAACCAGCGCGGCCCGTAAGCGGCAGCTTGCGCGGCGGCCGGTGCGGGCGCCAGCGCATAGGCTGCCGGAATTGCTGCCGTGAGAGCGGCCCCGGCCAAGGCCAGGCCGCGAATCTTCGACTGACTAATCATGATGTCCCTTCGTGTTCCGCTCGCGCGCATATGCGCTTGCCAGCGCTCCTAACGCGCAAATCGCCCAAGGGTTTATCGCGCAGTGCGAATGAACCGCAAATGTCTCTCATCGCGGCACAAAAAGAAGCGCCGGCAGATGCCGGCGCTTCCCTTTGATCAATCCGACCGCGGTTAGCGGCGGTTGATGTCGATGTCGCGGATGTAGCCGCGAGCATCGACGTCGCACTTGAACGACAGGTCGGCGGCAGCGGCATAATTGTAGCCGAGCGCGCCATAGGCACCGACACCGTAAGGGCTGTAACCGTTATAGGCGTAGCGACCGCTGGTCGCGAGACCGCGAATCCGCGTGCGGCCATAGCTGCGCGGCTGGACGCTCGTCACCCCAACCACTCGGCCGGTAGTGTTCATACCGAGGACGGCACCGATAATTCCACCAATGCTGGTGCGGTTTGCAAGGCGGCTCTGAACCGCGGCGGTGCACTGCTGCTGAGCACGCGTCATCGCGTAGCTGTTCGCGTACGGCTGAGTGTAGCTGTACGGCTGCGCGTAGCTGTAAGGCTGGGCGTAGCTATAGGGCTGCGCATAGCCGTAGGCATATTGCGCCGAAGCGGGCTCGGCGACGGCAAAAGCCGTCAGGCCGGCGGCGCCGGCAAGCATGGTTTTGATCATACGCATGGCTCGAAACTCCTTTCGAAAAGCCTTTCCCGCACAACGCGTGGCTTTTGCGCGTATGTCCTGATTTCGTCGTGGCGATGGTTCGGCTCATCGCGCCGCGGTGAACGCTTTGTGAATAGGAGCCGGACTCCGCCCTGAGCCACCGATTGACAGCTAAGGAGCCGGCGCGCAGTTCGCATGGCAGGGGGAAAAACGATGCGAAAAACACTGGCTGCGCTGGGTCTCGTGCTGGCGCTCACCGGAGGCGCCGCCACTGCAGTCGCGCAGGAGGCTGCTCCTGATCTTCGCGGCACATGGACCGGAACTTCGGAATCGATCGTTCGCGGCGCGCCGATGCATCATGGGCCGTCGCAGGGCAACGCGCCCGGACTGGACAATGTCGCCTTCACCATGACCATCAGCGGACAGGACGGACGCCGCTTCTGGGGCACCTTTTCGTCGAAACTGAATCAGGAGCCGATTATCGGCGTCGTCGCCAATGACGGAAAATCGTTCGTGATGCGCGATACCGACGGCCTGACCACGGGCACGATCGTCGACGCCAACACGATGGACATGGTCTATTCGCACGTCGGCAAGTCAGCAGTCGTCTCCGCGCTTCGGGTCACGCGGAAGAAATAGGGGCGCCCAACGGGCCCTATCTAGCGCTGAATTGAGCGCGGACGCTATTGTCTAGTCATCAACTAGGGTTTAATCCCCTTGGCAAGCCGCGCGTTCCACTCCCCGGCAGTCGCGGCGCGGGGGCAGGCGATGCACGCCGCCTGCCCCCACCCGGATCAGAAAGCTTCGGCCGGAATCGCCATCAGCGCTTCGGCCCCGGCTTCGACCTTGCGCCGGTGACCGCTCGATAGAGGAAGCTCGCGCTGCGCGTAGAAGCGGGCGGTGGCCAGCTTTGCTTCGTGGAAGGCGCGGTCGTCGCCCCCCTCCAGCGCGTGCGCCGATGCACGCGCCATCTTCAGCCACATCCATCCGAGGCTGACCAGCCCCATCAGGTCCATGTAGGCATAGGCGCCGGCGCCGGCATTGTCCGGGTCCGCCATGGCATGCTGCGCGAGCCACATGGTCGCGGACTGCAAGTCCTGGAGTGCCGGCTCGAGCGCTGCAGCGACCCCGGCCGGGTCACCCGCGGCCTTGGCCTCGGCAATGTCCTTGCCGACGGTTTCGAAGAAAGTCCGGACCGCACGCCCGCCCTCGCGCGGCAGCTTGCGGCCGACGAGGTCCATTGCCTGGATCCCGTTCGTGCCTTCGTAGATCTGGGCGATGCGGGCATCGCGGACGAACTGCTCGAGCCCGTGCTCGCGGATATAGCCGTGCCCGCCAAGCACCTGCTGGGCATGGACCGCCGCGGCAAAGCCCTTGTCGGTCAGATATCCCTTAATCACCGGCGTCAGCAGCCCGAGCAAATCTTCGGCGGTCAGGCGCTCGGCCTCGTCGGGCGAGCGGCGCATCAAATCGACCTGGAGAGCGCCCCACAGCACCAGCGCCCGCCCCCCTTCGTTCCACGCCCGCGATTCCATCAGCATCCGGCGGACATCGGGATGGACGATGATCGGATCGGCCTTGGCGCCGGCCTCGCGCTCATTCTCCTTGAGCGCACGCCCCTGGCGACGGTCGCGGGCGTAAGCGACGCCGTTCTGATAGGCGACTTCGCCCTGGGCCAGCCCCTGCAGCCCGACGCCGAGCCGCGCCGCGTTCATCATGATGAACATCGCCTGGAGGCCCTTTTCGGGCTCTCCGACGAGCCAGCCCTTGGCCCCGTCGTAATTCATGACACAGGTGGCGTTGCCGTGAATGCCCATCTTCTTTTCGAGCGCTCCGCAGGAAACCGGGTTGCGCTCACCGAGGCTGCCGTCCTCGTTGACCAGGAACTTGGGCACCACGAACAGCGAGATGCCCTTCACATTGTCGGGCGCCCCCGCGATCTTGGCGAGCACGAGGTGGATGATGTTCTCGGCAAGGTCGTGCTCACCCGACGAGATGAAGATCTTGGTGCCGGTGATCGAATAGCTGCCGTCGGGATTGGGCTCGGCCCGCGTCTTCAACAGCCCGAGATCGGTGCCGCAATGGGGCTCGGTCAGGTTCATCGTGCCGGTCCAGCGGCCGGTCACCATGTTGGGAACGTAGGTCTGCTTGATCTCGTCCGACGCCTTGACCAGCAGCGAGGCGATCGCCCCGCTGGTCAGCCCCTGGTACATTTCGAAGCTGTGGTTGGCGGACAGGACATATTCGCCGATCGCTGTGCCGATCACCTGCGGCAGGCCTTGCCCGCCATATTCCTCCGGCGCGGTCAGCGTCGGCCAGCCCGCTTCGCAGAATTGGTCGTAAGCCTCCTTGAAGCCCGGCGGAGTGGTCACCGAGCCATCGTCGTTGCGCTTGCAGCCGACTTCGTCCCCGACCTTGTTCAACGGCTGCAGCACTTCCTCGCAGAAGCGCCCAGCCTCCTTGAGGATCGCGGCGACGAGGTCAGGCGTGGCATTGGCGAAGCCCGGAAGGTTCGAGTAGCGGCCGATGTCGAGAACCTGTTCGAGGATGAAGCGGGTGTCGTTCACCGGCGCCTTGTAGATCGGCATGCTTGGCTTACCTCCGTGTCAGTACGGTCTATGCCGCGAGGCTTACGCCGACAAGCGGGCCGAAGGCATGCATCGCCGGTTCAGCGACCGCGGGCTATCGACCCCGGCGAGGGAGATGAGCGTGAAGACAATCATTCGAGGCTTCGCTGCCGGCGCCGCACTGCTGGGGGCCTCCAGCCCCGCGCATGCCGACACCGCCGTTCTGGCGGGCGGCTGCTTCTGGGGGATGGAAACGGTATTCGAGCATGTGAAGGGCGTCAGCGACGTCGTCTCGGGCTATGCCGGCGGGACCGCCGCCAACGCGCGCTACGAAGCGGCCGATTCGGGCCACGCCGAGGCGGTTCGCATCAACTACGATCCCAAGCAGGTCAGCTACGCGCAACTGCTGCAGGTCTTCTTCGCGGTCGCGCACGATCCGACGCAGGTCGACCGCCAGGGGCCGGATGTCGGCCGCAGCTATCGCTCGGCCATCTTCCCGCAGAACGCGGCCCAGGCCGCGCAGGCCAAGACCTTCATCGCGCGCCTCAATGCATCCCATGCCTATAAGGCGCCGATCGCGACCCGCATCGAGCAGGGCGGCTTCTGGCCGGCCGAATCCTATCACCAGGATTTCGCCCGGAAGAACCCCTATCATCCCTACATCCTGGTCAACGACCGGCCAAAAGTGGCCGCGCTGAAGCGCCGCTATCCCGCTCTTTACCGCAGCTAAAGCGTTAGATTTTCACATTTTCCCGACGCGGGGGCGACAAAGGCGAAGCCCCTGCCTATATGACGCCCGCGTGACCGCACGCGCTGGCAGCCGGGGACCAGGATCGATGCTCACGACCAATCCTTTCGACCCAGAGATTGATGGGGACAAACTCCGCGAGGAGTGCGGCGTGTTCGGCATCTGGGGCGCCGAAAGTGCCGCGGGCTTCGTTGCGCTGGGCCTTCACGCGCTTCAGCATCGCGGCCAGGAAGCGGCCGGAATCACCAGCTTCGACGGCAAGCATTTCCATTCGCACCGGGCGATGGGCCATGTCGCCGGCAACTTCGACCGCGACGACGTCATTCGCCGCCTCGCCGGCCGTTCGGCGATCGGCCACGTCCGCTATTCGACCACCGGCGAAACCGCGCTGCGCAACGTCCAGCCTTTGTTCGCCGAGCTTGCCGAGGGCGGCTTCGCCGTTGCCCATAACGGCAACCTCTCCAACGCCATGAAGCTTCGCCGCACGCTCAATCGCCGCGGCTCCATCTTCCAGTCGACCAGCGACACCGAAGTCATCATCCACCTCGTCGCCACGTCCGATTGCGGGACCACGCTCGACCGGCTGACCGACGCGCTGAAGCAGGTCGAAGGCGCGTATTCGCTGGTCGTCCTGACCGAGGACGGGCTGATCGCCTGCCGCGACCCGCTCGGCATTCGCCCCCTCGTCATGGGCAAGCTTGGCGAAGCGACCATCTTCGCTTCGGAGACCGTCGCACTCGACGTGATCGGCGCAAGCTTCCTGCGCGATGTCGAGCCGGGCGAGCTGATCCTCGTCAACGACGGCGGCATCCGTTCCTTCCGGCCGTTCGAGAAGGCGTCGCCGCGCCCGTGCATCTTCGAGCACGTCTATTTCTCGCGCCCCGACAGCATCGCCGAAGGCATTTCTGTCTACGAGGTCAGGAAGAAGATCGGCGCCGAGCTCGCCCGCGAAGCGCCGGTCGAGGCCGATTATGTCGTGCCCGTGCCCGATAGCGGCGTCCCCGCGGCGATCGGCTACAGTCAGGAATCGGGCATTCCGTTCGAGCTCGGGATCATCCGCTCGCACTATGTCGGGCGGACCTTCATCCAGCCTAGCCAGGAAGTCCGCCACCTCGGCGTGAAGCTGAAGCACAACGCCAATAGCGCGCTCGTCACGGGCAAGAAGATCGTGCTGATCGACGATTCGATCGTTCGTGGCACGACTTCGGTGAAGCTGGTGCAGATGATGCGCGATGCCGGCGCGAAGGAAGTCCACATGCGGATCGCTTCGCCGCCGACGCGGCACAGCTGCTTCTACGGCGTCGACACGCCCGAGCGCGCCAAGCTGCTGGCGGCGCAGATGAACGTCGAGCAGATGCGCGATTATATCAACGCCGACAGCCTCGCCTTCATCTCGATCGAAGGCCTTTACCGGGCGCTCGGCACCGAGCGTGACGATGCGCAGCCGCAGCGTTGCGACGCCTGCTTCACCGGCGCTTATCCGACCACGCTGACCGACGTTTCCGAAAAGGAAGGCGGCGTTCCGCTGTCGTTGGTCGCCAGCCGCTAAGCGGCTAGAGCGCCGCCATGACTGATTCGAAGCCATTCGACGGCAAGCTTGCGCTTGTTACCGGCGCCTCGCGCGGCATCGGCGCGGCGACCGCGGAAGCGCTGGCCGAAGCCGGCGCGCACGTCATCCTCGTCGCCCGGACCTCGGGGGCGCTGGAGGAGGTGGAGGAGCGGATCCACGGGGCCGGCGGGAGCGCCACCATCGCCCCGCTCGACCTCATCGAAGGCGAAAGCATCGGCAAGCTCGCCGGCGCGGTCGCCGAGCGCTGGGGTAAGCTCGACGTGCTCGTGCTCAACGCCGCGACGCTGGGCACGCTGACCCCGGTGCAGGACATCGATCCCAAGGAATTTTCGCGGCTTCTGAGCCTCAACCTGCTCGCCAACCAGGCGCTGATCGCGGCGTTCGACCCGCTGCTGCGCAAGGCCGAGCGCGCCGACGTGATCGCGCTTACCTCCTCGGTCGGGGCCGAACCGCGCGCCTTTTGGGGCGGGTACGGCTCATCCAAGGCGGCGCTCGACAGCCTGCTCGGCGCCTATGCCGACGAGACCGCCCACACCAAGCGCATCCGGGTGCACATCGTCGATCCGGGCGCCACGCGGACGACGATGCGCGCCCGCGCCTTTCCCGGCGAGGATCCGGAAAGCCTCAAGCCGCCCGAAGCGGTCGCCCATGCGATCCTGGCACTGCTTCAGGCCGACGCGCCGACCGGAGAACGCGTTCGCGTCGAGGCCTGAGGCGCTCAGGCCTTGGCCAGCGTCACCTGCGCAACGTCGAGCGCGCCGCCGCGGAAGCCGCCTTCGCAATACATGAGGTAATAGCGCCAGAGCTGGTGGAACGGCTCGCCGAACTCGGCGAGGGCACCGCGCTCCACCGCAGCATTGTAGCGCGTCCGCCAGCGCTTCAGAGTCTCGGCATAATCGCCGGCAAAGCCCTCGCGGTCCTGCCAGCTCAGGCCCCGCTCCCGCGCCAGCGCTTCGAACCGCGGCTCGTCGAGCAGGATTCCGCCGGGAAAGATGTAGGTCTGGATGAAGTCCGGATTGCGGGCGTAGCGGTCGAACAGATCGTGGCGCATGGCGATGAATTGGAGCGCGGCGCGGCCGCCGGGTTTGAGGTTGCGGGCGATGCAATCGACATAGGCCGGCCACCAGCGCTGCCCGACCGCCTCCACCATTTCAACGGAGGCAACCGCGTCGAACTGCCCCCTGGTGTCGCGATAATCCTGAAGGCGGATTTCGACCCGGTCCGACAGGCCGGCGGCAGCGGCCTTGGCCTGTGCCCAGCCCATCTGCTCGCGCGACAAGGTGAGGCCGACGACGCTTGCGCCGCGCTCGGCCGCGGCGATTGCCAGGCTGCCCCAGCCGCAACCGATCTCGAGCAGCCGCTGGCCGGGCTTGAGGTCGAGCCGGTCGAGCAGGGCGTCGATCTTGCGGCGCTGCGCCGCCTCGAGCGAGCGGTCGCCGCCGGCAAAGCGCGCCGAGCTGTAGGTCATCGTCCGGTCGAGCCAGGCCGAATAGAAATCGTTGCCGAGGTCGTAGTGGGCGGCGATGTTCTTGCGGGCCGTGCGCGGGGCGTTGTCGCGGAGGCGGTGGGCCAGCGCGTTCATCCAGCGGAATGCGCCCTTGGCACGCCCGGTATCGCCGAGCGACGCGGCATTGGCGGAGAAGAGCTCGAACAAGGCGACCGGATCGCCGCTCGACCATTCGCCCAGCGTCCACGCCTTGTACCAGCCGACCGAGCCCGAGGTGACGAGGCGAACCACCGCAAGCCAGCTGTGCAGGCGGATCGATGCCGCGACTCCCGGAGCCCGGAACCCAAGGCGCTGTCGCGAGCCATCGGGCAAGGTGGCGTCGAGCCCGCCCTGCACCAGCCGGCGGTCGAGCTCCCCGATCAATTTGGCAAAAGCCGGCGTGGCAAGCCGCGCAATCCAGCCGCCGCCGGTCGCGAAGCCCCGGTCTGCGCGCAACAAATGTTCGCCGCGCGTGCTCATGCCGGAAGAGTTATGAACTCGGCCGGCCATTGTCGAGCGGGATGCGGAAGGCATCGGTGCGGATGCGACGGGCGTCATCGTAGAAGCGCTGGTCAGTGAGCAAGGCGCGGCCGCCTCGAATGTCGACCATTGGCATCCACGACCAGGCGAGGAAACCTCGAACGCGTGTATCGGCCCTGGCGGCGGCGGTGAGGCGCGGATCGTCGAGATTGAGCGGATAGACCCGCGAGTCGAGCGCCAGACGGTTGAGGCCCTTCAGCGGCTCGTAAGTGCCGGTTCCGCCGACGCCGTCGCCGCGCCACACGATGCGCCGCTTCCAGAATTCGAGCGGAACCTCGCCTGCGACTATGATCCGCGGCTCGGACACCCGCGCAACCAGCGGGCGCGCCAGCGCTTCGGCGCGCAGGCTGATCGCGGCATTGATCCCGATGTAGCCAAGCGCCGCGGCGAACGCCCACAAGGCGGGCCTAGTCCAGCTCCTGCCCAGCCGCTCGGCGCGCCATGACATTTCGAGGCCGAGGATCAGCATCAGCCAGATCCACGGGTCAAGGATGAACAGGGTGTCGGCGTGGAACCAGTGGCCGCTGAGCGGCGCCAGCAGCTGGATACCATAGGTGTTCATCCAGTCGAGCAGGGGATGGCTGAGCGTGCCGAGAAAACAGGCGAGGATCAGCCCCGGCAAATAAATTCCTCCCCCTCGATGGGGGAGGGTTGGGAGGGGGTGAGTATCCCGCTTTGCATGACTTCGACCCTCACCCCACCCCTGCCCCTCCCCATCAAGGGGAGGGGATTTGAAACGGCGAAGACGATCCCACAGCCAGATCAGCCCCGCTGCGACGAAGGGCATGATCAGGAGGCCGCCCACGCCGTGGGTGAAGCCGCGATGGAAGGCGATCGGCTCCAGGCCGAGCGGGCGCGCAATGAAGCTGTCGATGTCCGGCAGATTGGCCGACAGGATCAGCGCCGGCATCGCGCGCGGCGTCAGGCGCTTCAGGCCGGCACGGCCGAGCAGCGCGCCGACGAGACTGTGGGTAAGATTGTCCAACCGTCAGGCCGCGCGGATCAAAGCTTGTGCGGTTCCTTTTCGACCTGCCAGGTCTGGCCCTTGGCAACGAGCGCCTGGAGATCGGGAGTCTTCCCCGACGCCGCAGCCGCATTCTGCTCGCGCACCGCAGATTCGAAGGTCGGGGCCGGGTCTTCATAAATGACGCCGAGCGCGACCGGGAAGCCCTGCGGAAGCTCGATCAGCATCCCCGCAACGCCGCGGTTCTTCGGGTCGTGGACCAGCACCGCCGGATCGTCGCCTTCGACGACCTTCAGGCACAAATGCTCGACGTCGAGTGCAAGGCCCTTGGTGCCGCCGGCGAACAGCATCTTCTCGCCGGGCTGGAGCCAAAGCTGGTTGTCGGCGGCAACGCTGCGCTCGGTGAAGCTGGCGAAGACGTCGTCGTTATAGACGACGCAATTCTGGTAGATCTCGACGAAGCTCGCGCCACGGTGGGCGTGCGCGGCTTTCAGCACTTCAGGCAGATTCTTGTGGACGTCGATGCCGCGCGCGATGAAGCGCGCGCCGCTGCCAAGCGCGAACATGCAGGGCGTCACCGGCCGGTCGACCGAGCCGAATGGCGTCGAAGGGCTGCGCGTCCCGACCCGGCTGGTCGGCGAATATTGCCCCTTGGTCAGGCCGTAGATCTCATTGTTGAAGAGCAGGATCTGGCAGTCGAGGTTGCGGCGCAGCACGTGCATCGTGTGGTTGCCGCCGATCGACAGCGCGTCCCCGTCGCCGGTGATGATCCACACGTCGAGCTCCGGATTGGCGAGCTTGATGCCCGTCGCGAAAGCCGGCGCGCGGCCGTGGATGGTGTGGAAGCCGTAGGTCGCCATGTAATAGGGAAAGCGGCTCGAGCAGCCGATGCCCGAGACGAACACCGTCTTTTCGCGCGCGACGCCAAGGTCGGGCATGGTCCGCTGAACGGCCTTCAACACGGCATAATCGCCGCAGCCCGGACACCAGCGGACCTCCTGGTCCGAGGCCCAGTCCTTGGCGGTGGTGACGGGACTCATGTCGTTCATAGGTAGCCACCGAGCCAGAGGATCAGGAACATGACGGCGATCAGCAGCATCACCAGCGGATAGACGTTGAGCTGTTTCATGCGATCACGCCCTTAAGTTCACTAAAGTCACTCGGTTGCACGCCATTTTCGTGACTTTACGCCAGCCGGGCATCGATCGCAGCCTCGATCTCGGCGATGCGGAACGGGTGGCCCGACACCTTGGTCAGCGGCTGAGCATCGACCAGGAACTGGTCGCGAAGCAGCGTCTTCAGCTGTCCCATGTTCATCTCGGGCACGATGATATTCTCGAAGTCCTTCAATAGGACAGCCATATTTTTGGGCATCGGCCAGATGTGGCGAATGTGGATGTGAGCCACGTCCTGGCCCTTGGCGATGGCCCGCCGGACCGCCTGGTGGATCGGCCCGAAGGTCGAGCCCCAGCCGACCACCGCCAGCTTCGCGCCTTCGCGGCCAAGGCAGATTTCCTGGTCGGGGATGCTGTTGGCGACGCCCAGCACCTTGGCGGCGCGGGTATCGGTCATCTCCTGGTGGGCGCCGGGCGAATAATCGATGTTGCCCGTGCCCGGCTGCTTCTCGATCCCGCCGATGCGATGCTCGAGGCCGGGCGTGCCGGGCTTGATCCACGGCCGCGCGAGGCCGTCGCCCCGGGCGTAAGGCATGACCCCCTGCCCTTCGCCCGGCACCGTGTCGAAGAACTTCACCGGAAAGGGCTCGTACCGGCCCATGTCGGGCACTCGCCACGGCTCGGCGGCATTGGCGATATAGCCGTCGGTCAGCAGTATGACGGGCGTCATGTAGTGCGTGGCGATACGGCAAGCCTCGATCGCGCAATCGAAGGCGTCGGCCGGGGAGCGCGTGGCGATGACCGGGATCGGCGAGTCCGCGTTGCGGCCATAGACCGCCTGGTAGAGGTCCGACTGCTCGGTCTTGGTCGGAAGCCCGGTCGACGGGCCGCCGCGCTGCGAATTGACGATGACCAGGGGCAGCTCGGTCATGACCGCGAGGCCCATGGCTTCGGTCTTGAGCGCGATCCCCGGGCCCGAGGAAGAGGTGATGCCGAGGCTGCCCGCGTAGCTGGCGCCGATGGCCGAGCAAATGGCCGCGATCTCGTCCTCCGCCTGGAAGGTCGTAATCCCGAACTCCTTGAGCCGCGACAAATGGTGAAGCAGCGCCGAGGCGGGCGTGATCGGATAGCCGCCGAAAAACATCTTGAGCCCGGCGAGCTGGCAACCCGCGACGAGGCCCAAGGCCAGCGCCTCCGCCCCCGTCACGGTACGGTAGAGCCCGGGTTCGGCGGGCGCGGCGGCGACATGATGGCGATGGACGCCGCTGATCTCGACCGTCTCGCCATAAGCATGGCCGGCGTTCAGCGCCGCGATATTGGCTTCGGCGAGCTCGGGCGCCTTGGCGAACTTGGTCTTGAGCCAGTCGACGATCGGCGCGCGCTCGCGGTCGAACATCCACAGCGCCAGGCCCAGGGTCCACATGTTCTTGCAGCGCAGCGCCTCCTTGTTGCCGAGGCCGTAGGGCTTCACCGCGTCTAGCGTCAGCTGCGAGATGTTGAAGTGGACGAGCTGCCATTTGGCGAGGCTGCCGTCTTCGAGCGGGTTCTGCTCGTACCCCGCCTTGGCGAGGTTGCGCGCCGAGAACTCGCCCTCATCGGCGATGATCAGCCCGCCTTCGCGCAAGGCTTCGACATTGGTCTTTAGCGCGGCCGGGTTCATCGCGACCAGCACGTCGGGCTGGTCGCCGGCGGTCTCGATCGCAGTCGAGCCGAAATTGATCTGGAAGGCGCTGACCCCGAAGGTCGTGCCCTGCGGCGCGCGGATTTCCGCGGGGAAATCCGGGAAGGTCGCAAGGTCGTTGCCCGCGAGCGCGGTCGACAAAGTGAACTGGCCGCCGGTGAGCTGCATGCCGTCGCCGCTGTCGCCGGCAAAGCGGACGACGATGGCCTCGGCCGGCGGATGTGCGGTGGCTTCTTTTTCGGTCAGTTGATGCGTGGCGGTGGCCATAGGCCCCAAGGATAGGACGCCGAGTTGCCTTTCGCCACCTCTTCTATAGGCTTCGCCCCGAAGAGCACGCGGGAGGGGGTCCGGCGAATGTTCCTGCGCCGCCTGACATCCAGCCTCAAGGACCAGCGATGGACGACGATCGTCATCGAGCTGGCGATCGTCGTCATCGGCGTCTTCATCGGCAACCAGGTGTCCAACTGGAACCAGGCGCGGATCGAGAAAGCGCAGACGCAGCGGATGCTGATGCAGCTCGTCCCCGAGCTCCGCGCCGAGCTTGAATTTTTCGCAAGCTCCCAGCGCTATTACCAGACCACGCGCCGCTATGCCGACCAGACCCAGGCTGCGTGGCGCAAGGATGGCCGAACCAGCGACAGCGACTTCGTAGTCGCGGCTTACCAGGCGACGCAGATCACGGGCATCGGCATCAACCCGGACAGCTGGTCACTGACCTTCGGCGGCGACCAGCTCCGCAACATCGAAGACAAGAACGTTCGCCGCAACCTCGAGATCGTGCTGACGTCCGATTACACGCCGGTCCAATTCAACGCCGTAGCCACGCCCTATCGCCAGCATGTGCGGCAGATCATCCCGAGCGACATCCAGGACAACATCCGCCGCGCGTGCGGCGATCGCAACATCAAGAGCGGTTACGGGATCTACCTGATCCAGTTGCCGCCGCGCTGCGAGCTGAAGATCGCTCCGGCCAGGGCAGCGGCAACCGCAGCGGCGTTGCGCGCCCGGCCCGAACTGCCAGATGAGCTTCGCTGGCACCTGGCCGCGGTTGCGACCTACCTTGCCAATACCGAGACGCTGGCGCTGCCGATGCGCGACTTGCAGCGCCAATTGTCCGGCATGCCCTGACATGATCTATCGCCGCGCGGTCGCCAAGCTTCGGGCCCAGGACTGGTTCGCGATCGGGGTCGAGTTTGCGATCGTCGTCGCCGGCGTGTTTGTCGGCAACTGGGTCAACGACTGGAGCCAGGCCAAGGCCGAAGAACGCGAAGCCAAGGTGCTGATCCTGCGACTTCGCCCTCAGCTCGAGCGGCTTTCCGCGATCGAACGGGGCCAGCGAGACTATTACAATATTACGCGGAGCTTTGCCGATACCGCGCTCGCCGGCTGGGCCAACAATCCGCAGGTGAAAGACAAAGACTTCGTCATCGCCGCCTATCAAGCAAGCCAGATCGCCGGACTGTCGATCGACGGGTCGTCGCTGTCCATGGCGCTTGGTGGCGATTCGGTGCGGAAGATCAGCGATCCCGCGCTGCGCGAGGCGGTGGTCAGCGTAATGAGCTATAATTACGTGGCGCTGCGTGGCGACAGCCTGCAGGACGATTATCGCAAGCACGTCCGCGAGGTCATTCCGTACCCGATACAGCGCGACATTCGACGTCGGTGTGGCGATACCCAAAACCAGGACTTCCTGATCCTCCCGCCGAAATGCACGATCGACGTCCCGCCCGACCAGGCCGCGAAGGCAGCAGCGGCACTAAGGTCTCATCCGGAGTTGGCGGGCCAACTGGCTTACCATCTGGCGCAGACTGACGCTTGGCTCAGTAACCTTGGGCGCCTCGAGGTCAGGGTACGGGCGCTGCTGGCGTTGATGGATCAAAAATTGGGCGGTCTTCGACAATGATCTACAAACGCGCCGCCGCCCGGCTTTACGCACAGGATTGGCTGGCGATCACCATCGAGCTCGCCATTGTCGTCATCGGCGTCTTCATCGGCATGCAGGTGTCGAACTGGAACCAGGCGGCGGCCGAACGGCGCGAGGCGGAGCGCATGGTCGCGGAAGTTCGCCCGGGCCTGTGGCAGTTCGACCAGGCATTGAAGTCGGTGGAGGATTATTTCGCAACCGCCGGTCGTTACGGCGACACCGCCTTTGCCGGTTGGGCCCGTGATCCCAAGGTCAGCGACAAGCAGTTCGTCATCGCCGCCTATCAGGCCAGCCAGGTTACGCAGATCCCGATCAACGGCGCCAGCTGGACGCAAATCTATGGCGGCGACAAACTGTCCAAATTGCCAGATCGCGAACTTCGCAGCGATCTCGCCGGGGTCATGGCGCTCGATTTCAACCAGCTCAGCCTCAACACCGTCGCGACCCCGTACCGGCAGGATGTGCGGGAGGTCATCCCGCAGGACATCCAGGGGGCCATCCGTGAGCATTGCGGGGATTACGTGCAACGTGGGGCCGCCAATGTGACCCTGCTCCCGGACACGTGCGACATTGATTTCCCGGCGGAAAAATGGGCCGCCGCAGCGCGCGATCTTCGTGCTGAGCCGGAGCTGGTGAAGGAGCTGCGCTGGCATCGCGCGGCCGTCGCATCGTTCGTGTTCATCTCCGGCATCTTCCGCCGCCGCGTGCAGCGCGCGCTGAACCGGATCGATGGGACCGCAGGCGCAACAGGCTGATCGGCAGCATTGCGCCGCTGCTTGCCGGCTTCCAATGACGACTCATGGCTGAAAACGACCGCTACCGCCGCGGAGTCGGCGTCATGCTCCTCAACCGCGAGGGCAAGGTCTTCGTCGGCGCCCGCATCGATAATGACGAAGAGGCCTGGCAGATGCCGCAGGGCGGGATCGACGAGGGCGAGGAGCCGTGGGCGACGGCGCTGCGCGAGCTGGAGGAGGAGACCGGCATTGCGCCACGGCTGGTCGAGAAAATCAGCGAGTGCCCGGAGCGGCTGAAATACGACCTGCCGGAGGAGCTTCGCAGCCGGCTGTGGGGCGGCAAGTGGGTTGGACAGGACCAGGACTGGTTCCTGGCGCGCTTCCTGGGCGAAGACAGCGACGTCAACATCGCCACCGAGCACCCTGAATTCCGCGAATGGAAGTGGATCGAGCCGGCGCGGCTGCCGGACCTGATCGTCCCCTTCAAGCGCGAGCTATACCGGCGCCTGTTGGACGAGTTCGCCGATTACCTCTGAGGCGCGGTGAAAAAGCCGATGCCGCCGCCGACGATGGCGCCGAGAATCGGCCCGACGAAGGGCAGCGGAATGGCGACGACGGCGCCGATCGCTGCGCCGATCGCGGCGCGCTTGGCCTGGGGGGTGTCGAGCATGTTCTTCTCCTTACCCTGTGTATTATAGGTATAATACACCAAGGAGTCCAGAGCGGCCCCGGCATCGAGATGATGCGGCCGGCTCTCGAACTTCTGGCCGACGGAAAGGTCGTCGAGATAGAGCCGCTGCGGTTCCATCGCGCTGGTGTGGCCCAAATCATTTTGCCCGGCTAGAGCGCTCGGCATGGGGGACCTCACTTCCACTGAACGCGAAGCGGTTGAGCGCGCCGCCGAGGCGCCGATGCTCGACCAGGTGCTGGGCTGGGCCGCGGTCAACAGCGGCTCGCGCAACCTGGCCGGGCTGGAGCGGATGGCAGAGCTTCTTGCCGACGCCTTTTCAGCGCTTCCCGGCGCGCTTCGGCTGGAACAGTCCGAACCGGTCGAATCGGTCGATACGAGCGGCCGCGCGGTACAGGTGCAGCATGGCCGCCACCTCCATCTGAGCGTCCGTCCGACCGCGCCGGTGCAGCTGCTTTTCACCGGGCACATGGACACCGTGTTCGGGCCCGATCACGCCTTCCAGGAGACGAGCTGGCTGGAAGAGGGAGTCCTGAACGGGCCGGGCGTCGCCGACATGAAGGGCGGGATCGCGGTCATGCTTGCGGCTCTCCAGGCCGTCGAGAAGAGCAAGGGCGCCGACCGGTTCGGCTATGAAGTCGTGATCAACAGCGACGAGGAAGTCGGCTCGCTCGCTTCGGCCGCGCTGCTCGCGCAGACGGCGCGTGGGAAGCGCGCCGCGCTGACTTACGAACCTGCGGCCCTCCCCGACGGCACGCTGGCGGGAGCGAGGCCGGGGAGCGGGAACTTCGCGATCATCGTGCACGGCCGCTCCGCCCATGCCGGGCGCAACCCCGAGGAGGGGCGCAATGCCTTGCTCGCCGCTGCCGACCTCGCGCTGCGGCTCGCCGAAGCCAAACGGCCTGGGCTCAGCATCAACCCGTCGCGGATCGAGGGCGGAAGCCCGAGCAACGTCGTCCCCGACCTTGCCGTGCTGCGGGTGAACCTGCGGCCGCGGACGCCCGAGGACGAGGCGGACGCGCAAAAACTGATCGACGATACGATCGCCGCCATTGCCGCCACGCACGACGTGACGATCGAAGCCAAGGGCGAGTTCGGCCGGCCGCCCAAGCCCCTGACGCCCGAAGCGGAGTCGCTGTTCGAGCTGGTGAAGAAGGCCGGCGCCGATCTTGGCCAGCCGATCGGCTGGCAGCCGTCGGGCGGCGTCTGCGACGGCAACAATATCGCCGCCTGCGGCGTGCCCGTCGTCGACACGATGGGCGTGCGCGGCGGCAAGATCCACACCATGGAGGAATATCTGATCACCGAGAGCCTGGCCGAACGGGCGGCCTTGTCCGCGCTGACCATCCTGCGCCTTGCCAGCGGGGCCGCATGAGCTTTCGCGTTCGTCCCGCCAACGGCGAAGATTTCCGCGCCATCTACCAGATGGCGAAGCTGACCGGCGGCGGCTTCACCAACCTGCCCGCCGACCGTGCCACGCTCGTCGCGAAGCTCGCCCGGTCCGACAGCAGCTTTGCGCGCAAGGAGGACGGCCAGTCCGCCGACCTCTATGTTTTCGTGCTCGAGGACCCGAAGGCGAAGAAGATCCGCGGCACGTGCCAGGTGTTCGGCCAGGTCGGGGTCGTCCAGCCGTTCTATTCCTATCACCTCAGCACGCTGACCCAGACCAGCCCCGAGCTCGGCAAGACCTTCCGCAACAAGACGCTGAGCCTGACCACCGACCTCGAAGGATCGTCGGAGGTCGGCGGCCTGTTCCTCCACCCCGAGATGCGGGCCAGCGGGCTCGGCGCCTTGCTTGCGCGAAGCCGCTACCTCTTCATGCGCGAGCACCGCGCGCGGTTCGGCAATCGAACCCTGGCCGAGCTTCGCGGAGTCATGGACGAGGTCGGCAACGCGCCTTTCTGGGATGCGCTCGCGGGCCGTTTCTTCGGCATGACCTTCCCCGAAGCGGACGACTTCAATGCCGTCCACGGCACCAAGTTCATCGCCGACCTGATGCCCAAGACGCCGATCTACGTCTCGCTGCTCAACGACGCCGGCCAGGCCGTCATTGGCCTGCCGCACCCCTCCGGCCGGGCGGCGATGCGGATGCTGGAGGAGGAAGGCTTCGTGTTCGATCGCTATGTCGACATTTTCGACGGTGGGCCAACCGTGGTCGCGCAGACCGACCAGATCAGGACCGTGCGCGAGGCGCGGAGCGAGACGGTTTGCGAAATCGGCGAAGCCGGGCCGCTCAAGGTGCTGCTTTCGGCCGGGCGGCTGAAGGACTTCCGCGCCTGCTTCGCCTCGGTGAAGAAGCTCGCCAAGAAGGGCATCATGATCGACGCCGAAGCCGCTGCATTGCTGGAGGTCGAGGTCGGCGACACCGTGCAGATGGTGGGGCGCTGAGTGGCGCTCACCGAAATCAATTTCGACGGGATCGTCGGACCGAGCCACAATTATGCGGGCCTGAGCCTCGGCAATCTCGCCTCGGCCCGCAATGCACTGCACGTTTCCGAGCCGCGCGCCGCCGCGCTTCAGGGCGTCGACAAGATGCGCGCCAACCTGGCGCTTGGCCTGGAGCAGGGCCTGTTCGTGCCGCAGCCACGGCCCAATCGCGCGTGGCTGGCCGAGCTTGGAACGACCATCGAGCAGGCGGAGGGCGCGCTTGCCGCCAATGCCATGAGCGCGTCGGCGATGTGGGCGGCCAACGCCGCGACCGTCTCGCCAGCGCCGGACACGGCCGACGGCAAGTGCCACCTGACCGTCGCCAATTTGCGCACCATGCCGCACCGCAGCCACGAATGGCCCGCGACTCTGGCCCAGCTGCGCGTCGCATTCGGCTCGGAAGCCTTCGCGGTTCATGACCCGGTCCCGCCCGCCTTTGGCGACGAGGGCGCGGCCAATCACATGCGGCTGGCGGCGATGCACGGCGAGCCGGGGCTGGAAGTGTTCGTCTACGGGCGGTCCGGCGGCGCCTTCCCCGCTCGCCAGCATATCGAAGCCTCGAAGGGGCTGGCGCGGCTGCACCGGCTCGATCCCGAGCGGTCGCTGCTGGTCGAGCAATCGGAAGAGGCGATCGCCGCCGGCGCGTTCCACAATGACGTGGTCGCCGTGGCGAATGAGCGCGTGCTCTTCGCGCACGAGCTGGCCTTTGCCGACAAGCAGCCGCTGCTCGACGCCGCGACGCGCCAGGTCCCCGGGTTCGAATATGTCGAAGTGCCGGCGGCTGAAGTGTCGCTAGCCGACGCCGTCAAATCCTATCTGTTCAATGCGCAGCTGGTGACCCTGCCCGGCGGCGAAACCTGCCTTATCGCGCCGCACGAAGTGCGCGAGACGCCGACCGTCTGGGCCTGGGTCGAGCGCCACATTGCCGGCAACGGCCCGATCCGCCGGGTCGAGCTGGTCGATGTCCGCCAGTCGATGGCCAATGGCGGCGGGCCGGCGTGCCTGAGACTCCGCGTCGTCGCGGATCCGGAGACGGTTGATCCGCGCTTCATGGCGACCAAAGACAAGCTCGACCGGGTGGCCGAGGTCATCGCCAGCCATTGGCCCGAGCAGATCCATCACGAAGAATTGAAGCGCCCGGCCCTGATCGCGGACATCGAGCGGGCGCGCGCCGCGCTGCTCGAAGCGCTGGATTTGCCGGAATTCGTTTGAGATTCCCGAAACGGGACGAAAACCAAGTCTTACCGCGACTTTAACCCTGTTCATTAGCGCGCCGACGGCTCAAAACCGCGGTCGAATCGTTCACGCGTTAACGAATGGACATGCTGAAAAAATTCGGCCGCCTTTTCCAGATCAAGACGCGCTTCGAGGCGTGGCTGGTGATCTATGCCATCGCGCTCGGCGCGGTGGAGCGCGGGCGTCTCTATCTTGATACTTATCCGGGCGTCGGCGGCTGGCTGCTGTTCCTCGCCTGCACCGGCGTGGTGTTCATCGCCGGCGCCAAGCTGCTCGATTCGGTCCGTCCGGCCCAGCCGGCGATTGCAGCGGGGCCCTATCCCGCCCGTTCAGCGCGCCATCTTGCTATTGGTCGTAGTCGACCCAGGCGCCAGCCGATGGATCGTGCTGAAGAACAACGGATTTCGCGCCACAGAGATTGACCCCGGCCCAGGTCACTGGGCCCGTGCCCGGCAGAGTCGCCTGGAGATCGAACGCGCAATCGGGATCGCTGAACGTCACCGACGAGCGGGCGCCCGCGCTCGGGCCGGCGCCGAGCGCCTTCCATTCCTGAGTCCCGGCGCGGCGGATCTGGAGCGCGCCCAGCGCTGCCCTGGTGCCGTTGACGACGACGAAATTCCCGGCGCCGGGTGCATCAGCAGCCACAGGCAGCGGCCATGCCATCAGCGCGAGGAACGCGGCAATGACGATCTTCCTCATGCGCCCGGATATATACCTGAGCGCCTTTCAGTTGAAGATGTCACTTTAACCCTTAGGCGACGTTGAGCTCCGCATAGCTCGGGCGCTGCCCGCTCCAGAACACGACGGCCGGGGCAGGGCCGTGGTTCGACGCTTCCCGAAGCGGCAGCGCGGTCGAGCAGAAAGCGCATTCGGCCGAGAGGCGTCCGATCAGCCAGTGGGTCCGGCCGCAGCCTGGGCAGTGGTTGATCTCACCGTCGTGATAGACGGCGTGATAGCCGCGGGCGTTCGGGTCGAACGCAGTCGGGCCGTTGTCATTCGAGCGAAGCATGGTGTTGTCCTTCGAAACCATTTTGAAAGTTCCAACGAGCGGCGAGTCGTTAGGTTTCAAGGACGATCCGCTTTTGGCGCCAACTGTGTCACTGCGGTGCAACTGGCCCGGCCCGGCGGGCGAGTTGCATCACCGTCGAGCAAGTTGTGATTCCCAGGCTGTGGATATTAACCATCTCTTAGCGATTGAGGCGGATTGTCGCTCCGTCTCGAGCGTAGGGGGGACCAGTGGAATCGAACGCATTCTATTACCGGCGGCGCGCGGTCGAGGAGCGGATGGCCGCCCAGCGGGCGATCACCGAAACGGCGCGGGCATGGCATGCCAAGCTTGCCGAGGATTTCGCCAGCCGCGCGGATGTCGCGATCGCCTGTACCCAGACCGCCGTCACCGCCTGATCTTGCACACCTGCTAGAATCGCTCCACCAAAGACTGGTGGAGGATTGGGAGCAGTTCTTCGTCGAAAAGAGCCGCCGCCGCCGCGACAAGGTCCGGCGGAGGGAGCTGGCTGACAACCGCCGGCTGATGATTGTCGCCGGCGTCGCACTGATTGTCCTGACCGCGCTCGTTTATTTGCTGATCTGAGCCCGCGCGCCAGAGTCCCGAAATCGGACGGCGGAGCATTTGGTTAACACTATTTAACTTTTGGTAAGTTACGCGCAGAGCACCCTACGGTTAACAGAAAGTTACTCCGCCACGAGTCGTAGGCGCGGGATTTCTGGGCACTCCTAAGGGGCAACATTATGAAGAGCATTCGCTACGCCGCCATTGCGGCGCTTCTTACCACATCTTTCACGCCGATCTCGTTGATAACCGCACCGGCAGCTGCCGCTGTTCCGACGCTGACGGACATGCAAACTGTCTGCGCATCGTATGACACTGATGGCGCCGGCACGAACATCCGCGTTCTCACCACGGCCGGCAACACCGATCTCGGCACGCCGACCGGTGACGAAAGCACCATCGCCAATATCGAGACCACTCGCAAAGGCAATCCGTCCAGCCTGCAGACGCCGGCCGGCACCCGCAGCTTCTACAGTGCTCCCGGCCGTCACGGCGGCAGCGTCAACCTGTTCGCGACCGTCGGCTGGAGCGCCAAGCTTTATGCCGGAAGCCTCGTCGATCAGTCGATCCAGCGCTTCCAGACCGACACCTATAATTTCACGTGCGACGTGGAGGAGTGGCAAGTCGTCGGCAACCACGAAGTTGTCGTTCCTGGCACCCCTGCGCAGGGCTATTATACCAACAGCGGCACCGCGCCGTCGAATGGTGGGGGCAGCTGCCAGGGCCTGAGCCCGTCGAACCCGCACTGGGGCACGGACATCGGCAATTGCGAGTGGCACCAAACCGCAGCTGGCACGGAAGCCACCTCGACGTTTGTCGACGATTATGGCTACGTGAACATCGCCTCGAACGCCGAGACGCTGGTGAACGGGCCATATTATGTGGATACCGTCACCTATGCGACGGACGTGCCGCAAGCAGTCTCCTTCTTGGAAACTACCAGCGCTCCGTACTTCCAGGGTGACGTTGTGGTCTGCAACAATCCGGGCAGCAAGGGCGGCACCTGGCGCGCCCAGAACGGCTGGACCGACATGACCAAGTGCACCACGGCCTACTTCAATACCGCTTCGTGGATCAGCGGCGCCAACGTCTTCAGCTCGAACTCACTGCCGACGCTGTAAGACCAGTAAGCTAGTCGATCCGGCCCGCCTGATGCTTCCTGTGTCGGGCGGGCCGCTTTCGTAGTGACGCGTAGACATCGCAAATTTCGTGGGCCCACCGGGGCAGAATGCCAGCCGATCGAATCGGCCCGAGCGAAATTCTTGCGTAAACTTCTTCGCGCACGGCCCAGAAACGTTGCGCGGACTCTCTGGCTGGCGCTTCGGCGCCAGCCAGGGCAGCCTTGCTTAATCCCTGACCTATGCAACCATCGCTTTCCGGGGGCCTGATGCGCAGCATCCATTTTTCATTTGCCGCCACCGCACATTCTTCGGCGAGCCGAATGGTGCTGGCGATCCTGCTGTCGAGCGCTTCGGCACCGATCTGGGCCGAGGGCGCGGCCGCAACAGGGTCCGCTTCGACAGCCGGGACCCAGGATCCGCGGCCTTCGCGCGAAGATGCGATCATTGTCACGGCGCCGCTGTTCCGCGACATCACGCCCGAGCGCGATCTCGATCCGGATGCGATCGAAAGCTATGGCGTCAGCACGATCGACGAACTGCTGGCCGAGGTCCAGGCCGAGCTCGGCGACGAAGAAGAGCTGCCGCTGATCATCGTCAACGGTCATCGCATCAGCGATGCGAGCGAGATCGGCGCGCTTCCGGTCGAGGCGCTCCGCAACCTGCAGGTCCTGCCGCGCGGCTCCGCAGTCAAAGCGGGCGGCAAGGCCAACCAGCGCGTCGTCAGCCTGACGCTGAAGCCGACGGTTCGCTCAGCCACCCTGACGGGCGCAGAGAAAATCGCGACCGATGGCGAGTGGAACAGCGAGCGCGGCGAAGTCATTTTGACCAGCGTTCATGGCGACACCCGCGCCAACCTGGCCGTTCGCGCCCGAAACGACGGGAATCTGTTCGAAATCGATCGAGGTATCATCCAGCGCCCGGCGAGCCGCCCCTATGCCCTGGGCGGCAATATCATCGGCTATCCCAATTCAGCCGGTGAAATCGACCCCCTGCTGAGCGCCGCCGCCGGCGAGCTGGTGACGATCGTCCCCTTCCCGACCACGGGCACGCCGACAATTGCCGAGCTGGCCGGAACCGCCAATCAGTCTGCGGTTACGGACCTTGGGGCCTATCGAACGCTTCGCCCCGACGCCCGCAACCTCGACGTCAACGCCACCTTCAGCACGCAGGCGACGCCGTGGCTGAACGCCACCGGGACGATCCGCTACAACCGTACGAAAAGCCTTTCATTGCGAGGTCTTCCTGGCGGATTCTTCATTCTGGCGCCTGCCAACCCTGCATCGCCCTTCGATCGCACTGTCGGCTTGGCCGTTTATGGGCCCGATCCGCTTCGCTACCGCAGCCGATCGAGCAGCGGCGAAGGCAATCTAACGCTGGATGCGGAATTCGGCCGCTGGACCGCAAATCTCCAGGCCAAGCATGCGATTTCGGACTTCTATTCAGCAAGCGAGCGACCAATCGCGTCGACCATCACGCTCGCCGACAACATCAATCCGTTCACGACGGACCTGGGCTCATTGATCGCGATCAAGTCCGACAGAGCGACCACGCACAATGTCGACGACCTTCTCGACCTCACCGTCGACGGGCCGGGCCCGAAGCTTCCGGCCGGAGACGTCCACCTGGCAGCCGAAGGCCGTATCGGCTGGTCGCGGCTCCACTCGGAAAGCACGTACACGCTCGTTAACCCGGAGCGGGATTTTAGCCGTAACGAGCAATCGTTTCGCGGCGCGATCGACGTCCCGCTGACCAGCCGCACCGCCAATTTCCTCCCTCAAATCGGCAATTTGAGCGCCAATGCCGAGTATAGCCGGATCCACTTTTCGGATGTCGGCTCGCTCAACCGCTATTCGGTCGGGCTGAACTGGGACCCGGTGCCGCCGGTCAGCCTGCGCGGCTTGTACACGGCCACCGACGCTCCGCCCCCGATCCAGAGCATCGGCGATCCGGTGATTATCTCGTCCAACGTCCAGGTGTTCGATCCGCTGACCGGCGAGAGCGTGGACGTGACGCAGATCAGCGGCGGCAATCCGTTCCTGCTTCCGCAGACGACGCGGGTGCGCAACGTCGGGGCGATCTTCCGGCTGCTGCCACGGCTCAACCTGCAGCTGACGGCCGAATATTTCGACACAGAGCGGCGCAATTTCCTCGCCTCTCTGCCCGAGGCGAGCGCGGCGATCATGCTTGCTTTCCCCGACCGCTTCATCCGCGATTCGAACGGCGTTTTGACGACGATCGACCTGCGGCCAGTCAATTTCGACTACGAGCGTGAAAAGCGCCTCCGCTGGGGAATCAGCCTCAGCCGCCGAATCACCGGCGCAACCCCGGCTCGGATCGCCGGCAAGCCGACGGTGAGGCCGCAGTCGACCTACATCCAGTTCACAGCCAACCACACGATGGTCTTTTCGAACGAGATCAAGATTCGCCCAGGGCTCGACACCGTCAACCTGCTCGACGGCGGCGCGATCGGCATCGGTGGCGGCCGGGTGCGCCATCAGGTCGATGCCACCGCGTCGATCACCAGAGGGGGCATGGGCGCGCGCGCCGGGCTTAGCTACCGCGGCCGGAGCACGCTCCTGACCCGTATCGGCACCGAGACCGATACGGTCGAATTCTCGCCGGTGACGATCGTCAACCTTCGGCTATTCGCCGACGTCAACAAGGTGTTCCCGCATACCGGCAAGTGGGCCAAGGGCTTCCGCCTGTCGCTCGACTTCCTCAACATCGCCAACGACCGGCAGGCGGTCCGCGATTCGAGCGGCGCGACGCCGCTCCAGTACCAGCCGGGCTATCGCGACGCGATCGGGCGGACGATCGAGATCGAGCTGCGCAAGGTCTTCTGAGCCCAGGGTTGCGCCGCCGCGCGGAGGCCCCTATGTCGCGCCTTCCGCGCGCCAAGATGGCGTCACAGCACGCGCCCGTAGCTCAGCTGGATAGAGCACCAGACTACGAATCTGGGGGCCGGAGGTTCGAATCCTTCCGGGCGCGCCATTTCTTCCACCGATTGCGTGAGGCACGGGCCGATCCTAGAGCTTGGCGGATGCGCCGCGCCCTCCCCTTGATTCTGACCGGTATGAGCGCGCTTGGCGCGTGCAGCACGCCCGGCGGGCCCTACCCCACGCTTGCGCCGCGCGCGGCCGAACAAGTCGATCCGCGAGTGCCCGTGGTGCGCCCGATCAACGACCGGCCGGTGACCGCGGCTCTCGCGGCCAGGCTCGCCGAGCTGGTCGCGCAGGCGGAGCGCGGGCAATCCGACTTTGCGCCGTTGGCTGACCAGGCCGAGAAGCTCGCGGCATCCGCCGGAGCGCCGCAGAGCGACAGCTGGGCCACGGCGCAGGAGATGCTGTCGGCAGCAGTTGCAGCACGCGGACCGACCGCTCGGGCCCTGGGCGACATCGATGCGATCAGCGCCGACATGCTCGAAACGCAGCGCGGGATCGCGCCCAACGACTTCGCCGCCATCCAGCGTGCGCAGGCCGAGGTCGGCGGCATCGATCAGCGCCAGTCGGACCGTATCAAGGCGGTCCAGCGCCGGCTCGGAATCTAGGACAGCGCTGCGACTCCGCGGACGACTGCGTCGACTGCATCATCGACATGCTCGAGGTGGGTGCGGAAGCAGAGGATTGCGCACCTCAGCCGGTAGCTGCCGTCGATCCGCGTCCCGCTGAGCATCACGCGCCCTTCCTGCTGAATGTGAGTCATCAGCCGCTCGTTATATTCATCGACGTCGCCGCTTTTGGGCAGAAAGCGGAAGGCGACGACGGACAGATCGGGTTCGGGGCCCGGGTCGAAGCCCTCGATCGCCGCCAAACGGGCGTGGAAATAGCGCGCGAGCGCGAGCTTTTCCGCCTGCGCGGCGCGGAATGCGGCAACGCCTGCCAGCTGCAGCGGCAGCCATAGCCGCAGCGCGCGGAAATGGCGGGTGAGCTCGGGCGACAGATCGGCGGGCGACGGCCCGACCTCGGACTCGCCCAAGGGCCGAATATATTCGCCGCTGGCGCTGAACGCGTCCTGCAGCAGCCGGCCGTCGCGGACCAGCGCCGCGCCCGTGCCGTAGGGCAGGAACAGGGTCTTGTGGGGGTCAAGCGCAATGCTGTCGGCCTGGTCGATCCCGTCGAGCAGCGCGCGACCCTCGTCGCACAAAGCGAACAGCCCACCATAGGCTCCGTCAACGTGCAGCCAGGCGCCGTAGCGGCGGCACAGCGCGGCGATTTCGGGCAGCGGGTCGATCGCGCCTGTGTCGACCGTACCCGCCGACGCGATGACCAGCCACGGGCGAACGCCATTGCGGCGATCCTCCTCGAGCGCCCGTTCGAGCGCATCGAGCGACATCCGATAGGATTCGTCGGTCGCAATCACGCGCTTGGGGGCGCGGCCGCGCCCGGCGATGTGAAGCGCCTTGTCGATGCAATAATGGGCGAAGCGGGTGACATAGATTGCGCCGCCGCCGTCGGGATCGCGCGCCTCCCGCGCAGCAACGATTCCGGTCAGATTGGCGATGCTTCCGCCCGAGGTCAGAGTGCCCGCGGCTTCAACCGGATAGCCGATGACGCTCGCAAGCCAGGCGACGCAGGCATTCTCGATGCGCACGGCGCCCGGGCTGGCAGACGCGAAGCCGGAATATTTGTTGGATGTCGCGGCAAGCAGGTCGCCGAACGCCGAAAAGGGAACTCCGCCGCCCGGGATGTAGGCCATGAAGCGCGGGCTGGTCGTCGCGAAGCCTGGGCGATCGACGCAGGTGGCGACATAATCGAGAACGGTCGCGGCGTCCCTGCCCGCCTCAGTAAATTCGGGTTCGAAACGCTGCGCGAACACTTCCGACCACGGGCGGTTGCTCGGCGCGTCTTCGACCTGGTCCCAATATGCGAGCGCATGGTCGAGCGCGGCACCGCCGAGTGCGCGGCGCGAGTCAGCGTCCGGCTCGAGTGGCGCCGCCGCCTCGCGCAGCCGCTCGCAATCCGCGCGCAGCGCGTCGATCACGCGATCAGCCGCGCCGCATCGAGCGCATGGTAGGTGAGGACGCCTGCCGCGCCGGCTCGCTTGAACGCCAGCAAGGTCTCGAGGATCAGCGCATCGCGGTCGCCGGCGCCGGCCGCGGCGGCATGCTCGATCATCGCATACTCACCCGACACCTGATAGGCGAAGGTCGGAACGCCGAACTCGTCGCGGACGCGGGCGACGACGTCGAGATAGGGCAGTCCCGGCTTCACCATCACGAAATCGGCGCCTTCGGAAAGGTCGAGCTCAACTTCGCGCAGCGCCTCCTCGATGTTGGCCGGGTCCATCTGGTACCCGCGCTTGTCGCCCTTGAGGCGGCCGCGCGAGCCGACGGCGTCGCGGAACGGGCCGTAGAAGGCCGAGGCATATTTGGCGGCATAGGCCATGATCGCGACATTCTGGTGCCCGGCGTCCTCCAGTGCGTCGCGGATCGCGCCAACGCGGCCGTCCATCATGTCGGAGGGCGCGACGATGTCGGCGCCGGCCGCCGCCTGGACCAGGGCCTGATCGACCAGGATCTTGACCGTATCGTCGTTGATGACGTTGCCGCACTCGTCGACGACCCCGTCATGGCCGTGGCTGGTGTAGGGATCGAGCGCGACGTCGGTCAGCACGCCAATCTCCGGCACGGCATCCTTGATTGCCTTGATCGCCTGGCAAATGAGGTTGTCGGCATTGAGCGCCTCGGCTGCATCCTCGGTGCGCAGGCCCTCGGGCGTGTTCGGGAAGAGCGCGATGCAGGGAATGCCTGCGTCGGCGGCCAGGCGCGCACGCGCGGCGAGCTTGTCGATGCTCCAGCGGCTGACGCCGGGCAGCGAGGCGATCGGTTCCTCGCAATCGCGGCCGTCGCAGACGAACAAGGGCCAGATGAGGTCGCTCGGGTGAAGGCGGTACTCGGCCAGCATCGCCCGCATCCATGGCGCGACGCGGCCGCGACGCATGCGGAGGTAGGGATAGGGGGCAGTCATAAGTTCGAGCGTCTAGGCGGCGGCCCACTGGAAAGAAAGACGCGCCCGGGCCACTAAGCAGCATGCCCACCCGCACTTTGCCAAAACAGGCGATCCTGATCGTCAACACCCGCAGCCGCGTCGGAGCGGTCGCATTCGACCAAGCGGTGGAACTGCTAAAGCAAGCCGGGATCGACCTGCTCGACGCGCGCGCGGTCAAGGATCCGAAGCGGCTCGCCAAGGAAGTGAAGAAGGCGATCGCCCGCGCGCCGATGGTGATCGTCGGCGGCGGCGACGGCACCCTGTCGAGCACGATCGATCATTTCAATGGCCGTGACACGGTGTTCGCGCTGCTCCCGCTCGGTACGGCGAACAGCTTCGCCCGCTCGCTCGGCATCCCGCTCGACCTTGAGGGGGCGGTGGGGGTCATCGCCAACGGCACGCGGCGGCGGATCGACCTCGGCTGCATCGATGGCGATTATTTCGGCAACTCGGCGGCGATCGGCCTCTCGCCGCTGATCGCGCGGACGATCCCGCATAAGCTCAAGCGCTATCTCGGCCGCGGCGGCTATTTGCTTTGGGCCGCCTATATGGGCTTTCGATTCAAGCCATTTCGCCTGACGGTCGACGACGGCCACTCGCAGGTGACAGTCTGGGCGACCGAAGCGCGAATCGCCAACGGCGGCTTTTTCGGCGGGGTCGAAATGGTCGAAAACGCGTCGTTCGAAAGCGGCGAGATCATCGTCCAGGTGGTCACCGGGAAGAGCTCGGGCAATCTTGCGAAGAGCTGGCTGTCGAACATGCTGAAGCTGCGCCATCGCGACAAATGGCAGGCCGAGATCCGTGCGCGTGACCTGCGGCTGGAGACCGAGCCCAGGATGGACGTAACGATCGACGGGGAAATCTCCGCGCGCACGCCGATTCACATCTGCGTCATGCCTGACGCGGTGGCCATCGCGACGCCGCGCGGAGCTTAACCCAGGCGCTCCAACGCAGCGCGCAGCCGTTCGGCCTCAGCAGCCTTGGCGTCGTGATCGGCGCGCGCTTTTTCGACCGCCTCGGGCTTGGCGCGCTCGGTGAAATTGGGGTTGGCGAGGCGCGCGGCGAGGCCGTCGCGTTCCTTTTCGGCAGCGGCGGCGGCCTTGTCGAGGCGCGAGCGCTCGGCATCGAGGTCGATCGCGTCGCCGAGCGGGAAAGCGATCGCCGTGCCGTTGACGACGACCTGCGCCGAATTGGGCGGCGCTGCATCGGCGAGGGTGGGCGCGGCAAGCTTGGCCATGCGCGAAAGCGTCGCGGTTTCGCCGCTCAGGCGCTCGACCAATGCGGCATTGCCGATGACGTGCGGGGTGAGCGTCGCGCTCCACGGAATGTTGAGCTCGGCGCGCATCGCCCGCGCTTCGTCGATGACCGACACCAGCGCTTCGATCTCATCCTTCGCCCGGGGGTCGGCCTGTGCCTCCGGCTCCGGCCACTTCGCGACGATCAGGTCGTAAGGGCGCTCGTTGGCGTTCCACAGCTCCTCGGTGATAAAGGGCATCAAAGGGTGGAGCATGACCAGGATCTGGTCGAAGGCCCAAGCGGCGACGCGCCGGGTTTCGTCAGCACCTTGCACCTGAGCCGCTTCGGCTCCCCCACCCCGCTCGCCGTGGACGAGCTGCCCCTCCCCTGAAGGAGAGGGGCTGAGTTCGCCTTTGATCAGCTCGACATACCAGTCGCAGAAGGTCGCCCACGTGAAGTGGTAGATGGCGTTCGCCATGTCGTCGTAACGAAGCTCGTCGAAGGCGCGGTTGAGCTTGGCGAGCGTCTCGACGACCTCCCCGATGATCCAGCGGTTGACCGGAAGCTGCGCCTCGGGCGCGCCGACGCTGTCGGACGCGCCGACGCCGTTCATCTGCAAAAAGCGCGCGGCATTCCACAGCTTGGTCGCGAAATTGCGGTAGCCCTCGACGCGCTTCTCATCGAGCTTGATGTCGCGGCCCTGGCTTTCCATCGCCGCCAGCGTGAAGCGCAGGGCGTCGGCGCCGTACTTGTCGATCAGGCCCAGCGGATCGACCGTGTTGCCCTTCGACTTGGACATTTTCTGGCCCTGGGCGTCGCGGACGAGACCATGGAGGTAGAGCGTCTTCCACGGCACGCTTTTTTCAAGAGGCAGCTCTCCGCTGCGGCCCATGAACTCGATGCCCTGCATCGCCATGCGCGCGTCCCAGAAGAAGAGAATGTCGAAGCCCGAAATGAGGACGTCATTGGGGTAATGGCGGCGGAGCTCCTCGCTCTCCTCAGGCCAGCCGAGCGTCGCGAACGGCCAGAGCGCCGAGCTGAACCAGGTGTCGAGCACGTCCTCGTCCTGCCTTAGCGTGACACCTTCTCCAGCCTGTTTTTGTGCTTCGGCAACAGTTTCCGCGACGAAAACATTGCCGTCGTCAGCAAACCAGGCCGGGATGCGGTGCCCCCACCACAGCTGCCGCGACACGCACCAGGGCTGGATGTTCTCGAGCCAGTTGAACCAGGTCTTGGTCCAGGTTTCGGGGACGATCCTGATGTCGCCCTTCTTCACCGCCTGGAGCGCGGGCAGCGCGAGCTTGGCGGCGTCGACATACCATTGGTCGGTCAGCCACGGTTCGATGACCACGCCCGAGCGGTCGCCGTACGGCGTTGGAATCACCCGATCTTCGACCCGAACCAAAGCGCCCTCATCTTCGAGCTGCGCGACGATCGCCTTCCGCGCCTCCTCTCGGCTGAGGCCGAGCAGCTCGGCCGGAATGAGGCCGTCCTGGGTCTGGACGACGAAAGCCTGCGCATCGAACATGTTGAGCATATCGGCGGGCTTGAAGCCGGCGCGCTTGCCCACCTCATAATCGTTGAAGTCGTGACCGGGGGTGATTTTGACCGCGCCCGAGCCAAGCTCGGGATCGGCATGTTCGTCGGCGACGATCGGGATCAGGCGCCCGGTGATCGGCTGGCGGATGTTGTCGCCGATCAGCTTCGTGTAGCGCTCGTCCTCGGGATGGACCGCGACCGCCATGTCGGCGAGCATCGTCTCCGGCCGGGTGGTCGCAACCTGGATCGCGCCGCTGCCGTCCTCGAGCGGGTAGCTCAAAGTCCAGAACTTTCCCTGGACGTCGCGGGTTTCGACTTCGAGATCGGAAATGGCGGTCTGGAACCTCGGGTCCCAATTGACGAGACGCTTGTCACGATAGGCGAGGCCGCGCTTGTAAAGTTCGACGAAGACATGGGTAACGGCCCTCGAAAAGCCCTCGTCCATGGTGAAACGTTCGTGCGTCCAGTCGCAGCTCGCGCCGAGGCGGCGGAGCTGGCGAGTGATGGCGCCGCCCGACTGCGCCTTCCATTCCCAGACATGTTCGAGGAAGGCCTCGCGCCCGATCTCGGCACGCTTGACGCCCTGGCTCTCGAGGTTGCGCTCGACAACCATCTGGGTGGCGATTCCGGCGTGGTCGGTGCCCACCACCCAGAGCGCGTCCTTGCCCAGCATCCGCTCGCGCCGGGTGAGGACGTCCTGCAGAGTGATGTCGAGCGCGTGGCCGATGTGCAGGCTGCCCGTGACGTTGGGCGGCGGCATGACGATCGTCCACGGCGTCGCGTCGCCGCGCTCGGGCCGGAACTGGCCGGTCGATTCCCAATGCGCGTACCAGCGGTCCTCGATCGCGCGCGGCTCGAAGGTCTTGGGAAGGTCGGTCATGCAGCGCGGTTAAACGTGCCGCGCTGCAGCATCAACCTCGCTCGGTGCTGCTCGGCCCAGCGGCCGCCGGCGGCGGTGCGGGAGCAGTCGCGGATTTGCGAAAAGCTTAGACCGGGCGTCCGGTGATGCGGGAAATCTCGCGCTTCACATGCTCGTCGACCATCGCCGGCAGATGTTCGTCGAGCCATTGCTTGAGGATCGGGCGAAGCATTTCGCGAACCATGTCCTCGAGCGGGTTGGTCGGCGGCGCGGCGGGAATGGTCGCGGCGACGGTCTGCAACTGCTCGAGCGACTGGCGGCTTTGCCCGGCGACATTCTCGTCGATCAGCGGCGGACCGAGGTCGGCCGCCGGTGCGAGCGTCTCGACCAGCTCCAGCACGTCCTCATCGCCGTCGCCCGTTTGCTCCTCGGGCAGCGGCGCATCGTCGGCCGGCGCGGGCGAGATAACCGAGCGCAGCTCTTTCTCCTCCGCGATCACTTTCTTGATCGACGCGAGGATGTCTTCCATCGAAGGTTCGCGGCCCGTGGACTGCATGGGTCGCGCTATCGCTTATTGCTGCGTCTGAGTCACGCCCGGAACCGGCTCCGAGCCGGTGGCCGGCTGCGGCGGACCGGCGGTCAGGGCAGGCACGGTGGCGGTGGTCACGATCGGCGCCGCCGGAGCCTCATTGGGATCGACCGTGCGGCTCGCCGCAATCGGGTGGCGCGGATCGCTCGCCCAGTCGCTCCAAGTCCGCGAGACGCGGCGGTAGTTCGCAAGCGGATCGTAAAGCGGCCCGCCCTCGAGCCCGAGGTCCTGCGCTTCGGCCTGGCCCATGGCGTTCAGCAGGCGGAAGCCGGCGACGTAAGCGTCGCGCTTGGCGCTGACGAGCGCAACCTGCGACTGAAGCAGCTCCTGCTCGGCATTGAGGACGTCGAGGACGGTGCGGGTTCCGACGCTCTGTTCGGCGCGGGCGCCTTCCAGCGCCAGCTCGTTGGCCTGGACGGCGACGGTCTGCGAGGCGATCGCCTTCTGCGCCGCCTCATAATTGGCAAAGGCCGCGCGGGTCGCCTGGACCACGGCGCGCTCGGTGCCGACGACCTGCTCACTGACCTGACCTTCGAGCGCCTGCGCCTGGCGGACTCGGGCCGAGGTCAGGCCGCCCTGGAAAATCGGAATCGAGCCGGAGATGCCGATCGCCGTCGCCGTGCCCGCACGGTCGAGGCCGTTGGTGCCGCCGGTAATCTGGTTGAGATAGTCGGCCGAGGCGACGCCCGAGAGCGTCGGGAGCCGTCCGGCCTGGGCGACGCGGACGTCATAGCCGGCGGCGCGCGCCTGGCGCACGACGGCGATCAGGTCCGGGTTGTCAGTCAACGCAATCCGCACCGCTTCTTCAGGAGTCGCAGGAAGCGGCGGCAGCGGCGGCGGCGGGGCCAGGGTGCCCGGATTATGGCCGATGACCTGGCGGTAGGTTGCCTCGCTTGCGGTCTCATTGCCCTGCGCGACGGCAAGCTGTGCCCGGCCGAGCTGGAGGCGCGCCTCCGACTGGGCGACGTCGGTGCGGGTCAGGTCGCCGATCTTGAACCGGTCCTGGGTCGCTTCGAGGTTGGTTTCGAGTACTTTGACGTTGTTGGCATTGAGCTCGACGATCGAACGGTCTCGGATCACGTCCATGTAGGCGGCGACCGCCTGGGTGAAGACGTCGCCTTCGACCGCGCGGAGCGTGGCCCGGCCCGCTTCGACCCGGGTTTCAGCGGCGCGGACCGAGTTCGAGACCCGGCCGCCGGTGAACAAAGGGAGGCTGAGGTCCATCCCGCCACTGACGCTGATATTGTGGTCGTTGCCCTGGGTCTGGGCGATGACGCCGCTGCGCGTAAGGTTGCGGTTGAGGCCCACCGAGGCGCTCAGCTGCGGCCGTCCCGCCGCCTTGGCAATCGCGACGTTGGCGTCGGTCGCCTTGAGCGCCTCCCGCTGCCCGGTCAGCGTCGGATTGGCCTGGTAGGCCGAGACCAAAGCGTCGCGCAGCGTGTCGGCGCCGGCGGTTCCGGCCATGAGGGCCGCAAGCAGCGACCCGGTGAGAAGCTTGCGATGCACGTGCCCCGCCCTTCCTTAAAATGTGAATGTGTGCGGGCGATCGAAGCCCGGCAGCGCCGGGGCGCCGAAGTCGCCGATGGAAAGATGACCGAATGCGCCGCCGGCCTTGCGTCCGACAATCAGGCGCGACACCCCGCCGGTAATGAGCGCGGCGCCGAGCCGGCCGCCGTCGGAAAGCTGGTCGACGATGGCGTCGGGAATGAAGCTGACTGCGCCGTCGATCAGGATCTGGTCGTACGGCGCGCCGGCGGCCCAGCCCTCGGCAAGCGGGCCTTCGACGCGCTTGACCCTGATTTTGCCCGCCGGACCCGTCAGCTCGCCATCGCTTTCCAGGGCGATGACATCGAGGCCGATGGCCGCCAGGATTGCGGTCGAGTAGCCCGTCCCCGCGCCGACGACGAGCGCACGTTGGCCGGGCTCGGGCGCCATCTGGGTAAGTAGCTGGCCGATCATCGCCGGAGCAGCCATGAAGCGTCCGCGGCCGATCCCGACCGCACGGTCGACATAGGCCAATGGACGAGTCTCGGGCGGCAGGAAGCGCTCGCGCTCGACCTCGGCCATCGCCTTCAGAACGCGCGGATCGGTGACGCCCTGCGGACGCAGCTGGCTGTCGACCATTGCTGCGCGCGCTGCGCGAAAGTCGGGGATGAGGGTCTGGACCGTCATTGCTGTTATATGCCGCTAATACACCTGAAGTTCAAGCTTGCTCATATCGGGAGCGACCGGGCGCGCCAACCACCATTCATCGAAAGACGGGCGGCTGTGCTCCGCCGGCGCGGGGTTGACGGGCGCGCCACGCTCGCGGCAATGCGGCGCTTCGCTCCCGAGGCCCGATGGCGGAGTGGTTACGCAGAGGACTGCAAATCCTTGCACGCCGGTTCGATTCCGGCTCGGGCCTCCACGAGCTGCAGCCTAGCGCCGCCCTTGGAATCCCGTGCCGCCTGGACTAGGCGCAACGAGTTCGAACCGACCAGTGACCCAGCAAGCTCCCCCGCCTCGATCGAAGTTGAAACAGCTGCGGCTGTTCCTGTGGGTCATGGTCGCGATCGCTATCGCAGGCGCGGCGGTGCTGTTCCTGACCCGCAGCGCGCCTGTCGGTGCGCCAGGCAGCGCCCGGGCGCAGTCGAGCTTCGGCGGGCCATTCACGCTCGTCGGTTCCGACGGAAAGCCGTTCGCGAGCGCGCGCCTCGCCGGAAAGCCTTACGCGATCTACTTCGGCTTCACGCGCTGCGGCGACGTATGCCCGACCACGCTGGCGCGGATGGTGAAGCTCAGGCGGCAGGTCGGCGGCGAGGACAAGTTCAACATCGTCTTCGTGACGATCGACCCGAAGAACGACGGACCCAAAGAGGTCGGCCAGTATGCGGACCTGTTCAATTCGCCGATCATCGGCCTGACCGGCTCCCAGACGCAAATCGACAAGGTCAAGAAGCAGTACGGCATTTTCGCCGAGCCCTCGCCGAACCCGATGCCGGGCAAGCAGATGGACCATAGCGCGATGATCCTGCTGTTCGACCGTGACGGGAAGTTCCAAGCGACCGTTTCGCCGGATGAGCCCGACGCGCAGGCCCTCGCGAAGCTCGCCGGCTGAAGGCTTGGAACCCGGCGCTTTAGACGCCATTTCGGCGGCGATGGCAGAATACCGACCCGACCCCAAGCTGCTGACCCTCGGGCCGCAATTCTACGATCCCGTAAAGCCGGCGGCCTTTCCCAAATGCATCCCGCGCTTCCGCAATCGCTGCTGGGCGGAACGGGTCGGGGTCGAGCTTTCAGATGAGCAATGGGCGGCGCATTTCTGTCGCTTCGAGCCGCTGCCGGAGAACCTGACCGAGCCGCTCGCCTTGCGGTACCACGGGCACCAGTTCCGCGTGTACAATCCGGAGATCGGCGACGGGCGCGGCTTCACCTTTGCGCAGCTGCGTAATGAGGACGGTCGCTTGTTCGACCTCGGCACCAAGGGGTCGGGCCAGACGCCCTACAGCCGCCACGCCGACGGACGCCTCACGCTGAAGGGCGGAGTGCGCGAAGTGCTGGCGACGGAGATGCTCGAGGCGCTCGGCGTCAACACGTCGAAGACCTTTGCCTTGTTCGAGACCGGCGAGGAGCTGGAGCGCGGCGACGAGCCCTCGCCGACCCGATCGGCGGTGCTCACCCGGCTCAGCCATGGCCATATCCGGATCGGCACGTTCCAGCGGCTCGCCTTTTTCGGCCAGGACGAGAACATCAAGGCGCTGGTTCGATACTGCCTGACGGAGCTTTACGGCGAGCCCGGGGACGATCCGTTGCGCCTGTTCGATCTCGTCAGCGCGGCGACAGCGAAGCTGGCCGCGTCCTACCTCAGCGCGGGGTTCGTCCACGGCGTGCTCAACAGCGACAATATCAACGTCACCGGGGAAGGCTTCGACTATGGCCCGTGGCGCTTCACGCCCGATTGGGACCCGGAATTCACCGCGGCCTATTTCGATCATTACGGGCTCTACGCCTTCGGCCGGCAGCCCGAGGCGATCCACTGGGACCTGGCCCAGCTCGCCGGGGCGCTGTCGCTGTTCACCGAAGCGCCGCCTTTGTCGGACATGCTTGCGGGATGGAGCGCGCGGTTCGAGGACGAACTGATCGCCGCGCTGTGCCGGCGGCTGCGCGTCGCGGAGGACCGCGAGGTTGCCGCGGCATTGCTTGCAGCGCTAGCGACGCGGGAGGCCGAGATCGACCGCGTCTTTTTCGACTGGCGCGGAGGACGCGATCCGGGGCCTGACCGCTATCCGTCCGATGCGTTCCGGGCTCTCGCCAAGTCGCTGGAAGGTCGCACCCAGGCCCCCGACCACCCATATTGGTCGGATAACGGGCCCTGTTCGATGCACATCGAGGAGGTCGAGGCGATCTGGGACGCGATCGCCCAAAGCGACGACTGGCAGCCCTTCGAGGACAAGGTTAGAGCGATCCGGCGAATGGGCGAAGCGCTGCAAGGTTCCGACGGCGCGTAGCGTCGTTGGAAAAAGCGCGGAGGGGAGGCGATGGAGCAGGATGCACGATAAGGTTCAGCAGGGCGCGACGCAGACGTTGGTGTCGAGCGATCCGGCGACGGGCGAAATCCTGTGGTCGGGCGCGATCGGCGACGCCGCGGCCGAGGTCGCAGCGGCGCGTGCCGCGCAGCCGGCCTGGGCCGCCCATTCGGTCGCTTACCGGATCGAAGCGCTGCGGCGCTTCGCCAATGTCGTGCGCAAGCGCGAGACCGAATTCGCCGAGCTGATCACGCACGAAACCGGAAAGCCCTTCTGGGAAGCGAAGACCGAGGTCGGCGCGGTCGTCAACAAGGTCGAAATTTCGATCGAGGCCTATGCCGAGCGGACGCCGCAACGGAAGCTCGAAGCGGCGATGGGCAACAAGATCGCGGTGCGCCACAAGCCGCACGGCGTGCTCGCGGTCCTCGGGCCCTACAATTTCCCGGCGCACCTGCCCAACGGCCACATCGTGCCCGCGCTGATCGCCGGCAATGCGGTGGTCTTCAAGCCATCGGAAAAGACGCCCGCCGTCGGCGAACTGCTGGTCCGCTGCTTCCACGAAGCCAGGATTCCCGAAGGCGTCGTGCGGCTGCTGATTGGCGGCCCCGAGCAGGGCAAGGCGCTCGCCGCCGATCCCGGCATCGACGGGCTGCTGTTCACCGGATCGGCGCGAGCGGGCCAGTCGCTTCACCACCAGTTCGCGGAAACGCCGGGCAAGATCCTGGCGCTCGAGCTCGGCGGCAATAATCCGCTGGTCGTGTGGCAGCCGAAGGACATCAAGGCGGCGGCCGTGATCGCGGTCCAGTCGGCGTTCCTGAGCGCGGGCCAGCGCTGCACCGCCGCTCGGCGCCTGATTGTCGAGGACGGCCACGAACGCCCCTTGCTCGAAGCGATCGAGGAGCTGATCGACCGCATCATTGTCGACCATCCGTTCGCCGACCCGCAGCCGTTCATGGGCCCGGTCATCGACCTCGCCGCGGCCGACCATGTCCAGGACCAGTGGCTCAACCTGCTGATGAAGGGCGGCAAGCCGCTTCGCCGCCTCGACCGGCCGATCGCCGAACGGCCCTATCTTACGCCCGGCATGATCGACGTCACCGATGTCGCCGACCGCCCTGACGAGGAAATCTTCGGCCCGGTGCTGCAGGTCAACCGCGTGCCGGACTTCGACGCCGCGATCGAGGAAGCGAACAATACCCGCTTTGGGCTCGCCGCGAGCCTGGTCGGCGGAAGCCCAGAGATGTTCGACAAATTCTGGACCCGGGTCCGCGCCGGCGTCATCAATCGCAACAAGCCGACCAACGGCGCACCGTCCAATGCGCCCTTCGGCGGCATCGGCCTTTCCGGCAACCACCGCCCGAGTGCATTCTACGCCGCCGATTATTGCGCCTATCCGGTGACCAGCGTCGAAGGCGACCGCCCGCGCGGCGGCATCGACAATGGGCTGCGCGACCCGAACATGCAGGAAGACTGACCGGCCCCACTGGATCGTTTTGCCAGCGGCCCGCGTTCAACGCTTCCAATGACCCAAAGTAAATGGATCGGCAGGGCGTTGAGCCTTGCCCTGTGCACCGCCGCCCTCGCCGCTTGTCAGCAGGGCACCTCCAACCAGGATTCGAACGCGTCCGCGCAAGGGTCCGAAATCAGCCTCGACCGAAAGGCCGAGAAGGACTTGCGCGAGGCGATCGCGCAGGCCCCGGCCCACGGCCTCAAGCCCGAGCTGTTCCTGAAAGGCGGCGAGGAGGGCCAGGACCTGGTCCAGGCCGGCCTCAAATATGCTTCGGCTTTGGCGAACGGCTACACCGACCCAACCAAGCTCCACGAAGTCTACACGATCCCGCGGCCGAAGACCGACGTTCGCGCCGGGCTTCAGAAGGCGATGCAGGAGGGCAAGGTCGCGGAATGGCTCAATTCGCTTGCGCCGCAGACCGACGAATATCGTGCGCTCAGCCAGGCCTTCGTCAAATATGGCAAGCTGGCGGGCCAATCGCCCCAGCAGCGCATCCCCGCCGACAAGCCGATCAAGCCAGGCGCGCGCGATCCGCGAATCCCGGCGATCGTCGCAGTGCTGCGCTCGGGCGGCTACGTCCCCGAGCAACAGCAGGGCGCTGCCGATCCGGTTGTCTACACGCCGGCGCTGGTCGCGGCGGTCAAGCAATACCAGGCCGACTCCGGAACCAAGCCCGATGGCGTGCTCGGCAAAGAGACGATCGGCATGCTGAGCACCGGTCCGGCGCAGCGCGCGCGTCAGCTGGCGGTGGCGATGGAGCGGCTGCGCTGGCTCCGGCGCGACCCGCCGGGGACGCGGATCGACGTCAACACCGCCTCGTCGATGCTCGATTACTGGCGCGACGGCCAGCACGTCGATCGCCGCAAGGTCGTCACAGGCGCGGCCGACAAGCCGACGCCGCAGATCCAGGCGCCGCTGTTCCGGCTGGTCGCCAAGCCGTCCTGGCGGGTCCCCCAGGGGATCGGCATCAAGGAGCTCGCGACCAAGGGCCAGGCCTGGCTGCGCGAGAACCAGTACGTGATGAAGGACGGCAAGTACGTCCAGGAGCCCGGCCCCAAGAATTCGCTCGGCCTGGTCAAGTTCGACATGCAGGACGACCAGCAGATCTACCTTCACGACACGCCGGCGAAGGAAGCATTTGCATTGTCCGACCGTCACCGCAGTCACGGCTGCGTGCGGGTCGAAAATGCGATCCAGTTCGCGACAGCGCTGGCGACCCAGCAAGGCATCGCCGCGCAATTCCAGAAGGCGATGCAGGGCGAGGAAGACGAGGTCTTCGTGAAGCTGCCCAAACCAATTCCGGTGCGGCTTTTCTACCAGACCGCATTCTGGGACGGATCGCGCATCCAGTTCCGGCCCGACGTCTACGGCTGGGACGAGAATATCGCCAAGGCGCTCGAGCTGGCGCCGGGCGAGCCGCAGAAGATCGACCAGCCCGAGAGCAGCGACGACATCGGCCCGTAAAATGACCGAGGGCGCCGCAGCCGAAGCCGCGGCGCCCTCGCCCCACCCCCCGTGGTTGTCCTGATTAGGTGCGCATCTCCGGCAGATAGCTTTCATCGGCGGCGTCGCTGAACTTGGTGATGCGGCTGTCGAACTTCATTCGGACCTTGCCGGTCGAGCCGTGGCGCTGCTTGGCGACGATCACTTCAGCGGTGCCGTAGGCCCGACCCATCTCTTCCTGCCAGGCAGCGAAGTCGGGATGGTCGTCGGCCGGCTGCTTGGCGGCGAGATAATAATCCTCGCGGTAGATGAAGAGCACGATGTCGGCGTCCTGCTCGATCGAGCCCGATTCACGAAGGTCGGAGAGCTGCGGGCGCTTGTCCTCCCGCTGCTCGACCTGGCGGCTTAGCTGGGAGAGCCCGATGACCGGGACGTCGAGCTCCTTCGCCAATTGCTTGAGGCCCCGGCTGATCTCGGAGATTTCCTGGACGCGATTCTCGTTCGAGTTGCGGCCCGTGCCCTGGAGAAGCTGGAGATAGTCGACGACGATCAGGCCGATGCCCTTCTGGCGCTTGAGGCGGCGGGCCCGCGTGCGAAGCGCCGCGATGGTCAGGCCCGGCGTATCGTCGATGTAGAATGGCAGGGTCTGCAAGTCGGCGGCTGCACGCGCCAGCTGGCGGAATTCCTGCTGGCTGATCTTGCCCATGCGCAAATTCTCGGAGCTGATGCCGGACTGCTCGGCAAGGATACGCGTCGCCAGCTGGTCGGCCGACATTTCCAGGCTGAACAAAGCGACCGGGGTGCCCGCCGACTTCTCCGGCTCGATGTCGGCATCGCGGTCGGCGAGGAAGCGCTTGGCGGCGGCAAAGGCGATGTTGGTGCCGAGCGCGCTCTTGCCCATGCCCGGGCGCCCGGCGACGATGATCAGGTCCGACTTGTGGAGGCCGCCGATCTTGGCGTTGAGGCTTTCGAGACCGGTCGTGAACCCCGACAAATGGCCGCCGCTGTTGAGCGCGCGTTCGGCCATTGCCAGGGCGTCCTTGGTGGCGTCGGCGAAGGACTTGGCCTTGCCCTCGGCGCCCCCCTCCTCCGCCACCTTGTACAACTCGGTCTCGGCGCGCTCGATTTGAGCGAGGGGGGCAACATCCTCACTCGTGTCGAGCGCGCCTTCGACCAGGTCGCGCCCTACGCCAATCAGGGCCCGGAGCAGCGCCAGATCATAGATCTGTTGAGCGAAGTCCCTTGCCCCGATTACGGCCGCGCCCGATCCCGTTAACTGCGCCAAATATGCGGGACCGCCAACATCTTTTATCGAATCGTCATTTTCGAAGAGAGGACGGAGGGTTACGGGATTCGCGACCCGATTGCCGTCGGTCATCCGCAGGATCGACTCGTAGATCCGGCCGTGCAGCGGTTCGAAAAAGTGGTCCGGCCTCAGCTTGAGCTGGACGTCCTCGACCAGCCGGTTGTCGATCATCAGCGCGCCCAGCAGCGCGGCTTCGGCTTCGACGTTCTGGGGGAGCGCTTGAGTTCCTGGTTCTGACGCAGACTCGGCAATTCTGATGACTTCGGCCATGACCGTTCCTCTAGGCTTCCGGCCCCCTGCGGCAACGAGAACGAAAGTAGCACAAACCCCGGCGTCTGTGGATTGTTTGTGCGCGAATCGGCGGAGCGGTCGGAAGAAGTCACGGATTTGCCCCGCACCCGACCATCCACAGAAATAATCGGCGCCAAATTGAAGCTGTCAGACCGTCCCGTTAGGCGTTCGGAATGGCGATTTTATCCGACCGCTGGATTCGCGAGGCGGCGCAGACCCGCGGCATGATCGAGCCGTTCGTCGAAGCGCAGAAACGCGACGGCTGCATCAGTTACGGACTGTCGTCCTACGGCTATGACGCGCGCGTTTCCGACGAGTTCAAGATCTTCACCAACGTCGACAATGCGATCGTCGACCCCAAGGACTTTGCCGCGAACAGCTTCGTCGATCGCAAGACCGACGTCTGCATCATCCCGCCCAACAGCTTCGCACTGGCGCGAACGGTCGAATATTTCCGGGTTCCCCGCGACGTGCTCGTCATCTGCCTCGGCAAATCGACCTATGCCCGGTGCGGGATCATCGTGAACGTCACGCCACTCGAGCCCGGCTGGGAAGGGCATGTGACGCTGGAATTTTCCAACACCACGCCGCTGCCGGCCAAGGTCTATGCCAACGAAGGCGCCTGCCAGTTCCTGTTCCTGGAAGGCAATGAGCCGTGCGAGGTGAGCTACGCCGACCGCGCCGGCAAATATATGGGGCAGAAGGGCGTCACCCTGCCAAAGCTGTGATCCGTCATTGCGAGGAGCGAAGCGACGCGGCAACCCAGGCTGGATTGCTTCGCTTCGCTCGCAATGACGATGGATATTGAACAAGCCAAAGCGCTCGACGCCGCCGACCCGCTGGGGTTTGCGCGCGAGCGCTTCCGGCTTCCGGAGGGGCTGATCTACCTCGACGGCAATTCGCTGGGCGCGCTCCCGGCGGCGGCTCCGGCTGCGCTCGCCGAGACAGCTGAACGGCAGTGGGGAGACGACCTCATTGCCAGCTGGACCAAGCATGGCTGGATCGACTGGCCGGCGCGGATCGCGGCCAAGCTGGCGCCGATCGTCGGCGCAAAGCCCAAAGAGTTGCTGATCGCCGATTCGACCAGCGTCTGCCTGTTCAAGCTGCTCGGCGCCGTGGTCAAGGCGCGGCCCGGCCGTCGGAAAGTCGTCACCCGCCAGGCCAATTTCCCGACCGACCTCTATGTCGCCCAGGGCCTGTGCGACATGCTCGGGCTCGAGCTGGTCGCGGTGCCGCCCGACGAGGTGATCGCGGCGATCAACGCCGATACCGCGGCCGTCGCGCTGACCCACGTCGACTACCGAAGCGGCGCTTTCTTCGACATGCGCGCGGTCAACGAGGCGGCGCAGGCGGCGGGCGCGCACGTGGTCTGGGACCTGTCGCATAGCGCTGGCGCGATTCCGCTCGATCTTAATGGCTCGGGATGCGAGCTCGCGGTCGGTTGCGGCTACAAGTATCTCAACGGCGGCCCCGGCGCGCCGGCCTTCATCTACGTCGCGGAAGCGTTGCAAGCCGAGCTTGTCCCGCCGCTGCAAGGATGGATGGGCCATGCCGATCCCTTCGCATTCAGCGATGACTATGCGCCGGCGGGCGATATCCGGCGGTTCCTGACCGGCACGCCCTCGATCCTCGGGCTGGCGGCGCTCGAAGCGGGGCTCGACACGTTCGATGGCATCGCCATGGCCGACCTCGCGGCGAAATCGCGCGCCTTGTCCGACCTATTCATTGCCGAGGTCGAGGCGCGCTGCGGTAGTGAGGTGCAGCTCGGCTCACCCCGCGACCCGATGCAGCGCGGCAGCCACGTCGTCTTCGCGCACCGTAAAGGTTATGCAGTCATTCAGGCGCTAATTGCGCGTGGCGTGATTGGCGATTTCCGCACGCCGGACCTGATGCGGTTCGGCTTCGCGCCGCTCTACAATCGCTTCAGCGAAGTCGTGGGCGCGGCCGAAATCCTGGCCGACGTGCTCAGCCGCCAGGAATGGAATCAGCCGCGCTTCCTCGACCGCGCGAAGGTTACCTGATCGGCGCGTTGCGCGTCCGCGTACTGTCGATGCTCCAGGCCCCCGCGCCAGCCGCCGCCAGATAAAGGAAGACGAAGCAGAACAGCACCGCCCCCTCTCCCTGGTTGGCGAGCGGCCAGAAGCCCTTCGGGAAATGGATCATAAAGTAGGCGACGGCCATCTCGCCCGAGGCGATGAAGGCCGCGAGGCGGGTGAACAATCCAATGGTGATCAGCGTGCCGGCGACCAGCTCAATCGCCCCGGCAGCGAGGAACAAGGGCGGCAGCGGGCCGGGCATCGGGAACGGCACCGGGAAGCCGAAGAATTTCGAGAGGCCGTGCGAGAGGAACAACAGGCCGGCGATGATCCGCAGCAGCGCAAGCAGCTGGGGCTCGTATCGTTCAAGGACGCGGAAATCCATGGCGCAAAGCTCCTCCGGGAAGACCTAGGGATATCGAACCGGCGGTCGTCCCGCCAGAAGGATCAGGCGTGTGCCTGTTCGGGCTGCTTGGGCTGTGACGCGTGGGCCGAATCCTCGGCGAGCAGCTGGCGCGAGCGATGGATCATTTCGACCCAGTCGTGGAAGGCGTGGGCGAGCTTCCCAATCAGCTCCTTGAGCGGCCCTTCCTTCAGGCAACCGCTTTCGTCGAAGGCGTCGTCGCTGACATGGCCGAGATAGGCCTCAGGCTGCTGCATCACTGGCATGTTGAGGAACACCGCCGCCTGGCGGATCTGGTGGTTCGAGCCGAAACCGCCGATGCTTCCCGGCGACACGGTGACGATCGCCGCCGGCTTCTTGTCGAAGACGCTCTGCCCATAGGGCCGCGAGCCGATATCGATCGCGTTCTTGAGGACGCCGGGGATACCGCGATTATATTCGGGGCTGACGAACAGCACGCCATCGGCGGCGGCAATCTGCTCGCGAAAGCGGGTCCATTGCTCGGGCGGGTTGGCGTCCAGGTCCTGGTTGTAGAGCGGGAGGTCGCCGATCTCGATCATCGAGCAGTCGAGATTGTCGCCGCGCAGGCCACAGATCGAGCGCGCCACCTTGCGGTTGATGCTTCCTTCGCGAAGGCTACCGACGATGATTGCGATCTTGTAGGTCATAAGACTCTCCGCGCTGCTGGCACCCCAATACGCCGGCATCAGAAAAGTTGCGCTCAGCCAAGCAGCAGTGGTTGGGACAACAGCACCACGACGAGTGCCGCGATCACGAAGAACAGCACATTCTTCAGGATCCGGTGCCGGCGGCGAAGGTCGACGTCGTAGGCCACGACGTCGAGCCAATAGCGCCCGTCATTGCCTGCCTGGATGATGCCCCGCGAGTGCATCCGTTCGAATTGACGGCGCTGCATGCGGTTGCGGGGTTCGAACTCTACCGCGCGGTCTGGTCGCACCGCATCGTTACTGAAGAAACGATGCTGGATGTCGCGCCGTGCCCTGGCGGCGGCGGCGGCCACTGCTGAAGTTGCCATGTCTTCTTCCCCCTTAGCGTTCGCGACGCCCGTTACGGCTGCCGCTTTGCACGCTCGGCGAGATAGGCGTGGATCGCAGCGATCTCATCGTCATTGTAGTGGCTGAACGTCACCTTTGCGACGTCGTCCATCAGCTTGAGATCCCTGTGACTGGGCGGAGCGCCGGTGCGCATCAGCGCCTTGAACTGATCGAGGTCGTAAGCGCCCGCGATTGCGAGGTCGGCGGAAACGACTCCCGGTTCGACCTCCCGGCCCTTGAGGTTCGCGCCGTGGCACTCGCTGCAGGCGGTCTGGACGAGATGGCGCCCGCGCGCGAATTGCGGGCCCAAATCCGGCACCGGCGACCCGCGATATTGAGCGACCAGCTTCGGCCCGTTGACGAACTTGCCGGTCGCGAGGCCGATGCGCCCGATCGGGCCAAGCTTGACCGGCGGAGTTTCGCTTCCCGCCTTGGGCGTGGCGCGAATGGCCGCGATCAGCGCCGCAGTCTCCGCGTCGGTCAGGAATTGATATTGCTGGGAGGGCATAACGAACAGCGGCCGGCCGTCGCGGCCGATGCCCTGCCGAATTGCCTGGTCGAGCTGCGCGTCCGTCGCCTTGGCGGCGACGAGCGTCAGGTTCGGGGCATAAAGATTGGCGAGCATGGGGTCGTTGAAGAAGTTCTTCCCCTCCAGCTTCGCGCCATGGCAATCGCGGCACCCGAGCACGTCCAGCTGGCGGGACGCGTCGGCAAGCTGCGCGGGAGTCGGCTTCGCGAGGTGGGACGGCCGCGGACCCGGCGCATCCGCAAGCGCGCGCTGCGATAAGACGTAAACGATGAGCGCGGCAACGACCGCAATGCCGGCCAGGACCGCGACGCCATAGCCGAGCCAACGCAACAATTTCATCTGAAAGGCCCCCGGTTCAGAAGCGCCTTATTCAGCGCATCGCGAGGCGCTGATCAACCCTGGCGTTTGCCGCCCTGGTGGCGGATGTTGGCCGGCCGGCCACGACGCTGGCCTGCACCGCGGACCCGGTCCTGCCGCCGCGGCTGCGGCGTTCCGTAGCTTCCTTCCGGCAGCTCGAAGCGGAGCGATCCGGAAATGGGGTTGGCTTCCGCCAGGCGAAGCGTCAGCCGCTGGCCGATGCGGTAAGTCTCGCCGGTCTCTTCGCCGACGAGCTGGCGCGCCGCCTCGTCGTAGCGAAAATATTCGCGCCCCAGGTCCTTGGCCAGCAGCAGCCCGTCGCCACCCAGATCCGCCACGGTCGCGAAGAAACCGAAGGGCTGGACCCCGCTGATCCGGCATTTGACCAGCTGCCCGACCTGGTCGGCAAGAAAAGCCGCGACATAGCGGTCGATGGTGTCGCGCTCGGCCTCCATTGCGCGCCGCTCAAGCATCGAGATCTGCTCGCCGATTGCCTCGAACCGTTCCTCCTCCCCGGCCGGCAGGCCGCCATCGCCGAGCCGATACGCGCGGACCAGCCCGCGGTGGACGAGGAGGTCGGCATAGCGGCGGATCGGCGAGGTGAAATGGGCGTAGGTCGCCAGCGCCAGGCCGAAGTGACCGAGCCGTTCGGGCCCGTAGCGCGCCTGCATCTGGGTGCGGAGCAATTGCTCCATGATCTCCTCGCGGCCGTCACCGTCGCCGACGCGCTCGATGATGCGATTGAAGATGCCGGGCTTGATCACCTGGCCCAGCGCGAACTCGACCCCGAAGGTCGCGAGATACTCCTTGAGCGCGACCAGCTTCTCGCGGCTCGGGCTTTCGTGGACGCGGTACATGACCGGCATCTTCTTGGCTTCGAGCGCGCGGGCGGCCGCGACATTGGCGGCGATCATATAATCTTCGACGAGGCGGTGGGCATCAAGGCGGTCGCGCGGCGCAATCGAGGTGATGCGGCCTTTCTCGTCGAGCATGACGCGCCGTTCGGGCAGGTCGAGCTCGAGCGGATCGCGCTTCTTCCGCGCCGCGAACAGGGCGCGCCAGCAGGCCCAGAGGGGCTTCAGCGCCTTTTCGACCAGCTCGGCCGGGACGCGGCCTTCGACCGGCGGCATGTCGCAGGTCGGCGAGGAAACCTCGATCCGTTCCTCGCCGGCAGCATCGATCGCCGCCTGCGCGTCCTCATAAGCGATATTGGCTGCGATCCGGACCTTGGCGCGGGTAAAGCGCCAGCCCTTGATCTCGCCGTCCTTGCCGACCTGCAAATGGCAGGCAAGCGCGGCGCGGTCCTGCCCTTCCTTCAGCGAGCAGATGTCGGCTGACATCTCCTCGGGAAGCATCGGCACGACGCGGTCGGGGAAATAGACGCTGTTGCCGCGCGCTCGCGCCTCGCGGTCGAGCTCGGAGCCCGGGCGGACGTAAAAGCTGACGTCGGCGATGGCGACGATCGCATTCCAGCCGCCCTCCCCGTGGGGCTCGGCCCAGATCGCGTCGTCATGGTCGCGCGCGTCGGCGGGATCGATGGCGACGATCGGCAGGTGCGTCAGGTCCTCGCGCTCGCCCAGCGGCTGCTTGGCCACGCGATGGGCTTCGTCGATCGCCTCCTGCGCGAACTCGGCGCGAAGCCCGTGCTTGTGGATCGCGATCATCGAGAAGCTGCGCGGCGCGAACGGGTCGCCGAGCACGGCGTCGACCCGCGCCGAAACGCGCGGCGGGCGGCCGCTGACTTCGCACAGGACGAGGTCGCCGGGCTCGGCGTCCTTCAGGTCGCTGATGAGAAGCTCGCGCCGTTCCTTCTTGTCGACCGGCGACAGCCAGAAGCGCTCGCCTTCCTGTTTGACCACCCCGAGCACGAGCTCGGCCGCGCGGGCCAGCTTCTTCATCGGATGGGCGATGAAGCCTTCGCCCTTTTGCTCGGTGCGGGCGAGCACCCGGTCGCCAATGCCCAGGGCACTGCGCTTGCCGCGCTCGATCAGCCGCAGCCGCGGCGGCGGAGTTTCGGCATGCCATTGCTCGGGAACGCCCCAGACCGTGCCGCCGTCATCGACCGCCTGGACTCGGAGCACGGTGACCTTCGGCACCCCGCCCGACTGGTGGAAAGCGCGGCCCGGCGAGGCGTCGATCAGGCCTTCGTCGGCCATGTCCTTCAAGAGACGCTTCAGGTCGATCTTGGCCTGGCCGGAGAGGCCGAAAGCGCGCGCGATCTCGCGCTTGCCGGCCGGCTGGTCGGACGAGGCGATGAAGTCGAGGATTTGCTTGCGCGAAGGAAGCGCGGCGGAGCGGTCACGGGCCATTGTCCCCCCTCTACTCCAAACATTCGGCGCGCGAGAAGTGCGAGGTTGCGACCTCCAGCGAGGACCAGTAGCGGCTAGGCGGCTTCCTCGGACATTGCGGCAAGGGCCGAGGCCTTTCGCCGCAGCCGCCGCTCGCGCCACAGGATGACCAGGCCGGCGCCGATCACGATCGGCACGCCGACCGCGGTCCAGTGCGACGGCAGCTGGGCGAAGATGAGCCAGCCGAGCAGGCTCGCCCAGATCAGCGCGAAATAATCCATCGGCATCACCAGCGCGACCGGCGCCAGCCGAAGCGAGCCGGTGAGCAGCAGCTGGGCCAGGCCGCCGGCGAGGCTGAAGCCCAAAATCACGGCAAACGTCTCGGCATTGTGGGCCTTGGCGACGAACAGCATCGCTATTCCCAGCGGCACCAGCGAGCTGCACCCGAACCAGAAGACGGTGGTCGCCGCGGCCTCGGTCGCACCGAGCCGGCGGATAGCGATGGTGACGGTGGCGGTGGTCAGCGCGGCGCCGAGCGCGACGAGCCCGCCGAGACCACCGATATGGCCGCTCCCCGGCTGGACGATCACCAGCACGCCGATGAAGCCGATGACCACTGCGCCCCAGCGCCACCACCCCGTCCGCTCGCCGAGCACCACCGCCGCGAGCAAGGTGGCGAACAAGGGCACGGAGAAGCCGATCGCGGTCGCTTCGGCCAGCGGCAGCAGGATGAAAGCGAGGAAGTTGAGACCCATGGCTACGACCCCAAGTGTCATGCGGAGAACGTGCGCCTTGACGCGCTTGGTGTGGAGCGAACCAAAGCCCGGCCCGGCGGCGACCCAGGCAGTCGCGCAAACCGCGGTGCCAAGCTGCCGGTAGAAGAGGCTTTCGACCACTCCCACGCCATGCTGCCCGCCCCATTTGACGCCGGCGAACATCAAAGCGAGCGTGATCCCGCTGCCGATCCGAAGCGCCATTCCACCGACAACGTCGGGTTCGGCCGGGCGGTCGGTATCGAAGCTGCGCGCCATAGCCACTGCCTAGCCATGCGGCGGCCGAGGGACTAGGGGGAGCGCCGACCCCTAAACTCAAGTCCAGGACGCGTATCCATGCTTCGCAGCATCGACCATTTCATCGGCGGTTCCAGCTTCGCTTCGGGCGAGCGGCCCGAGGGACGTACCGCCGAGGTGTTCGACCCCAACCAGGGCCAGGTCCAGGCCCACGTCTGCCTCGGCAGCGCGGATGACCTGCAGAAAGCGGTCGATGCAGCCAAGGCCGCGCAGCCGGCCTGGGCCGCGACCAATCCGCAGCGTCGCGCCCGCGTCATGTTCAAGTTCAAGGAGCTGGTTGAAGCGCACATGGACGAGCTCGCCGTGCTGCTGTCGAGCGAGCATGGGAAGGTCGTCGCCGACGCCAAAGGCGACGTGCAGCGCGGCCTCGAAGTGATCGAGTTCTGTTGCGGCATTCCGCAGTCCCTCAAGGGCGAATATACGGTCGGCGCCGGTCCCGGCATCGACGTTTATTCGATGCGCCAGCCGCTCGGCATCGGCGCCGGCATCACGCCGTTCAACTTCCCGGCGATGATCCCGATGTGGATGTTCGGAATGGCGATCGCCTGCGGCAACGCCTTCATCGTCAAGCCGAGCGAGCGCGATCCCAGCGTTCCCATCCGCCTTGCCGAGCTGATGAAGGAAGCGGGCCTTCCCGACGGCATCCTCAACGTCGTCCACGGCGACAAGGAAATGGTCGACGCGATCCTCGACCATCCCGACATTGCCGCGATCAGCTTCGTCGGTTCATCCGACATCGCCCAATATATCTACTCGCGCGGCACCGCGAACGGTAAGCGCGTCCAGGCCTTCGGCGGCGCCAAGAACCACGGTATCGTCATGCCCGACGCGGACCTCGACCAGGTCGTCAACGACCTTGCCGGCGCCGCCTTCGGCTCCGCGGGCGAGCGCTGCATGGCACTGCCGGTCGTCGTCCCGGTCGGCGAGAAGACCGCCGAGGCGCTCCGCGAAAAGCTCATTCCGGCGATCGAAGGCTTGCGGGTCGGCGTTTCCACCGATCCCGAAGCGCATTACGGCCCGGTCGTCTCCAAGGCGCACAAGGAGCGGATCGAACAGTACATCCAGATGGGCATCGACGAGGGCGCCGAGCTGGTCGTCGACGGCCGCGGCTTCAAGCTCCAGGGACACGAGGAAGGCTTCTTCATCGGCCCGACGCTGTTCGATCACGTCACGCCCAGCATGAAGAGCTACCGGGACGAAATCTTCGGGCCCGTCCTGCAAATCGTCCGCGCCAAGGACTTCGAGGAAGCGGTCCGCCTCCCCTCCGAGCACGAATATGGCAATGGCGTCGCCATCTTCACCCGCAACGGCCACGCCGCGCGCGAATTCACCGCGCGGGTCAATGTCGGCATGGTCGGCGTCAATGTGCCGATCCCCGTCCCGGTCAGCTATCACAGCTTCGGCGGCTGGAAGCGTTCCGGCTTCGGCGACATCGGCCAGTACGGCATGGAGGGCCTGCGCTTCTGGACCAAGAACAAGGTCGTGACGCAGCGCTGGCCGGATGGTTCGGTGACGGGCGAGAACGCCTTCGTCATCCCGACGATGGGCTGACGTGCGCTGGCTGATCGCGGCATTGCTGCTGCTTCTGTCGGCAGCTCCGGCGGCGGCGGACAAGCGGATCGCGCTCAGCTTCGATGACGTTCCGCGTGGCCGCGGCGCATTTTTCACACCCGACGAGCGAACGAAGCGGCTGATCGCCGGACTGCGGCAGGCCGGGGTCAAACAGGCCGCCTTCTTCGTCGTCCCCGGGCAGATCGGGCGTAAGGACGGAGTCGGCGGGGCGGAGCGGATCGCGGCCTATGTCGCCGCGGGCCACGTCATCGCCAACCACAGCTTCACCCACCGCCATTTGAACCAACTGAGCGCCGAGGAATATCTCGCCGACCTCGACCGGGCCGAAGCCTGGCTGAAGGGGCGCGAGGGGCGCCGGCCGTGGTTCCGGTTTCCGTTCCTCGACGAAGGCGGCCCGGACAAGGCCAAGCGCGACGCCGTCCGCGCGGGGCTGAAGGCGCGCGGGCTGATCAACGGCTATGTCACTGCCGAAGGGTCGGACTGGAACATCGAGACACTGACGCAGCAGGCCAAAGCCGCGGGCAAGTCGATGGACATGGCCGCGCTTCGCGACCTTTACGTCGAGACCATGGTCGGCGCGGCCGACTTCGCCGACCAGCTTTCGCAGAAGACCTGGGGCCGGCAGCCGGCGCAGGTCTTCCTGCTCCACGAGACCGACGTCGCGGCTTTGTTCGTCGCCGACCTGGCCGCTGCGCTGCGCAAGGACGGCTGGACCATCATCACCGCCGACGAGGCCTATGCCGACCCGATCGCCAGGCTCGCGCCCGACGTGCCGAGCGCGAACGGCACGCTGGTCGAGCTTGCCGCCTGGGAAAAGGGCGTGCCGCCGCCGCGCTGGTATGAGCGAAACGATATCGACCTGGCGAACCGGCTGTTCGCGGAGCGCGTGCTGCACGAGAAAGCGGCCGCCCCGGCGAAATGATTCGGCCCCGTTACATCTTGTCGCGCGTTTCAGTTGGGTTAGGAATGACGGCAGGAGAACCCGCGATGCGTCAAAAGATCACCACTTTCATCCTGGCAGGCTGCGCGCTTGGACTTGCGGCCTGCAAGGACGGTGGCAACGCGGACGAGCAGAACATCGTCCTCACCAACGAGATTCCGGCCAACGCCGAGTTTGAGGCGCTTCCCCCCGACGAAAGCAGCGCGACGCCGAGCAACGAGCTTGCCAACGGCGAGGACAGCCCCAACGTCAGCGACCTCAACGCCACGTCCAACGGCTACTAAAAGGCGACAACATGAAGCTTTATTACGCACCCGGCGCCTGCAGCCAGGCGCCGCACATCCTGATGCATGAAATCGGCATCAGCCATGATGCCGTGCGCGTCGATCTTCGCGCCAAGACGCTGGAGGACGGGAGCGACTATCTCGCCATCAACCCGAAGGGCGCGGTTCCGGCGATCGAGCTCGATAATGGCGAGGTGCTGACCGAGAATGCAGTGATCCTGCAGTATCTTGGCGACCGCGCAGCGGACGATTCGGCCTTCCCGGGCCTCGGCAGCATCCGCCGCTATCGCGTGCTCGAATGGGTGAATTTCATCACGACCGAGCTGCACAAGAGCTTCTCGCCCTTGTTCAGTCCTCAAGCGGGCGACGAGACCAAGGCCTTCTTCCGCCAGGCGCTGTCCAAGAAGTTCGACTATGTCGACGGCCAGCTGGGCGACGGGCCCTTCCTGATGGGCGACACGCTGACGATCGCCGATCCGTATTTGTTCGTGATGTGCCGCTGGGGCGACAGCATGCTCGGGCTCGACAATTGGCCCAACCTCGCCGCCTTCCACGCGCGGATGATGGAACGGGAGTCGGTCCGCAACGTGCTTCGGTTCGAAGGATTGCTTCAGGAGGAACCCGCGGGCTAGAGCCCCGCGCGTAATGACCCAGTTCGACCTGACCGACGACCAGCTCCAGATCCAGGAGATGGCGCGCAAGTTCACCGCCGACGCGATCTCGCCCTTCGCCGCCGAATGGGACGAGAAGCATATCTTCCCCAGGGACGTGATCCGCGAGGCCGCCGAGCTCGGCTTCGGCGCGATATATGTATCGGAAGAGAGCGGTGGGATTGGCCTTGGGCGGCTCGAGGCGGCGCTGATCATGGAGGCGATGGCCTATGGCTGTCCTTCGACCAGCGCCTTCATCTCGATCCACAACATGGCGAGCTGGATGATCGACCGCTTCGGCGGACAAGAGGTCAAGCAGAAGTACCTCCCCTCGATGGTCACCATGGAGCGGATGGGCAGCTATTGCCTGACCGAGCCGTCTTCCGGGTCGGACGCCGCCGCGCTCAAGACCAAGGCGGTGCTCGACGGCGACTATTATGTCGTCTCCGGCTCCAAGGCTTTCATCTCGGGCGCCGGCGAGAACGACGTCTATGTGACGATGGTCCGCACCGGCGAGGAAGGCCCCAAGGGCATCAGCTGCCTGGTCATCGAAAAGGACATGAAGGGCGTCAGCTTCGGCGCGCAGGAAAAGAAGCTCGGCTGGCATTCGCAGCCGACCGCGCAGGTCAATTTCGACGAGGTCCGGGTGCCGGTCGAGAACCGCGTCGGGGCCGAGGGCGAAGGCTTCCGCATCGCGATGATGGGGCTGGACGGCGGGCGGCTCAACATCGGCGCCTGCTCGCTCGGCGGGGCCCAGCGCTGCCTCGACGAAGCCGTCAACTATACCAAGGAGCGCAAGCAGTTCGGGACGGCCATTGCCGATTTCCAAGCGACCCAGTTCACGCTCGCCGACATGGAAACCGAGCTCCAGGCCGCCCGTTACCTGCTTTACGTCGCGGCCGCCAAAGTCACCGACAATGCGCCCGACAAGACCCGCTTCGCGGCGATGGCGAAGAGGCTCGCGACCGACACCGGTTCGTCCGTCGTCGACCGCGCGCTGCAGCTGCACGGCGGCTACGGCTATCTTCAGGATTATCCGATCGAGCGTTTCTGGCGCGACCTTCGAGTCCATTCGATCCTGGAAGGGACGAACCAGATCATGCGCGTGATCGTCAGCCGCGACCTCCTCCGCCAGTGATGCTTCGATACGCCACTTCGACTTTGCTCAGTGGCTACTCAGCATGAGCGGGCTTGTTTTTTATCCGCTCATCCTGAGTAGGGACTGAGCTTGACGAAGCCCCGTATCGAAGGACCCATGACCGAAGACATCCTGATCAGCGTCGAGGGCGGCGTCGGCCGCCTTCGCCTCAAGCGGCCGACGGCGATTCACGCGCTGACCACGGCGATGTGCGACGCGATGAGCGCCGCTCTCCTGAAATGGCGGACCGACGACAATGTGCAGGCGGTCCTGATCGACCATGCCGAAGGCCGCGGCTTCTGCGCCGGCGGCGACGTGGTCATGCTGGCCCGCAGCGGATCGGAAGACGCAAGCGACGCCAAGCGCTTCTTCTTCGCCGAATACCGGCTCAACCACCTGCTCTTCACGTACCCCAAGCCCACGATCGCCATCATGGACGGGATCACCATGGGCGGCGGCGTGGGGATATCCCTGCCCTGCACCCACCGCATTGCGACCGAAAATACGCGGCTGGCGATGCCGGAGACGAGCATCGGCCTGTTCCCCGACGTCGGCGGCGGCTGGTATTTGCCGCGCCTGCCCGGGCGCGTCGGCCAGTTCATGGCGCTCACCGGCGCACGCCTGGACGGCGCGGAATGCCAGTATCTCGGCCTTGCCACCAATTACGTCGAGCAGGCCCAGATCCCCGACATGGTCGAACGAATCATCAAGTCGCCGGGGCGGATCCAGGGCGCGCTCGGGTCCGCGGCGGGCACGACGCCGGATGCCAAGATCGACACCAACATGGCCGCGATCGGCCGGTTGTTCGCGTCCGACAGGCTCGAAGTTATCATTGCCGCGCTCGAGGCCGACGAGAGCGATTGGGCGAAGGGGGAGCGCGCCACTCTCGGCACCAAGAGCCCGCTGTCGTGCAAGGTCTCGCTTCGCCTCCTCGCGGAGGGCGCCGAACGGGCGAACTTCACCGACGAGATGCGGGCCGAATATGCGCTGGCGAGCCGGGTCGTTCGCACTCACGACTTCCGCGAGGGCGTCCATGCCCTCCTCATCCACAAGCACAACCAGCCGCAATGGGATCCGGCGACGCCCGAGGAAGTGACCGACGAGATGCTCGATGTGCTGTTCGAGCCGCTGCCGGAGAGCGAAGCCTGGACGCCTTTCCCGGAGACTCAAGAATGAGCGACTATCAGACCGTCATCGTCGAGACGCGCGGCGCGGTGACGCTGGTCACGCTGAACCGGCCGCAAGCGCTGAACGCACTCAATGGCGAGGTGCTGAAGGAGCTGATCGCGGTGTTCGCCGCTTACGATGCCGACGAGAGCCAGCACTGCCTGGTCCTCACCGGCTCGGAAAAGGCCTTCGCGGCGGGCGCCGACATCAAGGAAATGTCGAGCCTGGGCTTTGCCGACATGTACGGCAGCGACTTCTTCGCCGGCTGGGAAAAGGTCACCGCGACGCGCAAGCCATGGATCGCGGCGGTTTCCGGCTATGCGCTGGGCGGCGGCTGCGAAGTGGCGATGATGGCTGACTTCATCATTGCCGCCGATTCAGCGAAGTTCGGCCAGCCCGAAATCAAGCTCGGCGTGACGCCCGGCATGGGCGGGTCGCAACGGCTGACCTGGGCCATCGGCAAGGCCAAGGCGATGGAGATGTGCCTGACCGGGCGGATGATGGACGCCGCCGAGGCCGAGCGCTTGGGCCTGGTCGCCAAGATCGTTCCGGCCGCCGAACTGCTCGACGAAGCGATGAAGACGGCCGAAGCGATCGCCGCAATGCCGCCGCTGGCGGCGGTCGCGGTCAAGGAAATGGTCAACGCCGCCTTCGAAATTCCGCTAAGCCAGGGGATCCGCTTCGAGCGCCGGCTGTTCCATGGACTGTTCGGAACCGAGGACCAGAAGGAAGGCATGGCCGCCTTCGTCGAGAAGCGGCCGGGGACCTGGAAGGGACGCTGATGGCCAGCATCGCATTCATTGGCCTGGGCCACATGGGTGGCGGAATGGCGCCCAACCTCGCCAAGGCCGGGCATGATGTCCGCGCCTTCGACCTGGTTTCGGAAGCGGTCGAGAAAGCCGTTCAGGCTGGTTGCTCGGCCGCTCCCTCGGCTGCCGATGCGGTCAAGGGCGCCGACGTCGTCATCACCATGCTGCCCGCGGCCAAGCACGTCCGCGCGGTGTTCGAAAACGACATCGCTCCCAACGCCAAGCCCGGAGCACTGCTGATCGACTGTTCGACCATCGACGTCACCAGCGCCCGCGAAGTCGGCGAAAAGATGAAGAGCCAGGGCTTCGAGTTCGTCGATGCGCCGGTTTCGGGGGGGATCGCCGCCGCTGCCGGCGGCAACCTCACCTTCATGGTCGGAGGCAGCGACGAGGCCTTCGCCAAGGCCCAGCCGCTGCTTGAGCCCATGGCGAAGGCGGTCATCCACGCCGGCCAGCTGGGCGCCGGCCAGGCCGCGAAAATCTGCAACAACATGATCCTGGGTGCGACGATGGTCGCCACCTGCGAAGGGTTCGTGCTGGCGCAGAAGCTGGGGCTCGATCCCAAGGTGTTCTTCGACATTTCGTCCAAGGCGTCGGGCCAGAGCTGGTCGATGACCAGCTACGCGCCGGTGCCGGGCGTCGGCCCCGACACTCCCGCCGACCATGATTATGAGGGCGGTTTCGCCGCCGCGCTGATGCTCAAGGATCTAAAGCTTGCGGAGGAAGCCGCGAACAGCGTCGGCGCCTTCACGCCGATGGGCGCCGAGGCCGAAGAATTATACGAACGGTTCGTGAACCGAGGCGGCGGTTCAAAGGACTTCTCAGGGATCATCAAGATGATCGACGACAGCTGGACCCCGCCCAAGGAGTAAACATGCGCGTTCTTGTCATTGCCGCCACTTGTGTGCTCGTCGCCTGCGGAGGCTCGCAATCGAGCCAGGCCAATAACGCCGACTCGAACGCCGCCGCGGCCAACGCGACGGCTGCCGCGGTTGCCGCTCCCGTCAGCGGCGCCAAGGCCGCCGCGATCATGCGCGAACGCCACGAAGGCATGGAAGCGATCGGCAAGGCCACCAAGCAACTCCGCCGTGAGCTTGGCGGCGGTTCACCCGATATTGCGGCGGTGCGGGGCTCTGCCGCGAAGATCGCCGGCTTGTCAAAAAAGGCGAGCGGCTGGTTCCCCGCAGGCACCGGCCCCGACGTCGGCAAGACCGGCGCCAAGCCGGAAATCTGGCAGGATCCGAAGGATTTCGCGGCCAAGCTGGCGAGCTTCCAGCGCGCCGCTGCCGCCTTCAACGGCGCAGCGTCCGGCGGCGACGAGTCCACAATCCAGGCTCGCTATTCCGACCTCGGCGGCACGTGCAAGGCATGCCACGACAAGTATCGCGCGGAGACGAACCGCTGAGGATCGACCAGCAGCCGGTCTGGGACCTGCCCGTCCGGCTCGTCCATTGGCTGCTTGCGGCGCTGATCGGCTTCAGCTGGTGGTCAATCGAGAACCACCACACCGATTGGCACATCTGGTCGGGCATCGCGATCCTGACCTTGCTGTTCTTCCGCCTGCTGTGGGGCCTGTTCGGAAGCTCGACGGCGCGTTTCTCGAGCTTCGTGCGCGGTCCAGCGGCGGTCAGGCAATACCTAGGTGGGCAGTGGTCCGGGATAGGCCATACCCCCCTCGGCGCGCTGTCGGTACTGGCCCTGTTCGGCGCGGTTGCAATCCAGGTCGGGCTGGGCCTGTTCAATGAGGATGAGGACGGGCTGTACGCGGGCCCGTTGGCCAGCATGGTCGACATCGATACCGGCGACAAAATCCGCGAGCTTCACGAGGCCTGGTTCAACGTCGTTCTTGGCCTCATCATCCTGCACGTCGCGGCGATCGTCTTTTATCGCCTGTTCCGAGGGAAGAAGCTGACCACGCCAATGATCACCGGCAAGGCGGCGCTCGATCCAGCCGCGCAGCCGATGCGGCCCGGGAAATGGTGGGTCGCCCTTCTCTGCCTTGCCGCCGCCTTCGCTTTCAGCCGCTGGGTGGTCGCCGGAGCACCGCCCCTGTGACCGACACGCCCACGACTGCCGGTGGGCAGCCGCTTCCCTTCTCCCGGCTTTTGACCCACATCCTGGAAGAGCATGGGGGCGAGCGACTGACCTTCAGCGAACTGTCGGCGCGGCTGCGCGATCGCGCCTGGGGCGGGCTGCTGCTCATCTTTGCGGCCATCAACCTGCTTCCGCTCCCTCCGGGTACCACCATGGTGACCGGGCTTCCGTTGCTGGTGATCACCGCGCAAATGGCCGTCGGACGCTCGCGGCCCTGGTTCCCGCGCAAGCTCGACCAGCGCGGCATCGGCGCGGAGCATCTCGGTCGCGTGGCGGCCAGGATGCGCCCGTGGGAAGATCGCATCGAGAGAATCCTGAAGCCGCGCTGGTGCGCATTGACCAATCATCGGGCAGCACGGGCGATCGGCCTCGTCTGTTTCGCGCTTTCGGCGATCCTCTGGCTACCCATCCCGCTCGGCAATCACGTACCAGCTCTGGCGATGACGCTTTTCGCACTGGCGCTGATCTACCGCGACGGCCTCTTGGTGATCCTCGGCGTGCTCGCCACCATCGCCAGCCTGGCGCTGGTTTCGGTGACATTGGGCGCGGCCGCATGGGCACTCGTCCAACTGTGGCACGGGCTTACCGGAGGGACGTCCTTTGGTCCTTGATTGAAACCGGGTTCAGGACCACATCGCCGCCATGCTGATCCGCACCGAACAGACGCCAAATCCCGCAACCCGCAAGTTCCTTCCGGGGCAGACGGTGATCGAGGCCGGCACGCGCGACTTCGCCGACGCGCAGACCGCCGAGGCTTCGCCGCTTGCCAGCGCCTTGTTCGACAGCGGCATGGTGGAAGGCGTCTTCTACGGCCGCGACTTCGTTTCGGTGACGGCGGCGGCGGGCGTTTCCTGGACCGACCTCGAGCCGTTGGTCGTCGAAATCCTGCTCGACCATTTCGTCAGCGGCGCGCCTCTGTTCGCACCGGGTACCGCAGCCGGCATCGCAATCGCCGACGATGAGGATTTCGACGACGATCCGGCCGACGCCGAGATCATCGACCAGATCAAGGATCTGATCGAGACCCGGGTCCGCCCGGCGGTCGCGCAGGACGGCGGCGACATCGCCTACAAGGGCTATCGCGACGGGCGGCTCTACCTGTCGATGCACGGCGCGTGCGCCGGATGCCCATCCTCGGCGGTGACCCTGAAGCGCGGGATCGAAAGCCTCATCCGGCATTATGTGCCCGAGGTCGAATCGGTCGAAGCGGTCTAACTGCCCGATCCATGTACTTGCGGCAGCGCGCCGCATGTGCCCATCATCCGCAAATGCTTTTGGCGTTCGACACGTCCAGCGCGGCCTGCACCGCCGCCTTGTTCGATGACAGCGGCGCACTCCTCGCCCGCCGCGACGAGCAGATCGGGCGCGGCCATAGCGAGCGGCTGGTGCCGATGATCGCCGAAATGCTCGACGGGCGCACTGCGGCCCGGATCCTGATCGGCACCGGCCCCGGCAGCTTCACCGGCATTCGTGTCGGCATCGCGGCCGCCCATGGCCTCGCCATTGGCTGGGACGCCGAGCTTGCCGGCATGTCGTCGCTCGCCTTGCTGGCCGCCGGCGTGCGCAAGCATGGCGATGTTGCCGTCGCAATCCTCGGCGGCCACGGCGAGCTATTCGTACAGTCGTTCGACGGCATGACGGCAGAGCCGCGTTCCAAGCTCGCCAACCTCGTTCCGGCCGAGGCGGCGAGAGCGACGAGCGCGCCGCTCGTCGTCGGCTCAGGCGCTCGGCCGCTGGTCGAGGCACGCGGCAGCGGCGAGGCGCGGGAAGCCTGGCCCGCCGCGGCCGATGCTCTGCGGCTTCCGCAAGCGCTGCGCAGCCTGCCGCCCAAGCCGATTTACGCCCGGGCGCCCGACGCCAAGGCGAAAGAGGCGGCCTGATGGCTACGATCGACAATTTCGTACGGATCGAGCCGGGCAACTCGCGCGATCTCGATTCGGTCATGGCGGTGATGGAGACGGCGTTCGGCAATCGCTTCGGCGAAGCATGGACGCGGTCCCAGCTGAGCGGAATCCTGCCCATGGCAGGCGTTGCCCTGACGCTCGCGCGGGACCCCGACACCCGCGAGCCGGTCGGTTTTTCCCTGTGCCGGACGGTCGCCGACGAATCCGAACTGCTGCTGATCGCGGTCCGACCCGAGCGGCACGGCTCCGGCATTGGCCGCAGACTGCTTGAGAATTTCTTCGACGCAGCGCGAAGCGATGGAGTCGCCCGAGTCCATCTCGAAGTGCGCGACGGCAACCCGGCAATCGCCATGTATCGAGCTGCCGGCTTCTCGCCCGTCGGGCGCCGCCGCAACTATTACCTCGGTGCCGACGGACAAAGATTCGACGCGATTACGCTCGCGCATCATCTTTAGTTATTGTTGAGCCATTGCCGCAGTTGCGCGACTGCATTTGGCGGCCTAGGGCGGCGGTCGTTCAGTCATTTGACTGTACAGGTCTCTGCTCGGTTCAGGAATTTCGACATGGCTGATAATGAAAGCAATGAAGACACTTTGTTGACTCTGACCGCCGACATTGTTGCCGCGCATGTCAGCAGCAACAGCGTCGCCGTCAACGACTTGCCGACACTCATCCAGAATGTTCATTCGGCTTTGTCGGCGATTTCGGGCAGCAGCTCGGCGCAAGAGGCGAGGCCGGAACCCAAGGTTTCGATCCGCTCCTCGATCAAGCCCGACTATATCGTCTGCCTTGAAGACGGAAAAAGGCTGAAGATGCTGAAGCGGCATCTGATGACCCACTACAACCTGACGCCGGACCAGTATCGGCAGAAGTGGGGACTTTCCTCCGACTATCCGATGGTCGCCCCCAATTACGCGGAGCAGCGGCGCACGCTCGCCAAGTCGATCGGCCTTGGCACCAAGCGCCGCAAGACCCGCGGCGGAAAATAGGCTGCGCTCGCTGGACGATAGGCCGCGTCGGACCTAATTTGGAGGAATGACGCGCAAAATCGACATTGAGGCGCTGTGCGCCGACAAGGGCCTCCGCATCACCGAGCAGCGCAAGACCATCGCGCGCGTGCTCGGCGACAGCGAGGATCACCCCGATGTCGAGACGCTCCATTCCCGGGCCGCGGCCATCGATCCCAATATCTCGATCGCCACGGTCTATCGGACGGTTCGCCTGTTCGAAGAAGCCGGCATTCTCGAACGCCATGAGTTCGGCGATGGGCGCTCGCGCTTCGAGGCGGTGTCCGAATCGCACCACGATCATTTGATCGACGTGGAGACCGGCAAGGTCGTCGAGTTCGTCGACGACGAACTGGAAGCCCTGCAAAAGCGCATCGCCGAGAAGCTCGGCTTCCGCCTCGTCGACCACCGCATGGAGCTGTACGGCGTCGCCCTCGACCGCGAACGCTGATCCCGGCCGCCAGGGGCTGAACGCGCGCGCGTTGCTCCGCATCGCCGGCTGCGCACTGCTGTTCGTACTGATTGCGCCGATCCACATCGCGACCAAGCTGATCCGGGGCCGCTCGCACTGGCCGCAGCGCTTTCTGGCCGCTGCGGCGTGGATCCTCGGCATCAGGGTCCGCGTCACCGGCCATGGGCTCGGCAGGCACACGCTGGCCGTCGCCAACCACACCAGCTGGATGGATATCGTGCTGCTCGGCGGGTCGCTCGGCACCCGCTTCGTCGCCAAGGACGATCTCGGCCACGGCTTCCTGCACTGGCTCGCCGACCAGAACTCGACGATCTACGTCAGGCGTACCCATCGCCGCGGGGCCAAGGACCAGGCGGAGACGATTGCCCGCGCGCTCGAAGGCGAGCAGCCGATCGCCATCTTTCCCGAGGGGACGACTGGGCCTGGAACGTACCTGCTGCCCTTCCGCTCGACCCTGCTCGAAGCGGCGCGTCTTACCGAGGGCCGCATTTCCGTTCGGCCGGTCGCGATCGACTATGGCGCGAACCGGGCCGAGGCCGGCTGGTTCAACGAAGAGCCGGGCAGGACCAATGTTCTCCGCATCCTCCGCCGCCGCGGCACCATGAGCGTGATCGTTCACGTGCTCGGCCCGCTCGACCCGAACTCGAACCGCAAGCAGCTGACCCAGGAGGCCGAAAGCGCGATCGCGCTGACGCTCGGCTTCAAGTCGCCCGCGCACTCGCCTATAGCGGCCGAAGAATGACTCCCAAGACCTTCAAAATCAAAAGCTTCGGTTGCCAGATGAACGTCTACGACGGCGAGCGCATGGCCGAGCTGCTCGACCGCCAGGGCATGAGTGCGGCTGCCGATGGCGAGAACGCCGATTTGGTCGTCCTCAACACTTGCCACATTCGCGAGAAGGCCGCCGAAAAGGCCTATTCGGACGTGGGCCGCCTGCGCCGCGAAGACGGATCGAAGCCGCTGATCGCGCTGGCCGGCTGCGTCGCCCAGGCCGAAGGCGCGCTCGCTCGCCGGCGCGCGCCGATGATCGACATCGTCGTCGGCCCGCAAGCCTATCACCGGCTGCCCGAGATGGTCGCAGAGGCGTCGCGCGGCGCTCACCCGGTCGACACCGACATGCCGGCGGTCTCCAAGTTCGACGCCATGCCGGCCCGCCGGCGCGCCGCCCCGTCCGCCTTCCTCACGATCCAGGAAGGCTGCGACAAGTTCTGCACTTATTGCGTGGTGCCCTACACCCGCGGCGCCGAAATCTCGCGCCCGTGGGACGATGTCGTTGCCGAAGCCTATTCGCTGGTCGAAGCCGGCGCGCGCGAGATCGTGCTGCTCGGCCAGAACGTGAATGCCTGGGCCGCGGATGGCCGCGGCTTCGCCGACCTGATCCGCGCGCTCGACCGGATCGATGCGCTGGAGCGGATCCGCTACACGACCAGCCACCCGGCCGACATGAGCGAGGCGCTGATCGCCGCCCATGGCGAGGTCGGGAAGCTGATGCCCTATCTCCATTTGCCGGTGCAGTCGGGCAGCAACCGCATCCTCAAGGCCATGAACCGCAGCCACAGTACTGACACCTATCTGCGCATATTGGAGCGGATGCGCTCGGCCAGGCCCGATATCGCCTTGTCGGGCGACTTCATCGTCGGCTTTCCTGGCGAGACGGAAGAAGATTTCGAAGCAACCCTGAGCCTGGTCGATGAAGTCGGCTACGCTTCGGCCTATTCATTCAAGTACAGCCCCCGCCCCGGCACTCCGGCGGCAGCGATGGAGGACCAGATTCCCCGCGACGTAATGGAAGACCGGCTGGCCCGGCTGAATGACCGCATCAACGCGAATAGCCTCGCCTTCAACCGGGCGAAGGTAGGAATCGAGACGCAAGTGCTGATCGAACGCAAAGGCCGGCGCGAAGGCCAGATGATCGGCAAGAGCCCGTGGCTGCAATCGGTCCATGTCGAAACCTCGGCTGCTGCGGGCGTGATCCTCGACGTGACCCTGGTCGCGGCCGGGCCCAACAGCATGAGCGGCGCCGAACGCGAACTGGTGGCCGCCTGATGGCCCGCCGCGAACTGCACGCCGTTCCCGACCGCGCCCGGCTCGAGCTCGAGTTCGAGCAGCCGTACCTGCTGGGGCCGCTGTTCGGCGATTATGACCGCCACCTGATCACGATCGAGCAGCGGCTCGGAGTCCACATTTCCGCGCGCGGCAACCGCGTGCAGATCGAAGGCGAGGCCGACGCCGCGACCCGTGCCCGCGATGTCCTGACCGGACTCTACAACCGCCTCGACGACGGCCATGACGTCGATGCCGAAGCGGTCGAGGCAGTGCTCGGCATGGCCGCTCAGCCGCATCTGGACGGCATCATCCAGGAGGAAGTGACTTCGGCGCCGAAGGTCATGATCCGGACTCGCAAGAAGACGATCGTTCCGCGCTCCGCCGTCCAGACGACCTACATGGAGGCGCTCGGCCGCGACGACATGATCTTCGCGCTCGGGCCCGCCGGTACCGGCAAGACCTATCTGGCGGTCGCCCAGGCGGTGTCGCAGCTGATCACCGGCAGCGTCGACCGGCTGATCCTGTCGCGCCCGGCCGTCGAGGCCGGCGAGCGGCTCGGCTTCCTTCCCGGCGACATGAAGGAGAAGGTCGATCCCTATCTCCGCCCGCTTTACGATGCGCTCTACGACATGCTCCCGAACGAGCAGGTCGAGCGCAAGATCGCGAGCGGCGAGATCGAGATCGCGCCGATCGCCTTCATGCGCGGGCGGACGCTCAACGATGCGGTGATCATCCTCGACGAAGCCCAGAACACCACGCCCCAGCAGATGAAGATGTTCCTGACCCGCTTCGGCATGCGCAGCCGGATGGTGATCTGCGGCGACCCCAAGCAGGTCGACCTTCCGGACGCCTCCAAGTCGGGGCTGGCCGACGCCGTCGAGAAGCTCGAAGGAGTGAAGGGCATCGCGACGGTGCGCTTCACCGCCGCCGACGTCGTCCGCCACCCGCTGGTCGGACGCATCGTCGAGGCTTATGAAGGGCCTGGGGGATAAGCGTTCGATGACCATGCTGGAAATTGCCGTGGACAGCGACGAGGAGTGGGACAGTAGCCGCTCCTGGGACGAGCTTGTGCGCGACGCCGCCGAGGCCGCGATCGCCGAAAGCGCCTTCCCTCAACTGACGAGCTCGGGACGGCCGGTCGAGCTGTCGGTGCGGCTTGCCGGGGATGAGGAAGTCCGCGCCCTGAACGCCGAATGGCGCGGCAAGGACAGGCCGACCAACGTCCTCTCCTTCCCGCTCGCGGAGGCAGAAGAGCTGATGGCAACATTTGTGGGACCAGAATTGTTGCTCGGCGACATCATTCTTGCCCGCGGCGTCTGCGAAGCCGAAGCGGCGGACAAGGGAGTCGCGGTCGAGGATCATGCCGCGCACCTGCTGATCCACGGCACCCTGCACTTGCTCGGATACGACCATCACGACGATGAAGCCGCCGCCGACATGGAGGCGCGCGAGGTCCGCGCGCTCGGCCGGCTCGGCATCGCCAACCCTTATGAGGGCGACCGCTGATGGCCAGCACTCCTGAAGGCGGATCGCGGCTGTGGCGCGGGATCCAGCATTTGATCTGGGGCGAGGACGCCGAGCCGTCGCTTCGCAACCAGATCGAGGAAGCGATCGAGGAGGCCGAGGATTCGCGGCCCGTGGCCGGCGATCTCAGCGCGCCCGAGCGGCAGATGCTGAAGAATCTGCTGCAGTTCGGCGACCAGACCGCTGGCGATATTTGCGTGACCCGCGGCGACATCATCGCCGTCCCGAGCGACATCAGTTTCGAGGACCTGGTCCGCGCGTTCAACGACGCCGGACACAGCCGGCTGCCGGTCTATGGCGAAAGCCTCGATGAAGTCGTCGGCATGATCCACATCAAGGATTTGTTCCTGGCGAACATGGATCCGGCCCGCGACCGATCGATTGCCGCATTGATGCGCGAGCCCCTGTTCGTCCCCGAATCGATGGGCGTGATCGAACTGCTGGCGCGGATGCGGGCCGAGCGCACCCACCTCGCGATCGTCGTCGATGAGTTCGGCGGCACCGAAGGCCTGGTCACGATCGAGGACGTCGTCGAGGAAATCGTCGGCGACATCGAGGACGAACATGACGAGGCCGAGGCGGGCATGCTGACCTTGCTCGAGGATGGCCTGTGGGAAGCCGACGCCCGGATCGAGCTCGAGGAGTTGCAGAACGTCGTCGACCGCAAGCTCACCGCCGAGGACGATGACGTCGATACGCTTGGCGGCCTGGTGTTCCTGATGGCCGGACGAATCCCCGATGTGGGCGAGTGCGTCTCCCACCCTTCGGGCTGGAAACTGGAAGCGGTCGAATCCGATCCGCGCCGCATCATCCGGGTCAGGCTGCACGCGCCCGACCGCGCCGTGCCGCAGGACGACTAAGCCTTCGCGAACAGGCTGGCGGGGTTCGCCATCGCCTTGAACTCGAGCGCATTGCCGGCCGGATCGAGCAGGAACATCGTCGCCTGCTCGCCGGGCTCGCCTTCGAAGCGGATCGTCGGCGCAATGACGAAGTCGGTCCCCGCCTGCTCGAGCCGCGCGGCGAGCGCCTTCCACTCGCCCATCGCCAGCACCAGGCCGAAATGCGGGACCGGCACTTCGTCGCCATCGACCGGGTTGGTGGCCCGCGCCCGCACCGCGCCGGGCGCAAGGTGGGCAACGATTTGGTGGCCGTGGAGGTTGAAGTCGACCCAATGGTCCGCGCTTCGCCCCTCCACGCAGCCCAGCAGCCCGCCGTAAAAGGCTCGCGCCGCGGCGAGATCGTCGACCGGAAAGGCAAGATGGAAGGGCGGCAGGGTCACTGGAAAACTCCTGCGGCGAGACGGGCCGCATTGTCGAGGCTTTCGTTAAGCCTCCGTTATCGCTAGCCATCGGTGGCGATGCTGTACGTCCTCTATGCCTTGCTGGCCGGCGCGGCCTCGGCCCTGGCCTTCGAGCCCACCGGCTGGTGGCCGATCCTTCCCGTCGCTTTCGCCTTCATGTGCGAGATGGTGTGCCGGTCGAAGGGCTTGTGGCGCGCGCTGTTGCTCGGCTGGGCGTTCGGCTTCGGCCAGTTCGTGGTCAGCCTCAACTGGATTGCGACCGCCTTCACGTTCCAGGCGGCAATGCCGGCATGGCTCGGCTGGGTGGCCGTCGTCCTGCTGTCGGCCTACCTCGCCCTCTACCCTGCGCTTGCGACCGGAGTCGCCTGGCGCTTCGGGCGCAGCGACCGCCTGGCCCTGGTGCTCATCTTCAGCGGCGACTGGACGCTCAGCGAATGGCTGCGCGGTTCGCTGCTCACCGGCTTCCCGTGGAATCCGGCCTCCGCAGCCCTCGTTCCGACCCCGCTGATCGGCATCAGCCCGCTGATCGGCACCTATGCCTTGTCGGGCCTGGTCGTGCTCCTCGGCGGAGCCGTCTGGCTCGAATATTACAAGAAGTGGCTGCCGCTGGTCGTCATCTTCGGCATTACCGGGCTCCTGTGGCTCCTGCCCTCGTCGCCCGTCCCCGACGATCCGCTGACCATCAAGAACGTGCGCATCGTCCAGCCCAATATCGGCCAGCAGGACAAATGGTCGCCAGGCTTTGCCGACATAGCCGCACAGCGCCTTGCGACCCTGTCGGGTCCGCCCGGCGGCGATGCGCGGCTGCTGCTGTGGCCCGAAGCGGCGATCACAGACCCGGTCGAAGATGCGCGCACCGACCGGCACCAGGCGATGGCGCAGTTCCAGCGCACGCGCGCCGCCTCCCTGCTCGATTCCGAAGACATGCTGATGACCGGCGGCATCGCCATCGCCTCGCGCGATGGCGTTCGCGTCGACGGCGCTGCGAACAGCGTCTTTGTGCTCGGCCCGGGCGGCGCGATCGCCGGCCGCTACGACAAGGCCCATTTGGTGCCGTTCGGCGAATATCTGCCGATGCGCTCGCTGCTCTCCTCGATCGGCCTGTCGCGGCTGGCCCCTGGCGACTTGGATTTCGCTTCGGGCCCCGGACCGCGCACGATCGACCTCGGCGACGAATGGGGGAAGGTCGGCTTCCAGATTTGCTACGAGATCATTTTCTCGGGCCATGTCGCCGACGACAAGAATCGCCCCGACTTCATCTTCAATCCGTCGAACGACGCGTGGTTCGGAAGTTGGGGCCCACCGCAGCACCTGGCTCAGGCCCGGCTTCGCGCAGCGGAAGAAGGCCTGCCCGTCCTGCGTGCGACACCGACCGGGATCAGCGCCGTCATCGACGCCCGTGGCAATGTGGTGAAGTCGATCGGCACGCACCGCGCAGGGGTCATCGACGCAGTGCTTCCGCCGCCATCCAATTCGGCCACGGTGTTCGCGCGTTTCGGCAATGCGATCGCGCTGCTCCTCGGCCTCACGGTGATGATCGGCGGCATTGTGCTCGGCCGCCGGCGCCGCTAAAGCATCATATAAGGACTTCCTTATATCCCTAGATTTCGAGGACTCGTCGCCCGCGATGCGCAGCTCTTACTTGTTCACGTCCGAATCCGTTTCCGAAGGCCATCCCGACAAGGTCGCTGACCAGATCTCCGACGCGATCGTCGACCTTTTCCTTTCCAAGGATCCCGAAGCGCGCGTCGCCTGCGAGACTTTGGTCACGACCCAGCGCATCGTCATCGGCGGCGAGATCCGCTGCAAGGGCGCGTTCGACGAGGAGCTGTTTGCCGACACCCACGGCTGGGCGCCAGGGGTGCGCGACGAGATCGAGCAGGTCGTGCGTCATACGGTCCAGCAGATCGGCTACGAACAGGCCGGCTTCCACTGGCAGACCGCCAGCTTCGAGAACCATCTCCATGGCCAGTCGGCGCATATCGCGCAGGGCGTCGATGCCAGCAGCGGCAAGGACGAGGGTGCGGGCGACCAGGGGATCATGTTCGGCTACGCAACCGACGAAACGCCCGATATGATGCCGGCGACGCTCTATTACAGCCACAATATCCTGCGGCGCATGGCCAAGGACCGCCATGCGGGCGCCGCGCCCTTCCTCGAGCCCGACGCCAAGAGCCAGGTCACCTTGCGTTTCGAGGACGGCAAGCCGACCAAGGCCACCGCGATCGTCGTTTCGACCCAGCATAAGCCGGGCTACGACAAGGGCGAGAAGCAGGCCGAGCTCCACGCCTATGTAAAGCGCGTCGTCGCTGACGTCCTGCCGCCCGAGCTGCTCGGCAACGAGACCGTCTACCACATCAACCCCACCGGCAGCTTCGAGATCGGCGGGCCGGACGGCGACGCCGGCCTCACCGGCCGCAAAATCATCGTCGATACGTATGGCGGCGCTGCCCCGCACGGCGGCGGCGCCTTTTCCGGCAAGGACCCAACCAAGGTCGACCGTTCGGCCGCATATGCCGCGCGCTACCTCGCCAAGAACATCGTCGCCGCCGGCCTGGCCACGCGCTGCACGATCCAACTCGCCTATGCGATCGGCGTGTCGGAGCCGCTATCGCTCTACGTCAACACGCACGGCACGGGGACTGTCGGCGACGACCAGTTGGAGCACGCGATCGGCCGCATCCGCAAGCTCGGCGGCCTGAGCCCGCGCGGCATCCGCACCCACCTCGGCCTCAACAAGCCAATTTATGCGCCTACCGCTGCATACGGCCATTTCGGCCGCGAGGCTGAAGGCGACCTGTTCCCCTGGGAGCGCGTCGACCTGGTCGAGGACCTAAAGGCCGCGCTCGCCGCCTGACCCAAACGATGACGGCTCACAAGCCCGGCGACCCGCCGCTGACGCTCAACCGGCTGTACGGTCGTTCGACCGGGCACAAGCTGCGCAAGAGCCAGGCCGAGCTGGTCGAGAAGCTGTTGCCGCAGATCGAAGTGCCCGCAGAGGGTGAGATCAGCGCGCGGCGGCTGTTCGGCGACGACCGCACGCTGCATTTCGAGATCGGCTTCGGAGCGGGCGAGCACCTCGCGAGCCGTGCCGACATGCTGCCGGACCACGGCTTCATTGGCGCCGAGCCGTTCCTCAACGGTGTCGCCACCGCGCTAGGCCACGTCCGCGACCAAAATCTGCGCAATGTCCGCATCTGGCGCGGCGATGCGCTAGAGGTGCTGCAGCGCGTGCCCGACGGGAGCCTGAGCTTCCTCTATTTGTTGCATCCGGACCCCTGGCCCAAGGCCCGTCACGCCAAGCGGCGCATGGTCAACGACGGCCCGCTTGCGCTGTTCGCCGCAAAGCTGAAGCCCGGCGGCGAGTTCCGACTGGCGACCGACGACCCGACCTATCTCAACTGGGCGCTGATGGTGATGCAGCGCCACACGGGCGCGTTCGAATGGCTTGCAGAGACGCCGAAGGATTTCCTGGAGCCGAGCGGCGGCTGGATCGAGACGCGTTATGGCGCCAAGTCGCGGCGTGAGGGCCGCCGGCCCTATTATCTGCGCTACCGCCGCGCCTGAGCGGCGGCCGGCGTCAGCTTCACCAACCGGCCGCCATCCTCCAGCAGGTAGATGGCGCCCTCGGGCCCCTCACCGACGAAGCGGATTCGGGCATCCATGTTCCATTGGTCGGCCTTGCGCGCTGCCTCGCCATCGAAAGTGACACGGATCAGCGCCTCCGCCGACAGCGCGCCGATGAACGCGCTTCCTTTCCACTGCGGAAACAGCTTGCCGGAATAAATGATGAGGCTGGTCGGTGAGACCGACGGGTTCCACCACAGTTTCGGCTCCTCGAAGCCGCGGCTCTTGTGATCGTCGGGAATGTCGCGGCCGTCGTAGTGCGTCCCGTAAGATGCCAGCGGCCAGCCGTAATTTTTTCCGGGCTTGATCAGGTTGAGCTCGTCGCCGCCGCGCGGCCCCATTTCGGTTTCCCACAGCCGCCCGGCGGAATCGAAAGCGAGGCCGTAGGGATTGCGATGGCCTGTCGACCAGGTTTCGGCCCGCGCCTTGCCAGGACCGTGCGAGGGGTTGCCGGGAAAGGCCCGCCCCTCGAGCGTCAGGTGGAGAATCTTGCCGACCGGCCGATCCGGGTCCTGCGCCGGCGTCATGCGCTGGCGATCGCCCGAAGTGAGGAAGAGCGACTGCCCGTCCGGAGCGAAGGCGACGATGGCACCGAACTGGCCGCCCTCGCCGCCTCCTTCATCGCGCCACAGGACTTTAAGATTCGTGAGCCTGGTTCCGTCGAGGCGCGCTCTCGCCAGGGCCAGTCCGCTGCCGGCCGCGGGCGAGGGTTCCGAGTAGGTGAGGTAGACGAGGCGGTCGGTCGTGAAGCGGGGGGATGCGACGACGTCGAGCAGCCCGCCCTGGCCGCCGGCGCTGACCTCGGGCAAGCCGCCAATTTCCTGCTTTTGCCCGGTTCGAATGTCGACCAGCCAGAGCCGTCCGGCCTTCTCGGTGACCAGGCCCGTCGCAGTGCCCGGCAGGAACGCCATCGCGAACGGCGAGTCGAACTCGGCTATGGCGGTAATATTGAAGGGGCGCGCGGCCGGGCTTTGCGAGCCTCCCGGGGCGGACCCGCAGGCCGAAAGCGCGATAAAACAGGCGAGGATCAGTCGGAACGTGCTTGGCATCGAGGCGGTAACGCGCCTTATCGGAGATGGATCTCGATCCGCCAGAAAATCTTCCAGTCCCGGGCGATCATGGCCCCAACCGCGTCGTCGTCAGCTTCGCCTTGCGAGTCCCTGCGGAGCGGCCTATATCGCGGCTCTCTCCTCGACATCGCCAGATGCCTGAGGCTGGAGCCCCCCGGCTCCGGTCCGAGAGGCGTTTGGACTATATGGAGCGCGCGTGACCGACGTATCCGGCCTTGAACGAATGATCGAGCCCGAGGTGAAGAACCTTGGCTTCGAGCTCGTTCGCGTGTGCATGATCGGGGGTTCGTCCGACCCGACGCTGCAGGTCATGGCGGAACGGCCCGACACGCGGCAGCTCGACATTACCGACTGCGAGCGCATCTCCCGTCGCCTCTCCGAGATACTCGACCTGTGCGACCCGATCGACGGCAGCTACCGCCTCGAGGTCTCGTCGCCCGGCATCGACCGGCCGCTGACCCGGCTCAAGGATTTTGCCGACTGGGCGGGTCACGAAGCCAGGGTCACGCTTGCCCAGCCGCGCGACGGCCGCAAGCAGTTCAACGGCACGATCGAAGGAGTGGAAGGCGGCGACGTCAGCCTCCTCACCAGGGATGGCACGGTTCAGTCCGTCGCCTTTTTCGACATTGCCACGGCCAAGCTGGTCTTGACCGACAAGCTCATCAACGCCACCGCGCCGCTCAGCACCGACGGCGCCGAAATCATTCAGACACAAGAGGAAGACGTTTAATGGCCACTGCCGCCCCCGCCGCCGTCAGCGCCAACAGGGCTGAGCTGATCGCGATCGCCGATGCGGTCGCGCGCGAAAAGCTGATCGACAAGGCCATCGTCATCGAGGCGATGGAGGACGCGATCCAGCGCGCCGCCCGCGCCCGCTACGGCGCCGAGAACGATATTCGGGCCAAGCTCGACGCCGAAACCGGCGACCTGCGCCTGTGGCGGGTGCTGGAAGTCGTCGAAGAGCCCGAGGATCATTTCAAGCAGGTGGACCTGAAAGGCGCTCAGAAGCTGCAGAAGGGCGCCGCCATCGGCGATTTCATCGTCGATCCGCTACCGCCGATCGAGTTCGGGCGCATCGCCGCCCAGGCCGCCAAGCAGGTCATTTTCCAGAAGGTCCGCGACGCCGAGCGCGAGCGCCAGTATGAAGAGTTCAAGGACCGCACCACCGAAGTCATCACCGGCGTCGTCAAGCGCGTCGAATTCGGCCACGTCGTCGTCGACCTCGGCCGCGCCGAGGGCGTCATTCGCCGCGATCAACAAATTCCGCGCGAGATGGTTCGCGTCGGCGACCGGATCCGCTCGCTGATCATGGCCGTCCGCCGCGAAGCCCGCGGCCCGCAAATCTTCCTCAGCCGCGCGCACCCCGACTTCATGAAGAAGCTGTTCGCGCAGGAAGTGCCCGAGATTTACGACGGCATCATCGAGATCAAGGCCGCCGCTCGCGACCCGGGCAGCCGCGCCAAGATCGGCGTCATCAGCCACGACAGCTCGATCGATCCGGTCGGCGCCTGCGTCGGCATGAAGGGCAGCCGGGTCCAGGCCGTCGTCCAGGAGCTTCAGGGCGAAAAGATCGACATCATCCCGTGGAGCGAGGACCTGGCGACCTTCGTCGTCAACGCGCTCCAGCCGGCAACCGTCAGCCGCGTCGTCATCGACGAGGAAGAAAGCCGGATCGAAGTCGTCGTTCCGGACGACCAGCTCAGCCTCGCGATCGGCCGCCGCGGCCAGAACGTCCGCCTGGCGAGCCAGCTGACCGCTTCGCAGATCGACATCCTGACCGAGGCCGACGCCAGCGAAAAGCGCCAGCGCGAGTTCGTCGAACGCTCCGAGATGTTCCAGAACGAGCTCGACGTCGACGAGACGCTGTCCCAGCTGCTGGTCGCCGAAGGCTTCACCAGCCTCGAGGAAGTCGCCTACGTGCCGGTCGACGAAATCGCGTCGATCGAAGGCCTCGACGACGACATTGCCGCCGAGCTCCAGAACCGGGCCAGCGAAGCGCTCGAGCGGCGCGAAGCCGCTTCCCGCGAAGAGCGCCGCGCGATGGGGGTCGAGGATGCGCTGGCCGAGATTCCGCACCTCAACGAAGCGATGCTGGTCACGCTCGGCAAGGCGGGCATCAAAACGCTCGACGACCTTGCCGACCTCGCCACCGACGAGCTGGTCCAGAAGAAGCGGGTCGAACCGCGCCGCCGCGAGCCGAGCAACCGGCCCGAGGACAAGGGCGGAATCCTGTCGGATTACGGCCTGTCGGAAGAGCAGGGCAACGAGATCATCATGGCCGCCCGCGCCCACTGGTTCGAAGATGAACCCAAACCCGAGGAGGCCGCCGATGCGGAATCCTCGCAATGAGGCGCTAGCCGCTCCGACCACCGACGGTCCCGAACGTACGTGCATCCTCACGCGGCGGAAGGGAACTCGCGACGATTTCATCCGGCTCGCGCTCGGGCCTGACGGCGAGGTCGCTCCCGACGTTCGCGCCCGCGCACCGGGCCGAGGCGCCTGGATTTCGGTTGCCCGGGCCGAACTCGACGAGGCGAATGCTAAGGGCAGGCTGAAGGCGGCGTTGCAACGCGCCTTCAAGGCCAACGAGTTGCAAGTGCCCGCCGACCTTGGCGAGCGCACCGAAGCCGCGCTTCGCCAGGCCGCGCTCGACCGGCTCGGCATGGAAGCGCGCGCCGGCAACCTCATCAACGGTTACGACAAGATCGAAACCGCCGCGCGGTCGGGCAAGGTGGCGATGCTGATCCACGCCGCCGATGCCGGCGAGGACGGCAATCGCAGCCTCGACCAGGCCCTAAGGGTTGGGGCGCGGGTCGGCGGCGGCGAGGCCCAGGGGGTGATATTCCCCGAGGGCCGCACTATCTTGTCCATGGCTCTTGGGCGCGAAAATGTGGTACATATCGCCCTGACCGATCTTGCCGCGGCATCGCGTGTCCGTCACGCGCTCAGTCGTTGGCGAGCTTTCACTGACCCCGTTTCCGGTCCAAAGGGCGGCGAACCCGCCCCGCGGAACGGCTCGGCCGACGAAATTTGACGAAGGATTAGAATGGCAGACCAGACCGATAAGCCGAAGCTTGGAACCCGGCCGCCGCTGGGGCTCAAGCGCACGGTCGAGACCGGCAAGGTGAAGCAGAGCTTCAGTCACGGACGCTCGAACACGGTCGTGGTCGAGGTCAAGAAGCGGCGCATCCTTGGCCGTCCGGGCGAAACCCCGCCGCCGGCCGAAGCGCCCAGGCCCGAGCCTGTTGCCGAAGCGCCAAAGCCGGCGCCGAAGCCCGCCGCGCCCGCAGCTCGCAAGCCCTCGGCCCAGGACGAGATGACGAGCCGCAAGGAGCTCCAGGCCAAGCTCCTGCGCGAAGCCGAGGAATCGCGCCTCCAGACCGCCGAGGAAGCGCGCCGCCGCGAGGAGCGCGCCCGCGCCCAGCAAAGCGAGGAGGAGCGCCGCCGTGCGGACGAGAACCGTCGCGCGGAAGAGGCGGCCGCCGCTGCAGCCGCCGAACAGGCCAAGCAGGTCGAGGAAGCGCCCGCTCCAGCCCCGGCCCCGACCGGGGAAGAACAGGAAGAGCGCGGCCATCGCCGTCCCGGCCATGCGCCCTCGCCCAAGCGGCCCGAGCCGGCGCGTCCAAGCCGCGGCCGCGACGAGCATCGCCAGCGCGGCAAGCTGACGGTCAGCCGTGCGCTGTCCGACGAAGACGAAAGCCGCGCCCGTTCGCTGGCAGCGCTTCGCCGCGCCCGCGAAAAAGAAAAGCGCCATCACATGGAGACGGGACCTGCGACTAAGCAGGTCCGCGACGTCGATGTTCCCGAAGCGATCACGGTCCAGGAACTCGCCAAGCGCATGGGCGAGCGCGGCGCCGACCTGGTCAAGGCGCTGTTCAAGATGGGAACGCCGGTCACGATCACGGAAACGATCGACCAGGACACCGCCGAGCTGCTGATCAGCGAGTTCGGTCACCGGATCAAGCGCGTCAGCGAAAGCGACGTCGACATCGATACGTCGACCGACGTCGATGCGCCGGAGACCCTGAAGGCACGGCCGCCGGTCGTGACCATCATGGGCCACGTCGATCACGGCAAGACCTCGCTGCTCGATGCGATCCGCGGCGCCGACGTGGTGGCCGGCGAGGCCGGCGGCATCACCCAGCATATCGGCGCCTATCAGGTGCAGCTGAAGGACAAATCGAAGGTCACTTTCCTCGACACCCCGGGCCACGAAGCGTTCAGCGAAATGCGTGCCCGCGGCGCCAACGTTACCGACATCGTCGTGCTGGTCGTCGCGGCCGATGACGGCCTTCGCCCCCAGACGATCGAGGCGATCAATCACACCAAGGCCGCCGGCGTGCCAATGATCGTGGCGATCAACAAGATCGATAAGCCCGAGGCCAAGCCGCAAAAGGTCCGCGAGGAGCTCCTGCAGCACGAGATCGTGGTCGAAGCGATGGGCGGCGACGTCCAGGACGTCGAAGTTTCCGCGACCAAGAAGACCAACCTCGACGGCCTCCTCGACGCGATCCAGCTCCAGGCGGAGATCCTCGAACTGAAGGCCAATCCCGAGCGCTCCGCCGAGGGCACCGTGATCGAAGCCAAGCTCGACAAGGGCCGCGGCCCGCTGGCGACCGTGCTGGTCGAGCGCGGCACGCTGCGCGTCGGCGACGTGTTCGTCGCGGGCGCAAGCTCGGGCAAGGTCCGGGCGATGATCGACGACCATGGCCGCCAGGTGAAGGAAGCCGGGCCCTCGGTTCCGGTCGAAGTGCTCGGCCTGTCGGCAGTGCCGGCGGCGGGCGATCCGTTTACGGTAGTCGAGAACGAGGCCCGTGCGCGGGAAGTTGCGACCTATCGCCAGAGCGTGCTCGACAAGAAGCGCACGACCTCGGCCCCGGTCACCCTCGAGAACATGTTCGCGAACCATGCTTCGACGACCATGGAATTCCCGCTGGTGGTGAAGGCCGACGTCCAGGGCTCGGTCGAAGCGATCGTCCAGGCGCTCAACAAGCTGTCGACCGACGAGATCAAGGTCCGGGTGCTTCATTCGGGCGTCGGCGCGATTACCGAAAGCGACGTCACGCTCGCGAGCGCGAGCGGAGCGCCGATCATCGGCTTCAACGTTCGCCCGAACGCCAAGGCGCGGGAAGTCGCGACACGCAACAAGGTCGAGTTCCGGTACTACGACGTCATCTACCACCTCACCGACTGGGCGAAGGGCGCGATGGCGGGCGAGCTTGGGCCCGAGATCATCGAGACGGTCGTCGGCCGCGCCCGCGTCCAGGAAGTCTTCCCGGCCGGCAAGCGCGACAAGGCCGCCGGCCTGCTCGTGCTCGAAGGCGTTATCCGCAAGGGCCTCAACGCCCGCCTGACGCGCGAGGATGTGATCGTCAGCAAGACGACCATCTCCTCGCTCCGGCGGTTCAAGGACGACGTCAACGAGGTCGTCGCGGGCATCGAGTGCGGCGTGTTGCTGGCCGACACCAACGACATCAAGCCGGGCGACAGCCTCGAAGTGTTCGAGGTCGAGGAACGCGCGCGGACGCTGTAAATGCGCCGCACCGAAACCCCCGAAGGCCGCTCGGTCCGCCTGCTTCGCGTCGGCGAACAGGTGCGCCATGTGCTGAGCGAGCTGCTCCAGCGCGGCGACGTGCATGACGAGACGCTGCAGTCGCATTTGGTCAGCATCACCGAAGTGCGCATGTCGCCGGACCTTCGCCACGCCACGGTCTTCGTGAAGCCGCTGCTCGGCCAGGACGAGGAAGCGGTGCTGAAGGCGCTTCGCCAGAACACCGCTTTTCTGCAGCGCGAGGTCGCTCGGAGCGTGCGCATGAAATATGCGGCCAAGCTCAAGTTCCTTGCTGACGAGAGCTTCGACGAAGGCACGCACATTGATCGCCTGCTGCGCAGCGACAAGGTGGCGCAGGACCTGAAGAGCGAATGATCCGCTTGGAGGGGCTGGCCGAGCCGATGGCTGGCGAGGGCTGCCGCGCGGAGCTGTTCGGCGCGCATCATCGCGTTGCCCTCAAGGCAGCCTGGGGCGAAGATCGCGAAATCTGGCAGATCTACGCGAATAATTTTGGGCCAGATGGCTTCGACGAAAGCGTGGATCACTACGTTTCGAGCCCCAATAACCGCACCTTTGTCCTGTTCGAGGGCGACGAGCTCGCGGGCATGTCGAGCTTTCTCGGCATCGACGACGGCCGGCAGGTGCTGGAGATCGGCGGGACCTATTACCGGCCGAAGCTGCGCGGCACCGGCCTCAACCGCGGGGTCAAGGACATGATGCTGGACCGCGCGTTCGGTTGCGGCATCCGGCGCGTCGAGTTCCGCGTCGACTTTCGCAACGTCCGCAGCCAGGCGGCGATGAAGAAGCTCGGCGCGGTTCGCGAAGGCGTGCTTCGCGCCGACCGCATCACCTGGACCGGCCACGTCCGCGATACGGTGCTGTTCGCCATTCTCAAGGAAGAGTGGCCGGTCTAGGCCGGTACGCCATGCTCCACGGCTGGATCATCCTCGACAAGCCGGTCGGGCTCGGCTCGACCACGGCGGTCAGCGCGGTCAAGCGCATCCTCCGCCAGGCCGGCGAGCCCAAGACCAAGGTCGGGCATGGCGGGACGCTCGATCCGCTGGCCAGCGGCGTCCTCCCGATCGCGCTCGGTGAAGCGACGAAGGCCGTGGGCCGGATGCTGGACGCAACCAAGGCCTATGACTTCACCATCCGCTTCGGGGAGGAGACCGATACGCTCGATCTGGAAGGCAAGGTTGCCGCCACCAGCGACGTGCGGCCGACCCGAGATCAGGTCGAGGCCGTGCTGCCGCGCTTCACGGGGCCGATCGAGCAGGTTCCGCCGGCTTATTCCGCGCTGAAGGTCGAGGGAAAAGCGGCCTATGCCCGGGCGCGGGCCGGCGAACAGGTCGAGCTAAAGGCAAGAAGCGTCACGATTTATGAATTGGCTATTCGTCATCCCCGCGAAAGCGGGGACCCAGCAAAGAAGACGAATAATCCAGGTTCCCGCTTGCGCGGGAATGACGAGAATTTGGATGAAATCACCCTCTCCGCCAGCGTCTCCAAGGGGACGTACATCCGCTCGCTGGCCCGTGACATTGCCCATGCGTTGAACAGCGTCGGTCATGTCACCATGTTAAGGCGGACGCGCGCCGGTCCGTTTGGGCTGGAAAAGGCCATTTCGCTGGACTTTCTGGAAGAAGCCGCTAAGGCGCGGCGTCTCGACGAGGCGGTTGTTCCGCTAACTGCGGCGCTGGACGACATCCCGGCCCTCCCCGTCACCCCCGATCAGGCCCGTCTGCTCCAACATGGGCAGCGCTTGACCGGGTTCCCCGCAAAGCCGGGGCTTCAACTGGCGCTTCTGGGTTCAACCCCGATCGCCCTGGTTGAAGCAGCGGCAGACGGTCTTCGGGTCGTACGGGGGTTCAATTTCATCGATGTCGCGGAGTAAGAAATCAATGTCGATTACCGCTGAGCGTAAGCAGGAAGTCATCAAGGAACACGCCCGCGCCAAGGACGATACCGGTTCGCCGGAAGTCCAGGTCGCGATCCTGACGAGCCGAATTCAAACGCTGACCGAGCATTTCAAGACCCACGCGAAGGACAACCATTCGCGCCGCGGCCTCTTGATGATGGTCAACAAGCGCCGCTCGCTGCTCGATTATCTCCGCAAGGAAGATGAGCAGCGTTACACCGATCTCATCGCGAAGCTTGGTCTTCGTAAGTAAAGCAAACGGCCCGTTTCGGGCCGTTTCGTCTATCTGAAGTCCCGCAATTCGGCGGGGCGCCAGGGACCCAAAAAAGTAGTACTTTTTTGGGAACCCAGTGGGGCCATAAGCGCCCCAAACCGCTCGCAGACCGGCTCCGTCTGCCACTGCTGTCCCGCCGGCATCCGGCCTGCGGGTGAAGGAAATCAAATGTTCGATACCAAAACTGTAGAAATCGAGTGGGGCGGAAAAACCCTCAAGCTCGAAACGGGCCGCGTTGCCCGCCAGGCCAACGGCGCGGTTCTCGCGACCCTTGGCGAAACCGTGGTTTTGTGCGCGGTCACCGCCGCCAAGTCGGTCAAGCCAGGGCAGGACTTCTTCCCCCTGACCGTCCACTACCAGGAAAAATTCTCGGCTGCCGGCCGTATCCCCGGCGGCTTCTTCAAGCGTGAGCGTGGCGCGACCGAAAAGGAAACGCTGACCAGCCGCCTGATCGACCGTCCGATCCGCCCGCTTTTCCCGGAGGGCTTCTACAACGAGGTCCTCGTGATCGCGCAGGTCCTCTCCTACGACGGCGAGAACGAGCCCGACATCGTCGCCATGATCGCCGCCTCGGCCGCGCTTACTCTGTCCGGCGTCCCCTTCATGGGACCGATCGGCGCCGCGCGCGTCAGCTTCACCGAAGAGGGCGAATATGTCCTCAACCCGAGCCAGGCGCAGATCGCCGAAGGCCGCCTCGACCTGGTCGTCGCCGGCACCCGCGATGCGGTGATGATGGTCGAATCCGAGGCCAAGGAGCTCTCCGAAGAGGAGATGCTTGGCGCCGTCATGTTCGCCCACCGCGAAAGCCAGAAGGTCATCGAGGCGATCATCAAGCTCGCCGAGCAGGCCGCCAAGGAACCCTGGGATCTCGCCCGCAACGCCGACAAGGCCGCGATCAAGGCCAAGCTCAAGGAGCTGATCGGCAAGGACGTCGAAGCCGCGTACAAGCTGACCAGCAAGCAGGAGCGTTCGAATGCTCTCGCCGCGGCCCGCACCCGCGCGGCCGATGCGTTCATCGAAAGCGAGCCGCAGGAGCAGCTCGTCGCCGGCAAGCTCGTCAAGAGCATCGAGGCCGACGTCGTTCGCGGCGCGATCCTCAAGGAAGGCCGCCGCATCGACGGCCGCGACACAAAGACGGTGCGCCCGATCGAAATCACTGCCGGCTTCCTGCCGCGTACCCATGGCTCGGCGCTGTTCACCCGCGGCGAGACGCAGGCGATCGTCACCACGACGCTTGGCACCAAGGACGCCGAGCAGATGATCGACGGGCTGGAGGGCCTCTCCTACCAGCGCTTCATGCTGCACTATAACTTCCCGCCCTATTCGGTCGGTGAAGTCGGGCGCTTCGGTGCTCCGTCGCGGCGCGAAACCGGTCACGGCAAGCTCGCCTGGCGCGCGCTTCGCCCGATGCTGCCGACGATGGAAGAGTTTCCCTATACGATCCGCGTTCTGTCCGACATCACCGAGTCCAACGGCTCGTCGTCGATGGCGACGGTGTGCGGCGGCAGCCTCGCGCTGATGGACGCCGGCGTTCCGCTGAAGCGGCCGGTCGCGGGCATCGCCATGGGCCTGATCCTCGAAGGCAAGGACTTCGCGGTCATCAGCGACATCCTGGGCGACGAGGACCATCTCGGCGACATGGACTTCAAGGTTGCGGGCACGCTGGAAGGCGTCACCGCGCTGCAGATGGACATCAAGGTTGCCGGCATCACCGAGGAAATCATGCGCACCGCCCTCGCCCAGGCGAAGGACGGCCGCGCCCACATCCTCGGCGAAATGGCCAAGGCGCTCGATCACAGCCGTGAAGAGCTGAGCGCTCACGCGCCGCGCATCGAAACGATGCAGATCCCGAAGGACAAGATCCGCGAAGTGATCGGCACCGGCGGCAAGGTCATCCGCGAGATCGTCGCCACCACCGGCGCCAAGGTCGACATCGACGACGAGGGCTTGATCAAGATCAGTTCGTCCGACCTGTCGCAGATCGAGGCCGCACGTCAGTGGATCCACGGCATCGTTGCCGAGCCGGAGCCCGGCACCATCTACACCGGCAAGGTGGCGAGCATCGTCGATTTCGGCGCGTTCGTGACCTTCATGCCCGGCAAGGATGGCCTGGTGCATGTTAGCGAGATCAAGAACGAGCGGGTCGAGAACGTCCGCGACGTCCTGAGCGAAGGCCAGGAGGTCAAGGTCAAGCTGGTCGAGGTCGACCAGCGCGGCAAGGTCCGCCTGTCGATGCGTCTCGTCGACCAGGAAACCGGCGAAGAGATCGCCGACACTCGCCCGCCGCGCGAACCGCGTGAAGGCGGCGACCGCGGTCCGCGCGGCGATCGCGGCGGCCGTGACCGTGGTCCGCGCCGTGACGGCGGCGGTGGCGATCGCGGTGGCCGCGGCGGCGACCGTGGCGGCGACCGTGGTCCGCGCGGCGAAGGCCGTGGCGATCGCGGCCCGCGCCGTGAGCGCGAAGGCGGCAGCGAGGCTGAAGGCCCGGCGCCCGAGTTCGCGCCGGCCTTCCTCACCGGCGACGGCGAGGACTGAGCCTCACAAATATAGTGAAATGAGAAGGCCTCTCGGGAGCAATCGCGGGAGGCCCTTTTTTTTAAGACGCCGGCGCGCTTGGCTTTAGCATCTCCAAGGGGAGCAGGCCGCGGTTACCTTCAGACGACCTCGTCGGGTTCGAGCGCACAGGCATTCTGGTCCCGCTCGATCTGGATCGTTGCGTGACCGATGTTGAACTGCTTTCGCAACAGTTCGGCGGCATCGTGAATGAACTTGTCTCCCGCGGTTCCCCCCGGGATCACCAGGTGCGCCGTAAGCGCGGTTTCGGTCGTGCTCATCGACCAGATATGAAGGTCATGGACCTTGGTGACGCCCTCAAGCTTCGCCAGCGTGTCCGCGACTTCCGCCGGCTTGACGTGCGGCGGCACCCGGTCGAGCGACATGGCCACGGAATCCCGCAAAAGCCCCCAAGTGCCAATGAAAATGACGACCACGATGACGAGGCTCGTCACGGGGTCGATCCATTGCGCGCCGGTAAGGGTGATCAGCAGCCCCGCCACGACCACGCCCGCAGACACGGCTGCATCCGCTGCCATGTGCAGATAGGCCCCGCGGATATTGATATCGCCCTTGCGCCCTCGCGCGAACAACCAGGCCGTGATGCCGTTGATGACGATCCCGACGCTGGCAACGGCCATCACAACCGTTCCCGAAACCGGCTGCGGATCCGAGAAGCGCTGGATCGCCTCGAGAGCAATCGCGCCGATCGCAACGAGGAGGAAAACGGCATTGAACAAGGCCGCGAGAATGGTCGATCGCCGGAACCCGTAGGTATAGTGTTTGGTCGGAACCTTTTTGACGAGCGCGGCGGCTCCCCAGGCAATCAGCAGCCCCAGAACGTCGGAGAGGTTGTGGCCGGCATCCGCCAACAGCGCCATCGAGTTGACTGCAATGCCGAACCCCGCCTCGACGATGACGAAGCCGATATTGAGCGTCGTTCCGATGAGGAACGCCCGCCCGAAATCCGTGGGGGCGTGGCTGTGACCGTGACTATGGCTGTGACCATCCGCTTCCGCATGGGCGTGGGGGGCAGCACCGTCAGATCCGTGTTGGTGTGTAGCAGACATCACGGCTTCTCTAGCGTGCTACCGCGTCAAAACAAATAGAAGCGACGACTTTCGGCTCAGGCGAGCCATCACTTCGCCGGATAGGGTTCGCGTCCGAACACATCTTCCCCCTGATATTCGCCGCGCAGATGCGGTTGGCGCTGGCGGTGGAGAAGCAAGCGGCTGATCGCCGGAAGGACGAACAAGGTCAGAAAGGTCGCGACGATGAGGCCCGCGATCACCACTACCGCAAGCGGCTTCTGCACCTCGGCGCCACGGCCGTGTGCAAGCGCCATCGGGACGAAACCGAGCGCCGGCACAATACCGGTCATCAGCACTGCGCGGACCCGTTCCATCATCCCGCCGGCGATCGCTTGGTCGATCGGCTCGCCCGCGTCGATCCGTTCGCGAATGCTGGTCATGACGACGAGGCCATTGAGCACCGTCACGCCCGATAGGACGATGAAGCCAACGGCTGCCGAGATCGAGAAAGGAAATCCTGCGACGAAAAGTCCAAACACGCCGCCGGCAAGACCGAGCGGTACCGCAGAGTAGACCGCCGCGGCCGACGAGACATTCCGCAAGGCCATGAACAAAAGTCCGAAGATCAAAATGAATACTGCGGGGATCACGATCGACAGCCTCCTGGTGGCTGCTTGCAGGTTCTCATATTGGCCGCCCCACTGGATGAACACGCCCGGCGGCAGTTTCACCTTGCCGTCCACCGCCGCTCGCGCATCGGACACATAGGAGCCAAGGTCACGCCCGCGGACGTTGGTCTGGACGACGACGCGGCGCTGGCCGTTCTCGCGGCTGACCTGGTTCGCACCTTCCGAATATTGGAAACGCGCCAGCTCGCGCAGGGGAACCGCGATTTGTCCGCCCTCGCCGCCGACCATCACCGGAAGCGCGCCGATGGCGTCGAGATTGTCTCGGGTCTGGTTGTCGAGCCGGACGACGATGTCGAAACGACGATCGCCCTCAAACACGATTCCCGCCTCGCGACCGCCCAAGGCGGCGGCGACGGTGTTTGCGACCTCTTCGAGCGAAAGGCCGTAGCGAGCGATGGTGTCTCGGTTGAACTGCACGTCCAGCGACGGGAAGCCGCCGGTTTGCTCGACGCGGAGGTCCGCGGTTCCTTTCACTTTGCCAACCACCGATGCGACTTGCGAAGCGAGGCGCTCCAGTTCGTCGAGATTATCTCCAAAGAGCTTGATCGCCACGTCGCCGCGAACCCCCGCGATCAGCTCGTTGAAGCGCATTTCAATGGGCTGGCTGACCTCGAAGGCGTTGCCGGTAACCGTCTCCATCTTTGCCTCGACGCGCTCAACCACGTCGTCCTTGTTCTCGACACCCTTCGGCCATTGATCCTGCGGCTTCAGGATAACGAACGCGTCGGAGGCGTTCTGCGGCATCGGGTCGGTCGCCACTTCGGCGGTGCCGGTCTTCGAATAGATATACGCCACTTCCGGGAGGCTGGAGATCGCCCGCTCGACTCGCAGCTGCATGTCGAGCGACTGATCGAGCGAAGTCGACGGGATGCGGATCGCCTGCATCGAGACGTCGCCTTCGTCGAGCTGCGGAATGAACTCCTGGCCCAAGGTCATGAAAAGCAGCGCCGCCAGCGCAAAGACGCCCACGCCTGCCGCAATCCACTTCTTGGGCCGCGCAAGCACTTTCGTTAGCAGCGGCTCGTAGCGCTCCTTCACCCAGGCGATCGCGCGCACCTCCTTTTCGGAGACCTTGTTCCTGATCAGAATCGCGACCATCGCCGGGACGAATGTCAGCGACAGGATAAAGGCGCCGACCAGGGCAAAGATTACGGTGATCGCCATCGGCGTGAACATCTTTCCCTCGACCCCGGTGAAGGTGAGCAGCGGGGCAAAGACGAGGAGGATGATCGCCTGTCCGTAGAGCGTCGGACGGACCATTTCGCGCGAGGCCTCGAACACCTCATGCAGGCGTTCCGGGAGGGTCAGCAGCCGCCCTTCCGAATGCTGCCGTTCGGCGAGCCGTCTGAGACAGTTCTCGATGATGATGATCGAACCGTCGACGATAAGGCCGAAGTCGAGCGCACCGAGGCTCATCAGATTGCCCGACACGCCGTAGCGGTTCATGCCGATGGCCATCAGCAGGAACGACAGCGGGATCACCAGCGCGGCGATGATTGCCGCCCGGATATTGCCGAGCAGCCAGAACAAGGCGACGATCACGATCAGCGCACCTTCGGCGAGGTTCTTCTGGACCGTCGAGATGGTGGCATCGACAAGCTTCGAGCGGTCATAGAGGGGGACCAGCCGCACTCCGGGCGGCATCGCCTTCGCCACGCCCGCCAAGCGATCGGAGACGGCACTAGCGACCGTTCGGCTATTGCCGCCGGCAAGCATCAGCGCGGTGCCAATCACGACCTCCTTGCCATCCTTTGAAGCGGCGCCGGTCCGCAGCTCGCCGCCGAGACGCACGGCAGCGACATCTTCGACGCGAATGGGAACCCCGTTCCTGGTCGCGACCACGGCTCGGCCGATTTCGTCGATGTGCCGGATCCGCGCATCCGCGCGGACAAGGAAGGCTTCGCCGGCGCGCTGGATGAAGTTCGCGCCGACCGAAAGGTTCGCCCGCTCGAGCGCATCGGCGAGCTCGGTGAAGGAAATCCCATAGGCGGCAAGCCTGCTCGGGTCGGGCTGGACGAGATATTGCTTCTCGTAGCCGCCGATGCTGTCGATTCCCGCGATTCCCGGTACGGTCCGCATCTGTGGCCGAACCACCCAATCCTGGAGCGTCCGGATATAGGCGAGCTTCGCGACCTCGTCGGTGAGCCGCTCACCTCCGGTGGTCAGGTAAGACCCGTCCGGCTGAAAGCCGGGCCGGCCGGGGATTTTCGGCGATTCCTTCGTCGCGGTCGGCGCATATTCGAGCGACCACATCATGACCTCGCCAAGGCCGGTAGAGATTGGTCCCATCTGCGGCTGAACGCCTTGAGGGAGGCTGTCCTTGGCCTGGTTCAGGCGCTCGGCGACCTGCTGGCGCGCGAAGTAGATGTCGACGCTTTCATCGAAGACCGCAGTCACTTGGGCGAACCCGTTCCGCGAGATCGATCGCGTGTAATCGAGACCGGGAATTCCGGCGAGCGTGGTTTCGACCGGGAACGTGACGAGCCGCTCCATGTCGACCGGGCTGAACTGGGGCGCGGCCACATTCACCTGGACCTGCTTGTTGGTAATGTCCGGAACGGCGTCGATCGGCAGCCGGAAGAGCTGGAAAGCGCCATAAATGGCGACCACGAGCGTGAGCGCGAGAACGGCCCAGCGAAAGCGGACGGAAGCGTCGAGGAGGCGGTCGATCATGACTTTGCAAATCCTGCGGAAGGCGGTCGCGGAGTAAGGCTGATCGGCCGGCTCATTCCTCGGCCTCGCTTGCACCGAGCTGCGATTTGAGCACGAACGCGCCGTCGGTCACGACCGTCTGACCAGCGCGGACCCCCTGGAGAATCTCGACCCGGCCATTGCCGCGGCCTCCGACCGACACCGGTACGGCGCGGAACCCTCCCTTGACCTGGACAAATACGACGTCCCGGCCAACGACCTGCTGGACGGAGCCCTCGGGGAGGACGATCGCGTCGGTCTTGGTTCCAAACGGGGTAATCCGGACGCGCACCGCCTGCCCCTGCTTGAGGCCGCCCGGAGCGCCGCCCAGCTGGAGAATGACCGTCGCTGCCCGACTTTGGAGATTGACCGAGGGCGTGGACGACCGAACCACGGCTTCCACGATCCCCCCGTTCGGCAGCTCGACGATCGCCCGATCGCCGGACATGATCCGCTGCGCATCCGCCGCTGGCACGGCCGCATCGATCTGAATTCGGCTGGGATCCGCGACATTGAAGAGCTCGGCGCCGGCCGCGACGTAAGCGCCGAGCTGCGTGTCCACTTCGGTGATTCGTCCCCCGATCGGCGAACGGACGGCGAGATAGCGACCGTTGCCGACCACGCCGGCGGTGCGGACCGCGGCATCGGCCCGCTGGAGGTCGGCTTCGGCAATCTGCCGGGCGGACATCGCGGCCTCGAGATCCTGCCGCGCCGTGACCTTGGCGGTGAACAACCGCTGCTCGCGGGCGGCGGCGGCACGGGCGGCCTGGGCGCGCGCAGCCGCGGCATTGCGCTCGGCTACGAAGCTGGCGGCCTCGCGGCTTTCAAGCAAGGCGACCGTCTCGCCGGCGCGGACAGGATCGCCGAGCCTTTTGCCAATGCGGACGATGGCCCCGTCAGCACGCGCGGTTACCAGCGCCTGTCCCTCGGGGGGTGCGGTGACGGTCCCTTGAGCGATGATCTCGCTCGCAAGCGAGCCAGGCTGGACCTGCTCGACCGAGATGCCGCTCGCGGCCATCCGCTCGGCAGTCATCGGCACAAAACCTTTGGCGCCATGCGCTTGGCCACCTTCTCCGCTTTCCGCCTGCGCCGCCGACGGGCTCGGTTCCGGCTCAGTGCTTCGGCCGATCAGCAGTGCGGCCGCGGCGACGAGCGCAAGCGCCGCGATGCCGGCAAGCAGCCGCGAACGGCGGTTATTGAGGCGGACGATCTGGAGGGTTCGATCCTTGAGGGTCATCTTGATGTCCTATTGGGCGGCGATGCGGCCGAGTTCGGCGGTCGCGGTCGCTAGAGAAAGCTCGGCCTCGGTGAGCGAAGCCTGGGTGGCGAGATAGGCGTTCTGAGCGTCGAGCAGCTCGAGCAGCGTCGAGCGCCCTTCGGTGTAGGAAAGCTGGGCCAGTCGCAGCGCCTCGCGGGCTTCAGGCAAGGCCGCCTTCTCAAGCGCCGATACGCGCCGCTGGGCCGCTTCGACCGCGGCGATGGCATTTCTGCCGCGGCCGGTGACGCCGATGAGCGCGGCCCGCTGGCGCGATTCGGAAGCGGCGACCGCCGCCCGCGCCGCTTCGATGTTGCCGCCATTGCGATTGAAAATCTGAAGCGGCATCGAAAGGCCCGCGACGAGGCCCAGGTCGCCGGTCTCGCGGATGTGGCGCACGCCGAGACCGACGGCGGGGTCCAGCCTGCGCTCGGCCAGCTGCACTTCCAGCGCCGCTCGCGCGGCCGCAACTTCCGCGCTGGCGACGCGAACTTCTAGGCTGCGGTCGAGATTGACGTTGGAGGGATTGAGGTCGAGCGGGCTTCCGGTCACCGCCTCGATCGGCGCATTGGATCCGAGCAGCGAGGCAAGGGTCGTGCGAGCCGCGAGCTCGTCAGCTCTTGCGGCCTCCTGCTGCGCCTCCGCCTGGGCAAGCGCCGAACGAGCCCGCATCGCCCGCAGCGGCGGCTCGCGTCCGGCATCGACCAGAACTCCCGCCACGCGCGCGAGCTCCCTCGTCAGATCGACATTCTCGTCTGCCTGCGCGAGGCGCTCGCGGGCGGCGATCGCACGCGCCAACTCCTGGCGCACATCCCGGGCGAGGTCCGCTCGAGCGACGGCAAGCCGGAGTTGCGCCAGCGCGATATCCGCGCGGGCCGCAGCAATCCGCGCCGGGCGGCGCCCGCCGAGGTCGAGGCGCTGGTTGACCGAAAGAGTGGTTTCCGTGGAGCGCAAGCCCTTGAGTTCGCCGCTGCCGCCGAAATTCTCGACCTCCAGCGCGAGCTCGGGATTTTGGCGATAGCCCGCCTGCCGCGCACGCGCTTCGGCCGCGCGGACTTCGGCTTCCGCTGCGATGACCGCCGGCGACCGGGCATAGGCTTCATCCAGCGCCTGGGGGAGCGACAGCCGGGTTGGCAAAGGCCCCACCCGAGGCGCGGCGCGCATCATTTCTGCCGTTGGAGGCGGTGGTCCGGCACGGTTGTCCAGCACGGGCGAGCCGACGACGGGGGTGGCGGGGGTCGACGGCTGCGCTGCTGCGGCCGAAGCGATAATGGTGAGCATTGCCGCGGCATAAGCCGTGGCAACCAGGCGGTTCATTGTAGGATCTCCTGAAAACGAACGATTCTCGCGAGCGCGAGAGGCGAACGTGTTCAGGCTCGTGGAGGCTTGGGTTCCGAGGCGGGTTCGAGGCCCGGCGGAAGGAAGTCACGCGCGATTGCAATCCTGGTGGTTTGAAGGATCGCGGCGTCGACGGAGGACCTGTCAGCTGCCGAAGCAAACTGATCTGCACCGCAGCCGGAGTGATGATGATCGGCTCCGTCAGCGGCGGGGCAGCTGGGCACTTCGTCCGCGTCACCGTCCAAGTGCAGGAATGTTTGCGAGGCCGGGGCCTGGCAAGACGCAGCGGCGGTCGCTCCCGTTCCGTAGGCGAACGACAGCACAAGCAGGCACGCAGCAAGGACAGCGAAGATGGATCGCATGATTCGCGGGGCGAATAGCAGCGAGTTGGCGGCAATGGAACAGTCGCAATGCTCCGCCAGTTCGCTACGCAGATGTACCGCGTCGGAGGCTGCCTCCGGTCGGCGGACTCGGGAGGTCGCGTGTCAGCAGTCCTGGTTACCCTGATTCCCTGGTTCGCCGTCGTCGTCGGCGCGGCCATCACTGCAGTGAGACGGCCGGGGCCAAATCTTACGAGTGCAATTCAGCACTTCGCGGCCGGGGTCGTATTCGCCGCCGCAGCGGGCGAAGTGCTGCCATCGCTCAAGCACGCAGGCGCTGCGGTCCCCGTCGCGATCGGCGGAACGATCGGGGTTCTCGTCATGCTTGGCGTAAAGCAGGTCGGAGAGCGTGCGAAGGGCCCTGCGGCGCTTGTCGCCCTCATCGCGGTCGACATGCTGATCGACGGCCTGGTCCTCGGCATCGCCTTCGTAGCCGGCGCGCGGCAAGGCATCCTGCTCACCGTCGCTCTCACCCTCGAAGTGCTCTTCCTGGGCCTTGCCATGGCAGTCGAACTCTCCGGAAAAGCGATCTCTAGACTGAGGGTCATTGGCATCACGGCGGCCGTCGGGCTCGTTCTTCCAGTCGGCGCTCTGATCGCACAGCCCGTGTCGATGCTGCCCATTTCAGCGGTTACGGCATTTTACGCGTTCGGGATCGTCGCACTGCTCTACCTTGTGACCGAGGAGCTGCTCGTCGAAGCGCACGAATGTCCCGAAAGGCCGTGGGTGACCGCCATGTTTTTCGTCGGCTTCCTCGCGCTATTTCTGCTTGAGGAGACGCTATAAGCGGTGCGAAACCATGGTGTCCGCCGGGGGCTGGTGGAGCTGAGGGGAATCGAACCCCTGACCTCTGCAGTGCGATTGCAATCTCACATTACTAAGCAATTGAAATGATTAGCTAACTGGCAGGACGTTTAAAGCTGTACAACGTCATGTACACAGCTGGCCGTTTGATCGTTGAACACGTTTCTCAACGAAAGAGCTTGTCACACGCTCAAAGAAGACATAAGAGAATGAACGAGGCTGGTTCACCTACCAAGCAGACCAGCCTCGCTCATGTGTCCAAAGGATAAATCAAATGAACACTAGCGGTATCTTTATCACGAGCGAGCACCTCAAGTCACTCCCGAAGACCCAACAGGACTTCCTGTTCGGCATTCTTACAGGAGCCGAGGCGGCCCACACTGCCACCACTCAGCCAGCCAGCTCAGCGGCCGAAGTTGACGATCTGCACTTTGTTGAACTCTCACCCGCACAGGCACGTGAGTTTTACGCGGGTTGCGGCGAGAAGACGAAGAAGGCCATCGACGCAATGGTCAGCGGCAGCAGCCCAAAGTTTCAGGTTGCGGATGTTGCGAAGGCGCTGGGCGTGAACGCGCCGGAGTTGCGAGGAGTTTGGGGAGGCCTCACCCGGCGTGCGCAGACGATTACAGGCGATGACGAGGCCTACCTCGTGGACTGGTCCACGAGCGAGGCAGTGTACGATGAAAATGGCAAATATGCCGACCAAGCTGGCTGGCTTACGGAACTGACGTATAACAGTTTCCGCAAGGCGCTTGCTCGCTAATGCTTACAGCCGCCTCGGAATGATATTCCGAGGCGGCATCGGCATGTTGGATTTTTCGGAAGCCGTCACGTTCCGCACCTCCGAACTACGACGCAGGAAGTTCTTCAATCCGTCACTCTTCGGCTCGACGACCTTCGCGTGCCTTTGTGCACCCGACAGCAATTGCAGCGTCTCCGGCGACATTCGCTGAAATAGTCTGTCCACCCATTCGAGTTTAGCTAGCTCCTGCGTCCATGGAATTGGCAGCCCGTATAGGTAGCGTGTGCCGTCCGCGACGAAGCCCACAAGCTTCCCGCGTGAATTTCGGTCGAGGGCAACGATTTGCGGTACTCCGCCGGACAGCGGATCGGCCCCGCTCTCAATTGCCTCGCAAAGCGCACTGAAAACAGCTCTAGCCGTTCCGCCCTGCGGCGAACGATCCCACTGGGCGGCTGCATCTTCGAAAGCTGTTCGCCCACTTCCAGAGGAGAATAGCCGCCTCGACTTGCCGGTTTTGTGGACATCAATTCTGCTGTCGCTCCAATCATTCTTTCGAGCGGAATACTCGACGCGCCAGAAGTGGAACACGCTCCCAACGCCGCGCCCGTCGCGGGAGCAGTGGAAGATCGTAAAGTCGGTGTTTGGGGTCCGATGCCGTCGCTGAAACGCGGTCTTCAGAAAAGTCACGACTGCAGCGTGCCTGTCCTCGCTGGTCGCATGAGGCCCCCAGACAAGCTTCCGGTCGATCAGGTCGGTGAGCTGGCCCAGCACGAGCGATGGGAAAAGGACATCGCCACTGTAGCCAAACACATCCGGGGAACTGGCCGGGAAGACTTTGCGGCCACTATCCCACCGTCGCGCGTCAGAACCCCACGTAATCCTGCTGTCTGCTGCCACGTAGATTGCGCTGGGCCCCTTATCATCCTCTGAAACCCACGAAGCGAGTGTGGTCACGTGCACCTCCGCGCTGGCAAGATACTTGGTGCCGAGTTCAGAATGGTATCCGATCCTAACCGCTGTTAATTCGAGCTGCAGTAGTTTGGGCTCGGCGGAGACACCATCGTGGATATCGCGTCATCTTCTACCGGACTGTCGAGAGCGCAATATCGGGAAGACGCCGACGATCAGCAGGACGGGTACACTGACCGCACTGACACTAGGCCAGAGTTCTTTAACTTCATCGGCGGTCTTCGTGCAGACGACCTTGTTGCAGAATTGATTCAGAACGAAATCGACGCAGGCTCAACCGAGACGATCATTTCGTTCGAAAATGATCAGCTGGTCTGCAGCGGAAACGGTGAACCGATAGATGACAACGGCTTTCTGCGGCTAAGCTACTTGAGAGGCGCCGGTGATCGCGTGCCGCGCAAGCGCAGCCTGATCGGTGTTAAGAACCACGGCATCAAAGCGTCTTTCACCATCGGCAACGAAGTATTTGTGCGCTCAGCAGGGCGGTATGCGCATCAGACATTGTACCGCCACGGCGAAGACAAGCCACCGTCGCCCGCCGCGCTGCAAGTGGCGGCCCCTGATCCAACCGCGCCGGAGCGCGGCTGCCGAGTTGAAATCCCATACCGACGCAAGACACTTAGAAGCGAGATCGGTGAGCCGCTTACGCTTGAAACCACCACCCCTGGGAAGATCGCGGCGTTGTTCAGAGCAGCCACCGACGAAATTCCGTCGCGATTCCTTGGCACCGTTCGGTCGGGGCTAAGAGAAAACTACGCAATTGAACTTAGGCACCACGAGCTAGGCTCGGCTCGTTTCGAATTCACCGCAGGACGGCCGCTTAAATGGGGGCGGCTATCAGCATTCATCCGCACCTGCGTGGGGACCGGGGCGGCGCTGAAAGAGCCTATCCGCGTGCGCGAGCGCGCCGTCATACGGACAATTCCGAGACCGCAAGCATCGCCACGAGACGTGTCGATGTTTTATGAAATCAGGCGGGGCCTATCCATTGAGGTAGCGTGGGAGGAAAACGATAAGGGCCGCCCGCTCCCTCATATTGGCATGCTTAGGTACCCTCTTGCGTATGCAGATACGGGTCATGATGCTCGTTCCGGTTTCTCAGCGCACTTCTCTGCACCGTTCGTGTCTGACACTGAGCGGCACGGTCTCGCGGGCCAAGCTGCGGCATGGAATGATGCATTAATCGAAGAATGCGACAGCCTGCTGGCAGATTGCATCAAGGAGCTTGTGCCAAAGCATGGCTCCAAAGCTCTTGACGTCCTGGGCGCTGAAGCTGCCCCCGGTGAGCGCCTCGAGAGGCTTGTTCTTCTTCTCGCTGAGAGGAGGGGGTTCCCAGTTGAGCAGGCGTCGTCCCGAATTAAAGAGAGGGGGCATCGGCGGCCTCGCAAAGTCGGCGCCAGCAAAGGACGCATTCGCAGGCTCAGTCCGCGCGACACATTGCTGGTTGTGCCGTGCTATGTGGACACGCCAGCGAGGCACTCAAATGCGTTGGCTGAGGCAGCGCCTGCGGGCGAGTGGCTACTGGATGCAGATGTATCAGATGCAATCCGAGCGATCCTGACAGACAAGGAATTACCTGATTGGGGTTCAGACAGGGCCACGTTTGATGAGGAAGACGCGCTCAATCGCCTCTTGGATTTCGACCGTTCCGATTACCCGTGGGCAAGCGAGGATTCGTGGCGCGCGGGGCTTTCAGACCCAAGCGTCGTGCGACCGATCCTCAACGCGATCTTTGACGCGCCTTCGAAGCCAGAACCGCCAGACGACCTCTTCCTTCCAGACAGTCAAGGTGAGCCGCAGCCGTTTGACACCCTATACTGGGGACTGCGCATCCCTGCCGATTTGCCGGGTGTCGCGCTTCCGCCGCTCATACACCCTGCACTCGCCGACCATCCAATCTTTAGGCGTAAGGCTTGGAAGCGACCTCTATATCGATTTGAAGATGTCCTCGACGAAGTATCTTCACAGGAAATTACGGCAGACACAGCGCAGGCGCTGTTCCGCTGGCTCGTTGGTCATGCTGGCGATGTCCCTTCGTCAATTTGGCCGCGCTTGAAGCAACTGCCGATTTGGCCGGATGAGAATGATGAACACGGCGAGCTGGATCGACTATGCCTGCCGAGCAACTCCACCGTAGAAAGGATACTTGGGAGCGCTCTGAGGCGGCCCAGTCGCAGACTTCGTTCGCTGGCAGCAGCTATGAAGCGACGCCGCCTTTCTCTTGCATTCCGTCAGGTTCCGAACGCTGCAGAAATCGATGGCTGGATCGACGCACGAACCGACAACTTGCCTATGGATCGGGCGCTAACGCCGAGTGAGCAAACTAAGTTCAAGCGCCTTGAAAGTGAAGTCGCGGAAGTAGCCGCCTACAGAAGAATTCGAACATTGCTCGGCCAAGGGCCTACAGCGCTGCCGTCGCTTACCGGCGACGGTTTCCTCGCAGCAGCGGAAGCGCTCGTGTCGAAAACGGTGCTTACTCAGCGCCTGTGTCTTCTTCAACAGGACCTAGGTGAGCGCTCAGAGCCGCTGCTCAATGAGATTTGGCCGTTGTCCGACAGACCGACAGCGGACATGTTGCGCCGAGCGCTCGTCGCTGACCCGCAAAATGTAAACGCGCTCATTCCCAGATTGAGCGCCCTAGCGGACGCATGCGGCGACTTTGAGTTAGGCATTGAAGAGGTGCCTTGCATCCCTCTCCACGGCCATTTCTACTCACCGAACTTGCTCTGCTTTAGGAGTAATAAGGGAAGCTACTGGGGCAGCGACTTTCGCCGCGAAATCACAGGCAAGGGCATCGCGCAAGTCGATCAACAGCTTTACATCCGCGCGGGCGTTCTGCCAGCCGAGCCTACGGCCACTGCTTCGCGGCAGTTCTTCGCGTGGTTAGCGGCCGATGCTCGACGTGTCGAAGGACACCTTCCGGAGATACTGCGCCACTTCGCGCATGAGCGCGGTGTGCGCGCATGGTGGCACTTCTTCCCGCAACTGCCCTCTATCCCTGTGGTTAGTGACACGGGATACGGCCTCGTGAGCCGACAAATGGCTTTAAGCCCCGGCCAGCAAATCTATCTGAACGACTTCCCAGCTCTTGCGGAAGCGATCAAAGCCAACCCCGGCAGGGTTCGGCTCATCGTTGATCGACACGAGGATGTGCGTGCGCCCATTACCGAATTGCTGGCCGACGAGGGCATTCGCTCACTAAGAAGATCTGTCGGATCGCCGGAGAGCGTACAAGGCGTCGATGCGAGCGCGGCCCCCGCTTGGGTTCAAGAGATAATTGAAAAGCTACGTTCGCCGTCGTTCGGTCGGTCTCTTCAGAAGCGCCTCGTTGCACTCGAATTACCGTCCAACTTCATCAACAAACATTGGCAGAGCAGGATCGAGGCCATTCAAGGTGCAACAGGTGCCGCCGAAGTCTTCGCGGCTTACCGGCTCGGACGCCAACGATTCCGCGCGAACGTCGAACAGGCGTTCGATCCAGCAACGGGCCAGCTCTGGCTCCGACGCAGCGAAGAAGAAAGAAACAGCAGCGTAGAAGCCGCGCTGTTTCGAGCTTTGGCTGAGCGCATCTTTGTAGATGATGCCCCCCAATATTGTTTTGCTGTTCTCTCGGCAGCACTGGAAACAAACATCGTAGAAGCGAAGGGTCGAGGTGCTGCGCGAGCGCATGAGGAAGAACCAGAAGCCGAGGCGGAAGCACCTAACGAAACTGACGATCCGGGCGGAAAGAAAGGACCCACCGAACCCGGGCAAGCACCTAATGCTCACCACGATTGGCGCGCTAATCCGAAAAGAAATGTGCCCAATCCAAAACCGATACCGCCGGGCACTGATGCCACGGCTGCCAAATCACCGAAGAAACCAGCAAACGCGAATTCGCGACCTCGCGTCCCGGTAGAGGAAGAGCAGTTAGCTTCGCTGAAGGAAGACCATTACGCGTGGCATTGCCAGATTGGACTTGCGAAAACGACCCCGAATGAACTTGCGCCGATGGGAAGCTACGTCGAGCTGCAAGAGAACCGCAGCAAGCTTATCGACGCGCACCATGCTGATGCCGTCGATGCTGGAGGCGTCCGTCATGCGGGTAACGTCCTCATCTTATCTCACTTCGAACATCACCGGATCGGCCGGAAGCTGAGCCGAGCTCAAATAACTGAAGCCTTGAAAAAAGCTCAGCGCCGTACCGTTAAATTCGGACAAGGAGCCGATGCGAAAGACGTGGAGGGCTTTGTGGCTAGCGTAACGGTGCCATCCACAGCCGAAACGGTGCCCATCTTCTTCACTGCTTGGCACCGCACCTACTGGCTCGAAATGGCCGAGTAAGACGCGTTCACGGATTCGCGGTGCTACGCCGCATGAGCTCTGACACGCCCCGCGATCTCTCCCCACTCATCTCCGTTGATTACGATAATTTCGCCCAGCCGAACGACTTCTCGCTCATCGAACGATGCGATCTCGCGAGGCCGCGCATCTATATCTACTGCTTTGCACAATATGAGATAGGTAGGTGCGCCGTTCCTAATGAGCTGCAGGTGACGCAAGCGCTCTTGGTATCCGAGATTGTCAGAGTTGTCGGCATAAGCGGCATGATTGATAAGCCTGATGAACTGCTTACCGTCGCTTGCATGCCGTTCGTCCTGCCAGACGCGTAGGAACACGGTTCCGTCGTCCCGAACTGCTCCCCACGACCAGAAGTTATTCGTGAGCGGAGCCCGCACTCTTCTGAACATCGCACTTGGTGACAAGGCCATTGAGCACCTTCCCGCCTTCTACTGCTCCACAAGGTAAGTACCAGAAATGCACAGTGAGGCAGTGATGCGGTATCGAGAAATTCTAGAGATGGCGAGCAGGGCTCCGCAGTCGAACAACCAGCAAAAGCAGAAGCGCGCCCGCGAACAGCTCGCGGCAGCCGAGAAGAAGCGATCCGATGCAGCTCAGGAGTACCAAGACAAGATAGACGCGGCGCGAGCAGCAACAGACAAAGCGCGAAATAAGCTTCAGGCAAGTCGCGCTGCAGAAGCTGTTCAATCGACAGGCTTCGCCCCCACGCTCAAGGAAGCTCCCAAAGCGACTGCACTGCGGGACCGAAATGGGCGTCTGATAGGATGGCTGGAGCCGGTTGGGAGCATTCTGCAAGCTAGAGATCGCAAAGGTTCGCTGGTCGGGTGGTATGATGGACGCCAGAACCAGACACGGGACAGCACCGGAACATTGGTTGGCAGCGGCGACCTCTTGTCTGCTCTGCTTATTTGCAAGGCTCGCCGCTGACACGCTGTCAGCTTGCCAGATCGTCCATCCGAGGAGCCCATTCATCAATTCGCTGGTTGAGCGTGACCACGCTCACTCCCTTTGCGAGGTCGGCGAACAAAAGCCTGATCATCTCAGCAACTATCTTCGCGCGCAGTGGAACTTCTGTCGGGTTGGGGCGAAGAGGATCAGCGCCGAAGAAGAAACCTTGTGCGTGTGAGTGCGCCTTGAGCAGCCCTTCAACATTATGGTGCATCAACAGGTTGTAGCCGTCGCCGGAAAGCTTGCCTCGCGCATCCTTGAGATTACCTAGCTTCACCTTTTGTGCCGCGAGCGTCCAAGCCGGATAATAGCTGCGGGCGTCCCTTTGCTTTTGCTGGAGCCGCTCGAACAAAACGTCCGCGAGCAGTTTTTCATCAGCCTCCTGATCCAGCTCAGACAACTGTTCGTACTGAACCGACCAGCCCTGATCGTCCAATGTGTGTCCGAGGAAAAAGCTCTTCATCGCGGCAGACCGGAACGCCGTGGCGCTGTCGAAACTAAACTGCACGTCGCAGCCAGTGGCCTCGCGAACGGCTCGCTGAACGGCCGTTAGAAGGCATCCGATTTGCAGTGACCCGACACCAAGAACGTGTATCCATTTGCAGCCAGCCAGTAGCCCATCGGAGTGGAGGTCGAGCAACCGACGAACGATAAGACTGAAGTGGTCCTTGTGTGCCCCCGCGAACGCCCAGCCCTCAAATGGGTAGTGCTTCACAGCGTCGTACCAATGCTTACTCTCGCGCTCGCTACGCCCTTGCAGAACGTTGAGAAGCCGCGTTGCGCCTAGCGTCCGTTCATCACGGAAGCGATTATTGTTGATCTTCGTTTGAACCAGACACGCGTTGTAATCGACGGCTAATCCGTTCGACTTGCTCATTCCCTTGAGGTCGTGACCCTCGCGTTGCAGGCGCTCGGCATGACTTCGCATTTCGCCGCTGCTGATGCCGCCGGTGGGAAAGTCGAGCACCATCGACCAGTCGGCCGTCTGCTCTAGCCATCTCAGCATCCTCGGTACCGTGTTCTCAGGGTCGAACTCGATCTTGTTGCTTTGAATTTGGTAGCCGCCGCTGTCGCCGACGATCATTGTCGCGGCACGGTCTCGTTTCGTCACCATGCACGGCGATGGCTCTTTCCCGTTTGCTGGAGCAGCTTGACCGGCGCTGTAGAGAGCGAACGGATAGAAAAAGTGGCGATTGTTCGGATCGAGAAAATTCAGGTCCGAAGCCGTGAGAGGCAGGGATGACGCTAGTGATCCGCGATGAACCGAGCGGGCGAAGGTCTCACTGATGGCGGGCAGGTAAAGTGCGTGGTTCTGAGCCAACAACGAACTCTTGATCGACACAGGCACTCCTTACTCGCGATGCGCAACTGGCGGCCCGCACCTGATCGGCTTGAGATCAATCGGGCAAGGCCGTACGGACGACAATCTTTAGCGGCTAAACTTTTGCCTTCCAGCCAGAGGTCAGTGTGCGTACGTTCAAGCTCTCAGGTAATGATACCGACAGGCAGCTCAAAGAAGCTGCTGATCTCTTTCAAAACGTGCAGCTCGCCGCGCTCGATTATCAGCAGCATCAGGGCCGCTCAAACGATCTGCTGCATACGGCGTTGGAGTGGCTTTATGGATTTGGAGAGATGCTGCAAACGCAGGCCTCAGAACCGGCCCGCTCGCTGATCGAAGAATTCGTGAAAGAGGCGGGATTATCTTGGAACAGACCTACCCGCCGTAACCCATACATCGCGCTCGTAAAGCATGCCTTCAAGCAGTCGGACAGCTCGCACTCGCAGTACGCCACAGTCCTCGCTTACGCGAGCAAGACCGAAGTAAAGCCGAGCGCATTCAAAGCTTGGCTACATGAGGGAGGCGGCATCAAGAAGCTTTATCCCTTGGCCGCTGATCACGCTGGTAGCGCGAGAAGGCAGCGCAACTCGCAAGAGCGCGCGAGCCGCCTCAAAATTGCGCGAGAAGTACTTTCGGCTCGCGACCATTCACCGCCAACTGCGTTGCCGGCGGGCGTAAGCGCGCCTGAAGGCTTCGCGCTCGTGCTCGCGAAGGTGACTGGCGATGGCAAAGCCGCGATTATCGATGTGATTGACGCGACCCAAGATGGACTGGATCCTGTCCTTCTTCGCTATGCGCCCAGCAAAGCAGCTGCACCGGTCCTCGCTGCTGAACCATTGGGCAATCTCTACCGAGCTATTGATCTCGTCGTAGGCTGCACCGACGACACGACAGACGGTCACGTGCGGCACGTTATGGTCATCAACAGTTCGCATCGCAGTCAGCGCGTGTGTCGGATCGAAGCCATTTCGGAGGCATACACATACGCGTGGGCCGGAATGATGCTCTCGGGCCATTTAGATGGGCTGCCGACGGGTATTCCGTTCATTCTGACCTGTGAGGATGCCGCGTTCTTCAGAGGTGAGTTCTCGAACCACACAGGCTGGACAATGAGCGCCGCCGACCAACCGCGAATTGAGGCGTCCGGCCTCCGCTCGCCAATCACGCTAAGATCATTTGAACGCACGACCCGTTATCGCATCAGCCATCCGCCGACCGCGCACGAGAAGCCGTTTACCGCCACGCACTCCGACCAGCTTACTGTGCAGCAATTCTTGCGGGATCGCCGAGCTGATCATGACCGCCTGAATGGCAAGAGTAAGGAAAAGCAGTTCTTCCCGTCAGCGCTCAAAATTCAGCTTCGCGGCGGCAAATTGGAGATAGCATTACCAAAGGTGCCAAACCTTGTTGCCCCATTCGGGACTTCGTCGCCAGATCGCGACCTCAGTCATCTGGAATTGAACATGGGTGACGTGGAGCGGGTTCTGAGTGCACTCGCGCCGTATGAAACGACCGTCGAGGGATCATTCGTTGATCTTGAAGTTGAGGACGCTGGACTGTGCTTCCAAACTCACTTTGACGATGATTTGCTCACGGTCATTCTGCCCACAAAATCAGGGACGGACTATAACCAGTCCTGCATGGATTTGGCCCTACCCCTCACCGGTTAGAGCACGTCGACAGCCGAGCGCATCATCTGATCATTCACGTCAATGTACCGCTGCGTCGTCGTAAGATGCTGGTGTCCAGCGAGCGTCATAATCACCTTTGGGCTAATACCCTTGTGGGCAAGGCGAGTGATGAACCACCGCCGTCCGCTGTGGCTGGAAGCGCCTTGGACGCCGGCTGCGCGATATAGCTCGCCCATCAGCTGACACAGTGTGTTCGGTGTGAATGCCGTTCGCTTCTGTGTCAGTAGCAACGGGCGGTGGGCTTCGACTAGGTCCCTCACCTCAGAGTGATATCGCCTAAGCTCGCGGGCCAACCTTTCGCTGATGAATACGGTCCGGCCCTTCCTGCCTTTCGTGGTCTCCGGCCTCAGCGCAAGCCGATCAAGCAGCTGCCCGTCCGGCCCCAGAACATCGCCCCAGCGTAGTTGAGCAATCTCGCCGACCCTTAATCCCGCAAAGTGGGATAGCATGAGAGTGACACGGTTGCGCGCAGCATGGCGTCCCTGCTGGACAACCGCGAGCACGCGCTTCAGCTCTTGATCCGAAAGCACCTTCGCCTGCTTCATCGTTAACCTCACAAAATCCTGCGTTCCGAGGAAATTATGATGTTGCCAATTGATCAGCGAAGCGACCGGAGATTTGATGTCGCAGATTTCTGCGGTTTTCGGGCAAAACCTCAGGAAAGCTACATTTTCTGACGTTTTCGCCTGTGGCTGCCGTAGGCGCACATTGGCTGCGCCTCACATACCTGGCAGAGGGGTTCGTCGTTGCAGATTGTTCGGGCGTAGCCAAACTGCTCGTCCGGTTGCTGCCCCATTTTCACAAGCATCAGGTCGAGCGTGCGCATCGGTGTCTTGGTTTCCTCAGCCAAGCGCTGACACGCGGACTGTAGAGCCCAATTGAATTCATCCTTCCCTCCGAGCTTTTCCGCATCGCCACCGCTGATGGTGAGCGGCAAAACGTGCTCGCCGCCCCGCGCAGCGTAGCTTCGGATTAGTCCCAACCGGATTGCAGTGCGGTTCAGAACTCGGTCGGGCTTCACCACTGCCAAGCCTAAGTCAGTCATGAAGTGCAGTGTTGTGACGTAACCAAGCTCCAAGTGGCTGAGCAGCCTTGCGTGGATGGACTTCACGCTATCGGAAGGACGCACATAATAGTCGATCAGCGACCGGTTTAGTGGGTCCTTGGCCTTGAGGGACTGCATTTTCCTCGCGGCGTTGATGGTACGGGTGAGGTCCCGTGAGTTGCGGGCACACCCCTTATCTTCCAGAAACTCGCGGAACAGCCTCCCTCGGCCGGGGTCCCAGTCCGGCGTGCATAGCTCCACCGGGTTGCCGAGCTTTGTCAGCATATGCGCTTCTCTTGCCCGGATTACAGATGACAGCTTGCCCGAATAGAACGGCTTGATCGCGGCTCTGCGCCAGAATTCCTCATCAGAAATGCCGTCGTGCTTGAGGTCCGCGGTTGCCTTCAGATCCCCTTTCACCAGCTCACGACGGTCCTCTGCTCGGGATGGTGGAGCAGCATTCACGTCTGAGGGAAGCACAGTCGCCTGGTTTAACAGGGTCGATGTGAGTGCAGAGATCAGGTCAGATGAGGAGAAGGGCTTCACGGGAGCTACGCAACAACTGGCAGGTGACTGTTGCAGAAAGTGTAAATCACAGCGTGACGGCTGTCACGCTGGGTCCTCGAGAGTGGTCCCCCGACAAAGAACATCGTTTCAGCGGCGGTTGGGCAAACCCATTCGTGACAGGGTCCGGAAAAGTTTGGCCGCTAAACTCTCGCGGGCATCGCGCTGCCCATGAATATAGACGCCGCAAGCCGCCAGACTGCATAAGTATTGTAGAGGCTGCGGGGCTCGAATTCTGCCGCTTCGGCAGTGAGCGTCGCCGCTTCCCCCCAAAGGAATGAGACCAGACCCGCTGCGCAATTCGAGCCCGCGCAGCGGGTTTTCTTTTGGAGATTGAAATGAATGAAACAGCCGCGTCATCGGACGCACGCAGGGGTGAGACAGCCGCCCAGCTCATTGCCCGCCTGTCGCTACAGTGCAGGGACAACCCGATCATCGAAGGCTTAGCCGAGATCAACGAGGCCATCGAAGCAGATTGCCTCGCCTCGGCGCTCCGCGCCAGCAAGCACCCTGAACTTGAGGGCCTCGGCATAAGTTTTGATTTTGGAGGTTCCAGCGGCGCGAAGTTGATGGACCGTGCAATGGGTCCACCCGGCAACTTGAGTGCCCCCGTGCAAAGGGTGGCTTTGCACGGGGCGACTGCCCCTTTGTATAACGGCTCCGTTGACCGTGCAGAGGTCGCCAAGAACCGCAGTTCTCCAACAGCGGACGACGTTGTTGCCTCGGTTGATGGCGGGTTCGGCAGCAACGAAACCGTGCAACCATTATCAGTTAAGGACAGTGAGAATAATGGATGCACGGCGGGCTCGACGAGCCCCTTTGACGCTTCGCGCCCAGCATCCACAGATAACTTCTTTGCTTCGCCCTCTCCCGCTCGCAGCGCTCGCAAAGATAACGATCCCTGCACGGCTTCGGCTCCACCTTCGCCGGTGCAGGAGATAAGCGTCTACGCACCCCATTCGGTCACTGATCTCGTCGAAGATCAATCTGCGTCGGAAGAGCCTCTCGCGGAGTTCGCCCTCGGCTATTGTCGATGCGACTTTTTCGACAACGGTCCGACAACCAGCACCACGGGTACGAAGTCTGGCCGTGGTCGTGCGCGGTTCAAGATCAACGTCTTCATTGGACCAGATCGGCGCAGCTGGACGCCATTTAAACTAGCGTTCCTTTCAGAGGGGCGCTTCTTCAAGCGGAGTGCCCCAGCGGGGCATTCCGCCTTTTATGAAAAGGTCTGGGATAGGTTTGAAGAGCTGCGCAAGTGCGTCCGAGACGAGCGCTTGTCGATGGAGATTAACCCAATCCTCGCCCATGTGAAAACGAGGAAGAACCACGTCGTTCCGCGAGCCGCTGCGATCCTGCTCAAAGCGGAGGGTGAGCCAGCGGACGTCATTCTGTTCCTCGATGGTTCTGTGTTTCCTATTGAGCTAGATAAAAAGGCCAAGGGCTCCGCAAAATGCCCTGCGCTCAAGGCTCTGGGCTACTGGAACCCCGAAAAATAATTCACCCGCCAGAGACAAGGTCTGAGGGCATTTCTGCCGAAAAATTCAGGCAATTCTTCGGTCGCTCTCTTGGAGACCGGCATTACCGATTTCCAATGCGATCAACCGCAATGGAGAGAAGAAATGTCCGTACTGAAGAAGCTGAAGCTTTCCAACGCTGCACGGGTGCACGTTGCTGACAACAAGCAGAATGCCCGTGCCAAGCTGCTGCGTCACCTGCAGGAGCAGAAGGCGGTCGCGGAGGCCGAACTCGAAGGGCGCGCCTACACCGCCACAAAGGTCGTCTTCCGCACTGGTGAGAATGGTCAGCGGGTCCGAGGTGAGGCGCCGCGTCATGTCCGGCGCGGCTGGTTCCGCGATGCAGCCGGAGTGCTTTTCTTTCAGGCGCGGTACGGGAACAAGCCCCTCGATCTCGGCAAGGGCATGACATCGATCGAGGTCGGAAGCCTCGAGGCCCTTTCACCGGTTCTCGACGCTCTAATAGAGGCGACAGACGCCGGCGAACTCGATGAGGCTCTTGCACTTGCAGGGGCCGAGCGCCGATCCAACTTTAAAAATAGGCGCAACTCCTCGTAATCAGCGCTGCGGAGGCGGGCTCGATTGCCCGCCTTCTTCATGACTGAGCAGGCGGCCCCAAGAATTGCGTCAGTAGCGGCTCCAACTCGCCTAGCTTGGTCTCACACTCCCAAACCGTCAGCACGTCCCAGCCTTGCTCCCGCAACTGCAGAGCAGCCAGTTCGTCGCGTTCAATGTTCCGTCTCAGCTTTGGCAGCCAATAGTCCTCTCTGGACTTCGGCTGGGTAGCCCTAAGGCAGCCTCGGTGTTGATGCCAGAAGCACCCGTGAACGAAGATCACCTTGCGCCGTCTGCTGAAGACGATGTCCGGGCGCCCCGGCAAATCCTTGCGATGGCATCGATATCTGTAGCCGAGGCGGTGGAGCATGCGCCGGACATGTATTTCGGGCGTCGTGTCACCGCTCCTGATCCGCCTCATGTTCTCTGACCGTCGCGAGGACGAGAGGTGATCAGTCATGACGGCTAGAGAGCCGCTAACCCCACACGATTTGAAACAACGTCCGTGAAAATCTTGTCCAGCTCAGGTTCTGGCAACGCATCAAGCAACTTGAACCCGCCGACAGAATTCAACTCCATCATCACGCGCCGGAACGTCGTCCGTTCGAACATTGCTTTTTTTCCGGCTGCCGATTTGATGAGCGTTTTCAGGATAACGGCAAACACATTAGTTGCCTGAGCAAGCGTCGGCCGTTCCACGATGTTCGCGCGCACATCGGCTCTGAAAAGAAAAGCTTCGAGCGCCGCTTGTTGCGAGACACCGTGCACACGCGTGCAAAGATGAGCCATCCACCAGAGACGTGAGATTGCATTGTCTCGCTCGATTTGGCGGTTCGTTCTGGCGAAGAAGTGCGTTTCGACGTGCGCGACGGCCTTCTCATCCTCGCTCGGGATCGGCCACCTTGAGCGAGTGTATGGCAACAGGACTGTGTGTGTGAGGTAAACCCACAGGCGTTCATCGCGGGCCTCGTAAGCTGATAGCTGTTCCAGGTACGAGTGAATGGCGAGACAGTTAGCTACCTCGTGATCGTCGTCCGGCGTCGGCAGCTTCACATTTGCGAGCGCGCTGTCTTTCGTATCGATGGGTAGCTCGTGGTACTGCGAGGTATCGAGGTCGAGAAAAGAAAAATCTCCGGACCGATACCGCTCAAGGTTCTCTGTGATCGAGCTTCGAAGGCTCGCCACCGATGCATCGCGCAGATAACGCAACTTCATTGATTGACCCCCTCGAACACGTATGTGTCAACTAGCTGGAACGGACTTTTCATCAGCCGTTCGGCAATCAGATATTCTTCGTGTTCATCTATGTTGATGCCACCGTTGTGACATTTTTGCAGGATCACGTTTCCCCATCTCGTGTTCTCTGCATCGGCCTTGCCGCTCTTGAGCAGCGAGATGCACTGCATCACAGCTGCGAAGTAGATTGAGTTCATGAGGACGGCCCGGTGCCCTTTATTGTTTCGGGCCGCGTCGATCCGCTCTTTCAAGTCTGGACTGAGTACGATGTGTACCTTGTCGTCGGTCGTCTTGACCTGCCACTCATGCCCGACAATTGCGTCATCTTTGACGAGCACAAATACGGATGAAAGCGGCTTGAACACATCCCGATCGATGTACACGACCTGCGGCCTGTCCACGGCAAGCACGGAGCCAATCTCGTAACGGAATGGACCACTTCCGAACTCGGGGTTGATCCACTGACTGCTGTACTTCGCAATGAGTTTTGCGGCGTAGATGTAGGGATAAACTTGAACCTCGCCTCTGAGGCTCCCAGCCGGAAAGGTGACCTGAGAAGAGGTCTCACCGGTCTCGTGTACATGACGGAAATAGGTGTCGCGACACGCGAAAACGACGACATAACGTGCCCGACCGGACTTAACCTCCGCGACAAGTTCGGGAACGCTCACATGGAAGTTTACGTGTGCCGAAACCTCTTGGCCGTCTGAGCTGGGAGAGAACTCGACCGTGACCTGCATATCCCCGTCAACGTAATCATCGACGTCAGGACGAAGAACCGGGTATGGAAATGCCCGCAGGCTATCAAATTGCATTGGCTTTGACCCTTACGGTGCCTTCGAAGCTGTGCTCCAAATCGACATCAATCATAAGACGCTTGTTCGGTGTGCAATTGAGCTGAAGTCTGCCATCCGTGATCACGCCGAGCGACGATCCTTTGACGCGGAGCAATCGGTTAGTGTCGGCCCCAGAATCCTCTAACTCGACGCGTACCTCACCTCCGACCTCCGGAGTGAAAGCGATCCTGCGTTTACCCGGCGCAAGGACAACTGCTCGGACGTTTCGAAGTGAGATTGCCGGAGCGGCACTTGTCTTGCCGCCGCCTCCCCCGCCGCTGCTGTCGTCACCGCCCGTTGTGTCGTTTTCGCTGGCACCGCCGGTACCGCCACTGCCGCTGCCGACGCCTTCGCCCTCCCCATCGTCTCCAATGAGCCCGTCGTCGCCCGATCCTTCCAGTGCGCTTCCCGCATCAGCGGGAGACTGGCTGAGCTTTCGTTTAGGAAGGGGGCGCGCTCTGATCTTGATCGGTCCCCGTGGGTTTTCGTCTCCGTCGCGTCCGCCCTTATCAGCGCCCTCTTCCTCATCACCGAAGAATTCCGCGAGCTCATCGATTTCGGTGACTTCCGCAACAGGGTCCTGGGCGTGTCTTTTGAGCATCTCGCGGACCCATTGAGCGAGCTCTCGAAGTGCCACGCGCGCCATGCGCTGCTGTTTCGGCGTCGAGAGACGTGCAGCTTCGAAATCATTGTGCGCGGGCGGTTCCATTGCGCGCAACACGGCGTTGCCCTTCTCATTGACGCATTCGAGCACTGCGGCGAATTCCTTGAATTCACCAAACGACCGTAGCCGCTGCATCTCAGATGTGATGAGCATACCGTCCCGAAGAACTGCCACTCGTTTGGGCAGGCCTTCACCAACCAGAATGTGCAAACGGCAATAGCCTAGTCCGGCGTTTTCGGTCTCCTCTACGGCACTTTCTGTACTTGAAAGAGCACGGAGGAAGTGCCCACTGTTGGTGAATGTCTCTGGTTCTTCTTTCTCATCTTTGATCGCTTCAATGACCGAAGCATCAGTGAAAAAGTCCGGCAGGGTAGCTTTCGTTAAGGCAGGGCCGTTTTCGATCAGGACTTCAAGCATGCCCCGCGTGATCGCACCGAAGAAGCTTTCTGCGATGCTGGCGGCCAATATCTTTTCCCAACTCTTCGTTGGAACGAAGCCGAGGATGCTGAGTGTGCTCCCCGTCTGGCCGGTGTTTTCAGCAGGTCGCCGTAGCCACTCCGGGAGCTTCGATTGATGGTCGATTAGAGGCTGACAGTTTTTAGCCACGCCCCAAAACCCGGTACTTCGATAAGTGTTCGATCCGTTCCGATGTGACATCAGAATGGACTTGCCCTGCGCATAATGCTGGAGCTGCCCCTCTTCATCCTCGAACACCGTCGAGAGGAATATCGTTCGGAGACCAGAGACGGTGTACGGAGCGAACTTCCCGATGCCGAATGAGCCAATGGACGTGTCGGACGGCTTCTTCGATTGCCCTGTAGCTTTCATCAAGGCGAAATATGGCCGCCCATTCTCGCACGGCCCTTTCACGCCAAACGTGTTTGAATCCGCGAACTGCAACACCGAGACTTTCGGCTTCGCAAGCAACGCGTTCGCATCCTCAAAGAATTTTTGTGCCTTGTGGCCTTCGTTGGGAGCTTCTTGGCCGCAGAGCTTCATCACCTTCTTCAGTTCAGATACGTCCGGAATACTATCGGTAGGCACGTCAATCCGTCGTATCTCGATACGAGCTGGAGCCGATTTGGCCGCGTCGACAGTATTCTGGGTGCCTTCCCGTCCGAGCGAGCGGAAGGGTGAACCGGAAAAGTGTTCTATTCCGGGTTCGTTGAAACCATCCCACTGCTGGGACTCATCACGCGGAAATTCGAAGCCTATCTTCGTCATACGCCATACCACCTAGTTTCACTTTCACAGCCGCTGCCAACTGCTCCGCCACAGGCGGGGCAACGGCGTTCCCGATTTGGGTGTATCGCTTGGCTCGAGGCACCTCCTCGGGGAAGGTGAAGTGTTTCGGAAAGCCTTGCAGGGCTAAGCACTCAAATTCAGTGAGCTTCCTCAAGCCACCAGGCGCGAAAACGAAGGGTACGTTGTGGCCGCCCAGACCCATGTTCGCTGTCAAGGTTGGGCAAACGCCGGGCTCCTTCGTACGGACGAGGTACTTGCGCAATTGATAGATCTGGCGGTCACCGTCCGCAGCCCCCTTGATCATGTGGTAGTAGCGATTGTCGTGAGGCAGATAATATTCGGGGGCGACCTCGTTCTCGAAGTCGATGAACTCGCTCAGATCCTTGTGCGCTGACGCCTGTTGCTCAGGGAAAGAAAAACGTCCGCTGCTGAAGCGAGCCGTCGAGAAAGCCACCATGAACAGGCGGACGCGTTGCTGAGGCAGATGAGTAAGTTTGAAAGCATTTAGCTCAGCGGCATTCTCTTCTCGGAACCAATACCCCGCTTTCCTGATCTCGTTCTGAAGGCGGAGAAACCATGCCCCGCCCTCACCAAATCGCAAGAAGGGCGCATTTTCGAGAACGAGGATCGGCGGCCGGTTGTCACCAAATTCTTTCAGTATTCGGATCACTTCGAAAAAGAGCTGCCCTCGCTCATCGTCGAAACCAGTTCGCGTCCCGGCCTGAGAGAAGCTCTGGCAGGGGAAGCCAGCATGGAGAATGTCTACTTCTTCGAGCGCATCCGCGACTACCGAGACGTTGCGGACATCCTTTCTGATTAGTCGCGTTTCGGGGAAATTGTGCTCGTAGGTGTCGCCGGCGTGCTGATCGTATTCCACTGCCCATGCTGTTCGGACCCCAAGCTTTTCAAAGCCGAGGCAAAAACCGCCAATGCCTGAGAATAGCGCTCCTGCCTTCATCGCGGAAGCTTGAACTCGGTATCTCGACCGGCCTGTATGTTCATCTTGAACCGGAGTTCAGTCTCTTGGACTTTCTTGCCGATGGCGCGGAATATGAGCTTCACGTCCTCTTCCGAGTATGAGTAATTTGAACGATTGGAGAGATTGCCGAGCAGATCGAAATCCTTCAGCAGCTTACGCGTCCTTGCCTCCGCCAGTCTGACGAAATTGTCGCGCGCGCTAGGCATTACTCAGGTCCCCCGCTACCGTCTGATTGGTGCTACGGCGGCGACGAAGCTAAAGCAAGGGGTACGCGTATATAAATCGGATATACGCGTAGAATGAGGATCTAATTTGCAGGCGGCGACGAGCTGACGAGTGCCGCAACGACCGCTCGGCGGCGCTCAGCAAGGGTAATCGGTAACATCGGGTAGCACAGGCAGCTCAGGTATTCCTTTGGGCCCTGCTTGACCCTTCCAAGGGGCTCTCTGATGCATTGCCTGAAGCGGAAGAGATCGTAAGCCCTTTGCCGTCGCGAGTAAGGACAAGTTCTTTTTGCCGCCAGTCTCCGTCGGGGAGATGAGCCTGCGGCGCTACTAACAATGACGTGGGATGATCCCGCCGTTGCGACTGTTGCGCAGAGGGCAACAGGCCCCTCTCGTCGAGATAACGTCGCGTCTGCTCGATTGTCCCGTGCTTGTAATGCTTGTTCAGCATCGTCACGCTACTGCCCATGATCTCCGCAACGTGATCGCCGGTCATGCCTTCCGCCAGCGCAAACGTGGCGAAGGTGTGGCGCAGGCAGTACGGCGAGTAAGCGCTACCGTCGCTACGCGTGGGAAAGCTACACCGCTCGACCAGCTCGTTGAACAGCCCTCCCAAATCACCGAATGCTGTACCGTCCACTTGGATGAACACCTGCTCGCTCTCGCTGAAATTTTGCCGAGCCTCCTGAGCGTAAGCTAGCCGCCTCTCTCGCATCCGCATCAGACGTGACGCGGCCTTTTCACTTAACGGAACCTCGCGCCTGCCCGTCTTCGTGTCCCGAGCGATGTGGAGAAGCTTCGTGTCCAGCCGCACATCACCCCAAGTGATTTTTTCCGCCTCATGAGGAAGCCTGATCCCGGTGTGGCGCGCCACCCAAATCCAATCGGCGAGTAACTGACGGCGGTAGCGCTGCGCCTCATCGGCAGCTTCTGCCAGCCACTTCTCTGCTTCGGCGGCCAGTTTGTCGAAGTCGCCTCCAAGGAGCGCAGGGCGCGGATTGGGTTTGGCGGCTTCAATCGCGACCGTTGGCACTGGTCTCCCACTGAAGCAGCCCTTCTTTGCAGCGTAACCGAGTATCTGGCGCAGGGTCGGATTTTCGCGGTTGAGCGTATTCGGACTAGGCGTTCCGTAGTGCTCGCTCTGTTTGGCTTTGGTCTTGACGTTGGCTGGCATATCGCCGCTGGCCTGCCGCTTCCAAAAGTTTAGCCGCCAAACTTTGTATTCGGCGATCAGTGCATCATCGACGGCGGCCATGTTCGTGACACCATTCTCTTCATGGAAGAAGGGGATGAGAAATTTCCTAATGACGTCAGCTTTGTAGTGGCGATCCTTGGTTTGGGTGGCCAACCACTCTTCAGCGACCTGCTTGAAACCGAGGTGATGTTTGGTGGACCCAATTGCCGCCATCCAGTCCCCGTTGGGGTCCTCGTGCCAGACGCGAGCGGCTTCGTAGGCCTTAGCCCGTGCAGCCTTTAGATCGCCGGTTCCGAGACTTCGCCTGACCCATTTATTACCAAGCTTGAGGAGGTACCAAGTGGCTTTGCGCTGGTCGGATCGCTGAGCGATCAACAGATCGTCGTTCAAGCGGTGCACGGTCGTATAGGCCGCTCCACCCGAGCGGGGAGAAGTCTGGGGCATTGCAGAGGTTCACCGGAAAAATAGCTTAGGCTTTTCCGTAACTTCTCGTGAGTTTTCGCGTCAATTAAAGATGCACGCACGAGTTATGTGCAAAGATTTGTGCAAAACTGCCGCTACAAAAACGGCAGAAGTCAGCGGTTTTTCTATTATCCGAATACTAAGCACATAGCAGCGCATAGCCCCGCCGTGTCGCAGCACTGTCTGTCGGCTGCGACTTAAGTGATTGTTTTCATTACAAATTATACTGCCGGGCGGCTGGTGGAGCTGAGGGGAATCGAACCCCTGACCTCTGCAGTGCGATTGCAGCGCTCTCCCATCTGAGCTACAGCCCCGCGCCTCCAGCCGGCCATGCGCGCCGATGGGTTCGGAGCGCCGGGGAGCGGCTCCACTAGCCGCGATTTTCACCCCTTGCAATCGCTTGTCCCGCCAGCCTTTCGCCCTGCCGTTTTGGGGCCCCCGCGCGCCTCGCGAACAGGAACGGGCGCCGCCGCCCGCTCGTTTTTAATTGCGGTTCCCGGCCGGTGCCCTGACCGGCCCCTATACCCTGTGGAGGACAAACATGGCCTACGACCGATACGATACGCGCGACGAACGCTCACGATGGCAACGCGACCGCACTGGCGGAGAGAGCCGCGATTGGGACCGCGGACGCTCGAGCACCCGCGAGGACCGCGGCTTTTTCGAGCGCGCCGGCGACGAGATCGCGTCATGGTTCGGCGGCGACGACGACGACCGTGGCCGCCAGGATCATCGTCACGACGAGCGCTCCCGTCCCTCTGGCGAGCATGGCCGCGAGGAGTTCATGGGTCGCGAGCGCGAGCGCGACCGCGACTGGAATGAGGACGGCGGCCGCTTCTTTGGCAGTGGCCGTCACGAGCGCGACCATGGCCGCAGTTCGCAAGGCAGCGAGCGTGGCGAACATTCCTACCGGCCGATGACCGGCGACTACGGCCGTTCGAGCCGGGGCGGCTATGACCGTTCGCAGGAGACGTTCGGCCGCGACGACTATCGCAGCACGAGCCGCGCCGGCACGTCGGACCGATCCGACCGTTCGCGCCACGACGACCCGCATTACGATTCATGGCGGCGACAGCAGATGGAATCGCTCGACCGCGATTACGAGGACTATCGCCGCGAGAACCAGAGCCGGTTCGAGAATGACTTCGGCAGCTGGCGTGAACGCCGGCAGCAGAAGCGCGGCCTGCTCCGCCAGGTCCGCGAGCATATGGAGGTCGTCGGCAATGACGATCAGCATATCGGCAAGGTCGACCGGGTCGCCGGCGACCGCATCATCCTCGCCAAGTCGGACGCGGAAAGCGGCGGGGCCCATCATTCGCTGAGCTGTTCCGACATCGACCGCGTCGAAGGCGACAAGCTGATCCTCGACTGCTCGGCCGAGCAGGCGAAGCAGCGCTGGCGCGATGAAAGCCGCAGCCGGGCGTTGTTCGAGCGTGAAGACCAGGGCGAAATGGGCCCGCGCGCGCTCAACCGCAGCTTCGAGGGCACCTACCGCTAGAGCAGCGGCTTCCTGGGCCTCCGCGTAATGGAGGCCAAACCAGACCCGGCGGCGCCGTCCCCTTCGCCGCCGGGTCTTTTCGTCCATGTTCCCTGCGACGGCGTGATTGGCTAAGAGGCGGCGATGGCCCGAGCATGGCACCTCAAGAGCCGCCCAAGCGGCATGCCGACCTCCGACAATTTCGAGCTCAAGGAGGTGGCGCTTCCGCCGCTTGCCGAGGGCATGATCCGCATTCGCAACCTGTGGCTGTCGGTCGATCCTTACATGCGCGGCCGAATGAACGACGTGAAAAGCTATATTCCCGCCTTTGAGCTTGGCCAGCCGCTTGAAGGGGGCGCAATCGGCGAGGTGGTGGAGAGCGCCGCCGACGGTTTTGCGCCGGGAGAGCTGGTCCAGCACATGGCTGGGTGGCGCGACGAGGCCGTCGTGCCTGCGCGCGGCGTCATCAAGCTTCCCGACCTCGGGGTTGCGCCCGAGCTATTCCTGGGTGTCCTCGGGATTACCGGCGCCACGGCTTATTTCGGGCTTCTCGACGCCGCCCAGGCAAAGGCCGGCGACATCGTCTTCGTGTCTGCTGCCGCCGGAGCCGTCGGCTCAGTGGTGGTCCAAATCGCGAAAGCCAAGGGCATGACGGTGATCGGATCGGCGGGCGGCCCGGACAAATGCGAATTCGTTCGCTCGCTCGGCGCGGACGCAGTCGTCGACTATCGCGCCGGGCCGCTCATCAGGAGCCTGAAAGCCGCTGCCCCGGACGACCTCGACGTCTATTTCGACAATGTCGGCGGCGATCATCTCGATGCGGCGCTCGCACTCGCGCGGAACGACGCCCGATTCGCGATCTGCGGGATGATCCAGAATTACAATGACTCGGCTCCGGCCAGCTTTCGCTTCATCCAGCGCATCATCGCCGCGCGCATCCGCCTGCAAGGCTTCCTGGTTTTCGACTACCAGCCGCGGATGAGCGAATTTTATGCCGAGATGGCGCCCTGGCTAGCGGACGGGGTCGTCAAATCCCGTGAGACCATCGTCGATGGTCTTGAGCAGGCGCCCGAAGCCTTTCTTGGTCTTTTCAGCGGCGCCAACACCGGCAAGATGCTGGTGCGTCTATAGACCTACTCCTCGGTCCGGATCAGGACCGTTTCGCCGATCAGCAGGAACAGGAGGAAAGGCGCCCAGGCCGCGATCAACGGCGGGTAAGCGCCGGCATTACCCATGGCCAGGCTGAAGTTGTCGGCCACGAAATAGGTGAAGCCCAAGGCCATGCCGATTGCCGCGCGGACCAGCACCTGGCCTGAACGCGCCAGGCCGAACGCGGCAATCGCGGCGAGCAGCGGCATCAGCACGGTCGACAAGGGGCTTGAAATCTTGTGGGCGAGCCCGGCCCGAGCGGCCTCCGCCGGCCGCCCAGCCGCTTCCAGCTCGGCGGCGCGCTGCTTCAAGGTCCAGTAATCCAGGTCGTCGGGATCGACCTTGGCAAGGGTCATCTGGTTGGGCGTCACGCCCTGCATCGCAAGCAGCGTGGGCATCTGCCGAACCAGGTTCATTTCGGCGTCGTAGACCGTCACTTTCTGGAGCAGCCAGCCGTCGCCTTGCGGCTGCCGGACCGCCCTGTCGGCCTTGATCACCCGCTGCAGCACACCGTTGGTTCGGTCGAATATCCCGACCCCCTGCACCGAGAGGTTCGGCGCGCGCCCGGAAACGATGCCGGCATGGATGAGGTCGTCCCCCTGAAGGAGCCAGACGTTGCTGAGGATGCCGCTTTCGGGCGGGATCGGCTTGTAATCATTGTCGGACCAGGCGTTGACCACCCGTGCCGACTTGACGACCACGAACTCGTTGAAGGCGAACAAAGCGCCGGCGATGACCAGGCTGGCGATGATCAACGGCGCTAGGATCTGATGCGCCGAAAGGCCGGCCGCCTTCATCGCCACGACCTCGCTGTTCTGGTTGAGCGTGACGAACGAAATCAGCGTCCCGAGCAACGCCGCGAACGGAAGGAAGCGCGAGATCAAAGGTGGGAGGCGAAGCACGACGTAGCGCCACAAGTCGGCATCGGTGTTGCCCGGCACCGCGAGGATCTTCCCGGCCTGACCGAGCAGGTCCAGCGTCATCAGCACCAGCACCAGCATGATCAGCACGGCGAAGGTCCGGGTGACGAACAGCCGCGCCATGTAGAGCGCAAGCCGCCGCGACGGAAAGAACGAGAAGTTGATCATGCGGTCGCGGCCTCAGCCTGGTCCTTGTCGCCGAAGCGCGGAAGCAGTCCCTTGATCGCCTTGGCAGCCTTGCCTGCATAGCGTTCGAGCGCCCCGATCGGCTGACCTCCCGGCTTGTAGGCGAGGACGTAATACATCCAGAAAATGAGCGCGGAGAGCACCATCAGCGGCACCCAAAGCCCAAGGATAGCATTCACCCGGCCGTGCGCCGCCGAGGCTTCCGCATATTGGTTGACCTTGTGATAGGCGACGATGATCAGGATCGAGACGAAAATACCGAGCGCCGAGGAGCTGCGCTTGGGCGGCACGGCCAGCGCCACCGCGAGGAACGGCAGCATCAGCATCATCAGCACCTCGACCAGGCGGTAATTCAGGAGCGCCTGGGCTTCGAGGCGCTGCGTTTCCGTCGCCCGGCCGCTTCCGTAGCCGCGTGAAAACAGCTCCGTCAGGTTCAGCTCATTCGCTTCGCTGCCGCCGCGGCCCCTGAATTGGGCGATGGCAGGCAGGCTGATCGGCAGGTCGTAGCTGTCGAAGGCGAGAGTCCGCGGGGTCGTGAATTGCGGGCTATCCTGGATCAGGCGCCCCTTTTCGAGCCGGAACAGGATCGTGTCCGGGTCGTCGGTGGCAAGGAAGCGGCCATTGAGCGCGGTGGCCGCAACAGTCATCCCCTTGCTGTCTTCGGAATTGACGAAAATTCCTTGAAGCTGCGTGCCGCGGTTCTCGCTGCGGTCGATGCGCAGCGTCAGCTTTTTGCCGAGCCGGTTGAACTCGCCAACCTTGATCGCGGCGCCCAATGCGCCCGACTTCAGCTCGAAGCTCAGACTCTTGAAGCGATATTCGGCATAGGGCTGAAGGTAGCCGACGATGCCGAGGTTCAGAATCGCTAGCGGAATCGCATAAGCGTAGGGCATGCGAAGCAGCCGCGTGTAGCCGACGCCGATGCCGCGCAGCGCGTCGAGCTCGGAGGACAGCGCGAGCTTGCGGAAGGCGAGCAGGATACCGAGCATCAACCCGATCGGGATGCCGAGCGAAAGATATTCGGGCAGCAGGTTGGCAAGCATCCGCCAGACGACGCTGACCGGCCCGCCGGCATCGACGACATACTGGAACAGCCGCAGCATCTGATCGAGGACGAGCAGCATCGACGCCAGCAGCAGCGTGCCGATAAGCGGCACGGCGATGGAGCGCGCCATATAACGGTCGATCAGGCCCATGAATGGCAGCCTATAGCCGACGCGCGGCCGATTTCATGCCCAAACTGGATCAGGCCTTGGCAGCGGCCGCCGAGGCGCGTGGCGGCCCGCTGTCGCGCGACAGAGCCGCGGCAACCGCGCTTGCCAACGCGCCAACCGTAAACGGCTTGCGCAGCAGTTCGTGGTCGCGAAGATCGTCGCTTTCGCCGTCGCCCACGAAGCCGGTCACGAACAGCACAGCGAATTCGCGCGAGTGCGTCGATTTCAGGTGCCGGATCAGCTCGGGGCCCGTCATCTCGGGCATGATCACGTCGGAAATGACGAGGTCGAACTCCTGCCGCTCGAACAGCTCGATCGCTTCGGCGCCGCTGCTGCAGGCAACCGGCTCGTAGTCGAGATCCTCAAGCGCGCCGATGGTCGCCGTCCTGACCCTCGGGTCGTCCTCGACCAGCAGGATCCGCGCACCGGGCACGTGCGCATCGGCATCGGCCTGCCGAACCGCCGGATGAACCCGCACGGAGGCTGCGACCTCGGTACGCGGCAAATAGATGGAGACGGTCGTGCCTTCGCCGACCGTGCTTTCGATCCCGACCTCGCCGCCCGACTGGTGAGCGAAGCCGAAGATCTGGGAAAGGCCGAGCCCCGTGCCCTTGCCGACGGGCTTGGTCGTGAAGAACGGCTCGAACGCGCGGTCGAGCACGTCCGGCGGCATGCCGCAGCCGGTGTCGGCCACCGAGATCATTACATATTCGCCCGCCTGGATGTCGCCGACCTCATTCGCGGCCAGCTTCACGTTGCGGGTGCTGATCCGCATCACCCCCTCGCCGTCCATCGCGTCGCGCGCATTGACCGCGAGATTGACGATCGCATTCTCGAGCTGGTGCGGGTCGACGTAGGTCGGCCATGTATCCTTGGCGAGGTCGACCGCCACCTTGATCCGTTCGCCCAGCGTCCGGTCGAGCAGTTCGGACATGCCGCCGATCAGATCCTTGCTGTCGACGCGTTCGGGGAGGAGCGGCTCGGAGCGGGCGAACGACAGCAGGCGCCGGGTCAAAGCGGCCGCGCGCGTCGCGCCCTCCATGGCGTTGTTGAGGTGCGTCATGACTTCGCGGCGCGGGCCGTTGAGCCGCCGGAGCGCAAGGTCGATGCCGCCAACCACGACCGCCAGCATGTTATTGAAATCGTGAGCGATGCCGCCGGTCAGCTGGCCCACCGCTTCCATCTTCTGGACCTGACGAAGCTGGGCCTCGGCCGCCTGGCGTTCCTCGGCTTCGGCTTTCAGCGCCTGGTTCGCTTCCCACAACTCCTGCGTGCGGTCGCGCACCGCCATTTCGAGTGCTTCGGCGCGCTCGGTTTCGCTCTCGGCCTGGCGGCGGACGACCCGGCTCTGGCGGACGGCCTGGACCGCGATCACGCCAAGGAAGATCGCCCCGAGCCCCACCAGGAAGCCGAGCCAGCTCAGGTAATCCGTGAACTTGTCCGCCCGGGCAGCGAACATCTGGGTCTGCTCGATGCGATCGCGCATCTGCGCGCGTTCGGCGCGGATGATTTCCTCGAGTTTGTCGTCGAGCGCCTGGCCGGTTCCGGTCGTGGCCGCCTGGTAGAAATAGCTGATGCCAGCCTCGCCTTCCTTGGCGAGCGCGGCGCGCGCGGCCAGCGCAAGCTCGCCGTCGCGCTTGCGATAAAGCTCGCGAAGCTCGGAGACCCGACGCTGCTGATCAGGGCTATTGCGCGTAAGCGTCTTCAGCTGGTCGATCTGATACCCGGCCATTTGCCAGCTGCTGGCGTAGATATTGCCGCTGGTCTTGACGTTCTCGTCGAGCACGAAGCGCGACAAGGCGGCTTCGGATCGTGCGACATTGCCGCTGAGGCTGCGGACAGCGAGCGCGACTTCGTAGGTGTGACGCTCGGACGTTAGCGCCTGCTCGCGCGCGTCGTTGGCGAACTTGACCAGGAACACCATGGCGACGAGCACCAGGGCCGCGGCCAGGCCTGCCGCCGCGGCGCCACCACCACGCCAGTCGAAGCGGCCCTTATCCTCTTCGCCGTCCCCGCTCATGTGCCCAATGTAGCTCCGTTAACCATTGGGCGAAACCCGGCGGATCGGGCCGGTTCCGTCAGCTTATGCAACCTGTTGCACGGCCTGCCGCAGTAAACATGCCGAGGATCTCCCCAACCTGCTCGGACGAATGAAGCGCGCAAAGAGAGCAGCGAAGCAGCGTCATGCCCGCGGGGGTGGCGGGCGGGCGGGCCAGATTGACGTAGAGGCCCTCGTTGAGGAGCGCTTCCCACATCGCGGCTCCAGTCTCGAGGTCGGGCATGATGACCGAGATGATCGCCGATTGCGGTTCGTCGGTGCCGAGCTGGAAGCCGAGCTGCTTCAGGCCCGCGTGCAGCCGCCGGCTGTTTTCCCACAGGTGCGCGCGCTTGTCGGCGCTGTGCATCAGCTTGCGGATCGAGGTCGCCGCGGTCGCCACCACCGAGGGCGGCAGCGAGGCGGTGAAGACATAGGGACGGCAAACCAGCCGCAATATTTCGAACTTGGGGTGGTTGGAGACGCAGAAGCCGCCGACCGTGCCGACGGACTTTGAAAAGGTGCCGATGATGAAATCGACGTCGTCGATTATGCCCTGAGCCTCCGCAACGCCGCGGCCGTTGTCGCCGATGAAGCCCATCGAGTGGGCCTCGTCGACCAGGACCATCGCGCCATTGGCCTTCGCGATGGCGACCATTTCCTTCAACGGCGCGATGTCGCCGAGCATCGAATAGACGCCTTCCAGCACGACCAGCTTGCCCGCCCCCTCCGGAATGCGCTTCAGGCGCTTTTCGAGCGCGTCGAGGTCATTATGGCGGAAGGGGACGATCTGGGCGTTGCCGAGCGCGCAGCCGTCGTAGATCGAAGCGTGGCTGTCGATGTCGAGGACGATATAGTCCTCCTTGCCCGCGATCGTCGAAATCACGCCGAGATTGGCCTGGTAGCCGGTCGAGAAGACCATGGCGTGGTCCATGGCGTAGAAGTCTTTCAGCGCCTCCTCGACCGCGCGATGGCCGGCATAGGTGCCGTTGAGGACCCGGCTTCCCGTCGTTCCCGAGCCGAAGTCGTCGAGCGCCTGCTTGCCGGCCGCGATGACGTCCGGATCGAACGTCATGCCCATATAATTGTAGGTGCCGAGCAGGATCGTTCGGCGGCCATTGCAGATCGCCACGGTCGGGCTTTCCACCTTCTCCATGACCAGGTTGAACGGGTCGGTCAGCCCGGTTTCGAGCAGCGTCTCCCGCTGCTGGATGATCGGATCGAACTTGGAGAAGAGGTCAGCCAAGCTTTAAGAGCCCCTCGCGGCGGCGAGCCTTTCGAGCGCATCGACCAGCTGGCCAACCGTCTCGATCTCCGCCTGCATGTTCATCGAAATGAGCACGTCGAACTCGTCCTCGACGTTGGCGACGAAGTCGAGCACCGTCAGGCTGTCCCACTCGAGGTCCTGGGCGAAGCGCGTCCCTTCGGTGATCGCCACACCCTTCTTGTTGAAGGGCTCGATCAGCCCGAGGACTTTGGCGTAGGTTTGCTGGCGGTCTGACATGGCTCGGCTGGTTAATCGCGATGCCGCGCTTTCGCAACGCAATGGGGCGCGATTGAGGCGCGTCTGAGGCGCCTCACAGCCAGACGGTGACGACCGATGCCAGGATGAACAGGATCCCGGACGCGAAAAACTTGTCGGCATAATGCTCGTAGCGCTCATTGTCCTTGCTGATACCGCGGTGCGACAGCAGACAGCTGACGATGAACAGAACTGCCGCGCTGAAGGCGAGTTCATCTCCGAGCGTGCTCAATGCGGTCCCGCTGATGTGAAATGCGGTGACGATGATCAGCGACACGCCGAGGAGAGACGCCGCAGCGTCGAGAATATAGTGCTTCCTCACTTGCCCCTCCTCAGAGCCAGCCTTGCAGCCGGTACCAGTCGGCAGTTTCCCGTAATCCCTGCAGCGTGTCTATCTCCGGCCGCCACAGCGCGTCCGGGCACGCGCGCTTCGGCTCGACGACCCAGTTGCGGTGCGAGAAATAGGCGGCCCGGTCGACCGTCAGCTTGGCGTGCGGCCCACGCACCAATTGGTCGGCGCGCGCGGCGAGGCGCAGCAGGATGCCCGGCGAAGAGACAATGGCCGGCTTGGTGCCCACGGCAGTGCCGAGCGCCCGCGCGAATTCGCGGTGGGTCCAGCCGTCCGCCTTCCCGTCGTCGGGCTCGATCAGGCAAGACGTCGGCGCCTCGGGTGCCGCGACCGCGAGCAACAGGCGGGCGAGGTCATCGACGTGGATGACGGAGACCCGGCCCTTCGGTGGCATCAGCATCAGCCCGAGCTTGGCCATCCGAAACAACTCGAGCGTTTCCTTGTCGCCGGGGCCGTAGACGGCGGGCGGGCGGACGATCACCCAATCGAGCCCCGAACGATGGACGAGCGCCTCGGCCCGGAACTTCGAGCCGCCGTAGAGCGACAGCTTGGGCTCGCGAGCAGCGAGTGAGGAAACCTGCACGAACCGATGCACGCCGCCGGCGGTCGCCGCCGCGAGCATCGCCAGTGTGCCCGTGACGTTGCCGAGCTCGAATGCGGATGCGCTTGAGGCACTGATCACACCGGCAACGTGAATGACCGCGTCGGCGCCATCCACCAATTGCTCGAGCGCCTGGCGGTCGCTGAGGTCGCCGCGCACCCATTCGACGCCGCCGCGCTCGGTCTGGGCCTTCCGCGTCAGCGCTTTCACCTCGTGGCCGGCGGTGATCGCCATGTCGAGCAGATGCCCGCCAACGAAACCGGTGCCACCAGTGATCGCCAGCCTCATAGCGGCGACCAGTTCGCTTCCTGCTTGGCTGCGTCCTCGACGTCCTCTCCCGCCGGCGAGCCCAGCCGCTCGATCAAGGCGTCGAGCAAGGGCTCCATGCCCTCGTCGAGCGGCGCGGAAATCGGGAAGACCCGCGCTCCCGATGCCTTTTCCAGGGCTTTGACCGCCTTGGCCCGCGCCTTGTCGTCAACCAGGTCGGCCTTGGTGAGCGCAATGAGCTCGCTCTTTGCATCCAGCCCGGCGCCATAGCCTTCGAGCTCACCGCGGACGATCCGCCAGCTTTCGACCGGATCCTTCGACGAAGTATCGACCAGGTGCAGAAGCACCCGCGTCCGTTCGACATGGCCGAGGAAGCGGTCGCCGATGCCCGCGCCTTCGGCGGCGCCCTCGATCAGGCCGGGAATGTCCGCAATGACGAACTCGCGGCCCTTGTGGCGGACGACGCCCAATTGCGGCCGAAGCGTCGTGAAGGGGTAATCCCCGACCTTTGCCCCGGCGTTGGTGACGGAATTGAGCAACGTCGACTTGCCGGCGTTCGGCAGGCCGAGCAGCCCGACGTCGGCGAGCAGCTTGAGGCGCAGCCAGACCCATAGTTCCTCGCCGTCTTCGCCGGTCTGGTGCTGGCGCGGCGCGCGGTTGGTCGAGGTCTTGTAGCTGGCGTTGCCTCGCCCGCCCATGCCGCCCTTCAGCAAGGTGACGCGCTCGCCCTCGCGGGTGAGATCGGCAATCAGGCTGCGCTCCTCGTCATCCGCGAGAACCTGGGTTCCGACTGGGACCTTGATGACCAGGTCCTTGCCGCCGGCGCCCGTACGATTGGACCCGGCCCCGCCCTTGCCGCGCGGCGCGCGGAAATGCTGGGTGTAGCGAAAGTCGATCAGCGTATTGAGGCCGGGAACCGCTTCGAAGACGATGTCGCCGCCCTTTCCGCCGTCGCCGCCGTCGGGGCCGCCGAACTCGACGAACTTCTCGCGCCTGAAGCTGACTGCTCCCGGACCGCCGGCCCCTGAGCGGACGAAAATCTTGGCCTGATCGAGAAAATGCATGAGGGACGCGGACTAGGGCAAGCGCGGCGAGAGGGAAAGCTAAGCGCTGCCCTGCGGGTGGTGCGGAACGAGGATGAGGGTACCGCCCTCGACCCGCCAGCTTTCGAGCTTGCTGAGGAAGTTCATGCCGAGCACGTCGAGCTCGCCCAGGCCCGGCGCGGTCACGACTCTCAGGTTCCGCGCGACGATATTGCCGACACGAAGTTCATCGATGCTGCCGGTTTTTGCGGGAGCCACCCCGTTAGCGGTACGCAGGACGACTTGGTTTAAGCCACTGGACGTGTCGACCCGGGCGCTTTGCGCGGTGCCCTGCGAGATCGCGGTGACGGTCGCGCCGCTGTCGATCAGCATCCGCCGCTTCACGCCGTTGATCGATGCCGCCACCCAGAAATGGCCATCGGGCGACATCCGGACCCGAAGCTCCTTGCCCGCGACCTTCTGGTCGTCGAGGCCGAGCGGCGCGGTGAATCGTGCGAGCTCGGGCTGATAGGGCGCCATTTCCAGCAGCAGGTAGATGAGGAAGGCGAATAGGCCGAAGCTGAGTGCAAAGCGGATGAACCGGCCAACGAACGGGATCCGCTGCAGAAGCATGATCAGCAACGCGAACCCGACAGCGTAAATCGCCATCTGCTGCCACTGAGGAATGGTCGTCGGCATGGCTTAATGAACGACTTTCAACCGATTCCGGCAATATCGACGCTCAACGGCTCGGCGCGGATTGCCTGGTAAAAACCGGTTCTCACCCGAAACTTTAGGCACTTCAGGAGCTTGGGATCGTTTTTGAAGTCTAACCTGGATTAGGAGCATCGATGTCATGCAGGAGCGGATCGTTGCGGTCGGCCTGCTAACCAAGCGCGACCTAGGCCTGCTTGGGTCGACGTTCGACCGCACCTGGCCGGTCGAAGAAGCCCCCAATTTCAGCGAGTTGCTGCGCGCCATCGACGAGGCCGACCGGCAATTGTCAAACGCTCGGCAGGAACCGCGCGGCCACGCTTAACCGAGTCAGGCCAGGGTCACCAACATGGCCGCGACGCAGGCGCCCATCACTCCCGTAGCAATCCAGCCGAGCACTCGCAGCCTGGGACCGAGGATCCACTTGCCCATGACATTGTGGCGAGCGGTCATCAGCATGAGCACGCTCAACACCGGCACGGAGACCACGCCGTTGACCACCGCCGACCAGAACAAGGCCTTGATCGGGTTAAGCCCGACGAAGTTCATGACAATCCCGGCCAGCGTCGCGACCAGTATCGTCGCGTAGAAGGCCCGGGCGTCGCGTGGCTTGCGATCCAGCCCGACCGGCCAGCGGCGCGCCTCGCCGAGTGCGTAGGCCGCCGAACCGGCCAGGACCGGGATCGCCAGCAATCCCGTCCCGACGATACCTGCCGCGAAGATCACGAACGCGGCAGTGCCGGCGATCGGCCGCAGCGCCTCGGCTGCGTCGGCCGACGTCTGGATGTCGGTGATCCCCTGCTGGTTGAGCGTCGCCGCAGTGGTCAGGATGATCGCGACGGCAATGGCGTTGGAAAAGGCCATGCCGACGAGCGTGTCCCATTTGATACGTTCGATCGCCGCCGGTCCCTCCTCGGGATGAGGGCGCAGCGCATGACGACCGGAATGCGCCTTGATGTCTTCGGCTTCTTCGCTCGCTTGCCAGAAAAACAGATAGGGACTGATCGTGGTCCCGAGCACCGCAACGACGGTGGTCAGGAAGCTCGTGTCGAACCTGATCGTCGGAATAAGCATCCCGCGCAGAGCAGATCCCCAATCGACTCCCGCGAACAGCAAAGCAGCGACATAAGCGAACAGCGCCATGGTCAGCCACTTCAGCGCCAGCACGTAGCGCTTGTATGAGACGAAAATCTGGAGCGCCGCAGCGAACAGGCCGAACCCGACGACGTAGGCAAAGTACCAGCCGCCGAGAAGCAGGCGGGTGGCGTCAGCCATAGCCCCGAGGTCGGCGCCAATATTGAGCGTATTGGCGATCAGCAGCAAAGCGACGAGCGACTGCAGAAGCCAGTTTGGATAGTGCCGCGCAAGGTTGCCGGCGATGCCGTGTCCGGTGCTGCGGCCGAGCCGCGCGCTGGCGATCTGCACCGCCGACATCAGCGGGTAGGTGAACAGCATCATCCAGCTCATCGAATAGCCGAAAGCAGCCCCGGTCTGACTGTAGGTGCCGATGCCTGAAGGATCGTCGTCGGAGGCTCCCGTAATCAGGCCGGGGCCAAGAATTCCGAACAGACGCGGCTTGGTGCTGGGGACGGTCGGGCCGGGCTTGAACGCGTGTTCCGAATCCTCGTCGGGCTTTTTGGCCATGCGCTGCTGTCTCCACTGTCGTCGCGCATGACGCGCTGCTCCGCACAACAGCCTCGGGCCCGTGCTGTTCCGCCCCGCCCAACTCCGATGCAGCAGCCGCCGTACGCCGACCAGCCGCGATCAGCGAGGCGTATGCTCCATCTCCAGCCGGGCGCGCAGGCGCTCCGCGGCAAGCTCGCGCGCAGTGTCGCGCGGAAGGTCCAGCGCCGCCGCGATCGCAGGTCCGAGAAGCGCGTCACCGAGCGCGTTCAGCACCAGCGCCAGCGTGCTTGCCGCCACCTGATGGTCCTCGTGACCGACGGTCAGTTCGCCGACGAGGTCGTGAATCTTTTCGAGAATGGGGTTCAGCGCGTCGCGGTTGCCGGTCAGGATCATCCACGCGGCGAGCGGTCCCGCGCCTTCCTTGCCGAACGCGTCGAAGGTGCGGTCGACGATCTCGCGCGCATCCGCCTCGCCGCTTCGAGCGCGCGCAACTGCGGCGGCAATGTTGGCCGTGACCGAATCGGCGATCGAACGCGCCAGCGCCCCCTGCAGCCCGGCGGCGGAGCCGAAATGATGGAGCAAATTGGCGTGGGTCCGGCCGATCTTCGCCGACACGGCCTTCAGCGTCACCGCCGAGGGCCCTTCGCTGAGCAGGATCTCGCGCGCGGCTTCCAATGCGGCGGAGCGGCTTTCTTCCGGGGTCAGGCGCCGTCGCTTAATTGACATTCGTGTAAGTAACTCTACCTTCGGCGACATGAACGCCACGACCTTGCCCAGCCCCGACGATCTTCGCATCACCCCGCGCGACCGCCGCTTTGGCCGCGGCGGATCGACCCCGCGACTTTGGCACGGCGGGCGCGTCGAGGCGACCGCTATTTACAACGCGCTATCGGCCACCTTCCCCAAGGGCGAAGCCTTTTTCGTCGAAAGCGTCCGCGCCTTCCGCGAAGGCGTGCCGCCCCGGCTGGCCGAAGAAATCAAGGCCTTCACGACGCAAGAAGCGATCCACAGCCGCGAGCATGACGCCTTCAACCGCCGCGCCCTCGACAGCGGCTATGACATGACCTCGCTCGAAGCGCGGATCGACGAGCGCCTCGCCCAGACCCGCTCCAAGCCGATGATCGTCAGCCTCGCGGCGACCACCGTGCTCGAGCATTTCACTGCAATCCTCGCCCATGAGCTGCTCGCTGACCCGCGTCACCTCGAGGGTGCCGAGCCGGAAACCGCCGCCTTGTGGCGCTGGCACGCAGCCGAGGAGATCGAGCACAAGGGCGTCGCATATGACACGTGGCTCCACGCGACGCGCGACTGGAGCCGCTGGAAGCGCTGGCAGGTGAAGGCGCGGGTGATGCTCTACATCACCGAGCATTTCGTCACCGACCGCATCGCCGGCGCGCTCGAGCTGATGCGGCAGGACGGCGTCACCGGCTTCACCGCCTGGCGCAAGCTGCTCGTCTACCTCTGGGTGCGCCCCGGCATGTTCCGCAAGATCGCGGGCGCCTGGGTCCGCTTCTTCCTGCCGGGTTTCCACCCGTGGAACGAGGACGACCGGCACCTGCTCGCGGCTTACGACGCGGCGGCGCCGACCGAGCCGGCGCCGGCACGCAAGGTCCGCAACGCCGCCTGAGCTCAGGCCGCCAGCGCCGCCTCGGCGTTGGCTTCCGCCACTTGCGCCAGCCGCAGCCGCATCAGGCGCGCAGGCGCTTCTGTGCCCCGCGCGCAACTCATCCGCGGGGCGGTGATACCAAGCGCCTCGAAGCCGAGCTTTTCGAGCACCCGGCCCGAACCGGGATTGTCGATGAAGTGCGAGCCTTCGAGACTTCCGAGGCCCAGCGTCCGGGCGATGTCCACGAGCGCGGCGCAGGCCTCGGTGGCGAAGCCTTGCCCCCAGTGCGAGCGGGCGATCCAATAGCCCATTTCAACCGCGCCCGACGCGCGCCGGCCAAGGCCGCATGAGCCGACCAGTTGCGGCGCGCCATTGGTACGCTCGAAGATGAGCAGCGAGGGCAGGATCGGATCGCGCGGACGGGCGAGAAAAGCTTCGGCGTCGCGCATGCGAAACGGCCACGGCGCCGTTGCGAGGTTGCGGACGATCGCCTCGTCGGCGATCGCGGCGGCAAGCGCCGGCGCATCCTCGGGGAACCCGGGCCTCAGCAGCAGTCTCGCTGTTCTCGCGAACATCTCATCTTCTCCTCGATCCGGCCGCCTAGCGGCGTCCGGTGACAGTTTCGGGAGAAGATTTTGACCCTTCAGATACAAAAGAAGGGAGGAGAGGGGGCTTCCCTCTTCTCCCTTTTGGTCTCGATCCGCTTTTAGATCTCGTCCGGGCCGCCCCCTTGTGGGAACGGTCCCTTTCTGACCGTTCCTATGCTTCGCTTTCCGTAATCGGCATGACGTGGACGTATTTGCGACCAAGCTTGCCGTCGCGGAAGGTGACCGCGCCGTTCGTGAGTGCAAAAAGCGTATGATCCTTGCCCAGGCCGACGTTGTCGCCCGGGTGCCATTTGGTGCCGCGCTGACGCACGATGATGTTGCCGGCGAGGACGTTTTCCCCACCGAACTTCTTCACGCCCAGGCGCTTGCTTTCACTGTCGCGGCCGTTGCGGGACGAACCGCCTGCCTTCTTATGTGCCATGACTGATTACTTCGCTTTCGGAGTTTTCTTGGCCGCGGCCTTAGCAGGTGCAGCATTTTTTGTCGACGGGGTTTTGGCGGCAGCAGCCTTGGCCGGTGCCTTCTTGGCCGCGGGCGCATTGCCCTTGGCGGCCTTTTCGTCGGCCGGAGCCGGGTTCTCGGTCGGCGCGCCGGCGACGTCGCCCGAACGCTGCTGATCCGATTCGACCTTCGTCGTCTCTTCGCCGGTCTCGGACGGCTTCTGCTCGGCCTTGCCCTTGGGCGCAGGCTTCGGTGCAGCCGGGGTATCCTGCGCAGCTGCGGCTGGAGCCGCGGCCTTGGCCGGCTTCGCCTTTTCTTCCTTGTAATCGCCGATCGCGACGATCTTCAGGATGGTGTGCAGCTGGCGGTGGCCCTGCTTACGGCGGTAGTTGTGGCGGCGGCGCTTCTTGAACACCGTCACCTTGTCGCCCTTGGCCTGGGCGATGATCTCGGCCGCGACGGTCAGGCCGTCGGTCGACTTCAGGCTCGAGCCCTCGCCCGCAAGCAGGACGTCGCCCAGGGTGACCTTGTCACCGGCACTGCCATCGAGTTTCTCGACGACGATCTTGTCTCCGGGGGCGACGCGATATTGCTTGCCGCCCGTGCGCACGACTGCGAACATTGGCTCTTCTCTTCTTCAAAATCCGGTTCCCGCGCGCGTGCGGACGCTATGGCAAGCAGCGCGGCGCTCGGGAAAGCGAGCCGACTATGGCAGGCCCGGGGGCCTGTCAACCGTTGGCCACTGTCCCTTTGGCGGAGAGGGTGGGATTCGAACCCACGGTACGGTTGCCCGTACGCCGCATTTCGAGTGCGGTGCTTTCGACCACTCAGCCACCTCTCCGCTTGAAGGTCGCGTGGCCGGCAAGGCTGCCGGCACCGGTCGGACGCGCGCCTCTAGCAGTGCGCATCCCGGTTGCCTAGATAGTGATCCATGGCTCCCATTGAACCGTTCGAGCGTTCCTCCCCCGTGGCCCGCAAAATCGACATGCCCCTCGCCCGCTTCGCCATCGGCGACGTCGTTCGGCACAAGATTTTCGACTTCCGCGGGGTCATCTTCGATGTCGACCCGGTCTTCGCCAACAGCGAGGAGTGGTACGACGCGATTCCCGAAGCGCTGCGCCCGTCCAAGGACCAGCCCTTCTACCACCTGCTCGCGGAGAATATGGAGAGCAGCTACGTCGCTTACGTCAGCCAGCAGAACCTGGTCCCGGACGAAAGCGAGGAGCCGATCGACCATCCGGCGATCGCGACCATGTTCAATGGACTGGAGGGCGGCCGTTACCAGCTCCGCCCCGAGCACCGCCACTAACCGGCAGCGTTATCCCTGGATGCGCTGGCGAAGCTCGCCCAGCTCCCAATAATCGTTGCGGCTGAACGGCAGCAAAGCCTTGAGCGCGGCATAGGTGCTGCGGCCAAGCGCGCGCTGGAGACCGTCGAGCTCGGCAAAATTGGCGCGGACCGCGCCACGGTTGATTTCGACGTCGCCGCCGGCTTCCTCGATCAACGTCTCCTCGGCCTCCACTACCAGGCGGGCGAGCACTTCCCAGTAGCGCTGCACCCGCTTGGCGGCTTCGCCATCGAGGCGTCCGGCGAGCGCGGCGATGCGCCGTCCGGCTTCGCTGTCGGGCCACTTGCCGGCGGCAAGCGCCGCGAGCTGGGCCTTATGCTCGGCATATTCCTTGCTGAGCCAGCGCTCGGCCTCGGCGGTGCCGAAGCTGAAGATGCCGATCAGCGCGATCGGCGCCAGGACCATTGCACCGAGCATGGCCAGCAGCGGCTTGTCCGGTAACTGGTTGAACGCGGTGTGGATCGCGACGGCGATCAGGTAGCCCGGGATGAACCACAGCAGGTTGAACTTGTAATCCGCCGCCGCCTCGCGGGTCTCGCGCTCGGAAAGCTCGTGCGCGACCGCCGCGAGGATCGCCAGCGTGGTGCCGTGCATCACCGCCGTGCCGAGCCCGCGCACCAGCCAGGTGCCGGTACCGTAGTCCGGGTAGATGATGAGGTAGAGGATGTTCTCGACGACCGAGAAGCCGGCCCCGATCGCGAAGCCCGAAATGACCGCGTCGAGCTTGTAGCCGATGCGGTTGAAGCGGAAGAGCCCGATCATGATGACGCCCTTGATCGCCTCCTCGATCCACGGCGCGACGAAGCGGCTGTAGTTCGAAAAACCGATCGGGAGAACGTCGATCAGGCGGCCCGATACCGGATAGGCAGCGACCGCGCCGATCCCTCCAAGAAACAACAGGACGAAAATCTCCTTGAGGCTCATCAGCTTGAAAGCATCGAGCCAGATGAAGATCGCGAGCATGATGAGGACAGGCACAAGCGCCACGCCCCAGTGAACCGATTGGGTCAGGAAAGTCGTCAGCATCGCGGCGGTTATAGGATCTTTAGCGAAGCTAGCCATTCCGTTTTGCGGTAATGGCCGTCTTCGAAGCCGGCCGCCGCGCCGACCGACAATACCATCGGCAGGCGCAGCGCCACGCTGAAGTTCAGATCGAGCTGCGCACCTACGTCCTGGTAGCGACGGTTGGTGCCATCGGGGGCCTCGACCGCCATCATTCCCGCAAAGACCGCCGGCCGGATGTGGCTCAGGTAAAAAGCTGCCGTCCCCACCTCGGCGAAGCGGATCGGCGGCAGGTTGATCTCGCCTGTGATCTTGCCGAACTTGCGCGCAGAGATTTCGTCGATGTCGAAGCCGGGGAAGCTTTCCATCTCGCGGTACCGCTTCTCGGACCGGTCATCGACATAGTTGTTGCGGAACGCGCCGAAATAATAGCCGGCGAGCGGGTGGAGCTTCTGGCCCCAGCCGAGCCCACCGTGGGCGTAGATCCAGAAGCTGCTGTTCGCCATCGGCAGCGGTACGCCGTAGTTCAATCCCCCGTAGATCTTCGGAAAGGATTTGCTGGCGTCGATGTCGTAATCGAGGTTGGCGAGCGCGCGCCACTCGATGCCCTTTTCATGATCGACGCCGCCCAGCGATTTCCTGGTGTTGGTGAATTTGGCGCCGACCTCGAGCGAGCCGACGTTGCTCGGGCTCGGAATGTTCTGCGCGTTGGGCAGGCGCTCCAGCCCGGTAAAGATCGCCGCCGAGCCCCAGAGGTCGAGCTGCCGCGGCGGATCGTAAATGCGCGACTTGTTATAGCGGATCGATAAATTGTCGCCGCGCAGGCTGCGCTGGACCGGCCCGAACAGGTCGTAGAAGTCTGCGCCATTATGCTGCGCCCTGATGTCCCAATTCTGGTCCTTGAACTGGGCGCTGGCGTGAAGCCGGTCGCGAGTCGCCATGCGGCCGAACGGCGAGACGCTGATGCTGGCGTTGAACTGCTTGAACTGCATCGGGTCTTCAAAATGGAAATAGTAACCCGGTGACGCCACGCCCTTGTAGCCGAGGATGATCGGGTAACTGCCGGCCAGCTTCACGCGATCGCTCGGGCGGTACTTGCCGCGCCTCGTGATCAGCTCGTCGAGCGGGACCTTCGCCGGCGAACCCACGCCCCAGCTCTTGAGCTCGGGGTTCTCGGCGATGACCCGCGTGCCGAGAAAATCGACGCTGCCGAGATCCTCCTTGACCTCGGGCCTGAAGCGGACCGGCCGAAGCCCCTGCCCGCTGTAATCGTACGCAATCAGCGAGCCGTCGGCTTGAGGGATGGGCTTGAAGAAGCCCGTCGTCGCATTGCTGACCGCGTCGAACTTCTGGGTCGCGATATCGAAGCGAAAGACGTTCGACGCGCCAGTATAATAAGATGTGCCGTACATCGTCTTGCCGTCGGGGGCGAAGACGAAGCCCTCCGGCGTCGAGGGCGGAAGCGACAGCCGTGCGACCTCCTGCGGTTCGGATTCGGACTCGGTCGAGAAGCTGTCGATCGGCCAGACGCGAACCGACTGATCGCCGTTCACTTCACCGAAGGACGCCGAAATCATCGACCCGTCGGGCGAGATGTCGAGGTCGAAGGGCGTCTGGCCGTATTTGAACGTGTGGATCTGGTTGAAGCTCGAATAAGGCGCGGGAATACGGACGATCGTGGCAAAGCCGTTCTGGTGGCGAATGCCCCAGATCGACTTGTCGGCCGGATTGACGACCAGGTCGCCGATCCGCGCGTCCTTCAGCAGCTTGCGCTTCTTACCCGTGTCGACGTTGACCGCGATGATGTCGCGGAACGCGTAATTGTCCTCGGTGTAATAAGCGGTGCGCGCGTCGGGATCGAACGCCATGCTCGTCACCCGATAGAGCATCATGCCCTTGATTTCCTGGAGCTTGGTCAGCTTGCCGGACGCCAGGTCGAGGCGGCCGACGAAGCCAATCGCGCCGGGATAGCGGAAGGCGGCGATCAGGCTGTTGGTCTTGGTATCGACGAAGCCTCGCGACATCGACCCCAGGCCCTTGGGACTGAGCGGCACTGTCTCGGTCACCGGATATTTGCTGAGCTTGTCGAGATTGGCCTGCTGGAACTGGCGCTCGAAGGCGATCCATTCGTCCCACACTTCGTCGAGACCGCGCCCGTAGACCTGGCGGAACCGCGCCGAATAAAAGCCCTTGCTGCCCTCCGGCCGGCTGAGCCAATCGACTGTCTTCTGGGGCCCGAATTTCAGCGCCAGGTAAGAGAAGAAGCGGGTGCCGTAGAGGTAATCGTTGACGCCGACCTGAAAGTCGACGGCAGTGCCTTCGGATTCGAGCCCGAGCGGTGAGAAGAAGCGGTCGTGGTCGCGGACCTTCGCCCGGAACACCATTTCGTCGTAGGCGCCCTGCCCGCGGCCGAGCCCGCCCGCCATCCAGGTTTCGAAGAAGACTGCGCTGCCTTCGAGATACCAGCGCGGGACGTTGTTCCGGGGCGTCGCCAGGTAATTGTAGAGGATCGATTCCGGATGCTCCTGAATCGGCATCGGCTTGCCGTGCAGGAACTTGCGCCAGGAGGCGTCCTGCTTGTTCCACACGTCCATGGTCGCGACGTGCGCAAGCTCGTGGTTGATCAGGGTGAAAAAGCGCTCGCCCGGCGTGAACGTCTCCATCGACTGGCTGAGCGGCGCCACGTCGAGCAGCACGGCGTCGTTCGGCGACGACCGCGCCGCGGCATTGCCGTAATCGCCGAAGTCCTTGAGCAGCAACGTTGTTCGTTCCCACGGAGTCCAGTTGAACTTCCGCTTGTGGAAATCGAGCGCGTTGGTGAAGGCGCGGCCGATATAGGGCGTCAGGTAAGTCTGGACAGGGTCGAAATAGAGCAACGACAGGTCGTTGGTGTCGAGCTCCGACAGATCGATGCCCGACGCCGAGCCTTCCGGCGGCACATGCGAGGGCCCCTGGCTGTCCTCCTTGGTCGGAGTCTCCGTCGGCGACGTCTTTTCGGGAGCCGCGATCGGCTCTTCGACCGTGGTCGTCTCGGGCTGGGGTGGCGGGGGCCTGGGCTGGGCCTGTGCAAACGCATTTGCCGGAAAGCTGCACAAGGCAATTGCGGCCGCTGCGGCCCTTAGCGACCGCAGCCGCGCCCTTACCCCCGTCATGATCCCCCTAACTCGCCCCCCGGCGAACGCTTACTCTGGTCAGTCGGCTCTGATCGCGTTGGCGAAGTCCTTGCTCTGGACGGCCGCCGCGAACGAGGCATTGGACACCAGCGCCTGGAACGACGGATTGATCGCCAGCGACTTGAAGGCCTCGGCATTGCGAGCGAACGTGACCATCGCGCCCGGGTTCGCGGCAAGCGCCGTGAAAGCACCCGGATTGGCCGCCATCGCGCCGAACGCCTGCGGATAGGCTGCCGCCATCTGCATCGCCTGCGAATTGAAGCTTTGCGCCGCCATCGACGCCGCGGCGGCGTTCGCAGTCATCGCCTGTGCAGTCTGGGCCGAAGCCACGAGCGCGCCCGGATTGGCTGCAAGCGCCTTGAACGCGCCGGCATTCATGGCCATCGCATTCATCGCCTGGGGTGCCATCGCAGCCTTGAACGCACCGGCGTTCGCGGCGAGCGCCTTGAACGCACCGGCATTGGCGGCAAGCGCCTTGAACGCACCGGCGTCAGCCGTCAGCGCTTTCACTGCGCCGGCATCCTGCGCCAGCGCCTTGAAGGCCTGGGCATTGGCAGCCATCACCGACACGGCCGAAGGATTGGCGAGCGCAGAAGCGAAAGCACCCGGATTGTTCGCGAACTGAGCGAACGCGCCCGGATTGGCGGCCATCACCTTGAACGCATCGGCATTGCGGGCCAGGCCGGCAAAGGCGCCGGCGTTGGCGGCGAGCGCCTTGAACGCACCGGCATTGGCGGCAAGCGCGCCAAAAGCCTGCGAGTTCATCGCCAGCGCATTGATCGCGCCCGCGTTAAGCGCATTGGCGTCGCGCATCGAAGCGCTCATCGCCTCGGCCGAACGAGCCGTCGCAACCAGCGCACCCGGATTGGCGGCGAGCGCCTTGAAGGCTTCCGCATTGGCAGCCATCACCGAAATGGCCTTGGGAGCCATCGCGCTGTTGAATGCGCCAGCGTTGGCGGCGAGCGCCTTGAACGCGTCGGCATTGGCGGCAAGGGCCTTGAATGCGCCGGCATCCATCGCCAGCACCTTCATCGCGCCAGCGTCGGCCGCGAGCGCCTTGAACGCACCAGGATTGATCGCCATCGCCGGGAACGCGCCCGGATTGGCGGCCGCGGCCTTGAACGCCCCCGGATTGTTCGCGAATTGCGCGAACGCGCCGGGATTAGCGGCCATGATCTTGAACGCGTCGGCATTGCGCGCCAGGCCAGCAAAAGCCTGCGAATGCGCGGCAAGGGCGCCAAACGCGCCCGGATTGGCGGCAAGCGACTTGAATGCGCCGGCGTTCATTGCCAGCGCCGTCATTGCGCCGGCCGTCATGGCGTTCGTGTTGGCGGCCTTCGACGACATCATCGATGCATTCGCGGCGAGCGCCTTGAAGGCGCCCGGGTTGGCGGCAAGCGCCTTGAACGCGTCGGCGTTGGACGCCAGCGCAGTCAGCGCTCCCGGATTGGCGGCAAGCGCCTGGAAGCCCGGATCACGCGCAAGCGCGCGGAAGTTCGGGTCGCGCACCATGATTTCGAACGCGTCGGTCTGCATCAGCTGCGGCACCGACGTATCTCCGAGCGTCACGTCGCCTTCGCCGATCTGGCTGGAGACGTAGCGCTGCGATGGCGCGACCGTACCCTGACTGGGCCCGAGCGGCGGATAAACCCGCCCCAGGCCATACGCCGCTACACCCACCGCGAGAATACCCGTGGCGCTGAGAATCATCTTCCGACTATTGGAAAGCTTATTTGTCATTGTTGCCCCCTGACATGAGTCAAGACGGACAATTTGGACCCGCGTTAATTGAAAGTCAATCAATGTCGGCTGTCGGTCAAACCGGTCAAGCTATTGTATTTCAGTAGAAAAATGAATCTCTGAAATACATGCGGCAGGACGCCTCGCGGCGATTCCTGCTTCAGTCTTAACCAGTTATCATCAAGAGTTGGAAAGGATGATCGGGCTATCGCGGACACTTCGTGAGGGAGTGTCCCAATATGACCGCCCGGGTGATGATCATTGCAGCAGCCGCGCTGTCGCTGTCGACTGGCGCTTTTGCCGGCGATCCCGCCAAGCCGGACTCGCGCGATCCTCAGGCTTCCGCCCCGGCAGCCAAGGAACTTGTGCTGGCATCGGCAGACGTGAAGTCGCCCTCGCCCAACGGAGACCCGCAGGTGACCGCGCCGGTGAAGCGCCGCACTGCCCGAGTGACGACCTGCCGCTGCGGCGATCCCCAGCCCCAGGACGAACAGCAGTAAGCCGCTAAGCGCCTAGTGCACCTGCGCGATCTGCGCCGGCGCGCGGACCACCGGAATCTCGCCATCGCCGATGGTCGCGAAGGCTGCCCAATAAAATGGATGCGACGTGTTTACGTCGTCCATCAACTGGCGTTCGGACATCCTCATCGCAGTCACGGTGGCGGTGCCTGGAGGCGCCGAAAAGAGCCCTGTAATCAATCGCTGGGTCGCGTTGTAATCGTCCGGTACCGGCCAGTGGCTGGCAACGACCAGGCGAGCCCCGGCGCCGACAAAGGCGCGCACCAGGCCGTCGAGCGCGACGTCGCCGCCGGTGGCGAGGCCCGCCTGCTGCGTGGCCGCTGCGCTGGCCTTGCCCGCCGTATCGCAGGCCGACAGAATCACGAGATCGGCATCGAGGCGAAGATCGAAAATGTCGCGGAAGGTCAAAAGGCCGTCCGACCCCTCGCCGCCGAAGCTGGTCAGCAGCGCCGGCTGCGCAGCGCACTTGGGGGCCCGTGAGGTCACCACTCCGTGGGTCGCGAAATGGATGATCCGGTAATCGTTGAGATCCTTGCGGTTCCCAAGGCCCACATCGGTGAAATTATCGCCGGTCAGGATTTGCGCATTGGCCGGGTCCTGGCCTTGCAGGATGCTGCGCGCGACCTGCAGCTCGCGGTCCGATATGGGCCGCATCCAGGACGACATCGGCAACAGGCAATCGCGGTCAGCGCTGGCCGGAACCAGGCCCTCCGCCGAGGCCGAAGGCGGGCTGTTCTGGCCAAGCCCGAGATAGGCCTTGCGGCCGGCGGAAGGCGGGGCGCTGCGCAATTGCGCGAACGAGCGCGGCGACACGACCGTCGAAATATCGTGATCACGCCCGAACCAGTTGATCCCGCGGAAATCGAACTCGGCATCGCCTCCGGCCGCCGCGCGCTTCGCATAAGCATCGACCGAGGCCTGATCCATCACCAGCAGGTTCGGCGGCAGGCGAAGCATCGCCCCGTCCGGCTCGAACAGCAGTTGCTTTACTGCCGGCAACTCGGACGCGAATGGCCCAAACAATTCCTGGTAGATCTGGTGCGACAGGGCGACGTCAAAGGCAAAGGTCATCCGCTGTCCGTTCTGGACCGTCGAAATGGTTTCGCGCAGCGCATCGACCTGCTCGCCCAATTGCTTCGAAGTCGCCTCGAGCCTCAGTGCGCGCGCCGAGCTCGGCGTGATCAGCATTGCGTAGACGTGATCGCCGACGATGGTCATGCGGTAATAGCCTTCACCCGGCCGAAGCACCTTCTGCAGGTCGGGTAGCGAGATGACCTCGCTCGACACGGCGCGGTAGCGGGGGAAGCTGGCCAGCGCCGACTGGGTCGTAAGCTGCTCGCTCTGCGCCTGGGTCAGGGTCGAGCGCAGGTTGCGCATCCGCACCATATCCGCGGGCGTCGGCTTGGGAAGATCCGTCAGCCGCGCAAGCTCGATCCGCGCCCGCTCGATCGAGCGGGTCAGGGTCACCGCCTGGCGGAACAGGCGCGAGGCTTCGTCGGTGCCGCCTGTCAGCTCGCGGGCGAGGACGGCTTGGGTCTGGGCCAGCCCCGGACGGACCATCAGTTGCGTCGCCGAGAAGATTTCAGCGACAGTCGCCGGGTCCGCGCCCTTCTTCAAAAGCAGGTCGACATACGGACGGAGCACAGCTGCGAAGGAAGGCGGAACGTCGCTCGCGTCGCTTTGCGAATGGACGATGTCGCGAAACATCGTCTCGGCCACCGCAGTCTGGCCGGACCGGGCAAGGTAGCCCGCCAGCCGCGCCTTCGCGTTCAGAAGCGCCGCCGAGTCGGGGTAGTTGACGTCGAGCAGAGCAACGCCGGCGCGATAAAGCCGGTCGGCCTCGGCCGAATTCTTCGTTTCCTCGGCAATTGCCCCGAGGTCGCCCAGGATCTGCGCGCGCATCCACACGACCGACGCGACCTTGCCGCCTCGGACGCCCTCAAGCTTGGCGTCGGCGGCGCGCAAGGCATGGCTTGCGCCGGTCGGATCGCCGGTCAGGCGGAGCGACGTGCCGCGCAGCTGCAGCGCCTGGCCGTCGAGGATCTCAGCCTTTTCGGCGGGCAGCAGTTCGTCCGACTGGGCGCCGAGCTGCTGGCCGATCTTCGATTCCGAATTCAAGCGCTTGGCGACCATAGGATCGATGTCGAGCGAGCCACGCCCGCCCGTCTCCTGCCTTTGAACTGATACTGGCAGAGGCTTGTCGAGCTCGGCCAGAGCGCCCTTGGGATTGCCCTGGTTGAGGTCGTGAATCGCGCGATAATTGCGCAGGCGCCGGGCAACGATCGGGTCGGATCCAACCAAATCGGCGGCACGCGAGAACAAGGCGTCGGCCTCGGCATAGCGGCCGAGGTTCGACTTCTGCAGCGCTTCATTGGCGAGCGCTTCGGCGCGGCCCAGCGGCGCATCGTCGGACTTGCCGACGGCGGCAAAGAATTCCGCGGCTTCGGCATAGCTTCCCGAATTGTTGCGGCGATAGGCTTCGGCCAGCGCCTTGGCGGGATCGAGCGTTCCCGCCTGGACGCGCGCGAATGAGGCGGGATCGCCGGCGCCGGTTGTCGCGATCGAGATCTCGCCCTTTACCGGCTCATCGGCGACCAGGCTGCGCAGGCCGAGCTGAATGGCGCTGTCGTAACCTGCCAGTCCTTCGGCCGAATAGAGAAGGTTGGCCTTGCGCAGCTGGTAGACGCGATAGCCGACATCGGCATCCTTGAGTTTGCAGTCGATCACTTCGACGGCACCAAGGTCCGCAAGGCTGCCGGGATGCGGTGCGGTGCAATCCGCGCGCTCGGCGCGAGCGGTTGCAAGGCGGCCGGTGGCACTGCCGGCATTGCGCAGCTTGTACATGCGCCCGACCGGAAGCGCGGCGTCACGGCAGGTGATCGCATAGCCGGCGTCGAACATGCCGGTCAGCACCTTGTCGACAGAGTCCGCCTGGGCCGAACAGAAGATCGTCCCGCTGTTTCCGATGCGGAAGCTGTCGCGCACGCTGAGCGGCGCGGCCCACGCCGGGACTATCCCGGCAAGGCAGGAGACCGCTGCTGCAATCGCTATCGCTGGCTTGCGCATTTCATCTCTCCAATCAGTCGCCGATTACGGCGTCGCTGCCGCTGGTCACCGGATCGTCCACCTGCAGGTCGACATCGACCGGAGCGGCGTTGATCAGGTTGAAGCCGGCGTTGACGCTGCCCTTCTTCGGGCCATTGCCCTTTTCATCGCTGTCGTCGTCGTCCGAATCATCGGCCTCGCTGCCCCCATCGGGCTGCGAGCCAAGATCGAGCGGACCGTTTGACCCACCGATCGGGCCGAGAATTCCGCCCGAGTTGGTCGCTTGCGGCGGCACCACGGGCGGCGGCGGTGGCGGCGGTGGCGGCGGTGGCGGCGGCGGCGGTGGCGGCGGTGGCGGCGGTGGCGGCGGTGGCGGCGGCGGCGGCGGCGGCGGCGGCGGTGGCGGCGGGGGTGGTGGTGGCGGCGGTGGCGGCGGCGGCGGCGGTGGTGGCGGTGGCGGCGGCGGAATCGGAACGCTAAAACCGTTGATTGTCGACCCCGGCGCGATTGTGCCAGTCAGCTCGACGCCCTCGACAAACTCCAACCCGTCAATGATCGTGCCGTCCGACAGGAGCTGATGGCCGTAAAGAGTCAATTGGGCGCCGCTGCTGACCGCTTCAGCCGCGACGACCAACCCTTCGCCCTGGAAGCTGTTGATGGTCAGGCCGCCGTCGCCGACGGTGAGGCCGGCGTAAGCTTCGGCGGTGCCGCTATTCTGGACGAAGAACGTGTCGCCGATGTTGGCGACAATTCCACCCGCGCGCAGGTAGCCGTCCTCGACCACTTCGCCATTGTTGGTGGCAAGCGCTTCATCGCGCCCGAAGAAGTCCTGGTTCTCTTCCAGTGCAGCGAGTAGCGCGCTGTCGCCGACCCAGACGTCTTCGGCGTTGAGGTTGAGCGTCCCGGTGTAATCGCCCTCGGAATCGGTAATCTCGATGCCGCCGGTGTCGGTGTTGACCTCGATTGCACCGCCCGCGCTCAGCGTCAGCGAATCGGTGGCCTCCGCGTCGCTGAAGCTCACCATGCCTTCGACGAAAATCGACCCGTCGGTATTCAAGGTCACGTCGCTGACGGTCCCGATGTCGGCATTATAGACGATAACGTCGGGCGCCGGGCCTTCACCCGCGGCCAGCGCATTGATGACGAACACGTCGGCGAAGATGTCGCCGCCCTCACCACCGAAATGATAGCTGCCTTCAAACGCCGCAAATACATCGCCCGGCTGCTGCCCGATGATGATCGGCGCGCCGCTGCTCATTGCATTCAGCGTCAGCAGGTCGGTGACCCCCGCGACTCCGAGCGAGGCGCCCTCGGCAATGTCGATGTCACCCGAAGTGACCGTGATCGTCGGCGCTGACACCGTCCCGTTGAATTGGGCAAGGCCGAAGGCGGCTACGTCGACCGACCCGCCTGCAATGACGTCGCCGAGAGTCACGCCGGTGCCCGCTGCGGCCTGCAGCTGGCCCGTCGTGATCGCTCCGTTGACGGTGATCGACCCCCCGGTTGCCACGGGAGGAAGCGCAAGGACGATCGAGGGATCGAAGTCATCGCCCTCATCGTCGCCGACCGTGCCGCCGCCAATGATGAACATCGAACTATCGGCAAGATAGACGCGGCCGTCCGCGGCGGTGGTGATGGCGTCGGTGACGATGTCTCCGCCGACCATCAGCAGGACGACGTCGCTGGCCGTCAGGGTTCCTGACGTGAAGTCGCCGAACGACACGAAGCCGACATTGCCGGCGGCGGTGACGTTGCCGACGGTAACCGATGTCCCGGACCCGATGCCGACCGAGAAATCATCGTCCGGAGGTGATCCGCTGACGGTGATGTCGCCGAGCAGGAGTGCGCCCTCCGCCTCACCGCTGACTGAGGTGACGGCAGTGATGTTGCCGCCCGTGACGGAGCCGCTAGCCCCGAAATCGAGCTCCCCAGCGGCGATATTGTCGAAGTTGATGTCGCCGTCCGATTGGATCTCGACATGGCCGGTCGCGGCCATGTCGCCGTTGATGTCGACTGATCCGCCCGCTCCGACGGCGCTGATGTCGGCGTCGGCAAAGCTGACCGATCCCGTACCGTAGTTGAGGATGACCTCACCGCCCACCGGACTGCCGTTGTCTCCGTCGGCGCCGATCGTCGTCGCGCCGGTGACGGTGGTGGTAGCCGCTCCGAAGTTGACCGTGGTCGAACCGCCGGTCCCGGAGCCCGCGGTCGCACCGTTCGAGCCAGCGGCATTGGACTCAATGAAAAGGGTGTTCAGAGCGACCGTCGCGGCGGCTCCGGAATCGAGGACGCTGGCAACGTCGTACAGAACGGTGCCGCCACTGCCGTCGCCTGCGGATCCGCTAACGGGGTAGCCTTCGTCCCCGCCCCAGCTATGCAGTTCGAGTCGGTTGGCGTTCAACAACCCGCCCTTGCTGGTCATCGTGAACGTCGTGTCCCCGCCAAATGCGTCGCCCGCGATATCGCCCGCGCCGCCAAATGCGTCCGCGGTGAAGGTGACACTCGGCAGCACGCTGCTTGAGTCCCTCTTGGTCACCGTCCCGCCGTCGATGATCAGGGTCGCCGAACCGGCTTGGGCGTCGCCGCCAGTGCCCGTGGCGCTCGCGCCGCCGAGCGCATCGGCATAAGCGAGCATCGACTCCACCTTCAGCGTGCCGCCGACGGTCGCACTGGTGTCGCCGCCATAGGCGATTCCACCCGTGCCTGCGCCGCTGGCGGCGCCGCCGAAAGCGTCCGCTATCGCCTGCACCGACTTGGCGCTGACCGTGGCCCCGGCATCGATCGTCACCTCGGTTGTACCACCGGTGGCATCGCCACCCTGAAGGGTCCCGAATCCACCAACCGCGCCGCCCCAATTCTCTGGGTCATCCCCGAAATCAGAGCCCAGGATAAGCGCATTGGTAATGGTGACGTTGCTTCCGTCGAACGCATGGAAAATGACGTCGCCGGCAAGCGCCTCACCGCCGGTGTTACCGGCACCGCCGGTCGCGTTCGCGAACATGCGGATCGCGCGCGCGGTCACATTGCCTCGCGCATTCAAGAAGACCGCGCCGCCGGTCGCGTCGCCGCCATCGCCCTGCACGCCGCCGTCTCCGGCTCCGCCGCCGGCGCCGCCGGTCGCATTGGCTTCGAGCCGGAGCCCGCCAAAGGTCTCGCTGGCGGCGTCGCCGCCATCGTTGCTGCCGATGAAATCGCCGGCCTGCGCAGTGCCGCCCTGGCCATAACCGCCCTGTCCGCCGTCCTGTCCATCGCCGCCGGCGCCACCGGCGCCACCAGTGCCGTTCGACGTTAGCGTGACTTCGCCTAGCGTCAGCGACGCGCCGCCGACCTGCGCCAGCACGAGAGCGCCGCCATTGCTGCAATCACCGCAATAGGTGCCGCCGTATCCTTCGCCCCCAGTGCCCGCCGCAATTTCAATGCCATCGCCGACACCGCCGGTCCCGCCCGTGCCGCTGGTGTCCACCAATGCGTTGAAACCCGTAATGGTGCCCGCAACCGGATCGATCTCGCCAGGGTAGCCGAGGTCAGCATCAGCCTCGATGTAGCCGAGGCCGCCGTAGCCGGAACCACCGTTGCCACCGAACCCGCGGCTCGCGTTCCCGCCTTGTCCCGTCGCGGTGACGACTGCCGCGCCCCCGAGCGTCACCGTGCCGGCGATCGCGCCGATGCCCGCCGTGCCCCCGGAGCCGTCGCCGCCAGAGTCGCCATCGCCGCCAAATCCGTTGCCTCGGGCGACGATCGTGCCGTCGAGCATCAGGTCGCCGGACCCCCAGGAATAGATGATCGCAGTGCCGCCATAGCCATCGCCGCCGGATCCGGTCGCGTCGCCAGTGACCGCGCCTCCGAAACCCTGCGCAAGCAAGGCCGTGTTGCCGCTGACATGGAGGTCGCCGTTTCCGGTGGTGGACCACGCATCGCCCGTGTTGACGTAGATTTCGCCGCCGCGGCCCTCGCCAGCCCACGTATCGCCACCGATGAGGTCGCCGCCGGTGCCGTTGGCGCTTGCGGTCAGATCCCCGTTGATGGTGAGATCGCCGCCCGCATTGGCAACGATGTAGATATCGCCGCCCTGCCCGGCGCCGGGGTAGCTGTAGCCTTCCCCGTAATAATAGCCGTAGCCGTCCTGTCCGACGCCGTCCGCCGAGAGATTCAGCCCGCCCGCGCTCAGGACGCCGTCATTGGTTGCCTGAATATTGATAGTGCCGCCGGAGCCGTCATAGGCCCACGCGCTCGAGGTCGCGTCCGCGCCGAGGAAGCCGTCCACGTCGGCGTTGAGCGTGCCATCGATGGTGACGTCGCCGCCGTTGGCGATGACCGTCGCGTTGCCGCCGGTGCCGTTGGCGCCTTCGGCCAGGATCGACGCATTGCCGCTGATGTGGACGCTGCTGCCATCGCCCAGCGTGCTGATCTCGCTTTGTCCTGGATCGCCGTAGATGCTCTCGGCAACCAGTACGAGATCACCGCCGACATTGATGTCATAGCCGTTGCTGGCCAGCACATCGGCGCGGTTGGAGCTGTAGAGGACGAGGTCGTCGGCGAAGTCGATACTGCCTTCGTCCGCCTTCACCACGGCGTCGATGTTGCCGATGCCGAGAACTGCGGACGTGAAGTTACCAGTCGTCAGCTGAAGGTTGGCGTTCACCGAATCGTCGAGAGGGTCGAAATAGAGGCCGTCCTCGTCGTAGCGAGCAGTCCAGCCGGCGGTGAGGATGATCTGCCCGTTCTGGACGTCCACGCTGGTCGCTTCATCAAAGCCGATGGTGCCACCAAGCAGCATGGTCAGCGCCTGGTTCTTGGGCACTGCTGCCATGTAGATGGTGTGATTGTCGCCTGCCTCGACATTGGCCGGCCCGCTGGTCTCGCCCGTATGGACGATGCCCTGAGGATCGTCGGTACCGATGTCGACCGCGACGTCGAATAGCCCCTGGTTGATGCTCATCGTCAGGGAATTGGCCGCGACATAGGCTGCCGAGCCGTTGACCCGGACCGTGCCGCCCTGGTCGATGCGCGGAGCGATCAGTGCGACATAACTGCCCGCTGCCAGCGCGTTGATCTGCGCGCCTTGATCGATCTGGATATTGCCGGGCGTCGATTCGCCCGCGGCAAAGGTGCCGCCCGTCGCGCTCCAACTCGTCGGTGCAAGCGACGTCAGCAAAAGCCCGCCGACATCAAAGGTCGCGGTGGCGCCAACGACGATTCCGCCGGGGCTGTAGAACCAGATCTTCCCGCCCGGGTTGGCCCCAACGAAGGATTGAATGGCGCCATTGAGCTGGATCGCCTGGCTTGGATCGGCCGGCACGACACGATTGAGCACGGTGTAGTCCGACGAGCCCTGGAAGGTCGCGGTGTTCCCATCGGGCAGGAAATTAAGCTGCGACGGGACCCAATCGATCGTCGCCGTCGAATTATTGACGGTGATGGTGCTGGTGTTCGTGCCATTGCTGATGTTGATGTCCGACGGATTGTAGGTCGGCGTGCCCTGGAAAGCCTGTGCCTCAGCCCGGTTGGGCATGATCGCCACAGTGGCGATGGCAAGCGAAGCGCAGGACAGCAGCAGCTTGTTGCGCTTGACGGTGACGCGGGGTGCGGTGGTCATGTTCATCAATAGCTCCAAGGCCAGAGCCGGCTGGTAAGGGAAACAAGCACGCGCGGATCGGGGCGAACGTTATCGGGCCCGACCCGAGTGAGCGGAACGGCGACCGCGGCGTCGAGCGCGAAGCGGTCGAAATTGACCCGTGCGCCCCCGCCGATCGAATTGACAGTGTCGACCGTGCTGACGACCGGCGCGAACTTGTCGCGGTTGCGGACGAACGCGTGGTCCCAGAAGGCATAGCCTTCGATCGCCGGACGCCGCGCGCTTTGCGGGACGCGGCTGCCGACCCTGATCTCGGCCTGCGTGCCGAAGCCCATGTCGCCGAGCAGCGTGCCCGGGTCATAGCCGCGCCCGGCGGTGTAATTGCCCGCGGAGAATTCTTCGAAGCTCAGCAGCGGCTTCCACGCATATTGGGCGCGCGCGCCGAGCGCGAAGGTGAGCTTCGGCATGGGCCGATATTCGCCGTTGACGGTGTAGCGAAGGACCGTCGCGTCGGCCTGGCCTTCCGGCCGGCTCGGCGGGATCAACCCCGGCCCGACGCAATCCTCGCCAAATTCGCCGCAATCGGTTGCGCCGAGCAGCTTCAGCCCCTGGCGAAGCTCGAGCAGGCCGTTCAGCCTCCAGGGCGGCTCGGCGGGGCTGTAGCCGGGGCCGAAATCCGTCTGGACCGAGTCGAAGCCAAGCCGGATGAAGCCGACTCGCAAGCGGTCACGAGTGAGCGGGATGGTGTCCAGCGCAACGTCCTGGTTGACGACGTCCATGCCGATCGAACCGCGGATCGTCTGGGCCTGGCGGCGGACGAAGGGATATCCGACCTCGATCGTCGCGAGCATCGTTCGGGCGAGCACTTCGGCGTCGGGAATGGTCGGCTTCGCCCAGGCGTAGGTGAACGCGCCGCCGACGCTCATGCCTTCGGGGCCGAGCCGGAAATCATGGCCGAGCTGGACGGTCTGCTGCTCTTTCAAATCGGCGGTGGAGAAGAACGAAACGGTGGTCCGGTCGCCGAGCCCCGTCAGTCCGAAGGCCTGGCCGCGCACCAGCGCGCCCCATGGCCCGAGCGCCTCCGAGCCGCCGTTCTGGATGTTGAAATCGGCGTAAGCGGCGAGACGCTGGGCAGTGACGTCGCCGATCACTTCGCCGGGGGTTCCGGCGGGCCGCAGCGTCAGCCGCACGGTGTAGCCGGGAAGGTCGCTCGCCAGCAGCAAGTAACGCTCGGCCTGGTTGCGATTGAACACCGGCTCGCGGGTCAGGCGGTTGAGATAGCCGGCGATGATCTTTTCCGCGCCCGATGCGTCGCCGCGGACGCGGACCTGGGATAGGTGCGCCATCAGCACCTGGAAGCGGACCGTGCCGTCACCGATGCGCTGCTCGGGCACCTGGACCGCGGCGATATAGCCGGCGTTGCGGAGGATCGTGCCGGCGCGGTCGCGGATTTCGCAAACGACCGAGATCGGCACGTCGCGCCCGACGAACGGCGCATAAGCCGAAGCCATCTGTTCGCGAGTCAGGCCTTTTAGGCCCTCGAACTCCGCGCCGCGGAGGACGAAATGGATCGACGCATATTGCGGCCCATCGAGCGCGCATGGCGCCCGTTCGATGCCGCCTTCGACTTCGAGTCGCGGCGCGCGCGTGATGGGAGTCGGCTCAGCCGGCCGCGTCACTTCCTCGCGAGTCGGCGGAAGCACGTCCTGCGCGGTTTGCGCGCCCGCCCATGCCGGCGACCAGAGGAAGAATGCAGATGCACAGAGGCGCGCAACGGAACGCCGCGCGTCATAACCCAGCCGTGGCCGCGAAATAAACTGCACCCGGGCGCCCCTTTCCCGGTTGAAGAAAGACTCGAAGATGTAACCCCCGAAGAACGACCAGTTTAGAGCAATTTAAATCGATTCGGGCAATGCGGTTTTAACCGCGTTTAACTTTCTCGTGGTTTCGCATGTCCCGTTCCCGGATTCGCCGCGACGCAACCCCTTCGCTTCATGAGGGTTTCGGCGACATGCCTGCATTGCCGCCACCGCCACCGCCGCAGCCGGCGATCGTCATTACCGGAACGGCCTTGCCCGAAGCGCGTGCCGAGCGCGTGTACAGCATCGAACGCATCGGGCCGCGGGCGATCGCCCAGGCACCGACGCCCGCTCTCGACCAGCTTCTGAAGGACGTGCCCGGGGTGCAGCTTTTCCGCCGCTCCGATTCGCGCAGCGGTCATCCGACCAGCCAGGGCGTGACCTTGCGCGCGCTCGGCGGCAACGCGTCGAGCCGGGCGCTGCTGATGCTCGACGGCGTTCCCCAGGCGGATCCGTTCGGCGGCTGGGTCAATTGGCCCGCCTACGACCCGGTCGGCCTCGCGGAAATTCGTGTCGTCCGTGGCGGGGGGACGGTGAGTAACGGCCCCGGCGCGGTGGCCGGGACGATCGATCTCACCAGCCGCACGGACGCCGGCATGTCGGGCGAATTCGACTTCGGCAGCCGCAATGCGCTCGAGGCGCGCGCCCGCGCCGGCTTCGCCGCAGGCGGTGGGACGATCAGCATCTCGGGCCGGTTCGAGCGTGGCGACGGCTTCATCCCGATAACCGCCGACACGCGCGGGCCTGCCGACCAGCCCGCGCCCTATCGTGCCTGGAGCGGGCGCGGCCGTTGGGTCGCACCGGTCGGTGATGCGACGGAGTTGCAGCTAAGCCTGTCCGGCTTTCACGACTGGCGGACCCGCGGCACCGCCTTCAGCGAAAACCGCACGGACGGCGCCGACGCGTCGTTGCGGCTGGTCGGTCGCGGGCGCTGGCAGTGGAGCGCTCTCGGTTACTGGCAGTGGCGCGACCTGATGAGCAGCTTCGCCAGCGTCAGCCCGGGGCGGCTCACGGCTTCGCGCGTATCGCTTCAGGACAAGGTGCCGTCGCACGGGCTTGGCGGAAGCGTCGAGCTGCGCCCGCCGATGCCTGCGGGAATCGAGCTGCGCCTGGGTGCCGGCACCCGCCGCACGAACGGCGAATCGCGCGAGCTGTATTCCTACGTCGCCGGCGAGCCGACGCGCCGCCGCTTCGCGGGCGGCGAAGCCTGGACCGTGGGAGCGTTCGGCGAAGCCAGCGGCAATCTCGGCCCAATAACGCTCACGGCGGGCGCACGCCTGGACCATTGGCAGGTCAGCGGCGGCCATCTGTTCGAAAAGCTGATCGCGACCGATGCCGTGACACGAAATGACCAATTTGCCCCGCGGGACGGTTGGCTGCCGACTGCGCGCGCCGGTGTCCTAGCGCCGCTTGGGCAAGGCTTCAGCCTCCGTTCGGCGGCCTATCTGGGCTGGCGCATGCCCACGCTCAACGAGCTCTTCCGGCCCTTTCGCGCTGGGCTCGACGCGACCGCCGCCAATCCGGAGCTGGACCCGGAGCGCCTGGTCGGGGTCGAGGCCGGGCTCGATCATGCGAAAGGGCCCTGGCGCGTCTCGGCGACCGCCTTCACCAACCGGCTGAGCGACGCCATCGCCAATGTGTCGCTTGGGCAGGGTCCCGGCTCCTTTCCCGGCGTCGGCTTCGTGGCGGCGGGCGGCACCTATCGCCAAAGGCAGAATGTGGGAGCCCTGAACGTCCAGGGCATCGAAGCCTCGGCCGGATGGTCGAGCGGCCCCTGGTCGCTCCGAGCCGGCGCAAGCTTGACCCATGCGCGCATTGGCGACCTCCGCCCGGCACAAACGCCGGAGTTCGCCGCGACCTTGTCGGCAAGCTGGGACCAAGACGGCAAGGACGCGCAGCTCGTGCTGCGCCATGTCGGGGCGCAATTTGAAGACGACCTCAACACGCGCCGCCTGGCGCCCGCGACAACCCTCGATGCTTTCGCGTCCTGGCCGATCGGGAAACGCGTGCAGCTGGTGGCGCGCGGCGAGAATCTGACCGACGCTTTGGTCATGGCCGGGATCGGCGGAGACGGCTCGGTCGAACGCGCGACCCCCCGCACCTTCTGGATCGGCCTCCGCCTGCGCTAGTTGCGCATCCGCAACGCCCGGGGCTTGCTCGCGTTAAGCTTCGCAGCATGTACCGTTCGGACCTCAAGACGCGCGACAAGGGCAGCGCCATCGCGGCGGTGATTGCGATCCACGCCGGGCTCCTGCTCGCCTTCCTGCATTTATCGGGGACCGTGCCGCTGCCGGTGCCGGAGAGCGTGCTGCGGACGTTCGACCTCAGCAATCCTCTTCCTCCACCTCCAGCTCCTCCACCGCCGCCGGAGCAAAAGCCGCAGCCCAAGCCCAAGGAGAAAGAAGGCGGGTCGGCGCCCAGGAACATCAAGAGCGAAGCGACCGAGGTGAAGGCGCCCAAGCCCAGGGTCGCGCCGCAAAAGCCCAACCCGGTCGTGGTCGCCGAAACGCCCCGCCAGGGCAGTGCACCGACGCAGGGATCAGCGCCCGTCGCCGGGCCGGGCACCGGAACCGGCGGCGTCGGCAATGGCACTGGCAGCGGCGCCGGCGGTAACGGTCCTGGCGGCGGGGGCGACAATGGTCTGGCGGTCGTCCGGGCCCGTCTAGCTACGCCGCCGCTGTCGGGTCGCGATTTCCCGCAAGAGCTGCTGCGCATGTGGCCGCGTGGAGCGCCGCTGTTCGTTCGCTTCAGGGTCGCCGCGAATGGCGCCGTCCTCCAGTGCATCGTCGACCGGGGGACCGGCGTACCGCCGATCGACAGCAATTTCTGCAACATCGCTCGCGCGCGGCTCCGCTTTCGCGCCGGCTTCAACCGCCAGGGACAACCCGTGGCCGACTGGGTCGCCTACGGCCAGCGGCCTGTTCGCTGACTTCCGGCGGGCCGGGCTTTCGCCTAGGGGCCAAACCAACAGAGGAGTTGAGACCGCATGATCGAAGCGGAATGGTGGGAATATGATTCGCTCGACGAGCTTGCCGACGCGGTCGCCGGCGATGTCGGGTTCATTATCGACAGCGCTGTCGAAGCGCGAAACGCTTCGCTGATCGCGGTTCCCGGCGGCCGCACCGGCCCCGCGGTCTTTCCCAAGCTCGCGGCGCAGAAGCTGCCGTGGAAGAAGGTGACGGTGATCCCGACCGACGACCGGCTGGCCCCGCTCGACAGCGAACTCTCCAACGTCCGGGAGATTGCTCGCGCGCTGCTCCCGACAGGCGCTCGCGTGATCCCGATCGCAACGGAAATCGCCGACTACCGCCTCGCCGGGAATTCCGCCGACGCCCGGCTTCAGGACCTGCCCTGGCCGCCCGACCTCGTTTGGCTTGGCATGGGCAATGACGGCCACACGGCGTCGATCTTTCCCGGCCCCGACCTGCAGGACGCACTCGATGCGCCCAAGGCCCGACGCGCGATCGGAGTCATGCCCGACCCGTTGCCGCCGGAAGCCCCCGTCGCTCGCGTAACGCTGACCCGGGCTGCAATCCTTTCGGCGCGGACGCTGCTCATCACTGTCACCGGCCAGGAAAAGCGCGAGATCCTCGAAGGTGCCATCGCCGACGGGCAAAGCTCGAAGCTGCCGATCGGCCGCGTACTCGCCGAAGTCGACCAGCCGATCGACATCCATTGGTGTCCGTAGACTAGATCTCCTCGAGCCGCCGGCCCGCGGTTTCCTTGAGGAATAGCAGCGACACGATGACCGAAATCGCGGTGAAGACGACCGCATACCAGAGCCCGCTGTAGATATTGCCGGTGATCGCGACCAAGGCGAAGCTGGTGACCGGCAGGAACCCGCCGACCCAGCCGGTGCCGACGTGATAGGGCAGCGACATTGCGGTGTAGCGGATGCGAGTCGGGAACATCTCGACCAGCGCCGCGGCCTGCGGCCCATAAAGCGCGGTCGAAGCGACCACGAACAGCAACAACAGAATAACCAGAAGCGTAATGTTGGCGTGAGCGGGGTCGGCGGTTGCCGGGAACCCCGCTTCCTTGAGCTCGGCACCAATCGCATCTGCGGTCTTCGTCTTGAGCGCCTTCAGATCGGCCGCGCTCAGTCCCGTGCCATTGGGAATGGGGACGGCTTCAGTCCCGACTACGACCCGCGTCTGGCCATCGCCCGAATGTGCGGTCTTGAACGAAATGCCCTTCGTCACGAGCGCGCTCTTGGCGATGTCGCATGGACTGGTGAACTTGGCGGTGCCGAGCGGATCGAACTGGACCGAGCAATCCGTGTCGTCGGTCTCGACGATCACCGGCGTGTCGGCCTGGGCGCGGGCCAGCTGCGGGTTGGCGGCGCCGGCGATCCAGTGCGAGGCGGGGAAGTAGAGGACCAGCGCGAGCAGCATTCCGCCGATCATCACCGGCTTCCGGCCCACCCGGTCGCTGAGCCAGCCGAAATAGACGTAGAGCGGCGCGCTCACGACCGTCATCACGATCAGCAGCAAATCCTTGGTCTGGCTGGGCACGCCCAGCGACTTTTCGAGGAAGACCTGCAGGTAGAAGAAGGTGAAGTACCAGACGGCCCCCTGCGCGCACATGATCCCGAAAAAAGCGATCAGCACGCGCTTCAGGTTGCGCTTTCTGCCGAAAGCTTCGCGCAGCGGCGCGTGGGAGAGATCATTCTCTTCCTTGAGCCGCGCGAAGTGGGGGCTTTCGGCGAGCTTGGCGCGCATCCACACTGAAATGCCGAGCAGCAGGGCCGAGACCAGGAAGGGAATGCGCCAGCCCCAGGCGGAAAAGGCATCTTCGCCAAGCACAGTCCGGGTGGCGACGATGACCAGCAAGGCCGCAAGCAGCCCGAACGAGGCCGAGGACTGGATCCATCCGGTCGCGGCGCCGCGCGACTTGTTCGGCGCATGCTCGGCGACATAGATCGCCGCGCCGCCATATTCGCCGCCGAGCGCGATGCCCTGCAGGATCCGGAGCAGGATCAATAAGGTCGGCGCAAGTGCGCCCGCCTGGGCATAAGTCGGCAGAAAGCCGATGAGGAAGGTCGCACCGCCCATCAGGCTGACGGTGACGAGGAACGCGCCCTTGCGCCCAAGCCGGTCGCCGACGACGCCGAAGATTAGCGCGCCGAGCGGACGGAAGGCGAAACCGGTGGCGAACAAGCCGAGCGCTGCGATCAGCGCCGGCGTCGGGTCGAGCCCGGCGAAGAAGACCTTGGAGATGACCGGAGCGAGGCTGCCGAAAATGAAGAAGTCGTACCATTCGAAGGTCGTGCCCGCCGACGAGGCGATGACGACCTTCGCCATCGACCTCAGCGTGCGTTCGTCCTGTCCGGCTGCACCCGCCATTTCGTCCTCTCCCCTTGGGAAGGGATAGCCGACTTTGCCTGCCCCGCAAGCCGGGCCGTCAATCGAGCTTGCGGATGGTTTCCTCGAACCGGGCGACGGTGATGCCGAGCCGTTTCACACGCATCGAATTGCGCACTTCGCGGGGGCCCACCTGCGTCAGCCACTGGTCGAACCTCAGCTTGTCCTTGCCGTGGTAGCGGATACGCACGCGCTCCCCTACCACGTCAACCCGGACCGGACTGTCGGCGTCGGTCAAGGTCCCGTCGAAGCGGTTCGGGCCGGTCTGTCGGAGCCGCCAGTAGCGGACCCGCACCGGCTTGTCGGGTTCGTGGATGGTCTGCTTGAGCAGTACTGACCCGTCCTTTTCGGTCGAGCCGAGGCTGTCGACCGAAATGCGCTTGCTTGCTTGGAAGATGACCTTGAGCACCCCTTCGCCGTGCGTGCGGCCGCGAAAGAATTCGATCGGATTCAAGCCGGCCTGGGCGGGCGCGGCAAGGACGACCAGTGCGAGGGCGAGCAGCGCGCCCCTCACTGCCGGCCCGCAAGCAAGGCGTCGACGACGCTGGGGTCGGCCAGCGTCGAAGTATCGCCAAAGCCGTCGGTGGCTCCTTCCGCGATCTTCCTCAAAATGCGCCGCATGATCTTGCCCGATCGGGTCTTGGGCAGGGCTGGTGTGAAATGGATCTTCTCGGGCGCGGCAAGCGCGCCGATGTCCTTGCGAACCTCCTGGTTCAATTCCTTGCGCAGCACATCGTCGCCGTCCTCCCCTGCGTTCAGCGTGACGAAGGCATAGATCGCCGTGCCCTTAATGTCGTGCGGAAACCCAACCACCGCGGCCTCCGCGACCTTGGGGTGCGAAACCAAAGCGCTCTCGACCTCGGCCGTACCGATGCGGTGGCCGGAGACGTTGATGACATCGTCGACGCGGCCTGTGATCCAATAATAACCGTCCTCGTCGCGGCGGCACCCATCGCCGGTGAAGTAGAGACCCGGATAAGTCTTGAAGTAGGTTTCGAAGAAACGCTGGTGATCGCCCCAGACGGTACGCATCTGTCCCGGCCATGAGCTCGGCAGGCAGAGATTGCCGCTCGCCGGACCCTCAAGCACGCGATGCTCGGCATCGACCAGAAGCGCGTCGATTCCGGGCAGCGGATGAGTCGCTGAGCCGGGCTTCATCGGGGTGGCGCCCGGGAAGGGCGAGATCAAGATGCCGCCGGTCTCCGTCTGCCACCAGGTGTCGACGACCGGCAGCCGCTCGTCCCCGACCACGCGCCAATACCATTCCCAGGCGTTGGGATTGATCGGCTCGCCCACCGTTCCGAGCAGGCGCAGCGACTTGCGGCTGTGGCGCGTGACCCAGTCGTCGCCTTCGCGTTCGAGTGCGCGGATGGCGGTCGGCGCGGTGTAGAAAATGGTTACTCCAAGCCGGTCGATCGTCTCCCAGAACCGGCCGAAGTCGGGATAATTGGGGACGCCGTCGAACATGACGCTCGTCGCGCAATTGGCGAGCGGTCCATAGACGACATAGCTGTGCCCGGTGATCCAGCCGATGTCGGCGGTGCACCAGAAGATGTCGTCGGGACGATAATCGAAGATCCAGTCGAACGTGGTCGCGACAAAGGTCGCGTAGCCGCCGGTCGTGTGCACCACGCCCTTCGGCTTCCCGGTCGATCCCGAAGTGTAGAGAATGAACAAAGGGTCTTCCGCGTTCATGATCTCCGGCTCGCAATCGGTCGAGAGACTGTCCCGGAGATCGGCGTAGCGAAGGTCGCGGCCATCCTTCATCGGCACGTCGGCGCCGGTGCGCGTGGCGACGATGACGGTGCCGACGTCGCCATGGGAAAGCGCGGTATCGACATTCCGCTTCAACGGGATCGGCTTGCCGCCGCGGACGCCTTCGTCGGCGGTGATGATCGCCACCGCGCCGCAATCAGCAATGCGGCCGGCGAGGCTTTCCGGCGAAAACCCGCCGAACACCACCGAATGGACGGCCCCGATGCGGGCGCAGGCAAGCATCGCCGCCGCCGCCTCCGGGATCATCGGCATGTAGATCATCACCCGGTCGCCGCGCTTGACCCCGCGCTGCTTCAAAAGGTTCGCGAAGCGGCAGGTCTCTTCATAGAGCTGGCGGTAGGTCAGCCGATGGCCGGCGCCCGGCTCATCCGCCTCGAAGATCAGCGCGGTCCGGTCGCCATGCTCGGCAAGATGCCGGTCGAGGCAATTGACCGAGAGGTTGAGGCGGCCGTCTTCAAACCATTTGATGTGGAAATCAGCCTCGTCGAACGACCAATCCCCCGCCCTGGTCGGGAACGCATTCCAGGTCAGGCGCTTGGCCTGGTCGAGCCAGAAGGCGTCGGGATCGGCCTTGGCGAAATCGCGCAGCTCGGCGAGCTCGCGCGGGCCGATCCGGGCGCCGAACCCTTCGGGGACGGGATGAACGGCTTCGCTCAAATGCCCCGGCTCATGTCGATGACGAAGCGATAGCGGACATCGTTTTTGAGCAATCGCTCATAGGCCTCGTTGACCTCGTTCATGGCGATGAACTCGACCTCCGGATAGATGTTCTTCTCTGCACAGAAATCGAGCATTTCCTGAGTCTCGGGAATGCCGCCGATTGCCGACCCGCCGACCGCGCGGTTCCACCAGATCAGGCTCATCCCCATGAAGGGCGGCATTTCCATCAGTGCGCCGACGATCACCATCCGCCCCGAGCGGCCGAGCAGGTTCAGATAAGGGTCGATCTCATGGCTGACCGGGATCGTGTTGAGGATGAAGTCGAAGCGCGTCGCCGCCGCTTCCATTTGCGCGGCGTCGGTCGAGATGATCACGTCGTGGGCGCCGAGCTCCCGCGCATCTTCTCCCTTGCTCGGGGTCGTCGTGATCATGGTGACGTGCGCGCCCAGCGCCGCGCCGATCTTGACGCCCATGTGCCCGAGGCCGCCGAGGCCAACGACGGCCATCTTGGTGCCGGGGCCCACGCCATATTGGCGGAGCGGCGAGTAAGTGGTGATTCCGGCGCACAGCAACGGCGCGACCTTGGCCACGTCCATGCCGTCCGGAACCTTCAGCACGAAATGGTCGCGCACGACGATATGGTCGGTATAGCCGCCCTTGGTGATGGTCCCGTCGTGATAGTCGGCGCTGTTGTACGTCTGGATGCAGCCCTTGCGGCAGAACACCTCCCAGCCTGCTAGGCACTGGTCGCACTCCATGCAGCTGTCGACCATGCAACCGACCGCGACCGTGTCCCCGACGCGGTGGCGGGTCACTTCGTCGCCGATCGCCGTGACGGTGCCGACGATCTCATGGCCCGGGATGACCGGATAATTGGTCCCCATCCAGTCGTTGCGGCAGGTGTGGAGGTCGCTGTGGCAGATGCCGGCGTGGGTGATCTTGATCGCGACGTCGTTGGGACGGAGCGCCCGCCGCTCGAACTCCATCGGACGGAGCGGCTGATCAGGTGCGTCGGCGCCCCAGCCCCTGGCGGGAGTCGGTCCGTTTGCTTGGCTGGTGGTCGGTTGCGGGTCGGCTGTCGTGGCCATCCTGGCCTCCTATCTTGAGCGTTCGAGAATGCGTTGCGCCTGTACGAGGTGCGGCCTGTCCACCATTTTGCCGTCTACTGAGAGGACCCCTGCGCCAGGCTGTGCCTCGAACGCGGCGACGATCGCTTCGGCATTGCGAACGTCGTCGGCGGACGGGGTGAAAGCGGCGTTGATGACGCTGACCTGCTCGGGGTGAATCGCGAGTTTGCCGGTGAAGCCTTCGTGCGCGGCCGCTTCGGCTTCGGCGCGCAATCCATCGAGGTCGCGGAAGTCGGCGAAGACGCCGTCGACCGGCTGCACGCCGGCAGCGACCGCTCCGGCAAGGCACAGGGAACGCGCCAGCCGGTAGGTGAAGCTCAGGCTCCCGTCCGCGTCGGTCTTGCTCGCTGCGCCAAGCGCGGCGGAAAGGTCTTCGGCGCCCCAGCTCATCGCCGCCAAAGGCGACCCCGGCTGGCGGTAGGACAACAGCCCGAACAGGCTCGCGGCCGTTTCGGTGACGATGGCGTGGACCGGGATCGATCCGGTGCGATGGGCAAGCTCGACCACGTCGGCGCCGCTTTCGGCCTTGGGCAGGACGATGCCGTGGATGTCGGCGACGCCGAGCAGCTCGAGGTCGTCCTTCAGATATTCCGATCCGAGCGGATTGATCCGCACCCACCATAAAGGCCCGCCCGAGCGCTTGGGGAGGTTGTTGATGAGGTCGCGCGCCACGGCTTTCATCCCTGGCGCGACGCTGTCCTCAAGGTCGAAGATGATGGCGTCCGCTTCGCTGTCGAGCGCCTTGGTCATCTTGCGCTCGCTGTCGGCCGGAACGAACAGCCAGGAGCGCGGCTCGCTCATCCGGACTTCTTCAACAGCGCGGTCCGCGTGCATTCGCACACCAGCTCGTCGCGCTGGTTGAAGCTGCGGTGCGCCCAGGTGACGATCCCGGCATTGGGCCGCGACTTGCTTTCCCGAACCGCGACGCACTCGCTTTCCGAACGCAAGGTATCGCCGATGAGGACCGGGTTCGGGAAGACCAGCTTGTCGTAGCCGAGGTTCGCAACAAGCGTGCCGAGCGTGGTGTCGGCAACGCTGACCCCGATCATCAGCCCGAACGTGAAGATCGAATTGACGATCGGCTGGCCGAACTCGGACGCAGCCGCGACTTCCTTGTCGAGGTGCATCGGCTGCGGATTGTGAGTCAGCGTCGAAATCAGGACGTTGTCGGTTTCGGTGACGGTGCGCCTGACCGAGTGTTCGACCCGGTCGCCAACTTGCCACTCATCGAAATAGCGCCCTGGCATGGGGACGCTCCTAGAACAGGAGCGCCAAGCTTGGCTAGGCCGCCTCCGCCGCGTCGTGCGCCGCGTCGAACCGCGCCTGCGCCCCGTGAATCGCCTCGACATTGTCGAGCGCCCAGTTGGCGAGCCCGCAGATCGGCTTCTGCAGCGAATGGCCAAGCTTGGTCAGCTCATAGTCGACGCGCGGCGGGATCGAGGGTGTGACGGTTCGGCTGACGAGCCCGTCGCGCTCAAGGTTGCGCAAGGTCAGCGTCAGCATCCGCTGCGACACGCTCGGGATTTCGCGGCGGAGCTGATTGAAGCGCTTGGGCCCATCGGCGAGCGTCTGGACGACAAGCACCGTCCATTTGTCGCCGATCCGCGACAGCAAGGTGCTGATCGTCCGGCAGACTGGGTTGGTCGGATCTCTCATCTTTCCTCCGGTTCCCGCGGTGTGCCCGCGTCACATTTTTGTTCGTCCGCCACAAAAAAGTGCGTTCTTGTGGGGCTTTCGCTGGTGGTTATTTAGGGTGCCTCGGTAACAAATCCATACCAAGGAGGCAATAGTGACTATCCTTCACCTCGACGCCAGCATCAACGGCGAAAACAGCGCCAGCCGGGCGATCAGCCGCTCAATCGTCGACCAACTCACGATTGAAAACGGCGGTGGCGACATCGTCTATCGTGACCTTGTGGCGGATCCGCTGCCCCACCTGACGCTCGACGCGTTCGCCGATTCGACGGTGCTCGAAGAATTCCTCGGCGCCGATACGATCGTGATCGGCGCGCCGATGTACAATTTCACGCTTCCGACCCAGCTCAAGACCTGGCTCGACCGGATCCTCGTTGCCGGTCAGACCTTCCGTTACACCGAAAACGGGCCTGAGGGCCTTGCGGGCAACAAGCGCGTGATCGTCGGCCTCGCTCGCGGCGGCTTCTACGACAAGGGCTCGCCAGCCTCTTCGCTCGAGCATCTCGAAAGCTATTTGCGCGGCGTGTTCAACTTCATCGGGATCGAGCCCGAGTTCGTCGCTGCGGATGGCCTGGCGGTCAGCCCCGAGCAACGCGAGCAGTCGCTTGCCGGAGCGCTCGGCGAGACGGTTCGCCTCGCCGCTTAAAGAATTCCGCCCCCGGTGCACAAAGCCCCCTCCCCGCTCCCAGGCGCGCCGGGGTTCGAACCCTCCTCCCGCTGAAGCGTTGATGCTCCCGAGAAAGGAGCAATCATGTCCGAACTCAGTGAAAAGCAGCGCGACGACCTCGATGAGGATCAATTCGCCTTCCCCAAGGAGCGCAAGGAGCCGCTCAACAACGCCAACCACGTCCGCAACGCCATCGCGCGCTTCAACCAGGTCGAGGACGTATCCGACGATGAGCGCGATGCGGCCTGGCGAAGGATCAAGAAGGCCGCCGAAAAGCACGGCGTCGAAGTGAATGAAAAGAGCTGGCGCGAGCTCGGAAAGAAGTAGCGGGAGTCGGCCTCGCGCCAGACTCTATCAGACTTCCATGAGATCGCGGCCGACGACCGCCTGACCGTGGAAATGCTTCCGTACCCCGTCGAGCCACATTTCGTCGGTTATCGTCGGAAACCCCGGCACAAGGTGCGACAAAACCAGCTTCTTCACGCCCGCTCGCGCCGCGACGAGGCCGACCTGTTCGGTCGTCGAATGGCTCCGCAGCAGATGCTCCCGGAGACGCGGCGCATTTTCTCCGACGAGTTGACCGATCGCTGGAAGATACATGGCCTCGTGGATCAAGAGATCGGCCCCCTGAGCCAGCCGAACCAGGTTTTCGCTGTAAGTCGTATCGCCTGAAATCACGATCGACCTCGTGGCCGTGTCAAACCGGTAGGCCAGGGCAGGTTTAACCGTGTAGTGATCGACCAGTGCAGCGGTAACGCGCACGCGCTGATCCCGGAACACGAGGCCACCGGCTCTCTGCTCCTGGACTTGAATCAAAGGGCGCAGAACTGGTCGGCCCTCCTCGCGCCTGCGCGCTTCGACGTCGAAACGCGACGCGGCCAGCCCGTTGTCGATGATGCTTCCGAGTGGCGGAGGACCGTGGAAGGTCAGGCGGTGATCGAGGCCCGAATCCCACGCCAACACGGCAAGCGTGCTCGCATCGATGACATGATCCGAATGATCGTGAGTGATGAAAATTTGACCCAATTCGGTAAGCCGCACTCCCGCGCGAGCAAGCTGGCCGGCAACTCCATTAGGACAATCGACAAGATAGGGCCGTCCCCCTGCGACGATGAGAACGCTCGCCTCGGCGCGCGTAGCCGAGGGGCTGGGACCGCCTTTGGTGCCGAGCAAGACGACGCGATCGGCAGCTGGCGCCGCATTCAGGCGGGAAGCGGCAAGGCAGGCTGCGACGCCGGCCCCGCCAATAAAGCTTCTGCGGGTGAAGTGCCGGAAGGTCATCAACGCACCCTATTCGTACCGTGAGCCCGCACCAAATGCTCCGCTACGCGCTCAGCAGCCGCAGCGGGTTTTCGATATAGCCCTTCAAGGCCTGCATGAAGCTTGCCGCGTCCCAGCCGTCGACAACGCGGTGATCGCACGACAGCGACAGGTTCATCCGCTTCCTGATCTCGATCTCGTCGTCGACAGGCACGAGCTTATCCTCGATCTTGTTGACCGCGACGATCGCGACCTGCGGGGGGTTCACCACCGGCGTTGAGGTGATGCCGCCCATCGGCCCGAGGCTGGAAATGGTGAAGGTCGCGCCGGTCAGCTCCTCGCGGCTGGCTTTGCCGCTGCGCGCGGCCTCCGACAGGCGCACGATCTCAGCCGCAAGCTCCCACACCGAGCGGGCCTGAGCGTCGCGGATGGTGGCGACCATCAGCCCGTTCTGGGTCTGCGTCGCGACGCCCATCTGCACCGAGCCGTGGCGCGTGACGACCATCGCTTCGTCGTCGAAAGTGGCGTTGAGCATCGGCCATTCGGCGAGCCCGCGCGACAGCGCGGTGATCAGGAAGGGCAGCAGGGTCAGCTTGGGGTTCGGGCCGCGGTCTCGGTTCATCATCACCCGCGTCTCTTCGAGCGCGGTCACGTCATATTCCTCGACGAGGGTGAAGTGCTGGATGCGGCGGTTCGCCTCCGCCATGTTCTCGGCGATCTTGCGGCGCAGGCCGACGACCTTGATCGTTTCGTCGCTGCGCGGCGCGGCTGATCCGCGCAGGGAAACATTGCCGCCGTTGTAGAGCAAATAAGCGTCGAGGTCGGCGTGGCGGATGCGATCGCTTGCGGTCTTCACGTGGCCGAGGTCGATGCCGAGGTCGCGCGCCCGCTGGCGCACGGCCGGCGAGGCCAACACCTTGTCTCCCCTCCCGCTCGCGGGAGGGGGTGGGGGTGGGCTGGACTCCACCGTTGTCGACCCACCGCTTTGATCCCCTCGCGCTCGCGGGAGGGGAGGCTGAGCCGCTGCGTCGCCGGCGGTCACGGGAATTTCCTCGGCCTGTTCGGGCGTGGCTTCGACCGCGCCGTCGGCGAGCGGACGCTCGTCCTTGCTGTCCGCGGCGGGCTCGGCCGCGCGGTCGGCGCCTTCGGTTTCGATCACGGCAAGCACGGAGCCGATCGGAATCTGGTCGCCGACTTCGCCCGCCAGCTCGAGCACCTTGCCCGCGACCGGGCTTTCCATCTCGACCGTCGCCTTGTCGGTCATCATGTCGGCGATCTGCTGGTCCTCGCCGATCACGTCGCCGACCTTGACGTGCCAGGCGACGATTTCGGCCTCGGCAATGCCTTCGCCGATATCGGGCAGCTTGAATTCGTATCGAGCCATCAGTCAGCCATCACTTTTTCAAGGGCGCGCTTCATGCGCTTCGGGCCTGGGAAATAGACCCATTCGTAAGCGTGCGGGTACGGCGTGTCCCAACCAGTGACTCGCTCGACCGGCGCTTCCAGGTGATAGAAGCAGCGTTCCTGGACCAGCGCCGAAAGCTCGGCCGCGAAGCCGCTGGTGCGCGGCGCTTCCTGGACGATCAGGCAGCGGCCCGTCTTCTCGACCGACTGCTCGATTGCGGCAATGTCGAGCGGGACAAGCGTGCGCAGGTCGATGACCTCTGCGTCGATCCCCTGCTCCGTCACCGCCGCTAGCGCGACATGGACCATCGTCCCGTAAGCGAGGACCGTGAGGTCGCTGCCTTCGCGCACGATCTCGGCCTTGCCGAGCGGGATCGTATAATGGCCCTCCGGAACCTCGCTCGCCTCATGCTTCGACCAGGGCGTCACCGGCCGGTCGTGGTGACCGTCGAACGGGCCGTTGTAGATGCGCTTGGGCTCGAAGAAGATGACCGGGTCCGGATCCTCGATCGCCGCCACCAGCAAGCCCTTGGCGTCGCGCGGGGTCGATGGAATGACGACCTTCAAGCCGGCGATGTGGGTGAACAGGCTCTCGGGCGACTGGCTGTGCGTCTGGCCGCCGAAGATACCGCCGCCATAGGGCGAGCGGATAACCATCGGCATCGTCCATTCGCCCGCGGTCCGATAGCGGATCTTGGCCACTTCGCTGACGATCTGGTCGTAGCCGGGGTAGATGTAGTCGGCGAACTGGATCTCGACGACGGGCTTCAGGCCGTAAGCCGCCATGCCGACTGCCGCGGCGACGATCCCGCCTTCGCTGATCGGAGCGTCGAACGCTCGGGTCTTGCCGAATTCGCGCTGCAGCCCTTCGGTGACGCGGAAGACGCCGCCGAAATATCCGGCGTCCTCGCCGAACACGACCACGTTCTCATCGGCGCGCATCGCCACCCGGTGGGCGTCGTTCAGCGCCTGGATCATGTTCATGGTCGGCATCAGTCGCGACCTTCCTCGAGCGCGGCTTTGCGTTGCTCCACGAGGTTCCACGGCAGGTCGGCGTAGACATCCTCGAAGACCGATCCGATGTCGTGCTTCCCCTGCTGCGGGAGGATGCCGAGTTTTTCCGATTCCTTTTGCGCGGCGCGGACGGTGGCGTCGCATTCGGCGTGCAGCGCCTGGTGGCGCTCCTCGTCCCACTCGCCAAGCGCGATCAGATGCGCCTTCAGCCGCTCCAGCGGATCGCCCAGCGGCCAGGCCTTGGCTTCCGTGGCCGGACGGTAACCCGAGGGATCGTCGGAGGTCGAATGGCCCTCGGCGCGATAGGTGAAGAACTCGATCAGCGTCGGCCCGCCATTGCCGCGAGCGCGCTCGGCGGCCCATTTGACCGCGGCATAGACCGCCAGCGCGTCATTGCCGTCGACCCGCAAGCCGGCAACGCCATAGCCGACCGCGCGCTGGGCGAACGTCGCTCGCTCGGCCCCGGCGATCCCGGAGAAGCTGGAAATCGCCCATTGGTTGTTCACGACAGCGAGGATGACCGGGACATTGTAGACCGCGGCGAAGGTCATCGCGGAGTGGAAGTCGCCTTCCGCGGTCGCGCCGTCCCCGGTCCAGCCCATTGCGATACGGCTGTCACCCTTGATCGCCGCCGCCATCGCCCAGCCGACCGCCTGCGGCACCTGCGTGCCGAGGTTGCCCGAGATGGTGAAAAAGCCATGTTCCTTCGAGGAATACATGATCGGCAGCTGGCGGCCCTTCAGCGCGTCGCCCGGGTTCGAATAAACCTGGTTCATCATCTCGACGAGCGGATAGCCGCGCGCGATCAACAGCCCCTGCTGGCGATAGGTCGGGAAATTCATGTCGTCGCGGTCGAGCGCTGCCGCGGTGGCGATGGCGATCGCCTCTTCGCCCGTCGCCTTCATGTAGAAGCTGGTCTTACCCTGCCGCTGGGCGCGGTACATGCGGTCGTCGTAGATGCGCAGCGTGACCATGTCCTTGAGCATCTTGCGCAGCGTGTCGGGGTCGACCTTCGGGTCCCAGGCGCCGACCGCCTTGTGATCCTCGCCGAGCACGCGAACGAGCGACGTAGTGAGCGGGTGGGTCTCCGTCGGAGCGGCATTGGTGTCTGGCCGCGGCGCCACGCCGGCAGCGGGAATGTTGAGCGAGGAGAAATCGGGCGTGTCGCCGGGCCGGAACGTCGGCTCGGGCACGTGCAGCTCGAGCTTTGGCCGGTTCGGCTTCAACGGCGCAGGGTCTTTCTCACTCATGGCTGAGGCGAGCGCTTAATCGGCGTTTGCCCGGGCGGCAACTGGGCGTGTAAAGTATACTTTACATTACCCTGGGGAGCGCTCTGCGTTGACGGTCGAAGCGCCCTCGGGCTAGGCCGCGCCCATGGCCGATACTGCATCAGACACCCCGCCCGACCGCCTCTCGCTCGACCCGCGCAGCGAGCATTTCGACGAAGCGCTGCTGAGCCGCGGAGTCGGCATCAAGTTCAACGGGGACGAGAAGACCAACGTCATCGAATATAGCGTCAGCGAAGGCTGGATCCGCGTCGCGGCCGGCCGCAGCCGGGACCGTTACGGCCAGCCGATGACGATCAAGCTCAAAGGCAAGGTCGAGCCCTATTTCGAAAATTCGCCTCAGGCCGAGGGCGAGGGCGAGACCGAGGCCTCCGAGGGATAATCCGGGCGCCGGCGCTCGCGCCGGTCGCGGAATTTGCGGAACGCCCAGCCGCCGATCGTAATCGCCGCCAGCGCCGGCACGCTGCGACGAGCGAGCGCTGCCGCGCCATAGCCGATGATTGCGCCCTTGGCGCCGCCGCGACGGCCGGCGATCCTCTGGCCAAGAAATGCGCCTGCAAGCTTCCCAAGCATAGATAGGGCTCCTTCGAACTGGCTTTGCCGGTTCGACGCGCCTGGCGTGGCGAATGTTCCCAAGCCAGCGTGGGATTCGACGCCAACTCTTGGTTGGGAAAATGCGCCATCACGCCTGACCGCTCAGCATTTTTCGCAGTTTTCAGGGATTGGCACGCTCCTTGATTAGCATTGTTCATCGGCCCGCAAGCAAAGCACCGCGGGTTCGAAAAAAGGAGATTTGAAATGTCGTCGCAGTTCACTCGGACCCTGGTCGCCGTCGCAGCGTCGCTCATCATGAGCACCGTCGCCGTTGGCGCAGCGGTTGGCCCGGCTTCTGCTTACGCCAACCCCAACAACTCGGTTCAGGTCGCCTAACGATGGCCGACCTCGAGATCATCGAAGCTCGCGTTCCGGTCCGCACGCCGCGGCTCGACGCGCAGCCGGAGGCTTCGACCTCGCGGCTCGCTCCCGTCGCCGCTTGGCTGAACGGTCCAGTTTTCAGCCGTGCCCGCGACATTTTCGCCGCGAACATGGCCGAGCTTCTCGACCGGGCCGAAGATCCGGCACGGATGATCCGGATGATCATTCTCGAGATGGAAGAAACCCTCGTCGAAGTGCGCGCCACCGCGGCCCGGTCGATCGCCGATATCAAGGAAATGCGGCGCGCGGTTGGTCGGCTCGACGAGCTCCAGTCGGACTGGACCGCCAAGGCCGAGCTGGCGCTTGCCAAGGACCGCGAGGACCTCGCCCGCTCAGCGCTGATCGAGCGCCAGAAGGCGGCCGACATGGCCGAGGGCCTGAACGACGAGATCGACCAGATCCAGGCGGTCCTGCGCGGCTACGAAGCCGACATTGCCAAGCTGCAGGGCAAGCTGCGCGAAGCCCGCGCTCGCCAGAACGCAATCGCGACGCGGATCGAAAGCGCAATGACCCGCGCCAAGGCCCGCGAAGCGATGCACGGCAGCCGGACCCAGGACGCGTTCGCCAAGTTCGAGCTGCTCGAGCGCCGCGCCGACTTCGCCGAAGGCCGCGCCGAAGCGCTCGGGATCGGCAGCCTCGAAGACGAGATCACCCAGCTCAAGGCCGACGAAACGGTCGAAAGCGAACTGGAAGCCATGAAAGCCGCGCTCAAAGCGCGCGCGAACTGAGGAAGGACGACCTGATGGCCCGCAAGATTTATCCTTATTCGCTCGACCGCAAGGACGCGAAGGTCGCTGGCGTCGCCTCGACGATCGGTGGCATGACCGGCCTCGACCCGACCATCGTCCGCCTCGGCTTCGTCGCCGCGGCGATCTTCATCAGCTTCAAGCTGACCCTTATCGCCTACGCCGCGATCGGCATCTACCTGGCGGTGCAGAAGAAGAAGGCCGCGAAGACCGACCGCCGGGCAAGCGATTTCGACCGCATGGACCAGGCGGCCAGCCGCCGCCCGACCACCCACGCGATGGTCCATGACCTCGACCAGACCGACCGCCGGCTGATGGCGATCGATCACCACATCAACTCTCAGAACGACGAGCTGGCGCGCGAGATCGAAGCGCTCCGCCAGGAGGAAAAGTGATGATGGACCCAATCATGGTCTCTGTGTTGAGCACCAGCATTTTCGCCGGTCTCGGCGGAGCGAGCTGGGCCGGGCTCAAGGCCTGGAACGGCTGGCTGGAGCTCAAGCGCTTCGAGCTGACCCATGATACGGCCGACCGGACGCTTCCCGCCGCGAGCGGCCGGATCGAAATGGCCGACCTTCGCGAGCGGGTCCGCAAGCTGGAAGCGATCGCGGCCGGCATCGATATTTAACAGCTCCCCAGGAGCCGCGCTTCGAAAGAGAAGCACGCGCACCTCGAGAGGCGGTTCGGCTCTCCCCCGTTCGCCGGACCGCCTCTCCTCTTTTTAGCCTAGTGGGTGGCGAAAAACAGTTGGCCAGACGTGCCAATCACCCGGAAGGCCGAGCGCAGGAACAGCGCGGCGATGATCGCGCCGACGATCAGGTCCGGATAGGGCGAGCCTGTCAGCGCGACGGCCCCAGCGGCGACCAGAACGCCGACATTGAAAATCACGTCGTTGCGCGAGCATTCGAACGTGCTTGCCATATTCACGTCGAGCCGGCGGAACCGCCACAGCAGCCGCAGACACACGAGGTTCGCAACCAGCGCGGCGAGGCCGACGCCCAACATGAGCCGCGATGAAGGCGGCACGCCGCTCTTCAGCTTCATGGCCACTTCGACGGCGACGGCGACCCCGAACAGCAGGATGAACACGCCTTTGAACAGTGCCGCACCGGCCTTCCAGCGGTCGCTACGCGACAAGGCGTAGAGGCTGAGCACGTAAACCAGCGCGTCGCCCAGCATATCGACCGAATCCGCCATCAGGGCGGTCGATCCGGCGATCACGCCACCGCCGAACTCAATGACAAAGAACGTCGCGTTGATGGCAAGTACGACCTGGAGCACGCGACGTTGGCCAGAATCGGCAATCCGATCCAGTTCAGCCTGCTTACCTTGACAGCAATCGTCGCTCACATGCTTCTCGATGACATGTTCCGGGTAGTAGTTATCCGGCGCGGCTTCGACCAGCGCGTTGAAGGGCTTGCCCGGTGGTCCTAGTCCCGGCGTATATGCGAAACATGCGCCTCGTTTCCTCTGTCGGCTCAGAACGCTGCCGTGCCGGACGCCAGAGGGGCGCGAGGTCAGCATTGATTGGCAAACCGCTGGGAAGCTGAAGTGGCCGATCACGATCAACACTCCCACGACGGGCATAGTCACGGGCACGGGCATCGCCACGGGCATGGGCATAGCCATGGGGCCTGTGCGGAACCTGGGGCCTGCTGCGCGAGTCGGTCGGGATGACGCTTGCCGGCGTCCCCGAGGCCATCGACTTCGACGATGTCGAGTTCGAGCTTGGCCGGCTCGAGGGGGTAGAGGCCGTCCATGACCTCCATATCTGGCCGCTCAGCACCACGGAAACCGCGCTGACCGCGCACCTCATCGCGCCGGAATCGGATGGGCTGCTGCAGGCCGCGCGGTCGATGCTGCATGACCGCTTCCAGATCGACCATTGCACGCTGCAGATCGAGCGCGCCAATCTCGATCATCGCCACTGCGCTTGAGGGATTTGGTGGCCGGCGCGGATTTGCCAGGCCCATAAACGAGTAAACCCCGGCAACCGAAGTTGCCGGGGTTCCATGTTCCTTTTCCCGAAGGATCCGGAACACGCAGTCTTCATAACCCATTTAAGTCGGTTGTGGAGTCGGATTCGTCGGCCGATGCAACAAAGCCGGGGACGATCCTGTGACTCAAATTGTGGATAGAATCGGATGACTCGCGGGAAACGGCTGAGAATCGCCAGCTACAACATCAACGGCATCAATTCGCGGTGCGCCGTCCTGGCCCGCTGGTTGAGCGAATTTCAGCCCGACGTTGCCTGTTTGCAGGAGCTGAAATGCACCGATGAGGCCTTTCCGGCCGATTCGCTAACCGATCTCGGCTACGAATCGCTCTGGCATGGCCAACGCAGCTGGAACGGAGTCGCGATCCTCAGCCGGATCGGTGCTCCGGTCGAAACCTGTCGGGCGCTGCCGAAAGACCCGGACCTGGAGCAGAGCCGTTATCTCGAAGCCGCCGTCTCGGGAATCCTCATCGGCAATCTCTACGCTCCAAACGGCAATCCAAAGCCAGGGCCCAAGTTCGACTACAAGCTGACCTGGCTCGACCGGCTGTCCGAGCATGCCCAGCACCTTCTCGACAATGACGTGCCGGCGGTGCTGATCGGCGATTATAACGTCATCCCGACGCCCGAGGACGTCTACAAGCCCGAGCGCTGGACCAAGGACGCGCTTTATGCACCTGAAGCGCGGGAGAAGTTCGCGGCGCTGGTTGCGCAGGGCTGGACCGATTCGCTGCGCAAGCTCCACCCGGACGAGCGGATTTACACCTTCTGGCATTATTGGCGGAACAGCTTCGAGCGCGATGCCGGCATCCGCATCGACCATGCCTTGCTCAGCCCGTCGCTCGCCAAGTCGCTCAAGGCTGCCGGCGTCGACCGCACCCCGCGCGGGTGGGAGAAGACCAGCGATCACGCGCCAACGTGGATCGAGCTGGCCGTCTGAGCCGCAATCCTATTCGAGCGGGAAGGCTTTGAGCAGGAACAGGCTGATGATGTGGATCAGCAGCACCGCGCCCGTGATGATCCACAGCGCCTTGCTCGGCCCGAACGCGACGATCGACAAAGCCGCAATGATCGGCGGCAGCAGCGTCAGGCGCACCACCCACAATCCCGGCGGTGCAGGGTTCTGGCCCCAGATGCCCGGCAAGCCTCCGGCAATGCGGAAGCGGAAATCCACCACCGCGAAATGAATTAGGAAAACGATCACGAGGGTCGTCAGACCCAGCAGGAGATTGTTCATCGGCAAAAGCCCTCGGCACGCGGACTGGTGTAAACAAGCGAAAGTCGGCGCCGGGCGCAACCCTAACCTAAGTCAACCATGGCGATTTAGCTGGTGCCGGATGCAGGATTTGAACCCGCGACCTTCGGTTTACAAAACCGCTGCTCTACCAACTGAGCTAATCCGGCCCCTCTTAAACGCCTATGCTTATAGCACGCCGAAGGTCCAGCCTTCGCTCCTCGCTATCTCGGCCGTGAGGCCCTCGGGCGAGAAGGCGTTGGGCTCGGTCCGCGCCAATTGGCGCATTCCCGCGGCCGTTACCAGCGCATCGGTCTGGTGGTCGTTCGGCTCGAACCGCAACGGCGCCGGCGGGCTGTCGAGCCCTTTCAGCGCCCGGTTAAGCTCGGCCCGGCTGCGCAGCTTCACGCCCGTCATTCCGGCGCGGCGCAAATAGATGCGGGTATAGATTTCCACGACGGCACTGCCGTGCTCGGGAAGCGGATCCATCGGGAAGATCGCGACCTTGCCGTCCAGCCGGTGGAGCAGGCGCATACCCGAGAAGCTGGCCTTGGCGACCTGCGCCGCGCCGATCGCGTCGTAGGCGCTGGCCGTCTTGCGCCCGCCCTGCGCGTTCAGGCGCGCATCGCATTGGCGAAAGCGCACGAAATCGGCCTTCACGCCGTCCGCGATGCCGAAATAGAAATGCTTGCGGTGTGCCCGCTCGAGAAAGCTCGCCGCGCCGAGGTCCTCGTCGTCGCAGAGGCGATCGACATAGGCCCAGAATTCGCGGGCGGTTTTCGGCACCCCGGCTTCGCCGAGCAGATATTCGCCGCGTTCGATCAGTGGTGGCGCGAAGCTGAAGTCGAAGCCGAACAAGGTCGGCTCTTTCTCCGCGCGCTCCAGCAACCAGGCGAGAACCTCTTTGCGCGACCACGCATGGCCCGGCCGCACCAGCCGCGGCGCCGCTTCGCCGCGCACTTCCGCAATGGCGATGCCCTTGTGCCTCCGACCCTTCGCGCCCGACCAATCGATCGCAACGAAGGAAGCGAAGCGGGGACTCACACCAGCGGCGGCTGCGCGTCGCCTTCATCGGGCGGCGGCGAATGGCGGATCCGCGGCGGCGCCGGCGGCGGGGAGGGCGGCGCGCTGCCTTCCGCCCACCGGTCGAGCACCCGGCCAGCGGCGTCGCGGCCGCCAAGACCGAACGCGAGCGCGGTGGCGACCGCTGCCGAGCCAAGGATCAAGCCGAACGCCATCATCACGATCTGGTCGGCAAGCCCCATGAAGGTCAGGCCAATCGCGGTGAACAGGGCAATGATCGCGTAGCGGACGATGGTCTGGGCAAAGCCGCCCTCGCCCGTGCCGCTGCCGACCAGATTGGCGATGATCCGCGACAGCATGACGCCGACGACGATGATCAGGGTGCCGAAGATGACCTTGCCGCCAAGCTCGGTCACCTGAGCGAGGAAGATGGCGATGGTACCGCCGCCAAGCTGCTTCGCGGCCTCAATCGAGGCGGCGAGGATGATCGCGACCATCGCGACGTTGGCGACGATCCGGGATGGGCGCGTGTTGGGCGGAAGCACGCCGGTCGAAAGGATCGCCTGGTCAAAGCCGGTCGGCGGCAGGATCGCCTCGATGATCGTCTTGACGAAGCGTGCCGCAACGAAGGCGATGCCCATCCAGACGGCCGCCGCGACGATATGGGGCAGCGCTGCCAGGATCTGGTCGAGCATGGCGGTGGCGGGGCCCGAGATCGCCTCGATTCCCAGGACCTGCACGGCAGCGATCGAAATCGGGATGATGATGAAGGCGAACGCCAAAATGCCGGCTGCCTTGGCGAGGCTGGCGCGAGTCGCGCCGGGCGTGGTTCCCGGCGGGACCTTGGCCGGGTCCGTGCGCCGCGTGCCCACCGTTTCGCCGATGCCGATGCGGGCCATCAGGCCATCCACATTCGCCGCCACGAACAGGGTTTCGACCAGCCGCTTGACGATGCGTGCGACGATCAGGCCGATGAAAAAGATCAGCCCGGCGCCGATCAGGCGCGGCAGAAAGGCGAAAATCTCTGTCACCAGCTCGTTGATGGGGGCGAGGATCTGGGCAATCCCAAGGAAGCTCAGCGCGGCCATGATTCCGACGAGCCAGATGATGAGCTTGGCGATCACTCCGAGCTGGTGGCCGACTGTTTCCTCGGGCGTGCCGGTGATGTGCTTTCTGAGCGCCGGAGTCCGGTCGATCGCTTTTTGGATCACCCATTTGGCGGCGCGCGCGACAACCCAGGTCGCAAGCAGGATTAACAGCGCAATGAGGATTCGCGGAGCCCAGGCGACGGCCTGTGCCTGCCAATAGGCGGTTCTATCGATCTGATACATTTTCGGTTCGCTCCCCGTTTTACGGCTGCGCGCTTAACCCGCGTCGTCGCCCGATTGTTTCAGCTCTTTGCGGCGCTGCTGCCAATATTCCAACCGCTCGCGAATTTTGGCCTCGAAGCCGCGGTCCGTCGGCTGGTAAAAGTCCTGCCGCTCCATCTCCTCGGGCCAATAATCCTGGCCGGAAAAACCCTCGTCGGCGTCGTGGTCGTAGGCATAGCCCTTGCCGTAACCGACATTCTTCATCAGCTTGGTCGGCGCGTTCAGGATGTGCATCGGCGGCATCAGCGAACCCGTCTCCTGCGCGCTCCGCCAGGCCTTCTTCTGGGCGACATAGGTGGCGTTCGATTTGGGCGCGGTCGCGAGATAGAGGCAGGCCTGGGCTAGGCCGATGTCGCCTTCCGGGCTGCCGAGGAAATCGTACATCTCCTTCGCCGCAAGGCATTGGAGCAGCGCATTGGGCTCGGCCATGCCGATGTCCTCGACCGCGGCGCGGGTCAGCCGGCGAAGGAGGTAGAGCGGCTCCTCGCCGGCGACCAGCATCCGCGCCAAATAATAGAGCGCGGCCTGCGGGTCCGACCCGCGGATCGATTTATGGAGCGCCGAGATGAGGTTGTAATGGCCCTCCCGGTCCTTGTCGTAGACCGGCACGCGGCGGTGAAGCAGCTCGCTCAGCCCCGCCTGGTCGAGCGGCTCGGCAAGCTCGATCGAGAACAGGGTTTCGGCCTGGTTCAGGAGGAAGCGCCCGTCGCCGTCCGCCGCCGCGATGAGCGCGTCGCGCGCTTCGGGCGTGACCGGCAGCGGCCTGCCCTCGACCGCCTCCGCGCGGCGGATCAGTTCTTCCAATGCGCCATGGTCGAGGCGACGGAGGATCAGCACCTGGCAACGCGACAGAAGCGCCGCGTTAAGCTCGAAGCTCGGGTTCTCGGTCGTCGCTCCGACCAGCGTCACCGTCCCGTCCTCGACATAAGGCAGGAAGCCGTCCTGCTGGGCGCGGTTGAAGCGGTGGATCTCATCCACGAACAGCAGGGTCTGCTGCCCCGCCTTGGCCGCGGTGCGCGCTTCCGCGAACAATTTCTTCAAATCGGCGACGCCCGAGAAGACGGCAGAGATGGCGACGAAGCGCAGGCCCACCGCGTCGGCCAGCAGCCGCGCAATGCTGGTCTTGCCGGTGCCCGGCGGTCCCCACAGGATCATCGACGCAAGCCGGCCCGCGGCGACCATGCGTCCGATCGCGCCGTCGGGGCCGGTCAGATGTCCCTGGCCAACCACTTCGTCGAGCGACTGCGGACGAAGCCGGTCGGCAAGCGGCGCGCCGGCTGGCGGCGCCTCGGCCGGGCGCTGGGCAATGTCGTCGTCGGCAAAGAGGTCGGTCATCGTCGATCCAACATAAGTCGGGCAACGAAAAATGCACGCGAAGGTCTTGCCGAAGATGCTACTAAGATATATCTTAGATGCATCTAAGGAGGATCTTATGCCCCGTCAGCATCGCAATCACGGCGAACCGCCGATCCCGCCCACGCCGCCAATTCCCCCGATGCCGCCCGAAGCCCCTGAACCGCCGATGGGCTGTGAAGGTCGCGGCGTGCGCTTCGGCGACGTCGTCGGCCTGTTCGCAACAGGCCCGCGCAGCTGGCACCGCCATTGGGGACCGTTCCATTTCGACGTCGAGATCGATGATGACGGACGTGGCCGCGGTCGAGGCCGCGGCCCGCGGGGGCGCAGCCGCCGCATGTTCGAAAGCGGCGAGCTTCGCCTCGTCCTTCTCAAGCTGATCTCGGAAGAGCCGCGCCACGGCTACGACCTGATCCGCGCGATCGAGGAACTGACCGGCGGCGAATATGCGCCGAGCCCTGGCGTCGTTTATCCGACCCTCACCCTGCTCCAGGACATGGGGCTGATCGAGGAGGCTCCGGGAGAGGGCTCGCGCAAGCCGTTCCAGATTACCAAGGCGGGCACGGCCCATCTCGAGGAAAATTCGGACGAGGTTGAGGAGCTGATCGAGCGGCTCAAGGACCTTGCCCCGCGCGAAGGCTCCAATGCGGGTCCGGCGATCGGCCGTGCGGTCAAGAATCTCATGACCGCACTCAAGCATCGCGTCGGCCGCGATGGACTCAACGATGACCTGCTGCACGAAATTGCCGCGATCCTCGACGACGCCGCGCAGCGGATCGAGCGAATCAAATAGGGTTGCGCTTGCTCCAGCCGCTCAGCGTGTAACGCATGACGAGGGGCAGGATGCCGATCAGGCCGAGCGTGATCAGCATGCGGGGCGTGTAGATGTCGGAGACGCCTTCGATCTTCGGCAGCTGCGTCCCCGCCTGCACATAAAGGAAGATGAGCGGCAGCAGGCCAAGGAGGCTGACCGGTGCGAACAGCCGCAGCGGCAGCCGGGTCAGGCCCATGGTCAGATTGACTACGAAATAAGGGACCACCGCCATCAGGCGCAGCGCCAGGAGGTAGAAGGCGCCGTCGCGCTTCACGCCCGCATTCGCCCGCTCGGCCTGCCGTCGGAGCTTCGTTTCGACCCAGTCGCGAACCACGTAGCGGGCGAGCAGGAACGACAGGGAATCGCCTGCCACGATCGCCGTCACGGCAATGACCGTGCCCCACCAAGCGCCGAAGATAGCCCCCGCGGCGAGCGAGAAACCGAGCAACGCGCCGGGCAGCAACAGGATCAGCGCGGCAATGTTGAGCAGGATGAAAGCTGAGGAAAAGAGCAGCGGGTCGCGCTCCCACATCCGCGTCAGCGAGCTCGCCTCGCGCTTGACGGCGTCGAGCCGCAAATAGTCCTGGACGCCCAGAGCCAGCAGGGCCGCCACACACACGACGAACAGGATCAGGATGATCAACCGGCGATTGATCATGCGTTCTTGAGGCGGTCGAGCCTTTTGCGTTTCACGATGGCGTGCATGTAGGCCTTCACAACCACCGAATTGATCCGATCCCAGTCCATCGTCTCGGCGACCGCAAGCCCGGCCTTGCCATGCTTGCGGCGCGTCGCCGGCTTCCTGGCGTAGCTTTCCAGCGCCGCGGCGAAGGCCTTGCTGTCGGCGCCGTGGACCAAAGTGCCGGTCTTGCCGTCGTCGACCAAATTGGTGCTTCCGGTCGCTTCGGCGGCAATGACCGGCAGCCCACTCGCCATCGCTTCCAGAGTGACGTTGCCGAACGCCTCGGTGATCGAGGGATTGAACAGGACGTCTGCGCTGGCCACCGCACGCGCCAGCTCGGTGCCCGTGATCTCGCCGGTGAAAATGGCGTCGGGAGGCAAGTTCTCCTCGAACCAGGACCGCGCCGGCCCTTCCCCAACCACCAGCACGTGGAACTTCACCTTGTGATTGGCGAGCACTTCGATCGCCTCGGCAAAGACGTCGAGCCCCTTTTCCATGACGATCCGGCCGAGGAAGATGATGACCATCTCGTCGTCGGCAATGCCGTTGGAGCGGCGCCATTCCATATCGCGCCGTCCCGGATTGAACTGCTCGCGGTCAACGCCCCGGGTCCAGATGACGATGTCGCGGTTCATGCGCTGCTCGCGCAGCATCTGGGCAGTCGACGACGCCGGAGCCATCACGACTTCGCAGCGATGGTAGAAGCGCCGCATCGCCGCCCGAGCCAGCGGCTCCAGCGCCTGCAAATGGTAATAAGCGAGATAGGTGTCGAAGCGGGTGTGGACCGAAGCCACCGCGGCGACCTTGTTCTTGCGCGCCCAGGTCACCGCCCGGTGACCGACGATGTCCGGACTGGAGACATGGACGATGTTCGGCTTGAACGCCGCGAGGTCGCGCTTCACGCTTCGGGGCAGCCACAATGGCGCGCGATATTCGGAACGGCTCGGGATCGGGATGGCCGGGATGCTGACCAGGTCACCGGTCGCCGGGAAAGCGGGGTTTTCAACCGTCGGCGAATAGACGCGGACCTTCACGCCCTGCCGCAGCAAATAGCCAACCAGCCGGTTCAAGGCCTGGTTGGCGCCGTCGCGGACATAATTGTAATTGCCCGAAAAGAGGGCGACGCGGAGATCGCTCGGTTTCACGTGCCGGCGCTGTAGGGGTTATTTGGTGAGCGTCAAATCCGGACTGCCCCCGATCGCGGACCGGGACACGCGGCTGTTCATCCTGGGCAGCCTGCCGGGCGAGCGCTCGCTTGCCGAAGCGCGCTACTATGCATTTCCCACCAACCAATTCTGGCGGCTGCTCGGCACCGTCGTCGGCGAAGACCTGCACAGCCGCGATTACGACGCGCGCCTCGCCGTGCTCCGCGCCCGCGGCATCGGCCTGTGGGACGTCGTCGGCGCGGCGCGGCGCCAAGGCAGCGGCGATGCAGCGATCCGCGACGCCACGCACAACGACATCGGCGGCCTGAAGCGCGATTATCCCGAACTTCGCGCCATTGCGTTCAATGGTGGGCACGCCGCGCGGGAGGGGCAGCGGCTGCTCGCCGGAGTTACGGGGCTGGAGCTTGTTGCGCTCCCTTCATCGAGCGCCGCTTACGCGCGCATGCCGTTCGACGAAAAGGCCGCGGCCTGGGCCGAGCTCAAACAATATCTGCGGGCCTGAGCGGCTTTCGCTTGCGCCGGGCGCGCTGAGCGGCATGATTGCGGCCATGGTCCCGACCGAAGCCGACGAAGCCGAATCCGACCAGCAACTCTCGATGGTCGATGAGGCGCTGGTCGCCGGCACCATCGCCAACACCAATGGCTTGCTCGTGATCCTCGCCAAACTGGTCGCCCGCGGCGTTTTCGACCGCGCCGACCTTCAATCCTTCTCCGACAGCTATTCCAAGCCGCTCGACCATGTCGGGATGCGCGAGAATGAGCTGGTGACGCAGATGCAGGACCAAATGGAATCGACCCTTGCCGAGTTGATGCGGTTCCTCAGCGAATGCGACCGCGAGGGTTAGAAGGTTCGTCCGGTTCAAGCTCGATTGACTGGCGCCGCCCAAGCCCACATATGGCCCGCCTTCACGCCGCATTGGCCCCTTCGTCTAGCGGTCCAGGACGTCGCCCTCTCACGGCGAAAACACGGGTTCGAGTCCCGTAGGGGTCACCAAAATGGGCGGGTCAGCCATTAATGCTGCGTCTCCATGTTCATCAGCGCCGGATCCGCCGCCATGTTCATGTTCATGCGCGACATGATCGCGATGGTCCCGATCATCACCAGCAGCACCATGAGCACGCCGAAGGCGAGCGCCAGCACGTTGTTGGTGTTGTCGGGGCCGCTGGTGATGTGAAGGAAGAAGACGAGGTGGATGCCCATCTGCGCGATCGCCAGCACGATTAGTCCGGTCGCGACCCCGGGTCCCCAGAGCACGCTTGTCGAAGCCACCCAGAAGGAGATGCCCGTCAGCAGCAAGGCGAGGCCAAGCCCGATGACGTAGGCCGTGACCTCGCTCATCAGATTGTCGTGCGGCGCGCCCGGCGCAACGTCGATGAGGTTGGTTTCGTCTTCGGTCATGGCAGTGTCCCGATCAGGTAGACGATGGTGAAAATAGCCACCCAGACGATGTCGAGGGCGTGCCAGAAGATGCTGAAGCAGAGCAGGCGGCGGACGATGTGCTGCTGAAACCCCTTGGCCCAGATCTGCGCCATCATCGTTCCCAGCCACAGCAGGCCGGCGGTAACATGGGCGCCGTGGGTGCCGACGAGGGTGAAGAAGGACGACAGGAAGGCGCTGCGCTGCGGCCCCGCCCCTTCGCCGATCATCTTGGCGAATTCGTAGACCTCGATCGACAGGAAGACGAGGCCGAGCAGGCCGGTAAGCAACAGCCAGACCTGCGTCCAGACCATGTTGGCGCGCTTCGCGGCGATCATCGCCAGGCCGCAGACGAAGCTCGAGACCAGCAGCGCCACCGTCTCGATGGCGACCAGGTTGCGGTCGAACAGCTGGTTGTTGGTCGGGCCGCCGTCGGTCGCGTTGACCAGCGTCGCGTAGCTGGCGAACAGGGCCGAAAACAGCACCATGTCCGAAAGGACGAACAGCCAGAAGCCGTAAGGGACGACGATGCTCTTCGACTGGGGTCCGCGGTGCCCGAGCCCGGTATCCTCCGAGCGGCCGTGGGTCAGGCCGATGGTCGCAGCTTCGGTGGTCATGTCGACTGGCTCAATTGGTGGAGCTGTTCCATGCGGATTCGGCGGCGTTCGCGTGCGTTGGCGCGGACTTCTTCAACCGGGATGATGTGCTCGTTCTCGTCGCGCCACGCGTACCAGACGAAGACCGCGAAGGCACCGATCAGGCCGAGGATCGCCAGCCACCAGATGTACCAGATGATGGCGAAGCCGCAGACCGTGGCGAAGAAGGCGACGATTACTCCCGTCGGCGTGTTCACCGGCATTTCGATCGGCTGGTAATCGGGCTCGGCGATCAGCTGGTCCTGCTTGATCGCGGTCTGCTTGCGAGTCCAATAGGCTTCCTCCCCGTGAACGTCGGGAAGCACCGCGAAATTGTAATGCGGCGGCGGCGACAGCGTCAGCCATTCGAGCGTCCGGCCGTCCCATGGGTCGCCGGTGACGTCGCGGCGCCGGTCGCGGGTCCTGATCGAATAGACCAGCTGCACGACCGTCAGGACGATGCCGATGCCGATGATGACCGCGCCCAGCAGGGCGACGTCCAGCAACGGCTTCCACGTCGGGTCATTGATGTGCTGCATGCGCCGCGTGGCGCCCCAAAAACCGAGCACATAGAGCGGCATGAAGGCGAGGTGGAAGCCGATGAACCAGCACCAGAAGATCCACTTGCCGATGCGCTCGTCGAGCGTGAACCCGAACGCTTTGGGGAACCAGTAGGTGTATCCGGCCATCAGCGCGAACACGACTCCGCCGATAATCACCTGGTGGAAGTGGGCGACCAGGAACAGGCTGTTGTGCACGACGAAGTCGACCGGCGGGATCGCCAGCAGGACCCCGGTCAAGCCCCCGATCACGAACGTCAGCATGAAGCCGATCAGATAATAGACAGGGACGTTGAAGCGGACCCGGCCGCCGTACATCGTGAACAGCCAGTTGTAGATCTTAACGCCGGTCGGGACGCCGATGATCATGCTGGCGATGCCGAAGACGGCATTCAGGTCCGCACCGGCGCCCATGGTGAAGAAATGGTGCAGCCACACCATCATCGAGACGATGCAGATGACCATCGTCGCAAAGACCATCGAGCGGTAGCCGAACAGGGGTTTGCCGGAGAAGGTCGCGGCCACCTCGGAATATATGCCGAACGCGGGAAGGACGAGGATGTACACTTCCGGATGCCCCCACATCCAGATGAGGTTCATGTAGAGCATCGAGTTGCCGCCACCGTCATTGGTGAAGAAGTGGAAGCCGAGGTAGCGGTCGAGCATCAGCTCCCCCAAAACGACCGTCAGCACCGGGAAGGCGGCAAGGATGATCAGGTTGGAGGCAAGGCTCGTCCAGCAGAAGATCGGCATGCGCAAATAGCTCATGCCCGGAGCGCGGGTCTTCAGGATGGTCGTGACGAAATTGACCGCGGTCAGAACGGTCCCGACGCCCGATATCTGTAGCGCCACGAGGTAGTAATCGACGCCCACGCCGGGGGAAAACTCCCTCTCGCTCAAGGGCGGGAAACCCAGCCAGCCGGTCCGCGCGAACTCGCCCAGGAACAGGCTGAGATTGATCAGCAGAGCGCCCGACGCGCTCAGCCAGAAGCTGACGTTGTTCATGGTCGGGAAGGCGACGTCGCGCACCCCAAGCTGAAGCGGGACGACGAAGTTCATGAAACCGATGACGAACGGCATCGCCACGAAGAAGATCATGATCGTGCCGTGGGCGGAGAAGATCTGGTTGTAATGTTCGGGCGGCAAATAACCCTGCGAAGCGCCGATCGCGAGGCTCTGCTGCAGGCGCATCATGAGCGCGTCGGCAAAGCCGCGAACCAGCATCAGCAATGCCAGCACGATGTACATGATGCCGATCTTCTTGTGATCGGTCGAGGTGACGTACTCGTTCCACAGATAGGGCGCCCAGCCGTTGCGCCAGACCCAGATCGCGACTGCGCCGATTGCGATCAGGACGATCAGCGACGTGATCAGCGGAATGGGCTGATTGAAGGGGATGGCGGCCCAGGTCAGTCTACCGAACACGCGATCAAACTCCTGCCGGCGGCGCTGGTGGGTTATGCTTCGGCGCGGGCACCGGATTGGGCGGCTCGCGACCGGCGACGATTGTGTCGAACAGGCCCGGAGCAACGGCTCCGTAAGTCATCGGCTTCACATAGCTGCTCGGCTTGGACAGCTCGGCATAGCCCTTTGCGTCGAGCTGCGGGCCGGCGCCGCGTGCGCCCTGCGCCCACATCGCGAACTGGTCGGCGGGGAGTGACTGCACCTTGAACTCCATCCCGGGGAAGCCGTCGCCGCTGAAATGTCCGGACAGTCCGTCAAACGTCCCGTTCCGGTCCGCCAGCAGGTTGAGGCGCGTCGTCATGCGCGGCATGGCGTAGATCATCGTCCCCATCCGCGGCACCCAGAAGACGTTCCAGACCGTGGCCGAAGTAAGCCGGAAGCTGACCGGCGTGCCTGCCGGAACGACGAGCTGGTTGACCGTCGCGACCCCCTGGTCCGGGTAGATGAAGAGCCATTTCCAATCGAGCGAGACGACTTCGACCTTGAGCGCCGGCACGTTCGATTTGAGCGGCTTGCTCGGCTCCAGCTCATGGCTGCCGATCCACGCTATCCCGCTGAGCAGAATGACGGTCAGCGCCGGAATGGCCCAGACGACGAGCTCGATCGCGCCCGAATATTCCCAGTCCGGCAGGTAGGTCGCCTTGCGGTTGCCGCGGCGGAACCACCAGGCGAACGCGACCGTGGCAAGCATCGTCGGGATGATGATCGCCAGCATGATCGCGGTCGAATTGATCAGGATCTGCTTCTCGGCCGCGGCGACCGGGCCGACCGGATCGAGGATGCCGCGGTCGCAGCCCGCGATCGGAATAGCCAAAGTCGCGACAGCGGCGGCTCGAAGCCGCGCCGGCGAAATGATCGAGACAAGGCCCCCCGTCATCGAATCGTGCCGCTACGCGCCAACTCGGCCGACTTCAACAAACCTGGGTTAAGTTTCCGCCCGCTGCCGGATTCTATCCGCTTCGGCTGAACGGCGTTCGAGCCATTCACCGATGAGCTTAGCGATCCGCGGCGCCGCATGACCGTCGCCATACGGGAAGGATCGTCGACTCATCGCCGCCCGCTCAACGGGATCGTCGAGCAGCCGGGTTACCGTCTCCACGATCCGCTCGGCGGACGTGCCGACCAGCAGCGCATTGCCTTCGGCCAGCCCTTCGGGCCGCTCGGTCTTGTCGCGCAGGACCAGGAGCGGCACGCCAAGCGTCGGCGCTTCCTCCTGGATGCCGCCCGAATCGCTCAGGACCAGGTCGCTGGAGCGCATTCGCTCGACCAGCTCGGCGTGGCCGCAGGGGTCGATGAGCGAGATGCCGCGACATCCCCCGAGAAGGGCGCGAATGCGTCCTGCGACATAAGGGTTGGGGTGAAGCATGACGTCGATCCGAACCCCGCAAGACGCCAATCCGCGCAGTGCACGCGCGATCGCCTGCAGCCCCTCGCCCCAGCTTTCGCGCCGATGGCAGGTGACGAGCAGCCGGTGACCGCCATTGTCGCTGAGCACTGGCGCAGGAAGCCGCGCTTCGACGGCCAGCACGGCATCGATCCCGGTATTGCCGGTGACGTGGATTTCGCCGGTGACGCCTTCGCGGTTGAGGTTGGCCGCCGCCTGCTCGGTAGGGGCGAAGAGCAGTTCGGCGCTCGCGTCGATCGCCGTTCGATATTCCTCTTCGGGCCAGGGCAGCCTGAGGTCGTGGGTGCGAAGGCCCGCTTCGACGTGCGCCACGGGCACGCCCGCCTGGAACGCGCTCAACGCCGCGCCGAGCGCGCTCGACGTATCGCCCTGGACGACGATCAGGCCCGGGCCCTTGGCGAGGACTGAGCGGAACGCGGCGGCGACCTTGCCGACATGGGCGTGCGGGTTTTCCTCGCCGCGGCAGTCAAGCCGGACGGCGGCGAATTCGTCGAGCCCGAACTCCCACGGCTCAAGTCCCCAATGCTGGCCCGTGAAGACCAGGCGCGGCTCGACCCCGCGCGAGGCAAGCGCGTGCGCGACGGGTGCTAGTTTGATTGCTTCTGGACGGGTGCCGATGACCAGTCGAATGTCCGCGAAATTCAGCGTTCCCCCTGGCTCGGCGGAATCAGCTTACGTTCGTTATGGACCAGGATTCAACGGAAATTGTCGGCGTAGGCCTGAATTTTCAGCCGGACCGGCCCGGCTTCGACGACATGATGCTGCAGCCCGTGCCGGTCGCAATAAGCGATTGCGGCTTCCTTGGTCGCGAAGGTCAGCCTCACTTGCGGGTTGGTGTCGCCCGACCCGTTCCAGCCGGTTAGCGGATCGGGACGAAGCGGCTCGATCCGCTCGAACTCGAGCAGCCACCTGCCGGCATTGGCCTTGCCCGACTGGGTCGTCTTGCGCTCGAGCTCGGAAATGCGGGCGATGGTCATGCATCGCGAGGTGGCAAAGTGCGCCGACCAAATCAAGCGCGGCGACGCCGTACGCGCACCTGATGGTGCCGACCGCGGCTCAGTAAGCGCGGGCGACGGCGAACTCGGCGGCCTCGACCATGGCCGCCTTCGCCTTGGTCGCCGGGAATTTGGCGAGCGCGTCGATCGCACGCCGGGCATATTGGCGCGCCCGCTCAAGCGTGTCGTCGAGCGCTTCGCTGGCGCGGAGCAGACCGATTGCTTGGCTCAGGTCCTCGTCCGAAATGCGGTCGCCGCCGATCGCGTCGCGCCAGAACGCGCGGTCGCTCTCGCTGCCCCGCGCATAAGCGAGGATCACCGGAAGCGTCATCTTGCCGTCGCGGAAGTCGTCGCCGACGCCCTTGCCCATGGTCTCCGAGTCCGACGCATAATCGATGACGTCGTCGGTTAGCTGGAAGGCGATGCCGAGGTTGCGGCCATAGCTTTCGAGCGCCAGTTCATCGTCCTCGCCGGCTTCGGCGACGATTGGCGCAACCCGGCAGGCAGCCGCGAACAAGGCGGCGGTCTTGGCGCTGATGATGTCGAGATAATGGTCCTCACCGGTATCGATCCGGCGCTGCGCGGTCAGTTGGTCGACCTCGCCCTCCGCAATCACCGCCGAAGCATGGCTGAGGATTCGAAGCACCTTCAGGCTGCCGTCCTCGACCATCAGCTCGAACGCGCGGCTGAACAGGAAATCGCCGACGAGCACGCTCGCCGGATTGCCCCAGATGATGTTGGCGGTGCGCTTGCCGCGCCGCATGCCGCTGCCGTCGACGACATCGTCGTGAAGCAGGGTCGCCGTGTGGATGAACTCGACTGCTGCGGCCAGCTTGTGGTGGCGCGTTCCCGGGTACCCGAGCAAATTGGCGCAGGCGAGCGTCAGCATCGGCCGCATCCGCTTGCCGCCGCCGGCGATCAGATGGCCGGCGAGCTCGGGAATGAGCGCAACCTTGCTCTGCATGCGCTCGAGGATGACGGCGTTGACGCCGTTCATGCCGGCCGCGATCAGCCCGATCAACGGATCGAGCGAAGGCTGCCGGCCGGCCGCGAGCGAGTGGATGGTGGCGGTCACGGGGCAGCGCTTAGCCGCGCCGCCCACTTTTTCCTAGCCGGCGGCCTCCTGATTGGCTCTTGCTTCAACCGGCCGGGAGCGTCAGGCGCGCCAGCAGCCCGCCCAGGTCCTCGCTCTCTTCGAGCGTGATCTTGCCACCGTAGATTTCGGCAACGTCGCGGACGATGGCGAGGCCGAGCCCGGTGCCGGGCTTGCCGGTGGTGTCGAGCCGGGCGCCGCGCGTGAACAGCTCGCCGATCCGCTCGGCCGCGATTCCGGGCCCGTCGTCCTCGACCAAGATATCGACATTGGCGCCATTCGGCTCGACCGTGACGAAGACCCTTCCGCCGCCATATTTTGCGGCATTCTCGACCAGATTGCCGAGCATTTCGTCGAGGTCCTGGCGCTCGACGCGAACCTGGGCGCGATGGTCCCCGGCAATGTCCACCGTGACGTTCTCGTAAAGCCGGTCGACCGCACGCTGGACGGCTTCCAAGCTCTCCCAGACCGTAGCGCGCGCCTGCGCCGACGCCCGTCGGCCGATCGCCCTCGCGCGGGCGAGATGGTGGTCGATCTGGCGGCGCATGACCGATGCTTCGCGGCATACCGTGTCGTCGAGGTCGGGGGCGTCGGCGGTGGCGGCGTTGGTGATCACGGTCAGTGGGGTCTTCAGCGCATGAGCCAGGTTGCCGGCGTGGCGCCGCGCCTCCTCGGCCTGGGCTTCGCTATGGGAGAGGAGCTCGTTGATTTCCTCGGTCAGGGGCCGGATTTCGGCCGGGAATTCGTTGCTGATGCGCGTCTTGGCCCCCGATCCGATCGCGGCCACCTCCTGCCTGACCCGCCGCAGCGGCCACAGTCCGTAGAAGGTCTGGAGCGCAGCCAGCACGAGCAGCCCCACGCCGAGCGCGCTGAAGCTCCAGATCAGGGTCGAGCGCAGCCGGTGAATCTGCTCGTTGATCGCCTCGCGCGACTGCGCGACCTGATAACGCCAGCGGACCTGCGAACCCGGCAAGGTCACGTCCCGCTCGGCCACGCGGATCGGCTCGGCATGGCCCGTCGTCGAGAATTCGGCACTGTCGTAAAGGTGCGGTTTCACGTCCCGATGCTGGTCGGAAACGCGCAACCGGCGGTCCCACAAAGATCGCGACGGAAAGGTGTCGACGCCGGCGCCGCTGATCTGGAAATAGAGGCCCGAATAAGGCTCGACGAACCGCTGGTCCGCGGGCGGGCGCGTGAAGCGGACTTCACCGGTCGGCCCAATCTCCGAGGACGCGATCATCGAATTGAGGACGAACACCAGCTGGTTGTCGAAGCTGTCGATGATCGACCGGCTGAGTACGCGGTCGAGGGCGAACCCGCCGAGCAGCAGCAGCGCCGCGATCCACGCCGCGGCGACGCCGATCATGCGCCGGGTCAGCGACCCGGTGCGCCGGCGCTGGCCCGGCGTCTTTGCGGCAGGCTCAGCCTCCGCCGCGGTCAAGGCGGCGGATTCGTCGTTCAACTAGCCGGTTCCTCGAGGCTGTAGCCAAGCCCGCGGATGGTGGTGATGACGTCCGCGCCCAGCTTCTTCCGGATGCGGGTCACGAACACTTCGATGGTGTTCGAATCGCGATCGAAGTCCTGGTCGTAGATATGTTCGATGAGCTCGGTCCGGCTGACCACCTTGCCCTTGTGGTGCATGAGGTAAGAGAGGAGCTTGTACTCCTGGGCGGTCAGCTTCACGGGCTCGCCGGCCTTGGTCACCTTGCCCGAGCGCGTATCGAGCCGGATGTCGCCAGCGATCAGCTCGCTCGAGGCGTTGCCCGACGAGCGGCGGATCAGCGCGCGCAGGCGGGCGATCAGCTCTTCGGTCTGGAACGGCTTGGCGAGATAGTCGTCGGCGCCGGCGTCGAGCCCGGCGACCTTGTCCGACCAGCTATCGCGCGCGGTCAGCACCAGCACCGGCATCTTGCGCGCTTCCTTGCGCCAGCGGTCGAGGACGGTCAGTCCATCGACCTCGGGCAAGCCAAGGTCGAGGATCACCGCATCGTAATTTTCGGTCGAGCCGAGATAATGCCCGTCCTCGCCATCGGTGGCGAGGTCGACGGCATAGCCGGCGCCTTCAAGCGTCGAGCGCAATTGCCGCCCGAGATTTGGTTCGTCTTCGACGATCAGGACGCGCATTCAATTCCCCTAAGACGTCTGTTCGGCTGTTCAAACACGCCCGAAGCTGAACGGTTGCTTTGCCGGAACAACTGGCCGGGTGAAAGCTGGGCTTCATCGCGCAAATGTCAATCGCTCGACCTTTGCCGCCTCCAGGGGCTTATCTGGGGGGTTGAGCCGGCTTGGGGTTGGAGCGGCGGACGATCCGGCCCTGGCCGTCGACGTCGACCCAGATAACGCGGCCGTTCTGGATGAACTTCAGGCGATAGGTCTCGCCATTCATCTCCGGGCCGAGATAGTCGGCGCCACCCATGAAGGGCAGGACTTTGCGCTCGAGCTGGGGAAGCGGCATGGCGCGGCCCTCGCGCGTCGCCTCGAACGCTCGTTTCGATTCGCGCGGCGGTTCGCCCAGCGCCGGGGCGCTGGTGAGGCCGGCGCTGAACGCGGCGGCAAGCAGAAGGGTACGCAGCAGGGTCATTACTCGACTCTTTCGATGGGCCGCTTCTACCACGGTGCATTGAATAGGCTATGAATGCGCGGTCCGGGCGGCGTTCATGTCACGGTCGGCGTGGCATCGCCGCCACAGGCCCGCTAGTGGCCCCCTCATGGCTGCCCCGATCCTCTCCTACGAAGACCTCGGCCTCATTCAGGGCGAAGGCTGGCTGTTCCGCGGCCTCGACCTCTATGTCGGGGAGCGCGACCGGCTCGCGTTGATCGGCCGCAATGGCGCCGGCAAGACGACGCTCCTGAAATGCCTCGCGGCCCTGATCGACCCCGACAAAGGCAAGCGCACCATCGTTCCGGGCACGCACGTCGTGCTGCTCGAGCAGGACCCGAAGATGGAGGGCTTTGCGACCCTCGAAGACTGGGTCCTGCACGGGCCCCATGCGCCCGAGCCGCACGAGGCCGCAGCGATCGCCGGCCAGCTCGGGATCGACCTTGCCCGGCCGACCGCCACCGCCAGCGGCGGTGAGCGTCGCCGCGCCGCGATCACGCGCGCCCTCGCCCAGAAGCCCGACGTGCTCCTGCTCGACGAGCCCACCAACCACCTGGATTTGGGCGCCATCGAATGGCTGGAGGATTGGCTGAAGCGCTTTTCCGGCGCCTTCATCGTCATCAGCCACGACCGCACCTTCCTCAAGCGCCTTACCAAGAGCTGCATCTGGCTCGACCGCGGCCAGCTGCGCCGCGCCGAGATCGGCTTCGGCGGCTTCGATGCCTGGACCGAACGGGTCTACGACGAAGAAGCCCGCGCCGCCGAAAAGCTCGACGCAAAGCTGAAGCTCGAGCTTCACTGGCTGCAGCGCGGAGTCACCGCCCGCCGCCGCCGCAACCAGGGCCGACTGACCAAGCTCAACGAGATGCGGGCCCAGCGGGCGGCGATGCTCGGCGCCTCGGGCGCCGCCAAGCTCGCCCTCGCCAAGGACGACGTCCGCTCGAAAACGGTGATCGACGCGCAGGGCGTGTCCATTTCCTTCCCCGTTCGTGCTGAGCCTGTCGAAGCACTGTCCTTTCTTGCCGAAGGGAAGGGCAGCCCTTCGACAAGCTCAGGGCGAGCGGTTGAAGGAAGCAGAACCATCATCCGCGACTTCACCCTGCGCATCCAGCGCGGTGACCGGATCGGCCTGGTCGGGCCCAACGGCGCCGGCAAGACCACCCTGCTCAAGCTGCTGACCGGCGAGATCAAGCCCGACAGCGGCACCGTCACGCTGGCGAGAACGCTCAGCGGGATCGTCATCGACCAGCAGCGCAAGCTGATGGATCCCGCCAAGCGCGTGCGCGATGTCCTGGCCCATGGCGGCGACTGGATCACCGTTCGCGGGCACAAGAAGCACATCAAGGGCTACCTCAAGGAATTCCTGTTCGATCCGTCGCTTGCCGACGCGCCGGTCGGGTCGCTGTCGGGCGGCGAGCGCTCGCGCCTGCTGCTGGCCCGCGAATTCGCCCGCGAAGCCAATCTGCTGGTGCTCGACGAGCCGACCAACGACCTCGACCTCGAGACGCTCGACCTGCTGCAGGAGGTGATCGCCGACTATGAAGGCACGGTCCTGATCGTCAGCCACGACCGCGACTTCCTCGACCGGACGGTGACGATCACGCTCGGGCAGGACGGCAGCGGCAAGGTCGACATTGTCGCTGGCGGCTATGAAGATTGGGAGAAAAGGCGGTCAGCCCCCGCTCCCGCTCGCGGGAGGGGGTCAGGGGGTGGGCCCACCCCTTCAGCGCGCCGCGCTTCCTCCCCTCCCGCAGGCGGGAGGGGAAAACTCAGTTACAAGGACCAGCGCGACCTCGACCGCCTGCCCGGCGAGATCGAGCGGATCGAGGCTGAAATCGCGCGCGCCGAGGACGCGCTGCACGACCCCGACCTTTACACGCGCGAGCCGGAGCGCTTTGCCGCCCTAACCGCCGAAGCCGTTCGACTCCGCGCCGAAAAAGACGCGGCCGAGCATCGCTGGCTCGAAGTCGCGGAAATGCAGGAAGCGCTGTCCGCGCGCGGCTAGTTTGCCGGCGCGTCCTTGCTCGCTTCGGCGACCAGCATGTCGAGCTGGTTCTGGCAGCCCTTGTCGATCAGCAGCTTGGCCAGCGCGACCTGGTCCTTGGGGACCGCGCCGACTGTTACCACTTCGAGCTTGCTTCGGCCCGGACGGTCGGCCCAGGCAATTTCGTAGCTGCCGCCATCCGCCACAGCCACGGCCGACGGCCAGGCGGCGAGCGTCTTCCCGCTGGCCCAGCTCAGCTTTTGCGCACTTCCGTCCGCAGGCCGGATTTCGACGCTTTCGGCGGTATCGCTTCGCGGCCGCCACAGCTGCACTTTCTTGGCATCGGCGACGCACACCTTGCCGCTTTGAGTCACGTCAATGTCCCAGATGGTCGGGCTGTGGGCGACCGCGGCCCTGCGCATCGCACCGAACCTACCGCGCTGCGCGGAGGCCGCCGCGAGATTGACTTGCGTCGTGTCGAAACTACCCGGCCCGCGCAAGGTTCGCGCTGATCCCGGGCCGAGGATGGTCACGACATCGCCGGTCTGAAGCGTCACCTTGGTCGCCAGCGTCTTGCCCGGTGGATAGGCCTTTGCCGACGGGCCGCGTGATTTCACCACGACGACGCTCGCCAGCGCGGCCGTGGAGACGAAGCCGAGCATAAGTGCTGCGGCCCAGGCGAGCGGCTTCAATTGCATGGCGAATGCTCCCTCATTGCGCGTTTGCGACATTATATTTGACCGCTTCGTCCCGCGTCAGGCAGCGGCGGGTCGACCGATCTGCGGCCCCGGTTGAAACGGCCTTTTGCTGGTACATGACCTCGGTCAGAAGCTTGCGCGACACGCCCATGCGGATGAGGAAATCATTGTCCTCGCTCGCCAGCATCGCGGAGTCCTGCTCGACGTCGCCGATCAGGCCGATCGCACGATCGGTGCCCTTGGACAGTTCGGATCGCACCGCCTCCTTGTCCGCCACATGGGTGAACATGTGGACGACGAAGATGCCGCCCGGATCGACGAAGCGGATCGCCCCGCCCATGAACATGAAGTTGCACGCCGAAAAGCAGGCCCAGCCCGCCGGAATTCTCGTCGGGATCATCGACTGGCGGATGACCCTTCCGGCCTCGTTCCCAGCGCGTGCGATCCCGCCCGGCGAGCGCAGCCAGATTTCCTGCGGGTCATTGGCCTTGATCGCGTCCTGAAGCCGCGCCGCGACATCCTCATCAATCTGTCCCTCGGCCTTCAGCACCCGGACGCCGTCGACGGTCTCGATCGAAAACTTCATTTCCGGGTAGGTCGACCAATCGAGATATTTGGGGCACGTAGGATTGTCGGCGTCCATCGGCTCGGCTGCCGCCACATTGAGCAGCAACAGCGTCGCCCCAAGGGCTGACCTGATCCGGCTTCCGATCACCTTTAGACGCGCGCGTAGGCGCTTGCGCCCTTCGCCCTGCACATCTTCTTGGGCACGGTGGTTTCCTCGCCGTCGACGATGACCACGTCATTGACCGTCAGGCATTGGCCGCCGTCGGCCATTTGCTCCTGGGCCATGACCTTGGAAGTGCCCGATACGTTCGCTCGGCTTTCGCTCTTCCAGGCAACTTCGGTCCCGACCCCGCCGCGAACGGCCTGATCGGTGGCTTTGGCCGCCTGCTGCTGCTCCTTGCAGTCGAGCAACTTGATCAGCTGCTCGCCGAGATAGGAAGTGGCCGGCATGGCGAGCGACCAGACTGCGCTTGGCGCTCCGACGCTCCCGAGAACGCTCCCGCCAATCGAACCGAGGACCGATCCGAACATCGAGCGCCGCGCCTTTTTCGCGGTGGTATCGGCGCATTGCCCGGGATTCTGGGCCTGCGCGGCCGCCGGAGCGGGAAGCGCGATTCCAACCGGAGCGACGACGAGCGACGCTGCAACGAACAATGTTCGCATCATGACCATAGTGCCCCCTGAATTCTGCCAGCAGCTAAGCCACTGACTATGCTTTCATTACCGGCAGAAGCTGTCGCTTTCCACCAACTTCTTGAAACCGGCCTCAGGCCTGCAGCCGATACTGCTTGAGGAGGTCGTACAGCGTCGGCCGGCTGATCCCGAGCAGCTTGGCCGCGCCCGAGATATTGTTGTTGGCGCGGCTCAGCGCCTGGCGGATGGCGCGGCGGTCGGCGACCTCGCGCGCCGCGCGCAAGTTGATGACGTCGGGCTCGTCGCCGTCGGCCTGGCGCTGGAGGTCGAGGTCGGCGGCGCTAACGCTCTTGCCGTCGGCCATGATGACCGCGCGCTTGATCCGGTTCTCGAGCTCGCGGACGTTGCCCGGCCAGGCGTGGCCGTCGATCGCCGCGATTGCGTCGGGGCTCAGCCCCTGCACCGCCGGGTTGAGCTCGCGGCTCAGCCGATTGACGAAATGGCGAGCGAGCAGCACCGCGTCCCCCGCCCGCTCGGCGAGCGAGGGGATTTTCACGACGATCTCGGCGAGCCGGTAATAAAGGTCGTCGCGGAAGCTGCCGGCCGCGGTCATGGCGTCGAGGTCCTGGTGCGTCGCGCAGACGATCCGCGTGTCGACCGCGATCGGCTGGCGTCCGCCGATCCGCTCGATCACCCGCTCTTGCAGGAAGCGCAGCAGTTTGACCTGGAGCGGCAGCGGAATGTCCCCCACTTCGTCGAGGAACAGGGTGCCGCCCTGGGCCAGCTCGATCTTGCCGACGTTGGATTTGACCGCGCCCGTAAAGGCGCCGCGCTCATAGCCGAACAGCTCGGCCTCCAGCAGGTTCTCGGGGATCGCCGCGCAATTGATGGCGATGAATTCGCCCTTGCGCCCGCTCTTCTCGTGAACCGCGCGGGCGAGCAATTCCTTGCCCGTGCCGCTCGCGCCGAGCAGCATCACCGACACGTCGGCGCTGGCCACGCGCTCGATGGTCTTTGCAACCTTCAGCATTTCCGGAGCCGCGGTGATGATCGATCCCAGCACGGTCCCCGCCGCGCCGCTTTCGAGCCGCCGGTTCTCGGCCTCGATCGCGTGGACATGGAAGGCTCTCGCGACGATCAGCCCGAGCTCGTCGATGTCGACCGGCTTTTTGTAAAAGTCGTAGGCGCCCATGCCAATCGCCTTGAGCGCGCTTTCCTGCGCGCCATGGCCAGTGGCGACGATGACCTTTGTGTCGGGCTTCAGCCGCAGGATCTCGGCAAGCGTCGCAAAGCCCTCTTCGGTGCCGTCGGGATCCGGCGGAAGGCCGAGGTCGAGCGTCACCACCGCCGGCTCGTGCGCACGGAGGGCCTCGATCGCGCTCGCTCGGTCGCCTGCACATACCAGCTGATAGCCCTCGTAGGCCCATTTCAGCTGGCGCTGCAGCCCTTCATCGTCCTCGACGACGAGCAGCACTCTGGCTTGGTCGGTCATGCGCGTTTCCTCAACGGTACATTGGCGGGTTCAGCCGCCGGAAGAATGATGGTGAAGGTCGTGCCCTGGCCCGGGCGGCTATCGACGCTGAGCCGCCCGCCCATGGCAAGGATCAGCGAGCGCGCCTCGAACGCGCCGATGCCGAAGCCCGCGGTCTTGGTCGAGGCGAAGGGCTGGAACAGCCGGTTTCGGACGAAATCGCTGTCCATGCCGGCGCCCTTGTCGGCAATGGCGATGGCGACGCTGCCCTCGCTCGCCGTGACGCGGACCGTGACCGGCTCATTCTCGGCACTCGCGTCGAGCGCGTTCTGCAACAGGTGCCCAAGCGCCTGCTCGAGCGCGGCGGCATCGGTTGCAACCCACTGGCCGGCATCGCCGAGCAGCTTGATGTCGCGGTCGCGGCGCTTGGCGGCGATGGCCGCGGAGAGGATCGGCAGAAGCACTTGGGGGGCGACCTGCTGGACGCGCGCCTGCGAGCGCGGCGCGAGCCGGGTGAGCAGGTCGTTCATCTTGCCCACCGACGACTGGAGCGTCGCCACCATGTCGGCGCGGAACTCGGGATTGTCGGCGTGCCGCTCGGCGTTGCGCGCGACCAGCGACAATTGGCTGACCAGGTTCTTGATGTCGTGCAGGATGAAGGCGAAGCGGCGGTTGAATTCCTCGAACCTTTGCGCGTTGAGCAGCGCCTCCTGCCCGAACGCCTCCGAAAGCGAGCTTGCCGCCTGGTTGCCGGCGGTACGCAGCAAGTCGAAATCCTCCCAATCGAGCGCGCGCCGGAACTCGGGCGCGGCAAGCACCACCAGCCCGACCATCCGCTCATGGTGGATCAGGGGCACGCCGGCCCAGGCGACCGGGTCGGCGATCATCCACGGCGGCACTGGCAGCGCCTTGTCCGCGGCGCTTGCCCAGCCCTCGCGCAGCCCTTCGAATTCCAGGATCCGGCCGCTGGCTTCGATGCCGTTCCAGAACTGGAGGGCGTCCTCCATCTGGTCGGCGGGCGGGTTGGCCGACGGCCAGTTCCAGCTCGCCGCGACGCTCAAGCCGCGGCCGCCGTCGCTGACCAGCAGCATCCCGCCCGGCGCATCGACGACGTCGGCGAAAGCCTTGACGATCCGCTCGCTCAAGGGGGCCGCGTCCGGGCCGGCGCGGCCGAGCGTCCCGGTGAAGCGCAGCCATTCGGCGCGATAGTCGTAACGGTGCTCGAACAGGTGCTTGGCGAGCTTGACCTTGAGCCAGCCCCGCGCCCGCGCGCTTGGGATGAGGACCATGGCCCCGACCGTCATCGCCGCCAGCACGCCGACCATCAGGGCGCCCGACCAGTCGAAGCCCGAGGTGCGAAGCGCCGTGGCAACCACCGCCATCAAGGCGAAATAGGCGCAGATCGCGAACAGCGAGAGCGACTGGAAGGTTGCCGCCCTCGACAGGCGGATGCGCCAGCCTTCTTCCTTGCGTGCGCCCAAAGCGAACAACGGGCCCGTCAGCGCAATCGCGAGGCCGCGCCATTCGGCCAGCATCGCCGCGCTCGGCGCCCCGATGTAGGCGAGCGTGTAGAAGTTGAGCTCATAACCCCACATCCAGGCAAGGCCGATCATGGCCAGCCGGATATGCGAGCGGCTGGCGGGCGACGCCTGGCCATAGAGGTTGTGAACCAGCACCAGCGCGCCGGCGGAGATCGTGATGCGCAGGATCAGGCTCGTCTGGGCGACGACGGCCGTCGGCACGAACAGCCCGAGCGTCTGGGCGATCAGCTGCATGCCGATCACTGCAGCGACCGCGCCATAGACCAGGCGCACGCCGTGCTGCCGCTCCTCGCCCGCGCCGGACAGGCTGTGCAGCAGCCCGAGCCAGACGAGGTTGCGCGCGCTTTCGGCAAAGCCGACCAGCGGCTCGCCCGGCATGACTGCGGACAGCCAGGCCCAGCAGCCGGTGACTGCGAAAGCGGCTGCGAGCAGGCGCTGCGCGGGCTGGCGCGCGGCATCCTTCAGGCGCCAGATCGTCAGCGCCAGGAAGGTCGCCGCGGCGAGCGCATAGCTCCAGAAGGCGATCAGCGCGTCCACGCCGCTCGGCTCCTCCTGCCCAGTGTCAATTCCACCGACATGAAGACAGGTGTCGCTAAACTTTACAAAGAAGTGATGAACGGGCTTCCGATCAGGCGGGAATCAGTTCCATCACGTCGAGCTGCGATTCATAGTGCGGCTGCGGCATGATCAGCCGCCAGCGGCTCGGCCCGATGCGCTCGACGAAGCCGGCGACATTGCGGCTTTCGTCCTGGCCATATTGTAGCGCGCGGTTTTCGTCCCCGAGCACCAGCGCGCCGAGGAAAGCCTGGCGGATCGCGTCATTGGGGAAGATCAGCCCCACATAACGCTGCGAGCCGCTGAGCTTGTCGAGCCGCTGCAGGTCGCGCTCGGCGCTGATCCGGCACGAAAAGGCGGGATAGGCGATATAGTCGAGCATCCCCTGACCCTGAGCGCCGAGCTTGATCACTCGGCAGCGGTACATGCCGTTCGGGATCGGCCCCCCGCCGAGCGCCGCGTCGGGCACCAGCAGCGCGCCCTCGCGGGCAATCTCGGCCGCATGGCCCGAGCGCTTCGCCGCCGCCAGCGCGCCGATGAAGGTGGCGCGCCATTCCCTCAGGCGGGTGCGGTCGGCCTCGCTCGCCACTTGGCGCCAGTTGGTGGTCCATTCCGGGATCAGCCGCGCCGGCTGAGTCACCGCGTCGCAAGCGGCGCAAGACATCACGGCTAGGGCGAGGAAAAGTCTGTTCACGTCATTGCGAGCGTAGCGAAGCAATCCAGTGGCGCAACTGGATTGCCGCGTCGCTGACGCTCCTCGCAATGACGAGTCACGCCGCCGTCCAGCCGCCGTCGACATTGAGGTTGGCGCCGGTAATCGAGCGCGCTTCCTCGCGGCACAGGAAGACCGCGAGCGCGCCCACCTCTTCGGGTGTCACGAAGCGCTTGGTCGGTTGCGCCGCAAGCAGCACGTCGTTCATCACCTGCTCGCGGGTCAGCCCGCGCGTCTTCATCGTGTCCGGGATCTGCCGCTCGACCAGCGGCGTCCACACATAACCCGGCGAAATGCAATTGACGGTAATCCCGTCCCGCGCGGTCTCCAGTGCGACCGTCTTGGTCAGCCCGGCGACGCCATGCTTGGCGGCGACATAGGCGCTCTTGTTGGGCGAGGCGATCTGGCTGTGCGCGCTCGCCGTGCTGATGATCCGGCCCCAGCCCTTGGCCCGCATCGCCGGCACCGTCAGTCGGATCGCGTGGAATACCGCCGACAGGTTGATGGCGATCACCGCGTCCCATTTTTCGACCGGAAATTCATCGACCGGCGCGACATGCTGGATGCCGGCATTGTTGACGAGGATGTCGGGCGCGCCGAGCTCTGCCGTGCAGCGCTCTACCATGGTTTCGATCGCCTTCGAATCGGACATGTCGGCGCCGTCGTGGACTGCGCCCAGCCGCTCGGCTGTCCTCGCAATCTCGTCGGCATCGCCGAAGCCGTTGATCATCAGCTTCGCGCCTTGCGCCGCCAGCGCCTCGGCGATGGCGAGGCCGATCCCCGACGTCGACCCCGTGACCAATGCGACCTTGCCTTCAAGGACCATTCCGACACTCCGTCATTGCGAGGCCTCGAAGAGGCCGCGCCAATCCATGTCCGAGGATTGCTTCGCTTCGCTCGCAATGACGGCTCAGGATGTTTTTGCAACTGCTGCCGTGCTGGCGCATTTGACGGGGACGAGGAGATCAGCATGCGCTTGGGCGATCGCGAGAGCGGCAATTATGTGGACGACACCGGACGCAGCTTCGGGGGCGGCGGCCTCGGCGGTGGCAACATGCTCGGCTGCCTCATTCCCTTCATCGCCAGCCGCTTCGGGCTTGGCGGCGTGGTTCTCCTCGTCGTCGGTTATATGGCGCTCAGCTATTGCGGCGGCCTCAGCAATCTCGGCACCGGAACGCCGACCCAGCCCGGCGGGCCGGCGGCGACCCAGACCACGGGCAGCAAGCTCGACCCGGCGACGAAGCGCTTCACGCTTCAGGTGCTCGGCTCCACCGAGGATACGTGGAACAAGCTGCTCGGCGGCCGATACACGCCCACCACCCTTCGTTTCTATTCGGAGGCGGACCAGTCGGGCTGCGGCTTCGCCCAGTCGGCGATGGGCCCCTTCTACTGCCCCAACGACAAGTCGATCTATCTCGACACCAGCTTCTTCAACGAGCTGTCCACCAGGTTCCAGGCCCCCGGCGATTTCGCCATGGCCTATGTCATCGCGCATGAGGTCGGGCACCATGTCCAGGACCTGACTGGCAATCTCGACACCGCCCAGAACTCGCAGGCCCGGGCCGGCAAGCGCGAAGGCAACGCCATCCAGGTCAAGGTCGAGCTTCAGGCCGATTGCTATGCCGGCGTGTGGGCGGCCAACGCCAGGAACTCAGACGGAAGCACCGTGCTCGAAGCGGGCGATGTCGAGGAAGGGATGGGCGCCGCCGAAGCGATCGGCGACGATACGCTGCAAAAGCAGACGCAGGGTCAGGTCGTCCCGGACAGCTTCACCCACGGCACCTCCGCCCAGCGCATGGCCGCCCTGCGCACGGGGCTTCAGACAGGTGACCCAGCGCGCTGCAATTTTTGAACGAGCGTGATCAGAGCCGCCGGAAGCGATAGCGCCCGCGTACCGGGCGCGCCTGGAACGATTGGCCTGACGAACAGGTGACGGTGAACACTCCCGCGGTCGCTCCCGCGGCCGTTCCGTAGACCGACCCGCAGCGATAGCCGATCCGCTCGATCGTGCGCGCGATTGTGCGGTCAGGCAGCGGCATGCTCGCCGAGACTATCGGTGCTTGCGTTTCCACCATCTCGGGTTCCGCCGCGACGGCCTGGGCGATCGAGTTTCGAGCGAATTGATTCTGCTCCGCGACCGACCGCTCGGGACCGGGGCGAGGCGGCGCTGGGGGCGGGGCAGCGATTGACAGCACCCGCCGGCGTTCGACCGGACGAGCCACCGGCAGGGGCCGCACCGCGGTCACGGGCTGGACCGCCCCCGACTCGGTCTCCGCGCGTGCTTGCGCGGGCGTCGCCTTGGGCAGTCGCGCCGTTACCGGCCCGTTCGGCTGGACGGCCTGTGCTTCCTGTCCGGACTTCATGCCCGCCCAGGCACCCGCAACGGCGACGACCAGCGTCAGTGCGCCGACGATTGCGACCGTGCGGTTGAGTTCGGCCGGCTGGTCGTTTTCATCCTGCCACGACTGGGCGGCGCGGACCTCGATCCTCGACACTGGTCGCTTCGGGGCGACTTTGGGCATTGCAGGTGCCGGCGCCGCGATGGGAGCCGGCGGTGTCGCCGTGGCCAAGCGCGGCTGGTGGTCCGCATAGGTCGACGGTGGCCGCACGAACATTGCGCAGCTGACATAAGGCGCGGGCGCTTTGGGCCGCTCTTTGCGCACGCCAATCGACTCGTCATAGGCCCGCCGCCTGGCCGGATCGCGAAGCGTTTCATAGGCCATGCCGAGCTGGGCCAGCCCGCCGAACCGTCGCGGCTTGGCGGATCGCATTTCCCGCACGAACGCTCGCCCGATATCGTCCGCGCTCGCCGTCGGCTTGAGCCCAAGCAAGGCGTAAAGGTCGGGCCGCGATTGCACCGCGCTACTCATCTGGCATCCCCCGGGGGCAGGATTCCCCACTTCCTAAGTGTCGGAAGTCTCTACCCTTTGTCGGGGAAATCCAGCTCGGTCCGGCGCAGGGGTAGAGCGCCCTGGCGGTACCGCGACCCGATTATGCTTTAAATGAATCCCGCCGCCGCACGGACCTGACCGGCGGCATCAGGTCGCAGATCGAGAGCCTGGCGCCATGACGCCGCCGCTGGACTTCTGCCCATCGACGATAGCTCGGGCTTCCAACGTCCATGACTTCGAGCCGGGGCCTGTCGGCGACGGGCAAATCGGCCGCGCTGCGTACCCGGATCATCTTGTCCGGCTTTGCCGGCGGCTCTCCGACAGCCAGCGCGTCGACGATGGGCTGTCCGGCCAATACCCGCCCAAACACGGTATAATCATGGTCCAGACCCCGCACCGAACCGCGGTTGATATAAATCTCGCTGTTGGCCGTGTCCGGATTTGATTGGCGGCCCATGCCGACGATACCGGCGCATTGCGCGACCCAGGCCGGCATGGCGGGATCCACGCCTTTGACGACCGGCAGCGAGCCGGTCACGCCCTCCGACCCGTCATTGGTAGTCCGCACCCAAGTGACCTGGTTTGCGAGCGCCCTCGGAACCCAGAACTCGGGCTTCAGGTCGGGCAATTCCGTGCCCCCGCCGTCGCGGTTGTTCGGGTTGCCGGTTTGCGCGACGAACTTGTCGATCACTCGGTGAAACAGCAGCCCGTCATATGTGCCCCTGCGCGCCAGCAGGCTGACCCGTTCGACCGCTTTGGGAGCAACGCGCGGATCCATCTCGATCACGATGCGACCGCGGTTCGTGTCGATGACAAGCAGCTGGGCAGCGTCAGGGGCCCGCCAACCCGCGGGCGCCGACGCGCTGGCCATGACGAGCAGGACGGGGGCAATCTGCCACATGCGGTCGACCTACCAGAGGGCTAAGACAAACCAGAGGAGCGCAGGCTTAACATCGTCCTCTAACGGCCGGAATAGGTGGAAAGCTGAGGCATCCCAATTCGTCATTCCCGCGAAAGCGGGAACCCAGTTAGACAACGTCATGCACGCCGATTTCCAGCCGACCGTCTATCTGCTGGCGTCAAAGCGAAACGGCACGCTCTACGCGGGCGTGACTTCCAACCTGCTCGCACGGATCGAACAACATCGTCGCGGCTTCGTGCGCGGGTTCGCTCGAGATTACGGAGTGACGCTGCTGGTCTGGTTTGAGCAGCATGCGGCGATGGAATCGGCGATCACGCGCGAAAAGCGGATCAAAAAATGGAACCGCGCGTGGAAACTGGAGCTGATTGAAGCCGATAATCCTGACTGGCGCGATCTAGCCGAAGACCTCGGTTTTGCGCCTCTTGATTAAAAAAGGGGGGTTCCCGCTTTCGCGGGAATGACGAACAGTCGGGCGATGTCTGCAATGGGTGGAAAGCGACCTCTACTTCTTTCGCGTCTTTACTGGATAAATGAGGAGCAAGGCGATAATCCCTAGAAGCACTGCAAGAGAGGATTTGGCCGCTGATCCGGTAGGCAAAGCGATTATCGGCAGGCAAACGATCAGGCCTCCGGCCAGAAAAGAGCTTGCCGCCTTTCACCTTCCATTGCATGGGGAGCGTTATTGCCCCCACGGAGCGATGTTTGCAACGCGCGGTAGTGGCAGCAATGGGTCGAAAGCTGCCACTGGCGGCATAGAAAAAGGGCCGCTCGTTTCCGAGCGGCCCTTCCTTGTTCGTAAACCGAAGGCGGCTGATTAGCCGAGCATTTCCTGCTCGAGCTTCTTGGCCATTTCTTCGATGTTCTCGGGCGGCCAGCCGGGGATGTCCATGCCCAGCCGAAGCCCCATCGACGCCAGCACTTCCTTGATCTCGTTCAAGGACTTGCGGCCGAAGTTCGGCGTGCGCAGCATCTCCGCCTCGGTCTTCTGGACGAGGTCGCCGATGTAGATGATGTTGTCGTTCTTCAGGCAATTGGCCGAACGCACCGACAGCTCCAGCTCGTCGACCTTCTTGAGAAGGTAGCGGTTGAGCTGGTTGGTGTCGGTCGCGATCTGCTCGGCCGCCATCGGCATCGGCTGGCCGATCATCGGCGACGGCGCCATGCGCACCTGGCTGTCATCGAAGTGGACGAACAGCTGGAGCTGGTCCTGGAGGATCCGGGCGGCATAACCAAGCGCGTCTTCCGGCGCGACCGTGCCGTCGGTCTCGATCGTCAGCGTCAGCTTGTCGTAATCGAGCTCCTGCCCGACGCGGGTATTCTCGACCTTGTAGGCGACCTGTCGAACCGGGCTGTACAGCGCATCGACCGGGATCAGGCCGATCGGCGCGTCGACCGGGCGGTTGGCGGCGGCCGGCTGATAGCCTTTGCCGATGTCCACGGTCAGCTCCATGTTGAGCGTCGCGCCTTCGTCGAGGTGGCAGATGAGGAGGTCGGGATTGGTGACTTCGATGTCGCCCGCGGTCGCGATCATGCCCGCGGTGACGTCGGCAGGACCCGTCGCCGAAAGGTGAAGGCGCTTGGGCCCTTCGCCTTCCATCTTGAGCGCGATCTGCTTGACGTTGAGCACGATGTCCGTGACGTCCTCGCGGACGCCGGTCAGGCTCGAGAACTCATGAAGCACGCCATCGATCTTGATCGAGGTGACGGCGGCGCCCTGGAGGGAGCTCAGGAGCACTCGCCGCAGCGAGTTGCCGAGCGTCATTCCAAAACCGCGCTCGAGCGGTTCGGCGACGAAGGCTGCGCGGCGGCGGCTGTCGCTGCCCCCGACCTTCTTTTCCAGCGCGTTCGGCTTCTTGAGTTCCTGCCAGTTCTTTGCGTTGACGGCCATGTTCATCCCTTGGCAGTTGGGGGCTAGGCCCCGGATTTCAAATGCGCAGCACCCCGGCGAAGGCCGGGGCCCATTCCAATTTTAGACTCGACGCCGCTTGCTCGGCCGGACCCCGTTGTGCGGGATCGGCGTCACGTCGCGGATCGAGGTGATCGTGAAGCCGACCGCCTGCAGCGCACGAAGTGCGCTTTCGCGGCCCGAGCCCGGGCCCTTGACCTCGACCTCGAGCGTGCGGACGCCGTGGTCGGCGGCCTTCTTGCCGGCGTCTTCCGCCGCGACCTGCGCGGCATAGGGCGTCGACTTGCGGCTGCCCTTGAACCCCATCATTCCGGCGCTCGACCAGGCAATCGCATTGCCCTGCGCGTCGGTGATGGTGATCATCGTATTGTTGAAGCTGGCGTTCACGTGGGCGACGCCGGCTGAAATGTTCTTGCGTTCCCTTCGGCGGATACGCTGCGGTGCCTGGGCCATTCGAAATTCCTACAATTCTAAGCTGCTGCGGACGGGCGATCGGAAGAAGCGGTTACTTCTTCTTGCCGGCGATCGGCTTGGCCTTGCCCTTGCGGGTGCGCGCATTGGTATGCGTGCGCTGGCCGCGGACCGGCAGGCCCCTGCGATGGCGAAGCCCGCGGTAGCAGGCTAGGTCCATCAGCCGCTTGATGTTCATCGCCGTTTCGCGGCGAAGATCGCCTTCGACCGTCTGATCGCGGTCGATTGCTTCGCGGATGTGCAGCACCTCCTGGTCGGTGAGGTCCTGGACGCGCTTCTCGGGCGTGATGCCGAGCTTGGCGACAATGTCCTTGGCCGTGGTGCGACCGATTCCGTGAATGTAGGTCAGCGCGATCTCGACGCGCTTATTGGTGGGGATATTGACCCCGGCAATACGAGCCATTCTTTATCCTTCTTTCAGCTCCACAGGGCCCCATGCCCTATCTCGTCGCTAAAAAGTCCCGAAAAACGAAAAACCGACGCGCGCACGAATGCGCCGCCGGAAACCGGTGAAACGGGATGAACTGCAAATAGGATTCGCTCCCCCGTGAGTCAAGACCGCGCGCCTTCCTGATTTGCGGTCCCCGCCCAGCACCGATAGAGGCCGTCGCCAATGCAGCGTCTAACCATTGACGGCGGCATCCCCGAAGCCTTGCGGGGAAGCGTCCTCGCCCTCGGCAATTTCGACGGCTTCCACCTCGGTCACCAGGCGGTGGTCGGGCGGGCGGTGCAGCGCGCCTTCCACGAGCGGCGGCCGGCGATCGTCGCCACCTTCGAACCGCATCCGGTGCGGGTCTTCAGGCCCGACGTTCCGCCCTTCCGGCTGACCACGCTCGACCAGCGCGAGGCGCTTTTCGCTCATGCCGGCGCCGACGCCATGCTGGTGTTCGAGTTCGACAAGGTGATGGCTGCGACCTCGGCCGACGACTTCATCGCCGAGATCCTGGCGCGGCAGATCGGCGCCGCGGGCGTCGTCACTGGCGACGATTTCACCTTCGGCAAGGGCCGCACGGGCGATGTCACGATGCTCCGCGAGGCGGGCGCGGGCCACGGCATTGCCGCCGAGGCGGTCGGCGCGGTCCTGCTCGACGGCGAGCGCGTCTCCTCGGGCCGGGTTCGCGAGGCGCTGATCGCCGGCGACATCGGCCAGGCGACCCACATGCTGACCCGCGATTATGCGATTGAAGGCGTAGTCCAGCGCGGCGATGCGCGCGGCCGCGAGCTCGGCTACCCAACCGCCAACCTGGAGCTCGGCGACTATCAGCGGCCGCTTTACGGCATCTACGCGGTGCGCGTGACGCTCGACGACGGCACCGAGCATCCGGGCGTCGCCAGCCTCGGCATCCGCCCGACCTTCCAGCCACCGCAGGAGCTGCTCGAAGCGCACGTCTTCGATTTCGACGGCGACCTTTACGGCCGCCGGATCGAGGTCGCGCTCCACGGCTTCATCCGCGACGAGGTGAAGTTCGACAGCCTCGACGCGCTGGCCGCGCAGATGCGCGACGACGAGGCGCAGGCGCGGGAGCTATTGTTCTAGGCCGTCATTGCGAGCGGAGCGAAGCAATCCAGCTGGATTGCCCGTCGCCTCCGGCTCCTCGCAATGACGGGTTTGCAAATAGCACGCGCCCACCGCTAGAGCCCCGCGCAATGCCCGACCTTCCCGAAAAGCCCGATTACCGCTCCACCGTCTTCCTGCCCAAGACCGACTTTCCGATGAAGGCCGGCCTGCCGCAGAAGGAGCCCGGAATCCTGGCGCGCTGGGAAAGCGAGGGGCTTTACCACCGCCTCCGCGAGGCGCGCGCGGGGCGCGACAAGTTCATCTTCCACGACGGCCCGCCCTACGCCAACGGCGACATCCACATCGGCCACGCGCTCAACCACACGATCAAGGACATGGTCGTTCGGACCCAGACCTTGCTCGGCAAGGACGCGCCCTACGTGCCCGGCTGGGACTGCCACGGGCTGCCGATCGAGTGGAAGGTCGAGGAGCAGTATCGCAAGAAGAAGCTCAACAAGGACGAGGTTCCGGCGAAGGAATTCCGCGCCGAATGCCGCGCCTATGCCCAGCATTGGGTCGACGTTCAGCGCGAGCAGTTGAAGCGGCTCGGAATCAACGCCGACTGGGACCACCCCTATCTGACCATGGCCTATTTCGCCGAAGGGACGATCGTCTCGGAGCTGTTCAAGTTCGCCGAGAGCGGCCAGCTCTATCGCGGCGCCAAGCCCGTGATGTGGTCGCCGGTCGAGAAGACCGCGCTGGCCGAAGCCGAGATCGAATATGAGGACATCGTCTCGACCCAGATCGATGTCGCGTTCGAGATCGTCGAGAGCCCGATCCCGGAGTTGGTCGGCGCTCATGCGGTGATCTGGACGACCACGCCGTGGACGATCCCGGTCAACCAGGCGATCGCTTATGGACCGGACGTTGAGTACGTCCTAGTACACTCGACGCGTAGCAGAGCACAGCCTTTGCAAGCGGGGCAGCCAACGCCCTTGATGCAGCCGTTCAATTACTTGGTGGCGGCTGCTCTTTGGGAAGAGTTCAAGAGCCGGACGCAGTTCGAAATGGCTCCCGGAACGGTCAAGCGCACGATTAGGGGTAACGAACTCGCCGGCACCGTCGCCCGCCACCCGATGCACGAGCTCGGCGGCTTCTTCGCCAGGCCGCGCCCGTTCCTGCCCGGCGACTTCGTCACCACCGACACCGGCACCGGCCTGGTCCACATGGCGCCCGACCATGGGGAGGACGATTTCGAGCTGTGCCGCGCCCACGGCATCGACCCCGTCTTCGCGGTCGATGCGGGCGGTATGTACCGCCCTGACTGGCTGTGGCTCGGCGGGCAGGGCAGCGTCATTAACAACAAGTTCAACGCACCCGACGGGCCGATCTGCTCCGACCTGAGCGAAGCCGGCGCGCTGCTCGCCGCGGGCGAGTTCAGGCACAGTTACCCCCACAGCTGGCGCTCGAAGGCCAAGGTCATCTACCGCTGCACCCCGCAATGGTTCATCGCCATGGATCGGCCGCTGCCCGCCTGGCATTGCGAGAGCTTCGCCGAGCAGCGCTGGGACAATGAAGGCGGCGCGATCGAGGTGACGCCGACGCTTCGCCAGCTAGCGATGAAGGCGATCGCCGACACAAGCTTCATCCCCGAAAAGGGCCGCAACCGCCTGGGCTCGATGGTCGAGCAGCGGCCCGACTGGGTGATCAGCCGCCAGCGCGCCTGGGGCGTGCCGATCGCCTTGTTCGTCGACCGCAAGTCGGGCGAGCTGCTGGTCGATCCCGAGGTCAACCAGCGGATCGTCGCTGCCGTCACGGAACAGGGCGTCGACGCCTGGGACCCGGCCAATGCCGCGCACTTCCTTGGGCTTCGCAACCCCGACAATTATGACATGGTCACCGACATTCTCGACGTCTGGTTCGACAGCGGCTGCACCCATGTCTTCACGCTCGAAAGCGGCCATTGGCCCGAGGAGCGCTGGCCCGCCGACATCTATGTCGAAGGCAGCGACCAGCATCGCGGCTGGTTCCAGTCGAGCCTGCTCGAAAGCTGCGGGACTCGTGGCCGCGCGCCCTACAATGCCATCCTGACCCACGGCTTCACGATGGATTCCAAGGGCATGAAAATGTCCAAGAGCCTGGGCAATACGGTCAGCCCGCTCGACCTGATGAAGGAATATGGCGCCGACATCCTGCGCCTCTGGGCCCTGTCGGTGGACTTCACCGAGGACCATCGCATCGGCAAGGAAATCCTGGCCGGCGTCGCCGACCAGTATCGCAAGCTGCGCAACAGCTTCCGCTACCTCTTGGGCGCGCTCGACGGGTTCACCGACGAGGAGCGGCTCGACGACGTGTCGCAATGGCCCGAGCTCGACCGCTACATGCTCCACCTCACGGGCAAGCTGGACAAGGAGCTTCGCCGGGCGGTCGATGACTTCGACTTCAACGCCTACGTCCGGGCGCTGACCGATTTCTGCAACGAAGACCTCTCGGCATTCTATTTCGATATTCGCAAGGACAGCCTTTATTGCGACGCGCCGAGCTCACTGAAGCGCCGCGCCTATCGCACCATGCTCGACACCCTGTTCCACGCTTTGGTGCGCTGGCTCAGCCCCGTGCTGGTCTTCACCAGCGAAGAGGTATGGGGCACACGCTATCCCGAGGGCGGGTCGGTGCATCTGCTCGAATGGCCGGACCTCTCCTTGCTTCGTCATTCCCGCGAAAGCGGGAACCTAGCTCAGGATGAAAACCTGGGTCCCCGTTTTCGCGGGGACGACGAATTTGTGGCCAGGTGGGATGAACTCCGCGCGCTCCGTGCCCAGGTCACCGAAGCGATCGAGCCGCTCCGCCGCGACAAGGTCCTCGGCTCCAGCCTCGAGGCCGAAGTGACGGTGCCGAGCGACGAGGATCCGGAGCTTCTGGCCGAGCTGTTCATCACCTCGACAGTTAAGCCCGGCGATTGGAAGGTCGTGAAGACGACCAACCACAAGTGCGGGCGCTGCTGGCGCCACCTGCCCGACGTCGCCGCCGACGGCGACCTCGACGCCCGCTGCGAGGCGGTGGTGAATGGCTGAGGAAATGCTGTCCTACATCGCCTTCAGCGGTCATGATGCCGGCATGACGGGCGCGGGATCGGATGTGGCTGCGGCAGCTTGCGGCTCCTCGCTTAAGGTCACGGATTTGCAGCACGACCAAGTGACTTTTGTGAACCTAAGCGCGTGGGCCTGGGCATGAAATCGCGTCAACTCAGCTTCCTGGTGGCGATTCTCGTGCTGGCGCTCGACCAGTTCAGCAAGTGGTTTGTGACCGGACCGCTTGGCGTCGACCAGCTCGGTGACCAGCTCTATTTGACGAGCTTCTTCCAATTCACGTTCACCAAGAACGAAGGCATTTCGCTCGGCCTGCTCAACGCGACGACGGAGACCGGTCGCTGGGCGTTGGTCGCGCTGACGTCCGCGATCGCCATCGGCGTCGCCTGGTGGATGGGGCGGGAGAAGAACTTGCTCGACCGAATTGCGCTCGGCATGGTGCTCGGCGGCGCGCTCGGCAATATCCTGGACCGAAGCCGCCATGGCTACGTCGTCGACTGGGCCGACCTCCATTTCGGCACGGTCCGTCCGTTCCTGATATTCAACATCGGCGACGGTGCGATTAGCGTCGGCGTCGCGATCCTGTTGCTGCGCGCGTTCCTCACTCGTAAAGATCAAGAAACGGGGTCCGGCCCCAAGGAGACTATCGAACATGCGTAAAGGCCTTACGGCACTCGTCCTCGTCGCGTTCGTCGGCACCAGCGGCTGCGCAGTGTTCAAGAGCCGCCGGAGCGCGGCCGAGGAATTTGCGGTTACCCGCAACGCCCCACTGGTCGTCCCGCCCGACTTCAACCTGGCGCCGCCGGTCGCCGGAACCGCCGGGCTCACTCCCGGCGATGCCCAGCAGCAGGCGATCGACACCTTGTTCGGTCCGCCGGCGCCGCGCAGCCCGGGCGAAACCAGCCTGTTGAATGCCGCCGGCCGCAACGTTGCCCAGATGGGCATTCGCTCGACCGCCTGGGACCCCGACACGCGCATTGTCGACAAGGGCCCGACCACGCTCAAGATCATTTCGGCGCCGAACGCGAACAGCAACGTCGCCACCGCGCAATAAAAGGGGCCAGGGAAAGCAAAAAATAATGGCCGAAGACACAGTTTCCGCGCGGCTCGTCGAGGTCGAATCGATGCTCGACCGTTCGCGCCGGCGCTTCGAGGAAGGCACGCGCCTCGTCGAAGAAGCCCACAAGGTCCTGGCCGAGCTCCAGCAGGCCCTCATCGGTTCTCCCCGCACCGTTTCGCCCGAGGACAGCGAGGAAGCGGCTTCGAAGCTGCTCAACTCGCTGAAGGCGAGCGGTGGTGAAATGCCGGAAACCCTGTGCGGCGGCCGCCTGTCGGTCGACCAGGTCCAGCGCCTGATCCGCATCGACGGCCATCCGATCGGCATTACCGAGATGGAATATCGGGTGCTCGAGCTGCTCGCGTTCGCGCGCAACAATGTCGTCACCCGGGCGATGCTCCTGAAGCATCTCTACCGCCGGTCCGACGACCAGCCGCAGCCCAAGATCATCGACGTCTTCATTTCGAAGCTGCGCAAGAAGCTTCGCAATGCGAGCGGCGGGGCCGAGTTCATCGAGACGATCCCGCAGCGCGGCTGGATCCTGCGCGACATCGACGAAAAGAGCGGCGCCTAAGGATTCACACATTGTTAGCCTTGCCCGCTTACTCCGAGGCAATGCTTCACCTGCTTCCCGATTCCGAACCGCGGCCGCGCGCTTATGCCGAAGCGGTTGCCCGGCTTGCCAGCGTCCGCCACGCGCTTCGCCTGGTTGAGCCGTTCGGTGCCGGGCCGGCCTCGGATCATTCCGATGACGAAGTCCTTGCCGACGGCTGGGATTCGGCCGGCGAAGCAAGGCAGCAGCTGTTCGACGGCCGCTCGCGTGGCCTGGTCGAAGCGACTGCGGCAGGCGTCGAAGCCTTGTTCGCCCAGGCGCAGGAGGGCCGCGCCGCCCACCACGAAGCTTCTGAAGCGATGGTGGCCGAGATTCGCCGCGAGCTGGCCGAAGTCGCCGGGATCGTCCTCGCTTAGGCTGGGCCCAAGGCTTTCGGGGTCGCCGGGTCGGCGCCCCATTCCGTCCAGCTTCCATCGTACAGCGACGCTGAATCGTTGCCGAGCAAATGCGCGGCGAAGATCAGCGATGTCGCGGTCACTCCGGAACCGCAGCTGGCGGTGAAGGGCTTGGCCGGATCGAGCCCTGCTTCAGCGAACAGCCGTCGAAGCTCGGACTTCGGCTTCAGGGTTCCGTCCTCGGCATAAAGCATCCCGAACGGCAGGTTCCGCGCGCCGGGGATATGCCCCGATGCAATGCCGGCCCTCGGTTCGGGCTCGGTCCCTTCGAAGCGGCCCTTCCCCCTTGCATCGACCAGCGCGCCCTTGCTGCCCGCGAGCAGTTGCGCCTTCGTCACCACGTCGTGGCCGGCTTCGGCGAGGAAGCGAACGGCGCGCGGCGGCGCTTCGCCGCTCTCGGTCGGTCGGCCTTCCGCAACCCACTTGGGCAGGCCGCCATCAAGCACCGCAACGTCCCTGGCGCCGAAGTGGCGAAGCATGAACCAGCCGCGCGGCGCGGTGTGGATCGGCGAATTGTCATAGACGACGATCCGGTCGCTCTGGGCGATGCCGATCCGCTCCATGGCTTCAGCGAACGCGTTGGCGCTCGGCATGGCGTGCGGCGCCGGGTCGGAAGCGTCGCTGACTTCGTCGATGTCGAGGAAGCGCGCTCCGGGGATATGCACCTCCAGATATTCGGCGCGGCCGCTACGGCCGCTGGCCGGCATGTGCCAGCTGGCGTCGACGATGGTCAGCCCCGGCTCGCCGAGCTGCCCTGCCAGCCATTCCGTGGTTACCAGCGAGTCCATGGCTGAAGGATAGGCTTGCGTGCGGCGGCCTGCTAGGTGGCCGCGCCATGGAGACCCGCCATCTCGGCCAGTCCAGCACCCTGCCCGCTTCGCCCGACGAGGCGGTGCTCGACTATGTGCCCAACCCGCGGTCCGGAGCGCTCTACCTGGTGCGCTTCGCCGCGCCCGAGTTCACCTCGCTGTGCCCGGTCACCGGCCAGCCCGACTTCGCGCATTTGGTCATCGACTATGCGCCCGGCGAGACGATCGTCGAATCGAAGAGCCTCAAGCTGTTCCTCGGCTCCTTCCGCAACCATTGCGGCTTCCACGAGGACGTGACGGTTGGCATCGGCCAGCGCCTCGTCGGGGAAATGAAGCCGCAATGGCTGCGCATCGGCGGTTACTGGTATCCCCGCGGCGGCATGCCGATCGACGTCTTCTGGCAGTCGGGCCCGCCACCCGAAGGCCTGTGGCTGCCCGACCAGGGCGTCCAGGCTTACCGTGGCCGGGGCTAGGATTGGCGGGCGATCTGCGGATCGCGGTGCTCGGCGCCGGCTCGGTCGGCTGCTTCATCGGCGGCGCCTGGGCCGCGGGAGGCCTGCCGGTCAGTTTCGTCGGCCGCCCCCGCTTCGCCAAGGACGTTCGCGATCACGGCCTGACGGTGACCGACTATGCCGGCTGGAAGGCCGCCTTCGCGCCCGGCGAGGTCGATTACGCCTGCGTCCCGGACGCGCTGGCCGACGCCGACATCATTGCTTTGTGCGTCAAGAGTGGTGCGACCGCCGATGCCGCGCGCGACATTGCTGCCCATGCCGCGGACGGGACGCTGGTGATCAGCTTCCAGAACGGAGTCAGCAACGTCGACCTGTTGCGCGCCGCGCTCGGCCACCGCTTCCCGGTCGTGCAGGGCATGGTCCCGTTCAACATCGCCTATCTGGGCGACGGCCGCTTCCACAAGGGCGTGGCGGGCGAGCTTTGGGCCGAGGACCGCGCGGAGACCCGCGAGCTGGCGGAAGCCGTCGGCCGCGGTCCCGCCGCGCTACGCCTGTCGAACGACATGACCGGGGTGCTTTGGGGCAAGCTGCTCATCAACCTCAACAATGCGGTCAACGCTCTCTCCGGCCGGACCCTGGTCGAGGAGCTGACCCAGCGCGACTACCGGCGGGTATTTGCCGGCGCGCAGCGCGAAGGGCTGAGGCTGCTGAAGCGCGCCGGGATCCGTCCCGCCAAGATCGGGCCGGTGCCGCCTCAGCTGCTGCCGCTGGTCGTCGGTTCGCCCGACTGGCTGTTCAACCGAGTCTTCATCAAGCGCTGGAAGATCGACGCCCATGCCCGCTCATCCATGGCTGACGATTTGGCGCATGGGCGCAAGACCGAGATCGACGTGCTGAACGGCGAGCTGGTGCGCTTGGCCGGCAAACTTGGCGAGCAGGCGCCGGTCAACGCCAGGATCGTCGAGCTCGTCCGCAAGGCCGAAGCGGGCGCCGAGCCGCTCGGCCCGGCGGAGCTTCGCGCCGCCGCGCTCGGCCGTTAGCGGAAGGTCGCTTCGGGCGTCGGCATATCGTCGCCCGGGACCGCTGGAACCGCCGCCTGCCGGCGCGTCCAGGCGTAGAAGCCGAGAACGACGACGACGAAGGCGACGAGGCTGATCGGAACCGCCCACGGGTTTTCAGCGATCAGCGCGAACGGCGCATCATTCTGGGTGGCCGCCACGACCGACGCATAGACGACGCCCATGATGCTTTCGCCGACGATCAGGCCCGTAGCCAGCAAGACGCCCATGCGCTGCGCAAATTCCGGGTTCGGCTGCCGCGCGGCCCACTTGTCGTAAATCCAGCCAAGCAGCGCGCCGAGCGGCACCAGCAGCGTCAGCGCCATTGGCAGGTAAATACCCATGCCGACGGCCAGGGGCGGAAGCCCGCCGCGCTTCATCTTGCGCAGCGCCTCATCGATGATGATCACGACCACGCCGATGCCGGCGCCATATTCGATCAGCTTCCAATCGAAGTCCCCGTTGAGCAGCCCTTGCGCGATTGCGGAGATCAGCGCGGCCTGCGGCGCAGCGAGAGCGTTCGGCTTGGCGCCGGGCATGCCCTGAAAGGTGAAGGCGGTGTTGAGCAGGTCGAGCACCGGCGGGATGACGACAGCCCCGAAGACGACACCAAGGAGAAGAGCTACCTGCTGCCGCCACGGCGTCGCGCCGACCAGCTCCCCGGTCTTCAGGTCCTGGAGGTTGTTGTTCGCGATGGTGGCGACACCGAAGATGATCGCGGTCACGAACAGTGCGAAAGCGACAAGCGCCTTCGACGCATCGCCGGTCGCGCCAGGGAAGAGCATGGCCAGCAGCAAGGCAATTCCGACAATCGACAAAATGCCCACACCGGAAATGGGGCTGTTCGAAGCGCCGATAAGGCCGGCCATATAGCCGCAGACGGAGGCGATCACGACGCCGGCAATCAGGATGTAGAGGATGCTGACGACGATCGTCGTCCCCGGATTTGCAGCGATCGGATTGGTGTTGGCAAAAGCGTAGAGCAGGAAGCCGACGGGGATCATGAGACCCAGGATCGTCCCCGCGACGATGCCGATGGGAATGTCGCGCTCGGTGATCGGCAAGGCTTCTCCTCGGCCCGCCTTCCGCTCCTTGTTGGCGACGATCGCCGAGCGAATGCCGCCGATGATCGGCCCCAGGATTTTGAGCAGCGTCCAGATCGCGGCAACGCCGATGGTCCCCGCGCCGATGAAGCGCACTTTCTGCACGAAGACGCCATGGACGAAGTCGTCGAGCCCGGTGCCTACAGGGATCGGTCCGGCAATCGCGGTGTAATGCGGGACGAGGAAGCCCCAGCTGATGATCAATCCGACCAGCATGGCGATGCCGACCGTCAAACCGACTAGGTGACCGACGCCGATCAGCAGCATCGACAGGCTGGCCGAAACGGTCGTCGCGCCTGACCCAAGCCCGAACGACTTGGCGGCATCGGCGGTGAGGATCTTGGTCTGTGCCAAGGCGTAGAAGACGGCCGAAGCGATCGAGCTCCACACGATCAGAAGAAGCCCGCGCTTGTTTTCTTCGGCGCCACCGATGCCTGCGCCGACCTTCAGTACTTCGGCCGCGGCGATGCCTTCAGGATAGGGAAGGTCCGTGCCGGTCACGAGTGCGCGGCGCAGCGGGACGGAATACATCACCCCGAGGACACCGCCGATGGCGATGACCGCGACCGATAGCCAGTAGGGAAAACCGGTCCACCAGCCGACCATCACCAGGCCGGGCAATACGAAGACGATCGCCGACAGCGTCCCGGCCGCAGACGCGATCGTCTGGACGATGTTGTTTTCCTGGATGGTCGAGTCCTTGAACGACCGAAGCACCGCCATGGAAATGACGGCGGCCGGGATCGAGGTCGCAACGGTGAGGCCGATCTTAAGGCCCGCGTAGACGTTCGCGGCGGTCAGGATTACAGTCAGGATGGCGCCGAGGATGATGCCCCGGATGGTCAGTTCCTTGATCTCGCCTCTCGCCCGGAGCGTCGCTTCACTCGCCATTTACTTCCCCCCTGAAAGATCCGGACATTCGCCTGCCGGCGCGGGCGTCGAATGACGGCGGATCGCCTGCCAGCGCCCATCCTCGAGCACCCAGACGTCGGTCAGCAACACGCAATCCTCGACCGTCCGCCCGACATAGGTCAGCCGCCAACGCGCATGGACGGTGCCGATCATCACCGTGTCGAGCACGGTCGCGTCGTGAATGAGAAGGGCGATGTCGTTGACCTCGCGGTGCTGGATCGCCTCCAGCCATTCGTCGCGATGCATCTGGAACGGGCCGGTCGAGCGCGTGCCGATCAGCACGAAGTCGGGATGGACGAGCGAGCGCAGGCGCTCCATGTCCTTGGTGCACAAGGCGTCGCGCCACTCGCGCTCCAGCCCTTCGATGAGTTGGCGATCCTTACCGGCCACAAGTCCCTCTTTCGTCCCTCTTAAGGCCGAATGCGAACAAAGCGAATCTCCGTGTCATAGCGCTTCATGATCAAGACTTTGCCACGGATTTCCAGCGGTTCGGACCGGAAAGCCGCGCGGCCGAGATCGTTGGCCTGGAACTTGAGGCACAGGCGATGCCCGCGCCCCTGGCTCAAAGGAAAGTGGCCAGCGGGCATGCCGAATACCGGCACCATTGGATCGATCGCGGCGAATGCATGCCCGCCGCTTTCGACCCGGCCAGCCTCGTTGGTCGTGACCAGCCCTTGCGCGCCGGAGGGGTTGGTGGCGATTGCATCGACTCGCCCGGTCCAGTCCAGGTCCTGCCAATCGACGGCCAGCCACAGCTCGCCCTTTGGCGCGGGGTCATCGGCGACGAGCTCGAACGCGGGAGGTTTCGCCATTGGCCTGCTCGTCAGCCGCACCGTTTTCCCGTCAAAGCTCCAATCGCCCTCGGCCTGCTCGTCGATCGCGCCATAGGCGAGGCCGAACCGGAAATGCCCGTTCTTGGCGAGCTCCAGCCCGCCGCCAACCTACATCGTTTCGATCTGGTAGGTGCCGCCAAGCGACGCCGGCAAAGGTGTGCCGGCAGGCGCGAGCAAGGCTGTTGCGACCACTATCCAAGGGGTCATTTCTGTTCCCCCGTGCAATCGATTGCCCTCACCCGGCTCGAGTGGGTGCAGAGTGACGCTTTCACTTAGCTCGGCGCGGGGTTAGGCTTCTCGCCGGTTTGCTCCAAGGGGGTCCGAACATGGCCGACAACAAGACGGAAGTAGACGTCACCAAGGAATGGCGGGCAACGCAGGGACAGAAGTCCGCAGCCACGCGGCTTCGCATCTTTGCGGCGATTGCGTGGATCATCGCCATCGGCGGCGAAGGCGCCGGAATCGTCATGCTCCGCCAGGGCAAGTTCGACCAGGGCAATATGCCGCTGCTGATCGGCATCCTCGTCGGCATCGCCGTCTTCGCGATTGCGGGCAGCCTGCTGTGGAAGTCGGCGAACAAGCAGGATCCGGCGAGCAAGTCGGACCCGGGGCGCTTCTTCTTCCAGAACCAGCTGGGCGCGATCATCACCCTGATCGCCTTCTTGCCGCTGATTGTCCTGATCTTCATGGACAAGGACATGGACCCCAAGAACAAGAAGATCGCGGGCGGGGTCGGCGTGGTCCTGGCGGTGGTCGCAACGCTGATCGGCGTCGATTTCAGCCCGCCGTCGACCGAGCAGTACACGCAGGACATGAACAAGTGCGCGGCCGAGATCAAAGCCGGCCAGCCGACCAAGGATTGCTCACCCGAAGTCGCCCAGCAGGCGCAGGATATCGCGCGCGACTCCAAGACCATCAGCGAAGCCACGAACGGCCAGGACGTGGTCTATTGGATCGCCCCGGAGAATGGCGCCAAGAAGGCAGCGACTCCGCACGTCTTCCACCTCTGTCAGGGCGTCAGCCCGCTGCGCGGCAAGGTCGTGAACAAGGGCTCGGTCACCGAGGCTTATGCGGAGAATGCGACCCGCATCACCAAGCAAATCCCGATGGAGCAAAAGCAGTGTGGTTTCGCCGGCGCGGAGCCGGCCGAGGCCGCCACCCCACAGGCGGGGTGACGGCCCAGCAGCTTACTTGATGCCGACCCCGACGTAGATTTCGGGGTTGTTGTTGCGCTTGATCAGTAGCAGCACGCTCGAACGTCCGGCCTTGCGCGCGGCCTCGACCGCGGCGATGACCTGCGCCGGGCTGGTGACCAACTGGTTGTTCACCGAAATGATGAGGTCGCCGCGCTGGAGACCCTGCTCGGCCGCGTCACCGGCAGGATCGATCGCGGTGATGATCACCCCGTGCGATCCCACCGGAAGATTAGCTGCACGCGCAAGTTCCGGAGTGAGCGGAGCAAGCGAAAGCCCTAGCGCGCGCTGCGCCGCGGCGGGCGGCGTGGCGGTATCGCCGTCCGGCGTCGTGTTGCCGCCGCTGATCTTGGCCAACTGCTCCTCGGTCGGGCGTTCGCCGACCTGGACAGTGACGGTCGCACGCTTGCCGCCGCGGATGATCTCGAGCGGGACACGCGAACCGACCGGCGTGTTGGCGACAAGGTAGGACACGGTCTGGTCCGGCGTCACCGTCTGGCCGTTGACCCTGACGATGACGTCGCCCTGCTGTAGTCCGGCGCGGGCAGCGGGGCCGCCTGGAACGACCGAGCGCACGATCTCCCCGCTATCTTTCGGCAGGCCGAGTGATGGCGCAAGATCTTCGTCGAGCGCCTGGAGGCCGACCCCGAGATAGCCGCGCTGCGGCCGTTGCCCGCGCATCAGCGCGTCGATCACCGGCTTGGCCGCTTCCGCCGGGATGGCGAGGCCAATGCCTACCGACGCGCCGGTCGGTGAAATCAGGGCCGAGTTGATGCCGATCACATTGCCGTTCAAATCGAACATCGGGCCGCCGCTGTTGCCCATGTTGATCGCCGCGTCGGTCTGAATGTAGCGGTCATAAGCGCCGACGCCGGTGATTCCGCGATGCAGCGCCGAGATGATCCCGGCGGTCACGCTGCCGCCAAGCCCGTAGGGATTGCCGATCGCCAGCACCCAGTCGCCGACCCGCGCCTTGGTGCTGTCGCCCCATTGCACGAACGGCAGGTTGCGCGCCTCGATCTTGAGCAGCGCGAGGTCGGACGTCTCGTCGCGGCCGACGATGCGCGCCGGATATTCCTTGCGGTCCGTGGTGATCACCGTGACGCTGTCGACCGTCCCGGTGCCGTTCACCCCCTGGATGAGGTGGTTGTTGGTGACAACATAGCCGTCGGGCGAAATGATGAAGCCGGAGCCGAGCGAGCCCGCTTCGCGGGTGCGCGGCGGAGTTTGGCCGCCCGGGACCTGCCCTTGCGCACTGCCTTGGCCGGGATCGAAGCGGCGGAAGAATTCCTCGAACGGATCGCTCTGGGTGCGCACCGGCACCCGTTGTTTGGTGGAAATGTTGACGACCGCCGGCTGAAGGCGGGCGGCAAGGTCGGCAAAACTCAGCGGCGCGCCGGGCTTGGGAGCGAGCGCCGAGGGCGCGTTCTGCGCGACCTGGGCGCCGGCCTGGCCGGTCGCGAGCGAAAATGCGGTTCCCCCGAGAAGCAGGGCCATCGCGACCCCATAGGCGTAGCGCACTTGTCCGGACTCCTTCGGCTTCATCGATACTCCATCATTTGGCTGGCGAGGCAAGGGTTGGTCTATACTCGGCCTAATGTCCCGGTCGCCTTAACGACATTTGAACGCGCACGGTTCAGCGCGAACGTCCACTGAATTCCTTCAAATAGTCATTTTGCGGCGAAAGAATGATGGTCGTCCCGGCGACCTTGTCCTGGCCGTCACCGACGAACGTCGTCTGATAAGACTGCATGGCGCGGTAGAAGTCGTAGAAGTCCGCGTCCTTGCCGAAGCTCGCCGCATAGGTCTTGGCGGCGTCCGCATCGGCCTGGGCACGGATGATCTGCGCCTGCTTGGCCCCTTCCGCCAGGATCGAGCGAGCTTCCTGGTCGCGCGCGGTACGCATCCGGTCGAAAGCAGCATCGAGCGGAGCGCCGTCGGGCAGGTCGGTTCGCTTGATGCGCACGTCGAGCACTTCGACGCCATATTGACGGGCGATGCGGTTGAGCGAGGTCCGAACGTCATTCATGATACCCTGCCGTTCGGGCGTCAGAAGCGCCGCAAACTCGATCCGGCCAAGCTCATTGCGGACTTCGGAGCCGAGGATCGGGCGAAGCTGCTCGCGCAGTTGCTCCTCGCTTCCCGCGCTGACGTACATAAGCAGAGGATCGACGATGCGGTAACGGGCAAAGGCATCGACCTGGAGCCGGCGCTGGTCGGTCGAGATGACCTGCTGCCGCTGCATGTCGACGTCCTGCACCCGCTTATCGATCCAGACAATCTGTTCGACGAATGGAATGCGATAGGAAATGCCGGCACCGGCCCCGCCGATCGGCCGGCCTGCCCGATACTCGTTGAGGATCCTGACCGGCTTGCCGAAGCGGACAACGACCGCTTCCTTGGTTTCAGGAACGACCGGGAAACTGCTGACCAGAAGCAGCAGGACGAACAAGGCGAGGATGCCCGACACCAGCGGCCGGTTGCGAATGAAGCCGGTCATTGCTGGCGCCCCTGCTGCGGTTGCGTCTTCTGCACCTGGGGCAGCGGCAGATAGGGCGTGACCCCGGGCGCTTCGACGATCGTCTTGTCGACCTTGGACAGCACCTGTTCCATCGTCTCGTAATACATCCGGCGGCGGGTCACCTCGGGCGCCATCTTGTACTGCTCATAGACCTTGTCGAAGGCAGTCGCGTCGCCCTGCGCCTTCTGGCGCAGCTGCAGCGAGTAAGCGGTGGCGCTGTTGATGAAGGACTGCGCCTGCTGCTGCGCCGCGGTCACGCGCTTGAAGGCGTCGTTCACGGCGTTAGGCGGGTCCGCCTGCTTGATGGCAATGCCCTGGACCTGGATGCCGGACCGATAGCTGTCGAGAATCCGCTGCATGTTGGCGGTGGCGTTGGCCTCAATGTCGGCGCGGCGATCGCCCATTGCGTCGTTCAGGGACATCTGGCTGACGACCGCGCGCATCGCGCTTTCGGCAACCTGGCGGATCGTGTCGTCAGGCTGCGCCATCTGGAACAGGTAAAGCTCCGGGGTGCGGACCTTCCAACGGACCGAATAAGCGAGATCGAGCAAATTCTGGTCGCCGGTCAACATCAGATCGTCGTCGCTGCCCGAGCCGAGCTCGAACGACTGAACCTTGTCGACATTGACCTTCGAGACTCGCTCGATGGGCGAAGGCAAGGTCCAGTTGAAGCCGGGTCCAAGCGTTCGGCTGTAGCGGCCAAGCTGAGTGACGACGCCTCGTTCGGCCGGGGCGATCGGATGGGCGCTGGTGAAGACCAGCCAAAGGACAAGCAAGCCGACCGCGGCCCACAGGATCATCGAACGGCTGGGAAGCGAACGGCCGCCACCGCCGCCCCCGCCAAACCGCATGCGCCCGCGGCGAAGCAAATCATCGATCGATGTGACGTTCGAGGCTGGGGACGCTGCCCGGCGGCCGCGCTTGGGACTTTCGCCCCACGGACCGCCAGGACCGTCTTCGGCAGGCGGCTCGCCGCCGTCGCCGTCTCCGCCGGTGCTCGACCCCCAAGGGCCCTTTTTGTCGGCGAACAGGCCGCGCACCCGGCCATCCCACCCCAGAAATTTGCTCATCACATTGGACTATAGGGAGCGCAACTGGCGAAAAACAGTGGCAAGCGGTCCCATGCTTCCTATGTGCGGCTCATGGACCACCCTGCCGACCCGCTGACCGGACTGCCGCACGACGAGCGGATTCGGTCGCGCAAGCTCGCGGGCGGGGTTGCGACCATCATCGCCGATGCGACCGGCCTCGCGAAAAAGGACGCCGACGCGCTCGAGCGCGAGCTGCGCGAAGCGGCGCTCAAGCTTCCGGGCGTCACCGAGGCCCGGGTGGCGATGACGGCGGCCCAGACGGCGCGGACGATCGTCGCCATCGCCAGCGGCAAGGGCGGCGTCGGCAAGTCGACCGTTTCCGCCAATCTCGCCATCGCCCTGGCTCGGGCCGGCAAGAAGGTCGGGCTGATCGACGCCGACGTCTATGGCCCGTCGCAGCCGACCCTGCTCGGCAGCCATGAAAAGCCCGAAGGCAAGGACGACCAGCTGATCCCGGTCGAAGCGCACGGCATCCACTTCCTCTCGCTCGGCCAATTGGTATCGCCCGGCCATGCGCTTGCATGGCGCGGACCAATGGCGACCGGTGCGCTGGCAAACCTGATCGATGCCGATTGGGCCGATGCGGAGTTGCTGCTCGTCGATCTGCCGCCTGGCACCGGCGACGTTCAGCTGTCGCTGATCCAGCGTTCGCGCCCGGCCGGCGCAGTCATCGTCTCGACCCCGCAGGACCTGTCGCTGATCGACGCCCGCCGCGCGATCGACCTGTTCAACAAGACCAGCGTTCCGGTGCTCGGGATCGTCGAGAACATGGCGACCTACGCCTGCCCCGATTGCGGCGTCGAATCCCATCCGTTCGGGATCGGCGGCGCGGAAAGCGCGGCCGCCGAGGCTGGCATTCCATTCCTCGGCCGCCTGCCATTGTCGCTCGCCATCCGCGAAGCGTCGGACGCCGGGCGCCCGCCGGCGGCGTCGGATGGAACCGAGTCTGCGGCCTTTGCACTTATAGCCCAGCAACTGATCCAGGCCCTGGAAGGATGACGCAATGCCCCTGACCCGCGACGAGGACATTGCCGTGCTCCTGAGCAACGCGCGCACGATCGCGGTCGTCGGCGCTTCCGACCGGCCGGACCGGGCATCCTACGGCGTCATGAAATTCCTGCAGGACCGCGGTTATCGCGTGCTGCCGGTCAATCCGCAGATCACCGGCGAGCACGTGCTCGGCGAGTTCGTCTGGCGCGAGCTGGCGCAGATCGGCGTTCCGATCGACATCGTGGACATTTTCCGCCGCGCCGAAGCCGCCGACGAAGCCGTCGAGCAAGCCATCTTCGTCGGCGCCAAGGCGGTCTGGATGCAGCTCGGCGTGATCAACGAGGAAGCCGCGGCCAAGGCCGAAGCGGCCGGGCTGAAGGTCGTGATGGACCGCTGCCCGAAGATCGAAATCCCGCACCTCGGCATCCCGCCCGTCGCCTAGGCCGCGCCGACGGTCATTTGCGGAATGAGCAGCGTCGGCGCATCGGTGCCGCGCCGGAATACCAGGTCCGATGCCGGCTCCAGCGTCGCGAACATTTCAATGAGGTTCGACGCGATCGTGATTTCAGCAACCGGCTCGGCGATCGCCCCGTCGCGCACCATGAACCCGACCGCGCCGCGGCTGTAATCGCCCGTCACCGGGTTCACGCCGTGGCCGATCAACTCGACGATCAGCACCGCTTCGGGAAAGGCGGCCAACACCTCGGCGCGGCTCCGTGAGCCGGGCTCGAAATAGAAATTGGTCGGCGAAGCATGAGGGGCGCCACCGACGCCGCGCACGGCATGGCCGGTCGGCGAGATGTCGAGCTGGCGAGCCGAGGCGCTGTCGGCGATCCACTGGTTGAGCACGCCATTCGTGACCAGCGCCTGGCGCGAAACGCGGACTCCTTCGGCATCGAACGGCCGCGAGCGCAGCCCGCGCGGACGCAGGGGATCGTCGACGATCGTCACGCCAGGAGCAAAGACCTGGCTGCCAAGCCTGTCCTTGAGGAAGCTCGTCTTGCGCGCCACCGAGCCGCCCGAGATCGCGCCGGCAAAATGGCCGAGCAGGGTCGAGGACACGCGTGGGTCGAACAGGACTGGATAGCGACCGGGCTTCGGCCGCGAGGGATTGAGCCGCGCGACGGCGCGCTCGCCCGCCCGGCGCCCGATGTCGGTTGGGGCTTCGAGATCGGCGAGATGACGCGCGCTGTGCCACTCGCTGTCCCGCTGCATCCCTGAGCCCTCGCCGGCGATGACCGACGCCGAGCAGCCGTGGCCGGACAAAAGATAAACCCCCGCGAAACCGCCTGAGGTGGCGAGGGCAACGACGGTTGCCGACGCACTCGCGCCCGCACCGCTCGAATTGGTGACGCCGGTCACGCCGAGCGCCGCCTGCTCGGCTTGCAGCGCCCGCGCACGCAGGGCCGCCGGGTCGGGCTCCGCCGGATCGAAATTGTCGAGGTCGGCAAACGGCCCCCGCTCGAGCAGCCCTTCCGGCGCCAAACCGGCATAAGGGTCCTCCGGCGCCTCGCGGGCCATGGCCAGGCAACGCTCGACGAGAACACCGAGCGCCTCGTCGGACAAATCGGAAGAGGCAACGGTGGCCGACCTGTGCCCGGCGAACAGCCGCAGCCCGACCTCCTCGCTTTCGGAGCGGGTGACTCCCTCGAGCTCGCCGAGGCGCACTTCGACTCCCGACGAGCGTTCGCCGACATACATGGCGTCGGCGGCGGAAGCGCCGGCGGCGATGCCGCGCTCGACCAGGGCCTGCGCAATCCGCTGCGCTTGTTCGGGGACTTGCATGGCGGCTCGCCTAGCGGGCGGAAAGGCCGACGGCCAGCATGGCGAGGAACACCAATAGCCCGCAGGTTCGATTGGAACGGAAGAGGGCCAGCGCCAGCGCTCCGTCGGCCGGGTCGGCGCGAAGCGCCTGGTTGGCAAGATGGAGCGCGGCCGGGATCAATGCGGCGAGCGCAAGCAGCTCCGGCCGCACGGTCCAGATTGCCCATCCCCACAGCAACAAAGCGGCGCAATAAGCGAGGCCTATCCCGAAGGGAGCCTTGGCACCGAGGCGGCGCGCCGACGACCTGACCCCGACCAGCGCGTCGTCCTCCATGTCCTGGATGGCGTAGAGCGTGTCATAGCCCAGCACCCAGGCGACACTGCCGAGCCACAGCAGCAGCGCCGGCGGCTCGAACCGTCCGGTGACGGCCGGCCAGCCGACCAGCGCGCCCCAGGAGAAGACCAGGCCCAGCCACGCCTGCGGCCACCAGGTGATGCGCTTCATGAAGGGATAGGCGGCGACCGGCGCGATGCTACCCACGGCGATCAGCGCGGCGACGCGATTGAGCTGGAGCAGCACGATCAGCCCGACGGCACAAAGCAACGCCGTGAGGATCCACGCCGAATGGAGCGTCAGCCGGCCGCTGGCGAGCGGGCGCAGCCGGGTGCGCTCGACCTGCCGGTCCAGATCGCGATCGACGATGTCATTATATACGCAGCCCGCGCTGCGCATCGCGAAAGCGCCGAGCGCGAGCCACAGGAACAGGTCCCACCGGCCGCCAACGCCGGCCAGCGCGACGCTCCACGCACAGGGCCAGTAGAGCAGCCAGGCGCCGATCGGCCGGTCGAGCCGCATCAGCGAAGCGTAAGGCCGCAGGCGCGGCGGCAGCGCACCGATCAGGCCGCGCTGTTCGCTGTCGGGGACGATGTCGGATGCCGCGGTCACCGCGGCGATGTGACAGCCCGCCAGCCTCTACTCAAGCAGTGCCGTGGTTGAACCTAATAGCCTCCGCGTGACACAGAAACATAAGTTATCCACACAATTCTGGACCCGTAACGGACGTTAGGCGTTACAGTTGGATAATAATGACGAGCCGCGCGGCCGCCGAACAATAGGATGGCGGTAATGACCAAGGCCTATTTTACAAGACGCCTGCACGAGGCGCTTAGCCTCGCGGACCGGGCAACCACTGCCAGGGAACGGTCCGCTTACCTGCGGGCTTCTCGCTATTATTGCGATTTACTTGGCCTTAACCGCCTTCCCTCTCTCGATTCCGAAACATTGGCCGAGAGCACGCGGCGCGGCTAAGCCGGGCGCCATGCCCGCGACCCCCGCCTGGCCCCCCAAAAGCCTGCCGCGCCTCTTCGTTCGCCAGCCGCTGGGCGAGGGCGCGTCGGTCGCGCTCGACGCGGCTCAGGCCAATTATCTCGGCAATGTCATGCGGCTCGGCGAAAGCGCGCAGCTCTTCATCTTTGACGGACGCAGCGGCGAATGGCTTGCCCGGATCGTCGACGCGGGGAAGAAGCGCATGACGCTCGCCGTCGAATGCCAGACCCGGCAGCCCGAGCCGATGCCCGATGTCTGGCTGGCGTTCGCCCCGATCAAGCGGGCGCAAACCGACTGGCTGGTCGAGAAAGCGACCGAGCTCGGCGCGGCGCGGCTGATCCCGGTGATGACGCAGCGGACCGTCGCGGAGCGGGTCAAGCTCGAGCGGCTGGAGGCTATTTCCATCGAGGCCGCCGAGCAATGCAGCCGCACCCGCCTGCCCCAGATCGATCAGCCGATCAGCCTGAAAGCGCTCCTCGACATCCCCGATCGTCCGATCTATTTCGCGGACGAGCGTGGCGGGGAGCCGGCGGCAGAAGCGTTCAAGCCGGGGCCCGCGCTGTTGCTGACCGGCCCCGAGGGCGGCTTCACCGATGAGGAACGCGCACTGGTTCGTGCCGCGCCCAATGCGGTGCCGGTGTCGCTCGGGCCGCGCATCCTCCGCGCGGAGACCGCCGCCCTGGCAGCGCTGGCCGCCTTCATGGCGGTGGCCGGCGATTGGCAAAGCGAATGATAAGGAAAACCGGTTCGGCCATAAAAGAGATTTGCTGGCGCGGCTCGAAGGCCCCGGCTAGTGGCGCGTCGGAATGACGACCCGAACCGACGACCGCGCAAGCCCGATCATCGAGAGCCGCGAGGACCTGTTGTCGGTCTTCGCGGGGGGCGAAAAATCGCCTGCCGATTGGCGGATCGGCACCGAGCACGAAAAGTTCGTGTACCGCATGGACGACCATCGGGCGCCGTCCTGGCAAGAGCCGGGCGGCATCCGCGACCTCCTGACGGGCCTCACCGACTTCGGCTGGGAGCCGGTGCTGGAGGGCGGCAACATCATCGCGCTCAAGGGCCCCGACGGGAACGTCAGCCTGGAGCCCGCGGGCCAGTTCGAGCTGTCGGGCGCGCCGCTCGAGAACCTTCACGAGACTTGCGCCGAGGCCGCCCGCCACCTCGAACAATGCAAGACGGTGGGCGACCGGCTCGGGCTAGGCTTCCTCGGGCTCGGCATGTGGCCCGACAAGGCGCGCAGTGACCTCCCCGTCATGCCCAAGGGCCGCTACCAGATCATGCTCGATTACATGCCGAAGGTCGGCACCCTCGGGCTCGACATGATGCTGCGGACCTGCACCATCCAGGTGAACCTCGATTATTCGTCCGAAGCCGACATGGTGAAGAAGTTTCGCGTCGGCCTGGCGCTGCAGCCGGTCGCCACCGCGCTCTTCGCCAACTCGCCCTGCACGGAAGGCAAGCCCAACGGCTACCAGAGCTTCCGCAGCCACATCTGGGAAGACACCGACCCCGACCGCACGGGCATGCTGCCTTTCGTGTTCGAGGATGGGTTCGGGTACGAACGCTATTGCGAGTACATGCTCGACGTGCCGATGTACTTCGTCTTTCGCGAGGGCAGGTACATCAACGTCGCCGGACGCAGCTTCCGCGATTTCCTCGACGGGCGGCTGCCCGAGCTGCCGGGCGAGCGGCCCAAGCTCAGCGACTGGGTCGACCATCTGTCGACGGCTTTCCCGGAAGTGCGCCTCAAGAGCTTCCTGGAGATGCGCGGGGCGGACGGCGGCCGCTGGGGCAAGATCTGCGCGCTTCCGGCATTGTGGGTCGGGCTGCTCTACGACGACACTGCGCTCGACGCGGCGTGGGACTTGGTCAAGCACTGGTCGATCGATGCGCGCGAGAAGCTGCGTCACGACGTTCCCCGCCAGGCGCTCGGCGCGGTCACGCCCGCTGGCGAAAGCATGCGCGATTTCGCGACGCGCGTGCTCGACATTGCCGCCGAGGGCCTCACCCGCCGCGCCAGACTCAACAGCGCCGGCGACAATGAAGGCGGGTTCCTCGATCCATTGCGCGACGTCGTGGTTAGCGGCATGACCCCGGCCGATCGCCTCCTCGCCAAATATGAGGGCGAATGGGGCGGCGATTTGTCGCACATCTATGAGGAATTCAGCTTTTGATGGACATGCCGATCAGCCAGCGCCGCGGCCTCTACCCGGCGATCGAGCCCTATCAGACCGGGATGCTGGATGTCGGCGACGGCCACCGGCTCTATTGGGAATTGTGCGGCAATCCCCATGGCAAGCCGGTCGTCTTCCTGCACGGCGGCCCCGGCGGCGGATCGAGCCCTGACCATCGGCGCCAGTTCAACCCGGACAAGTACAAGATCCTGGTGTTCGACCAGCGCGGCTGCGGCAAGTCGACGCCCTATGCCAGCCTCGACAACAACACGACCTGGGACCTGGTCGAGGATATTGAGAAGCTGCGCACCGAGGTCGCCAGGGTCGACAAGTGGCAGGTGTTCGGCGGCAGCTGGGGCTCGACCCTCTCGCTGGCCTATGCGGTTACCCACCCGGAGCGAGTCACCGAGCTCGTGCTTCGCGGCATCTTCCTCTTCGACCAATATGAGATCGACTGGATGTATGCCGACGGCGGTGCATCGCAGCTTTATCCCGACAAGTTCGAGGAATTTCTGGCGCCGATCCCGGAAACCGAGCGCGGCGACCTGGTCGCAGCCTATCGCAAGCGCCTGACCAGCGACGACAAGGCCGTCCAGCTCGCGGCCGCCAAGACCTGGAGCAAGTGGGAGGGCGATATCGTCACCCTGCTGCCGAGCCCCGAAACGATCGACCATTTTACCTCGCCCGAAGTGGCGGTCGCGGTGGCGCGGATCGAATGCCATTACATGGCCGAGCGCGGCTGGCTCGAGGAAGGCCAGCTGCTGAGGGGCGCGGCCGAGAAGCTGCGCGGCATCCCCGGCGTCATCGTCCAGGGGCGGCACGATTGCTGCACCCCGCCGATGGCGGCGTGGAAGCTGAAGCGGGCGTGGCCGGAGGTCGAGCTCAACATCATTCCCGACGGCGGCCATCTGTTCAGTGAGCCGGGCGTGCTCGACGGACTGGTGCGCGCGACCGACAAGTTCGCCGGGCTGTAACGGACGCCGGAAGAGGGCCGGCGAATGTGCAACCTCTACACCCAGTCGAAGTCGGTCGACGAGGTCGCGCGGCTGTTCCGCGACCTGCAAATGCCGCTCACTTTTCCGGAGGGCGCACCCAACCTTAAGCCCGGTGACATTGCCATCACCGACCCTGGCGCGATCGTTCGCGCGGCTAGCCCAGGCACAGACGGATTCCAGTTGGTGAGCAGGCGGTGGAGCTGGCCCGGACCGGCCGGCAAGCCGGTCTACAACTTCCGTTCGGAGGGCCGCGAGTTTTCGAGCGGGCGCTGCCTGATCCTGGCCGATGGCTTTTACGAATTCACTGCGCAGCCCGACCCGAAGGCCAAGCGCAAGCACAAGTGGCGCTTCACGCTCGAGGGTGCGCCGCTCTTCGCGATTGCCGGCCTGTGGCGCGCGACGCCCGAAGTCGGCGAAGCCTTCACCATGCTGACCATGCCACCGGGTGAGGACGTCGCACCGTACCATAGCCGCCAGGTCGCGGTGCTTGGCCCGGGCGAATTCGAGCGATGGCTCGACACCACGGTGCCGGCCCGCGAAACCCTGGACGTGCTCCCGCGGGGGAGCCTTTTGGTGGAGCAAATATCCTAGCTATTTTGCTATTGCGAATGACTATCAATAACGATAGACGACCCCTCAACAAACATAGGGGTCCCCGTGAATCATCTCGTCATTCGTTCGCTCGCTGCACTGCTCGCAGGAACCGCGCCTGTCGGCGCGATTGCCACCGACTCAACGGACGCCGCCGAGGCGGACAAAGCTGATCCGATCGTCGTTACGGGGAAGGCGGCGCAGTACGGGGTGCGTTCGACCAGCACGGCGACCAAGACCGACACTAACGTCAAGGATGTCCCGCAGGCGCTGAGCATCGTGACCGCGGCGCAGATCGAAGACCAGCAGATCCGGTCGGTCGCCGACCTCCTGAACTTCGTGCCCGGCGCCTCCTACGGTTCGGGCGAGGGCAATCGCGATACTTTGGTCCTGCGCGGGAACAGCAGCACCGCGGATTTCTTCGTCGACGGCGTGCGCGACGACGCTCAATATTTCCGCGACTTCTACAATGTCGACCGGGTCGAGGTGCTCAAGGGGCCCAACGCCATGATCTTCGGCCGCGGTGGCGGCGGCGGCGTATTCAATCGGGTGCTGAAACGGCCGACGCTAAACACGGCCCGGCAGCTGAGCGCGTCGGGTGACAGCTTCGGCGGGTTCCGCCTTACCGGCGACGCCGATCAGGCCCTAAGCCCCATTGCCGGAATCCGGGTCACAGGACTTTACGAGGATGCTGGGAGCTTCCGCGAGCACGTCGGGTTGAAGCGCTGGGGCATAAATCCGACCGTCGCGCTGCTGGCCGGACCCAACACCCGCATCGACCTGTCCTATGAGCATTTCTTCGACCGGCGTACGGCCGACCGCGGGGTCCCCGCCGACGGCCATGAGCCGTTGCGCGGCTACGACCGCATCTTCTTCGGCGATCCGGGTAAGAGCGTGTCGCGGGCCAATGTCGACTTCGCCAGCCTGACCGTCGAACATGACGCCGGCAACGGCCTGACGCTGCGCAGCCGCACTCTCTTCGGCGATTACGGCAAGTTCTATGAGAACGTCTATCCCAGTGCGTACAATGCAGGGACGGGGCTGGTGAGCCTCGGCGCGTACAGCCTGGCGACCGAGCGGCAGAACCTGTTCAGCCAGAACGACCTCATCTGGAAGGGCCGCCTCGCGGGGATCGACCAGACGCTGCTCGTCGGCTTCGAGATTGGCCGCCAGGCCTCGCGCAACCTGCGCATGACCGGCAGCTTCATCGGCAGCAACAAGGTCCCGGTTAGCGATCCAACGATCGACGCCAACCTGGTCTTCGCCCCGGCCGCAAGCGACGCCGACAACCGCGTCCACGCGACCGTCGCCGCGGTCTATGCGCAAGAGCAGCTTCGTCCCGCCGACTGGCTGGAGATTGTCGCCGGAATCCGCTTCGACAGCTTCAACGTCAGGGTCGACGATCTGCGGCCGATCGGCGGCGGGGCCTTCGAGCGGCGCGACAATCTCTGGTCGCCGCGGCTTGGCCTGGTGCTCAAGCCGACCACGAGCCTTTCATTCTATGGGAGCGCCAGCCGCTCTTACCTGCCGCAGTCGGGCGACCAGTTCAGCGGCCTCACCTCGATTACCGAGGGCCTCAAGCCCGAGCGGTTCGACAATCTCGAAGTCGGCGCCAAGTGGGAGCTCTTCGACGGCCTGCTGGCCACGGCCGCGCTTTACCAGCTCGACCGCAGCAACACCCGGGCCACCGACCCGCTCGACCCTTCCAAGACCGCGCTCACCGGCAAGCAACGCAGCCGCGGGCTTGAGCTCGGGCTCGAGCGCAGCGTTACCAGCCGCTGGATGGTTTCGGCGGGCTACACGCTACAGAAAGCCGAGATCACCCAGACCACGACCGCCGCTCCGGCGGGGCGCCAAGTGCCGCTGGTGCCGCGCCACAGCTTCTCGCTGTGGAACCGCTACGACCTTTCGAAGAGCATTGGCGTCGGGCTCGGGTTCATCGCCCGCTCGGAATCCTATGCCTCGATCAGCAACGCGGTGACGCTGCCCGGCTACGCCCGCGTCGATGCTGCGCTCTATTATCGCCTGCCCGGCGGGATGGAGGCGCAGATCAATGCCGAGAATTTGCTCGGCGCGCATTATTTCCCAACGAGCAATGGCGACAACAACATCGCGCCGGGCGCGCCGCGCACGATCAAGGCGACGCTCGGCTATCGGTTCTAGCGGACGAGTTCCTCGGCGCGCGCCTTGATCCGCTTGAGGTCGCGCAGGAACAGCTTCTTCTCCTCCCGCTTCCGCTCCTCTTCGGGAATGCGGAGCAGGAAGCTGGGGTGGACGGTGATCCAGCCTTCGCTTCCGTCGGGAAGCTGCAATGGCGCGCCTCGGTTCTTGCCGATCGCCATCACCTTGCCGAACAGGCTGCGCGCCGCGGTTGCGCCAAGCGCAACCGTGACCGGCGGCCGGATCAGCTCGCGCTCATGCTCGATCCACCAGCGGCACGCCGCGATCTCGGCGCCGTCGGGCTTGTTGTGGATGCGCCGCTTGCCGCGCTGGACGAACTTGAAATGCTTGACGGCATTAGTGACGTAGACTGTCGAGCGGTCGATCCCCGCCTTGTCCAGCGCTGCGTCTAGCAGCTGCCCCGCGGGGCCGACGAAGGGCCGTCCGGCGAAATCCTCCTGGTCGCCGGGCTGCTCCCCGACGAACATGATCGAGGCATCGAGCGGGCCTTCGCCGAAGACGGTCTGGGTCGCATATTTGTAGAGGTCGCAGCGCGCGCACTTTCGCGCATCCTCGAACAGCTCTTCCCAGGCCGCGCGGAGGTTCCCGCCCGGCGCAATCGCGCGCTCGGCCTCAAGGGCGTCGGCCAGGCCCTGCTTGGCGGCAGCGCGGTCGATCATTCCGAAGAAACGAGCGATGCGCGCGCTTGTTGCGAGCCGTCAGGGGGAGCATTAGCCTCGGTCCATGACCAAGCTCGCCCTCCGCCTCGCGGCCTCGCTCCTGCCCCTCGTCGCCATTGCAGCCGCACCGGTTCAGCCGGGCCAGCGGGTGACACCGATGACCCCCGACGTCATCGACAAATACGACGCGGTCCTGCCCGAGGCGGATTACATAAAGCGCACGGCGATGGTCCCGATGCGCGACGGCACCAAGCTCTACACCGTCATCGTCATGAAGAAGGGCACGCGCAACGGCCCGATCATCCTGTCGCGCACGCCCTATGACGCCAAGGGCAGCATGAACCGAGAGACGAGCCAGTCGGTCGTCGACACGATTCCGATCATGTACAAGGAGTTCGTCGAGGACGGTTACATCATCGTCCAGCAGGACATCCGCGGCCTCCACAACAGCGAGGGCGAGTTCGTCATGAACCGCCCGATCGTCGGCCCGCTCAACAACACCGGCATCGATGAAAGCACCGACGCCTATGACGCCATCGACTGGCTTGTGAAGAATGTGCCGGAGTCGAACGGCAAGGTGGGCACCCTCGGCTCATCCTACCTCGGTTTCCTGACGCTGGCGTCGGAGATCAATCCGCACCCGGCGCTGAAGGCTGCCGTCCCTCAAAGTCCGATGGTCGACGGCTGGATGGGCGACGACTGGTTCCACAACGGCGCCTTCCGCACCAGCAGCCTCGATTTCGCGGTGTCGCAAAGCACCGCGAAGGCCGAAGGCGGCGAGATCGCCGTGCCGCCGGGCGACGATTACACGCGCTACCTCGAGGCCGGGTCGATGGCCGATTATGCCCGCCGCCTGAAGATCGAACATTATCCGTTCGTCCAGAAGCTGTTCCAGAACCCGGCCTACACCGACTTCTGGTCGCTCCAGGCCGTCGACAAGTGGCTAGCTGCGCGCCCGCTGACCGTGCCCACGCTGATCGAAGTCGGCCAATGGGACCAGGAGGACAGCTACGGCGGTCCCGCCGTCTACAAGGCGCTGAAGGACAAATATGAAGGCAGCGGACTGCTCCATCTCGCCATCGGCCCTTGGCGGCACTCAGGCGCCAACCACTACGGCTATGATCTGGGCGACATCGTCTTCACCGGCGATACGGCGCGGGAATGGCGCGTGAAATGGGTGAAGCCATTCTTCGACCATTACCTCAAGGGCGCGCCGAATCCGCAGACGCCCAACGCCTTGACCTATGCGACCGGGATCAACGAATGGCAGGCCAGCCCACGCTGGCCGATGGGCACGCCCGCGCCGCTTTATCTGACCGCAGGCAAGGGCACGAGCTTCACTCGCCCGGCCTCCACCGGAAGCGATTCCTATGTATCCGATCCGGCTAACCCGGTGCCTTATTTGCCGCGGCCGATCACCGGCGCTGGCTGGCGCAGCTGGCTGGTGCAGGACCAGAGGTTCGTGGACGGACGGCCCGACGTCCTCAGCTACACCACCGCGCCGCTGACCAAGCCGGTGCACATCATGGGCGCGCCCGAGGTCGAGCTGTTTGCATCGACGAGCGGCACCGACAGCGATTGGGTGGTGAAGCTGATCGACGTCTATCCGAACGAAAAACCGGAGAGCGCCGATAAGCGCGACATGTCCGGGTATCAGCTGGCGCTCGGGATCGAGATCTTCCGCGGGCGCTATGTCGACAATTTCGCCAAGCCCCGCGCCCTGCGGGCCGGCAAGGTCGAACGTTACCGCTGGGCCCTGCCCAACGTGAACCACGTCTTCCTGCCGGGCCACAAGATCATGGTGCAGGTCCAGTCGAGCCTGTTCCCGGTGTACGATCGCAACCCGCAGACCTTCGTTCCGAACATCTTTTACGCAAAGCCGGGCGACTATCGCGCGGCCACGCAGAAGGTGTTCTTCGGCGGATCGACGCCGAGCGCGGTCTACCTGCCGATCGTCCCTTAGGCGGGCGCGGCCGTCATCCGGCGGCCGAGCACGAGCTTGAAGACGATGAAGGCGACCAGTCCGAAGGCGGCGCTGCCGACGTGGAGCAGCCAGAAGGTCGTCGTCGGCAGGCTTGAATAAAGACCGCCGACCCATCCCACGACCGCGTTGGCGATGAAGAAGGCGAGGTAATAGAGCCCGATTACCGTCGCCGTGATCTGCGGCGGCGCGATCTTCGAAAAGAGAGCCAGGCTGACCGGCAGGATGTGCGCGAAGCCGATGCTGACCATGATTTCGAACAGAATCGGCCAGAACATGCTGATCTTGGCCCCGGGCGCCTGCGTCAGCGCCGCCATGAACAGGCACATGCCGCCGGCCATGGTGAACAGGCAGCCGATGATCATCTTGCTGATCTCGTCCGGCTCCCGGCGCTTGAGGCTCCACCATTTCCAGAAGGCGGCGACCGCGACCAGCATGGTGAAGCTGACCGCCGCGTCCAGCGTGATCAGCCAGCTGCTCGGAAGCGCGAAGCCGAAGAGCTTGAGATTGAACTGCTGGTCGCCCCAGGTCAGATAGGCGTTGAAGATTTCCTGGTTGGTAAGCAGCGTGATCGCCATCACCGGGATCAGGATGACCAGGTACAGGACCCGGAGCCAGTCATCGCGGCTGAGCGGCACTTTCGGCGCCTTGGCCCTGGAGCCGAGTGACGCTCGCTCGGGCGATAGCCAGCGCCGGCCCTTGAGGTAGATGCCAAGGCCGATCACCATCACCACGCCCGCGCAGCCGAAGCCGTAGTGCCAGCCGAGCCGCTGGCCGAGCGTGCCAGAAACCAAAGGCGCGATGATCACGCTGACGTTGATGAAGATGTAGTAGATCTGGAAGGCCATGGCCCGGCGCATGTCGTTGGGGCCGTAAAGCGCGCCGACCTGCGTCGCGATATTGCCCTTGAAGGCGCCGACCCCGAGCACCAGCGCAATTAGCGCGAAGACGAACGCGGATTCAATCGCCATGAGGAAATGCCCGAGGGCCATCAGCACGCCGCCGATAATCAAAGTCAGGTCGCGGCCGAGCCAGCGGTCGGCGATCATCCCCCCGAAGATCGGCGTCAGATAGACGAGCGAGGTGTAGGTCCCGAAGATTGCCGAGGCGAGCGGCTGGCCGGTCAAGCCATGATAGACGTGCGTCTGCAGCCAGTTGAGGCCGGCGACCTGGTCCATTCGCCCGGGCACGAGCAGATAATTGACCATGTAGAGTACGAGCAGCGTCTGCATCGAATAATAGGAAAAGCGCTCGCACCCTTCGGTGAAGCCGAGATAGCCGAGGCCCTTGGGATGGCCGAGGAAGGCGCGGTCGCTTCGGTCGGCATGTTCGAGGTCGGGAGTCGCTTCGGCAACGCTCATCGGCTTCCTCCTACCCTTGCACTCAAGCGCGTTTGCGGGCCGAGCGCTAGACTCTCGCCGCTTCCTTGACCTTGCGCTTGATATGCTCGGTCGGCGGCTTGTGGATCGAGCGGAAGCGCGCTTCGACCAATGAATACAGGCCGAAGACGAACAGGCCGGCCGCGACGGGAAGCTGGAGCGGGCCTCGCAGCGCATCGAGCGCCTGTTCGAGGCCGCCCGCTTCAGCCGCGCTCTGATAAAGCGCCGAGCGGAGGAGCAGCCAGCCGACCGTCAGGAAGATAACGCCGCGTGCTGCATAGCCGATGCGCCCGATCCACTTCGCCGCCGGCTGCCGGGCGCGCTCGTCGAGGTGATTGAGGAAAGAGCAGCTGACCGTCTTGTACAGTTGGACGATGCCGGCGCCCGTGAGCACGGCGGCAGCGGCGGCGAGCAGGAACGTGCCGGCCGGCATGTTCAGGGCCTGCGCGGCACGCTGATGCGCATCGCCGGAGTTCCCATAGCCCTGCAGCATGATCCGCAGCGCCTTGTAGGCGAGGAAGAGGTAGATGGCGCCACTCGCGGCTGCGGCGATCCTGCGGCGCCAGGCCTTCGGATGATTGCGCCCGCTGTCCATCCCGAACGCGGCGTCGCAGGCGCGCCAGAAGCCGTAACCAAGCATGCCCGCAATCATCAGGATGAGGAGCCAGCGGCCGAAGCCCCGGTTCAGATATTCGATCGCCCCGCTCAGATCTTCGGTGCGGCCCGTCCCCATGACCAGCAGCGCGATGACGATGTACAACAGGCCGCGAACGGCGAAGCCCAAGCGCGCCAGCCACTGGAACTTGCTTTCGTTGGCGAGATCGCCGGCCAAGTCAGGTCAACGACGCGCGAGTGCGATCACTCGGGCGGAGTGTTGCCGGCAGCTTCCTCACGGCGTTCTTCGCGAGCCTGCTGGATGACCTGGGTCAGGCAGCCCGTGAAGCCACCGGGTCCGACCGGCGAGCAGCTGTTGATGCCGGTCGCTCCGACCGTCTCCAGCGCTTGCGCCTTCTTGCCCCAGGCGGTGGTTTCCTGGCGGGTTCCGCCGGGCCGATATTTGGGTGGAATGCGATAGCGTTCCTCCGCGGGCCGCCGGGCGCAGACCACGACCTGGTCGTCGGTCGAGCGCGGGCACGGGTCGCTGCCGTAGACGATAATCTCGGCAACCGGGCTCTGCTGGGCGACCGCAGGGGCCGGAAGCAGGGCGAAGCCGGCAACCGCGGCCGCTCCGGCGGCTAGGCTGATCATCACCTTGGTCATCGTCGTCACAACTTCCTTTCCAGGTACGGACTCAAGCGGGCGAGACCCGGGTCCGGTTCCTCATAGGCGCTTTGAAAGCCCGATTGCCACCCTGCATCCGGCACGGATCGCCGCGGTCAGCAAAGGGTAGCCCGGCGCATTGGCGGCCCCGGCTTCACGCGCAGTGTCGCGATGCTCGAGCTCTTCGGCGCGGAACTGGGCGATGTCAGCCGCCAGTTCGGCGTCCTCGGCGCCCAATGCGTCCAGCTGCTCGCCATAATGGCGGTCGATCACCGTTTCGACCGCGTCGGTACAGGCCAGCGCTGCTTTTTCGGAAATGAGAGCGGTCGCGGCACCCAGGGCGAAACCGGCGACGTTCCAGATCGGCTGAAGCGCGGTCGGCCGCACCCGCCGCTCCGCCACCAGCTGGTCGAAGCGCTTGAGGTGCCGTTCTTCCTGCGCCGCCATGCGGGCGATCAGCTTGGCTTCGGGCGCGTTACGGCGAAGCACCGCGAGCTGGCCGGCATAGATGCGAGTGGCGCCATATTCGCCGGCCTGGTCGACGCGGATCATCGAATCGCGGTCGGCGCGGCGGTCGCCGGGACGCCAGTCACTCATCGTTTCGCCGGCCTCAGCGTCAGGAGCAGGATCAGCGCGGCCCCCCCAAGCGACAGGATCGCGTTCCAGCCGGCGAGCGAAATGCCGAGGAAACGAAACTGGACCTGGTCGCAGCGAATGAGTGGAGCGCGGACGATCTGCTTAAGCAATTCGGCGGTGCTCGCGGCCTTTGGCAAAGCGGTGCACTGGGTGAAGCCCTGGAACACCTTCGCCTCGACGCCCGCATGGTAGACGCCGATCGCTCCTGAAATGGAGATGGCGATCGCGGCAAGGATGGTCAGCGTCCGCGCCCGGCCCGAGGTTGCCGGCGCCGTGAAGGCGCCGAGCGCCAGGACGATCGCCCCGGCATGCGGCCAGCGCTGCCAGTAGCACATCTCGCAGGGGTGCAGCCCGCCCAGATATTGCGACCCGAGCGCCCCACCGAGCAACGCGACAGGCAGCAGCAGCGCGATCAGCCGCGCCACGGCCGCCGGACTCGTGGATGTGCCGCCGCGAGGATTGTTGGCAACCGCCTCTACCATGAACGGCCTAGCGCAGCTTCTTGGGCATTGCCGCCGAAGCCACGGCCGTACCTGGGGCCAGCCGCTTCAGCGTGTTCAGCGCATAATAGAGCTGGAAGTCCTTGATGCCCTTCTTCTTCAGCTCTTCCGGCTTGGCCGAAAAGCGCGGATCGGGCGAATTGTCGGCTTCGAGGAGCTTATCCTCGACCTTGGCTTGGGCGAGCAGGTGGCGGCGAAGGTCCACTTCACGGACTACGCGCCGGTCCTTGTAATCCTCGTCCGAAAGCTGCGGCACGGCGATATCGGGATCGATCCCACCCGCCTGAACCGAGCGGCCCGACGGCGTGTAGTAGCGCGCCGTGGTCAGGCGGAGAGCGCTTTCAGGACCGGTCTGGACGACGGTCTGGACCGAGCCCTTGCCGAAGGTCTTTTCGCCCATGATCAGCGCGCGGCGGTGATCCTGGAGCGCCCCCGCGACGATTTCCGAAGCGCTGGCGGTGCCCGCGTCGACCAGGACGATGACCGGCAGGCCGTGGGCCATGTCGCCGGGCCGTGCATAATAACGTTCTATATCGTCCTTAGACCGGCCTCGCTGCGAGACGATCTCGCCGCTTTCGAGGAAGGCGTCGCTAACGTTCACGGCTTCGTCGAGCAGCCCGCCAGGGTTGGAACGGAGGTCGACCACATAGCCGAGCGGGCGGCCGCCGGTTGCCTTGTCAATCGACAGCAGCGCCGACTTTACCTGATCGCCGACATTGCCGGAGAAGGTGTTGATGTTGATGTAGCCAACGCCTTCCTTGACCTCCCACTTCACCGCGCGGAGCTCGATGCGCTCGCGGACCATGGAGAGGTCGAGCGGCTTGTCACGACCGGGCCGGACAATCGTCAGCTTGATCGGCGTTCCCGGCGCGCCGCGCATCTTGGACACGGCTTCGTCGAGAGTCAGGCCGTAGACCAACTCGCTGTTGATGTGCGTGATGTAATCGCCCGCCTTGACGCCCGCGCGCCACGCCGGCGTGTCTTCGGTCGGCGCGATCACCTTGACCGCGCCGTCCTCGATCGAGACGCTGAGGCCGAGGCCGCCATAATTGCCGTCGGTCGTGCTCTTCAGCTGGTCAAAATCGCTCGCCTCGACATAGGAGGAGTGCGGATCGAGCGCGGAGAGCATGCCATCGATCGCACCCTTGATCAGTGTGCGGTCGTCGACCGGGTCAACGTAATTGGCCTTTACCCGCTCGTAGACGCTCATGAAGCGCTCGAGCTCCTGGTAGTTGGTCGTGTCCGCTGCAGCGAAGGAGCTGGCGGTCACGGGGACCAGGGCCAGCGCTCCAACGAGCGCGAGCGGCGGCAGAAGCTTGTGATTCAATTTCATCGGTTCGCGTCCCATTCGGCGGCGAAGAGCGATTTAGCCGCCTTTAGAGCCATTTGACAGAGGTAGAGATGAACCTGCGATGAGAGCGGGCGAGATTCGGCGCCCATTCTGGGACAATTCGACCTGGATCGGGCCGAGCGACCGGCCGATCGGGTCGCCAAGGCGCACCTGGTCACCCTTCCGGACGGCCGCGGACAGGTTGACGATCAGGCTCATCCAGCCGCCGCCGTGGTCGATGATGACGACCCCATCATACTCGCGGAATGGTCCGGCGAAGCGGACGATGCCGGAGGCGGGCGCAGTAACGGGAAGGCCGCGGGCGGTAGCCAGAGTCAGGCCCCGCGAGCGAACGCCGCTGGCGCTGACCGTACCCAGCCCCTCGGTTACCGGCGCGGCTGCGGGAAGCGCGTAAGCGAAGGGGGCGCGGACTTGCCTGCCTTCCCCGGCCACGGGGCGCGGGGGAGCGGGGCCCGCGCTCGCCAGTTGCTGCGCGACCGAGCGGATCGCCTGGCTGTTGGCTTCGGCTCCGCTCAGCTGCTCGACATCCTCGCCTACAGCGATGGCCACGTCGCCCGCGCTGAGAGCCTGGCCGCTGCGGCCAAGCGCCAGCTTTTGGGCGCGCTGCTCCAGCTCCGCGAAGCGGGCACGCTTCGAGACCAGTGCCCCCCGGCTTTGCGCAAGCTCGGCGCGCGCGGCGCGCGCTGATTGCTGCAGCCGCTGGCCCTCGGCCAGCTGAGCGGAAAGCTTGCTCGTCCGGGCACGGATCACGGGGAGCGTGCTCGCCAGGAGGATGCGGACCTCCACCAGCTCGTCGGTGCTTCCGCGATCGGCCAGCGCCAGCAGCGGCGGCCGCTGGGCCATGACGGCAAGCCCGGCAAGCAGCGCCGAGACCGGCTGCTGCTCGCGAGCCAGACGCGTGCGGTGCGCGACGACATAGGCGTCGGCGAGGCGCAGCTGGGCATTGGCCGCGGTGATCCGCGCTTCGGCGGCGTCGATCGCCTGCGCCGCGGCCTGCTCCTCGGCGCGCAGCCGGTCGGCCTCGTTCCGAGCCTTGCCCGCGGCCTTCTCGAGCTGCGCGGCTTCCTTCTCCGCGGCGGCCTGTTCGGCCCGCGCGCGGTCGAGCGCGACGTTCAGAGTATCTCCCGCCGGCTGCGCCAGTGCGCTCGCCGACAAAGCCATGGAAGCAAGCACAAGGACCAGCGCGCGCATGGCCTCAACCTTCGCGGTGGTAGGGATGGTTGGCAAGGATCGAGATGGCCCGGAACAATTGTTCCGCAAGCATGGCGCGGACGAGGAGATGCGGCCAGGTCGCGGGGCCGAAGGACAGGAGTAAATCGGCTTCGTCGCGTTGCGCCGCGGCATGGCCGTCGGCGGCGCCGATCAGGAAGCGCGCCTCGCGCTTGCCGTCGTCGCGCCAGCCTTCCAGCTTCTTGGCCAGCTCGATCGAAGTTAGCGCCCGCCCCCGCTCGTCGAGGACGATGCTGACGCTATTGGCGGGCAATGGCGGGACGGTGCCGCCGCGATCAGGAAGCTCGGTGACTTTGGTCGGCCACCCGATGCGCTTGACGTAGCGGTCGACCAGATCGGCTTCGGGAGAGCGGCCGATCTTGCCGCGCGCGACGATGTGCAGGAGCACTAATTACCCGAGAGCGCGGGCCGAAGAGTGTAAGTGAAGGCCGACCTGAACCCATCGTAGATGGCGCGGGCTGCATTGGCGATGGTCTTGGGCCGGTCGGACCCGCCACGGGTGAAGATGGCAACGGCGATCCGGCGGCCGTCCGGCATCGAGATGAAACCGACATCATCGGCCAGCCCGTTGAGGGTGCCGGTCTTGTGCTCGACCGCCGTGCCGTTCGGAAGCAGCCACTTCATGCGGTTCCTGCCGGTTTTGCACTGCGCCATCAGGTCGAGAAGATAGTTGCGGCTTTCCGGCCGGATCAGCTCGGCCTTGTAGATCCGCCGAAGCAAATCGACCATCGCGACGGGAGTCGACGAATCGCGGCGATCCCAAAGGTCGCGCTTGGCGCGGAGCAGGTCGGCAATGTTGCGATCGACGCGAAGCCCGCGCACGCCATTGTCCTGCAGCCAGTCGTGAAGCCGGCCGGGCCCGCCCAAGTCGCCGAGCAGCATGTCCGTCGCACGATTGTCGCTGTTGATCAGCATTCGCGCCATCAGCCGGCGCGCCGGGATGCCCTTGATCGTGTCGTCGAGCGAGCGGCGTCCGTGATCGACCTGCGCCAAATAGAGCGCGGCGACGGCCACCTTGACCGTGCTTGCCATCGGAAACGGCGTGTCGCCCTTGATGCTGACGGTTTCGCCAGTCTTGAGGTCGAGCGCGGCGATCCCGACGTCGGCGGTGCTGCCGGCGACCATCGAGTGAAGCTGTTGCTCCAGGCTCGCCATGCTCGGCGACGAGGCCGCAGCAACCGGCTGCGCCGCGAACGCCAGAAGCGCCAGAAGAAAAGCACCAAGTCGCATATGCCTCACCCGCCTGCGGCCGCGCTCACGCCCGAATCATCACCAAACGCCCACATTCGTTCCAAATTGTAAAAATTTCTCACTTCGGGACGGAATATGTGGACGATCACGTCGTCCGCATCGATCAGCACCCAGTCAGCGGCTGGAAGCCCTTCGATTCGAACGTTTTTACCAAATCGGTCCTTGATCTTGTCGGCAAGCTTAACGGCCATCGAGGCGACCTGCCGGGTCGAGCGGCCGGACGCGACCACCATATGGTCGGCGATATTCGATTTGCCGGCGAGCGGGATCGAAACCACCTCCTGCGCCTGATCGTCGTCGAGCGATTGCAGGACGAGCGCGTGAAGGCTTTCGACGTCGTTGGGAGCGCCGGTGTCGGCGGTCTCAGCGGGATGTTCGGTCAAGGGGTCTCCCCGGCGTGGTGGGCGAGAGCCGAAACATTTCGGCGCTGCAAAGAACGCTTTGCGCGCGAAAGGGTTCGGCGATGCCAGCTTGGGTCAGCTGCGCGAATAGCAGTTGCGGACGTCGGATCGGGCGGCAGGCGAAGGAAAATGATCGCCGGTGCACTCCACTCCGTCCACTTCTCTGCCTGGCTGGAAGGGCGGACAAACCTGCGCAGCCAGCTCATCGCGCGAGCCGCGTGAGCCTGCCGATCATAACCGGGGCGGCGAATCACCGCAATCGGCAGTTCGTGGGCTAAGTCCCTCCAATCGCGCCAAAAGTGAAAATTCGGCAGGGTGTCGCTTCCAAGCAACCAGATGAAACGATGCCCGGAATAGCGGCGCTTCAGCTTGCGCACGGTGTCGATCGTGTAGCGCGTGCCTTCGCGGCGTTCGAAGTCGCTGACGCGGATATGCGCGCCGCGCGCCATCCTCTCGGCCGAGACGAACCGTGCTTCGAACGGGGCCATTCCCTCGGCCGCCTTCAACGGGTTGCCGGGGGAAACCAGCCACCACACCTCGTCGAGCCCGAGCACGCGCATCGCCTCGAGGCTGATGCGCCGGTGCCCGCGATGTGCCGGGTTGAAGGAGCCGCCGAGGAGACCGATGCGCGCCATCCGCAGAGCGGCTAGCACGGGCACGCCGAGCGGCCTAATATTCGCGCCAAGGGGGGACTTGATGGGCGATTTCGACGCGCTTGGCACCGCGGTGACCGGGGGAATGCTGGCGCGCGCCGTCGAGCCTGGCGCGGGCGAGGCCGGCGACGACGGGCGAACCCATGAGCGGAAATGCCTGAATTGCGGCGCACCGCTGACCGGCCCCTATTGCGCCCAGTGCGGCCAGAAATCGCACGTCCATCGCTCGCTTCGCGCCTTCATGGGCGACTTTATTGCCGGCATCCTCAATTTCGAAGGGAAGTTCTGGCGCACCTTGCCGATGCTGGCCTGGCGCCCCGGGCAACTGACGCGGCGCTATATCGACGGCGAGCGCGCGCGCTTCATCTCTCCGATCGCACTGTTCCTGTTTTCGGTGTTTCTGCTGTTCGCGACGATCCAATTGATCGGCGGGCCCTCGGACCTCGGCAAGCTGACGTCCAACGGCCAGGCCTATCATTCGACCGACGAGGCGATTGCCGGGGAGAAAGCCAAGTTGGCCCGCCTCGAAAGCAAGCGCCGCGCGGCGGTGGACGCCGATGACATCAAGGAGCTCGATGGCGACATTGCGGAACAGAAGAAGACGCTGGCGACGCTCGAGCGGTTCAAGCGCGAAGGCGTGGTCAACGCTGTGCTCGCCGAACAGGAATCCGACTTCAACGCCCGCAGCAGCTTGCCGATGGTCAACGATGCGATCAAGCGCGCCAAGGCCAATCCCCAGCTTGCCATCTACCGGCTCCAGGATGCGGCCTCCAAATATGCCTGGGCGCTCATCCCGATTTCGGCGCCGTTCCTCTGGCTGCTATTCCCCTTCAGCTGGCGATTCCGGATCTACGACCACACCGTGTTCGTGACTTATTCGCTGGCCTTCATGATGCTTCTGGGCATCGCGATGAGCCTGTGGGGCGCAGCAGGCCTGCCAGGAGTCGGCTTCGCGGCGCTTTATCCACCGGTGCACATGTACCGAGACCTGAAGCAAAGCTACGGCCTCGGGCGGTTCGGAGCGCTGTGGCGGACCGCCGCTTTATTGCTCTTCTCGGTCATCGCCCTCGCCTTGTTCGCGATGACGGTGATCGTGCTTGGGATGGCCGGCTAGGCGCCTGCGGGAGCGGGGCCGCCGATGGTCCCGACCTTCGGGCGCTTGGCCTTCGGGATCGATGAGCCGGCCGCGGGGATCGCGGGACCCTTGGAGCCGCCGCGATCGATCGGCTCACCGGCAAGGACCTGCTTGATCTCGTCGCCCGACAGGGTCTCGAACTCGAGCAGCGCCTTGGCCAGAGTCTCCAGCTCTTCGCGATTCTCGTCGAGCAGGTGCTTTGCGCGAGCGTAGCCGTCCTCGACGACCTTGCGGATTTCCTTGTCGATCGCCTGCGCGGTCTCGTTCGACATCTGGCGCTGGCGGTTCATCGAATACCCGAGGAATACTTCCTCGTCGGGCTCGGCATATTGCAGCGGGCCGAGCGCGTCGGACATGCCCCAGCGGGTCACCATGTCCCGGGCGAGCTGGGTCGCATACTGGATGTCGGAAGAGGCGCCGGAAGAGACCTTGTCGTAACCGAAGATCACTTCCTCGGCGACGCGGCCGCCCATGGCTACGGCGAGGTTCGCGTACATCTTGTCACGGTGATAGCTGTAGCTGTCGCGCTCCGGCAGCCGCATGACCATGCCCAGCGCGCGGCCGCGCGGAATGATCGTCGCCTTGTGGATCGGGTCGGACGCGGGCTCGTGCAGGGCAACGATGGCGTGACCGGCCTCGTGATAGGCGGTCATGCGCTTTTCGTCCTCGGTCATGACCATGGACTTGCGCTCGGTGCCCATCAGCACCTTGTCCTTGGCCTCCTCGAACTCCTGCATCGCGACCAGGCGCTTGCCGCGCCGGGCCGCCAGTAGAGCGGCCTCGTTGACGAGGTTGGCGAGGTCGGCGCCGGAAAAGCCGGGCGTGCCGCGCGCAATCACCCGCGGGTCGACATCGGGCGCCAACGGCACCTTCTTCATGTGCACGGCGAGGATCTGCTCGCGGCCGTCGATGTCAGGGCGCGGGACGACCACCTGCCGGTCGAAGCGGCCCGGGCGCAGCAGCGCCGGATCGAGCACGTCGGGCCGGTTGGTGGCGGCGATGATGATGATGCCTTCGTTGGCCTCGAACCCGTCCATCTCGACCAGCAGCTGGTTCAGCGTCTGCTCGCGCTCGTCGTTACCGTTACCAAGGCCGGCGCCGCGGTGGCGGCCGACGGCATCGATTTCGTCGATGAAGACGATGCACGGCGCCGACTTCTTGGCCTGGTCGAACATGTCCCGGACGCGGCTGGCGCCGACGCCGACGAACATCTCGACGAAGTCCGAGCCGGAGATGGTGAAGAACGGCACGCCCGCTTCGCCCGCGATGGCTCGCGCCAGCAGCGTCTTGCCGGTGCCGGGAGGACCGACCAGCAAGGCGCCCTTGGGTATCTTGCCGCCGAGGCGCGCGAACTTGCCCGGGTCCTTCAGATATTCGACGATCTCCTGAAGCTCCTCGCGGGCTTCGTCGATGCCGGCGACGTCGGCGAAGGTCACGCGGCCATGCTTCTCGGTCAGCATCCGCGCGCGGCTCTTGCCGAAACCCATCGCGCCCGAGCCGGCGTTCTTTGACATCTGGCGCATGACGAAGAAGCTGATGCCCAGGATCAGCAGGAACGGCAGCGAGTTGATCAGCAGGTACTGCCAGATGCCGCCCGTTTCCTCGGCCTTGACCTGGACCGCGACGCCCTTCTGGATCATCCGGTCGGCGATGTTCGAGTTGGCGGGGGCGATGGTGCGGAACGACTGGCCGCTCGAAAGCTTGCCGCTGATCGTCGCATTGGCGGTCGATCCGCCCGCCGACATGGTGACGTTGCGGACGTTGCCGTCGTCCACCTGCTTGACGAATTCGGAGTAAGCGATGGCTTCGCCCGGCGCGGTACGCGACCCGCCGTCGATCATCTGCACGAACAGGACCAGCGCAAACAGCAGACCGGCCCAGATCATCAGGCTCTTGGTCCAGGGATTGCCGGGCTTCTTTTCCTTGTCGTTCATCGCTCTCTCGCCGCGCTCAATGCGCCTCTGCCTAAAATAGGCGCACGGCCTTTAATAACAATGCGCGGCTGTGGCTGGCGTGAAGAGGAGCCGGGCGACGGTTCCGTTGGATTCTAACCTAAATTAATTTTTCGTTATGTTTCGCTGGCGAAATGGTTTAGCGCCTCAACCTTGGTCGCATCACCTCGACTCGACTCGCACTCGAGACGGCATCCTTGGACCCTGTGGACTGCGACCCTCCAATTGCTGGGGCTGGTTTTGGTCGCTCTATTCCTGTGGCCCTCGCCAACGGCGGCAAACGTTTTCGAGCGCGACGACCGCATCATGGCAGCCGCAAACGCGCGCAGCATTTACGCGCCAATCGGTATGGTCTGGGCTGACAAGCTCACGACCGGATTCATGGTGGACAACTGCCACGCGTTAACCGTCCAACACGCCTTCAAAGACGGCTTTTCGCCACTCGGCCGTGAGGTCCTTTTCGGTGCGCTGATCGTCGATGAGAAGAACTGGACCTGGAGTTGGGGCAAGGTCGTTGCGACCGGCGGCCTTGAACAGGCGCGCGATTACGATGCCGCCCGAACCTCAGACTGGGTCTTGCTGAAATTGCGCAAATGCATCGGCAAGACGCTTGGATACGTCAGGCTTGTCTCGGGCGACCCTGCGAACCTGCCCGAACTCCAGTCGGCGGGCTATCCGGGAGATCGAAGGTGGGCCGATGGCATCACGATCGACCCGTCATGCCGAATGCACGGTGCAAGGCGGGGATCGTGGCTGAATGATTGCGCGGCACTCGGCGGCAACTCGGGCAGTCCGATCTTCAGCCAACTGCGCGAACGAGGCCGAATCCGCCTTCAGGTATTCGCGATGCAGTCTGCCGCCTATCCCAACGACCGTCTGAACGCGGCCTATGTCGCCAGCGAGGCGAATGTCGCGACGCCGGTCGCGACGATCCTGCCCTTCATTGAGAAGTTCCTGAAGGTCGCGCGGGTACCGCGTTAGCCGTTGCGGGGTGGCGCCTTGGTGAAACGCCACTGCTTGCCGCCGCTGCACAGGACTCCGCGAAGCGTCGCTTTCCGTCCGCGCATCATCGCGGCCATCAGTTGGTCGAGCTCGCGCCCCCGAAGCTCGGCGCCGCCGCCTTCGGTCGCGAGCCGCATCACTGCGCGGCGTGCGATGCGCCGGCGGATTTCCGGCGGTGCGTTGCGAGGCTGGTAGATCAGCCCCCCGCCGCCCCTGGTCACCGCCCGCCGCCATTCCTGCGTCGTCGCCCAGTGAAGCGCGGCGTCGGCCTGGGCGAGATGATTGGCGCTGGCGGCGATCGCTGCCGCATCGAGCCAGTCGGCCTGGCCCAGCGCTTTGCGAACGCGGACGCGCTCGAACTGCTCGTCTTCGTTGCTCGGATCGGTAGCCGGCTTGAGTTCCGCCTCAGTGCAAATCTCTTCCAGGTCGCTTCGGCGCCAGCCGAGAAGCGGCCTGATCAGCGCCGCGACGCCGCGAGCGGGCACATTGATCCGGCGCATCGCCGCGAGCCCCTTCACTCCGGCACCCCGAGCGAGGCGCATAATGAACGTTTCGGCCTGGTCGTCGACATGATGGGCGACCACCACAGCACCAAGCTCACGCTCCTTCGCCCATTCCCCGAGCAGGCGATAGCGGGCGATCCGGGCGCGCTCCTGAATTGCGGTTTCCGGCTTCTCGTCCCATTCGACCGTCAAGATAGAATGCGGCACGCCCAACCGCTTGCACAGGGCAGCGACCATTTCGGCTTCGGCCTTCGCGTCGGGCCGCAAGGCATGGTCGACGGTCGCCGCTTCCACCTCGCCCGGGCGCGCGGCCGCAGCCAGTAACAGCAGTGCGAGGCTGTCCGGGCCGCCAGACACCGCGACACCCAATTTGGTGCCCGGCTTGGCGAGCGGGCCAAGCGCGCGCTCGAAACGTTCGACCCGCTCGGTCGCCGGCTGCAGGGATGTTTCGGTTTTCGCGGCCATCAGCTGCACTGCGCCTGGCTCTTGGCGTCCGTCTCAAGCTTCTTGAGCTCGGGCCGGATCTTCGCGCCATAGACCGCATCGAGCTCGGCGTAAGCCTTGCACGCCTGACCCGGCTGGCCGAGCTTCATCAGCGCCTGGCCAAGGTAGAACAGGCTGTCGGCGGCGCGCTCGCCCTGCGGATTGTTGCGATAATTGGCGAGCAGGGCTTCAGCCGCCGGACGCGCCTGCCCCTTGTCGAGCAAGGCGCGGCCGATGAGGTTGTTGGCATAGCTGACGCGGCGATGCTTCGGGTAAGCCGAGGTGAAGGCGCGTAGCGAGTTGATCGCCTGGTCGTACTGCCCTGCCTCCCACAAACGAAAGCCTTGCGAATAGGCGTCCTCGCCCGGGTCGGAAGCCGGGACGGCGGCAGCCGTCGCGTCGCCAGGGGCCACCGTCGGTGCGGTTGCAGCGCGCGGGGGCTGCGGCTTGGGCTTCGGAAAGACATTGGCCGGCGGCGGCGCGCCATCCGACGTAACCGGCGTCGTCACCACCCCTTCCGCCAGGCGCTGCTCGATCGCGCTGATGCGCTGCTCATGGTCGCTGCGCATCTTGCCGATGTCGGCCTCGATGCCACGGAGCCGATTGCCATTCTCTTCCGACGCCCGGAGCAGGTCCTGCATCTGCCGTTCGAGCGCATCGATGCGCTGGGCGAGCGACATCACCGAGGATTGGGTGGCCGCAGGATCGTCCGCAAAGCCGGCGGTGTCGGCAGGCTTCCCCTTCGGGAACAACTGGCGCTGCACCTGCTGGACCTGGCGTTCCAGCCGTTCGAGCCGTTGCTCGGGAGTCGGCGCCTGGCGCTGCGCCAGCGTCGATGAAGGTGCAAGCGCGATGGCCGCGCCCACACCAAGAAACATGATCAAACGAGATTTCACGATTTCACCCCACGCTCAGTGTCACGGCGATTGTTGCTCCGGTGCGGCTTAGCCGCAGATGAATCCCCGTCGCTTAAGCGCCCGTTGAATTGGTCGGCACCGGCGCCGGCTGGGGCGCGGGCGGCGGTGGTGCAACCGGAGCCCGGGCCTCCGGCGGACGACGCCTCGGAGCCGCAGCCGGCGCTGGTGCAGCCGGAGCGGCCGGAGCCGCCACCGGCTGCTGCGGCCCGCGCATCAGGTCGGCAGGAAGCAGGCTGACCTTCGTGGCGACCTTGCCCGACGGTCCAACCTGCGGCGCGACTGCCGAACCGACATTGATCCTGAGGGACTCAGGCTTCCCCGCTTTCAGCAGCGGAGCGACGGCGTTCGCCGGCACGGTATAGCTTTGCCCGGGCGCCATCTCGCCTTCGAACAGAGTGTTGCCCTGGTCGCTGATCTGGATCCAGGCCGGACCGGTAGCGGTCAGGACGACCGGCCCTTGGGCCGAAGCCGATTGCGGAGCGGCCGGTGCGCTTGGGGCCGGAGCGGGCGCAGCCGCCGCCGTGTTGGTCGCATCGTCCGGCTGCTGGAGCGAGCGGTTGTTTAGCCAGCTCATCAGGAGGACGAGCAGGATAACCCCTCCGATCGCACCGAGGACAAGCCACTTGGGCATCGTCCGCGCAGGATCGGCGGGTTCGAATACTTCGGTTGTCGTCGTCGTGAAGCGCTGGCCGCCCATTTCCTCACGCAGCGCCTCGCCGATTTCGGCACGGTCGAGGTCGACGGCGGCGGCATAATTCTTGGCGAAACCAACGGTGTAGGTCGGGGCCGGAAGCTTTTCCCAATCGGACGCTTCGATGCTCTCAAGGTGCCGCTGCGGAATCCGCGTCTGTGCCGCGACATCCTCCAGGCTCAGGCCCTTTTCCTCGCGCGCAGCGCGAAGCCGCTCGCCGACCCTTGGAACGTCCGTTTGGACCAGCTCTTCGTCCATTCACCTCGCCTTTGACATGGTCCTTGTTTGAAGGCTGGCGGCCCGCTGTCAACCGCCCCTAGTCGATTATCACCTGATGCTTGCGCGCCCAGTCGGTGAGCGTTCGCCGCATGTCCTTGGGCGGGCGGCTCAGTACCTGGTCGAGCTTCGCACGGGCCGCTGCCGCATCGAGGGAGCGGACCATTGCCTTGACCGGCCCAACGCCAGCCGGCGTGATCGAAAAATTCTCCGCGCCAATGCCGATCAGCGCCATCGCTTCGAGCGGCCGGCCGGCCATTTCGCCGCAGACCCGCACGGGTACTTCAGCCGCCCGAGCCTGGTCGAAAATGCGCTTGAGGAAGCGAAGGATCGCCGGGCTTAGCCAGTCATAGCGCTGCGCCAGCCGCGGGTCCGACCGATCGGCCGCAAAGAGGAACTGGGTGAGGTCGTTGGTGCCGACCGAAATGAAATCCACGCGGGGGAGCAGCTGGTCCAGCATTTCTGCGAGGCTCGGCACTTCGAGCATCGCTCCATACTCGATCTTCTTGGGAACCTTGCGGTGCGCCTTGCGGGCCCATTCGACTTGGTCTTCGAACAGGGAGCGCGCCTGCTCATACTCCCACGGCTCCGAAATCATCGGGAACATCACGCGCAGGGTGCGCCCGCCCGAGGCCTCGATCAGGGCCCGGGCCTGGGCCCGCATCAGGGTCGAGCGGTCGAGCGACAGGCGCAGAGCGCGCCAGCCCATGGCTGGATTCTCCGACTGCTCCTGCGCTTCGTCGGTGAGGTAGGGCAGCGCCTTGTCGCCGCCGATGTCGACCGTCCGGAAGACCACCGGCTTGTCGCCCGCCTGCTCGAGCACCTTGGTGTAGAGCCGCTGCTGACGCTCCCGGCCGGGCAGCGTGGCCGAGACCAGGAACTGGAACTCGGTACGGAACAGGCCGATCCCGTCCGCGCCGCTCATGCCGAGCGTTGCCGCATCTTCGGCGAGGCCGGCATTGACCATGACGCTGACCGCGACCCCGTCGTTGGTCTTGGCGGGCAGGTTGCGGATCGCCGCGAATTCGGCCCGACGCTTCTGGCTCATCGCCATGCGCTGCTCGAAACCCGTCACCAGCTGGCGATTGGGCCTGATGATGATGCTGCCGCTATCGCCATCTACGAGGATCGTCTCGCCTTCCTCGACGCTATGGCGGATGTCGGACAGGCGCCCGATCACGGGCACCCCGATAGCCCTGGCCACGATGACCATGTGGCTCGTCAGCGATCCTTCTTCGAGCAGGACTGCCTTCAGCCGCCGCCGGTCATATTCGAGCAGCTCGGCGGGGCCGAGGTTGCGGGCGATGAGCACGGCATCGTGGGTGAGACCGGTCTGCGCCGCGGTGCCGAAGCGGCCCGAGACGATGCGCAGCAGTCGGTTCGACAAATCCTCGAGGTCATGCATCCGCTCCTGCAGCAGCGGATCGTCTATTTCGCGCATCCGGGCCCGGGTCCGCTGCTGGACCCGTTCGATCGCGGCTTCGGCGGTAAGGCCGCTGTCGATCGCCTCGTTGATGCGCCGCGACCAGCCTTCGTCGTAAGCGAACATGCGGTAGGTCTCGAGGATCTCCTGATGCTCGCCGACCGTGCCGAACTCGGCCTCCTTGGCCATATTGTCGATTTGCTCGCGCATCTTGCGGAAGGCGGCGTAGACGCGGTCGCGCTCGGCCTCGATGTCGTCGGCGACAGTATGCTCGACGACGACCCGCGGCTCGTGGAAGACGGCAACGCCCTTGGCCATGCCCGCCACCAGCCGCAGGCCGGAAAGGCGAAGCGGCCCGGCGCTGCGCATTCGGCTGCGCCGCGCGCCGTCGACCAGGCGGGCGCCGGCAATCATTTCCGACAGCACCATGGCCACCGTTTGAAGCGCCTCGATCTCGACATTCTCGTAGCGGCGCGGGTCCGCATGCTGGACAGCAAGGACTCCGATCGGGCTTTCGAGCCGGACGATTGGAACGCCGGCGAAGCTGTGGAAGCGCTCCTCCCCCGTTTCGGGCCGGTAAGCGAAGGCGGCATGGTCCGCGGCTTCGGCCAGGTTCAGGATCCGGCCCTCGCCGGCGATGGTGCCGACCAGGCCCTCGCCCATCCGCAGCCGGGTGACGTGCACCGCCTCCTTGCGCAGGCCGTGGGTGGCGAACAGTTCGAGGTAATTATCGCGCAGCAAATAGATCGAGCAGACCTCGCTGCGCATCGCTTCCGCAATCAGGTCCACGACGCGGTCGAGCTTGGTCTGGGCCGAGCCGCGCTTGGCCATGATCTCGTGGAGACCGGTCAGAATCTCGCGAGCGGAGGCGGCTGCCGTGCTGGCCATGGGTGCGGCGCTATCAGATGGAGCGGGCGCCTGTCATTAGAAGGATGGGGCACCGGGCGCCGGCGCAAACGGCCAGCGCCCGATGTTGTGGCTGGCTCGATCAGCCAGCGTCAGCGACGGTGAATTCGATCAGCCGGTCGCCGACGATCGCGTCGACGCGGCCCTTCGTGTCGATCGTCGCCGCATAGGCACGGCCGCGGCGGTCGACGCCGCGCAGGTGGCGCACGCCGCGCCGGTCCGTCCTCTCCGTATAGTGACCGATATCCTTGGCGAAGGCGCTGCCGTCGATCTGGACGACCTGACCGTCCGGGACGGGCGCCAGGCCCAAAGCGATGGCGAGAACGGTGGATGAAAAAACCATGATCTATCTCCTTTTTCGCAGCACAGCGCTGCTGAAAGAGACAGATCAAGAAGCGTGCCAGACAAGAAAAAGGCCACGTTTCAATTACGTAACGAACTGTCGGCAAACCGACGGAAGGCGCAAGGTGCCATAGGTTAGTAATACGCACCAACGGCATTAGCCGCGGCTCTGGAGAGCCTCCGCGGCTTCGTCGACCAACTCCTGGATGATCGCTGCAACCGGCTCTTCGCGGGTCACCATGCCCACCGACTGGCCGGCCATGACGCTGCCCGTCTCGACGTCGCCGTCGATCACCGCGCGGCGCAGCGCCCCAGCCCAATAATGCTCGATCTGCAGCTGCGCTTCGGCCATTTCGATGGCGCCTTCGTCGAGCTGCTGGGCGACTTCGCGCTGCTTGGCCGCGAAGCGCTCGGTCTCCGCATTCTTCAGCGCCCGCACGGGGATCACCGGAAGCCGGGGGTCGATCTGTGTCGACAGGATCGCGTCGCGTGCCGAGGCGCGAATGAAGGCCTTCTTGAAATTGGCGTGGGCAATGCTTTCGTTGGCGCAGACGAACCGGGTGCCGAGCTGGACTCCGACCGCGCCCATTTCGAGATAGGCGGCGATCGCTTCGCCGCGGCCGATGCCACCGGCAATGAAGACCGGGATGTCCTTGGCGACGACCGGCAGGATTTCCTGCGCCAGCACCGAAGTCGTGACCGGGCCGATGTGGCCGCCCGCTTCCATGCCCTCGATCACCAGCGCGTCGACGTTGGACCGCATAAGCTTCTTGGCCAAGGCCAGCGCCGGGGCGAAGGCCACCAGCCTGGCTCCGCTCGCCTTGATCCGGTCGATCGCGCCCGCGGGCGGAAGCCCACCCGCAAGAACGACATGGCCGACCTCATGCTTGGCGCAGGTGTCGATAAGCTCGCTCAATTGCGGGTGCATGGTGATGAGGTTGACGCCGAACGGCCGGTCGGTTCGCGCCTTGGTCTCGGCAATCTCGGTATCCAGCAGCTCTGGGTTCATCGCCCCGCAGGCGATGACGCCGAACCCGCCGGCGTTGGAAATGGCCGAGACGAGGTGGCGTTCGGACACCCAGCTCATCGCGCCGCCCATGATGGCATAGTTGCAGCCGAGGAACTCGGTGCCGCGATGCATCAGCTCGTTCAGCCGGCGGTGGCCCTCGGCCGGGTGGACGGCGCGGGCTTCCGGGATCAGGCCTTCGCCGCTCATGCGGCCTGCTCCGCATCGAGGCCAAACGCTGTGTGAAGTACGCGGACGGCAAGATCGAGCTGGTCCTCGGCGATGAGCGCGCTGACCTTGATCTCGCTCGATGACACGGCGAGCAGGTTGATCTGCCGCTCGGCAAGCACCTCGAACATCTTCGCCGCGAGCTCGGGGTTCGAGCGGATGCCGACGCCGACGATGCTCACCTTGGCGACCGCGTCGTCGGTCAGCAGCTGCTGATAGCGGATGATTTCTTTCCCATTCTCGATCACCGCCATGGCCTGCGCCAGGCTGGCGCGCGGGACGGTAAAGGTCAGGTCGGAAAAGCCGGCGTTGGGCGCAGCGGCATGAACGATCATGTCGACCTGGATGCCGGCGTCCGCCAGCGGCCCGATCACGGTCGCGACGGTGCCGGGCGCGTCGGGCACGGCGGTCAGCGTGACCCGCGCTTCGTTCCGGTCGGCGGCGATGCCGGCAATGAGGTTTCTTTCCATTTCGGCTCCTGAAAGCTCGGCGACAATATCGGTGCCGGCTTCGTCCTCGAACGCCGACAATACGCGCAGCGGCAATTTCTCCCGCATGGCCAGCCCGACCGAGCGGACCTGAAGCACCTTGGCCCCCACCCCGGCCAGCTCCAGCATCTCCTCGAACGTCACCTGGCCGAGCTTGCGCGCCCTGGGCACGATGCGCGGATCGGTCGTGTAGACCCCATCGACGTCGGTGTAGATGTCGCAGCGGTCGGCCTTGACCGCGGCGGCGATGGCGACCGCGCTGGTGTCCGATCCGCCGCGGCCAAGGGTCGCCAGCCGGCCGTCGGTCGAGACGCCCTGAAAGCCGGGTATCACGGCGACCGTGCCGGCGCTCAGCGCTTCGTCGAGCATCGCGGACTCGACCGCCTCGACCCGGGCATTGCCGTGCACGCCCGAAGCCCTGACCAATTGCCAGCCCATGAAGCTGCGCGCATTCAAGCCCATCGCCTGCAGGGTCATCGCCAGCAGCCCCGACGTCACCTGCTCACCGCTGGCGACGACCACGTCATATTCCGTCGGATCGTGAAGCGGCGCTGCCTCGCGGCAGAGCTGAACCAGCCGGTCGGTCTCGCCCGCCATTGCCGAGACCACGACGAGCACCTGGTTCCCCGACTGCGCCTCGCGCTGCACGCGCTGCGCGACGCTGCGGATGCGCTCGATCCCCGCCATCGACGTACCGCCGAATTTCATCACGATGCGGGGCATGAGCTAAACTTGAGCTTCTGAGAGCGCGGCCTCGATTTCCGGCAAGTACGGACGGATCACCTCGCCCAGCCGAATTCCATTTTCATTGAGCCATTTATGCTGCCGACGCCAATCCTTGTCGTTGGACATGTCAGCGTCGGAAAGAGTGAGAACAATGCGCGCGGCGTTGTAGTTGGCCATGTTATCCCATTCGAGGCCCGGGCCGAACGATTGATCAATCTCGGATTGATGACGCTTGACTACCTCGTACGCAACTTTGGCCTGCTTATAATCGAAATAGGAATGCAGCTTGAGGTTGTTTTGGACGAAGCGGCACCCGACGACAATTGTGGGTTCACCCGACCGTAAATTGTAAAAGTTTTGTGCTCTGTCCTTCCAAGGGGCGCCTCGCACGAGCGATGGGAATTCCTGTTTCAGCCGAATCCAATATTCGTTGGGCCCACGTGATTGCGGACTTAGCTTGTTGCTTGCAGCCCGTTCAGTTGCTCCAATGATCCGAGGAACCAGGGTTTTCATTCCGGAATCGGCCACGTACCAACGCAGCTCAACGGCCTGCACACTGGCGTGCATCTGCTCATTCATAAACTCGACAATTCGGACCAGTTCTCGTGGAATCTGGTCAGCGACGATGACCATACTCAATTCACCGGCTCGCAAATTGGCTTCCACGCGATTCCAGAACTGCTCGGGATCGCTGCTGCCGGTTTGATCCGAGCCTTCACCGAGGAAGTTTCGAAGGGATTCCGAAGCCGCTTCTTCATCCCCGCCACAGCAGGCAACGAAGTTAGCTCGGATGCTATCCCGGTTCCAATGAACTACAGCATTTGCAGCATATTCGACCAGTTGCCCAACGACTTCGCGGCGCAATTGAGTGTTCGAGGCCTGTTTGACCTCGACTAATACCGGTCGAGCGTCCCGCGTGACGAATAGATGATCTAGCGACCAGCGCCCACTCCCCTCAGCCTTGTCCGAAATGGCGCACTCTCGTTCGACCAGAAGCAAGGGTTCGTCGGAGCCGGCGACCATTTCGGGATGGTTCGCGATCATTCGCTGAATTTCGTCTTCGTTAGCGGGCTGACCGGGCTTCATCCGGGTCAGAGTGCCATCAGCGCCGACCTGATAGATAATGCCGCCTTGCATATTAGCTCCCAGACCTTCCGAGCAGGTCGGCGTCCTGTTACGGGGCGGGCATGAGCGAAACAAGCATCCTGCCCGAAGAAGCCGAGCGGTTCGGCAAGCTCGCCGCCGACTGGTGGGACCCCAAGGGCGGCTCGGCGATGCTCCACCGGCTCAATCCGGTGCGGCTCAAATATATTCGCGACCAGCTCGACCGGCATTGGCAGGCCGACGAGTGCAGCCGCACGCCGCTGACGGGCAAGACCGCGCTCGATGTCGGCTGTGGCGCTGGACTGCTGGCCGAGCCGCTGGCGAGGCTGGGCGCGCAGGTCACCGCGATCGACGGCACGCCCGAGGTGGTCGCCGTTGCCCGGGACCATGCCGCGGCGCAGGGCCTCGCCATCGATTATCGCGTCGGCGCGGTCGAGGAGCTGGGCGGGCACTTCGACCTCGTCACCTCGCTCGAAGTGATCGAGCATGTCGCCGACCCTGGCGCTTTCCTTAAGGCGCTGGCGGCGCGGCTGTCGCCTGGCGGGCTGCTGATCCTGTCGACGCCGAACGCCACCGGCTGGTCGAAGCTGCTGATGATCACCCTTGCCGAAGGGGTGGGCCAGATTCCCAAGGGGACCCACGATTTCGACAGGTTCATTAATCCCGACCGGATGAAGAGCTTGCTCGCCGAGGCGGGCCTCAAGTGCATCGATGTCGAGGGCATCGCCTGGTCGCCGACGCGCGGGCTTCACCTCAGCGACGACATCCGGCTTAATTATCTGGTGACCGCAGTCCGGGCTTAGAAGTCGACCTTGTCGTAATGGCCGGGCGGGACGATGACCTCCATCCGCTCGCCCAGCAAAGGCCGGAAACCGGGCCGCGACTTCATGACGGCGTACCAGTCCTTGGTCTGCTTGTGGCCGCGCCAGTCGAGCGCGCCGAGATAGTCGATCACGCTCAAATGGGCCGCGGCGGTAAAGTCGGCGAGGCTTAGGCCGGGCCCCGCCAGCCAGCGCCGGTGGTCCAGCAGATAATCGAGGTAGTCGAGATGCTCCGAGGCAATCCGCATCGCCTCGCGCAGCACCCGCGTGTCGGGGCTCTCGCGGCTGACCAGGCGCTTCCTCATCCGCTCGTTCATCAGCGGCTCGACCGCCTCGCGGTAGAGCTTGATGTCGAACCATTCGGTCACGCGCCGGATCTCGGCGCGGAGCGCGGCATTGCCGTGGATCATCGGCATGCGGTCGACCGTCTCGTCGAAATATTCTACGATCGGCTGCGACCCGATCAGGGTTACGCCCTGGTCCGGCTCGACCATGACCGGCGTTTCGCCCGCCGGATTGAGGTCGATGAACTCGTCGCGCTTTTCCCAGGGATTCTCCCGCACGAGCTCATGGCCGACGCCCTTTTCGGCCAGGACCAGGCGGACCTTTCGGGAAAAGGGGCAGAGCGGGAATTGGAAGAGCTGCCACATGGCGGGGCAGCTTTAGCGGGGCTGGTCGCCTAGTCCACAGCCGCGACCGCTTCGGCGACGATTTTAGCGCATCGTGAGCCAGGCCAGGGCCGCGGTGCCGGCGACAATCCGGTACCAGGCGAAGGGCGCAAAGCCCCGGCGTGAAACGTAGGTGACGAACGCCTTCACCACCACGATAGCGACGATGAAGCTGACCACGAACCCGATCGCGACGGTGCCGAGGCCCACGCCCGCCCCCGACATAAGTTGTTCGCGGTTCTTGACGAATTCGAGGGTGGTCGCCCCGACCATCGTCGGGATCGCGAGAAAGAAGCTGAACTCGGCGGCGGTGCGGCGTTCGACCCCGAGGCTCAGGCCGCCCATGATCGTCGCGCCCGACCGGCTCATCCCCGGGATCATCGACAGGCACTGGATCACCCCCACCCCGAGCGCTGTGCGGAGCGGCATTTCGGCAACGCCCACCACCGGCGTTTCCTTGACCAGCCGTTCGATCACCAGGATCGCGATGCCGCCGACGATGAAGGCCACCGCGACCACAACCGCATTGCCGAGCAGCGCTTCGATTTTGTTGATGAGCAGGAAGCCCAGGATCGCCGAGGGCAGGAAGCCGACCGCGATGTTTCGGACGAAGCGCCACGACACCCGATTGCCCTTGAGCATGCCTTCCAACACCGCCCAGAAGGTGCGCCAGTAAAGGACTACGATCGCCAGGATCGCACCGAGCTGGATAATAACGTTGAAGGCTGCCCATTTCTCGGCGTCGAACCCGAGCAGTTCGGTGGCGAGGATCAGATGGCCGGTCGAGGAGACGGGCAGAAACTCGGTGACGCCTTCGACGATGCCGAGGATGATCGCGATCAGGATGATCGGCACGTCAGCTGGTCGCGGTCAGGTTGATGCGCCGGCCGGCGAACTTGCCGCCGCGGTGGAAACGGCCGAGCCATTCATAGCCGACCGCGGCGAGCGGCGTCGGCTTGATGCTAAATGCTTCGAGACCCGGCGCGCCTTCGCCCGCGACATTGTCGCGCTGAAGCGTCAGCCACTGGTCGCGGGTCAGCGGCGCACCCGGCATGAAGCCGAAGCGCGACAGCAGGTTTCCGGCGAAATCGGGAAGCTGGACGAGGTCGGGCCTCTGCCCCGTGAGCTCGAGGATTGCATGGTGGAGTTCGACCATCGACATCACCTGCGGGCCACCGATCTCGAACGTCTTCCCGCCATAGGCCAGCGGGTCGAGCGCGGCCTTGGCGATCGCCTGGGCGAGGTCGCGGACATAGACCGGCTGGAACTTGGTCTTGGCGGCAATGACCGGAAGGAAGGGCAGCTGCGCCATTTGCGCGAAGCGGTTGGTCAGGCTGTCTTCCGGCCCGAACACCAGCGACGGGCGGATGATGGTCGCTTGGCCGAAAGCCTCGCGAACCGCCTGCTCACCCTCGCCCTTGGTCCGCCCGTAATTGGACTGCGACGCGGAATCGGCGCCGATGGCGGAGATATGGACCAGCGCCCCGGCACCGGCAGCGGTCGCTTCTTCGGCGACGATCCGGGCGCCCTCGACATGGACCGCCTGCATCTTCTTGCCGAACACGCCGACGAGGTTGATCACGGAGGTGGCGCCGTGGACTGCGTTGCGGACGCTCGCCCGGTCGGTGATCTCGGCGCGCTCCATGCCGAATTGGCCGACCTGGCCGAGCGGCTGGATGATATAGGCGCGCCTCGGATCGCGCTCGACGACGCGGACCCTGACGCCGCTCTTCAGCAGGAATTCGGTGACGTAGCGGCCGATGAACCCGCTGCCGCCGAAGACCGTCACCAGCTCTTCGTTGCGCTCGATCATGGGGTCGGGCCCTAGCCCCGCAGAGTCGGCGTTGACAAGGCGCGGTTGCGGCCTTTAAGCGCCGCCGCCTGCCAAAAGCGACGAGCACCGTGCCCAGGTGGCGGAATTGGTAGACGCACCAGCTTCAGGTGCTGGCGCTCGCAAGGGCGTGGAGGTTCGAGTCCTCTCCTGGGCACCACTGCCGGATGCGCTAGCCGCATCCGAAGCAGGCAATTCGAGCCACATCGATTAAGTGGCTTGGAGTTTCGGCCCCCACTTGTCGTCAAGATTTGGGCCTGTCGCGATTGTGGTGATGTCTAGATTTGCCATCGCCTCGAGCAATTCATTCAAGCTGAGGAGATCCAGACAAGGGCGGGCTCCTGCTTCAATCGCCTCCCCAGCTGCGATCCGTTTGGCCAGCAAGATCGCAGGCAGGCACGGGATATTTGGACCGTGCACCCGCCGGGCGATCATGAAAATCCCGATCTTCTTCGGCATTCCTCCGGGGTCGACGCCCGAGAGAAACATGTGAAAGCCGCTCTTATCAGAACCGAGAGGATCGAAGAGGAACGACAGCCTGAGCAGGCGTCCGGCGTAAGGCGCCAGGGACTTCACCAGCCGCAGCCGCACAACCCAGCTAAGCAGCCATGTCCCGATGTGCAGCAGCTTCACCTCATGTCCGGCCACAAAGCGGAGCTCTCGAAGATCCGGATATCGCGTTGGGAATAGTTCGAGGTCGGGAATGTCGCAGTAGCCGAACAGCCGGAGGCCGAGTTCCGGGTAACGGACAGCGTGCAATCCCTGCCAGCCGAAAACGCGTTCGCGCTTGCCCTTGCCTAGAATCGTGAACGGTTTTCCAACATAGCTGAGGATCGCCGCAGCAGTGCCGAGGCCACGGTTCGTCGCCTGCGCCGCTGCGATGCCGTAATCCGCGCCTTCCAGACGGCCGAATTGCGACTGGTAGTGGTCGATGAACGCGGCGGTGAGGCACGGGACGGAGCTCGCACCCGAGAGCACTGCGACCCCTGCATTCTTGGCATCCTCGTCGAGTTCCCCGATCGTAGCCACGAACCGCCTTGCATCCGCTAGGTCTAAGTAATCGGCACCGACCACGATTGCGGCGCGGGCGACACGGTGGTCCTGGCCTTGGAAGGGCCCCGTCGTGTGGATTACAATGTCGGGACGAATGGATCTCAATTGGTCATCAAGGTTGCGGTCGATATCGACCGCACAGCCAGTGGCCGGATTGTTTGCGCCGAGGCGGCCGGCGAAGGCGTCGGCCTTGTCCTTAGACCGCCCCCCGATCAGCAGAGATATGTTTGGATCACTGGCGAGCGCACGAGCGATGTAGCTGCCAAAATTGCCGTAGCCGCCAATGATCAGGACGCGCTTCACCAGATCGGCTTCGTCACCATCAGCCAGAACACGATGACGAGCCCCACGAACGCCGGCCACCCAAGGAAGAACCAAGTTCGGCGCAGCCGTTCGAATTGAGCCGGGTCGAAAGGTTCGCCGGCAATCTTCTGCTCAAGCAGTCGCTTCATTCGGATCTGCAGCCAGACGACTGGCAGCCAACAAAGCCCGGCGATCACATAAAGCGCGTAACTCGCAACCAGCCAGAACTCTCGCGGATCAAAGCCGGCTATTCCGACCAGGAGAGCTCCAGTGATGGGCTGCACAAAGACGGCAGGCAAAGTGAACAGCAAGTCGGCACGGACCGTAGTGCGCGCTGCGAACAGCCGCGCCTCGTCATCGCGATGACGTGCGGACCAAAAGAAAAAAGCGATGCCCAGTCCCGTCCCGAAAAGGACTGTGGCGCTCAAGATGTGCAGTGTTTTGATCAATAGATAGGTGTCGATCGCCGCACCTACTTAGTAAACTCGGGCTTTGGGCTTGATGTAGGCGATGTCGCCGGTCAGCGTGAATTCGTGGACCGGGCGATAATCGATCTTCACCCCGCCGCCTGAGCCGCCCCAGCCGTCGAACCAGGCGATGGTGTGCTTCATCCAGTTCTTGTCGTCGCGCTTGGGATAGTCCTCCTGCATGTGCGCGCCGCGGCTTTCCTTGCGGTTGGCGGCGCAATGCATGGTCACCACCGCCTGCGCGAGAAGGTTATCAAGCTCGAGCGTTTCGACCAGGTCGCTGTTCCAGATCAGGCTGCGGTCAGTGACATGGACGTCGGCCATGCGCTGATAGACCTTGTCGATCTTGGCAACGCCTTCGGCCAGCGTCCGGTCGGTCCGGAACACGGCGCAGTCGGACTGCATCGTCCGCTGCATTTCCAGGCGGATTTCCGCAGTCGGGCTGCCGCCCTCGGCGTGGCGGAACTTGTCGAGGCGGGCCAGCGACATCTCGGCGGCGTTATCCGGCAGCTGGTTCTGAATCGCGCCGGGCTTGACCACCTCCGCCAGGCGAAGGCCGGCGGCACGGCCAAAGACGACGAGGTCGATCAGGCTGTTGGAGCCGAGGCGGTTGGCGCCGTGCACCGAAACGCAGGCGGCTTCGCCCACCGCGAACAGGCCGGGCACGACGCTGTCGGGCATGCCGTCCTTCAGGGTCACCACTTCGCCGTGATAATTGGTCGGGATTCCGCCCATGTTGTAATGGACCGTCGGCACCACCGGGATCGGCTGGCGGGTGAGGTCGACCCCGGCGAAGGTCATCGCGGTTTCGGTGATCCCGGGCAGCCGCTCATGCAGGATCTTCGGGTCGATATGGTCGAGGTGAAGGAAGATGTGGTCCTTATGCTCACCGACCCCGCGCCCTTCGCGGATTTCCATCGCCATCGAGCGTGACACGACGTCGCGGCTCGCGAGATCCTTGGCGTGGGGCGCGTAGCGCTCCATGAACCGTTCGCCCTCGCTGTTGGTGAGATAGCCGCCCTCGCCGCGCGCGCCTTCGGTAATGAGCACGCCCGCGCCGTAGACGCCGGTCGGGTGGAACTGGACGAACTCCATGTCCTGCAGCGGCAGGCCGGCGCGAAGCACCATCGCATTGCCATCGCCGGTGCAGGTGTGGGCGCTGGTCGCCGAGAAATAGGCGCGGCCGTAGCCGCCGGTTGCAAGCACCACGGCCTGGGCGCGGAAGCGGTGGATCGACCCATCGTCGAGGCACAGGGCGACGACGCCGCGGCAAGCGCCGCCTTCCATGATCAGGTCGAGCGCGAAATATTCGATGAAGAACTCGGCGTCATGCTTCAGGCTCTGCTGGTAGAGCGTGTGAAGCATGGCGTGGCCGGTGCGATCAGCGGCCGCGCAGGTCCGCTGCGCCGGCGGGCCCTCGCCCATGTTCTGGGTCATTCCGCCGAACGCGCGCTGGTAGATCTTGCCCTCGGCCGTCCGGCTGAAGGGCAGGCCCGAATGTTCGAGCTCGATCACTGCCGCCGGCGCCTCGCGGCAGAGATATTCGATTGCGTCCTGGTCGCCGAGCCAGTCGGAGCCCTTGACCGTATCGTACATGTGCCAGGTCCAATGGTCCGGACCCATGTTGCCGAGGCTGGCGGCGATTCCGCCCTGTGCAGCGACCGTGTGGCTGCGGGTCGGGAAGACCTTGGTAATGCAGGCCGTTTTCAGGCCCGCTTCGGCCGCTCCCATCGTTGCTCGAAGACCGGCGCCGCCGGCGCCGACGACTACGACGTCATAACTGTGGTCGATAATCTTGTAGGCGCTCAAGCGGTCGCTCCGAAGGCGATCCGGGCCAGCGCGAACAGCGCCAACGCGCCGCCCCCGACCGCCAGGAACAGCAGCAAGGTGTTGACCACGAAGCGCGGCCCTTCCTCATGGACGTAGTCATCGACGACGACCTTCATCCCGTCGAGCGCGTGCTTGAAGCCGACGACGACGAGCAGCGCCATCGGCACCGCTCCACTGGGCATGTGCAGCCACTCGGTCAGCGTGCGCTGGCTGAGCTCGGGCAGAAGCAGAAGCGAGGCAATCAGCCAGGTCCCGAGCAGCAGCAAGGCGACACTGGTGACTCGTTCGGTCAGCCAATTTTCGCCGCCCTCGCGGGCCGAGCCGAGGCCGCGGACCTTGCCGAGCGGGCTTGCGCTTTCGCCGAGGCTCATGACAGCACTCCCAGGAAATAGGCCCAGGTGAGGGCGGTCAGGATGAGCGAGCCGACGATTGTCAGGATCGCGAATTTCTTGTTGACGCCAAGCTCAAATGCAGCGCCCGTATCCATCGTCAAATGGCGGATTCCCGACAGCAGATGCTGGAAGAAACTCCACGTCAGGCCGATCAGCAGGATGCGCCCGATCGGGTGCGTCATCGCCTTCGAAAAGCTCAGGTACTCGTCGCTACCCCCGGCGATCGCCGCCAACCACCAGGTCAGCAGGGCAAGCCCGGCGATCGACAAGGAGATTCCGGTCGCGCGGTGAAGGATTGAGACGAGCATGTGCGGACCCCACCGCCAGACGGTCAGATGGGGCGAAAGCGGGCGTGATGTGCTTTGGGCCATGGCTGGCCGCTTAGGGCGGGCACTTCGGCGAGGCAAGATTTGACCCGATTCCATTGGGCGCCGCCTAACCCGGTTTTAACCATTCGGTGCGCATGACCGCCCTCAATCAAGCGAAATGCATACGGAGAGTGTTGATGAGTGCCGAGACTGGACAGCTTCAACGGTTGAGCGACGAGCAGGTGAACGCCCGACTGGCGGCGTACAATCCGGGCGGCGCGCTCGAGCGCGACGTTGCGCTTCTCCGCGAGCATGTCGCCGACCTCGTCATGGCCGAGATTGCGGCTGAATACGGCCAGGAGCGCGCAGACCGCTTCGCGCCCATTTATTCGAGCAAGATCGATGCCGCCTGGATCCAGCAGCTCGCCGAATATGGCCGCCGCATCTACGCCGATAAGACGCCGGTGCCGGAATATATGGCCGAGCACACCGGTATTGCCGCGCGTGTCGTCGCCCGCATTTGCGAGCGCTTCGCCGACGATCCGGCGAAGCTTGCCGAATGCATCAGCGCCTTCAATCGCGTCGAAGTGATCGAAACCGAAGTGACCCTGGCGCAGGTTTCCCTGCTCGAATCCAACGAGGCGGCCGACCTCCGCGGCCGCGAGAACGACCAGTTCGAGCGGCGCGTCGCCGATCTCGTCCGCGCCACCAGCGAGCAGTCAAAGTCGCTGACCGACCGCACGCGGTCGACGGCCGCTTCGGCGCGCGGAATGCTGGGCAAGACCAGCGAAGTCGCTGCCGCCGCCGAGCAATCCGCGGTCGCGATGCGCGAAGCGGCCCAGACCGCCGCCGGACTGATCCGCGCGATCGAGGATGCCCGAACCGAGGTCGAAGTCGCGGCCGACGTCGCGATTCGTGCCGGCGACCAGGCCAGCGAGGCCGTGAAGGTCAGCCAGGCGCTGTCCGCTCACGTGGAAGCGATCGAATCGATCCTCAGCCTGATCCGTGACATCGCCGGCCAGACCAATCTCCTCGCCCTCAACGCCACCATCGAGGCGGCGCGAGCGGGCGATGCAGGCCGCGGCTTCGCAGTCGTCGCGCAGGAAGTGAAGAGCCTCGCCAGCCAGACGGCGCGGGCGACCGACGACATCACGGCCAAGATCACCGCGATCCAGCAGGCGACCCGCCAGACGGTCGAAGCCAATGGCTCGATCCAGGGCACGGTCGAGGAAGTGCAGACTTCGGCCGACCGCATTCGCGAAGCGATGGAGCTTCAGGCGCAGACGGTCACCATGATCACCGCCGCAGTCGACGAAACCGCGCTTGCCGCCGACTCGATGAGCTCGACCATCGCCGCGATCCGCAGCGACACCGAGAACGTCGCCAAGGACATCGACCAGGTCGAGCAGGGCTTTGGGCGCTTCTCCGAGCAGATCGCGAACTTCAAGTCGAGCGCTGCCGCCTTTGTCAACGGGCTCGCAGCCTAACCGTCCACCACGAAACATTGGCTGGGGACGCGCTCGGCGCTAACCCCGCCCCATGAACATCCTGATCACCGGCGCCAGCCGCGGCATCGGCGGCGCCGCTTATGCGCTGCTGAAGTCGACCGGCCACCGCGTCGTCGGCCATTCGAGCAAGGGCAGCGACGCGCTCATCGCCGGCGACCTCGCCGACCCTGCGGCGCCCCGCAACATCTGGGACAGCGCGCTCGACGAGCTCGGCGGAAGGATCGACGTCCTCATCAATAATGCCGGCATTTACGAAGCCGTCGCCGACAATGCCGACGACGATGAATGGCACGCGGCCTGGTCGCGGACGCTGACCATCAATCTCCAGTCGGCGGCGGACCTCAGCAAGCTTGCCGTCTCGCACTTCCTCGACCTGGGCATTCCCGGCCGCATCGTGAACGTCGCGAGCCGCGCCGCCTTCCGCGGCGATTCGCCCCAGCATTGGCATTATGCGGCGTCCAAGGGCGCGATGGTCGCAATGACCCGCACCATCGCCCGCGGCTATGCCGCCGAAGGCATCCTTTGCTTCGGCGTCGCGCCGGGTTTCACCGTGTCGGAAATGACCGACGAATATCTCGCCGGCCGCGGGGGCGCGAAGATCATCGCCGACATTCCCCTGGGACGCGTCGCGACCACCGACGAGATCGCCGAGGTGATCCGCTGGCTCGCGGTCGACGCGCCCGGTTCAGCAACCGGCTCTATTATCGACGCCAATGGTGCGAGCTATGTTCGCTAGCCTCATCATGGCCGCGGCCGCATTGGCCCAGCTCAACCCCGTCGTCATTCCGCTCGGCAAGCCGCGCCAGGTCGAGCAGGCGCGCGCGCCGATCAGCACGAACGGCCCGCTCTGGGCGTTGGAATGCAAGGACCATGAGGACGAGTGGGACAAGCCCGCGCCGCCGGTCCGCATCCACGGCAATACCTATTATATCGGCACCTGCGGAATATCGGCGATCCTCATCACCGGAAGCGCCGGCCATGTCCTGATCGATGGCGGGACCGAACGCGGCGCCGACCTGATCGCCGCCAACATCCGCGAGCTTGGCTTTCGCGTCTCCGACATCCGCTTCATCCTCAGCAGCCACGAGCATCCCGACCATGCCGGCGGCATTGCGAAGCTGCAGCGAATGAGCGGTGCGACGCTGATCACCTCGCCCGCGGCGGCCAAGGTGTTCAACAGCGGTGTGCCGAGCGCGGGAGACCCGCAATACGGACTGACCAAGGGCTTCCCGCCGGCGGTGGCGGGCCGCACCGTCGGCGACGGCGACGAGGTCCGCCTTGGCGACCTGATGCTTCAGGCGATTGCAACGCCAGGCCATACCGCTGGCGCGCTCAGCTGGCGGTGGGTCAGCTGCGACGGCGGCGTGTGCCGGACCATCGTCTATGCCGACAGCCTGACGCCGGTTTCGAACGATTCCTACCGCTTCACCGATCATCCCGAGCTCGTCGCTGCCTTCCGCGCCTCGATCGCCAGGATCGCCGACAGCCCCTGCGAGGTCCTGGTCACGCCGCACCCGTCGGCCAGCGGGCTGCTGGCGCGGTTCGCGCTCGGCAAGACTTTACTCGAGGAGCAGGCGTGCCGAGCCTATGCCGTCGACCGGACCAAGATGCTCGATGAGCGCCTGGCCAAGGAAGCCGCGAAAAAGTGAGCTGGCGGGCGACGATCCGCTGCACCCGCGCCGAGGGTGAGGCGATCGGCGCGACGGAGGAATTGCCGGCCTTCGGCGACAGCCCTCCGATATTGGTCGCGGACGAGCCTGACGAAGCCCGGCCTGACGAATGGCTGATCCATGCCTATTTCGATCATCGGCCGGGACCCGACGAAATCGCCTGCCTGGCCCGGCTCGGCAGCGGCGCGCCCGATGTCGAACAGATCGGCGATGCGAACTGGGTGGCGGTGAGCCAGGCGGGCTTGCAGCCGATCCGCGCCGGCCGCTTCCACGTCCACACGCCGACCCATGCGCCGGACTCCGAGCGGATCAATTTCGAGATCGATGCGGGCCTCGCGTTCGGCACCGGCCAGCATGCGACGACGGCGGGCTGCCTTGCCGCGCTCGATGCACTGCAAAACAACAATTGCGCCTTCGCAAACATTGCTGACATTGGCACCGGGACCGGCTTGCTCGCCTTTGCCGCGCTGGCCCTGTGGCCGGAGGCTCGAGCCATCGCGACCGACATCGACGCGGTCGCCGTCGATGTCGCCCGGGAGAATGCCGCGATCAATGGCGTGACGCTCGGTCATGGGCCGGGCGAGCTGCTGCTGGCGGTCGCCGACGGCATGGACTCGGCGATGCTTAGCGCGCGGGCGCCGTTCGACCTGATCATCGCCAACATCCTGGCCGGACCGCTGATCGAATTGGCGCCGGACTTCACGAAGGCGCTGGCGCCGGGCGGAACGGTGATCTTGGCGGGCCTGCTCGACTCTCAGGCGGACGCAGTGGTGGCCGCCTATATGAAGCGCGGCCTTACCCTCGCCGAGCGCGGGTCGGGCCAATGGCCCGTGCTAGTGCTCGATGGAGCTCATTCGCCGCACTCAAGGACCAAGGACTCGGATAACCGTTGATGTCCCATTCGTGCAGTCACGGTAATTTCCCCGGCGCAGGTCGCATTCGGTACCCACAGTGGCAATGAAACTTTCCCGCCTCTCGGAATGAGAAAAGTCCGAAAGGTGCGCGTCGCAAGCCGTTTGCCCCTGGAGTTTGTGACGACCACGCTCAAGGGCATCCTTACGAATGCCTCATTCGCCGACCGCGCTTGCACGGTCACGAGCAAGTCTTCTGCAGGATCGGGTCCGATTAAGACGTTCCAGCCAGCGAAGTCTTGCTCACGAGTCAAATCAGCAGACAAGCTCGCACTCCCCTGCCGATAGAGGCGCATCTCAATATCAGTCAGCATCGGCGAGTCCGAACTGCTCGCTAAGAGTGCAAAGAATGCAGCGATCATCAAACTGTCCTCAGGAATCAGCCACGATCTCGGCCCACTCCGCCTCCGTCGCGACGCGGATGCCCAGTTCCTCGGCCTTCTTCAGCTTCGACCCCGCGCCGGGCCCGGCCACGACGAGGTCGGTCTTGGCGCTGACCGAGCCCGCCGCCCTGGCCCCAAGCCGTTCGGCCTGGGCCTTGGCTTCGTCGCGGCTCATGGTTTCGAGGCTGCCTGTGAAGACGATTGTCTTGCCGGTCCATTCGGTCTGGCGGGCGTCGCTGACGTAGGGCTTCGGCCGCACCTCGGAGAGGAGATCGTCCAGCGCCTGCTGGTTGTGCGGTTCGTGAAAGAAGTCGTCGAGTGCTTCCGCGACGACCGGACCGACGCCCGGAACCGAAGAAAGCTCGGCCTCCCCACCTTCGGCCATCGCCGCCTGCCGCAGCCCTTCGATCGTGCCGAAGCATTTGAGCAAATCGCGGGCGGTGACGATGCCGACGTGGCGAATGCCGAGTCCGAACAGGAAACGCGGGCCGTCGGGTTCGCGCTTGGCCTCGATGGCGGCGAGGAGATTATCGACGGACTTTTCCTTCCAGCCCTCGCGCCCGATCAGTTCTTCGCGGTGCTCGTGCAGCCGAAAAATGTCGGCCGGCGAGTGAAGCCAGCCCAGGTCGATGAATTCGGCGATCGACTTCTCGCCCAGCCCCTCGATGTCGAGCGCGGCGCGCGATACGAAATGGCGTAGGCGCTCGAAGCGTTGCGCCGGACAGATCAGCCCACCGGTGCAGCGGACATCGACTTCGCCTTCCTCGGCGACTGCTTCGCTGCCGCATTCGGGGCAATGCTCCGGAAAGATGTAAGGCTCGCGCACCTCGTCCCGGGTCAAATTTTCGACGACCTGCGGGATGACGTCGCCGGCGCGCTGGATCCGCACGCGGTCCCCGATGCGGAGGCCCAGGCGAGCGATCTCGTCGCGATTATGCAGCGTGACATTCGCCACCATGACGCCACCGACGCCGACCGGCTTCAGCCGGCCGACGGGCGTCAGCTTGCCGGTGCGGCCGACCTGGATGTCGATCGCTTCGAGCGTCGTCTCCGCCTTTTCGGCGGGGAATTTGTGCGCGAGGCCCCAGCGGGGCGCCCGCGCGACGAAGCCCAGCCGCTCCTGCAGGTCGAGCCGGTCGACCTTGTAGACGACGCCATCGATGTCGAACGGGAGGTCCGCCCGCGCTTTCTCGATCGCGCGATAATGGGCGAGCATTTCGTCGAGGTCGTTGCAGCGGATGAGTAGCTCGGTGACCGGCACGCCGAAGCTTTCGATCGCCTTCATCGCTTCAAACTGGGTCTCGGCGAGCGGCGCCGACAACTCGCCCCAACCGTGCGCGAGGAACCGCAGCGGCCGGGCCGCAGTGATCGATGGATCCTTCTGGCGGAGCGAGCCGGCGGCGGCATTGCGCGGGTTGGCGAAGACCTTGCCGCCCGCCGCCTCCTGCCGCTCGTTCAGCGCTTCGAAGTCGGCCTTCGACATGTACACTTCGCCGCGCACTTCGAGCACATCGGGAGCGCCACTTATGCGTTGCGGGATGTCGCCGATGGTGCGGACGTTGGCGGTGACGTCTTCGCCGACCGCGCCGTCGCCGCGCGTCGCGGCCAGCACCAGTTCGCCGCGTTCGTAGCGGAGCGAGCAGCTCAGCCCATCGATCTTGGGCTCGGCGGTCATTGCCACGAAAGCGTCGGCAGGAAGGTTGAGGAAGCGCTTCACGCGGGCGACGAATTCGCCGACCTCCTCGGCCGAAAAGCCGTTCTCAAGGCTCAGCATCGGCCGCGCGTGCACGACCTTGGCGAGGCCGCTCGAGACCGGCGCCGAGCCGAGCCGCTTCGACGGCGAATCAGCGCGTACCAGTGCTGGGAAGCGCTCTTCCAGCTCGCGATTTTCGCGCACCAGGGCGTCATAATCGGCGTCGGAAATCTCCGGCGCGTCCTGGTCGTGATAGAGCCGGTCGTGCCGAGCGATCTCCTCCGCGAGCCGCATCAGCCGGTTGGCGGCTTCGGCCTCGGTCAGGTCAGTGGCCATGCCCGGAGAACAGTTCCTCGAGCAGGTTGATGAAGCTCGTCCAAGACCGCTCGGCGGCAAGCTCGTTGTAGCGCACGCCCTCGATCCCGATCTCATGCGCCTTGGGGTTGGTGAAGCCGTGGGCGACGTGGCCATAGGCGTGGATCTGCCAGTCGCAGCCGGCCTCGGTCAGCTCCTGGCCGAGCGCGACCACTGCTTCGGGCGGGACCATCGGGTCGTCCCAGCCGTGGAAGGCGACGACCTTGGCCTTGATCTTCTCCGGCGCCATGCCGGGCGGATCGAACAGTCCGTGGAAGCTGACCGCGCCGGCGATGTCGGCGCCGCTCCGGGCGAGATCGAGCGCGCACTGGCCCCCGAAGCAATAGCCGGCGACGACGATCTGGTCGGACTTCACTTCGTCGAGCCCGCGGGCGACGCTCAGCACATGCTCCAGACGCCGCCGGAGCGCGGCACGGTCTTCGCGCAAGCGCCCCATTTCGCCGAACATGACGTCGCGCTCCGCGCCGCGAAACTCGCGGCCGAAAATGTCGGCAACGAAGGCATTGTAGCCAAGCTCGATCAGCTGCCGGCCGAAGCCGAGCTCAAGCTCGGTGACGCCCATCACCGTCGGAATGAGGATGACCGTTGGCCGCGGCTCGCCGTCGCGCCGGCCGACGAACACGCTTTCCAGGCTCTCCTTTTCGAACCGGTGGGCGATTGGGCGTTGCTTACTCATGATTGCTCCCTTGCAAGCTCGGCGAGCTTGGCGACCGTGTTCATATTGCGCGCCGTGCCTTTGGCGGCGGCCGGGATCGTCAGCTTCGATTGCCCCTGGCCATTTGGGTAATGCACATAGATTTCGCGCTTCCCAAGCGCCATTCGCTCGTCGGCGACATTCTTTGCCGCGTCGAGCGCACCGGCCGGCGGCGCTTCGTCGAGGAAAATAGCGACGACGCGATTGCCCGGCTCATCGGCGAAGGGGTTGGCCGCCGCCACATCGTTCATTTCCGCCGTGGTGCGGACCATCACGCCGACATCCCTCGACATGTGCGACTTCACCGCTCCCTCGAGCGCCTTTTTGACGGCAGCTTCGCCTTTGTCGCTGGTGAACAGGAGGTTGCCGCTGGCGATAAAGGTCCGGACCGACTTGAAGCCCCGCTCCTCGGCAAGCGCCTTGAGGTCGGCCATGCGCAACACCGTCCCGCCCATCAGATTGATGCCGCGCAGGAGTGCGACATAGCTGGTCACGCCGCGTCGAGCAGGCGCGAAGCCTGGGCCCGCGCTTCCTCCGTGATCGAGGCGCCGGAAAGCATCCGCGCGATCTCTTCCCGCCGCTCTTCCGCGCTCAGCAGCCGGACGCCGGTGCGGGTGCCGTCCGGCCCGTGGCTCTTTTCGATCCGGTAATGGTGCGCGGCCCGTGCGGCGACCTGGGGCGAGTGAGTGACGACCAGCACCTGGCTTTGCTGCGCCAGCCGGGCCAGCCGCTCGCCGATCGCGCTCGCCACGGCGCCGCCGACACCGCGGTCGATCTCGTCGAAGATCATGGTTCCTGCGGTCCCTGCCTCGGCCAGTGCGACCTTGAGCGCCAGGATGAAGCGCGACAGTTCGCCGCCCGAAGCGATCCTGGTCAGCGCACCGAACGGCGCGCCGGGGTTGGTCGAGACTTCGAACTCGACGCGGTCGGTGCCCGTGGGGCCCGGCTCGGCCTGGCCAACGGCAGTGCGGAAGCGCGCGGAATCGAGCTTCAGCGGGGCAAGCTCGGCCGCGACCGCAGCATCCAGCCCAGTTGCCGCCTGGCGCCGTTGCTCGCTCAGCTTTGCCGCAATGGACCCGTACGTCTCGCGCGCGGCCGCCAACTGCCGGTCGAGCTCGGCCACCTGCTCGCCGCCGGCATCGATCGCCGCGAGTTGGCCGCGCATTTCCTCGCCGAGCGCCGCCAGGGCGTCTGCTTCGACGCGGTGCTTGCGGGCGAGCCCGCGGATATCGAACAAGCGCGCTTCGACGGCTTCCAGGCGCGTCGGATCGAAGGCCAAGGCCTCCGCGGCGCGCTCGATTCGGTCCTCGGCCTCACTTGCTTCCACCAGCGCGCGATCGAGCGACGCCAGCGCCTCGGCCAGCAAGGGCTCGTCCGCGGCGCCGCGTTCGATCCGGCGAGCAGCCTGGCGAAGCAGGGCAAGTGCTCCTTCCGATCCGCCGAGCAACTCGTCGAGTCCCGTCAGCGATTCCCCGGCCTTGGCGCCTGCCTGCATCGCGGCGCGCTCCTCGGCGAGGCTGGTTTCCTCCCCCGCTTCGGGCGCCAGCGCTTCGATCTCGGCACTGACGTGAGCGAGATATTCCCGGTTGCGCTCGGCCTCGGCCAGCTCGGTCCGGGCGTGCATCAGCTCGGCCTCGATCCGCGTCACTTGGGCCCAGGCCGCTTCGACCTCCGCAGTGGCAATGCGGCCGAAGGCATCGAGGAGGGCACGGTGGCCGCGGGGGTTGAGAAGCCCGCGATCGTCATGCTGGCCGTGGATTTCGACCGCGAGCGCGCCGACGTCGCGAAGCAAACCCGCTGGCACAGACGCGGCGCCGATGAATGCGCGGCTGCCGCCATCGCTCTTGAGTGAGCGTCGAACGATCAAGGGCTCGCCCGGATCGGCGGCCATGTCCTGCGCGGCGAGCAAGTCCTGGACCGGATGGTCGCCCGGCAAGTCCAGCTCGGCAGTGACGGACGCGCTGTCGGCGCCGGCCCGGACCAAGGCGCTGTCGGCCCGCGAGCCAAGCGCGAGGCCAAGCGCGTCGAGGAGGATCGACTTGCCCGCGCCGGTTTCGCCGGTCAGCACGCCGAGGCCCGAATGGAACTCGAGCTCCAGCCGTTCGACCAGCACGACATTGGTGATCGTGAGCTGCCTCAGCATGCCCGCACGATAAGCGAGGCAGCCGGGCGCAAGCGACTCACTTTTTGGTTTTTACGCCCGCGGCGGTCCACATGCCGGTCTGCTTCTGCTCCTTGAGCAGGAGGCGCAGCGACTGGCGGTACCAATAGGTCCCGGGATAGTTCTTGCCGAGCACGGCGGCATACTTGCGCGCCTCCTCGGGCAGGCCGAGCGCCAGATTGCATTCGACCAACCGCTCGAGCGCTTCGGGCGCATGGCTGGTGGTTTGATATTGATCAACCACGGTGCGGAAGCGGTAGGTGGCGGCAAGCCACTGGCCCGAACGCTGGTAGAAGCGGCCGACCTCCATTTCCTTGCCGGCGAGATGGTCCTTGATGAGGTCGAGCTTCAGCCGCGAATCGGCGGCGTAGCGGGTGTCGGGATAGCGGCGGATCAACTCGCCAAAGGCTTCCGCCGCTTGCTGCGTGGTCGACTGCTCGCGGGTGACGTCGTTGATCTGCTCGTAATAGCTCATCGCCATCAGATATTGCGCATAGGGCGCTTCGGCGTTGCCCGGGTGGATGGTCACGAACCGGCGCGCCGACGAGATCGCGTCATTATATTTGTGCGCGAGATAATAGTTGAAGGCGCTCATCAGCTGCGCCCGGCGCGCCCACACCGAATAAGGATGCTGGCGCTCAACCTCGTCGAACAGCTTGGCGGCCTGGTCGTAATCGCCGGCCTGCATCGTCCGCTGCGCAGTGGCGTAGAGCGTGTTGACGTCGCGCGCGATATAGGCCGTGTCGCCGGTCTTCCCGCGCGTCGCGCAGCCCGACAGGGCGAAGGCTGCGGCACAGCCAAGGATAAGGGCGGCATTACGTTGAAGCTTCAGCATGGGACCTCATTAGCGTGGGCACCCGGCGGGGCCAAGGCGCTCACTCCGTTGAAAATGACGAACAGGGGCTGAACGAGATCAGGCAGGCTGCGCGGCCACTTCGTCCTTGTCCTCGTCGGTGCGCAAGAAGCTGTCGGGCTTAACCCCCAGCCAGACCAGCACCGGCGCCGAGATGTAGATCGACGAGTAAGTGCCGATCAGCACGCCCAGGAAGATGGCGATGGCGAGGCCGAAGATGACCTGCGGTCCCATCAGCATCAGGATGCCGAGCGCGATGAGGACGGTCAGCGAGGTGACCACGGTTCGCGCCAGAGTCTCGTTCAGCGACAGGTTGATCAGCTGGAGGATCGCCATCTTGCGATACTTGCGGAGATCCTCGCGGATCCGGTCGTAGATGACCACCGTGTCGTTCAGCGAATAGCCGACGATGGTGAGGAAGGCCGCGACGACGTTGAGGTCGACCTGGAGTTGGGTGAAGGAAAAGAAGCCCAGCGTCATGGCGACGTCGTGACCGAGCGTCAGCAGTGCCCCGACGCCGAACTGCCATTCGAAGCGGAACCAGATGTAGATGGCGATGCCCAGCATCGCGAGGCCGATGGCGAGCGCGCTATTCTGCGCCAGCTCCTCGCTGACCTTGCCCGAGACCGATTCCCCGGCGTCCACCCGGGCTCCGGGGAATGCCTGCGGAATCGATGCGCGAAGCTTGGAAACGACCTCGTTGGCGGCGGCGTCCCCGCCCTGCGGCTTGGGCAGGCGGATCTGGTAAGTCCGCTCGTTGCCGAGCGCCTGGATGCTCGATTCACCCTCCTCGATCTGAGCCACGCGGGCGCGCAACTCCTCGATTTGGACGGGCTTGGCGAACTCGACCCGGACAACCTGGCCGCCGACGAAGTCGATGCCGAGGTTGAGCCCGCGATAAGCGGTGTAGCCGACCGAGATCACGGTCGCGATCAGCGACAGGATCAGCGCCCAATTGCGCCAGCGCATGAAGTCGAGGTTGGTGTTCTCGGGGACGAGCTTGAGCAGCTTCATGGTTTTCAGTCTCGCCTCAGATGTGCAGCGTACGGGGCCGGGCGCGGCGGATCCACAGCGCCACGAGCATGCGGGTGAAATAGACGGCCGTGAACACCGAGGTGACGACGCCGATCATCAGCACGATGGCGAAGCCGCGCACCGGGCCGGAGCCGAAATAGGCCATGATCCCGGCCGAAATGACGTGCGTGACGTTGGCGTCGAAAATGGCGCGGAAGGCTTCGTGATAGCCAGTCTCGACAGCGTCGATCAGTCTTCGTCCGCGACGTATCTCCTCGCGAATGCGCTCGTTGATCAGCACGTTGGCGTCGACCGCAGCGCCGATCGTCAGGATGAAGCCGGCGATTCCAGGAAGCGTCAGCGTCGCGTTGAAGATCGCCATAATGCCCAGGATCAGGAAGGCGTTCACGACCAGCGCAACGGTCGCGTAAACCCCGAACCGCCCGTAGGTGACGAGCATGAAGATGATCACCGCGAGCGTGCCGATAACGCTGGCGATCACGCCCTTGTGAATCGAATCCTTGCCGAGCTCGGCGCTGACCGTTCGCTCCTCGATGACGTTCAATTTCACGGGCAGCTTGCCCGATGCGAGGCTGACCGCGAGGTCATTGGCGCTCTTCACCGTAAAGCTGCCCATGATCTGCGCCTGGCCGCCCAGGATCGGCTCATTGATGTTCGGCGCCGACAGGACCTTGTCGTCGAGGATGATGGCAAAGGGCTTGCCGACATTCTCCTGCGTGACCCGCCCGAAGCGCCGGGCGCCGGCGCTGTTGAACTTGATGCTGATATCCGGCCGGCCGTCTTGGTCGAAGCCCTGGCGGGCGTCCACCAGCTGGTCGCCCGACACCATCACGCGGCGCTTGACCGCGATTGTGCCTGACCCATCGGCCATCGGCAGGATCTGGCCGCCGGGCGGGGCGCGGCCCTGTCGTACCTGTTCTGAATCGGCGGTGAGATCGACCAATTTGAATTCGAGGCGGGCGGTCTGCCCGATCAGCTTCTTCAGCGCCTCGGGATCCTCGACTCCTGGAACCTGGACAAGGATGCGATTGCCGCCTTCGGTGACGACGGTGATTTCCTTGGTACCGCCCGGATCGATACGGCGGCGGACGACGTCGCGAGCAACGCTCATCGCATTCTTGAGCGCCTGGCCGGTACCGGCCGCGGTCGGGGTCATGACGATCCGCGTCTGGTCGATCACCTGGACGTCCCAGTCGCGGCTGCCGGTCAGCTGGACCGGCTGGCTAAGCTGCCGCAAGCGCTCGACCGCAGCATCCACCCGGGTGGGATTGCGGACCAGGAAGGACAGTCGTCCGCCGCTGGTCGAGAAATCGCCGATGTCGATGTTGGGGTCGCGGCGAAGCTCGGACTGAACCTCATCCTCCTTGGCCTGCAGGCGCTGCTTCATCGCATCCTGCATGTCGGCTTCGAGCAGCAGGTGGCTGCCGCCGGCAAGGTCGAGGCCGAGGCTGATGCGATATTGCGGAAGCCACTTGGGCCAATAAGCCGCCGCCGGAGTGCCGGAGATGATGCTGGGAATGGAGAAGAGGACGCCGAGTGCGACAACGAAGCTGACCAGCCAGACCTTCCAGCGCGGAAATTCGAGCATCAGTCGTTCGCCGGCTTCGTGTTCGGGCTGACGATCTGGCTCAGCGTGGACTTGACCACCCGAACCCTGACGTTGGGCGCGATCTCCACTTCCGCCTCGGCGTCGCTGACCTTGGTGACGCGGCCGCGAATGCCGCCCGCCGTGACGACATCATCCCCCTTCTTGACCGCCGAGATGGCCGCCTGGTGCTCCTTCGCGCGCCGCTGCTGCGGGCGGATCATCAGCACGTAGAAGATGACGAAGATGAAGACCCAGGGAAGGATCCCGACCAGCATCGATGCGGTTCCGCTAGGTTCCGCCGCCGCCGGGGCTGCCTGGACCAGGCTCATCGTGGAAGTTGCGCTGGACATGAGGGCTTCAAACTTTCCGTGAAAAAATGGTCGGGGCGACTGGATTCGAACCAGCGACCTCCACACCCCCAGTGTGATGCGCTACCAGGCTGCGCTACGCCCCGACTAGGCTGGCGCATCTAGGCAGGCGCCGCGGTAGAGGCAAGGTGTGGCGGGAGTGGCGATGGCTCGGCGGAGGCGAAAAGGAAAGCCGGCCAAGTGGCTTGGCCGCGCCGCGCTCGCCTTTCTGGCGGCGCCGGCAATCTATCTTTTCGCGGCCCTGATCGGCTCGCTGATCCCGGTCAACCGCGGCTGGACCGAGCCGAAACAAGGCACGACCATCTATCTCATCGGCAATGGCATCCACGTCGACATCATCATGCCGATCCGAGCGCAGGGCCTCGACTGGGCGCCAATGCTGCCGGCGCGCGACTTTGCCAGGATCGACCCGGATGCAGGCTGGATCGCGTTCGGCGCAGGGGAGCAGCGCGTCTATCTCGATACCCCAACCTGGTGGGATCTGACGCCCCGCACCATCTGGTCGGCGCTGGCCGGCGGCAAGCGGGTGATGCACGTCGAATATGCCCGCAGCCCGAACCTTCCCGTGCGGGAGATCAGGCTTCGCCCCGAGGAGTATCGGCGGCTGTGGGCGGCGGTCCGCGCCGACTTCGTTCTCGACAGCAACGGCCGGCCGCAGCGGATCGATCATCCCGGCTACGGGCCGTCCGATGCCTTCTATCGCGGGCGTGGCAAGGCGAGCGCGATCCGCACCTGCAACAGCTGGGTCGCCGACAAGCTTCGCCAGGCGGGGGTGAAGACCAGCCTGTGGCCGCCGTTCGAGCAAGGCCTGCTGTGGCGCTATCGCCGGCAGAACTGGCTCGCCCTGCTCTAGAGGACGTAGCGGCTGAGGTCGGCGTTCCTGGCGATTCCGGCGAGCTGCGAATCGACGAAGGCCGCGTCGACGACCAAGGTTTCGCCGCGGCGGTCCTCGGCGCCGAAGCTGACGTCCTCGAGCAGCTTTTCCATAACCGTCTGGAGCCGCCGGGCGCCGATATTCTCCAGCGCTTCGTTCACTTCGGCAGCGATCCTGGCCAGCGCCTCGATGCCGTCGTCGGCAAACTCGATGGTAACTCCTTCAGTGCCGAGCAACGCGCGATACTGCTCGGTCAGGCTGGCGCGGGTGGCCGACAGGATGCGGACGAAATCCTCCTGCGTCAGCGCCTTCAGCTCGACCCGGATCGGCAGCCGGCCCTGGAGCTCGGGCAGGAGATCGGCGGGCTTGGCGATGTGGAACGCGCCCGACGCAATGAACAGGATGTGGTCGGTCTTGAGCGGCCCGTATTTGGTTGCGACCGTGGTGCCTTCGATCAGCGGCAGTAGGTCGCGCTGGACGCCCTCGCGGCTGACCGAGCCGCCGCGCACGTCGCTGACCGCAATCTTGTCGATCTCGTCGAGGAACACGATGCCGTTGGCTTCGGCGTCGGCGAGCGCAACGCGATTGATGTCGTCGGGGTCGATCCTCTTGTCGGCTTCCTCCTCGGTCAGCCGGGCGAAAGCATCGGGGACCTTGAGCTTGCGGCGGGTTCGCGGCGCCTGGCCGGCGAGCTTGCCCATCATCGATTTGAGGTCGAAGACCTGCGCGCCCATGCCGGGAATTTCGAACGGCGCGCCGGACGCTTCGTCGACCTCGATCTCGACCTCAGCAGTGGCCAGGCTGCCGTCGGCGAAACGCTGGCGGAAGCTCTGGCGCGTGGCCTCGCTTGAGCCCTTGCCGGTCAGCGCATCGAGCAGCCGTTCCATGGCCGCTTCCTCGGCACCGGCGCGGACCTTGGCGCGGCGCCGCTCGCGTTCGAGCCGCACCGCCTCCTCGACCAGGTCGCGCGCAATCTGCTCGACGTCACGGCCGACGTAGCCGACTTCGGTGAACTTGGTCGCCTCGACCTTGACGAACGGCGCGTCGGCAAGCCGCGCCAGCCGGCGGCTGATCTCGGTCTTGCCGCAGCCGGTGGGGCCGATCATCAGGATGTTCTTGGGCGTCACTTCGTCGCGCAGCTCGGGCGACAGCTGTTGCCGCCGCCAGCGATTGCGAAGCGCCACGGCGACGGCCTTCTTCGCGTCGTCCTGGCCGACGATATGTTCGTTCAATGCGGCGACGATCGCCTTGGGCGTCAGTTTGTCTTTCAACACTTCGGCTTGCTCCCCGCCGCTCTCAGGGATCGGTGCATGATAGTTCATTGCTTCGATAGATGGAGGCGCTTGGGCGCACTTCAAGCCGAGCAGCGGAACCCGTCGTAGAAGCGTTTGTGCGAGGCGAGGATGCGGGCGATGTCAGACGGCTGGGGGGTCGCGTCCCACTGGTCGAGCTCGAACGTGCCGCCAAGCAGGATCCCGTCGGCTCGCGGGAACATGTAACCGGCGCTGCCCATGAAGGCATATTTGACCTCGGGCTGGGGCAGCAGGATCGCCAGCTGGCCGCGCGCCGGGTGCAAATCCATGTCGCCGAACAGTTCGCGGCTGCCGAGCCCAGTGCAGTTGAACACGAGAGATTCGGGAAGCGCCGAAATATCGGCGGGCGTCGCGAATCGCCGAATCTCGATCCTGCCGCCGGCCAGCTCGACGTCGCGGGTCATCTGCCTCAAGTAGCGGCCAGTCTCGATATACATCGTGTCGTAGCGGACCACGTTGGCCAGCGGGAACGGGAATTCGGGCGGCGAGAGCACGCGATTGATGGGCGGATAATCGGCTGTGTAGAGGTCGGGACTGTCGCCTTCGTCGTATGTCGGCAGCCAGCGGATACCGTAATCGTCGCCGACCATGATCTGGAAGCGCCGCCAGCTATATTCGAGCGCGGTCAGGAACTGCGCCTTCCACTGCGGCGTGACCGATGCCGGCTCGTACAGCGCGAAGGGGTGGAATTGGCCGCCGGCGATATTCGAGGTGGTGTCGGGCGGAACCGCGGCGGCGTAAATGGTCACCGGGAAGCCGGCCTCCTGGACCAGGCGCGCGGTCGACAGGCCCATCACTCCCGATCCAATCACCGCGACCGGGCCGCTATGCCCGGGCAAGCCCAAGGCCGTGGCAAGCCTGGAGCTGCCCCAGGAAAGGGTGATCCCAGCGCCGCCATGGCCGTAATTGTGGACCAGGCGCTTGTCGCCGAGTGGCTCGGCGCGAACGACGAAGCCCGACTTGCGGTAGGGACGCAGGCCCGCGACGGTGCGGATCACTCGCGCCGGGTCGACCTTGACGGGGGGAAGCGGCGTGCAATTGGCGGAGCCGAGCCGCGTTCCGGTCGTCGCGCAACCCGACAGCAGCGCAGCAGTCCCGGCGGCAAAGGTTCGGCGATCGAGAAGAATCATTCTGTCATTCCAGCGAAGGCTGGAATCCATGAACACTGTCGAGCGCGATTAGCCAAGCCCGGCGTTCATGGACCCCGGATCAAGTCCGGGGTGACGGAAAGGGCTATTCGACTGTTTCTACGGTCAGCCGGTCGTTGGTGAACACGCAGACTTCCGCGGCGATCTGCATCGCGCGGCGCGCAAGCACTTCGGGATCCTGTTCGTAATCGGCGAGCGCCTTGGCCGCGGAGAGGGCATAATTGCCGCCCGAGCCGATCGCCGCGATCCCGCCTTCGGGCTCGAGCACGTCGCCATTGCCGGTGAGGATCAGCATCTGTTCGGCATCGGCGACGATCATCAGCGCCTCAAGGTTGCGGAGATATTTGTCGGTGCGCCAGTCCTTGGCGAGCTCGACCGCGGCGCGGAGCAACTGGCCATTATATTGCTCCAGCTTCTTTTCGAGCCGCTCGAACAAGGTGAAGGCGTCGGCCGTGGCGCCGGCAAAGCCGCCGATCACCTTTCCATCAGCACCGATCCGGCGGACCTTCTTCGCGTTGGGCTTGATGACGGTGTTGCCGAGGCTAACCTGCCCGTCCCCGGCGATGACGGTCCTGCCGCCCTTCTTCACGCCGAGGATCGTGGTTCCATGATATTGTTCCATGGGCGTCAGGTGGGATGCGTGTCCGACGCCTGCAAGCCGCGCACGAAGCGGCGGTCGGGAATGACCCAGGCAATCGACACGGCAACGAAGATCGCGATCGAGATGAGGGGCGAGACGAACGCCGCCGGAACGGCGGTGAGGTAAAGCGCGAAGCTCAAGATCTCCTTGGCGCCGCCACCAACCGCGCGCTTGACCGACGAGCCATCGCCTTCGGCCCGGATCAACGCGCGTTCCAGCAGCTGGTAAGAGACGGCCGCGCCAACCAGCACCACACCGAAGGCGGCAACCGGCCACGGGGTTATTCCGGCCTCATCGATCCACCGGATCATCAGCGGGAACAGCGTCAGCCAGAACAGCAGAGCGTGGTTGGCCCACAGAACGCCGCCGGTGACGACGCGCGCAGACTGCATCATGTGGTGATGGTTGTTCCAGTAAATGGCGACGTTGACGAAGGCGAGGAGGTAGGCGGCAAGTAGCGGCAGCACCTCGCGCGCCGCGGCGAGCGTCGGCTCGGCCGGAATCTTGATTTCCAGCACCATGATGGTGAGGACGATCGCGACCACGCCGTCGGTGAGCGCGTTCAGCCGGTCCGGTTTCATCGCTTCCTTACCCACTCGATCGTCATTGCGAGGAGCGTAAGCGACGAAGCAATCCAGTGACAATTGTAGCTTGGATTGCTTCGCTCTGCTCGCAATGACGGACTAGATTCGGCTGTTGTTGTCAACTTTCGCCTGGGCGCGGATCCAGTTGATCAACTCGTCGAGCTGGATCGCTTGCTCCGTCGCGGTCAGTGCGTCGGCGTCAGGAAGTCGGTCTTCGACGGCGGCTTGAGCAAGCCCGCCGGGGGCAGCGGATAGGCCGGACACTGACGACTTTGCGCCACTGCTGGAATTGGCTGCACCTTGGGAGTCGCGGCGCAGGCGGCCAGAAATGACATTGGCAGCGGCAGCGCGAGCAGCAGCAATGCGGGCTTGGTAATCATCGGCGGTCCTTTCGTTGATGGCTTTCTGCTCGGCGGCGACGCGGCTTGCGTTGGCGGCGTCGGCGGCGCGAGCGGCTTCGGCAGCGGCGCGGACATTGGCGACGGTGGCGGCGAAAGCGGCCTGTTCGGCGCGATAGAGTTGCTCAAATTGGGCGCTCTGCTCTTTCCAATGCCGAGCCTCCCCCTTGGCGAGCAGGAGGAACAGCGCGAGCCCGGCCGAAGCGACCAAGCCGGCGATGCCCTGGACATTGAGAAGTCGAAGCAGGCTCATTGCGCCGTCCCCGTGGTTTCTGGCGTGCAATCGGCCTCGATGGTCGCGCCGTCGCGGCTGGCGGCAAGCTTGAAGCGGCCGACCGGCCCCCCGGCGAGGAGGCCGACGATGACCGCGATCATCGCCGCGATGAAGCCGCCCAGCGCCCAGCCGAAGATGAGGACGATGCTATGCTGTTCAGCGGCTGACCAGCCGCCCCACATCAGGAGCGCGACCATGGCAATCGCGCAGGCGCCGCAGAACATGCCGGCGGCGGCCGCCAGCAGGCCGTAAACATAGCGCTGGCCCTCTGCGAATGTGCCGGCGGGCGGAAGGGGATTCATGGACAGTTCTCCAGTTGAATGGTCCGAATGTTCGCAGTGACGGCGACGATTCCGGGCTAACCAATTCGGTTTGCTAGCCAGCCGTAGAGGAACGCCTCATTGGCTGGCCGGCGTTCAGCGAGGCGAAGGTAGCGTTCGCCCTGGAGCGCTTCGAGCGCACGCAGCAGCACGGTTTCCCCACGAGTTCTTTGTTGGTCGCCCCCACCCAATCCAACCGGGGGCGACGACCCGCGAGTGGCGAAGAAGGCGTCGAGCGCGGCGAGGGTCGCCGCGCCGATCCGCCCATCGGGGACCAGGTCGGGATAATCCTTGCCGTTGCGGTTGAGCGCGGTCAGCGCTCGCTGGAGGAAGGTGGCGGCGACCGCCGGGCCCATGTTGGCACCAGTATCGAACAGCTCGGCGGCGATCCGCGGGCTGCGCTTCGCCACCTCGTCGAAGCGAGGGCGAGCCCAATAGAGCCGGCGGTAGATCGCCTCGGCTTCGCTGCGCGGCAACTGCCGCATGGGCCCGGCATAGCCGTGCGCGCGGGCGACCGCCTCGGTAATCCCGAAGCAGGTCGGACCGCCCTTGTCCGCGGGATGATCGACATATCCACCTTCGCGGTCGATCAACGAGTCAATCAACGCCTCGACGCCCGCAAATTCGGCCATGATTTCCGCTCCCAAAGCTCCGATTCGCGATCTGAATAACCGAATAGGTTTGTTATAGGACAGAAAAAAGAACCGAATATGCGCCGACTTACAGGCCTTATGCGTCGTCGAGGGCCGGACCGATTCATTTCGGTGCAACCGTAGCCCAAGTTAGGGGTTAAGCGTCGGGCAGGGGTCTGGGGGCCGCATTCGGAGGGGTTCTGAGCTCAGTGACAGCCGCGCTTACCGAGGAGCCTTTCAAGCTCCTCGTTCAATCCATCGTTGATTATGCGATCTACATGCTCGACCCGACCGGCCGGGTGACGAGCTGGAACTCGGGCGCCGAACGCATCAAGGGCTTCCAGACCGACGAAATCGTCGGGCAGCATTTTTCGAAATTCTACACCGAGGAAGACCGGGCCGACGGCCTTCCCGAAAAAGTGCTCGAGATCGCGCGCACCGAAGGCAAGTTCCAGGGCGAAGGATGGCGCGTCCGCAAGGACGGCTCGCGCTTCTGGGCGAGCGTCGTCATCGACCGCATCAACGGCGAGGACGGCGAGCTGCTCGGCTTCGCCAAGATCACCCGCGACATGACCGAGCAACGACAGGCGCAGCACTCCCTGCTCGAGGCCGAGCGCCGCTTCCGGATCCTGGTCCAGGGCGTCACCGATTACGCCATCTACATGCTCGATCCCGAAGGCCGGGTGACGAACTGGAACGCGGGCGCCGAGCGCATCAAGGGCTATTCGCCGGACGACATCGTCGGCGAGCATTTCAGCCGCTTCTATACGCCGGAGGATCTCGACGCGGGCGTGCCCAAGCGCGCGCTCGAGACCGCTCGCGAAACCGGGCGCTACGAGGCCGAAGGCTGGCGCGTCCGCAAGGATGGCACGCGCTTCTGGGCAAGCGTCGTCATCGACGCCATCAAGGACGACAACGGCGAGCTCATCGGCTTTGCCAAGATCACCCGCGACATGAGCGAACGCCGCGAGGCTCAGCTCCGGCTCGAGGAAAGCCGCGAGCAACTATTCCGCGCGCAGAAGATGGAGGCCCTCGGCCAGCTGACCGGTGGCCTGGCCCACGACTTCAACAACCTCCTAACCGCCATCCTCGGCGCGACCGACCTCGCCCTTCGCAACCTTAGCGACGAGGAGCGACTGCGGCGGATGCTCGACGGGATCCGTAACTCGGCCCAGCGCGGCGCCGGAATCACCAAGCAATTGCTGGCTTTCGCGCGTGCCCAGCAGCTCGAGATCAAGACCATCGACCTCAAACTCTTCCTCAGCGACGTGACGACCCTGATCCGCCCCTCGGTGCGCAGCAACATCGACCTCGTCACCGAGATTTCCGACCATGTCTGGAATGTCGAGGCCGACCCCGGCGCGCTCGAGCTTGCCTTGCTCAACCTCGCCTTCAACGCCCGCGACGCAATGAAGGACGGCGGCAGCCTGAAGATCAGCGCCGTCAATCAGCCGCTGAAGGGCGAGCCCGAGGGCCTCCGCGGCGAGTTCGTGAAGCTGACCGTGGCTGACACCGGCGAAGGCATGCCGAACGAAGTCCGCGAGCGCGTGTTCGAACCCTTTTTCACGACCAAGAGCTACGGCGAGGGCACCGGGCTCGGGCTCAGCCAGGTGTTCGGCTTCGCCAAGCAGGTCGGCGGCGCCGTGACGGTCGAATCCAAGGTCGGCGAAGGAACCACCTTCACGCTCTATTTGCCCGTCAGCCGCGGCGCGGTCACCCGCGACAGCGATGCCGAAGGTGAGCTTCCAAACGGACGGGTTCTCGTCGTCGAAGACGATCCGCTGGTGGCTGAGCTGGCGGCTGGAATGATGGGGGAACTCGGCTTTGAAGCGGTCGTCACGCACAGCGCCAAGGAAGCGCTCGAGCGGCTGTCGGCCGACCAGCGGCCGACGATGATTTTCACTGATGTCGTCATGCCCGGCGGGATCAGCGGCATCGAGCTTGCCCGCAAGGTGCGCGAGCGCTTTCCCGAGCTGCCGATCCTGCTGACCACCGGCTACAGCGAGCAGGTGACCGGAAGCCACGGCTTCCCCGTGCTGCAGAAGCCCTATGAGCTCGAATCGCTGGCGGTTTCGGTCAGCAAGCTGCTCAAGATGGAAATCACCGCCGACTGAGCTTCTCGGCGCAATCGGTTGACAGCCGAAACGATTGGGAGCCTCATCCCTTCGCCGCGTGTAAGCGGCGCTTGGAGGGGAAATCCAATGGCAACGTCAGCCCAGGGGCGGACGCCCGCGCATTTGTGGATCGTCGGGATCCTGTCGCTACTGTGGAACGGCTTCGGCTGTTACGACTATTTCATGACCCGCACCAAGGGGGCGGCGTACATCGATTCGATGATGGACACCGGCCAGGGGTCCGCCATCATGGCCTATGTGAACAGCTTCCCGATCTGGGTCGCCGCCGCCTGGGGCTTGGGCGTCTGGGGCGGGCTTGCCGGCTCGATCCTGCTGTTGATGCGCAGTCGCCACGCCGTGACGGCTTTTGCCGTGTCGATGGTTGGAGCGATCGTCGGCCTCGGCTGGCAGCTGATGAACCCGTCGAATATCGCCGAGATGAGCGAGATCGTGAACAAGGTCATGCCTTATGTCATCATCGCGATCGCGGTGGTGCTGTTTCTCTACGCCCGAGCGCAGGCGAAGAAGGGCCTGCTGCGCTGATCTGAGCTAACCGCGGCGCCCGCCGAAACGCGTGCGCTGCTGCTTGCCGAAACGGCCCTTGCGCGTGCCCGGCTTGCCCTCGGTCGAATTGCCCAAGGGACGTGCACCTGGCCGCGGCGCCGCGCGCTGGTCGTGCGGGATGCCGAGATCGTCTTCCTCGAGCCGGCGAATTTCGTCGCGAAGCCGCGCGGCTTCCTCGAACTCGAGGTCGGCGGCGGCCTTGCGCATCCGCTCCTCGAGATCGGCGAGATAGGCCTTGAGGTTGTGGCCGACGAGGTGCGGCCGTTCTTCGTCACCGGTGTCGACGACGACGCCGTCGCGGTTCGCGAGATGGGCCATGACGTCGCTGATCTGGCGCTTGATGGTCTCGGGCGTAATGCCGTGCTTGAGGTTGTAGGCCTCCTGTTTTTCGCGCCGGCGACCGGTTTCGGCCAGCGCCCGCTCAATCGAGCCGGTGATCGTGTCGGCGTACAGGATCACCCGGCCTTCGACGTTGCGCGCGGCGCGGCCGATGGTCTGGATCAATGAGGTTTCCGAACGCAGGAAGCCTTCCTTGTCGGCGTCGAGAATCGCGACCAGCCCGCACTCGGGAATGTCGAGCCCCTCGCGCAGCAGGTTGATTCCGACCAGCACGTCATAGACGCCGAGGCGAAGCTCGCGAATCAGCTCGATGCGCTCCAGCGTCTCGACGTCGCTGTGCATGTAGCGGACGCGAAGCCCGGCCTCGTGCAGATATTCGGTCAGATCCTCGGCCATGCGCTTGGTGAGGGTCGTGACCAGAGTGCGATAACCCTTGCGCGCCGTTTCCTTGGCTTCGTGCACGAGGTCGTCGACCTGGTCCTCAACCGGCTTGATCTCGACCGGCGGGTCGATGAGGCCGGTCGGACGGATCACCTGTTCGGAAAAGACGCCGCCCGTCTCATTCATTTCCCACGGGCCGGGCGTCGCCGAGACGAAGGTCGTCTGCGGGCGCATTGCGTCCCATTCGTTGAAACGCAGCGGTCGGTTGTCGATGCAGCTCGGCAGGCGGAAGCCATATTCCGCAAGCGTGATCTTCCTCCGGTGGTCGCCGCGCGCCATCGCGCCGATCTGCGGCACCGTCTGGTGGCTTTCATCGACGAACAGCAAGGCATTGTCGGGGAGGTATTCGAACAGGGTCGGCGGCGGCTCGCCCGGCAGTCGGCCGGTGAGGAAGCGCGAGTAATTCTCGATCCCCGCGCAGCTGCCGGTGGCGGCGATCATCTCGAGGTCGAAATTGGTCCGCTGCTCGAGCCGCTGGAGTTCAAGAAGCTTTCCTTCAGCCTCGAGCTCCTTCAGGCGCTCGGCAAGCTCGTGGCGGATCGCCTCCATCGCCTGCTTCAGCGTCGGGCCGGGCGTCACGTAGTGGGAGTTGGCGTAGACCTTGATGCTGTCCAGGGCGGCGATGGTCTTGCCGGTCAGCGGGTCGAACTCGCTGATGTCCTCGATCTCGTCCCCGAAGAACGAGACGCGCCAGGCCATGTCCTCATAGTGCGACGGGAAGATTTCGAGGCTGTCGCCGCGCACCCGGAAATTGCCGCGCGCGAAGGCCTGGTCGTTGCGCTTGTACTGGAGCGCCACGAGCTTGCGGATGACCTCGCGCTGGTCCTCGGCGCTGCCCTTCTTGAGGGTAAAGGTCATGGCCGAATAGGTCTCGACCGAGCCGATGCCGTATAGGCAGGAAACCGAGGCGACGATGATCACGTCGTCGCGCTCGAGCAGCGACCGCGTGGCCGAGTGGCGCATGCGATCGATCGCCTCGTTCACCGAGCTTTCCTTCTCGATGTAGGTATCGGTCCGCGGCACATAGGCTTCGGGCTGGTAGTAGTCGTAATAGCTGACGAAATATTCGACCGCATTGTCGGGGAAGAAGCTCTTGAACTCGCCGTAGAGCTGGGCGGCGAGGATCTTGTTGGGCGCGATGACCAGCGCCGGCCGCTGCAGCGTTTCGATCACCTTGGCCATGGTGAAGGTCTTGCCCGAGCCGGTCACGCCGAGGAGGACCTGGCTCTTTTCGCCGCCGAGCGCGGCTTCGGTCAGCTCCTTGATCGCGGCGGGCTGGTCGCCCGCCGGCTCATAGTCGGACACCAGCTTGAAGCGCTGCCCGCCCTCATGCTTTTCGGGGCGCGCGGGCTTGTGCGGGACGAAGCTCCCGGCGGTCTGCGGCTCTTCGAGACTGGTGCGGATTTGAATCGCCATGGAAGGGGCATATGGTGCTCCGCCGAGTGGCGCGCAACGCGCTCGAACAGGGGAGCTTCGCCGATGAAACATGCCGCATTGCTGATCGCCTGCATTTTGCCGCTCGCCGCGTGCAAGCAGCAGGCCGAGGTCAAGGCCAAAGATGCGAGCGTGGCCGAAGTGACGGAGAAGGTGCGGCAGGCGGGCGCCGACCAAAGCATGGTGCGCCCGGGCCTGTGGCAGTCGAAGGTCACGATCGATTCGCTCGAAGTGCCCGGCATGCCCCCCGAGATGAGCCAGCGGATGAAGGCGATGATGGCCGAGCGGCAGCCACACGATTCCCAGACCTGCCTGACGCCCGAGGACGTCAAACGCCCGAAGGAGGACTTCTTCGCGGGCAAGAACAACGAGTGCCGCTACGACAATTTCACCATGGGCGGCGGCAAGATCGACGCGGCCATGCGCTGCGGCAAGGGAAGCGCCATGCAGACCATGCAGATGGCCGGAACTTACTCGCCCGATGCCTACCAGATGCAGATGTCGACGACGGGCGCCGGGAAGGACGGCCAGGCCGGGATGGCGATGAAGATGCGCGTCGAGGCGCGTCGGATCGGCGAATGCAAGGCCACGGGGTGACGTGATCCCGCGGCGGCGCTAGCGCCATGCCTATGGTACGCGTTCCAGTCCTGCTCAACCAAGGCGGCGGCACGCTCGCCGCCAAGCCCGACCTCGCGGACGAGGTCGCCAAGGCCTTGAAGAAGGCCGACATCGGCGCCGAAATCGAGCTTTTGTCCGGGGGCGATTGTGCGGTCCGCTGCCGCGCGGTCGCCGAGCGCGGCGATCCACTGGTCATCGTCGGCGGCGGCGATGGGACGATCGGCGCAGCTGCCTCGGCCCTGGCGGGAACGAAGACACTGCTTGGGATCCTGCCGCTCGGAACGCTCAACCATTTTGCCCGAGATCTCGGCATTCCTACAGACATTGGCGAAGCGGTCGCGCTGATCGCGGCGAAGCGCGCGCGGCGGGTCGATGTGGCCGAGATGAACGGCCGCGTCTTCATCAACAACAGCGCGATCGGCCTTTATCCACTGATGGTCATCGATCGCGACCGGCAGCACACGAAGCTGGGGCGGAGCAAGAGGCTGGCGATGCTCGTCGCGTCCATGCGGACGCTGGCACGCTTCGCACACCGCCGTCTGATCCTCACCGTCAACGACGAGAAAGCCTATGTCGACACGCCTCTGCTGTTCGTGGGCAACAACGATTACCGGATCGATTTGGGCGCTCCCGGCCAGCGCGAATCGATCGAGGATGGCCAGCTGTGCGTGCTGGTGATGCGCCATCGCACCCGGGCCGGCTTCATCGCCGCCAGCATCCGCGCCCTGCTCAACCGCTCGCGCGAGGATGACATGGTGCGGCTCGACGGGGTTGAGCGCCTGCGCGTCGCAAGCAAGCGCCGGCAGCTCGCGGTTTCGGTCGACGGCGAAGTGGTTCGCGTCGAGCCTCCTCTGGACTATAAGATCAGGAAGAAGGCGCTTCGGGTGATTGCGCCATAGCGAAGGCGGTGGACGTGGCCACTCAAGTCGATTCGGGAATGTCCGGCCGCAATCGCGCCAAGGTGATCTCGTTGGCGGGGGTTGTGATCATCGGGCTGGGTGCCGGGGCGTTCCTCATTCCCGCAGCCAAAGGCGTGGACGGCTCGCGAGTCATCGGCATCCTGCTGATCGCGGCAGGGCTGATTGAAGCGGGAGCCGGCCTTCTGAGACGCGAATCACGGCCCTTCGCGGTCGGTTCGGGGTTGGTGACCGCGCTCGCGGGTGTCGTCTTCATGCTCCGCCCGACGGGCCATCTGTTCCCGAACGTCGTGCTGGTCATCGCGTGGCTGTTCGTCCGGAGCATGCTTATCGCGCTGGGTAGCCGCTTTGCCAGTGGGTCGGTGCGGACCTGGATGGGCCTGTCCGCAGGCATGGACCTGGTGCTCGCGCTCGTGCTGACCACCGGCCTATCGATCGCGACGATTGTCGTCAGCTTGTTCGGCCCGACCGCGCCTCTGATCGCAAGTTTCGCCTGGGTGCTTACGGCGAGTTTTGTCGTCAATGGGCTGATGCTGCTGGAGGTTGCAAGCTGCGAGCGCAGCCCGGATTGATTTTTCTTCTTCACAGCGACCGGCGATGGATGCATCCTTAGTCCCAAACAGGGGGAATTTCATTGTTCAAGCCAGTCCCGAAACCGCCATCCGACGTCAGCAGCCAGCCAATCGGCCAGTCAACCGCACTACTCGTTCTCTTCATGGTCGTCGGGATCAGCGCCTTCCTCTGGTATACCGGCTACCTGCGCAGCCGAGCAGCGCTGGCCTTCCTTGCGCTGATCGTGGCCGGCCTCGCTTATTTCGCTTTCTGGACCAACCCCGTCACCGCCCCATAGATTTGCGCCTGGGGCGATTGCGCGCGCCCGCCGATCGGGCGATGAGTCGTCCATGATCCAGACCGTTCCGCAGGTCCCCGTAAGCGAGGTCGCCGACGTCGTCCGGGTCGCCGTCGCGCCAGTGTTTCTGCTGAGCGGCATCGGCGCCTTCCTCAACGTCTGCGCCTCGCGCCTCTCGCGGATCGTCGACCGCAGCCGCGTGATCGAGCCACTGCTGCTCGCCAGCCGCGGTCAGGAGCATGAACGCTGGGTGGTCGAACTGCGCATCGTCGACCGGCGCATGCAGCTGGTGAACATCGCGACCGGCCTTTCGGTCTTGTCAGCGGTATTGACCTGCCTGGTGGTCATCCTGCTGTTCGCAGCGAGCCTCCTGCACAGCCATTTCGGGACCGTGATCGCATTGCTGTTTATCGCCTCAATGCTTGCGATCGGCATCGCCTTCGCCATCTTCCTTGCCGAGACCCGGCTTGCCGAGCGGGCCGTGCGGGTCCGTTCCGAGCTGCTCCAGCACAAGGTGGATTCCGAGAATTGACGGTGGCAAGCGCGCTCAACATCGAGCGGTCGGTGACAGGCCAGCCGTGGCGCTGGCGGCGCGAGGCTGACCCGGCCATGCCGATGGACGCACTGGTCGACGAACTGCTGCTTGCCCGGGGCGTCGGCCGCGACGACCTGGCGCGGCACCGCGATCCGCGGATCCGCGATTTCCTTCCCGATCCGAGCTGCTTCAAGGACATGGATCAGGGCGCTGAGCGCCTGGCGGACGCGGTCCAGGCCGGCGAAGCCATCGCCATCTTCGGCGACTATGATGTCGACGGGGCGACCAGCGCCGCGCTGCTCGTGCTGCTGCTGCGCAAGGTCGGGGCCGAGCCGACCGTTTACATCCCCGATCGGCTGATGGAGGGCTATGGCCCCTCCGGCAGAGCCCTGGTCGAGCTCAAGACAAAGGGCGCCCACGTTGCAGTCTGCGTCGATTGCGGTGCGCAGGCGCATGACGCGCTTGAAGAGGCGCGAGACGCGGGGCTCGACGTCATCGTCGTCGACCACCACCAATGCGCGAGCCTGCTTCCGGTCGCCTTCGCGATGATCAATCCCAACCGGCTCGACGAAAGCGACGACGGGGCAGCGCACAGCCATCTCGCCGCCGTCGGACTGGCATTCCTGCTCGGCGTGGCGCTGGTGCGCGAATTGCGCGGGCGCGGCTTTTTCGCGGAGCGCGACGAGCCGAAGATGCTCGACCTCCTCGACCTCGTCGCGCTCGGCACTGTCGCCGACGTCGCCCGGCTGAAAAGCCTCAACCGCGCGTTCGTGACGCAAGGACTGAAGGTGATGGCGGGGCGCCAGAACATCGGGCTCGCCGCCTTGGCCGAAGCGGCGCGGCTGGTGAAAAGCCCGAGCTGCCGCGACTTGGGCTTCGCGCTCGGCCCCCGCATCAATGCTGGCGGACGGGTCGGCAAATCCGACCTCGGCGTCAGGCTGTTGACCGCGACGGATGCAGAGGAAGCGCGCACCATCGCGACGGAGCTGGACCGGCTAAACGAAGAGCGGCGAGCGATAGAAATGCTCGTGACCGAGCAGGCCGAGGCGCAAGCAAAAGGCCAGGACGACGCGCCCGTGATCACCGTCATGAGCAGCGGCTGGCACCAGGGCGTGATCGGAATCGTCGCCGGTCGGCTCAAGGAGCGGTTCGGGCGGCCGGCGATCGTCATTGCCGAGACCGAGGATGGGACGGGCAAGGGTTCGGGCCGGTCGATCTCCGGCGTCGACCTTGGGGCCGCGGTGCTTGCGGCGAAGGAAAGCGGCTTGCTGGTCGCCGGCGGCGGCCATGCCATGGCGGCCGGGCTGACCTTGCCCCCGGGCGGGCTGGAGCCGTTCCGGAATTTCATCAACGAGCGTCTTTCGGCCGACGTCGAACGGTCTCGCGCCGACCGCGCTTTGCTGCTCGACGCCTTGCTGGCGCCGGGCGGCGTGGCCGGGGCCCTGTGCGACGCGCTCGATGCTGCCGGGCCCTATGGCGCCGGCTGGCCGAGCCCGCGGGTCGCCGCAGGGCCGGCGCGGCTGATCAAGGTCGGGATCGTGGGCGAAGGCCATGTCCGCGGCATCGCCTCGGGCGACGACGGCAAGAGCTTCCGCTGGATCGCCTTCCGCAGCGCCGCCAGCGACCTTGGCCGCGCGCTGCTCGAATCCCCGCCCGACAAGCGCTGGTGGCTGGCCGGATCCATCCGCCGCGATGAGTGGACCGGCGGCAATGCGGCGGAGATGCACGTCGACGACGCCGCGCTTGCTTGACCCTGTCGCGCCCCTCGCCTAACCGGCGGGCCGCCGTTTGCGGATGGCCCCATCGTCTAGCGGTCTAGGACGTCGCCCTTTCACGGCGAAAACACGGGTTCGAGTCCCGTTGGGGTCACCAATTTCAGTGCAATTGCACCCAGGCGACGGCGATGCTGCACAGCAGCGCGAAGATGCTCGCGCCAAGAGCAATCGCCGCGGTTTTGCCGTTCGACCGTGCGTAAACGAGCGTGATCCCGAGCTTCACCGCCATGTTGGCGACGACCGTGCCGGTGAGCGCGACGGCGGCCAGGCCCGCGCCGATCGCCGCCGGGTCGAGGCCGCCGAGCGTAATGATCGCCGTGTCGACATCGGTGCTGCCGACGATCAGCAGCAGCACGGCAATGCCCTCCTCGCCGAAACGGGTCTCGGCCCATTTCGCCGCCACGGCCGCAAAGGCGACGAACGCAAGAAAGCCGAGCGCGGGCAGGATCGCGATCGGGTTGCTCGACATCGTCGGTTCGCCGCGTTTGGAAGCGCGGCGGAAGAGCCACCAGGAGGCAAGCGTGCTGACGATGAAGGCGGGCGCCATCAGTGCGGCGAAGGCCGGCAGGACGCGCGTCGAGAGGATGCCGACCAGCGCAACGATGCGCAGGTACATGATGGAAGTCGCAAGCGCGATTCCCGCTGACTCCGCCTCCCCGCCCTTCGGCATCTTGCCAAGGCGTTGGGCCAGCGACTGGGTGACCGCGGTGGAGCTGTAGAGCCCGCCGATCACCGCGGTCGCGATCGTGCCATTGCGCTCCCCGAACAGCCGGTTGGCGATGTAGCCGAGGAACGAAAAGCCGGTGACGAGGACGACCACCAGCCAAAGCTTCTGCGGGTTCCACGCGCCGAATGGGCCGTAATGGCCGCTCGGCAGGAAAGGCAGGATGGCGCCGGCGATGATCGCATAGCGGGCGAGCGCCTTCACATCCTCCTCGCCGAGCCGATCGACGAAGCGGTGAAGCTCGGTCCGCATAGCGAGGAGGGTGACGGCGACGGCGGCGGAAGCGATCGCCAGCGCCGGCTGGCCGATGCCGGCGAGGAAGCTCATCGCAACCGTGGCAATGGCGGCGACGGCGCTGGTTGCGTCCCGATGCTCCTTAAGCTCAGGGGCGTAAGCAAGGGCCATCAGCGCCACGAGCGCAAACGCGATGACGCCAGCGACCAGGGGATAGCCCAGCCGTCCGGCCAACCCGGCAGCTCCGGCACCGAGGCCGAGCATCGAAAAGGTGCGGATGCCGGCGACGCGCGTGCCGGGCTCTTCGTCCTTGAGCTTCCAGCCGCGCTCGATCCCAATCAGCAGGCCGCACGCAAGCGCTGTCGCGAGCGACAAAGCGAGATGGCTCCAGTCGAGGTTCAACGCAGCCGCTCCGCGTGCCAGCGCAAATGATCGGCCATGAAGGTCGAGATGAAATAATAGCTATGGTCGTAGCCGGGCTGGCGACGCAGCGTCAGCGGTATGCCGGCGTCCAAGCACGCCTTCTCCAGCAATTCGGGGCGAAGCTCCTGTTCCAGGAACGGGTCGGCGGTGCCGACATCGACCAGCAATTCGCGGAGCCGGGCGCCGTCTTCGATCAGGGCGACGGCATCGTGCGGGCGCCATTCTGTGCGATCGTCGCCGAGGTATCCTGTCAGTGCCTTGTCGCCCCAGGGCACCTGGCTCGGCGCGACGATCGGGGCGAAGGCGGAAACGCTGCGGAAGCGGCCGGGATAACGAAGCGCGACAGTCAGCGCGCCGTGGCCGCCCATCGAATGGCCGGTGATCGCCTGACGTTGCACATCGACGGGAAACTCGGTCGGGACCAGCGCCGGAAGCTCCTCGGTGACGTAGCTCCACATGCGGAAATTGGCGGCCCACGGGTCTTGCGTCGCATCCACGTAAAAGCCCGCTCCCTGCCCGAAATCATAGCCCTCGGCGTCGGGCACGCCCTCGCCCCGAGGGCTGGTGTCGGGCGCGACGAAGATCAGCCCGAGCTCGGCGCAGGCCGCGCGATACTCGCCTTTCTCGCTGACGTTGGCGTGCGTGCAGGTCAGGCCCGACAGATACCAGACCACCGGTCGCAAACCTTCCTGCGCCGGCAGGAAGATCGAAAAGGTCATGTCAGTGCCGGTGGCCGTCGACGCGTGGCGGACGACCAGTTGCCGGCCGCCGTGGGCTTTGTTCTCGCTGACGATTTCCATCAGTAGACGACGACGGCGCGGATGCTTTCCCCCGCATGCATCAGGTCGAAGCCCTTGTTGATCTCGTCGAGCGTCAGCTGGTGCGTGATCATCGGGTCGATCGCGATCTTCCCGTCCATGTACCAGTCGACGATCTTCGGCACGTCGGTGCGGCCCTTCGCCCCGCCGAACGCGGTGCCGCGCCAGTTGCGCCCCGTGACCAGCTGGAATGGCCGCGTCGCGATCTCCTTCCCCGCCTCGGCCACGCCGATGATGATGCTGGTGCCCCAGCCGCGGTGGCAGCATTCGAGAGCGGTGCGCATCGCTTCGGTATTGCCGGTGGCGTCGAACGTGTAATCGGCGCCGCCATCGGTCAGCGCGAGCACTTCTTCGACCACGGCCTGCCGGTCCTTGCCCGTGCCATTGATGAAGTCGGTCATGCCGAACTTGCGGCCCCATTCCTCGCGCGCCGGATTGATATCGACGCCGACGATCTTGTTGGCGCCGACGAGCTTCGCGCCCTGGATGACGTTGAGCCCGATCCCGCCGAGCCCAAAGACGACGACATTGTCGCCCGGCTGGACCTTGGCGGTCTTGGTGACGGCGCCGACGCCGGTCGTCACCCCGCAGCCGATGTAGCAGCTGGTGTTGAACGGCGCGTCCTCGCGGATCTTGGCGACCGCGATTTCGGGCAGGACTGTGAAGTTCGAGAAGGTCGAGCAGCCCATATAGTGGAAGATCGTCTCGCCCTTGTAGGAGAAGCGCGAGGTGCCGTCGGGCATGACGCCCTTCCCCTGGGTAGCGCGGATCGCCGTGCAGAGGTTGGTTTTGCCCGACAGGCACGACTTACACTGGCGGCATTCGGGCGTGTACAAAGGGATGACGTGGTCGCCGGGCTTAACGCTCGTCACGCCTGCGCCGACTTCGCGCACCACCCCCGCCCCTTCATGGCCGAGGATCGACGGGAACAGCCCTTCGCTGTCGAGCCCGTCGAGCGTGTAAGCGTCCGTGTGGCAGATGCCCGTCGCCATGATCTCGACCAGCACTTCGCCACCCTTGGGGCCTTCGAGGTCGACCTCGACGATTTCGAGCGGCTGCTTGGGCGCGAAAGCGACGGCGGCGCGGGTCTTCATGATCGTCTCCCTTTGGCCCCGCCATTGCCACCGGAAATCGGTTCGGCCAAGCTGAACCCATGGGGAAAGAGCTCGACGGGCGGCATGCGCTGATCACCGGCGGCGGCACGGGCATTGGTGCGGCAGCGGCCGAAGCACTTCAGGCGGCGGGCGCGAAGCTGTCGCTGCTCGGGCGGCGGATGGAGCCGATCCAGGCCGTCGCGGAACGGCTGGGCGGCTACGCCTTGTCATGCGATGTCACCGATCCGGCGCAGATCGCCGCATCGTTCGAGGAAGCGCGAACGATCAACGGTCCGATCGACCTGCTGGTCGTCAATGCCGGGATCGCCGAGAGTGCGCCCTTCCACAAGCTGGCGCGGGACAGCTGGGACCGGATCCTCGCCACCAACCTCACCGCGGCCTTCGATTGCGCGCAAGCGGCGATCGGCGACCTTCTGAAAAGCGACAACGGCCGGCTGGTGTTCGTCGCTTCCGTCGCCTCGATCCGCGGCGTTCCTTATGCGGCCCATTATGCCGCATCGAAGCACGGCGTGCTGGGCCTGATGCGCAGCCTGGCGGTCGAATATGCCAAGACGAACCTGACCGTGAATGCGGTCTGCCCGGGCTATGTCGATACGCCGATGACCGAACAGTCGGTCGCGCGCGTGTCCGGCATCACCGGCCGCAGCGAAGGCGAATCGCGCGCCGCCATCACCGCGATGAACGCCAGCGGGCGGCTAGTCGCGCCGGACGCGGTCGGCCAGGCCATCGCCCTGCTTTGCCTGCCCGTTTCGCGCGACATCAACGGCGCCGCCATCACCATCGACGGGGGCACCAGCGCATGAGTTTCGATCCCGCCGCCTTTTCCCCAACCCATTTCCTGTGGAGCTTCGCCGACGGCGTCGGGACGATCACGCTCAACCGCCCCGAGCGCAAAAATCCGCTCACGTTCGAGAGCTATGACGAGCTTCGCGACCTGTTCCGCGACCTTCGCCAGGGCCGCGGGGTCAAGGCGGTGGTCGTCACCGGCGCCGGCGGCAATTTCTGCTCGGGCGGAGACGTCCATGAGATCATCGGCCCGCTGACCAAAATGGACGAGGACGGGCTGCTCGGCTTCACGCGCATGACCGGCGACCTGGTCCGGGCGATGCGGGCCTGCCCGCAGCCGATCATCGCCGCGGTCGAGGGCGTCTGCGCGGGCGCGGGCGCGATCATCGCGATGGCCAGCGACATTCGCTTTGCGAAGCGGGGCGCCCGGACGGCATTCCTCTTTACACGGGTCGGCCTCTCGGGTGCGGACATGGGCGCCTGCGCCATCCTGCCGCGGTTGATCGGCCAGGGCCGCGCCGCCGAACTCCTGTTCACCGGGCGCGACATGAGCAGCGACGAAGGCCTCGCCTGGGGCTTCTACAATCGCCTTGCCGACGACGTGCAGGCGGAAGCGCAGGCCTTCGCCCGCGATTTGGCGCGGGGGCCGACCGTGGCCCACGCCGTCACCAAGCGCCAGCTCGACGCCGAATGGCATTTGTCGATCGAGGATTCGCTGGAGGCCGAGGCGCGGGCCCAGGCGCATTGCATGCAAACGCGCGATTTCCACCGCGCTTACGAGGCGTTCGCCAACAAGCGGACGCCGGAGTTCCAGGGCGACTAATGCCCGACCGAAGCTTCCTCGCCTGGCCCTTTTTCGAGCCGCGGCATCGCGAGCTGGCGAACGAGCTGCAGGCCTGGTGCGAAGCCAATCTTGCCGACCGCTATTCCGACGATTTGGACGACGAATGCAGGAGCCTGGTTCGCGAGCTTGGCGGCGCGGGCTTTCTCAAGTTGAGCGTGGCGGATGGCGCGCATCGGCCCGACGTCCGCAGCCTCGCCATCGCGCGTGAGACGCTCGCCTATCATGGCGCGCTGGCCGACTTCGCCTTTGCCATGCAGGGCTTGGGATCGGGCGCGATTTCGCTGTTCGGGACGGTCGAGCAGAAGCGCGAATGGCTCCCCCGCGTCGCCAGCGGCGAAGCGATTGCCGCCTTCGCCATGACCGAGCCCGAGTGCGGTTCGGATGCCGCCAACATGTCGACCTCCGCGATGCGCGACCCCGGATCGGGGTCCGGGGCAGGCGACGAATGGGTGATCGTCGGCGAGAAGACCTACATTTCCAATGGCGGCATCGCCGATTTCTATCTGACCTTCGCGCGGACCGGTGAAGGCGAAGGATCGCGCGGCCTGTCGGCGTTCATCGTTCCCGCCGAAGCGGTCGAGGTCGTCGAGCGCATCGACGTCATCGCGCCGCATCCGCTCGCGCGGATCAGATATGACAATGTCCGGATCCCCGCCGACGCCATCGTCGGCGAGCCGGGCGAAGGCTTCCGCATCGGCATGGAGGTGCTGAACCTGTTCCGCGTGACCGTCGCAGCGGCAGCGCTCGGCTTTGCCCGGCGCGCGCTCGACGAAGCGCTGGCGTTCGCCAAAGGGCGCCGCCTCGGCAGTGCGACGCTGGCCGACAATGCCGTGACGCAGGCCAAGCTCGCCGACATGGCGACAGCGGTCGATGCCTCGGCGCTCCTGATCTACCGCGCCGCCTGGCAGCAGGACGTGGGAGGCACGGACCATCGCCGAGCGGCCGCCATGGCCAAGCTCCACGCGACCGAATCCGCGCAAGCCGTGATCGACGCTGCGGTGCAAATGCACGGCGGCGCGGGAGTCACGCGCGGAGTGCAGGTCGAATCGCTCTATCGCGACATTCGCGCGCTGCGCATCTACGAAGGGGCGAGCGAAGTGCAGCGCCAGATCATCGCCAAGGACCTGCTCAAAGGGGGAGCGTCATGAAGATATTGCAGCCGGCCGGATGGCCGCGGCCGAAGGGCTATGCGAACGGGGTCAGCGCCACCGGGCGAATGATCTTCACCGCGGGAATCGTCGGCTGGGACGAACGCGAGAGCTTCCCCGAATATACGCTTCACGGCCAGTTCGCGCGGGCGCTGCGCAACACGCTCGCCATCCTGGCGGAGGACGGCGCCGGGCCCGAGCATGTCGTCAAGATGACCTGCTACGTCACCGACCGCCACGAATATGTGAACTCGCGCGACGAGATCGGCACCGCGTGGAAGGAAATCATGGGCGGCCATTATCCGGCCATGGCTTTGGTCGAGGTCAGCGGCCTGCTCGAAAGCGCGGCCAAGGTCGAAATCGAGACGATTGCTGTGGTGGAGGAGTGAGTTTTATTCCCTCCCCTCGATGGGGAGGGCTAGGGTGGGGTGATGTTGGTCGAAGGGCGTCGTCATTGAAGCATCATCCGCCAGCCGGTGCAGTTAGAAGAGCCCAACGTCTGCGCAATGGCGCGACCAATGCCGAGCAGAAGCTTTGGCGGCTGCTGCGAGAAGCTTTTCAAGAGCATCATTTCCGCCGGCAAGTCCCGATCCGTCATTTCATCGTCGATTTCGCCAGCCACCCGGCAAAGCTCGTCGTCGAGGTCGACGGAGGACAGCACAGCAGCGAAATGGACGCGGCGCGAACGGCGACCATCGAAGGTGAAGGTTATCGAGTAATCCGCTTCTGGAATCATGAAGTGCTGCGCAATCCCGACAGCGTATGGATGCTGATCGCCGCAGCGTTGCGCGAGCACCACCCCACCCCTACCCCTCCCCATCAAGGGGAGGGGAATTAGAGGTGTACGATTCCTTCGTCCGTGACCGGCTGCCGGCGCCGGAGCTGTTGCCCGAATTCCGCTTTGACCTGCCCGAGCTTCACTATCCCGAGCGACTGAACGCCGCGGCCGAGCTGCTGAAACGCGGCGCGCCCGACGCGCTCGCGGTGGTCAACGAGCACGGCCGCTGGACCTACGCCGAGCTCGACGATTTCAGCGGTCGGATCGCGCGGCTGCTGGTCGCGGAAGAAGGCCTGATCCCCGGCAACCGCGTGCTTCTGCGCGGGCCCAATAGTTTCACGATGTTCGCGGCCTGGCTCGGCGTGCTGAAGGCCGGCGGAGTGGTGGTCGCGACCATGCCGCTGCTTCGCCCGGGCGAGATCGCGACCGTGATCGAGCGCGCGCAGATCAGCCATGCGATCGTCGACAGCCGCTTCGTCGGCGACTTCCGCCAGGCGGTCGAGCAGACGCACAGCGTCAAGCACATCGTCAAATATGACGGCGATTACGGACGCGGCGAATTGGAGACGCGCACCGCCTCGCTCGAGGCCATGCCCGCCGCCGATACCGGCCGCGACGACCCGTGCATCATCGCTTTCACCAGCGGCACCACCGGCGTGCCCAAGGGCTGCGTCCAGTTCCACCGCGACGTCCTCGCGCCATGCGACACGTTCGCGAAGCAGCTCGTCGGCCCCAAGCCCGGCGACGTCTTCCTGACCAGCGCGCCAATGGCCTTCACCTTCGGGCTCGGGATCACGCCCATGTTCCCGCTGCGCTTCGGCGCGGCCAGCGCGACGCTGGAGCAAGCAAGCCCACCGGCGCTGATCGAGGCGATTACGAAGTTCGGCGTCACGCACCTCGGCACCGCGCCGACCGCCTATAAGGCGATGCTCTCGCAGCCCGCGCTCGACGACGCGCAGAAGACGCTGCGCTATTGCATTTCGGCCGGCGAGCATCTGCCCGAAGCGACCTGGCGCGCGTGGGAGGAGCGGACGGGCATCCCGATCACCGACGGCATCGGCTCGACCGAGATGATGCACATTTTCGTTTCCGCCGCCGGCGAGGACATCCGCCCGGGCTCAACCGGCAAAGCGGTGCCCGGCTACCAAGCAGCGGTGCTCGACGACTTTGGCGAGCCTTTGGACGAGGGCGTCGGCCGCCTTGCGATCAAGGGGCCGACCGGCTGCCGCTACCTCGATGACGAGCGGCAGAAGAAGTATGTCGAGCACGGCTGGAACGTCACCGGCGATACCTACCGCAAGGATGCCGACGGCTATTTCTGGTACCTGGCGCGGAGCGACGACATGATCGTCAGCTCGGGCTACAATATCGGCGCGCCGGAAGTGGAGAATGCGCTGCTCGCCCACCCTGCTGTCGCCGAATGCGCGGTCATCGGCGTGCCCTGCACCGAACGCGGGCAGAAGGTGAAGGCGTTCGTCGTGCTCGCGGACTTCGCCGAGCCTTCGGAAGAGCTGGCGGAGAAGCTTCAGGGTTTCGCCAAGGAGCAGATCGCGCCGTACAAATATCCGCGCGAGGTGGAGTTCGTGGAGAGCCTTCCGAAGACCGCTACCGGCAAGCTCAGGCGGAGCGAGTTGCGAGGGCGTTAGTTCCCCGGCGAAGGCCGGGGCCCAGGGCGGGCGCTAGCCCGGCTCAGAACAGCGTCGGATGGAGATCGTCCCAGTCAGGATTGTTTTCCTCGATCAGCCGGATCTTCCACGCGCGTTTCCATTCCTTGATCTGGAACTCGCGTTGGCGTGCCTGTTGCAAATCGTCATGCGTTTCGTACCATACCAAGATCTTGCAGCCGTATCTCTTGGTGAAGCCCGAAACCACGCCGTTCCTATGCTCCCAGACGCGTTTGACGAGATCGCTCGTGACTCCGATGTAGATCGTACCGATCTTCCGATTGGCCATGATGTAGACAAAGCCGGCCTTCACCGATCAGCCTCCGGCTCCTGGACCCCGGCCTACGCCGGGGAACAACTCACTCGAATTCCACGATGATCTGATCGACCGCGAGGCTGTCGCCTGCTTTCGCCGGCGTCGCCTTGACCTTCGCCGCCTTGGGCGCGCGGAGGATATTCTCCATCTTCATCGCTTCCATCACCGCGATCGGCTGGCCCGGCTCGACCTTGTCGCCGACCGCGACGTCGAGCTTGGTCAGCAGCCCCGGCATCGGCGCCAGCAGCAGCCGCGACAGGTCCGGCGCGGGCTTTTCGATCATGTGCTTGGACAGTTCGGCGACATGCGGCGGAAGCACCTGCACCCGGTGCGTGCGCCCGCGCGTCTGCAATTCCCAGTCGCGGCCGTTGCGGCGGACCTGGACGATCCGGCGGCGGCCATCGATCACCGCGACCAGCAGCCGCTGCCCCGGCACCCAGCGCCCGACCATGTCGATCGGCCCCTCGCCGTCGACCACGGCCAGAGTGCCGCCCTTGTAGGGCTTGATCCGGACCATATGCTCGCCGCCGGCGCCTGCCCCGGACCCGGGGAAGCGCACCAGCCGCTCGCACGGCAGGTGCCGCGCGGGGCCAAGCTGGTCGCTGATCTCCGCCGCGCGCTCGTCGCTGATCACCGACACCATGCCCGCAATGACGGCCAGATCGGCCATCAATTGCTCGTCCGCGGGCGCCCCGTCGAACCCGTCGGGATATTCCTCGGCGATGAAGCCGGTGGTGATCTCGCCCGAGCGGAAGCGCGGGTGCTGCATCAGCGCGGACAGGAAATCGACATTGTCGCTGATGCCGTCGATGACGAACTGGTCGAGCGCGTCGACCTGCGCATCGATCGCGGCTTCGCGCGTTGGCGCCCAGGTGATCAGCTTGGCGATCATCGGGTCGTAGAACATGCTGACTTCGTCACCATCGGCGACGCCGTCATCCACCCTTATCCGAACGCCGTCATTGCGAGCCCCGGAGGGGCGCGGCAATCCAGAGTCTTTGTTCTTTCTGGATTGCTTCGTCGCTGCGCTCCTCGCAATGACGGCTTCGGTTTGTTTGGGCGGCCAGTAGCGCACCAGCCGCCCGATCGACGGCAAGAAGTGGCGATACGGATCCTCGGCATAGACCCGCGTTTCGACCGACCAGCCGTTTAGCTTCACGTCGTCCTGCGTGAAGCCGAGCTTCTCCCCGGCCGCGACGCGGATCATCTGCTCGACCAGGTCGAGGCCGGTGATCTCCTCGGTCACCGGATGCTCGACCTGCAGCCGGGTGTTCATTTCGAGGAAGTAGAAGCTCTTTCCAGACGGGTCGGCGCCGTTCACGATCAGCTCGACCGTGCCTGCGCTGTAGTACCCCACCGCCCGCGCCAGGGCGGCCGCCTGCTCGCCCATCGCCTTGCGCATTTCGGGCGAGACGAACGGCGATGGCGCTTCCTCGACCACTTTCTGGTGGCGGCGCTGGATCGAACATTCGCGCTCGTTCAGATAGACGATGTTGCCGTGCTGGTCGCCGAGCAACTGGATTTCGATATGGCGCGGCTGCTCGATGAATTTCTCGATGAAGACGCGATCGTCGCCGAAGCTGTTGAGGCCTTCGCGCTTCACGCTCTCGAAGCCCTCGCGCACGTCCTTCTCGTTCCAGGCGAGGCGCATGCCCTTGCCGCCGCCGCCGGCCGACGCCTTCATCATCACCGGAAAGCCGATGCCCTTGGCGATCTTGAGCGCTTCGTCGGTCGTCGCGATGTCGTCGAGATGCCCGGGGACGATGTTGACGCCCGCTTTCTGCGCGAGCTTCTTCGATTCGATCTTGTCGCCCATCGCGGCGATCGCCTTGGGCGGCGGGCCGATGAAGGTGATGCCAGCTTTCTTCAGCGCCTCGGCAAAGCTCTTCCGCTCCGACAGGAAACCGTAGCCAGGATGCACCGCCTCGGCCCCGGTCGCCTTGCACGCTTCGATGATCAGCTCGGCCTTGAGGTAGGATTCGCTCGCCGGCGGCGGACCGAGACGAACGCTTTCGTCGGCCATCAGCACGTGCGGCGCGCGCGCGTCGGCATCGGAGTAAACCGCGACGGTCTTGATCCCCATGCGCTTGGCGGTGCGGATCACCCGGCACGCGATTTCACCGCGATTGGCGATCAGGATTTTACTGAACATGACGAAACCTGAACCAGACGAGCGGCGGGATGGCAACAACGGCTATCCACCAGAGTACGCCGGCGAGGTTGCCAGCCGCCTCGGACATTGAACTGATCCACCACACGAACATCACGCCGAAAAACCACCACACAAACCAGAGAATGAGAGTCGCCGTGATAGTGGCGGCGATGCGCTGGATCACTCCGCAGCCTCATCGAGCGGCGGGCGGTTGTGGCCCAGCAGACGCAGCACGTCGTCGGCGGCGTCGGCGAGGTTGGTGCCGGGGCCGAAGATCGCCTGCACGCCCGCGGCGCGGAGCGCGGCATAATCCTGCGGCGGGATGACCCCGCCCGCGACGACCTTGATGTCGGCGCGGCCCATGTCCTTCAGCGCCTCGATCATCTCCGGGATCAAGGTCCGGTGGCCCGCGGCAAGCGAACTTGCGCCGACCACGTCGACGTCATGTTCGACGGCCATTTGCGCGGTTTCGCGCGGCGTCTGGAACAAGGGGCCGGGGATCACTTCAAAGCCCAAATCCGTGAAGGCCGAGGAGACCAGGTTCGCGCCGCGGTCGTGCCCGTCCTGGCCCATCTTCGCGACCATGATCCGCGGCTTCCGTCCCAGCCGGTCGGCGACCGATTGCGTGCCTTGCTCCGCCGCTTTCCAGCGGCTGTCGGCGCGCGCCTTGCCGTAGATTCCGCGCACCGGTTCGGGAGTCGTTCCGTAGCGACCGAAGGCGCGTTCGAGCGCGTCGGAAATCTCGCCGAGCGTGCAGCGAACGCGGGCAGCCTCCACTGCTAACGCCAAAAGGTTTCCGTTCGTGTCGAGCGTAGTCGAGACGCGCCCCTCGACTTCGCTCGGGACGAACGGCTCCTGGTTTTTCGCGCCCGCTTCGAGCGCGTCCAGCGCGGCACGCGCCTTGGCTTCGTCGCGCGACGCGCGAACCCTTTCGATGCGCGCGATCTGTCCGGCGCGAACCTTCGCATTATCGACCTCGAGAATGTCGAGCTCGGACTCGTTTTCGAGGCGGTAGCGGTTGACGCCCACGATCACCGTTTCGCCCGTGTCGACCTTGGCCGCGCGCGCTGCTGCGGCTTCCTCGATGCGCTGCTTGGGCAGGCCTTCGGCGACCGCCTTGGTCATCCCGCCATGCGCTTCGACTTCCTCCATCAGCGCCCAGGCTTTTTCCTCCAGCTCGCGGGTCAAGGCCTCGACATAATAGCTTCCGCCGAGCGGATCGGCGACGGCGGTGACGCCGCTTTCCTCGGCCAGGATCAGCTGCGTGTTTCGGGCAATGCGCGCGGAGAAATCCGTCGGCAGCGCCATCGCTTCATCGAAGCTGTTGGTGTGCAGCGATTGCGTCCCGCCAAGCACTGCCGCGAGCGCCTCGATCGTGGTGCGGATGATGTTGTTATTCGGGTCCTGCTCTGTCAGCGACACGCCACTCGTCTGGCAGTGCGTGCGCAGTCGTTTCGACTCGTCTTTTTGCGCGCCGAGATCGGTCATGATGCGGTGCCACAAAGTGCGCGCAGCGCGCAGCTTCGCAACCTCCATGAACAGGTTCATGCCGATGCCGAAGAAGAAGGATAGGCGCGGCGCGAAATCGTCGATGTCGAGCCCGTCGGCTTTCGCAACGCGCACATATTCCATGCCGTCGGCGAGCGTGTAGGCGAGCTCCTGCACCGCCGTCGCTCCCGCCTCGTGCATGTGATAGCCCGAGATCGAAATCGAGTTGAACTTGGGCATTTCCACCGCGCAATAAGCGATGATGTCGCTGACGATCCGCATGCTCGGTTCGGGCGGGTAGATGTAGGTGTTGCGGACCGCGAATTCTTTCAGGATGTCGTTCTGGATCGTGCCCGTCAGCTGGTCGTGCGGGACCCCCTGCTCCTCCCCGGCGACGATGAAGAAGGCCATGACCGGAAGCACCGCGCCGTTCATGGTCATGCTGACGCTCATCTCGCCAAGCGGGATGCCGTCGAAGAGGAGCTTCATGTCCTCGACGCTGTCGATCGCGACGCCCGCCATGCCGACGTCCCCGGCGACGCGCGGATTGTCGCTGTCGTAGCCGCGGTGGGTGGCGAGATCGAAAGCGACGGAGAGGCCTTTCTGCCCAGCTGCGAGGTTGCGGCGGTAGAAAGCGTTCGATTCCTCGGCGGTCGAGAAGCCGGCGTACTGGCGGATGGTCCAGGGGCGGCCGGCGTACATCGTCGCATAGGGGCCGCGGGTGAAGGGCGGCAGGCCGGGATAGCCGCTATCGATGCCCTGCGCGTCGTCGGGGCCGTAGACCGTCGACAGCTTGATGCCTTCAACTGTTTCCCGCGCCAAATCCTTACCGCGCGATTCCTTTTGCGCGAGCGCTTCCCAGCGGTCCTTGGAGGGCTTGTCGGTCACGGGGGCGGGCTTAGCGCGGGCGGAAACGAACCTCCACCCTTGGCGCTCGATCAATAATCGGGCTGGAGCAGCCCCTCGATCACGTGATGCTGGATCACGGGCTCCAGTTCGTCCGCCACTCGGCAGGTCAGATGGTCGCGTACCTGGGCCGGAAGCGAATCCAGATAGGCCTTGGTTACCTGGAGGTCGTGATGCTTGGCATTGGTCGCGTCCGGGGCGTCGACCCCGACCACGAGGACCGGCCGCGGCTCGTTCGAGCGGTTGGCGGTGCCGCGATGGATGGTGAGCGCGGAGCGCGCCGAAATGTCGCCGCGCTGCGGGTGCTTGCGGACGGCCCGGTCGATGTAGCGCTGCCACAATTGCTTCGGCGGAAACATGTCGTTCTTGCAGCCCGAGATATCGTCCCATTGCGTGCCCGGCGCGATCTCGAACCCGCCATGTTCTTCGCGGGTGTCGATGGCGGTCATATTGAACGCGAGCGAGTTCAGCCGACGCCCCTCGAGCGTGGCCGTTGGCGACGGGAAGTCGCGGTGCCACGGCTGGTCCTGTGCGCCCGGGAAGGGGATATCGAAGCCGATTTCGACGATGCGGTAATCGGGGCCGAGCACCGCCTCGCACACCGCGACAAACCACGGGTGCGTGGCGATTTCCACAAAGCCCCCGATGCGCTCCGGCTGGACCTCGACGTACCACCGCTCCGGCCCCCGCGGCAGCGCGCCACCCTCGATCGCCTTCGCTTCCTCGAACAGCGCCATGATGTCGCGGTAGAGGGCATCGGCCCATTGGGTCGAAAAGGCGCTCTTCAGCGCGATGATTCCGTCGCCGTAGAGGCCGCCCATGATGCGGGCCGTGTCGAAAGGATCGTCCTTGGTCACCTGTCCCTCGCGAATCGAGGATACGAAGCTAGCAGTTTCGAACCGACGCTTCAGGCCGAAATCCGGGCCATCGCCTCCGAATGTTCGGCGAACTCATTGAGCGCGTGATCGAGCGGCCGGAGCAGCAGGCCGCGCGTGCTGGTCAGGCTGGTGTCGCTCCGATCTTCGTCGTCGGACGTGATGATCCGCGCTGGATCGAGGTTGGCGCGGTCGGCGATTGCGCGCGCCAGCTCATGCCAGCTGACCGCGCCCTGGTTGGTGAGGTGCCAGATGCCGCGCTCTTCATCGAGCAGCAGGTCGAGCGTCGCATGGACCAGGTCCGGAACGTAGGTCGGCGAGACGATCGTCCGCTCGCTGGCGAAGACATCCTCGCCGCGGCGCAGCGCTTCGACGGTGTTGAACAGGAAATTGTGCCGATCCCACGGCCCGAAGAACGCGCTGGTGCGGATGATCAGTGCATCGGCATCGATCGCCATCAGGCGCTGCTCGGCCTCGGCCTTGCTCTTGCCGTAGGCGCAGGCCGGGGCCGTCTCGTCGGGTTCGACATAAGCGCGCCCGAGCTTGCCGTCGAAAACGAGGTCGGACGAGAAGGTCACCAGCGGCAGGCCCGCCGCCTTGCAGGCGCGTCCCAGCAGCTCCGGGCCCGTGGCGTTGATCGCGAGGCATTCGTCGAAGCGCTCATCGGCTTCCCAGGTCCGGACAAAGCCCGCGGTGTTGATGATCGCCCACGGGCGGTAGCGCTCGAGCGCCGCGGCGATCGAGGCCTCGTCGGTGATGTCGAGCTCCTTGCGCGAGGTCAGCACGTAAGCGAGGCCGCGATGGCCGCAGATGCGCGCAAAGGCCTGGCCGAGTGTTCCGCTGGCGCCGGTGATGAGGATCGGCCGCGGTGCAAGGCGTAGGGACGACGGCAGGCGGTCGTAGCTCGGGCGGGCATGAGTCCGGCCCGGCCGTTTCCACCAACCCGGCAAATCGAGCACCGGGTGGTCGATCTTTTCCCCCCGCGCCAGGCGAGCGGCCACCTTGCCGAGCATGGTCGGGCGGAGCGTTTCAGACCGCGTATCGAACCCACCCACGTCATAAGCGTCTTCGCGGCGGGTGAGCAGCGATCGCCAGTCGGTCAGGCCGAACATCGCCCATAGGGTCACGGCACGGACATCGACACCCTCGGCCCGCGCCTGTTCGGTTTCGGACCACATCTGGTGCAGCCAGCGGACCTGCTCGTCGCGCGTGCAACCGTGGTGGACCTCGGTCACGGCAATCGGGATGCGATAGCGATCCCAGACTTCGTGGAGGCGGAGGCGCGGTCCGAGCTGATCGGTCAACCGGGCGACGCGGACGGCTTCGACATCGACATAGACGTCCTGGCCGTTCGAACCCGCCTCGACCCCGGGATAGCGGCCGGAGCGATGGTCGAGGAAACGTTCGCTGGTCAGATAATGGTCGAACCCCAGCATGTCGGGCGCGGCCGCGCCCGTCGCCAGTTCCGCAAGCTCGGCTTCGGACGCGGCCTTGTTGCGCAGCCACCTGTAGAAGGGATGGCCCGGAACGACCCGCCCGGCGAGCAGGTCGAAGGTCAACCAGCGGCGCTCGTTCTCATGATCGGCCTGATACTGCAGGGGCGCCGTGGCAAAGGTCTTGCCGATGTCCTCGGTCGGGATCAGCTGCGCGTCGGGAATGACCGAGCGGATCGCTTCCATGGACCGCTTGATCGCCAGGCATTGATTTACGAGCGCCCGAAGCGCCGAATTCATGTCGCGGTGATGCGGATACCAATGGCCGTACAGGCAAGAGAAGCGAGCGGTGGTGAAGGGCTCGTTGACCGGGTTCCAGCGCTTGATCCACGGATAGCGCGTCGCGACCTTTCGGGCATAGTCCGCGAGCAGGTCGGGAAAGCGCGGGTCGAGCAGGTTGGTGTAACGGGGTCCGGAACCGTGATGGACGAGGCCGGCAATGACCTCGATACCGCGGCTTCGCAGATGCTCCAGGCGCTTATCGTACCAGCTGAAGTCGAGCTCGTTCGGGCTTTCTGGAGCGATCGTTTCCCACAGCACCGGATAACGGACGGCCTTGACGCCCAGGTCGGCCATGGCGTCCAGGTCCCCGAACCGCTGCCAGTGCCCCGTGTCGAGGAGCTGGTTGCGAAACTCGTCGCCAATCCGGACGACCGAACATTCGACGCCACCCCACAGCTCAAGCAGTGCGGCGGAGGCCATTATTCGGCCGCGACCGCTGTCGGTTCGGGCCGCCCCTTCTCTCGCTTGTCGTCCATCCGACGGAACGTCGCCAGCGCCTGCCCGACGATCTGGTCCATGTTGTAATAGCGATAGGTCGCCAGCCGGCCGACGAAGGTTACACCCTCGGTCGCATCGCCAAGCGCTTCGTAGCGCTTGAACAGCTCCTGGTTCTCGGCGCGCGGGATCGGATAATAAGGGTCCCCCTCCGCGCTTGGATACTCATAGGTGATCGTCGTCACCGACGATTCCTGACCGGTCAGGTGCTTATATTCGCTGATCCGCGTGTAGGGCACGTCGGGCGCCGGGTAATTGACAGTGCCGACGGGCTGATGCCGCTCTTCTTCCAGCGTCTGGTGATCAAACTTCAGGCTGCGATAGGGCAGCTTGCCGAACCGGAAGTCGAAATATTCGTCGATCGGCCCGGTGTAGATAATGTGATCCGCCTGGACCTCATCGCGAACGTCGCGGAAATCAACGCCGGTGCGAATCTCGATCAGCGGATGATCGAGCATCTTTTCGAACATCGCAGTGTAGCCATGCTTCGGCATCGCCTGAAACGTGTCGGTGAAATAGCGATCGTCCGTGTTGGTCCGGGTCGGGATTCGCGCAGTGACCGACTTGTCGAGCTCCGACGGATCGAGCCCCCATTGCTTGCGCGTGTAGCCCTGGAAGAAGAGCTCGTAGAGCTCGCGACCGACCGCGTTCACGACGACGTCCTCGGACGTCTTGATGTCGTCGACCGGCTCGGTACGCGATGCCAGATATTCGGCCGCTTCCTCGTCGGTCTGAAGATCGAGACCGAACAGCTTGTTCAGCGTCGTGCGATTGATTGGGATCGGGACCTGCTGGCCGCGGACAACCGCGAGCACGCGATGTTCGTAGGGCCGCCATTCGGTGAACTGCGACAGATATTCGACGACCTGGTCGCTGTTCGTATGGAAAATGTGCGGTCCGTACTTGTGGTACAGGATCCCCGCCTCGTTGGGCTCGTCATAAGCGTTGCCGCCGATGTGCGGCCGGCGATCGATCAGCAGCACGCGCGCGCCGTGCTGTGAAGCCAGGCGCTCGGCGAGGACGGAGCCGGCAAAGCCGGCCCCGACGATCAGATAATCATAACGCTGTTGGGACGCAGTGGGCGTGGTGCTCATTCGGCGGCCACCAGCATCGCGGAACGGGAAGCGCCGGTACGGGTGCCGAGGAGCTCGGCGATCAGCCCGGCCATCCGCGCCTGGGTCGTCTCCCAGCTCGTCGCCGAGAGCATCAGGTCGGCTTCGGCGAGCCAGCCGCCTTCTGGGTTCTTCGCGAGTTCCAGCGCTTCCTCGCAGGCCGCGATGAACTCTTCCGGCGTCGAGGCGATTTTCACGCCTTCAAGATGCCCGTAATGGCGCACGACGTCGCGCACCGGGGTCGAAACCACGGGCTTTCCGCCGGCGAGATATTCGGGGGTCTTGGTGGGCGAGATGAACTGCGTCGATTCGTTCATCGCGAACGGCATCAGCGCCACGTCCCAGCCGGCCAGATAGGCCGGCAGCTCGGCATAGGTCTTGCCGCCGAGATAATGGATGTTCGGCCGCTTCGGCAGGTCTTCGTCGCTGATCTTCACGACCGGGCCGACCATCACGAAATGCCAATCGGGACGCATTTCGGCAGCACGAGCGAGAAGCTCGGTGTCGAACCGCTCGTCAATCACGCCGTAAAAGCCGAGGCGAGGCCGCGGCAGGTCCTCCTGGTCGGCGGGGTCGAACAGCCGAGCGCGGGCCTTGGCGAAATGGGTGCGGTCGACCGACGAGGGGAAGCAATGGACGCTGTCGTGGCGGTCCTTCTTCGCTTCGTAGAGCGACGAGCCGCCGGTGAAGACAATGTCGGAGCGGTCGATCAATTCCTGCTCGAGATCGAGCAGGTGGGCGGGCGCGAACTTGAACTTGCTGAGCTCGTCCATCGCGTCGAACACGGTCACGTCCGCTTCGACATGCCGCGAGAAGGGCAGCATCATCGGCGTGTAATACCAGGCGACCAGCGGGCCTCGGACGGAGGACAGGTGGGCATCGAGCAGGCGCGACAGCGCGGCTTCGCGCGCGTCATCTGGGATGCCAGCGGGGAGATGGGGAACGACGATGCGGATGCGCTTGGCGTCCTGCGCTTCGCGGACCTGGAGAAAAGCGGTTTCCTTGGCGCCGATCTCGACTGGCTCTTCCCAGTAGATGACGTCCATATCGCGCGCGAAGCGGCACATGAGATGCTGCGGGCGCTGGAACACGAAGTTCCACCGCAGGTGCGAAAAGCAGATCAAAGTTGTAGGCGCGGAGTCGGGTACCGAATGTTCGGTTGTCGACTCTACTGGCACCCCGGCGCGCGTCAGCATTTTCCGTTTATCCTCCGTGTTGTGGTTGCCCGAATGACGAACGGGCTGGGAGGCATTACGGTTCCGGAACCTTGCCCCAAGTTAGTATAAAAATGCCGATGTTGCAGCGCAGCAAACGCCAGACCGAGCGATTGACCCGACGAACGCACCGTGGAAGGACGCCGCGAGTGTCTTAGATGGGGACGAACTGCCAAATGGCAACCACGATCGAAGAACTCGAAAAGCGGCGGGAAGCTGCCCGGCTGGGGGGTGGCGAGAAGCGGATCGCGGCCCAGCATGCCAAGGGCCGGCTAACCGCGCGCGAGCGCCTGAGCGCGCTGCTCGATCCCGGCAGCTTCGAAGAATATGACATGTTCGTCGAGCACAACGCGACCGACTTCGGGATGGCCGAGCAGGTGATCCCGGGTGATGGCGTGGTCACGGGTTCGGGCACGATCAACGGCCGCCTGGTCTATGTTTTCGCGCAGGACTTCACCGTGTTCGGTGGCTCGCTATCGGAGCGCCACGCGCAGAAGATCTGCAAGGTCATGGACATGGCGATGAAGGTCGGCGCGCCGGTCATCGGCCTCAACGACAGCGGCGGCGCGCGCATCCAGGAGGGCGTCGCGTCGCTCGCCGGCTATGCCGAGGTATTCCAGCGCAACGTGCTTGCCAGCGGAGTCATTCCGCAGATCAGCCTGATCATGGGGCCGTGCGCGGGCGGCGCGGTCTATTCGCCGGCGATGACTGACTTCATCTTCATGGTGAAGGACTCATCCTACATGTTCGTCACCGGCCCCGACGTGGTGAAGACCGTAACCAATGAGGTGGTGACCCAGGAGGAGCTTGGCGGCGCAGTCACCCACACCACCAAGTCGGGAGTCGCCGACGTCGCCTTCGAGAATGACATCGACGCGCTTCTTGCGACGCGTGAGTTCTTCGATTTCCTCCCGCTGTCGAACCGCCACGACCTGCCCGAGCGGCCGTGCGAGGACCCGGTCGACCGGCTCGAGGACAGCCTGGACACGCTGATCCCGCCGAGCGCAGCGACGCCCTATGACATGCACGAGCTCATCCGGAAGGTCGCCGACGAGGGCGACTTCTTCGAGCTCCAGCCCAAGCACGCGCCCAACATCCTCACCGGCTTCATCCGGATTGAGGGGCGGACGGTCGGCGTCGTGGCCAACCAGCCGACGGTGCTCGCCGGCGTCCTCGACATTGCCTCATCGAAAAAGGGCGCACGCTTCGTCCGCTTCTGCGACGCGTTCGAAATCCCGATCCTGACGTTCGTCGACGTGCCCGGCTTCCTGCCCGGGGTCGCCCAGGAGCATAATGGGATCATCAAGAACGGGGCGAAGCTGCTGTTCGCTTATGCCGAGGCTACCGTGCCCAAAATCACCGTCATCACGCGCAAGGCCTACGGCGGGGCTTATGACGTGATGGCGTCAAAGCATCTTCGCGGCGACCTCAACTACGCCTGGCCGACTGCGGAGATCGCCGTGATGGGCGCCAAGGGCGCGGTCGAGATCATCTTCCGCGGCAAGACGGCGGAAGAGATCGCCGAGCGCACGCGCGAATATGAAGAGCGCTTCGCCAACCCCTTCGTGGCCGCGAGCAAGGGCTTCATCGACGAAGTGATCATGCCGCATTCGACGCGCCGGCGCGTGGCGATGGGCCTACGCAAATTGCGCAACAAGCAGCTCGAAAATCCGTGGAAGAAGCACGACAATATCCCGCTATGAGGTGAAAGGACGTCCGATGGCTCAAAGGCAGTATAAGGCTAAGATCACACCCGCTGCTGGTGGTTCGGCAATCGAGGTCGTTGTTCCAGCAAACGACCCGTTTCAGGCGAAGAAGATCATCGAGGGCCAATATGGTCCGGTGAAGTCTTGGTGGATGAGTCCCCAAGAGGTCAGATGAGCATCTACAGCGCCACCATCCGCTGGACCCGAACCGGCGAGGGCGACTTCGCCAAGGGGCAATACAGCCGCGCGCACGAGTGGAGCTTCGACGGCGGCGCGGTAGTGCCCGCCTCGCCCAGCCCCCACATCGTCCCCGCGCCGTGGAACGACTCGGCGGGCGTCGATCCCGAGGAAGCCTTCGTCGCTTCGCTCTCGTCCTGCCACATGCTGTTCTTCGTCGATTTCGCGCGCCGCGCGGGCTTCGTGCTCGAGAGCTATGTCGACGAGGCCGAAGGCGAGCTCGGCAAATTGCCCGACGGACGGATGGCGATGACGAAGGTCACGCTCCGCCCGCGGCTAAGCTGGGCCGGCGACGGGCCCGACGCAGCGGCGATTGGCGATCTCCATCACAAAGCGCACCAAGCCTGCTTCATCGCCAACAGCGTCACCACGGAAGTCACGGTAGACTTCTAACTCGTCGTTGCGACCCCGGCGTAAGCCGGGGGAAGCAATCCAGACTCTTCGTTGGGCAAGATGGATTGCTTCGTCGCATCGCTCCTCGCAATGACGGGTGATGAAGCGTCCGGCAGTCTACATCATGGCGAGCCAGCGTAACGGGACGCTTTACACCGGGGTAACTTCGGACCTGGTGCAGCGGGCGTGGCAGCATCGCGAAGGCATGATCGACGGTTTCACGAAGCGATACGCTTGCAAGTTGTTAGTCTGGTTTGAGCCTGCGTCGACCTTGGACTCGGCAATCACCCGCGAGAAGCAGATCAAGGGCGGCTCTCGCAGAAAGAAACTCGCCCTGATCGAGGCCGTCAATCCTGACTGGCGCGACCTGTTTGATGAACTTGTGCAAGGCAGCTAGGCCCCACTGGATTGCTTCGCTGCGCTCGCAACGACGAGGATTTACAATGAAGCTGGGCAGATTGAACCATGTCGGCGTCGCCACGCCGTCGATCGAGCAAAGCCTCGAAACCTATCGCATCATGTTCGGCGCCGAGCCCCACGGGCCGCCGTTCGACCTGCCGGCACAGGGGGTCCGGGTCTGCTTCGTGGACACGGGCGCTCCAGGTGAAAATGGCAGCCAGATCGAACTGATCGAGCCGCTCGGCGAGAACTCACCGATCGTGAGGTTCCTCGAGAGGAACCCGCTCGGCGGCCAGCATCACGTCTGCTTCGAAGTCCCCGACATCCACGCCGCTAGGGCCGAGTTCGAGGCGAAGGGGGCGCGCTTGCTCGGCGAACCGCGCATCGGCGCGCATGGCACCTTGGTGTTCTTCATCCACCCCAAGGACATGGGCGGAGTCCTGACCGAGATCATGGAAACGCCTGCCCACTAAGGGTGGTAGACGCGCTCCACGTGGCCCTTGAGCTGCGCGGGATAGAAATAGACTTCGCGCAAATTCCCCGTGGCGTAGCGCTGCGCTTCATCGTTGAAGTGCGGTGAAGCGGGATTGCCGCTCTCTCCCCCCGCAGTCACCGCGCGTGCGCGCACTCCATCCGGTTTGAATTCGACCACCGCGACGAAGCTGTTGCCGTTGGTCCCATACCATTTCTTCGTCCCCGGCTTTTGCGTTGCGCCGAACGAGGCGAGGCTGCCCCAGCGGTTCGAAGTGAAGCCGACCGGAATGCTCGGCGCCTTGTCGTCGAACGGGCTATCGATCGCGGGCGAGATGCGCTGGAAGCGATTGACCTCGCCCCACGGCACGCGCCAGCCGCCGAAGTCCCGCTGCAGCCGGTCGAGCGCGCGGCCGAACGCATCGAGCTTCTCGTCCGCGCTCAGCATCTCGAAATGGCGGAACTGGTTTTCACTATCGTTCCACTTCTTCGCGAACGTTTTCTTGGCGATTTCGTCGCCCCAGAAGTTCGCCAGCGTGTTGGGTACCGAGGCAATCGACCAGCTCTTGTCCCAGGCGTTCAGCATGGCCACCGGTTCGGCGAGCTTTGCCTTGCGCGGGTCGTTCGCGGGAAGCGCCGCCCAGGCCGAAGCCAGCATCGGCACGAGCATTTCCCACGAAGGCTGGGCGCTGTCGTAGGCCGCGGCCTGCAGCCGGTCGAGGCTCCACGGGCCAGGCCGAGTGAGAAGGCGCTGGGCATGGATGGTGCGATAGCTTTCGCCCGCGCTGTCGAGATAGGCCGGGAAGTTGCCGGGCCTGGGCGATTGCGCACCGGCGGCGGAATAGAGCCAGTCGTTGACGTTGAAGACCCAGCCCCGCGCTGGGTTGATCGTGTTCGGCAGCTCGCTCACCGCATGCAGCCCGCGCCAGTCGGTGCGCGGGTCGCTCCCGTCGACGGGTTTCGTATAATCAAAGCGGTTGTCGCGGCGCGGCATGAACTGCGGTGACAGCACCGCAATGTTGCCCTTGCTATCGGCGAAGACGGTGTTGTTGGAGCTGTTCGCCTTGAACTCGGCGACGCGCATGAACGAGGCGAGGTCGGAAGTCTTCGTCCTTAGGAAGCTCTGCTGCAGCGCCTCGACCGGCTTGTTCATCATCGCGAAGGCGATCCAGCGGCCATTGCGCTCGGCGACGATCGGGCCGTGCTTGGTCCGCCAGGTGCGGAAGAAGCGGGCTTTCAGCCGCCCGTCAGCCGCCCGGTAGCGCAGCATGACCATGCGGCTTTCGACGGGCCGACAGACCTTGGCATAGCGGTAGCAATAACCCTTGCCGCGCTGTTCGACCTTTTCCGCGAACTCATCGACATTATCGACGCCGCTCGACGTGTGCATCCAGCCGGCGTGCTGGTTGAACCCCTGGTAGATGAAGAACTGGCCCCAGGTCGCCGCGCCGTAGACGTTGAGACCCTCGTCGCTCGTCACTTGCTGTTCGGAGCGGAAGTAGAAGCTGGTGTGCGGGTTGATCAGCAGCAGCGCGCCGCCATCGCTGGTGAGCTTTGGCGCAATCGCAATTCCGTTCGACCCGCGCGGTTCGGTGGCCTTGGCCTCGCCGACGACGATGCCCGGCGTGCGGTTCCTTGCGTAGAAGGCCTGCAACTCCTTGAGGTCCATGCGCTCGATGTCGCCGCCGATGCTGCCCTCAGTGAAGCTCAGCGCCATCCACGGTTCGAAGCGCTTGAGCACGCGCGGCTTCACCTGCGGGTTGGTGGCGAGGAAGTAATTGAGGCCGTCCGCCCAGGCGTTCATCAGCCGGCGCATCGGCACTGGGCTGCGCGCGTAATAGGCCTTCAGCTCATCCTCGCTGACGTAGAGCCGGGCGCGCAAGTCCTGCCAGATCGCCTTCTCGCCCTCGGCTTCGGCCGTGCGGCCGAGATTGGTCAGATAATTGGCCTCGATCCGCGGAAAGTCGTCCTCGGCCTGGGCGTAGATCATGCCGAACACGGCGTCGGCGTCGCTTTTTCCACGAACATGGGCGATGCCCCAATCGTCGCGCGTGATCGTCACTCGGCTCGCCTCCGCGCGCCAGCGCGCAAGCTCGGGCGGCGAAGCCGCGGCGGTTAGAAGGAAAAGAAGCGGGGCGAGAGCGGCGGCGGAAATCTTGCGCATGCCCGTGTTGTAAGCTCCTCGCCCGCGCCGTCCAGACAGAGCGCGGCTAGGCGTCCGGGAGCGCCTGCTTCGCCTTCCCCCAACCCGCCAGCGCCTTGGACGAGGCGCGCTCCAGCAGCTCGTCGGCGTCGCGGATGCTGAAATGATTGCCGCCTTGGTATCGGTCGAGTTCTTCCCAGACGATCGGGGCGGCGACCGGCGCTCCGTCGCGGCCGCGCGCCGAATAAGGCAAGACCGCGGTGGCGCCGCGCTGGTTCCTGAGCCAGTCGAGGAAGATGCGGCCCTTGCGCTGCTCCTTGCGGATATTGGCGGTGAACATTGTCGGCTCGGCCTCGGCAATGGCCCGGCTGAACCGGTCGGCGAAGCTCTTGACCTGGGGCCAGTCGGCGCTGGCGTCGAGCGGCGCCACGACGTGCAGGCCCTTGCCGCCCGACAGCAGTGGGAAGGTCTTCAGGCCGAGGTCCTGCAATAGCCCGCGCAGCCGCACCGCAGCCTCCCTTACCCGGGCAAAATCGAGACCGACGTCGGGGTCGAGGTCGAACACCAGCCGGTCGGGATATTCGACCTTGTCGGCCTTGCTGCCCCAGCCGTGGAATTCGATCGTCCCCATCTGGACGCAGGCCAGCAGGCCCTGGATGTCGTCGAAATAGATATAATCCTCGGTCGATCCGTCGCTTTCCTTGATCGGCAGCTGCTTCACGTGCGGGCCGAACATGCCCTTGTCATGCTTCTGGAAGAAGCCTTTCTCGGCCGTGCCCTGGGGATAGCGGATGAGCGTCATCGGCCGCCGCGCCGCATCCAGCATGATCAAGGGTTCGACCTGCGCATAATAATCGGCGAGCTCGCCCTTCGTGGCTCCGACGTCGGTGAAAATCACGCGATCCGGATTGCTGATCTCGATCCCGAAATCGGCGGCGCTGGCCGACGCTGCGGCCTTCTTTTTCGAACGCTTGGATTTGGTTGCTTTTGGCATGGTTTCGATGTGCTTGGGCACTTCCCTGACGACGTCCGACGCAGGCTTGTCTTCGCGTAAGCCGAGGAAGCTCGGATGGCGCAGGATCCCGTCGTCGGTGAACTCGGTGAACGCGATTTCGGCGACGAGTTTGGGTGCAATGAAGTGCGCGCCCTTGCGGTCGGCGCGCGGCACTTCGACCGGCGCCTTGTCGACGGCGAGCGGCTCCATCCGCTCGACCAGATCGGCCATGCTGGCGGCGTTGAAGCCTGTGCCGACCTTGCCGACGTAGGTGAGCTTCTTCTTGTCCTTCACGGCCAGCAGCAGCGAGCGGAAGCCGATGCGCTTGTCGCTTTCCGACCAGCCGACGATCACGAACTCCTGACGCTGTATGCACTTGATCTTGAGCCAGTTGCGCGTGCGAAGACCCTTGTAGGGCGCGCTTGCCTTTTTAGAGACGATGCCCTCGCCGCCCTGCTTGCACATCGCCTCGAACATTTCCTGCCCGCGGCCGAGGATATGGTCGCCGTAGAGGATCGGCGGCGGGACGCTTTCGAGCAGCGACGCAAGCCGCTCCTTGCGCTCGAGGTTCGAGAGCTTCCGGATATCCTCGCCGCGGTCGATCAGCAGGTCGAAGGCGTAATAAGCAAGGTTGGCGCCGCGGCTTTCCTTCAATGTCGACTGGAGCAGCTGGAAGCTCGGCTTGCCCTCTTCGTCCAGCGCGACCGCTTCGCCGTCGATCAGGCAGCCGGCGGGAAGCTTCGACGCTGCTTTCGCCAGCGCCTTGAACTTGTCGCTCCAGTCCTTGCCCTTGCGGGTCCAGGCCGTGGCGACTCCGTCGCCGACGGAAAGCAGCAGCCGGTACCCGTCATATTTATATTCGTGGAGCCAGCCGCCGCCGGGGGGAACCTCGTCGACCAGGGTTGCCAGCTGCGGCTCCTCGAACGGAGGCGGCGCCTTCCCGGCCTTTTGCTTGGCGCGCCCGCCTTTCTGTCCGCCGCGATTGGATCGCCAAACGTCGGAGCCGGCGGCGATCTCGGCCATCGTTCGGTCAGTGGTGACGCTGGTCACGCAATCGTCGACCAAGGCCTCGCCATTGTCGGGATCGGCATAATCGTCGGTGACCTTTTTCAGCATCCACGGCTCGGCCTTCTCGCCGGGCTTGGGCTTCAGCCGGAACATCACCCAGTCGCCCTTCATCCGCTCGCCCTCGAGCGTGAAGTGGAGGTGGCCCTCTTCGATCGTCTTGCTTGGGTCCTTGCCGGGCGTCGGGATCCAGCGGCCCTGGTCCCACAGCATGACCGTGCCGCCACCATATTCGCCCAGGGGGATGGTGCCTTCGAACGTGCCGTAATCGAGCGGATGGTCCTCGGTCCGCATTGCCAGCCGGTTCTGGCCGGGGTCGAGGCTCGGCCCCTTGGGCACGGCCCAGCTTTTCAGGACACCGTCGAGCTCGAGCCGAAAATCCCAATGCAGCCGCGACGCGTCATGCTTTTGGACCACGAAGCTGTCGCCCTTGCCCTTGAGCTTCCGCCCCTTGGGCTCTTTCGTCTTCGAGAAGTCGCGCTTCCGGTTATACGTCTCGATATCGAGTGGGACGCGCTTGGCCATGGTCAGGCCTCAGACCGGCCACCGGCGAGAGCCGTGACATGGCTCCTGCCGGATGCAGCGCGAGGAGAAGCGCGAAGCGCGTAGCGGGACCTACGGTCCAGCGCTTCGACGAAGCGATGCGCCGGCAGGGCCATGCGCTTCGGGTGGGACGCAAAAGCGCCCTGGTCACTTCGTTTCGCTCGCTCGCTCGCCAGGTAGTCGCCGCTACCTGTCTTCACTCGCTCACTCCCAGAACGCTTTTTCGTCACCATCACGGCCTCGTTGGCGGCCGGCCTGAGGCCTCAGGCACGTTTACGAGCGGGCGCCTTCTCGAGTTCCTTCTTGGCGCTGGCTTTCTTGGCGGCGGACTTCTTGGCCTTCGGCTCGGCCTTCTTTTTGTCGTCGCCCAGGCTCTTCTTCAGCGCGGCCATCAGGTCGATGACGTTCGAGCCCTTCGGCACGGCCTCGTCGGCCTCCTCGATGATCTTCTCGCCCTTCGCCTTCTGCTTCTTCTCGATCAGGCGATGAAGCGCGTCGACATAGCGGTTGTGGAACTCATTGGGGTCGAACTCGCCGGCTTTGCGCTCGATCAGCATCGAGGCCATGTCGAGCAGGTCGGGATCGGGCTTGTGGTCGCCGATGTCGCGGAAGAAGCCGGTCGCCTTGTTGACCTCGTCGGCATAGCGCAGAGTCTCGATCAGCATGCCGCGGTCATGCGGCTTCAGCGCGACGACATATTCCTGCCCGCGCATGGCGAGCTGTCCGACACCGACCTTGTTCGCGGCCCGCAGCGCGTCGCGAAGCACGACGTAGGCCTCTTCGGCGAGGTCGTCGGCGGGCACCACGTAATAGGGCTTGTCGAAATACATCGGGTCGATGCCGTCGTCGTCGACGAACTCGACGAGGTCGAGCGTCTTGCGGCTTTCGAGCTTCACGCTCTCGATCTCCTCGGGATCGAGCAGGACATAATGGCCCTTCGACACCTCGTAGCCCTTGACGATCTCGTCGCGGTCGACCGGGCCGATCCCGGGCACGACCTTCTCATACTTGATCCTTTTGCCGCTCGGCTCATGAACCTGGTGAAACTGGATCGCCGCGCCACTCTTGGTCGCGGGATAAAGTTCAACCGGGATCGAGACGAGGGCGAGCCTGATTTGCCCTCTCCAGATCGGACGCGCAGCCATTCGGAATCTCCTCTTCGGGCGGACTCAATTCATTCCGCCGCCGAGTCGTTCCGTGTAAATGCTTTCATAGACTGGACAAAGTCGCTCACCCCTTCGCGTCTCGAAACGAGATCGACGATTGCGGAGCCGCAAATCACTCCTTTCGCGCCGGCCTTGAGCGCCGCTTGGACATGCTCCGGGCGCGAGATTCCGAAACCGAAAACCGGCGGCGCAGCGCCCGCGGCTTTCACCCGCTCGATCAGCGCAGAATCGAACTCGCCTCCCGCATGAGTGCCGGTGATCCCCGCTCGGCTGACGCAATAAGTGTAAGCTTTCGAAAGGCTTGCGATGCGCGTCAAAGTCGCGTCGGGCGTGTTGGCGGCGGCAATCAGCACCGGCTCGATCCCTGCTTGCGCCATTTCCTCGGCGAACGGCTGAGCTTCGAGCGCGGGAACGTCGGCGATCAGCAGGCTGTCGGCGCCGGCCGTCGCCGCGTCGCTCATGAATCCGCGACGGGCGACGACCAGATTGGCGTAAGTCAGGATGCCGATCGGCACGCGACTGTTGCGCGCACGCAACGATGTAATCAGGTCGAAACAGTCGCCGACTCGGACTCCGCTGGCGAGCGCGCGCTGCGCCGCGGCCTGGATCACCGGCCCGTCGGCGACCGGATCGGAGAACGGAATCCCGACTTCGACCATGTCCGCTCCAGCCTCGACGACCTCGCTCAGCAGCCGCGCGCTGGTTTCCAGATCGGGGTCGCCGAGCATCAGGAAGGCGCCAAACGCGCCCTCCGATCCAAGCCGGTCGAACATCGTCGCGTAGCGGCTCATTTGAGCAGCGCCTGCGCCTGGGCGACATCCTTGTCGCCGCGCCCTGACACGCCGACCAGGATGGCGGCTTCGGGCTCCTGCTCCGCAAGCTTCAGCGCGTGAGCCAGTGCATGGGCGGATTCGAAGGCGCAAATGATGCCCTCGCTTGTCGCCAACGCCTTGAACGCGGCGAGTGCCTCGGCATCCGTGGCGCCGACAAATTCGGCGCGCCCGCTGTCCTTGAGATGCGCATGCTCGGGTCCGACCGCCGGATAATCCAGCCCCGCCGACACCGACCAGCTGTCGGAGACCTGACCGTCCTCGTCCTGAAGGACGTAGGTTTCCGAGCCGTGGAGGATGCCCCGCGTGCCGCGCAGCAGCGTCGCGCCATGTTCGCCGCCGTCGAGGCCCTTCCCCGCCGCTTCGACTCCAATCAGGCGCACGGGATCGTCGAGGAAATCGGCGAACAGGCCGATGGCGTTGGAGCCGCCGCCGACGCAGGCAATGGCGGCGTCGGGCAGGCGGCCGAGCCGCTCGATCAATTGCGCCCGCGCTTCACGCCCTATGACGCGCTGGAACTCGCGGACCATGGTCGGAAAGGGATGCGGCCCCGCTGCCGTGCCGAGCAGGTAATGCGTGGTTTCGAAGCTCGCCGACCAATCGCGCAGCGCCTCGTTGATCGCATCCTTCAGCGTCCGCCCACCGCTTTCGACCGGGACCACGCGCGCGCCCATCAGCTCCATCCGAAAGACGTTGAGCCGCTGCCGCTCAACATCCTCGGCACCCATGTAGATCACGGTCTCGAACCCGAGCAGCGCGCCGACGAGCGCGGTGGCGACGCCGTGCTGGCCCGCGCCGGTCTCGGCGATCAGCCGGCCCTTGCCCATGCGCCTGGCGAGCAGGCCCTGGCCAAGCACCTGGTTGGTCTTGTGCGCGCCGCCGTGGAGCAAGTCCTCGCGCTTCAGATAGATGTTGCCGGGTAGATTTCGGCAGCGGGTCAGGGGTGTCGGCCGCCCGGCGTAATTGGTGAGCAACGCATTGAGCTCGGTCGCGAAGCCGGGATCGTCCCGCGCGTCGAGGAACGCGCCCTCGAGCTGGTCGAGCGCGGGCACCAAAATCTCGGGAACGTAACAGCCCCCGAAGCGGCCAAAGCGGCCGCTCAGGCGCATGCGCGCAATCGCTGGCGGCAATGCGGGCGAAGCGCCTCGAACAACGCGGCGATCTTCTCGGGCGACTTGCGCCCGGGCCGCTCGTCCAGCGCCGATCCCACATCGATCGCAAAAGCGCCGAGTTCCTGCGCCGCGCGCGCATTGCCCGGCCCGATCCCGCCCGCGACCAGCGCCTTGGCCAGCGCCGGATGCCGCCTGACCAGTTCCCAGTCGAAGGTGCGTCCGGTGCCGCCATCGCCATTGTCGAACACCAGCCGGTCGCCGCCGCGTCCGCTCAACGGCGCGCGCCCGACGCTGAGTGCAGTCCAGATTTCGCACGCGGGCGGGAGCTCGCTGCGCAAGGCGCGGACATATTCCACATCCTCATGGCCGTGGAGCTGCACGGCGCGAAGGTTGAGCAGTGTAGCAATGTCGCCGACGGTGCTGAGCGGCGCATCGCGGAAGATGCCGACCGGCCGCATGCCCGATCGTCGTGCTGTTCCGGCCAGCGGCGCCGCTTCATCTGCGGTCACGTGGCGGGGGCTGCCCGGAACGAAGACGAAGCCGGCGAATGCCGCCGGCCGGGCGGCGCGCAAGTCGGCGCCGCTGTTCAAGCCGCACAATTTGGTGCGCCCGAAAATCAGTTCGCGCGCAGCCTCGGCGGGTTCAGATGAAAGCATCAGCGCGGAGCCGACGAGGAAGGCATCTACCTGGCCCGAGAGCCGCTCGACGTCCGCGCGGGTTGAGATTCCGGACTCGGAAACGAGCAGGCGATCGGGCGCGAGGCGGGCCAGCCGCTCGGTCGTCGCAAGGTCGATCGACAGGTCGCGAAGGTCGCGGTTGTTGATCCCGATCAGCGGCGCGCCAAGCGCCAGCGCGCGGCACATCTCGGCTTCGTCGTGGACCTCGACCAGGGCATCCATCCCGAACCGGCGCGCCTCATCGATCATGGCCGGCGCGGCGGAATCGTCGAGCAGCGACAGCATCACCAGGATCGCGTCGGCGCCGGCGATCCGCGCTTCCGCAACCTGCCGCGGATCGATGAAAAAGTCCTTCGCCAGGATCGGCCCGGCAAATTCGCCCCGCGCCGCGTGAATGTCTTCCAGCGCGCCGCCGAAGAAATCGCGGTCGGTGAGCACGCTCAGCGCATCGGCGACGCCGTCATAGCCGCGCGCCAGGCCGGCGGCGTCGGCATTGGGCCGGATCAAGCCAGCAGAGGGCGAGGCCTTCTTGATTTCGAGGATGAAGCGGGCGCCCGGTTTCGCCAGCGCCTGGCAAAGGCTCCGGCGCGTGGGTCTGGCCCGGCCTCGCAGGGCGTCGATCGACACGCCGGCGAAGCGTCGGTGAAGCTCCGCCCGCTTGGCCGCAGAGATCCGGCCGAGAATTCCCTCAGCCACGGCTGGCCTCGACGAAATCATCCAGCAATTGCCGTGCCCGGCCCGAGCGCATCGCATCCGATGCCTGCTCGACCCCCTGCTTCAGGTCGCCAGCCTTGCCTGCCGTCATCAGCAGCGCGCCGGCATTCAGCGCAACGACGGCAAGATCTGCCGCGCGTCCTGCCCCGGCGACAATGTTCCGGAGCCGCTCGGCATTTTCCTCGGGCAACCCACCGGCAATCTGCTCCACCGGCATCCGGCGAAGGCCGGCCTGCTCGGGCGTGATTTGCAGCTCTTCAAGCTCATCGCCCACCACCGAGACGGCGCGGGTGAAGCCGTGCAGCGCGACCTCATCGAGGCCGGAGCCATGAACCACCAGAGCGCGCTCGACACCCAGCGCATGCAGCGTCTCGGCGATCGGGCGAAGCAGTGCCGGGTCGGCCACGCCGAGCAGCTGCACCTTCGGCCGGGCCGGGTTCAAGCATGGCCCGAGAAGGTTCATGATCGTCCGCACCTTCAAGGCGCGTCGGACCGGGCCGGCATGGGCGATGCCCGGATGATATTGCGGTGCGAGCAGGAAGCAGAAGCCGGTGCGGTCGAGGATTTCGCGCGATTCGAGCGGCGTGAGGTCGAGCCTTGCGCCCAAGGCTTCGAGCACGTCGGCCGACCCGCATTTGGAGGTAAAGGAGCGGTTGCCGTGCTTGACGATGGGCAGTCCGCAGGCCGCCGCGACCAGGCCGGCCGCGGTCGAGACGTTGATCGACCCCGAGCAATCACCGCCGGTCCCGCAGCTGTCGGCGAACAAATAAGCCGGCGTCGGGAAGAACCGAGCAGCAGAGCGCAGGGCCTGGGCCGCGCCGATCAGCTCCTCTGAGGTTTCGCCTTTGACGCGCAGGGCGACGAACGCGGCCGCCATCAGCGGTTCGCTAAGGCTGCCTTCGACGATTCGGTCGAACAGGATTCGGGCCGCCGACCGGTCAAGGTCATTGCCGTCGAGGAGGTCGGCAATGGCGGCTTCGGCTTCGGGGCCGGCCGCCGAGGGCGCAGCGACCGAGGAACGCTGAAAGGTCAGGAGCTGAGACATATGAATTCACCTGAAACAAAAAAGCCCGCCGAAAGGCGGGCGGGCAGTCGATGATCGGATTGCTAGTCGATCAGTCGCGCCATCGCGCCGCAATGGTCAGGCCGCGCCACCAGAAGTGGACGGTCGAAGTTGCGGCGATGGCGTTCAGGTGCCTCATTGCGAATCGCACGGTAAGACAGGGGCTTGGCCCCGGTCAAGCTGAAGCAGCGGCTTGACGCTGAATGGCCGCGTGGGCATCTCAGCCCGGCGAGCGGGTGTAGCTCAATGGTAGAGCAGAAGCCTTCCAAGCTTACGACGAGGGTTCGATTCCCTTCACCCGCTCCAATTCCAACAGTCGGGAGGACTGTCGACGAATTGGAGCGCCGCAGCGCAGCGACGGGCGACAGCCGGCAAGTCCTGTTCTGAAGCGCACCCGGCTGCGGCGTGCGGTTGACAGCGCATGCCTCTCCCTTAAAGGAGCGCGCCTGCCTCGCCATGCTCGCTAGCCCCCGGGACTGGCTGCGCGTGGCAAGCCTCGTGGAGAGGTGGCCGAGTGGTTAAAGGCAGCAGACTGTAAATCTGCCCGCGCAAGC
>JAZJZO010000005.1:0-120831 GCA_040389765.1 Pseudomonadota bacterium | reverse complement strand
TTGGCTGGGGCGGCAGGATTCGAACCTGCGAATGCCGGTACCAAAAACCGGTGCCTTACCACTTGGCGACGCCCCAGCAGGCGGACCCCGAAGCGCTCCTAAGAGGCGGGGAAGCGGCGCTTATACCGGCGCTGCTTCGACTTTAAAGGGGCGATCCCTATATGTTGACCATGACCGAGCCGGCGATCCGCGATTTCCATGCCCACATCTATTACGATCCTGAGCAAGTGGAGGCCGCCAAGGCGCTTGCCGCCGCGGTCCAGCAGCGCTTTCCCGTGGCCGTCGGCCATTTCCATCTTCGCCCGGTGGGCCCGCATCCGCGCGGCAGCGTCCAGCTGACGGTACCGACGGAGGCGTTCGGCGAGGTCGCGCAATTCCTCGCGCTCAATCGCGGCGGTCTCACCGTCTTCGCCCATGCCGAAACCGGCGAGGATCGCGCCGACCATACCGAACACGTCATCTGGTTCGGACCGAGCGAGACGCTCGACCTCACCCTCTTCGATTAGGCGTTGGGGATGCGGCCGTTGACCAGGTCGTCGTAGTCGCGGCCGAGCTGGCGCGTCAGCTCGCCGACCTCGAACTTCCACGGGCCCGCGGACTGAACCGGAGTCACTTCGACCGCGGTGCCGGTGAGGAACATCTGCTCGAACCCTTCCAGCTCCTCCGGCCAGATTTCGCGCTCGATAACCTCGACGCCACGCTGGCGGGCGAGGTCCATCACCGTGCGGCGGGTAATGCCGTCCAGGAAGCAGTCCGGGACCGGCGTGTGCAAACGTCCGTTCTCGACGAAGAAGACGTTGGCGCCCGTGGCTTCGGCCACCCGGCCGCGCCAGTCGAACATCAGCGCGTCGTGAAAGCCGCGTTCTTCGGCATGCTGCTTCGACAGGGTGCAGATCATGTACAGCCCCGCCGCTTTCGAAGCGGTCGGCGCCGTGTAAGGCGCTGGCCGCCGCCATGGCGCGATGTCGAGGCGGATGCCCTGCTCGGAATGGCGCGGGTCATAATATTTGCCCCACTCCCAGGCGGCGATGGCGACGTGCGGGCGGGTCTTGCCCGGAGCCACGCCCATGCTCTCGGCGCCGCGCCATGCAAGCGGTCGCATGTAGGCGTCCGTGAACCCGTTGACCTTCAGCACTTCCTTGCAGGCGGCGTCGATCTCGTCGGCGCTGTAAGGCAGCTCGAACCCCAGAAGCCGGGCGCTCTGGTGCAGCCGCTCGCTATGCTCGCGCAGCTTGAAGATCGTGCCGCCATAGGCGCGCTGGCCTTCGAACACGCTGGAGGCGTAATGGAGCGCGTGCGTCAGGACGTGCACCCTGGCATCCCGCCAATCGACGATTTCCCCGTCGAGCCAGATCCAGCCGTCGCGGTCCTCGAAACTCCCCTGTTCCTGCGCCATTATCGTTCCTGAAAGAAAGTCGCCTCGCGCCTAGGACAGGCGCGCCGGCTCTTCAAGCGAGGCCGCCCGCGCCTCTTCGGCCAGCTCCGCGCTGCGTTGCGCAGCGGCGGCGATTGCGACGCCGACGAGCTCATCGAGGACATGGTCGCGGTCGAGCACGTCGAGCCCGGCCTGGGTCGTGCCTTTCGGGCTTGCTACGCGCTTGGCGATCGAGGCCATCTCCTCGTTGGTCGTGGCCGCCATCCAGGTTGTGCCAAGCACCGTTTCCAGCGCGATGATCGCCGACATTTCCGGGCTGATGCCGCGTTCTCCTGCGGCCTTCGCGAGCGCCTGGACGAAACGCGCGACATAGGCCGGCCCGGCAGCAGCGACTGCGCCGATGGCGCCGAAGCGCTGCTCGTCTGAGGCCCACAGCGAAAAGCCGAGCGCGGCGAACAAAGTCCCGACCAGGTCCTGCGTCCCTTCGTCGGCGTCCTCGCTGTAGAGCGCGACCACCCCGCGCCGCACTTGGACCGGCAGGTTGGGCATGACCCGGACGATCTTGCCCGCACCGGGGAAGCGCTCTCGCAAAGTCTTCGCCTCGACCCCGGCGAGCAATGACACGATCACCGTTTTCGACGTCAGCCACTGGCGCATCTCAGGAGCGATCTCGTCCAGCTGCTGCGGCTTGAAGGCCAGCACCACCAGCTTGGGCGCGGGACCCGCTTGCGCGAAGCCGGTGACCGCGCGCGCGCCTTCGACCGAAGCACCGCTTGGGCGGATGATGGTGACCGCTTTCAAATCTATTGTCGCGGCGCGCCAGCCCTTGAGGATCGCGGCGCCCATATTGCCGCAACCCACGAACCAGGTCGGCATCGGCAGCTCGGGAAGTCCAACCATCGCTCAGGCCTCGCCGTGCGTATCGATCAGCGCGGCGGCGATAGCTTCGCCGGGCGACTTGCCGCCCCACAGAACGAATTGGAACACGGGGTAGAAGCGCTCGCACTCCTCGACGGCCGCCTCGGCAATGGCTTCCGCCTGCTCCAGGCTCAGCCCCTCCCCTTCGCGCGCATCGAGGATGGTCGAATGGCGGAACACCACCAGCCCTGAGCCTGACCACAATTCGAAATGGCCGAGCCACAGCTGCTCGTTGATCAGGCTCAAGGACTCGCAGATCGCGAGGCGCTTCTCCGGCGCGACCTTGATGTCGGGGAAAGCGAGGAACTGGAGCACCTGGTCCTCGGGCCGCCAGACGCCGCGCAGCTCGTACTGCGCCCAGCTGCCCGTCGCCGAAGCCACGATCTCGCCCTCGGCGGTGCGCTCGCAAGCCCAGCCGCGCGCTTCGAAATATTGCTCGAGCACTTCGATCGGAGCGCCATCGTCGCGCTCCTCGCTGATTTCTTCCTCGCTCAGCCGACCGCTCCCGGCTTTGGCCCGGAGGACTTCGTGCTGGGCTTCTTGGCAGCGCTTGCGCCGAGCTTCTCCTCGAGCGCAGCGACCCGAACCTTCAGCGCATCGGCCTCGTCGCGCGCGGCGGCAGCCATGGCCTTCACCGCTTCGAACTCGTCGCGGCCGACAAAATCGTTGCCCGCCATCCATTCGCGCATCTTCTCGCGCGCCGAGGATTCGGCTTCGCGGCCCATTCCGGCCATGGTCCCGGCAAAGCCGTTCACCATCTTCACGAAGTCGTCGAACATCTTGTTCTCGGACTGCATCGCTCGCTCTCCTGTTCAGCCGAGCAGGGAGGTTCCCGCGCCCGGATTGAGGGTTTGAATCGCGGTGTTCAGGGTCGCCGCGAAGATCAGCCAAGCCAGATAGGGAATGAGGAGCAGTCCCGCCACCCTGTTGAGCCGGAGAAACTGCCCGGCTGCCGCAGCCGCGAGCGCCGTCATCAGGAAGATGTCGATCCTGGCCAGCCCAATGTCGTGAGCGCCGAAGAAAATCGGCGACCAGGCGAAGTTGAGCGCGAGCTGGGCGAAAAACAGGATCAGCGCATTGCGCCGCCGTGGCGAGGGCGGCTCGACCAGGATCATCGCCAGCGCGACGCCCATCAGCGCGTAGAGGATCGTCCAGGCGACCGGGAAGGCGATCGTCGGCGGCTGGAAGAACGGCTTTTCCAGGCCGGCGTACCAGCTGTTCGCGCCGCTGCTTCCGCTCAGCATGCCAATCACCGACCCGGCGACCACGATCGCCGGCACGGTGATCAGACCGTAGCGACCCCAGAGTTTCTGTTCATCCGCCATCTTTTCGCGCTCCAAGCAGGAATTCGATATTGCCTTCGGGCCCGGTGATCGGGCTCGGTTCGATCCCCAGCACGGTCCAGCCCTGCCCTTCAACCCAGCCTTTGGCCTCGCTGCAGACGCGCGCGTGAACCTCGGGATCGCGGACGACCCCGCCCTTCCCCACTTCCTCGCGCCCCGCCTCGAACTGCGGCTTGATCAGCGCGACCAGCATTGCGCCGGACCGGGCGAGCTTGAGCGGCGCTTCGAGAACCTTGGTGAGCGAGATGAAGCTTGCGTCGCAGACGACCACGTCGATGGGCTCGGGAATGATCGTAGCATCCAGCGAACGCGCATTGGTCTGCTCGTGGAGGATGACGCGCTCGTCCTGGCGCAGCTTCCACGCGAGCTGATTGGTGCCGACATCGACGGCGTAGACCTTGGCCGCACCGCGGCTCAGCAGCACGTCGGTGAAGCCGCCCGTCGAGCTGCCCACATCGAGCGCGATGGCCCCCGCCACGTCGAACCCGAAATGGGTGAGCCCGTGGTCGAGCTTGATCCCGCCGCGCGACACCCAGGGATGATCCTTGCCGCGCACTTCCAGCGCCGCGTCTTCGGCGAGCATGTCGCCGGCCTTGGAAAGCTTCCGTTCGCCCGAGAAGACCGCGCCCGCCATGATCAGCGCCTGCGCCCGCGTCCGGCTTTCGGCCAGCCCGCGGCTGACAAGCAGCTGGTCTGCACGGATCTTGGCTACGCCCGCGCCTCCTCGACGCCGGCGCTGTTCGAACGCAGCGCCTTCAGCACCGTATCGACGATGTGCGGCGCGTTGAGCCCGGCCTCGTCATATTGCTTCTCGGGCTTGTCGTGCTCCTGGAAGCGGTCGGGCAGCCGCATGGTGCGGATCTTCAGGCCCGCGTCGAGCAGGCCTTCGTCGCTGGCCAGCGTCAGCACATGCGCGCCGACCCCGCCAACGGCAGCTTCCTCGACCGTCACGACGACGTCGTGGCTGGTCATCAGGCGCCGGATCAGCGCGCTGTCGAGCGGCTTGGCGAAGCGCAAGTCGGCGACCGTGGTCGACAGGCCCCGCGCCTCCAGCTCGTCCGCTGCTTTCCCCGCCTCTTCAAGGCGCGTCCCAAGCGACAGGATCGCGACGCTCTTGCCCTCGCGGACGATGCGGCCCTTGCCGATCTCGAGCGCCTGCGGCTGCTCGGGCAGAGCAACGCCCCGGCCCTCGCCGCGCGGATAGCGGACCGCGATGGGCCCTGAATCATGCAGCGCCATGGTGTGGACCATATGGCAAAGCTCGGCCTCGTCCGCGGCGGCCATCACCACGAAGTTGGGCAAGGTGCAGAGGTAAGCGAGGTCGAACGCGCCCGCGTGCGTCGCCCCGTCGGCACCGACCAGCCCCGCGCGGTCCATCGCGAAACGCACCGGCAAATTCTGGATCGCGACGTCGTGGACGACCTGGTCGTAGGCCCGCTGCAGGAAGGTCGAATAGATCGTCGCGAACGGCTTGTAGCCTTGCGCGGCGAGGCCCGCGGCGAAGGTCACCGCATGCTGCTCGGCAATGCCGACGTCGAAGGTGCGGTCGGGGAATTGCTCGGCGACCTTGTCGAGCCCGGTGCCCGAGGGCATCGCCGCGGTGATCGCCACGACCTTGTCGTCGCGCGCCATCTCGTCGCCCAGCGCCTTGGCATAGACGTTGGTGTAGCTCGGCGCTCCAGCCGCCGCCTTGGCCTGGACCCCCGAAACCACGTCGAACTTGACCACGCCATGATATTTGTCGGCGGCGTTCTCGGCCGGCGCATAGCCCTTGCCCTTCTTGGTCACGACATGGACCAGCATAGGGCCTTCCTGGGCGTCGCGGACATTTTCCAGAACTTCGACCAAAGCGCGCACATCGTGGCCGTCGACCGGGCCGACATAATAGAGCCCGAGCTCGTCGAAGAGCGTCCCGCCGGTGATCCAGCCGCGGGTATATTCTTCGAAGCGGCGGGCGGCGTTGTGGATCCCGTCGGGCATCGCCCGCGCGAGCTTCTGAGCGAGCCGCCGCGGCGTCAGATACTTGCCCGAGCTGACCAGCCGCGCCAGCGCATTCCTGAGGCTGCCGACCGGCGGCGCGATCGACATGTCATTGTCGTTGAGGATCACGACCAGCCGGTTGCCCGCGGCTTCGGCATTGTTCATCGCCTCATAGGCCATGCCCGCAGAGAGGGCGCCGTCGCCGATTACGGCCACCGCACGGCCCGGGTCGCCCGCCAGCTTGTTGGCGATGGCGAAGCCCAATGCGGCGGAGATCGAAGTCGAGCTGTGCGCCGCCCCGAACGGGTCATATTCGCTCTCGCTGCGCCGGGTGAAACCGCTCAGGCCGCCGCCCTGGCGAAGGGTGCGGATGCGGTCGCGGCGACCGGTGACGATCTTGTGCGGATAGGCCTGGTGCCCGACGTCCCAGATCAACTTGTCGTTGGGCGTATCGAAGACATAATGGAGCGCGATGGTCAGCTCGACCACGCCGAGCCCGGCGCCCAAATGGCCGCCGGTCACCGACACTGCCGAGATCATTTCCTGGCGGAGCTCGTCGGCCAGCTGCGGCAGCTCTTCCTTGCCCAGCGCACGAATGTCGGCCGGATAAGCAACCTTATCGAGCAGGGGCGTTTCGGGACGGTCGGTCATTGGTGCCGGGCCTTACGCGGTGGCGCGCCGCAAGTCACCAACCTGCGGCGATTTCAGCGATTCCTCAGGAAATGCTCAGCCGGCTATTCGGTGTCGCAGTCGCCGCAGGTGCCGCGCACTTCGATCACCGGACGCGGCGCGGTGAAGCCGGCGGTCGCGGCGGCCTTGCGCACCCCGCCCGACAGGCTGTCGTCGTCGAGGTGCACCGTCTGCCCGCACGTGTCGCAGATCAGGAAGATGCAGTCGTGGAGGCATTCGGGGTGCTGGTTGGCGACATAGGCGTTCGCGCTTTCGACCCGCCGCGCCAGGTTCGATCCGACGAACAGGTCGAGGATCCGGTAGACGCTGTTGGCGGCGACCCGCCGCTCCAGCGTCTTCGACACCGCTTCGGCGACGTCATAGGCGCTTGCGGGCCTGTCGAAGCTCGCCAGCGCGTCGAACACCGCCGCGCGCATGTCGGTCCATTGCTCGCCCTGCTGTGTCAGCCGGTCGCGCGCCGCGCTCTTTAGCGCATCGCCTTCATGAATCTGATGGTCGTGCCTGCTCATTTTGGGTGCAAGTCCGAGAAAAATAGTGCCCGCAGCCCGGGCAAGCGAGGCTGCCGCTTATTCGGCCGCCATGGCATTGAGGCGGTGGCCAAGCGCCAGGATAAGGACGCCGACCACCGTATAAACCGTCTCCAGCCCATCATGCGGCAGGCTGAGCGCGCCGGCCATCATACCGAGGCCGAGGCCACCAACCGCGCTCGGCATCATGAAGCCGTGCTCGATGATCCCGCGGCCCAGCGCAAAGCCGCCGAGGATCATCGCCAGCGTGAGGCCGACCTCGTGGATGACCGGCGAACCCAGGAAATCTCCCGCGGCGGACAGCAAGGCGAGCAGCACCGCGGTCGCAACGCAGTGCACGACGCATAGCCCCGACAGGGCCATGGCAAGTTGGTCGAGCCGGGAAGTCCGAATCGCGAGCGACGTCATCGGTTGCGTTATATAGTCCCAACGTGGAAAAGTGACAATATATCATGTGTGAAATTACCGCGCTTGCCCCACGGCTCGCCGCACGGGCATAGGCCGCCGCAATGACTTCCGCCGCCATTGCCGAGTCCGCCCCCGCCGAGCGCCAGGTCCGCCCGCGCGCCATCGCCAACCTGCTGCTTGTCGTCGCAGCGATGGTCTTCGCCATGGTCGTGGTCGGCGGCATCACCCGCCTCACCGAAAGCGGGCTGTCGATCACCGAGTGGCGGCCCGTTACCGGCGCCATTCCCCCGCTGACCCAGGCCGAGTGGGAGCATGCCTTCGCGCTCTACCAGGCGACGCCCCAATATCGTGAGGTCGCGGGGCCCGCCGGCATGACGCTCGCCGGTTTCAAGACCATCTTTTTCTGGGAGTGGGTGCACCGGCTGCTCGGCCGGGTCATCGGCCTCGTCTTTTTCGTGCCGCTCGTCTGGTTCGCGGCCAAGCGCGCGATCCCGCGCGGCTATGGCTGGCGGCTGGCGGCCCTGTTCGTGCTCGGCGGGCTGCAGGGCGCGATCGGCTGGTTCATGGTGATGTCCGGCCTCGAAGGACGGACCGAGGTCAGCCCTTATCGCCTCTCCGCCCATTTGCTGATGGCGCTGTTCCTGATGGGGGCGCTCATCTGGACCGCGCTCGACCTGCGCCGGCCCGGTGCGCGTGCGGCGCGCCTCAACGGCTGGGGCGCCTTCGCCCTTGCCGCCCTGACCATCCAGCTGCTGTTCGGCGCCTGGGTCGCGGGCTTCCGCGCCGGCTATGTCTCGAACAGCTGGCCCGACATGAACGGCCGCTTCTTCCCGGCCGGGGTCGACTGGTCGAACGGCGTCGGCTTCGCCCTTACCCACGATCCGTTCCTGCTGCAGTTCGTGCACCGCTGGTGGGCGTGGATCGTGGTCGCGATCCTGGTCCTCTTCGCGCGCCGCATCCGCCGCCTGGAGGGCGGCCGCCCCGCCTCCATCGCCATCCACTGTGCGTTCGGGACCCAGATCATCCTCGGCATTCTGACCGTGGTTTCCGGCATCGCCATCTGGCTGGCCGTCCTTCACCAGGCGACGGGCGCTTTGCTGCTCGCCGCCACTGTCTGGGGCGCGCACGTCCATGGGAAGACGAGCCGGTGAGCGTCATCTCGGTCTATGCCGTGTTCGCCAATGCCGCAGAGGCCGAGCGGATCGGCCACATCGCCGTCGAGGAACGGCTCGCCGCCTGCGTCAATATCCTGGGGCCGGTGCGGTCGATCTATCGCTGGCAGGGCAAGGTCGAGAGCGCCGATGAGGTCGCCGCCATCTTCAAGACCAGCAACGCCCGCGCCGAGGCGCTGATCGCCCGGGTCGCCGCCTTGCACAGCTACGACGTGCCGTGCATCGCTACCTGGCCGATCGACAAGATCCTGTCGGCCTACGCCGCCTGGGTGGAGGAAAGCACCGCGCCCTCGGCGAGTGCCTAGAGAACGTGCTTGCCGAGATAGAGATAGGTCGGATCAAACTGTGCCACGCCTTCGAGGCCGCGGCGGTCGAGGATGGTCAGCTGCCGGTTCTCGAGCTCGATCAGGCTCCGCCGGCGAAGCTCCTGAATGGTGCGGTTGGCATGGACCACCGTCAGCCCCAGGCATTCGGAAAGCTCGCGCTGGGTCAGCGGGAATTCGTAGCGGCCCCGGCTGGCCTGCCCGACCACCTCGAGCCGCACGTACAGCTCGCAAAAAAGGTGCGCCATGCGCGACAGGGCCGAACGCTGGCCCAGCGACAGCGCCCATTCGCGGTGGATCGCGGCGTCGATGTTGGTCGCGAACCAATAAACCCGGCCGAGGCGCGGATGCTTGCCCGTAAGCTCGAGTAGCCGCTCGTGCGGAACGACTGCTATGGTGCATTCGCTCATCGTCATCACGTCATGGTCGAGGCGCTTGAGGGTGAAGCCGTGGAGGTCGGCAAAATCGCCGGCAACGTGAAGCTCGGTCACCTGCCGCTCGCCGCCCGGCAGGTCCTTGCAGCGCGCAAGCCAGCCGTCGACCAGCAGCAGGCTGTTGTTGAGCTCTTCCCCGGCGCGAACGATCATCTCATCGGGGCGATGACGGCGGGTTTCCGATACTAACCCGCGTATTGCCCGCTCTTCCTCAGAGCTGATCTCGATACGCCGTCTCAGCTTCCTCAAATGGGCCGTGATCATTCGTTGCGCCTTGTGCAACGATCGCCGGATTTTTCCAGTTAACCTAAGTTACAGCTGCTGCCTTTTTCGAAAAAATCTTTCAAATCCAATTAGAAAGCGTCGGATTTCGTAACAATTGTGAATTTTACGGCCCGGCCGATTTGATAACCCGACCCCATCAAGCGGGGTGGGGTTCAATGTCTTATCGCCTGTACCGGCTCGACGGGGCCGGCAAGATCACGACCGGGGAATGGGTCGAAGCCACGGATGACCAGTCGGCGGTTCAAGCCGCCAGGGAAAGCTGCGCGCCCGGCAAGTATGAGCTGTGGCAGCGCAACCGCTTCATCGCCACCATCAGCAAGCCGGTGCTGGAGGCCTAGCGGCCCTCGTTCCCGCGCCGCTGGTAGGGAACCTCGTCGAGCTTGCGCGCCAGGTCCTCGATCGCGCCGTCCTCTTCCTCGCCGCCTGCATACTTGCTTTCGAGCGCCGCTTCCTCGGCGGTCTGCTCGCGCGAATAAGTGATGGTCAGCCTTTTGCCGAAGACCTCGTCACCGCGGATCTTCATTTCCGCGTCATGGCCTTCGGGCAGATTGTCGCGAATCGTCGCGAGATAGCGGATGAGATCGTCGAGCGAGGTATATTCGCTGATGTCGATGAAGTCCTTGACGCGTCTCGGCACAGGGCGGCTTTCTCGGCTTGGCTGCGAACAGGCGGGGCGCGTTTAGCGAACCACCCCCGACAGCCGCAACGCCTTAGTCGCCACGATTCTCCGCCAGCCTTGATTTAGGTTGGGGAAATCATAGCCAAGTCTTTGTTAAACATGGCTCTTCTCAAAACTCAGCCGCGGGGGGCTGCAATGAGTCATGATCGTGAATATTTCCGCCGCCGCGCGGCCGAGGAGCGCGTCGCCGCAATGAAGTCGCCACATCCCGGCGCGCGCCGCGCGCATCTCGAGCTTGCCGAGCGTTACGACGCGGTTGCCGAGTCCATGGGCGATATCATCGCCGTGGGGGCGCTGCGCGCTCATTCCTGAATCTGGAGCCGAACTTCGTTGTAACACAATCTATATTAGCTATTATTGACTAAATCTAAGACGTATCACCAAAGATCAATCAGAGTATAAGACGGAATACCGCCGCCACAGCATTGGGCCTCGGTGGCTGAGAGTTCGAATTGCTCCCGCCCGATATTTGCCGGGAGCACCAACTTGAACTCCTCTGATCATCCACTTGACCGCTTTATTGCGGATCTCTGCGGTCGCTCGCCGCTCGAAGGCAGCGACATCGCCGCGCTGAAGGCCCTGCCCTTCCGGATGCGCCGGGTCGACGCCGGCACCTATCTCGTTCGCGAAGGATCGGTGCCCGACCATTGCGCGGTGCTGGTCGAAGGTTACGCCTTTCGCCAGAAGGTCACCGGCGACGGTTCGCGCCAGATCCTCGCCGTCTGCGTCCCCGGCGATGCCGTCGACCTGCAGAACATCTTCCTCAATGTTTCCGATCACTCCGTGCAGATGCTGAACAAGGGCACGATCGCGGACCTTTTGCGCGAACCGCTGCAGGAACTGGTGATGACCCGGCCGCGGCTTGCCCGCGCCCTCATCCAGCAGACGCTGTTCGAGGCTTCGATCCTGCGCGAATGGGTGGTCAACGTCGGCCAGCGCGACGCCCGCGAGCGGATCGCCCACATCCTTTGCGAATTCGCCGTCCGCCTCGAATCGCGCGGCCTCGCCGGGAAGGACGGGTTCGAGCTGCCGATGACCCAGGAGCAGCTGGCCGACGCCGCCGGCCTCACCTCGGTCCATGTCAATCGCGTGCTCAAGGGCCTCGAGAAGGATGGGCTGATCAACCGCCGCCGGCGCCATATCCACTATGATAATTGGCGTGCGCTCCAGGACGCGGGCGACTTCACCCGCGGCTATCTCCATATCCCCGGCGAAGACCTGGTCGATCAGGCGTTTGCAGTTTGATTTCGATTAAGGACGTCCGCTCTTAGCGCGGTTAGGCAAGACCGTCTTAACGTGCTTGTTGGGGGAAGCCCGCCCGAGTGTCTGACGTACATCCCCTCGGCGCGCTGGTGCGCCGCTGGTCCCGGTTTGCAGACCTGCCGCAGGGCGACCGCTCTGCAATCCTCCAATTGCCTTTCACCAAGCGGTCGTACGGCAAGGACCTCTACATCGTCCGCGAAGGGCAGGAGACCAGCGAATGCTGCCTGATGCTGTCGGGTTTCTCTTTTCGCCAGAAGCTGCTTCGCGACGGCAGCCGCCAGATCATTTCCTTCCATATTGCGAGCGAGTTCGTCGACCTTCAGAACGGGCTGCTCGAGGTCGCCGACCATAGCGTCCAGAGCCTTTACCGGTCGGAGGTCGCGGCCATTCCGCGAAGTGCCCTGACCGAGCTTGCCGACGCACGGCCGGCGATTCGCCGGGCGATGTGGGTCGACACGCTGATCGACGCCTCGATCTTCCGCGAATGGGTGGTCAACGTCGGCCGGCGCGATTCCCGGGCGCGGATCGCGCATTTGATCTGCGAGCTCATCGTCCGCCTCGAAAAGCAGGGTCTTGGCAGCGACGACGCGTTCGATTTCCCGATCACTCAGGAGCAGCTGGCGGACGCTACGGGCCTTACCGCCGTGCATACCAACCGGACCTTGCAGGGGCTTCGCCGCGAGGGGCTGATCGAGCTCAATTCGCGTTCGCTCCGCGTGCTTGACCGCGACGGGCTGCGCGAAGCCGGCGACTTCGATGAGCTGTACCTGCACCAGGCCGTCTGAACATGCGACGGCGCCCGCCGCGGTAGCGACGGACGCCGATGGGTTTCAATCCTGGGGTCGCGTCAGATGACGCCGAGCAGCCACAGGATGAGGATCAGGATCAGCAATCCGCCAAGACCGATATACATGCTCGCCTCCAGTTCTTCTCGTTGCCGGAACAACCGGCCAGAGCGGGCCCCGTTCCAGACGTTTCGGGGGCGTTCCGGAAGCTTATAGGGTATTATTTTACCCGCCGGCAAAGTGCCGGATTTGCTTGACTTTCCTGGGCTCAGTCGCGAATAGGCCGGCGACGGCGGCGCATTGTGGCGTCGCCTTTCGCATTTCAACTCGAAGGAAACAACGCCATGAAGGCGCTGATGAAGACGACCAAGTCGGCCAAGCCGCATGAGGTCGAAAAGAAATGGCACCTGATCGACGCCGATGGGCTGGTCGTCGGCCGCCTCGCGACGATCGTCGCCAACATCCTGCGCGGCAAGCACAAGCCGAGCTTCACGCCGCACGTCGATTGCGGCGACCATGTCATCATCATCAACGCCGACAAGGTGAAGTTCACGGGCCGCAAGCTCGATAACAAGATCTATTACAAGCACACCGGCTATGCCGGCGGAATCAAGCAGATCACCGCCGGCAAGGTGCTCGAGGGCCGCTTCCCCGAGCGCGTGCTTGAAAAGGCGGTCGAGCGCATGATCCCGCGCGGACCGCTGGGCCGCGACCAGATGCGCGCCCTGCACCTCTATAACGGCACCGAGCATCCGCACGGCGGCCAGAACCCCGAAGTCCTCGACGTCGCGTCGATGAACCGCAAGAACAAGGTGGGCGCATAATGGCCGACAAGAAGTCCCTTTCCGACCTCGGTGAGCTGACCAATCCGAAGCCTGAGGCCGCTCCCGTCGCTAAAGCTCCAGCCGCGGCCGAGCCCGCTGCCGATGCCGGTGCCGATGCCGCTCCGGCTCCCGCCCGCGAAGGCCGTGAAGGCCGTGAAGGCCGCCGCGACCGCGAAGAGCGCGTCGACGACCATGGTGCTTCAACCCAGGGCCCGCAGATCGAGGCCGTGCTTCGCGAGCAGCAGCTCGACAAGCAGGGCCGCGCTTATGCGACCGGCCGCCGCAAGGACGCCGTCGCGCGCGTCTGGCTCAAGCCGGGCTCGGGGAAGATCGTCATCAACGGCCGCGAGCAGGAAGTTTACTTCGCTCGTCCGACCCTGCGCCTGATCATCAACCAGGTGTTCGACGTTACCGATCGCGCTGGGCAGTATGACGTCGAAGCGACCGTCAAGGGCGGCGGCCTGTCGGGCCAGGCCGGTGCGGTTCGCCACGGCATCTCGACCGCGCTGACCCGCTACGAGCCGGCGCTTCGCACCACCGTCAAGCGCGAGGGCTTCCTGACCCGCGATCCGCGCGTCGTCGAGCGCAAGAAGTACGGCCGCGCCAAGGCTCGCCGTTCGTTCCAATTTTCCAAGCGTTAGTCGTCATCGCGAGGCGCGCGGCGCCGTGGCGATCCAACTAGATCGCTTCGCTTCGCTCGCAATGACGGAAAATCGAAGGGCGTCCCGGGCTTCCGGGGCGCCCTTTATGCATCAGGCCACCATGTTCCGTTCCTGTAACGAGATTTCACGCGGCTCTTGAAGCGTTTGCCGCTACGGCGCACTATCCCGGGGCGGGGAGAAATCAGTGGCCGGCGTCTTTTTAAGCTACGCGCGTGAAGACCAGGCTGCCGCAAAGCAGCTTGCCGAAGGCATTGGCGAAGCCGGTCACGAGGTCTGGTGGGACCGGCACATCCAGGGCGGTTCCCGCTTTTCCACCGAGATCGACCGGGCGCTGAAGAGTGCCGAGGCGGTCGTGGTCTTGTGGTCCCCGGCCTCGGTTGAATCAGCCTGGGTCCAGGACGAAGCCGCCGAAGGGCGTGATTCGGGCCGGCTCGTCCCGGTCAGCCTGGCGGGCACCAGGCCGCCGCTCGGATTTCGGCAGTTTCACACCGTCGAGCTCGGAAAATTCGACGGAACGCCGGGGGAGCTTGATGACCTCCTCCAGGCCATTTCGAAAACGGCCGGAAGCAAGGCGTCCGAAACCGCTGCCTCGCAAGCGGCCAAGCATGAAGCTGCACGGGGCGCCTCCGTCTGCGTGCTGCCCTTCGTCAACATGAGCGGCGATCCCGAGCAGGAATATTTCAGCGACGGGATCACCGAGGACATCATCACCGATCTGTCGAAGGTCTCGGCGCTGCTGGTCATCGCCCGCAACACCGCCTTCACCTTCAAGGGCCGCGTCATGGACGTAAAGGAAGTCGCGCGCGCCCTCGACGTCACGCACGTCCTCGAAGGCAGCGTGCGCAAGGCTGGATCGCGGGTCAGGATCACTGCGCAGCTGATCGACAGCGCCACCGGGGGCCACGTCTGGGCCGATCGCTACGACCGCGACCTGACCGACATCTTCGCGATCCAAGACGAGATTTCCAAGGCGATCGTCGCCGCCCTTCGAGTCAAGCTGCTGCCGGAAGAGAAGAAGGCGATCGAGAGCCGCGGAACCGCCAGCGTCGAGGCCTACAATCTCTATTTGATGGCGCGGCAGCAATGGACCGATGGCGGCATCGGCGACGTGCGACGCCAGGAAACGATCGTCCGTATCTGCCAGCAGGCGCTTACGTTCGACGCCGATTACGCCCAGGCCTGGGCGCTGATGGCGCTCGCCCAGTCGCAGCTCCGCTTCTGGCATGGCCGCGACGTCGATCCCGAACCGGCGGTCGAAAAGGCGCTGGCGATCAATCCCGATCTGGCCGAGGCTCATTGCGTCAAGGCCCATTTGCTGGAGGAACAGGGCCATCAGGCGGACGCCACGGCGGAGATCGAAACCGCGGTTCGGCTCGATCCCGAGTCCTGGGAGGTGAACCGCGAAGCGGCGCGACTGATCTTCCGCCAGGGCCGCGCCGCCGATTCCATTCCCTTCTTCGAGAAGGCCGCGTCGCTGATGGAATCGGATTGGCACAACGCCGCGATGCTGGTCACCTGCTACAAGGGAAATGGCGACACCAGCGGGCTGAAGCGCGCGGCGCAACTGGTCGTCGAGCGGACTGAAAAGGCGATCGCCAGGGACCCGTCGAACGCAGCAGTCCTGGCTTGCGGTGCCAGTGCATTGGCCGCCCTTGGCGAGGATCAGAGGGCGCGGGACTGGATCGACCGCGCGCTGCTGCTCGACCCGGACAATGGTCCGATGCGCTACAACCTCGCCTGCGCCCTGACCATCGGCTTGAAGGATTTCGATCGGGCGCTCGAGGTTCTCGCGCCCTTTTTCGAGAAAGTCTCAAGCACGACCCATATCCGGCACCTGGAAGCGGATTCGGACTTCGATCCGATCCGGGAGAATCCGCGGTTCAAGCAGATGTTGTCGGACGCGAAAGGGCGCCTGGGCCTGGCCGGCTGAACCCCAATTTCCGCTAGCGTTTGCGGCGCTTGACCGCCGCGGCGCGCGTCCAGACCTGTTCCTTGCAAATGAGCCCGCCGATCACGCAGCCGCGCACGACCATCCGGTTCGGGCCGGTCAGCGCCAGCTCGCCGCTCGAATGAATGTTCTGGTCGGGGACGAAGATCTCGGCGCGCCAGCGGCCGGGTCCGGCCGGCTCGATCCCGCTGATGAGCTCGATGCCGAGCAGCCGCTCGGTCCCGCCATAAGCGGCGTCCGCCCGGGCCTTGGCCGACGCCGAGGTAACGCGCCCGCATTGGGTCGCGCCGCACGGGCCGATCTTGACCGTGATGCTGCGCGCCGGATTGGTCCAGCTCCCCTCCAGCCCGGAAGCGGCGGCGGGTGCAGTCGCGAACAACGCGATCGCGGCAAAAAGCACGACTTTCATGCCGCCCGGACTATCGGCAACCGCCTTGCAAGCGCCTGAACCGCGCGCCAGGCGCTAGTCCTGGACAAACTGGAGGAAGGTTGCGCCGGGCGCGAGGTTGCGGGTGATGTGCCCGCGGCATGGCGCCGCATCCTCGAGGCGCATGATGTCCCCGGGGCGGAGCAGCCGCGACTGGCCGTCGGTCGTACTGATCACCATGCTGCCCGACAGAAGGGTGATCCATTGGGTGACAGGTGTGGGGTGCGTCTTGCCCGATTGAACATCGGCGGCGCCCCAATTCTCTTCAAAGCCGCCGAAGACGATTTTGCGCGCCGATCCGCCGCCACCGATGAAGATCGGCGAGGCCGGTGGAGCGAAGTTGACCTTGTCGAGCGCGAAGGATTTCGTTTCGAAATGGCTCTCGTTGTCGGCGGTGCAGTAGAGCCTGGTCCACGTCACGACGGACGGATCCTTTAGCACCGGCGCGCCCGTAGCAATCGGCGCCGTCGCGCATCCCGCGAGTGCGAGCAGCGGCAGATACATCAGTTTACGCATGGCTAATCCCCCCAAAGCCAGGTGCACTGCTAGCAGCCGAGCGGCGGCTCCAACAGCATTGGATTGCGTGGCTTGGCTCGCAATGACAATCTGGCTGTCATGCGCCCCCTCACCCTCGCCCTCGCCGCCATCCTGACCGCCGCAACGCCGGCGTTCGCCGACAATTTGCTGCTCCGCCCCGCTCGCGTCTTCGACGGGACTGCGATGCACGAAGGCTGGTCGGTGCTGGTCGAGGGCAACAAGATCGCCGCCGCCGGACCCAACCTCGCGGCGCCTGCCGGCACTCGGACCATCGACCTGCCCGACACCACGCTGATGCCCGGGATGATCGAGGGCCATTCGCACCTCTTCCTCCACCCTTACAACGAGACGCTCTGGGACGATCAGGTCCTCCACGAGCCGCTTGCGCTGCGCACGGCCCGAGCAGTCGTCTCGGCCGAAAAGACTCTGGCGGCCGGCTTCACCACCGAGCGCGACCTCGGCACCGAGGGCGCGGGCTTCGCCGACGTCGGGCTCCGCCAGGCGATCGACCAGGGCATCGTCCCAGGCCCTCGCCTGCTGGTCGCGACCAAGGCCATCGTCGCCCGCGGCGCCTATGGCCCCAAGGGCTATGAGCCCGGCCTCGCCATTCCGCAGGGCGCGCAGGAAGTCGCCGGGCCCGAGGAGATGATCCGCGCGGTCCGCGACCAGATCGCGGGCGGCGCCGACGTCATCAAATTCTATGCCGATTATCATTGGGGCAAAGGCGAGCCGACGCGGGTGACGCTGAGCCAGGCCGAGCTCGACGCCGGGGTTGCCGCCGCCCACGATGGCGGGCGGCAAGTCGCGGTCCACGCCACTACGCCCGAAGGCATGATGCGCGCGATCCGCGCCGGCGCCGACACGATCGAGCATGGCTATGGCGGGACGCCCGCCGTGTTCAAGGCGATGGCGGCCAAGCATGTCGCGCTGTGCCCGACGTTGGCCGCGTCCGAAGCTTACGCCCGCTATTTCCAGCGCTGGAACGGCGTCGAGCCGGCGCCGGAAGGCGTGCAGGACAACCGCCGCGCCTTCCGCGCCGCTGTGGCTGCCGGTGTGCCGATCTGCATGGGCGGCGATGTCGGCGTCTTCACCCACGGCGAGAACTGGCGGGAGATGGAGGCGATGCAGCGCGCCGGCATGGCGCCGACCGCGGTGCTGACCGCCGCGACCTCCGGCAATGCCCGGATCTTCCGCCTTGCCGACCGCGGGCAGGTCAAGCCTGGCCTTCTCGCCGATCTCGTCGCCGTCGACGGCGATCCGACGCGCGACCTTTCCGCCGTCCGGAATGTCCGGCTGGTGGTGAAGGGCGGGCAGGTCGTCAGCGCGCCCTAGCCGGCGGTCCTTAATCCGTGTGAACCAGCGGCGTCGGGTCGGCCTTCGTCCCGCGCTTCATCAGCAGCAGCAGCGGCAGGACCGCGAAGGTCACGATCATCATCAGCTTGAAGTCGTCGATATAGGCGATGAACACCGCCTGCCGAGTCACTTCGCCATTGATGATCGCCAGCGCCAACGGCCCCGCGGTCGGAAGCGCGGTCTGGACCTGCACCGAGTTGATCATCCCCATCGAATGTTCGGTGATGTTCTTGGCGATGTCGGCATGCGCGACCTGAGTCATCCGCACCAGCTGCGCGCTGACCACGGAAATGCCGATCGACCCGCCGATGTTGCGCGACAGGTTGAGCAGCGCCGCCGCCGTGGTCCGCATCCGCGGCGCCAGAGTCTCGAACGCCAGCGTCTGCAGCGGCACGAAGATGAGGCCGAGGCCAAGCCCTTGGACGATGCCGCTGACGATCACCGGCCGCGACGGCTGGTCGATTGCAAAGCCGGTCATCATGTAGAGCGAGACGCCCATCAGCACGACGCCGATCCCGACCAGCAGCCGGGCGTCGATCTTCCCGGTCAGCCGGCCGGCGAGCAGCATCGAGATCAACGTGCCGATGCCGCGCGGGGCGGTCAGGAAGCCCGACTGAAGCACCGAATAGCCGTACATATTCTGCAGGAGCGGCGGCAGCAGCGCGAGCCCGGCAAGTAGCAGCACGCCCGTTACCGCCATGAACACGAGGCCGGTCGCGAAATTGCGGTCGGCGAACATCGAGCGATCGAACAAAGGATGCTTGGCGGTGATCATCTGGACGACGAACATCCAGGCCGCGGCGGCGGCGGCCCCGAATTCCAGGATCGTCTCCCAGCTTTCGAACCAGTCGTTCTGCTGGCCGCGGTCGAGCCCGAGCTGGAGCGCGCCCAGGGCAATGCCGAGCAGGGCAAAGCCGAACAGGTCGAACTTGCGCTCGTGGGTTTCGGTCTTGGGCATGAAGCGCAGCATCAGCAGGGTGCAAATGATGCCGACCGGAAGGTTCACCAGGAAGACCCAGCGCCAGTTGTAATTGTCGGTCAGCCAGCCACCCAGCACCGGGCCCAGGATCGGGCCGATCATGACGCCGCCGCCGAACAGCGCCATCGCCTGGCCCTGCTTGTCGCGCGGGTTGATGTCGAACAGGGTCGCCTGGGCAAGCGGGACGATGAAGGCGCCGCTGACGCCCTGGAAGGCGCGGAACACCACCATCTCGCTCAACGAATTGGCGGTCGCGCACAACACCGACGCGACGGTGAACCCGACGACCGAAATCAGCAGCAGACGCTTCCGCCCGACCTTGTCGGCAAGCCAGCCGCTGATCGGAAGCGCGATCGCGCTGGAGACGATGTAGCTCGTCAGCACCCAGTTGATCTGGTCCTGCGTCGCGCTCAGGTCCGCCGCCATGTGCGGCAGCGCGACATTGGCGATGGTCGTGTCGAGCACCTGCAGCAGGACCGCCATCATCACCCCGATGGTGACGATGATCCGTACGCCCGTCGGCAGGATGTGCGTCGGGCTGTTGTCCTGGGCGGCGGCCACGGCTGCTACTGGTCGTCGAACTCGACGGTTGCGACGACTGACAGGCCGGCGATCATCGGCCTGGCCGGCGCGCCGTCAAAGGCGATCCGGACCGGCACGCGCTGAGTCACCTTCACCCAATTGCCGTTGGCGTTCTGCGCGGGAAGCAGCGCGAACTCCCCGCCGGTGCCTGCGCCGATGCTCTGCACCTTTCCGGCGAACTTCTGGCCCGGGTAAGCGTCGACAGTGATCCACGCCTTCTCGCCAGCGTGCATCCGGCCGACGTCCTTTTCCTTGAAATTGGCTTCGACCCAGGCTGCCTGGCTGCGCACGATCGACAGCATGCCGACCCCGGTCACGGCCATCTGCCCGACCTGCAGATTGTCGGCATTCTCGACCACGCCATCCATCGGCGCTCGGACGTCGGTGCGTGACAGCTCGAGCCGGGCCTTGTCGACTGCGGCCTGGGCCTGGGCGATGGCGGGCTGCTCGCCCGGCGCGATCGCCGCCGCGGCATTGGCGGCGCGGGCGCGGGCGTCGGCCAGCTGGGTCTCGGCCGAACGGACCTCGTTCAACGCATCCTCATAGTCGGCCTTGGTGGTGAAGCCCTGCCTCAGCAGCGCCTGCTGGCGCGACAGAGCGTTGCGCTTGATCTGCAGATTGGCCTGGGCGCCGGTAATGTCGGCGCCGGTGCCCGCGGCCTGCGTGCGAAGTTGGGTCGTCGACAGGCGCGCCGCCGCCAGCTGCGCCTGCGCCTGTTCGAGCGCGACGCGATAGGGCGCAGGATCGATGCGATAAAGCAGCTGGCCCTTGGTGACCTTGGCGCCGTTGCGGACGAACACTTCCTGGACGGGCCCAGAGACCTGGGCGCTCACCGACACGATGTCCTGCTTGATCTGGGCATCGTCGGTCGAAACGCTGCCTCCGCTCGCGAACCAGTAATAGCCGCCGGCAAGCAGCAGCAGCGCGGGCACGATCAGCATCATGAAGTTGCGGACGGCGTTCTTGCCGCCCGGTAGCTTGCGGGTGCGCTTCGTCTTGGGCGTCTCGGCCGCTTCGGCGGGGGTTCCGGTCAGCGCTTGGGTGGTCATCTTGTTCATTCGTTCGAAGCCCTGTTGACGGTTGCGGACTGGCACGCGCGCTCGCGCGCCTGGGCAAGCACCCGGCGCGTGGTTTCAATGTCTTCCTGGGTGATCCCGGCGAACGCCTCGGCGCTCATTTCGTTCGCGATGGCGCGCAGCTTTGCGGCGACCGGCTTGGCCTTCTCGGTAACGTGCAGGCGCCAGGCGCGGCGGTCGGCCGGATCGGCCTGCCGCTCGACCAGGCCGGCTTCCTGCAGGCGGTCGATAATGCGAGAGAGCGTGATCGGTTCGATATCCAGCATGTCGGCAAGCTCGGTCTGCCGAAGCCCGGGCTTCACGGTGAGCTTGAACAGCACCTTCCATTGGGCGCCGGTGACGCCGAGCGCGGCGGCGCGGCGACCGAATGCCTTGCGCAAGGCGTGGGCGGTCTCGCCAATCTCAGAAGGAAGAGTTTCCATGGCAACGGATATAGTAAGTGTGCTTATTATAAGCAACCGTCAAACGCGAGATGGGTTCCGCGACGGCCAGGATTTTCACATGGGGGGTGGAGCGGGTAGCGGGAATCGAACCCGCGCGTTCAGCTTGGGAAGCTGACAGGCTACCATTACATCATACCCGCGCTTGGCGGCTGAATTAGGTGCCGCCCCGGAGGGCGTCAACATCACTCCGCGGCTCGATCCGGCTTGGCCGTTCGGGATTTGGTCGGGTACGATTCCCCTCCTCGCGCCGGCACAGTGACAAGCGCGCGATTCCTGCCATACCGTTGCCACCCGCTCGGATGGCGATCGGCGGCCTGACATCCTCCAGCACATGCCATCCCACTTGTTCGGCAACTCGCCTCTCCTAGGGGCGGACGGAGGACAAATGGGGGAATCGTCATCGGTTGGCGCTCGGGCCCTGTCACGGGCTTCGTGGCGAATCCTTCCGCTGCTCGGCCTTGGCTACCTCTTTTCCTACCTCGACCGAATCAACATCAGCTTCGCGGCGACCCAGATGAACGTCGATCTCGGCTTCAGCGCGACCGTTTACGGCCTCGGCGGCGGTCTGTTCTTCCTTACCTATGCGCTGCTTGAAATCCCCTCCGGAATAATCATGCCGCGCATGGGGCCGCGGCGCTGGATCGCTCGGATCATGATTTCGTGGGGTCTGATCTCGGCCGGCATGATGTTCGTCCGCACCCCCTGGCAATTCTACATCATGCGGCTGCTGCTCGGTGCTGCGGAGGCCGGCTTCTGGCCGACGTGCATTTATTACATGGCCAATTGGTATCCAGCCGCGCATCGCGGCCGCGCTATCAGCCGCTTCTACTGTTTCGGGGGCGTCACCGGCATTGTCGCGGGCACGCTCTCGGCGTGGCTGCTCGGCTTCGATGGCGCCGCGGGGCTGCGCGGCTGGCAATGGTTGTTCCTGGTCGAAGGCCTGCCAACGGTTCTCCTCGGTATTGCGATGTTCTGGCTGCTGCCGGATTCGCCGCAGACCGCGCGCTGGTTGAAAGACGACGAGCGCGCCTGGATTACCGGCCAGCTCGCGGCCGAGAATGCCCGTCACGGCCAGCACGTTCACCGCAATCCGCTGCGCTCGCTGCAAAATCCGCTGGTCGTGCAATTGGCGGTGATCGGTTTCCTGACCATCGGCGCCTACATGGCGTTCCAGCTTGTCGCCCCGCAGATCCTGATGACCGGCACCGGCCTAGATGTACTTCACGCAGGTTACCTCGTCAGCGCCGCGGGCTTTATGACGGTCCTCGGGATGCTGGCGTCGGGCTGGCACAGCGACCGCCTTGGGAGCCGCTTTGCGCACTTGATCGGGAGTATGGTGCTCGTCGCCGTCAGCTTCGGAGTGATGTCGTACGCCGACAGGCCGTCGATCCTCATCGCGGCCTATTTCGCGATGTCGTTTTTCTGGCCGGCGGTGACGTTATCGACCTGCCTCGTCCTGACCGAAGTGGTGCCGTCGCGGACGGTCGCCGTCGCAATGGCTGCGGTAAACACGCTATCGCAACTCGGGGCTTTCGGTGCGCCCACCCTTTGGGGAATGAGCAAGGATTCGACAGGCTCGTTTCATTTCGGGCTGACGCTGGTTCCGCTGGCGTTTCTCGCTTCGGCGGCAATCGCGATCGCCCTTCGCCGGCAGGTCTATCACAAGGGCCTGTCGATGAAGGTCGCGGCTGTTACAGCCTGATCAAATACCACCCTCGACCGGCTCGAAGCCCGCATCGCGCAGCCGTCCGGCAAGGTCGTCGCCGGTCTCCCGCGCCAGCGCACCGTCCTCCGAGCGGATCACGAAATTGGCCCCGAAGCGCCCGTCCTTGGTGAAGGGATAGCTGCCGATCGCGGAGCCCGGATGGCTGGCCTCGGTCTCGCGCAGCAAATCAGCAACTTCGCTTTCGGCGGCGAATGCCCCGACGGTCACCGAAACCACCGGCCGCCCGCCTTCGAGCTGGCCGTCCAGCGCCTCGAGCATTGCCTTCGCGACGCTTGGGATTCCGGCCATGATGAAGATGTTGCCGAACCGGACGCCCGGCGGTCCTCCGGTCGGATTGTGGATCAGCTCGGCGCCTTCGGGGACGCGCGCCATCCGCAACCGCGCCGCGGTCACTTCCATGTCGCGCGCGGCGTAATAGCTTTCCAGCATGCGCTGCGCTTCGGGGTGGACGATCACCGGCACGCCGAGCGCCGCGGCGATCGAATCGACCGTGATGTCGTCGTGGGTTGGGCCGATCCCACCGGTCGTGAAGACATAGTCGTGGGCGCTGCGCAGCGCGTTGACGGCATCGCCGATCCGCTTGGGATCGTCGGGGACGATCCTGACTTCCTCGAGCCGGATTCCCTGGTCGTTGAGCCAGGCCGCGACCTCGGCGACATTGCGGTCCTGCGTCCGGCCGGACAGGATCTCGTCGCCGATGACGATCAGCGCCGCGCTCCAGACTCGCTCATTCGCCATCCAAACTCCGTTCGTCCCGAGCTTGTCGAGGGACTGCCCTTACTTTGCGGCTTCGAAGAAAAGAACAGCCCTTCGACAGGCTCACGGCTAACGGGTTTATGGATTGGGCGCGTGGTCCTATATCGGCGCCATGACTCAATACATCACCGTCGCGGCCGACGACCGCGTCGAAGCAAAGAACGGCACGATCAAGCTGCACGGTCCCGAAGCCTTCGAGGGCATGAGGCTGGCCGGCCGGCTCGCCGCCGAAATCCTCGACGCCCTCGTCCCGCACGTCGTCCCCGGGGTTTCGACGCAGGCGCTCGACGACATCGTCCACCAGCTGACGCTCGAGGGCGGCGGAGTCCCGGCGACGCTCGGCTATCGCGGCTACACGAAAAGCTGCTGCATCTCTGTCAACCACGTCGTCTGCCACGGCATCCCGGGCGAAAAGACGCTGAAGGATGGCGACATCGTCAACATCGACGTGACCCCCATCGTCGGCGGCTGGCACGGCGACACCAGCCGCATGTATCTGGTCGGCGACGTGCCCTTAAAGGCCAAGAAGCTGGTCGACGTCACCTACGAATGCCTGATGCTCGGCCTCGACCAGGCCAGGCCCGGCAACACGCTGGGCGACGTCGCCAGCGCGATTCAGCGCCATGCCGAAGGCCAGCGCTACAGCGTCGTCCGCGACTTCTGCGGCCATGGCGTCGGCCGCCTGTTCCACGACAGCCCCGAAGTCGTCCATGCCGGCCGCCCCGGCACCGGGCCCGAGCTTCGCCCCGGCATGATCTTCACCGTCGAGCCGATGATCAATCTCGGCCGCGCGGACGTGAAACTGCTAGAGGACGGCTGGACGGCGGTGACGCGCGATCGCTCGCTCTCGGCCCAGTTCGAACATTCGATCGGGATCACCGACGACGGCTGCGAGATCTTTACGAAGAGCCCGAAAGGGCTGGACCGCCCGCCCTACTGACCTTCCCAAGGCGGCGACGATTGGGCATTAGGCGAGGCGTTCGAGGAAAGCCTGGCCCGTGAAAAAAATCGAAGCGATCATCAAGCCGTTCAAGCTCGACGACGTGAAGGACGCCCTCCACGACGTCGGCGTTTCCGGAATCACCGTGACCGAGGTGAAGGGCTTCGGCCGCCAGAAGGGCCACACCGAGCTTTATCGCGGCGCTGAATATGTCATCGATTTCCTGCCCAAGGTGAAGGTCGAGGTGGTGGTCGAGGACAGCCTCGTCGACAATGTCATCGAGGCGATCGAGAATGCCGCGCGCACCGGCCGGATCGGCGACGGCAAGATTTTCGTCCTCGACGTCGCCCAGGCGATCCGCATCCGGACTGGGGACCGGGGGCACGACGCCATCTAGATGACCGACACGCGGCCGGAAATGCTCGCCTCCATGTCGCCCGACGAGCTGCGGACGGCGATGCGCAGCCTCGGCTACCGGACCCAGAATGACCTCGCCCAGGCGATCGGCGTGTCGCGCTCGGCGGTCAGCCTGTGGCTCGAAGGCAAGGTCGGCGTGCCGCGGCCCGTCGCGATGCTGCTGCGGATGCTCGTCTCGGCCCAACGCCGGGCCTATTGAGGGGCTACCCGATGGCCAACCCACGCTTTCACAATTGTTCGCTCACCGGCGCAGAGTTTGAGGACGTCAACCTGGCCGAAGCGCAGTTTTCCAACGTCAACCTCGCTGGTGCGCGGCTCGATAACGTCAATCTCTCCGGCCTCGCCATCACCAACGCCAACGTCAAGGGCATGACGATCTTCGGCTATGACGTCGAGCAGTGGGTAAGGGAGCAGCTGGCGCAGGACGGCTGTCACCTCGGCTGATGCTTGCACTCGACGACCAGCAGCAGGCTGCGCGCGACTGGTTCGAATCGCTGCGGGACCGGATCTGCGCCGAGTTCGAAGCGATCGAGCGCGAAGCCGGCAGCGGCGCCGCCTTCGTCTTCACGCCGTGGGACCGTACCGATGCTGGCGGGGACCCGGGCGGGGGCGGGGTCCGCGGCCAGATGATCGGCAAGGTGTTCGAGAAGGTCGGGGTCAACGTGTCGACCGTCCACGGCGCCTTCTCGCCGGAGTTCGCGGCGACCATTCCCGGCGCCGAAAAAGACCCGAGCTTCTTCGCCACCGGCATCAGCCTTGTCGCCCACATGGCCAATCCACACGTCCCCGCCGTGCACATGAACACACGCTTCCTGACTACCACGAAACGCTGGTTCGGTGGCGGCGCCGACCTCAACCCGGCAATCCCCAATGATGAGGATACCGAGGCCTTCCACGCCCGCCTGCGCGCCGCCTGCGCGGCCCACGATCCCACCTTCTATCCGCGCTTCTCGAAGTGGGCGGAGGACTATTTCTGGCTCCCGCACCGCAAGGTCGCGCGCGGGGTCGGCGGCATTTTCTACGATCACCTCGAAGGCCATTTCGACGAGCATTTCGCCTTCACCCGCGACGTCGGCGACGCGTTCCTCGACATCTTTCCGCAGATCGTGCGCAAACGGATGGACACGCCCTTTACCGAGGCGGACCTTGAGCGGCTGCTCGCCTTCCGCGGGCGCTACGTCGAATTCAACCTGCTCTATGACCGGGGCACCCTGTTCGGGCTGAAGACCGGCGGCAACATCGACGCCATCCTGATGAGCCTCCCGCCCGTGGCGACCTGGAAATGAGCCCAGAAAGATGAGCTACGAACCGGTCGCGGACGGCGAACTTGCCGCCGTCGTCACCTATCTCGAGATGACCGAGCCGCCGGCCCTCGAGCCTGCGACCTCCACGCTCCAGCTGCGCCGCGTCGATAAACCGACGCCCGACCAGTACCGCGCTTTGTTCCGCAGGGTGGGCGCGCCCTGGCTCTGGTTCTCGCGGCTGGTCATGGCGGACGAGACGCTGACCGCGATCATCCACGACCTCAATGTCGAGCTGTTCGAGGTGGCCGCGGTCGAGGCGGTGGTCGGGATGCTCGAGCTCGACTTCCGCGAGCCCGGCCAATGCGAGCTGGCCTTCGTCGGGCTGGTCCCCGAGCTATCGGGCCAGGGGCATGGCCGCTGGCTATTGGGCGAGGCGGTCCGCCGCGCCTGGCGCGAGGACGTGGCCCGTGTTCACGTCCACACCTGCTCGCTCGATCATCCGGCCGCGCTGTCGGCTTACCGCCGCGTCGGCTTCACTCCGTACAAGCGCGCGGTCGAGCGCTTCCCCGACCCGCGGCTGCGCGGCATCCTTCCCCGCGAAACGGCTCCTCAGGTGCCGCTGCTCGGCACCGAAGGCGAGACCGCGCCTCCTGCCAGCTGAACGTAGATCCGCGCCAGCATCACCATCAGAGTGACGGTAATGACGGCGGTCGCCAGCCCCTCGACGAGGCCGACCACGAGCGCGGACGCGGACATCGGATCGATGTCGCCGAACGCGATCTCGACCGCTGAGCCGATCGCCAGCCCGATAGCGGCCATGGCGATGGAGGTCGCAACGAAGAAGAGAACCAGGAAACCTGCAATCCGCCAGAAATGGCCCCCGGTCAGCGACCATGAACGACGAATGATGCCGATCGGCCCAAGGTCCGGCTCGCTCGTCGCCACCGCGGGCGCCACCGAAATCACGCGCGCGAACATGAAGAGATAGAGGCCGCAGATCGCCACCAGCGTAACCATCATGGCTGGAGACTTCGCGAACGCCTCCTGCGAAGCCGGTTGGGCGGCAAGTACGACGAGGATGGAAATGGCGAAGATGCCGATCATGATGGCAATTCCGATAATCAGCGCTGCACCGATGTAGGAGGGCGCGCGTCGGGAAGCCGCCGCGATGGCGCCGCCGACACTGACGGAGGGGCCCAGCGCCAGGCGCGTGACGCTAAGCTGGCCCAGCAGAAAGACGAGGAACAGCGCGATCTGGCCAAGCGCGTGTCCGCTGCTGCCCTGGGCGGCCATGGTCAGCGCCGAAAGCACGCCCCCAGGCACGAAGGCGACGAAGATCGCCATCGGCAGGGCGACCAGCGCCAGCGCGACTGCCGACAGCAGCCCGCCCTCCCGGCTCAGAATCTGCCGCGATTCGTCCCAAGCCTGTGAAATTGAAAGCCGCGCCATCGCTGTTCCCGCCTGTCCTTGCCCGGAGAAAGCTTATGCGCAGCCCCACCGGACTAGGCAATCATCCTTGCAGGCGGGGTTCGCGCCCGCCATTTCGGCCCGGCATGGAACGGATCGGCGATATCGAATGGCGGGTCAGCGATGGGCCCGTCCCCTATGAAGAGGCCCTCGCCTTCATGGAGGAGCGCGCCGCCGCGATCCGCGCCGGCACCGCAAGCGAATGCATCTGGCTGGTCGAGCATTCGCCGCTGTTCACTGCCGGCACCAGCGCCGACCCGGCCGAGCTGATGAATCCGCTCGGCTTTCCGGTCCACGAGGCGGGTCGCGGCGGGCGCTACACCTATCACGGGCCCGGCCAGCGCGTCGGCTATGTCATGCTGGACCTCGAAAAGCGCGGAAAGGACATCCGCTGCTTCGTCCACAGCCTCGAACAATGGATGATCGATGCCCTCAGCCAGCTCGGCGTCGCCGCACATCGCGCACCCGGCCGGATCGGCATCTGGGTCGGCGAAGGGACGGATGAGGCGAAGATCGGGGCCCTCGGCGTGCGCGTGAAGCGCTGGGTGACGCTCCACGGCTTCGCCCTCAACATCGCTCCAGACCTCGCTCATTTCGGCGGCATCGTGCCGTGCGGAATATCCGATTTTGGAGTCACCAGCCTCGCAAAACTCGGGAAACAAAAGGGGCTGGAAAGTGTTGATTGCGCCCTGAGGAGCAGTTTCCCGCATTTTCTCAACAGGTTGGAGCGGGGATGCAAAGACGCTTGATGCAGGCTTGCTCTTCAGACTATTGTCCGCGCGATTTGCGAAGCGGGTGACCGTTGCAGATCGCAATAAATAGGGAGTCTTGAATGCGTGCTCTTATCCTGGTCGCTGGTGCGGCCCTGGCAGTGTCGGCTTGCAGCAGCAACGATGCCGCCAACAACACCATGAACGTCGATGAGAATCTCACGACCGACATGAACGCGACGACTGACATGAACGCGACCGACATGAACGCGACCATGGACATGAACGCAGCTACCGACGCCGCTAATTCGGCTGACGCTGCGAACAATGCCGCGGACGCTGCCAACGCGGCCGCGACCAACGCGCAGTAATTCGACGCCTCCCCTTTGGGAGGCGTTGGCTTATCAAGGGGCTGCCGGTAACTCCGGCAGCCTCTTTTTTTGGCCTTCGAGATTCGGAGTTTTTGCGATGCGCGCCCTGATCCTTTTCGCCGGTGCCACCCTTGTGCTCACCGGCTGCGGCAAGAACGACCAGAGCGGAGCCACGAACAATGTCGGCGCGGACCTCACCGCCGAGAAGATCGTGGCCAATGACGTGACCGCGATCGACGCGGTCACCGCCGACGCGGCGAACATGGCCGCCGACATGAATTACGAAGCGCTCGACAATGTCGCGGATAATGCGACGGGTAACTCAACCGCCAACCCAGGCGACAAGCCGCGCCGCAGCTCGTCACGCCCGGCCAGGACTGCTCCGGCGGCGAACGCCACCGACACCAACTCGGCGGACTAGGGCAGCCCCACGAGCTTGTGTGCCTGAAGCGTCAGGCGCCACTTCGGCCGCGCCATCGCCAGTGCGATCGCGGCCTTCACCGCCGCTTCCCCATCCGCGCAGTCCATCGGCTGCACCAGGAAATTGGCGAAGTCCCAGCTTTCCAGCTCTGCCGGATCGATCCCCTCCTGCGGCCAGACCAGCTTCAGTTCGTCGCCGGAGCGCTGGACCACCTCGCTCCCCGCCTTGGGGCTGATGCAGACCCAGTCGAGGCCTGCCGCCGCCGGCAGCGTCCCGTTGCTTTCCATCGCCACCCGGAAGCCGCGCTTGTGCAGCGCCTCGATCAGCGCCTCGTCGAGCTGGAGCATCGGCTCTCCGCCGGTGATCACCACCAGGCTCTCGGGCCCGCCCTCGCCCCACAGCCGCTCGACCTGCTCCGCGAGCGCTTCCGCATCGGCGAACTTGCCCCCGCCCTCGCCGTCGGTGCCGACGAAGTCGGTGTCGCAGAAGCGGCAGACGGCGCTTTCGCGGTCCTGCTCGCGCCCGGACCAGAGGTTGCAGCCGGCAAAACGCAGGAATACCGCCCGCGCGCCCGCCTGCATCCCCTCGCCCTGCAGGGTCAGGAAGCATTCCTTGACCGCGTAGCTCATGCGTAGACCGTCGGGTCGGCGATCCCGGCCTCGGCAAAACCCTTGGCGCGCAGCCGGCAGGCATCGCACTCTCCGCAATGGCGTCCATCGGGCGACGGGTCGTAGCAGCTGTGGCTCATGCCCGCGTCCAGCCCCAGCCGCGCCGCCTCACGCGCGATATCGGCCTTGCTCATGTGCTGGAGCGGCGCGTGGATGGTGAAGCCGCCGCCCTCGACCCCCGCCTTGGTCGCAAGGTTGGCGAGCTTTTCGAACTCGGCGATAAAATCGGGGCGGCAGTCGGGATAGCCCGAATAATCGAGCGCATTGACCCCGATGAACAGGTCACCGGCGCCGCTGGCTTCGGCGAGGCCGAGGGCGAGGCTGAGGAAGATGGTGTTGCGCGCCGGAACGTAGGTCACCGGAATGCCCTGCCCTACGCCCTCTTTCGGCACGGCAATGTCGCTGGTCAGCGCCGAACCGCCGAACGCGCGCAGGTCAAGCGGCACAACGATGTGGCGGTCGGCCAGCTCCGCTGCGATCTTTTGCGCTGCTTCCAGCTCGACCCGGTGGCGCTGGTTATAGTCGACGGTCAGCGCGACGACGCCATAGCCCTGCTCGCGCGCGATCCCGGCGCAGACCATCGAGTCGAGCCCGCCCGAGAGGAGAACGACCGCGCTTTTCTTCACAGCTTCAGGCCGAACCTCGGCCCGGCCCAGAACATCAGCGCATAAAGCGCCATCGTCCCGGCGATGACGATCCCCATTGCCGCCCAGAAGCCGACGCCCGAACGAAGCAGCGCTGGAAGCGCCAGGAACAACGGCAACGAAGGGATGATGAACCAGATCGTGCTCTGCGACAGCTCGGCGACGCGAATCGGATCGCTTGTATCGCGCCACAGCCAGATCATCGCCATCAGCGATGTCAGCGGCAGCGAGGCGACCAGTCCGCCCCAGCCTGGATAGCGCCGCGCAATCTCGGAAATCGCCGCTGCGAGCAGTCCCGACAGGCCGGCCTTGATGAAGAAATAGATCATGGCTGCGCGCATCTAGGACGAAGGCGTCCGCAAAAAAAGAAGGGCCGCCCTTCTGGTGAGGAGCGGCCCCAGTTGATCGGGAAACCCCGATTGGGAGGAAAGCGTGCCAAATCCGGCACGGACCGGCTTTAGCTCACCTAGGTTAAACAGCGCCTTAATGGCACCGGGTGCTCAGGATTATTTGGCGCACTCGCCGATGCGGTGACCGTTGAGCGTGTAGTTGAACGGGAGCGAATCTGAGATCCCCTGTGTGCTGATCTTGATCGTGCGCGGGGTGATCACGTCGATCTTGGTGCTGCCGAAATCGTCATTGTCGCAAGTGTATTCGATCACGGTCGAACGGCCATCGTCGCTGATCGCCTTGCCGCTGCAGTTTTTCGCGCGATGCTCGTAACGGGTCAGTTGCTGGACGTCGGCGATGCAGACGCGGGCCGGCGCATGGGTCCCGGGAAGACCGCTCAGCTCCCACATTCCAGCTTTGACCTCGGACAGCGCCGGCGGCTTCGCGGCGCCAGCCAGCGCAAGCGCTCCAGAGCCCGCCGCAATCGCGAATATCAATGCACGCCCCCGAGTCATGCCCGTGACTTACCATCAGGAGGTTAAGGTTTGGAGAGCGAAAAATTTACCTCGGCTAGAGCTCGGCCGGCGGAATGGCGAAGCTCGAGGAGCAGAAGGCGCAGTCGACCCGGATCATGCCGTCCTCGCCGACCATCGCCGCGCGCTCGTCCTCGGGGAAGCGAGCGATCACCGAACGCACATAATCCGGGTCGCAGCGGCAGCCCCGCGCCAGCGAGGTTGCGGCCAGGGTGCGGACCTCATCCTCCTCGTGGAACAGCCGCCAGATGAGCTCGTCGAGCGGCAGCTTGGGGTCTGTCAGCTCCTCGGGCTTCACCGACCCGCCGAGGATCGCGACGTGCGGCCAGTCCGGATGGTCGAGCCGCGTGTGCAGCCGCTCGCGGCCTTCCTCACCCTCCGGCAAATGCTGGAGCAGCAGCCCGCCCGCCTGCCAGTACCCATCGCGCTTCGCCGCCGCCAGCTTGACCAGGCTGGGAATCTGCTCCGACTGGGCGAAATAACTTTGCGCCGCCTCGCCAAGGTTCCTGCCTTCCAGCGGCACGATCCCCTGGTAGCGTTCGTCGGCGACCGGCTGGTCGAACGTGATCGCGAGATAGCCTTTGCCGAACATCTGCTTCAGCGTCGGCTCGGCCGGCGCCTCGGCCAGCTTGGCCCCGTCGTGCCGGACATAGCCGCGCAGCTCACCGCCGCGATAATCGCACACCAGGAAGTCGACGATCCCGCCCTCGGTCTGCGCCTGCAGCGTCAGCTGGCCCTCGGGCTCCTTCAGCAGGGAGCCGAGCAGCGCGGTCAGCGTCAGCGCCTCGGCAAGCAGCTGCTCGATCAGCGGCGGATAGGCATGGCTGGCGAGGATCTGGTCGACCGTCGGCCCGAGCCGCGCGATCCGCCCGCGCGCATTGCGCGAGGGGATGGCGACGCCAAGCGCGGCGTCTGAATTGAGCTGAACTGCAGGCATCGCGTCTAGATAGGAAACCTTCGCGCGCGCTCAAGCCGCGGCGGCGGGAACCTCATATTCCGCGGCAGCGGCGGACAGCGTGTCGACGAACTCGCGGATATGCGCCTCCTCGATCGTCAGCGGCGGCAGCACGCGCATCACATTGTCGCCCGCCGCGACGGTCAGCAGCCCCTTGGTCCGCAGGTGGGTGACGAAGGCCCGGCTGTCGGACTTGAGCTTGACGCCGAGCATCAGCCCTACGCCGCGGACGCTTTCGAACAGATGGTCGTGGTTGGGGATCATCTGCTCGAGCGCGGCGCGGAGCCGTTCGCCCTTGGCCCTGACCTCGGCCAGGAATTCCTCGTTGGCGACAACGTCGAACACCGCCTGCCCCGCGGCCATCGCCAGCGGGTTGCCGCCATAGGTCGACCCGTGGGTGCCGATGACCATGCCCGACGCGGCCTTCTCGCTCGCCAGGCACGCGCCCAACGGGAAGCCGCCGCCAATGCCCTTGGCGGATGCCATGATGTCGGGTTCCACGCCGTAATGCTGGTAGGCATAAAGCGCGCCGGTCCGGGCCACGCCGCATTGCACTTCGTCGAATACCAGCATCAGGTCGCGCTCGTCGCAGGCGGCTCGGAGGCACTGCAGGAACTCGGTCGTCGCCGGGCGGATGCCGCCCTCGCCCTGAACCGGCTCGAGCAGGAAGCCCGCCGTATTCTCGTCGATCGCTGCAAGCGCGGCGTCGAGGTCGTTGAACTCGACCACCTTGAAGCCCGGCAGCAGCGGCGCGAAGCCGTCGGTCATCTTGGCCTGGTTGGTCGCGCTGATCGTCGCCATCGTCCGCCCGTGGAAGGCGTTCGAAAAGGTGATGAGGTCGTGCTTTTCGGGATTGCCCTTGGCGTAGTGATAGCGGCGCGCGGCCTTGATCGCGCACTCGACCGCCTCGACGCCCGAATTGGTGAAGAAGACCGTATCGGCGAAGGTCAGGTCGCACAGCCGCTTGGCGAAGGCTTCACCCTGGGGTGAGCCGTAGAGGTTGGACACGTGGATCAGGGTCGCCGCCTGGTCCTGGATCGCCTTGGTCAGCACCGGGTGGCCATGGCCCAGGATGTTGACCGCGATGCCCGCCGCGAAATCGAGATACCGCTCGCCCTCTTCGCCATAAAGATAGACGCCTTCGCCACGGACCGGCCGCACCGGGGAACGCGGGTAAACGGGCATGAGCGGCGTTATGGCCATGGGTGTGCGAGCTCCCTCAGATGATGATCGAAAGCCGCCCGGGCGGCTGCTTCGGGGCTATAACCAGCGCCTTTCGAAAGGGCAAAGTCGGTACGCAAAAAGCCCGGGCGGAGCGCGATGCTCGACCCGGGCTTCGTCAACCTCCTCAAAGGGAGGTGTCGGCTTTAGTTGCCGCGCTTCTGCTTCAGCACCTGCGTGACGAAGTTCTGCGCAAGCGCCTTCGAACCGCTCTTCGCATCGCAGGTCGGATTGGTCGAACCCGACTTGCCAAGCACCGCGGCGCTGACGCCGCAGACGTTGGCAGCGACACCGATCGGCACGTTGACCGTGACTGGAACGGTGACGTTGTTCAGCGCCGAAATCTGGTCGTTGTTCAGGAAGTTCTTCAGGATATCGACGTTCTGGATGTTGACGGCGACGAGGCCGTTGCCGCTGCCGGTATTGACCTGCGCGAGGCCCGGGGTGGCAGTCGTGGCCGCAAGAGCGGCGGCGGCGATCATCAGCTTACGCATACGAAGTCTCCATGTTCTGTCAGTCGTGGTTTGGTCTGGCGTACAGGTGCGCCAGATCCTCGCCGCACTGTGGCGGGGTCGGCTGGTTGAACACGCGCAAGTCGTTGTTTCTCCACGCAATGCGGCGAGCCGAAGCCGTGCCGGGGCAGGACGCGCCGCGCCCTGCTGCACCCAAAAGAAAAGCGCCCCGGGGTGCCCCGAGGCGCTTCTTATGAGTCCTTTTGAAGGGACCGTTTAGTAGCGGCGGTAACCGCCACGGTTGCCGTAACGGCGGTTCCAGTCGTTCGCCTCGCGCGCAACATTCTGTTCGAGACGGCGAATGCTGTTCTCGACGCTGCGCGCTTCGTACGGATTGATGCCGTAGCGCGACGCACGGGCGATCTTCCGCTCGACGTTCAGGGCTTCGCGGTCGAGGCGGCGAGCTTCGCCGTACGACAGGACCCGGCGGCTCTGCATCACGCGGATGTCACCGCGGATGCGCTGCACCCGGGCCTGCATGGAACGGGCGAAGTTGTAGCCGTTGAAGCCGTAGTTAAAATTGTACGGCTGGTAGCTGTAGACGGGCGGCGCCCAGACCTGGGCATACTGGGCCGTCGCGGGGGCCGCGAACGCCACGGCCGAACCGGCGGCAACCATGGAAATCAGGAACTTACGCATTTTCGCTCTCCTTACTTGAGCAACATGGAGACATATTGGAAGAGTCGTCCTGTGGCGGTGCTGAATGCGGCCGTTAGCCGCCGTTCAACTTCCCGCCCCGGGCTCAGTCGTCGTCGCGGTCGTAACGGTCGTCATTGTTCCGCTCGTAGCGGTCGTCATCGTCGCGATCGCGCTGGCCGTAGCCCTGCTGGCCATAACCATTGGCGTAGGCATTGTAGCCGTAGCCATTGCTTGCGCCGTTATAGCCGTAGCCGCCGTAGCGGCCGCGAGAGGCGATCTCGTTGACCCTCTGCTCGAGGCGGGCGAGCCGCATCTGCAGGTCGTTTCCGCCCCTCCCGCCATAACCATAGCCGCCGCCCTGGCGAATCCGCCGCTGCAGGCTGCGCGCTTCCTTGCGCAGGCGCTCGGCACTTTTCCCGCGCAGCACATTGGCGCGGCGCAACTGGTCGATGCGGCGGGTCAGCGCTTCGGCGCGCATCTGCAGACCGTACGACTGGCCGCGATAATCATATTGGGGCGCGCCATAGCCTTGGCCGTAGGCATAGGGCTGGGCGGGCTGCGGATAATATTGGGCGGCCGCGGGCGTGGCGACGGCGAGAGCCGTTCCGGCGGCGGCCAGGGACAGGATCAATTTACGCATCTTGGCTCTCCTTTGAGCGGGTGATGCTTAGTCTTGCGCCGATTCGCTTGATGGGCGTCTGAACGCGCCCGTTATGAGCGGTTCACCAAAGAGCCTGCGAACGCAACGAATCTGCGTCAAACGAACGCACGGCGAGCACGCTTCGCCGCTGCGCAGCATTTCCGTCAGCCAGAAGGCTTGAATGTCAGGTATCTATCGGTCATCTTACTGAAATGATTAAGTTTCTGGGGGGCGCCGCACTTGCGGCCACGCTTTCGCTCATTCCTGCCACCAACCTCGCCGGGGCTTCCAGCCAGCCGGCGGTTATCGCCGCCGTTGCGACCGCTGTCGCGCCGGCGAAGCTGACGCCCGCGGCTGAATTCGGGCTCAACTTCGCACGCGACGTCCGGCGCGCGTCGGGGCTCGCGCCGGGCCAGACGGCTCAGGATTTCGAAGCCTGGCTGGCGCGCTCGCCGGCCAACCGCGCTGGGCTTGCCGCGTTCCGCGATTATCTCGCCGCGCAAGGCGTCGCTGCGGTCGTGCCGCTGTGGCAGCTGGCGCGCACCTCCTCGTCGTGGAGCGAATGCGGCGCCGAGCCGTTCGAGGCGCCGCCCGCCGACAAGTGGGAGCACATCGCGACCACGCTGAAGTTCGTGCGCGACGATGTGGTGCCGCGCGTCGGGGAGGTCGAGGCGCTGTCGGCGTACCGCAACGCCACGCTCAACCGCTGTTCGGGCGGAGCGCCCAAGAGCGCCCACCGCGAGTTCTTCGCGCTCGACCTGACTCCGATCAACAAGGCAGTTGAGCGGACCGCCATGATCCGTTCGGTCTGTGCCGCGCACGCCCGCGATGGCCGCGCCTACGACACCGGCCTCGGCTTCTACACCGGCCGCCGCTTCCACGTGGACAGCTCCGGCTTCCGCAAATGGGGCGCGGATGGCCGAGGCGCGACCAGCCCCTGCGCGGGCAACAACGCTTAAAGTGGGGCGGCGGCGCGGCCGGTCAGTTCTTGATCTTCCAGCCGCTCTTCAACAGCGCGTAACAGAGCGCCCACAGCCCGAGGTTGACCAGGAGCAGCCCGATCGCGCCCACCTCCAGCGGCGAATCGCTGACTTTCAGGAAGCCCGCGCGGAAGCCTGAGATGACGTAAAAGAAGGGGTTGGCGTGGCTGACCGCTCGAAACGCCGGCGCCAGCTGCTCCACAGAATAAAAGGTGCCGCTCAGCAGCGACAAGGGCGTCACGACGAAGTTGGTGACCGCGGCGGCATGGTCGAACTTCTCGGCCCAGAGCGAGGTCAGCAGCCCGAGGAAGGCCAGCATCAGCGACCCCATCAGCCCGAACCAGATCACCAGCTCAGGGCGCCGCACCGCGACTGACACGCCGGGCCACAGCAGCATCGCCAGCCAGACCGCGAAACCCACCAGCACTGCCCGGGTCACCGCGGCGCCGACCAGCCCGGCGATCAGCTCCCCGGTCGATAGCGGCGGCATGAGGTAATCGACGATATTTCCCTGGATCTTGCCGACCAGCAGCGAGAAGCTCGAATTGGCGAAGGCGTTCTGGATCATTGCCATGACGATCAGGCCCGGGGCGATGAAATCGGCGAATGGCACGCCCATCACGCTCCGCCCGCCGCGGCCAAGCGCAACGGTGAAAATGGCGAGATAGAGCAGTGTCGTGATGGCCGGCGCCCACACGGTCTGCGTCTGGACCTTGAAGAAGCGCCGCACCTCCTTGATATAGAGGGTCTTGAGGCCTCCCCAATTGACGCCGTTCAGCACCGGATCGCCCGGCTCGTTGCGCACCCAATTGTGAGCTTGGTCGTTCACTGGCGAGCGCCTATCGGCTGGCGGCCCGTCGAGCAAGTTGGAGCAATTTTTAATGTCGTGGACCGAAGAGCGCATCGAGCGCCTGAAGAAGATGTGGCACGATGGCGCCACCGCCAGCCAGATCGCCGACGAGCTTGGCGGGGTCAGCCGCAATGCCGTGATCGGCAAGGCCCACCGTCTCGGGCTCGAGCAGCGCCCCTCGCCGGTCAAGGCTGGCGAGGAAAAGGAAGCGCGCAAGGCAAAGGCCGATGCCCCGGCTCCTGCCGCCAAGGCGCCGCGCGCCGAAGCGTCGAAGCCGGCACCGGCAGCCGCCGCTCCCGCAGCGCCGGCTGGGACCGACGCCACGCCGGCAGGTCCCAAGCCGGTCAACCGCTCGGCTCCGGAAATGCAGTTTCGCTCGATCGGTCCCGGCGGCTTCATCCGACAGGGTCCGGGCGACCAGCAGCCGCCGATCCCGCCCGCACCGCCGCGCCGCCTGGTCCCGGCCAAGCCGAGCCCGGAAGTCGCCGACAAGACGAGCCTGCTCGAACTGAACGACCGCATCTGCAAATGGCCGATCGGTCATCCCGGCGAGCCCGACTTCCACTTCTGCGGACAGCAGGCGAACCCGGGCTTCCCTTATTGCGTCGAACATTGCGGCGTCGCCTATCAGGCGCAGCTGCCGCGCCGCGATCGCCGCCCGCCGCCGCCGCTTCCGTTCGGCGGGCCAAGGGTTCGCTAGAACGCCCGAGCGCAGCCGTGACCGCTTGCCGATAGATGCTCTTTCAAACCGGCTAGCGTGATCGCCGCTCTCCGAACAGGCCTGTTTTGATCAGCGCCAGCCGCTGCAGATTCGCCGCCGCGATGGCGAGCGCAAGGCCGATATAGGCCCAGCTGAGCCAGGTCAGCGTCTGGATGGTGCGCGCCTCGTCGTCGCGGAACGTGAAGGCGAGCGAGACCTGGATCAGGAACAGCAACCCCAGCGCGGCCGCTCCGCCAAGGCTCAGGCGCAACCGCAGCAGCAGGACGATGCCGAATAGCGACTGCGCCGCGGTCAGGAAGAATTCCTCGTGCTGTCGTGCGTCGAGCGGCAAGGCGGTCAGCGACCCTGCGCCGACGCTCATCGCCAGCGGAAGCATCCCCACCAGAAGCGTCCACTGGTTGATCTTGTCGGAAATCATGGTCGTCAGGCCGGCCGGCGCCCGCAGCGAGAGCACGAACAGAATCGCCACCGTCACCGCCGGCGCTTCGCTGGCGAGCGGGGCGAGCCACTGGATCAGCAGAAATTCGTTGATTCCAAGCGCTCGCCCTGATTCGACGATGCCGTCGGCGAATGGCCCGGCCGACAGGAAGATCACCGCTGCTGCGACAAAGGTCAGCGCGCCCATCAGCGCCCATTGCTGGCCGGTGGGCAGTTGCTCGATCGCCGCGGCGAGGCCCGGCTCGCTTTCTTCTTCCTCGTCCTCCTCGCTTTCCGTCTGGGGTAGGCGGCTGACCCGCCAGACGTACAGGCCGAAGATCGCGATCAGGACCGCCGCGTCGAAGAGGCCGATTTGATTGCGCAGGAGGATCACGAAGGCATAGAGTGTCGGCAGGAGCAGGAAGGCGATCTCCACGCCGTTGACCGGCGTGAGAGAAATCGCCCGCTCGCGCGTCCGCCACCAGTGGATCAGCACCAGCAGCGGCCAGCCGATGCCGACCAGCAGGCGATTGGCGCCCGTCATGTTGGCGGCGGCGTAATGGACGTAGTTGGAGTCTGGCTGCTGCCCGGCGCGAAACGCATAATAGATGTCGACCGCATATTCGGGCAGCACCGTCACCAGCGCGACGATAGCCAGGATCAGGCCCGACGAAATCTGCCCTTCCGCTGATTCCGCGCCCCACGACAGCATGAAACCAGCGGAAAGGATCGCCATGCCGAAGATAGCGGCTGTCCACAGCGGATCGATCTCGACGCCGGCCAGGCGCAGGTAAACCGCCGGCAACGTCACCAGAACCGCGATCGCGATCGAGAGCCACAATTTGGTCAGCCGCATCGGGAGGTCCTTTGCCAGATTTGCATCAACTCGCAAGCCTGCGGGCAGTGCCGCAAGGCTCCGGATAGCCAGGCTCCCGGCTCGAAAAATGGCCCCGGGAAGCGCTCGCCTCCCGGGGCCCCTTGCGTCAGGCGTGCTCGGCCTCGGCCTCGACCGTCTGCTTCGACGCAGGGCGGTCGCTGCCGATGCGATCATGCTGAGGCTTCTGCGATCCGCCGATGTTGATCTTCTTCGGCTTCATCGCCTCGGGGATTTCGCGCACCAGCTCGATCGAAAGCAGGCCGTCCTTCATGTCCGCGCCCTTGACCTGGATATGGTCGGCAAGCGCGAACCGGCGCTCGAACGAGCGCGTCGCGATCCCGCGGTAGACGTAATCGTCGCCCTTCTCCTCGTTCTCTTCGTTCTTGCGGCCCGAGACCAGCAGCACGTTCTGCTGCGCGGTAATGTCGATCTCCTCGGGCTTGAAGCCGGCCACCGCCAGCTCGATGCAATAATCGTTCTCGCCCTTCCGGATCAGGTCGAAGGGCGGGTAGTTTTCCTGGGCCTGGCCGAGATTGCTGTTCTCCAGCATGTCGAACAGCCGGTCAAAGCCCACGCTTGAGCGCCGGAATGGCGCGAAGTCGAATGCACTACGCATAATCATGTCCTCCATTTTGAGCGACTGGCGGAGCGATTTGCGCTGCATGGAGCGGATCGCCCCGTCGCCGGACCTCGATCGAGCACCCGGCGGTCGAAAAATGGTTTTCGCTCGTGTGATTTCAAGTAGGGTCCGGCACTGAAAAATTCGGGGAGAGACGGGGATGTTCGACAGGCGCGGATTTATCATCTCGGGGGCCGCGGGAGCCGCCGCTTCGGCTCTCGCTTCAACCCGATCGCTGGCCCAGGCCGCCGCCGACGACCGCCTCTACGGCTATCCCGGCCGGATCACGCCCTTCGGTCCCGACGTTTACCGCGACCGGCGGGCCCGTTTGATGGCCCAGATGAAGGACGGGGTGGCGGTCGTTTACGGACCGCGCGAGATCAATCTCGATTCCACCGTCGCCGAGGTCGACACCGGGAACAGCGACTTCTTCTATCTGACCGGGATCCGCGATGTCGCCGGCGCCGCCCTCATGCTGATGCCGACCGAGCGCTATCGCGAGGTGCTCTACCTGCCCAACCGCAACCCCGACACCGAACGCTTCCAGGGCGAGGCGTTGCCGATCGGCAATGAAGTGCGCCGCCGCACCGGCTTCGACCGCGTGTCGCGCATCGGCGGCTTGGCGCCGGCGCTGAGCGAGGTCGCCGCGCGGGTCGGCACCATGCGCTACCTCGGCCCGCTGGTCAGTCCCGACGCGGCAATCCCGCGTGAGCTCGACCTCTATTCGCGCGTCGCCGCCCGCGTCCCCGGCACCAGCACGGTCAACAACGCCAACCTCATCCGCGCCATGCGCGAGACCAAGGAGCCGCGCGAGCTCGAACTGATCCGCAAGGCGATCGCCATCACGGGCTTGGGCCATGTCGCGGCAATGAAGGCCGCCCGCCCGGGCATGACCGAGCGTCAGCTGCGCCTCGTCATCGAGGATGCGTTCCGGCGCGGCGGCACCGATCGCCTCGCTTACCCGTCGATCGTCGGCGTCGCGCGCAACTCGACCGTGCTTCACTACCAGAACGGCGAAAACGTCATCCGCGCCGGCGACCTCATCCTGGTCGATGCAGCGTGCGAGTATCAGTATTACGCCTGCGACATCACCCGCACCTTCCCGGTCGACGGCCGCTTCACGGCCGAACAGCGGGGCATCTACGAGACCGTGCTCGCGGCGCAGAACGCTGCCGCCGCCAGGCTTCGCGCAGGGGTCGTCTATGACGAGGGGCAGGTTGCCGCCACCCAGGTCATCGACCGGGCCGGGCACCGCGACGATTTCTGGCATGGGCTCGGCCATTTCGTCGGCATCGATGTCCACGACATCGGCGATTACGCCAAGCCGCTTCCCGCCAATGCGGTCGTTTCGCTCGAGCCGGGCATCTACCTCCCCGAGCGCCAGATCGGAGTCCGGATCGAGGACGATTATCTGATCACCGCGGCGGGCGCGCAGAACCTGAGCGCTTCCATCCCGCGAACGGTGGCCGAGATCGAAGCAGTGATGGCGGCCCGTTAAGGCGCGATCCGCTCGCGCAGCCAGCCGGCAAGCTCGTCCTCGCCGATCTCGCCCGCGGCGAGCGCCTGAAAAACCACCACGAGCTCAGCCTCCGACGCATCAAGCGCATGCCCGTTGTCGACAATGAAGGTTTCGCAAACGACCAACGCGGTTCGTTTATTCCCGTCGACGAAAGGGTGGTTGCGGGCCAGGCCGAAGGCGTAGCTGGCTGCCAGTGCGGCCAGGTCAGGATCACTGTATGCCGCGAGGTTCTGCGGCCGCGTCAGCGCGCTATTGAACAGCCCCGCATCGCGCAGCCCCGGGCCGCCGCCGTGAATGGCCACCTGTTGGTCGTGGACCGCAAGCGCGAACGCCCGGTCGATCCATTGCCAGCTCATTATTTGGCAAGTTCGCGCAAAGCCCTGAAGCGACGCTTCATCACGTCGCGCGCGATTTCCATCTGCCGATCGAAATCATCGGTTTTGGCCTCGATTTCCAGCCGCCCCGCGCTGGCCTTGATCGTGACTTCCTCGCCCGGCGCGAACCCGCTCGCAGCAAGCACATCACGGGGAATGATGATGCCAGTCGAATTGCCGACGGAGACAAGTTTGGAGGTCTTGTTCATACGACCGTTATAACATCGAAGCTGTGGATAGCCAAGGTCGCCTTGCTTGGCACGCTTCCGTTCAGCGCCCTATAGCTTTGCGGGCCAATGTCCGACCTGTTCTCGACCAACGCCGCCGCCACCGCCGACAGCTACGACGCATCCGCGATCGAGGTCCTCGAGGGGCTTGAGCCGGTCCGCCGCCGCCCCGGCATGTACATCGGCGGAACGGACGAGCGCGCGCTTCACCACCTCGCCGCCGAAGTCATCGACAATGCGATGGACGAGGCCGTCGCCGGCTTCGCCACCCGGATCGAGGTCACGCTGGAGCAGGGCAACCGCCTGACCGTGTTCGACAACGGCCGCGGCATCCCGGTCGACCCGCACCCCAAATATCCCGGCAAGTCGGCGCTCGAAGTGATCATGACCACGCTCCACTCGGGCGGGAAGTTCGAGGGCAAGGCCTATTCGACATCGGGCGGCCTCCACGGCGTCGGCGTCAGCGTCGTCAATGCTCTGTCGACCGAGACGGTGATCGAGGTCGCCCGCGACAAGACGCTCTACCGCCAGAGCTTCGCCCGCGGCCTCGCCACCTCAAAGCTCGAAACCGTCGGCGCCGCCCCCAACAAGCGCGGCACCACCGTTACCTTCACCCCGGACCCGGAGATTTTCGGCGCCGGCGCAGCCTTCAGCCCCGAGCGCCTTTACCAGCTCGCCCGCTCCAAGGCCTACCTCTTCGCCGGGGTCGAGATCCGCTGGCGCTGCGATCCCGCGCTTGCCTCCGACAAGGTGCCCGAAACCGCCACCTTCCAGTTCGCGAACGGCCTTGCCGACCATCTCGCCGAGCAGCTTGGCGACCGCCCCGCGGTCACCAACGCGCCGTTCGTCGGCAAGCAGGACTTCGCCGCCGACCCCGACGGCACGCCGCAGGGCAGCGCCGAATGGGCGGTCGCCTGGCCGCTCTATTCGGACGGTTCGGAAAGCTATTATTGCAACACCATCCCGACCCCCGACGGCGGCACGCACGAGGCCGGGCTTCGCGCCGCTCTGACCAAGGGCATCCGCGCCTTCGGCGACCTGGTCGGCAACAAGAAATCGAAGGACATCACCGCCGACGACGTCATGAACGGCGTCGAGCTGATGCTCAGCGTCTTCATCCGCAACCCGCATTTCCAGAGCCAGACCAAGGACCGCCTGACCAGCCTTGAGGCGGCCCGCTTCGTCGAAGGCGCCGTGCGCGACCATTTCGACCATTATCTCGCCGACAATATGGACCGCGGCCGCGCTTTGCTCGGCTCGATCCTCGAGCGGATGGAGGAGCGCCTCCGCCGCCGCGCCGAGCGCGAGGTTCAGCGCAAGACCGCCACTTCCGCCCGCAAGCTCCGCCTCCCCGGCAAGCTCACCGACTGCTCATCCGACGACCCCGAAGGCACCGAGCTCTTCATCGTCGAGGGCGACAGCGCGGGCGGCTCGGCCAAGCAGGCGCGCGACCGCAAGACCCAGGCGATCCTCCCCATCCGCGGCAAGATCCTCAACGTCGCTTCGGCCACCGCCGACAAGATCCGCGCCAACAGCGAAATCGCCGACCTCACCCTCGCATTGGGCTGCGGCACCCGCGACAAGTTCGACGAGAACGCGCTGCGCTACGAACGGATCGTCATCATGACCGACGCCGACGTCGACGGCGCCCACATCGCGACCTTGCTGATGACCTTCTTCTTCCAGGAAATGCCCGAGCTGGTGCGGCGCGGTCACCTCTTCCTCGCCCAGCCGCCGCTCTACCGCCTGACCGCCGGCGCCAAGACGCTCTACGCCCGCGACGACGCCCACCGCGCCGAGCTCGAAGCCTCCGAGTTCAAGGGCCGCAATGTCGATGTCAGCCGCTTCAAGGGCCTTGGGGAAATGAACCCCAACCAGCTCAAGGAAACGACGATGGACCCGAAGACGCGCTCGATGCTGAAGGTGACCTTGCCGGGCGGCTACGAGGACCGGCAGCCGGTCAAGGATCTGGTCGAGCGATTGATGGGGCGTGATCCGAGCGCGAGATTTGACTTCATTCAGGCGAGCGCGGCCGCCATCGACGAGGAAACGCTGGACGCCTGATCACTCACTTCGTCTTTCCTGCGAAGCGAGGATCCATTTCTTATCCGCCGAGCAACGGTCCCCTATTGTGCCCGGCTCCGGCTCAATTTGCCCAGCATTGCCCGATCGGCGCCTGCTTTCTGAAAGTCGCCCATTTGCTGATAGGCATCGGCGCGCATCCGGAGGCTCCAAGGGTCGTTGGGCTCCAGGCGCAGGATCGCGGTGAAATTCTCGACCGCTCCCTCGAGATTACCCGCGTTCATCTCGATCACGCCCTGCCCGCCAAGAGCGACCAGGTTCTTGGGGTCCCTGGCCCGGACGGCCGCGAAATCCTGCTCCGCCTTCGCCCGGTCACCCTTCCAGGCATAAGCGAGGCCGCGGTCGGCGATCGGATCGAGGGACTTGGGGTCGAGCTCATGCGCTCGGGTCAGGTCGGCGATGGCGAGATCGAACTGGGCCTTGTCGATGTACATCTCGCCGCGCGCCAAATAGGCGTAATCGTCCTTCGGATCGGCGGCGATGGCTCGAGAAAGATCCGATATTCCTTGTTCCCGGTCGCCCAGCTTCCGGCTTTCATAGGCCCGAAAGTCGAACAGGTCCGCCCTGCTGAGGGATCTCGCCTTGACCTTCCCGTCGATCAGCCGGGTGCAGGCGTCATAGGCTTGCTCCGGGGTGAACTTGGCGCCCCGGTTCTGGCATTGGGTCTCGGCCTCCTCGGCCCCGGCGGTCCAGACCATGCTGAACCCGAGGACCAGCATGAAGCCGCCGAGCAGCAGGTTCCAGGCGAAGGACGCCCAGAAGCGCTTGGGCTGCGCCTCCCGCTCGTAGGTAGAGCTAAACCCGCGAACGAACGGCTCGATCTTGCCGGTGCTGAAGCTGCGGACGACGGTGAACAAAGCCCACGAGCCGATGCCGATGAAGATCACGACCGGGAAGTTGGGCTCCTGGACGAAATGCTTTCCGGCGGGAGTGAGGAACAGGAAGGCGGCGCTCAGGCCGATCGCGCCGATGATAAAATACCGAAGCAGGCGGTTGGGCGGCTGGTCTTCCCCCGGCTCGGCAGGCAGCTTCGGCATGAGCGCTGGTTCCGGAGCGAATGCTGGGGCCGCTTGATAAGTGCCGGGATTGTCCTGTTCGAAGCGCCATTTCCGGAAGGCCTGCACGGCCCCGAGCAGGAACAATCCGATGCCCCCCGCCGGCCATATCAAGTCCCAGCCCTTCGGCGGGCCGCCCCGCAGGAATGCGGATCCGGCCATGACCAGGCCGGCGAATGCGACCATTGCAAGCTGAGAATATTGCAAGCGGGAGAATTTGAGCTGGCCGACCTGCTCTGCAGTAAGCTCGCCGGCGACTGGGGTGCGGCCGGCGAGCTGCCGCGCCGGTGCGGCCCAGATCCATCGGAAATAGACCATGTAGGGAATGATGACCGCGAACATCGCCGCGAACATCGCGCCGCGCGACAGGTCCCCGCCCCACTGCAGGGACGCCGCGATCATTAGGCCGATCACAAGCATGGTCCCGCCGCCTATGATCCAGGCGGATCGGGTCAGGCTTCGATCGAACTCGGCGATGAAGCAGTCGCGCTCTTCGGCAGTGACCGAGTAGGCCTGGCCCTTCTGCGACTTGCGATAGATGAAATGGGTTCCCGCCGGCGTGAATTGTTCCGCGAAGAGATTGCGGGTCTGATCCCCGCCCGACCCACCAAGCCCCATGATCTGAAGACCTTAAGGAGTTTCGGGCGACCGTCAATCGGCCGCTCCATCTCATGGCCGCCGCCCACATAACACTTTCCTACAGCACCCGTTTTATGATCCATATAGGTTCATGGAAAACGAATCGCCTGAACCGCACGACATCGCCACCCTTCCCGCCAAGCGCATCGAACGCTGGGACGGCTGGACCGGCGAGAAGATCGCCATCTTCTGCGAAACGCTGGCCGAGACCGCCGTCGTCGCCGAAGCCTGCGACGAAGCGAACATGAGCGTCGCGGGCGCCTATGCCGCCCGCCGCCGCAACCCCCTGTTCGCCGCCGCCTGGGACGCGGCGCTGACTATCGCCCGCGAACGGCTGGCCGACACGCTGCTGGCCCGATCGATGGAAGGCAATGTCGAACAGATCTGGCGCGACGGCAAAATCGTCGGCGAACGCCACACGCTCGACAACCGCCTCGGCCTCGCCATCCTCCGCCGCCTCGACCGCCTGGCCGAAACCGGCCTCTCGACCAGCAGCCGCGGGGTCCACGCCGCGAGCGCCCCCGCGCCCGCGCTGCAACCCGTCGACTGGACCTTCGCGATCGAGGCCCTGCGCACCGGCGACGACGCCGGCGTGGCGCAGGCGCTGGCCCTCGCCAAATCCTACGAAGTTGAGGAAGTTGAAGGACCCCCCGGTTCACTCAGTCAGCGTGACCTTGACGAGGAAAAGGCCGCCGAGCGCGAAGCCGCCCGGTTCTACGATCTGTCCGAACGCTGCTGGGTCGACGGCATCGACGGCAATTGGCTGACCGACTTCCCGCCCCCGCCCGGCTTCAAAGGCTATGAGAGCCGCGACTATGACGACGATGAGGATCCCGACGAACGCTACATCCGCGAATGCACGCCCGGCGAGGTTACGGTTCTCGAGGCCGAACGCGCCCGCCTCCGCGCCGCCGAGCGCGCCGAAGATGAAGAGCTGCGCGACTATTACTATGCCCAGCTCGGCGCCGAGTGGGTGGAAATGGACAATGACGAAGAGGCCGAGCAGCAGGACGACAGCGGCACTGAGTCACCGGATCTTCCCTAACCCACATTAGCCATCGGGAACCGGAGCCGGCGCACCACGCTTTTGGCGCATGCCAACCTATCGTCTCAGCATCATCAACGAGCATTTCTCGCAATCGGGGGACCACGAAGCCTCCGATCCCGTGGATGCCTGGCAGAAAGCCATCAAGGCCGCGGTCGACATTGCCAAGGACCAGGTGTCGCACGGCAATCCGTTCTTCGGCGCGGAAGTCAGGCTGGAGGAAGGCAACAAGCTCATCGGCCGCTACGTGGTCTCGGTCGGCGCCACCCCGCTCAAGGATTGAAGTCCGCAACGGTTTGGAACCCGCCACAGAAAAGGACCGCCCATCTCGCAAATCACGGTTAACCCTTGTTCGGGAAGGGGAAATTCAAGCGTAAAAACAGGCGCTTGCAACCTCTGTTCGATGGGTTAAGCTCGCCCATCGATCGCCGGGAGCAGTTGATGCCCGGCGCGGTAAACAAGGGGAGCTTCATTCATGCGGCACACTTCGCCTTCGGGCCAGGGCGGCCACCAACTCGACCTCAACGTCAATGTGCCGGAAGGCAATTCGCGCGTGTTCGGTGTCGACCTCACGCGCATCCTCTATAGCGATGAGGTCGCCGCGGCGGCCAAGGGCGGCGGCCACGGCGGCGGCGGTGGCGGTGGCGGTGGCGGTGGCGGTGGCGGCACCACCTTCGCACCCTATACCAGCGGCTCGGCCGACGGTTCGGGCTTCAACATCACGATCACCTTCAACGGCACCTGGAGCCAGGAAAACCACGACATCTTCGTCGCTGCCGCCGACCTGCTGACGAACATGATCGCCGGCGACCTGCCCAACGTCAGCGTCCGCAGCAAGGGCAGCGTGACGACCATCGACGACATCACGATCACCGCCGAGCTGGGCCAGATCGACGGCGTGAACGGCATCCTTGGCCAGGCGGGCCCGACTTCGCTCCGCACCGGGAGCTACCTGCCCGCCACGGCCCAGATGAAGTTCGACATCGCCGATGTCGCCAACATGGGCGCCACCGTCTTCGGCGACGTCGTTCTGCACGAAATGTCGCACAGCCTCGGCTTCGGCTCGATCTGGAGCCGGCTAGGGCTGGTCACCAACGGCGAGTTCACCGGCGCCAATGCGGTCGACGCGTACCAGAATATCCTCAATGGCACCGGCAACATCGCGGTCGAACAGGACGGCGGTTCGGGCACGGCCGGGTCGCACTGGGACGAAACGACGTTCAATAACGAGCTGATGACCGGCTACATCAATGACGGCTCGAACTACTTCACCGCGATGAGCGCGGCGTCGTTCGCCGACCTCGGCTACCAGCTCAGCAGCAACTACATGGACTACGTCGACCAGGGCTACATCTTCGCCTAGTCGAACGAACGGACAGCGCCCCTTCTCTTTGCGAGGAGGGGCGCTTTTTTTCACCTGCAGCCGTGAACGCCTCTCAGCGCTTGGTGAATTCCACCCTCTGGTCGGGGTCGTTGAAATTGGCCCAGGCCGAAAATGCGAAGACGCCGAGGATCACGAGGATCATGAAGATAATACCGATCCTGCGGTTCAGCATGGCTTACCGGTCGCCCTTGTCGCCTTCGCCGCGCTTGGGCTTGGTGTTGGAATCGCGCTTCTGGTCCTGCGCGCTGGAACGGCCGACGTCGTCGGATTCGCTGAACTGGCCCTGCTCGTCGCGGCGGACGTAGCGCTTGTCGGTTCCGGTATCGATCAATTCACGCGGCAACATGAAACTCTCCTTCAAAAGTGAACGCAGCTTCAACGCCCGGGCTCCGCTCCGGAGCCGTCAAAGCCATCGTTTCGCCGCATCGACTGCTCGGCACGTTCGACGATCCGAAGATAGGCTTGCGCCAACTCCTGATGAACCCGCCGGGCCCGCTCGCTCGACGCCCGTTTGGCGGCGCCGCGTTCAACCCGCTCGCGATTGCGCCAATGGTCGATCCATTGCTGGTCGATGGCCGGCGGTGGGCAGGGCGGCTCATCCGCACCGCTATCGCGGAACACGACCACCGGGCCGTCCGGTTCATGGTTCACAGGTCATCTTCCGCGATAGGGGCGGCACGCATTTTACTGGCTTCCCGCTGTTGGCGTTGGCTCAGTGAAAACCGCGTTTCAGGACCCGGGTTTCCGGTTACTGACCTGAGTTAGGGAGATATTTCCTAAGCCTGGCCGATCTCGGCCAGCAGCTCGGTGAACCAGGGCACGGACACGTCGAACCGCTTGCCGCCGGCGATGCGCTCGAACTCGATGGCGCGCAGTTCCCCGCCGCGCTCCTCGTCCTCGCCGACCACCCCGCTTTCGCCGCGAAGCGCGGCATCGACCGCGAAGTCGGTGCATCGCCTGATAAGCTTGAGGTCGGCGTCGTTGGCGGGGGCGGAGCGGGAGAAATAGCCGCTCTTCTGGACCAGCACCTTGTCGGCGCCGAGCGCCGCTGCGAACTGCTTGGCGAACCACTGGCCCGGATTGATCTTGTCGAGCTGGACATGCCCGAAGGGATCGCGCGGCACTTCCTCGCCCGCGGCCTCCATCGCCGCCACGATCTCGGCCACGCCGGCGCCCTCGGAGATGAACAGGTTCACATTGTCCTCGCGGTCCATGATCGCCCGGAGGCGCTCGGCTTCTTCGCCGATGTCGAACGGCCGCTCGGGGACGAACACGCCGTGGACGTCCCAGCGGGCCGCCGAGCTTTCGAGCCATTCGGCGAACTGCGCCTGGCAGACCCATTGATGGTGGGCGAGCGCGGTTGCAGCGGTCAGCCAGCCGCAATTGCGGCCCATGACCTCGTGGACGACCAGCATCCGCGGGTTGGACGAATGTTCGGCGATGATGTTGCGGGCATACAGCGCGCCCTGCTCCGCCGCGGTCCAGGCGCCGAGCGACTGGCGAATCGGCACCACGTCATTGTCGATGGTCTTGGGGAGGCCGACGACGGTCAGCTCGTAGCCGTTGCCCTTGAGGAAGGCGGCGAGGTCGGCGGCGGTGCCGTTGGTGTCATCGCCGCCGATGGTGTGGAGGACGTCGACGCCGTCGCGGCTCAACTGCTCGGCGGCGACGTGGAGCGGGTCCTGGCCTTCCTTCACCAGCCCGCGCTTCACGCAATCCTTGACGTTGGTCAGCTTGACCCGGCTGTTCCCGATCGGGCTTCCGCCGAACGCGTGGAGCTTGTGGGCGTTGGCCCGCACTTCCGGCGTTACCTCGACGCTGTCGCCCCTCAGCAGGCCGGCATAGCCGTTCCGATAGGCGATGATGCGAACGTCCGGCGCGACGGCCGTGTAACGCTCGATCAGCCCGCCGACGGCGGAGGAAAGGCAGGGCGCGAGCCCGCCGGCGGTAAGCATGGCGACGGTGGCGACTGGCATGTGCGCCCTTTGCCAGACCGCCGAGCGCTTTGGTAGGCAGGTGAAATGACCGCGCCCGCCCTCCGGCTTTCTCGCCGCCTCGCCGCCGAGGGCCTTGGCGCCTTCTTCCTCTTCGCCTGCGTCATCGGCTCTGGGATCATGGCCGAGCGGCTCGCCGGCGGGAACGTCGCCGTGGCGCTGCTCGCCAACACGCTAGCCACAGCCGCGATCCTGTTCGTTCTGATCACCATGCTCGGCCCGATTTCGGGCGCTCACATGAACCCGGCGGTGAGTCTCGTCGCCGCGGCGCGGCGCGAGCTCAAATGGAGCGACGCGGCGGCCTATATAGCCGCGCAGATCGTCTTCGGGATCCTCGGCGCCTGGGCCGCGCATCTGATGTTCGACCTGCCGCTCGTCCAGGTCTCGGTGAAGATGCGCAACGGGCTCGGCCAGCTCGCCGGGGAATATGTCGCCACCTTCGGCCTCATCCTGACCATCCTCGGCACGGTCCGTTACCGCCGCGACTGGGTCCCGCCGGCGGTCGCGCTCTACATCGCCGCGGCCTATTGGTTCACCAGCTCGACCAGCTTCGCCAACCCCGCCATCACCATCGCCCGAAGCCTCAGCGACAGCTTCGCCGGCATTGCTCCGGCCGACGTGCCGATGTTCATCCTGGCCCAGCTGCTCGGCGCGGGCTCGGCCGCGCTGCTGGCGCGCTGGCTGTTCGACGAAGGCTGACCCGTCCCACCCGCTTACCGGCAATTCGATGGCGGTCAGCGCGAACCGAAGCCGGTCAGCATCACCTTGATGGTTCGGAACAGGATCAACAGGTCGAACCAGGGCGAGAAATATTTGATGTAATAGAAGTCGTACTGGAGCTTCCGGTGCACCTCATCGACCTCCGCGACATGGCCCTGGTTGACCTGCGCCCAGCCCGAAATCCCCGGCTTCACCACGTGGCGATAGCGGTAGAACGGGATTTCGCTGGTGTACCAGACCGACAGCACCTCGGCTTCGGGGCGCGGGCCGATCCAGCTCATTTCCCACTTCAGGATGTTGATGATCTGCGGCAGCTCGTCGATGCGCAGCGTGCGCAGGACCCGGCCGACGCGCGTGATGCGATCGTCGTCCTCCCTGGTGATTGCCGAATGCCGCTCGTCGTCGATGTCGACGAGGCGCATGGTTCGGAACTTGTAGACGGTGATGCGCCGGCCCGCGTGGCCGACCCGCTTCTGCCGGAACAGCGCCGGGCCCGGGCTGTCGATCCTGACCAGTCCGGCGATGATCAGCATGAACGGCAAGGCCAGCGGCAGCACCGCGACCGCCAAGGCGAAGTCGGTCAGCGACTTCAGATAGAAATAACCGCGCGCCGGAAGCAACGATCCGAAGCTGTTTTCCGACAATTGCTCGAGCTCGACCCGGCCGGTCAGCGATTCGGCAAGCTGCTTGACCTGGTAGACCATGCGCCCGTCGAGCGCGGCGTCGGCGAGGAATGCCTCCCACTCGTCGGGCAGATCGGCGCCAAAGTCGGCGACGATGGCGTGGCAACCGCGAGTGTCGGCCAGCTGCGGGCGCTTGATCGCCAGCCAGTCGACGCCTTCGATATCGTTCAGCACCTCGGTGTTGCCGAACGGAACGACGGCGATGCGCCGGCGCAGGTTGCGCTCGGCATACATGTAGCAGCCGTAAAGCCAAATGATGTGGAGGACGAACCCGGCGGCAAGGCCGATACGATCGTAGGGAAAGCGGGTGAGTAGAAACCAGGCGATCATGCTGCCGTGGCCGGTCAGCGCCGAAGGCAGGATGATCGAGCTTCGCCGAATGCCCGGATAGGTTTCGATCGAGAGTCGCAGCCAGAAGGCGATGACTACCGCCATCACGTTGCCGGCAAGGCCGTTGAGGCTGGCCGCCTCGAACATCTTGCCGGGCAGCAGCGGACCGCGGGCAAGCCAGGGCAGGAGCGCGCCAACGACCAGCGCGCCAGCGAACTGGAAACGCTTGCGCGTCAGGATCGACTGGCGCGTTTGGACTGGCAGGGCGACGTGACGCATCCGGCTCCCCTAGTTGCGCTTTGCACTGTGCGACAGGACGAGCTTGTAAACTATCCCTTTTCGAGACGCCCGCGGCCGATGCCGAGATAAGTGAGACCGGCTTCCTGCGCTTCCTCGGGGTCGTAGACGTTCCGCAGGTCGACCAGAATCTTGCCGCGCATCGAGGCCGCGACCTTGTCGAGGTCGAGCGCGCGGAACTCATCCCACTCGGTAACGATCACCAGGGCGTCGGCGCCATCGGCGGCGGCATAAGCATTGCCCGCGAAGTCGATGCCGTCCAGCACCTGCTCGGCCTGCTCGCGGGCGACAGGGTCGTAGGCGCTGACGCTCGCGCCGCGCGCGGTCAGGCCCTTGATCAGGGAGATGGAGGGAGCTTCGCGCATGTCGTCGGTGTTGGGCTTGAAGGCCAGGCCGAGCACGCCGATCCTTTTGCCGTTGAGGTCGCCGCCGACGGCGCGCGCGACGCGATCCGCCATCGCTTCCTTGCGGTCGTCGTTGACGTCGACCGTGGTGCGGACGATCCGCTGGTCGACCCCGGCCGCGTCGGCAGTCTGAAGCAAGGCCAGCGTGTCCTTGGGGAAGCAGCTGCCGCCATAGCCGGGCCCGGCATGCAGGAACTTGGCGCCGATCCGGTTGTCGAGGCCGATGCCGCGGGCGACATCCTGGACGTCGGCATCGACGGCTTCGCACAGGTTCGCAATCTCGTTGATGAAGCTGATCTTCACTGCAAGGAACGCGTTCGCCGCATACTTTGTAAGCTCGGCCGTGCGCCGCCCGGTGAACAGGATCGGGGCGCGATTGAGGAAGAGCGGCCGGTAGATTTCCTTCAGCACCTCCTGAGCGTGATCGTCCTCGGCGCCGACGATGATGCGGTCGGGGTGCTTGAAATCGGCGATCGCGGCGCCTTCGCGCAGGAATTCGGGGTTGGAGGCAACGGAGACCTCGGTCACGCCTTCGTCGCGCAGGATCCGCTCGATCTCGTCGCCGGTGCCAACCGGAACCGTCGACTTGGTCACGACCACCGTCCCCGGCGCCATCACCTTGGCAAGCTCGCGCACCGCCTGGAACACGAAGGTCAAATCGGCATGGCCGTCGCCACGCCGCGCCGGGGTGCCGACTGCGATGAATACCGCTTCGGCATTGGCAACGCCCGCCGCGAGATCCTTGGTGAAGGCCAGGCGGCCGCGGCCGACATTGTCCTTGACGAGGCTCTCGAGCCCCGGCTCCCAGATCGGCATTCGCCCGGCGTTGAGGCCGTCGATCTTGGCTTCGTCCTTGTCGACGCATCTGACGCTATGCCCGAAATCGGCGAAGCAGGCGCCCGACACGAGGCCGACATAACCGGTGCCGATCATGGCAATGCGCATTCGGGATTCCTCGATTGTTCGCCGCGCGCCTTAGCCGCCGAGCCCCTCACTGAACAAGCTTGCGGTGGACTGCGGGCTGAGAGATGCTTGACGAATGGCGATCCACGCCCTCGACGCGATGACCGCAGCGGCCGATCATCACAACCTTCTGTTCGAGAACGATGACGTCCGGATTCTCGACACCAACGTGAAGCCGGGCGAGCAGACCCCCGTCCACGCTCACGAATGGCCCGCAGCGCTTTACGTCATCAGCTGGAGCGACTTCATTCGCCGAGATCCGGACGGTGCGGTGATGGTCGACAGCCGTGACCGTAAAATAGGTGGGGACGGCGCTGGTCTCTGGCTGCCACCGCTACCGCCTCATTCGATCGAGAATATCGGTGACACCGACCTCCACATCATTGCCATTGAAGTGAAGCGCTAAGCACCTAGTTTTCGGCGCGAAACTCCTATATTGGCGCGGCCCTTCCGATGAACGTCACAACTCTCCCTAAGCCCCCGCGCGTCGGGCTGGTCTCGCTCGGCTGTCCCAAGGCCCTGGTCGACAGCGAGCGGATCATGACCAAGCTGCGCGCCGACGGTTACGACATGTCGCCCGACTATGCCGGCGCGGACGTGGTGCTGGTCAACACCTGCGGCTTCCTCGATTCCGCGAAGGAAGAGAGCCTGGAGGCTATCGGCGAAGCCATTGCCGAGAACGGCCGCGTCGTCGTTACCGGCTGCCTGGGCAAGGAAGCCGACGTCATCCGCGCCCGCTTCCCCGAGGTGCTCGCGGTCACCGGACCGCAGCAATATGAGGAAGTGGTCAATGCGGTCCACGAGGCGGCGCCGCCCATCCCCAACGCATTCATCGACCTGGTTCCAGAGGCGGCGCTGAAGCTGACCCCGCGCCATTACAGCTATTTGAAGATTTCCGAGGGTTGCAACCACCGCTGCGCCTTCTGCATCATCCCGAGCATTCGCGGCGACCTTGCCAGCCGCCGGCCGGACGCGATCCTGCGCGAGGCCGAGAAGCTGGTCGCGGCCGGAACACGCGAGCTGCTGGTGATCAGCCAGGACACGTCGGCCTACGGCGTCGACCTTCGGCACCGGGCCTACCCGTTGAAGAGCGGGGGCGAGGTTCGGGCGCACATGACCGACCTGTCGCGCGAGCTCGGCAAGCTTGGGGCATGGGTGCGCCTCCATTACGTCTATCCCTATCCGCACGTCGACAACGTCGTGCCGCTGATGGCCGAGGGGCTGGTCCTCCCCTATCTCGACATCCCCTTCCAGCATGCGAGCCCGAAGGTGCTGCGCGCGATGCGCCGGCCGGCGAACGACGCCAAGGTCCTGCAACGCATCCGCAGCTGGCGGGAGCAGGTGCCGGACCTTGCCATCCGCTCGAGCTTCGTCGTCGGCTTTCCCGGCGAGACGGAGGAGGATTTCGCCTACCTTCTCGCGTGGCTCGAGGAAGCGCGGCTGGACCGCGTCGGGGCGTTCCGCTTCGAGGCGGTCGAGGGCGCCCCGGCGACCACGATGGACGAGCAAGTGCCCGAGGACGTCAAACAGGAGCGCTACGAAGCCGTGATGGTTCTGTCGGCGCGCATTTCCGCAGAGAAGCTTGCGGCCAAGGTCGGACGAGACATCGAGGTGCTGATCGACGCGGTCGACACGGAGACTGGCGGCGCCACCGGCCGCTCGAAGGCCGACGCGCCCGAGATCGACGGGGAAGTTCAGCTGCGCGACGCCGGCGGCCTCAAGCAGGGCGACATCGTTCTGGCGCGGGTCGAGGACAGCGACGAACACGACCTTTACGCCGCGCCGCTCGAGGCCGCGCTCGTCTAACTAACGCTTGTCGTCTGGGAATTCGGGCTTGCCGTCATTGGACAGCATCGCCGTGATCCAGCGCGTTCCCTTGAACTGCGCAAACACCATCATCAGCATCAGCGTCATTGGTACTGCCAGGAACGAGCCGGGAAGACCCCACAGCACGGTCCAGAAGGCAAGCGAGAGCATCGTCACCAGGGGGTCGATGTTCTGCGTTTCCGCCTGCATCCGGGGATAAACGAGATTGCCGACGAAGGTCGCGGCGATCTGGATGACGACGAAGATCGTCAGCGCCTGCCAGGTGGTCGGGAACTGTACCAGGGCGAACAGGGCCGGAGCGATCGAACCGATGGTGACGCCGATGTTTGGGATGAAGCTCAGCAGGAAGAAGATCACCGACCAGAAGAGGACGTTGTCGAGACCGACGGCGAGCATCACCAGCGCCGCGGCGGCCGTAATCATCAGCCCGGTCACGGTCTGCACCCAGATGTAGGTTTCGATGTCGGTCGAAATTCGCGCGACCGCGTTGCGGACCACGGTCGCCCGCTTCGACGATCCGGCGGCAAAGGCCAGCTTGCGGGCGATTCGCTGGCGGCCGGCGAGCAGGAAGCCGAAATAGACGATCATCAGCAGCAGCCCCGATGCGAGGCCCTGCAGCCCCTGGAAGACCTGCCCCGCCAGCTGCGGGACGCTGATGCTGCCAATGACATTGGCAAGGTGGACCGGTTTGGCGATGTGGAAAGACCTGCCGACATCGACGACGATCTGATCGAGGCGAGCGAGCAAGGCAGGGCCTTCGCCGACGATCCGCGCGGCGCCCTGCCCCATGGCAAAGATGCCGCCGGCAGCGAAGGTGATCACGATCAGCCCGGCAAAAGTCGAGACCGCCCAGGCCGGCGCCTTTGCCCAGCGGTTCTGGATGAAGCGCACCAGCGCCGCCACCAGCACCGCCAGCACATAGGCGATGACGAACGGGATCAGGATGACGCGCATGAAATAGAGCAAAGCAACGGCAGCGGCGCTGCCGGTGATGATTTGCGCGACCCCGACCGATCGCATGTTCACGGGGGGTCGCGTCGATGGCATGGCCGGACAATAGTCATTTGCTGCGCCGCGCTCTAGAGGCCCGCAAATGACCGATTTTGCAGCGTTGCTCGTCGCCGACCGGGGCCAGAAGGCGCACGCGATCCACATTGTCGACAAGGCCGGTTTCGAGGCCTGGCTCAAGAAGCGTCCCGCCGAGGACCGCGCGCTGCTGAAGGCGCAGCGTTTCGACGGAAAAGCGCCGCACGCGGTGGCGCTGCTCCCACGCGGCGCGGATTTCGAAGCGGTGGCAACGGTCAAGGATAGCGCCGAGCTCTCGCCCTGGTGCCTGGCCAAGCTCGCCGAAAGCCTGCCCGAGGGCAGCTACCGGCTTGCCGAGGGCGATCCCGGCGCCGCAGCGCTCGGCTGGCTCCTCGCCCAGCACGAGTTCGACCGTTACAAGTCGAAGAAGGACGAGCCCAAGCGCGGGCCGCGGATCCTCGTTAGCGCGGCGGCAGCGTCAATCGACCCCACCGTTCGCCTTGCCGAAGCCACCGCGCTCGTCCGCGACCTCGTCAACACGCCAGCAAGCGACCTCGGCCCGGCCGAGATCGAGGCCGCGGTGCGCGAGGAGGCAACGCGGACCGGCACCCAGGTCCGCGTCACCATCGGCGACGATCTCGCCGAGGGCTATCCGCTGATCGCAGCGGTCGGCGGGGCGGCGACGGAAGCGCGCGCACCCCGCCTGATCGAGCTCGAATGGGGCAAACCCGAGGATCCCCGAATTGCCATCGTCGGCAAGGGCGTCTGTTTCGACAGCGGCGGGCTCGACCTCAAGTCGGCGAGCGGCATGCGGCTGATGAAGAAAGATATGGGCGGTGCTGCCCATGCGCTGGCGCTGGCGCGGCTGATCGCGGGGGAGCGGCTGCCGGTGCGGCTCCACCTCCTTATCCCCGCGGTCGAGAATATCGTGTCGGGCGCCGCCTACCGCCCGGGCGACGTGGTCAAATCGCGCAAGGGCCTGACGGTCGAGGTCGACAATACCGACGCCGAAGGCCGGTTGGTCCTCGCCGACGCCTTGGCCAGGGCGGTCGAGGCGGAACCCGAGCTGATCGTCGATTTCGCGACCCTCACCGGCGCGGCACGGGTCGCGCTCGGACCAGACCTTCCTGCAACCTTCGCCAATGACGATGAACTTGCCGCCGCGCTCGAGCAATCCTCGCGGGAGACGCGCGATGGCCTGTGGCGGATGCCACTGTGGGAACCCTATGACGAGCTCTACAAAAGCGACATCGCCGACTTCGCCAACGCGTCCAATTCGCCAATGGCCGGATGCATCACAGCCGCCCTCTTCCTGAAGCGCTTCGTGCCTGACGAAATGCCTTGGGCGCATCTTGACACCTATGCCTGGCGCGACACTGCAAAACCCGGCCGGCCCAAGGGCGGCGAAGCGCTTGGTTTACGTGCCGTTTTCGCCATGCTGGCGAAACGATACACCGCCGCCTGAAGTCAGACTGCCCGAAAAGTCCGCTATTAAACTGTTTGTTTAGTGCAACAATTCGCCTCCTTGCCGGTTAACTCCCCGACAATCGACTGAGGGATCGGAGACGGGCAGTCATGAGCGAGGTTTCGCTTACCGGCTGGATGAAAGCGCTAATTGCCTATGTTCGATCGGGCGAGCCCGACCTGACGAACCGGCAAATGGCTCTGTTGATGCTCGTTTACCTGACTCCCGGTCCACACACGGTCCGCGGCCTCGCGCGGGTTCTTGGCGTATCCAAGCCCGTCGTCACTCGCGCCTTGAATACGCTCGGCGCGCTCGGCTATCTGCGCCGCGAGAGAGACCAGGACGACCGGCGCAATGTGTTCGTCGTCCGCACCAACAACGGGGCGGAATTTCTTGAAGGGTTCAAACGCAACCTCCGCGAGGGCATCGACAACGGCTCCGCGGCCCACCGGCCGATCATCGGACAGGCGCCCGCCTACGCCCATCGCTGATGGCGCGGCGCTGACCGGGCCGTCGCAGCTGCCCGACCCGGACTTCAACGCCTATCGCAAGGACCTCGCCGACGTTGCGCTGACCAACCAGGTCATCGCGTCCCATTATGCCGAGCCCGTGAAGCGGGTGGTCGCAAAGGCATGTCCGCTTCGCGATGGCCCGTCGGCAGAGGCGGCCGAAATCCGCTCCCTCGCGCCCGGCGACGCGTTCGACATGCTGGACGACAGCCTCGGCTGGGCCTGGGGCTATGCCGGACAAGATCGCCGCGTCGGCTATGTCGAAAGCGACGCGCTGACCCGCTAGCCGAGCGTCGTGACCCAATAGAGCTGGTAGAGGCTGGTCAGGGCCATGACCCCGATCAGCCCGATCAGCGCATAGTCGCGGCGCGGCTTCTTGGGCCGCGGATTGGGAAACAGCAGCCAGGCCGACAAGGCGCAGAGCACTAGCGTGCCGATCGCGCTGTTGCGCACGAAGGTGACGATCACACCGCGAACATATTCGACGCCTGCGGCGGCGGCGGGTTGATGCGGGCTCATCATCAGGCTGGTCGCCCAGGTCACCGCCGCGGCCGTCAGCAGTACGCCACCAAGAAACATTCGGCCCCGGCCGATCCCGCGGTTCCTCACATCTGCCCCCGCTGGCGGCGGAGCGCGAACCATTTGGCGACGTTCGCCTGGTGTTCGGCAAGCGTGCTTGCGAAGACATGGCCGCCGGTGCCGTCCGCGACGAAATAGAGCGCCTTGGTCGGGGCCGGATGAAGCACCGCGGCGATGCTGTCCTTGCCAGGATTGGCGATCGGCCCGTCGGGCAAGCCCGCGCGGCGATAGGTGTTGTAGCCGTTGTCGGCGTTGAGCTCGGAGCGAAGAATGCGCCGCCCGAGGGGCTTACCCTTGGTCACGGGGTAGATAACGGTCGGATCGGCATCCAGCTTCATGCCGATCTTCAAGCGGTTGCAATAAACCCCCGCGATCATCGGCCGCTCGGACGCCTTGCCCGTTTCCTTTTCGACGATCGAGGCAAGGATGATCGCCTGGTCGGGCGTCGCAATAGGGCAATCGGTGCTGCGCTTGGCCCAGAGCTGGCCCAGCGTCCGGGTCATCGCCCGCTGCATCCGGGCCGCCACCGCCCTGCGCGTTTCACCGCGCTCGTAACCGTAGCTGTCGGGCAGGACCGTTCCCTCAGGGACGGCAGGCAGCGGGCCGGAGAGATATTTGTTCGATGCCAGCTTCTCGACGACGATAATCGACGGCATCCCCTCGGTGACGGTAATCAGCCGCTGGACCGGGCGGCCGTGCTGCAGCAGGTCGAGGATCGCCGCCCCGCCCATTCCCCTGGGGATTGCGAATTCGCCGGCCTGGACCGGATCGTTCGAACCGAACAGCCGGGCCATGATTCCGAAGCTGCGGGCGCTGCCGGGAATGGCGCCCTGCTTGTCGAGCTCGCGGACGACGCTGGCGACGCTTGAGCCTTCCTTGACGACGACCGTGTGCGGGCCGGGCTTCGGGCCGGGCGCCCACCACAGGAAATAGAGGCCGAGCAGCGCCGCGACGACCAGCCCCGCCGCGACTATCGCGGTCCGCCTCACACGGCCTTCACGATAAGCGAGGCATTGGTGCCGCCGAAGCCGAAGCTGTTGTTGAGCGCGGCGCGCACGGGGCGCTTCTTCGCCTTGTGCGGGACCAGGTCGACGCCTTCGGTGCCCTCGTCCGGATCGTCGAGATTGAGCGTCGGCGGGACGATCTGGTCGCGAATGGCGAGGATGCAGAAGATCGCCTCGACCGCGCCGGCGCCGCCGAGCAAATGCCCGATCGCCGACTTGGTGCTGCTCATCGAAGCGCCGCCAAGGTCGTTGCCAAGCACGCGCTTTACGGCGGCCAACTCGATCGTGTCGGCCATGGTCGAAGTGCCATGCGCGTTGACGTAATCGATGTCTTCGGGCGTCAGGCCGGCTTTCTTCAGCGCCATCTTCATCGCCAGTTCGGCGCCGCGACCCTCTGGATGCGGAGCGGTCACGTGATAGGCGTCGCCCGACAGGCCGTAGCCGACGACTTCGGCATAGATTTTCGCGCCGCGCGCCTTGGCATGCTCATATTCCTCGAGCACGACGACCCCTGCGCCTTCGCCCATGACGAAGCCCTCGCGACCCTTGTCATAGGGGCGGCTCGCCTGTTCCGGGCGGTCGTTGAACAAGGTGTTGAGCGCGCGCGCCTGGGCGAAGCCGGCCACGCCCAGCGGGTTGATGGTGCTTTCAGCGCCGCCCGCCAGCATGATGTCGGCGTCGTCGTCCTTGATCATGCGCGCTGCGTCGCCGATCGAGTGGGCGCCCGTCGAGCAGGCGGTGACGACCGAATGGTTCGGGCCCATCAGCCCGTATTTGATAGAAACCTGGCCCGAGGTGAGGTTGATCAGCCGCCCGTGGACGAAGTGCGGGCTGACCCTGCCCGGCCCCTTTTCGGCCAGCACCAGCGATTCGCTTTCGATGCCCGGAAGGCCGCCAATGCCAGAGCCGATGGAAACGCCGGCGCGTTCCTTCGTCGCCTGGTCCATGTCGGTCAGCCCGGCGTCCTCGAGCGCCTGGCCGGCCGCGTCGATGGCGTAGACGATGAAGGGATCGACCTGGCGCTGGACCTTATGGTCGACGCGCTTGTCTGGATCGAAGCCCATCGGATGATCCTTGGGCTTCACTTCACCGGCGATCTTCGCCTTCTGGTCGGTGGTGTCGAAGCGGGTGATCGGACCGATCCCGCTCTTGCCGGCAATAAGGTTCTGCCAAGTGGTCTCGACGTCGCCGCCAAGCGGCGTCACCAGCCCCAGACCTGTCACGACGACACGGCGCATCATTCTTTCTCCGTAAGCCCGTCCAAAACAAACGGCCTCCCGAATGGGTTCGGGAAGCCGTTCGGGCCGCCTTTCGGCGCGGAAGGCGGCGGCAATCGGCTGACCCGATTAGCCCTTGTTCTGGTCGATATATTCAATCGCGTCGTTGACGGTCGTGATCTTCTCCGCCGCGTCGTCCGGGATTTCGACCCCGAACTCTTCCTCGAAGGCCATGACCAACTCGACGATGTCGAGGCTGTCGGCGCCAAGATCGTCGATGAAGCTCGCGTCCTCGGTGACCTTGTCAGGCTCGACGCCAAGATGTTCGACGACGATCTTCTTCACCCGATCGGCAGTCTCGCTCATTGGAAGCTTCCTCCGTTTTTTTGCTTGGCCTTGCCCTAGCGAGGCGCTGTTAACGCTGCAAGTGGCGCTGAGACGCGCGAATTACTAGGTCGGCCAGGATGGACGCCCGCCCCCTCACAACCGGCGAGATCGCGCTTGTTCGGTCGGTCTTCGGGGACGCGATCGACTATTCGAAGGTGCGGCTGCTCAAGCGGAAGTTCTGGCCGTTCCAACCGGTGCGTTTCACCATGGCGCCGATGGGTCACATCCATTTCCATCCCATGAGCGACGTCTGGTCCGCCGATTTCTCCACCGAGCCGCTCGGCCGGCAGGCCTTTTTCATCCATGAGATGACCCACGTCTGGCAGGCGCAGGCCAAGGGACGCTTCTACCTGCTGCTGATGCGCCACCCGTTCAGCCGCTACGATTACGTGCTGACACCGGGTAAGCCCTTCAATCGATACGGAATTGAGCAACAGGCCGAGATCGTAGCGCATCGGTTCCTGGCCGATCACGGAGCGCGCTTGGGCCAGGTCCCCCCTCGCGAATTGCTGCCGTTCGGGAGCCCTGCACCCAACCTTCGATAGGTGTCGCAGAAGTGCAACACACATCGCACGAAAGCAATTCCTAGCCCTTAACGGGGCTTCAGCCCTGCCCTGCTTCAGGCATAGTAACGGCAAGGCAACGAAACTGATGGGGGAATCCATGAGAATTTCTGCGACTCTGCTTCTCGGTACCTGCGTAGTTGCGATGGCCACGCCTGCCTGGAGCCAAACGACGCCCGAGCAGCAGGCGCAGGCGGTCAACCCGTCGACGACGACTCCGACGACGGCGCCGAAGCCGGCCGACGAAGCGATCATCGTCACCGCCACCAAGCGCGCCTCGACCGTTCAGGAAGTCCCTTTCTCGGTCAACGCGCAGACGGAAGAAGACATCCGCCGCGCCAATGCCTCGACGCTCGAGGACATCAGCCGCAACGTCGCCAGCCTCACGGTCGAGAACCTCGGCCCGGGCCAGAGTCAGGTCGCGGTCCGCGGCGTCGCCTCCGGACAGATTGCCCGCGACCAGCCGGGCGTGAAGGAACAGGTCGGCGTGTATCTCGACGAAAGCGTGATTTCGCTGTCCCTGTTCACCCCGGACATCGACCTTTACGACCTCAACCGTGTCGAAACGCTGCGCGGCCCGCAGGGCACGCTGTTCGGTTCGGGCTCGGTCGGCGGCACCATCCGCTACATCACCAACCAGCCCAAGCTCGACCGCATCGAAGGATCGGTGGAAGCCAATGTGAACGTGGTCGAGGAAGACGACCTTGGCTATCACCTCAAGGGGGCAGTCAACCTTCCGATCGGCCCGACCGCGGCGCTCCGGGTCGTCGGCTACGGCACGCGTTATGCGGGCTTCATCGATGCGGTTGGCCCGGCGGGCGGCAAGAACGTCAACGACGGCCACCGCATCGGCGGCCGAGCAGCCTTGCTGTTCCAGCCAATGCCCGAGCTCAAGCTGACCCCGCGTATCGTCTACCAGGAAGTGCTGGCGAACGGGTTCAATCGCGAAGACGTCTATAACGTCCTCGGCAACCAAAATACGGACCCGCAATTCATCCTCGGCCAGCGCCAGCAGTATCTCGCGACCCGCGAGCTATTCACCGACAAGACGACGATTGCCGACCTGACGGCATCGTACGATTTCGGACCGGTCGAGCTGACGTCAGTCACCAGCCACACCAATCGCGATGTCTACGTGGGCCGCGATGCCACCCAGCTGACTGGCTATTATTCCAACGCGGCGTTCGGCTTCCCAAATGCCGCCTCGAATATTCCGTCGAATCTCGTGGACACGACGAAGCTTAAACTGTGGACCCAGGAAGTCCGCTTCGCTTCGACGGGCTCAGGGCCGTTCCAGTGGGTCCTGGGTGGCTTCTATTCGGACGGCCGGCGCGACTACACGCAGACCCTGCCGACGCCGGGGATCGACACTTACATCAACGCGCTTCTCGCCGCGGGCTGCATAGCCGATCCTTCGACGTGCATATCCCCCGGCGTCCCGCCCACGACAGCGGACCTCGCCAATGGGTTTGCTCTAAACTCGCCCTATAACGCGGCCTACTCACTCAACAGCACTCAGAAGGCTATTTTCGGCGAAGCCAGTTACGAGTTCAGCCAGTTCAAGCTGACCGCGGGCGGGCGTTATTACGACTTCCAAGAAACGCGCCAGTTCAGCAACGGCGGCATCTTCGCGCCGGGCGTGAACCAGACCGACAAGGTGAAGTCTGACGGCTTCTCGCCGCGCGGCATCGTGAGCTGGATTCCGAACCGGAACCTCAGCGTTAACTTCCAGGTCGCCAAGGGCTTCCGCCTGGGCGGCGTCAACGATCCGCTGAACACTCCGCTCTGCACCGGCTCGGATATCGACACGTTCGGCGGTTTCCAGACGTTCAAGGACGAAACGCTGTGGAATTATGAAGGTGGGGTCAAATATTCGAAGGGCCCGGTCACCTTCAATGCGTCGGCTTTCTACAACGACATCAAGAACCTGCAGGTCACGCTGACCGCAGGCACCTGCTCGTCGCGCATCTCGTTCAACGTGCCCAAGGCCCATAGCCAGGGCATCGAGGCCGAGCTTTCGCTGCGTCCGGCGCCAGGGTTCGACCTGTCGGTCAACGGCAGCATTATCGACGCCAAGTTCGATTCCACGGTCAGCACCGCCGCAGGAATCATTCCGGGCCTGCGCGAAGGGAACCGGCTGCCGACCGTGCCGCAGTTCCAGATGGCGGCGACCGCGGCTTACACCCATCGCCTCCTGCCCAGCGCCGACCTGCTGCTGACCGCGAGCTTCCAGCACATGGGCGACCGCTACACGATGCCGGACGACCAGGAAGGGAATCCGCGGACGGTCGCGCATCCGTCCACAATCAACGGCGCGCTCGGAACCGAAGTCACCGTGATCGACTTCACGGTGCCGGCATACAGCCTGGTCAACCTCTCGGCGGGGCTCGAATTCTACAATGGCCTGTCGCTGACCGCCTATGTCAACAACCTGCTGGACGAGAACGCGAGGCTCGCCGTCGACCGCGAAGCCAATGGCGCCGCTCGCTTGGGCTGGCTGGTCGGACAGCCGCGGACCATCGGCCTGACGGCGCGTTACGCTTTCAGCAACCGAACCGCACCGCCGCCGCCGATTGTCGAGGCGCCGCCGCCGCCGCCGCCGCCGACGCAGACCTGCGCCGACGGATCGGTGATCGACGTCTCGGCGGTGTGCCCGGCTCCGTCTCCGCCGCCTCCCCCGCCGCCGCCAGCGCCGGTTGAACGGGGCGAACGCGGCTGATCCAGCCGGGTGCCCAATAAGGGACTGACGCGCCGCTCGCTCCTAACCGGAGCGGGCGGCGCTGCCGTTTCGCCGGCGCTTGCGAAGACCTACAAGCGAACGATGAAGGATCATGTCGCCGTCGTCGGCGCGGGCGTGTTCGGCGCCTGGACCGCGCATCACCTGCAGCAGGCGGGCCATAAGGTGACATTGATCGACGCCTGGGGCCCGGCGCACAGCCGAGCCTCCTCGGGCGGGGAATCGCGAATGACCCGCGCCGGCTATGGGCGCGACGCCATCTACACGCGGATGGCTACCGACTCGCTGCCGCAATGGAAGGCGCTGAGCGCGGTTTCAGGCCTGCCCATCTTCGTCGCTTCGGGCGTGATCTTCTTCTCCGCGGTCCGCGATGATTATTTCGACGGGACGATCGAAGTGCACCGCGAGCTCGGGCTTCCGATCGAAGCGCTGGACCAAGCGCAAATGTCGCAGCGCTTCCCGATGATCGACTTCGACGGGATCGAGATCGGGCTGCTGGAGCCCGACTTTGGCGCACTGATGGCGCGGCGCGCAGTGCTGACCCTGGTCGACCGATTCGTTCGCGCGGGCGGCGACTATCGCAAGGGTTTCGTGCAGCCGCCCGAGCCCGGCGGAAAACGGCTCGACGCGATCCGCTTGTCCTCGGGTGCAACCATCAAGGCCGATCGCTTCGTTTTCGCTGCCGGACCGTGGCTTCCCAAGCTGTTCCCCGATGTCATCGGCAAGCGCATCCTGGCGACGCGCCAGGAAGTCTTCTATTTCGCGCCGCCACCGGGTGACCGCCGCTTTCTCCCCGGCGCAATGCCGGGCTGGGCGGACTTCAATGGCGGCGATATTTTCTACGGCTTCCCCGACCTCGAGAGCCGGGGAGTAAAGTTCGCGCACGACAAGCATGGGGTTGAAGTCGATCCGGATACACAGAGCCGGCGCCCGACCGACGCCGCATTGGCCGATATCATCGCGTTCCGCGACCGCCGCTTCCCATTGCTGCGCGACGCGCCGCTGACCGGCGCAGAAGTCTGCCAGTATGAAAACAGCTCGAACGGCGATTTCCTGGTCGACTTCCACCCGCAGCTGGCGAACGTGCTGCTTGTCGGCGGGGGGTCAGGCCACGGCTTCAAGCACGGACCTGAAGTCGGGCGCCATGCCGCCGGACGGCTGTTGGGGACGGTAAAGGCGGAACCGCGGTTCAGCCTCGCCACCAAGAACCAGACCCACCACCGCGAAGTGCATTAGTTCGTCAAACTCGACAGGTGCGCGCATCCGACGTACCCCCCTCACCGGGGGTTGGCCGCGCTGCGGTCGTGTTGGGAGGGCTTTCATGAACATCTTGGCGGTCGCGGCTTACGCCGCGCAAATGGCGTCTGCGCAGCCGGCGGACCCGTCGGGCACGATCATCGTCACCGGCACCCGTTTCTCGGGCGTACGCGCCGAGGACAGTGTCGATCCGGTGCAGGTCGTCACTCCCGCCGAGCTTGAGCATGCCGGGCCGCCCGACCTCATGGGCTCGCTGTCGACCCTGGTCCCGTCATTCAACACGCAAGCAGTCGGCAACGACCTTGCCCAGGAAACGCTCGCGGCACGCCTTCGCGGTCTTTCGCCCAACCACACCCTGGTCCTGATCAACGGCAAGCGCCGTCACGGCACCGCGAATCTGTCGATCCTTTCGAGCGCATTCCAGGGCGGGGCCGCGGCCGACCTGACCTTCATTCCGGTCGGCGCGATCAAGCGCGTTGAAGTGCTTCTCGACGGCGCAGCCGCCCAATATGGCTCCGACGCGATCGCCGGCGTGGTCAACATCATCCTCGACGACAGCGCCTCGGGTGGGCGGGGCACGGCCTATGCGGGCCAATATTTGCAGGGGGACGGCGAAACGCTCGGCGCCTGGGCCAATGGTGGGGTGAAGCTGGGGCGCGAAGGCTTCGTCAACTTCACGGCGGAGACCCGCTTCCACGATTACAGCAATGCCGGCGGACCCGATGGCCGCGTCGACCAGGCGATCGCCTCGGGCGAGCATGCGGAATGGGCCAACCTCGCGGGATACCCCTACGTCAACAAGGTGTTCGGCGACGCGCGTTACACGCTCCAGCTGATCTCGGCCAACGCCGGCGTTCCGATTGGGCCGGACACGGAAATCTATGCCTTCGGGACCTACGGTCACAAGAATGCCGCGGGCTGGGCCAACTTCCGCCTGCCGACCCGTCTGCCCGAACTGTATCCGAACGGCTTCAACCCGATCGACCGGCTGAAGAGCGACGACGTCTCGGGTACTGCGGGCGTGCGGGGCCAGCTGCAGGGTTGGGCGTGGGACCTCAGCACGACCTATGGCTCCAACTCCAACCGGGTCGAAGTCACCGATTCCGCCAACGTCGACCTGTTCTACGACACGGGCTCGACGCCGACGGATTTCTACAACGGCAGCTTTAAGGCCACCCAGTGGACCAGCAACCTCGATGTCAGTCGGCAGCTGAGCCCGATCGCCGGCTTCGCCCTGGGCGCCGAGTATAGGCACGACACTTATGAGCTGACGCCGGGCGACGAAGCCTCGCGCTACGAGGCGGGCTCGCAATCCTTCCCGGGATTTTCCCTGACCGATGCGGGCAGCCACAGCCGCAACAATCTCGCCGGCTATGCCGACCTCAATTTGTGGCCGCAGCCTGGATTCACGATCGACCTCGCGGGCCGCTACGAACATTATTCGGACTTCGGCGACACGCTGGTCGGCAAGATCAGCGCGCGCAAGGACGTGAGCTCAACCTTCGCCATCCGCGGCACTGCAAGCACCGGATTTCGCGCCCCGACGCTGGCGGAATCCTATTATTCGGCGACCAACGTCCAGCCTAATTCGGCTTACGTCCAGCTGCCGCCCAACGCGGCGGCGGCGCAGCTGATCGGGATCGATCCATTGAAGCCGGAGCATGCGCGGAACATCAGCGCCGGCATCGTCGCCCGGCCCGCGCCCAACGTGACGCTGACGGTTGACGCCTATCAGATCTCGATCACGGACCGGGTCGTCGGTAGCGGCACCCTTTACGGGACCTATGCCGGCGTGGTCCGCTCCGCCGCGGTCAATGCGGCGATCGTCGCCAATGGCAACGTCCTGGAAAACGTGCCTTTTTCAGGGATCAACGTCTTCACCAACGGCCTCGACACGCGCACTCGCGGAATCGACGCGGCACTCAATTTCGCGACGCCGGTGGGCGCGCACCGGATCCGTTGGTCGCTCGTCGCCAATTATGCCGAGACCAAGGTCACCCATATCCGCGATACGCCCGCGCCGATCGCCGCGTCGGGACAGAGCCTGTTTGACGCCGTCGCCATCTCCACGCTGGAAACGGCGTCACCGCGCTTCAAGGCGATCCTGTCCGGGGTTTATGAGGCCGGGCGCTGGTCGATCGCCGCCAAGGAGCGCTTCTACGGCAATGCCTGGGCCTATCAGGACCCGGGCAACGGCACCTATTATGTCGACGAGACTGGCGCCGCCTTCATCACCGACCTCGACGTTGCCTACGAGATGACCAAGGGCATCTCGCTTGCGGTCGGCGCGAACAATCTGTTCGACAAAAGGCCCAACCGCGTGAACGCGGAAGGGCTTGCAGTCCAATGGGCGGCGGGAAGTCCGGGCAATGAAATCTATCCCAAGTACACGGCCTGGGGGATCAACGGCGGCTATTATTACGCGCAGCTGCGGCTGAACTTCCGCTAGCTCAGTCGCGGCTTTTCGCGACTCCGACCAGCGCGGGGCGAAGCAGCCGGTCCTTCAGCATGTAGCCGGGCTGCATTTCCTCGATGATGGTGCCGGGCTGGGCATCGCTCGGAATCTCGACCATTGCCTGGTGGCGGTGCGGATCCAGCTTTTCGCCGATCGAGACGATGCGGCTGATGCCGTTGCGGGCGAACACCGAATCGAGCTCGCGCAACGTCGCATCGATCCCCGCAAGGAACTGGCTTGCGACCTTGTCGGCGCGAAGCTCGTCATTGACCGCGGCCAGCGCGCGCTCGAGGTGATCGCGGATCACCAGCATGTCGCGGGCAAAGCCGGTCGAGGCGTAGCTCGACGCCTGCTGGATCTCGCCTTCCAGCCGCCGGCGCACATTCTGCGTCTCGGCGGCAGCGTAGAGCGCCTTGTTGTTGGCGTCCTCGAGCAGCGCCTCGAGCTCCGCAACGCGGTCGTGCTCCGCCGCTTCGGGCGCCTCTTCGGCAGTTTCGCGGCGGATTTCCTCCGCCTCTTCGTGCAGGTTTTCGTCGTCAATCATGCCATCAGTCTCGTCAGCGCCTTGGCGGTAAAGTCAACCATGGGAACCACGCGGGCATAGTTCAACCGCGTCGGCCCGATCACTCCGACAACGCCGACCACCTCGCCATGGCTCCCGCGGTAGGGCGCGGCGATGACCGAGGAGCCCGACAAAGCGAACATCCGGTTCTCCGATCCGATGAAGATCCGGCAGCCTGGCCCATCGCGAGCGCTTTCGAGAAGGCGGGCGATGTCCTGCGCCTCCTCGAGCTCATCGAGCAGCCGACGGACCCGGTCGAGATCCTCGGCCGCGCTGTCGTCGATGAGATTGGCCTGGCCGCGAACGATCAGCACCGGCCGGTGGGCATGGTCCTGGCTCCAGGCGGCAAGGCCCGAGGCGACCAGTGTGGCGGCGGCGGCATCGATCGCTTCCTTGCGGTCGCGGATCTCGGCGCGGAGCCGCGCTTCGGCTTCCTTGAGGGTCAGGCCCGCGAGCCGGGCGTTGATGAAGTTGCCGAGCTCGCCGAGCGCATTGGCGGTGACGGTCGAATCGAGCGCGATGATGCGGTTTTCGACGCTACCGTCAGCACCGACCAGCACCGCCAGCGCCCGCGTCGCGCTCAGCGGCACGAAATTGAGCTGCTTCAGCACCAGCTCGCGCTTCGGGGCGAGCACCACGCCGGCCGCGCGCGAGAGGCCGGACAGCGCCGCGGACGCCGCGGCAAGCGCATCCTCGATCGGCTGGTCGCGAACGATCTGCCGCTCGATCTCGCGCCGCTCGCTCGGGTTCGGGCTGGCCGCCTGCATGATCCCGTCGACGAACAGGCGAAGGCCGCTGTCGGTCGGCACACGCCCGGCCGAGGTGTGAGGATGCGTGAGCAGCCCCCGCTCCTCCAGCTCCTGCATGACCCCCCGGATCGAGGCCGGCGACAGGCTGATGCTTTCGGCAAGCGCGCGGGAGCCGATCGGAAGCCCGCGGTCGAGATAGGCTTCGACCACATGGCCGAAGATCTCGCGCATGCGGTCGGTCAGTTCACCAATGGGCTGCGGTGCCATCCTGTCCGTCATTGCGAGGAACGTAGTGACGAAGCACTCCAGGTGCAAAAGGGCTGGATTGCTTCCCCGGATCAGGTCCAGGGTCGCAATGACGGTTGGCGAAGGTTGGTTCGCCGGTCTAGGGACGCCCGGCACCAGTATCAGGAGATTCTCATGCGCCCGTCCGGCCGCGCCCCCGACCAAATGCGCGAGCTGCGCTTCGAACCCGGCTTCACCCGCCATGCCGAAGGCTCCTGCCTGATCAGCTTTGGCGACACGCGCGTGCTGTGCACCGCCAGCGTCGAGGAGAAGGTCCCGCCCTTCCTCCGCGGCAAGGGCCAGGGCTGGGTCACCGCCGAATATGGCATGCTTCCCCGAGCCACGCACACCCGCGGCAATCGCGAAGCGGCCAAGGGCAAGCAGTCCGGCCGGACCCAGGAGATCCAGCGCCTGATCGGGCGCTCGCTGCGCGCCGTGGTCGACCTTCCCAAGCTCGGCGAGCGGCAGGTCATCGTCGATTGCGACGTCATCCAGGCCGATGGCGGCACCCGCACCGCCGCCATCTCGGGCGCCTGGGTGGCGCTCCGCATCGCGGTCGACAAGCTGATCGCCTCCAAGGCGCTCGCCGTGGACCCGATCCGCAGCCAGGTCGCGGCCGTGAGCTGCGGCATTCACCAAAGCAATGCCGTCCTCGACCTCGATTATGCCGAGGATTCGACGGCGGGCAGCGATGGCAATTTCGTCCTGACCTCCGACGGCAATATCGTCGAGGCGCAGCTGACCGCGGAAGGTGAGACTTTCGACGAGGAAGGGCTGCTTCGGCTGCTCCGCCTCGCGCGTATCGGCTGCACCCAGATTTTCGCTGAGCAGCTCAAGGCGGCAGGCCGATGAGGCCGATCGGCGACAAGCTGGTCATCGCGACCCACAATCCGGGCAAGCTGCGCGAGATTGCCGCGCTGATCGAGCCGCTGGGGATCGCATGCGTCGGCGCCGAGGAGCTCGGCCTCCCCGAGCCCGAGGAGATCGGCAATACGTTCGCCGACAATGCCGATCTAAAAGCGCGCGAAGCCGCGGACCTCTCGGGCCTGCCGGCGCTGGCGGACGACAGTGGCCTGTGCGTCGATGCGCTGCACGGGCGTCCGGGCATCTTCTCCGCCCGCTGGGCCGAGGATGAGGACGGCAACCGCGACTGGAACCGAGCGATGGAGAAGGTCTGGCGCGAGGCGGAGGCGACTGAGCCCGACGCTCCGCCGGCGGCCCATTTCGCCTGCGCCCTGGCGATTGCCTGGCCCAACGACGGCCAGGCCGAAACCTTCGACGGCCGTGTCGACGGCGTGCTGGTCTGGCCGCCGCGCGGGGACAAGGGCTTCGGCTACGACCCGATGTTCGTGCCGGTCGGCCATGACGAGACCTTCGGCGAGCTCGACCCGGAGGTGAAGCACGCCATGAGCCATCGCGCCGACGCGTTCCGCAAGCTAGTGGCGGCGCTCAAGGAATGAGCGGCGACGCGCTCGCGCTCTACGTCCACTGGCCGTTTTGCGTCAGCAAATGCCCCTATTGCGACTTTAACAGCCACGTCCGCGCCGAGATTGACCAGGATGCATGGCAGCAAGCCTTGCTTGCCGATCTCGCCCATGAGGCCGCGCTGCTGCCGGGACGGCGGCTGACTTCCATTTTCTTCGGCGGCGGTACCCCGTCGCTGATGGCGCCCGAAACCGTGGCAACTGTGATTGCTGCAGCGACCGGTCATTGGTCCCCCGCCGACAATCTCGAAATCACGCTCGAGGCCAATCCCAACAGCGTCGAGGCGGCGCGCTTCGCCGACCTCGCCGCGGCCGGCGTGAACCGCCTGTCGCTTGGCCTGCAAAGCTTCGACGATGAAGCACTGAAATTCCTTGGCCGGGCTCATTCAGCGACGGAAAGCCTCGCCGCGCTGGAAACGGCCCAGGCGCATTTCCCGCGGGTCAGCTTCGACCTGATCTATGCCCTGCCCCGCGACAGCGAAGAGCAATGGGCGCGCAACCTCGAATTCGCGCTGTCGCTCAGCACGACCCACCTCTCGCTCTACCAACTGACGATCGAGCCCGGCACGCGCTTCGCCGCGATGGTCGCGCGGAACGAGTTCGAACCGCTCGACGCCGATCGCGCGGCATCGCTCTACGAGCTGACCGACGCCATGACGTCGGCGGCCGGTGTTCCGGCTTACGAGATCAGCAATTACGCAGCGCCCGGCGCGGAAAGCCGCCACAACCTGACCTACTGGCGTTACGGTGATTATGCCGGCGTGGGTCCGGGTGCGCACGGGCGCCGGCTCGGCAGGCGCACAGTCCGCCACAAGAAGCCCGAGAACTTCCTGTCCGGCCTCCAGCGCAACGGCCACGGCATCGCCGAGGAGGCCGCGCTCGCGCCCCAGGAAGCGGCCGACGAGGCGTTGGTCATGGGGTTGCGGCTGAGTGAAGGCGTGGATGCCGGGGGAATCGCTCGCCGGTTCGGATTCGATGCGATCGTCGACTGGCGGAAAGTCGATCGGCTCGTCGCCTCAGGTCATCTGGTCCGCGAACGCGAGCGCATTGCACCCACGGCCGAGGGGCGCCTGCTCCTCGACCATATTCTCGGGGAGATTGCGGCGCTCGAGCCTAGGGCTTTGCCGCTTGCGTGCTGACGGCCGCGGGCGTTGCCGCGGGAGTCGCGGACGGCTTGGCAGTCGCCTGTTGCGGCGCATTCTTGGCGTTGAGATCGGCCATGAATTTATAATTGTCGGCCGGAGTCGCGACATAATCCTCGACCGTCATGTCCGCATCGCCGCTCGCCGCCTTGCGGCTCATCCCGTTCTTCATTCGGAACGCAACCAGGGCGCTTTTCAGCGATCCCATCTGGACCGTGCACGCAGTGCGCAGATATTCTTCGATCGCGTCGCCGGCGACTTTCTCTTTTTCAGCCTTGGTGGCAGCTTCGCGCAGGCAGCCGCGGAACGCGTCGGTCGGCGCGCTGATCGACGCCTGAAGCGCAGCCAGGTTGATCGCGGAGGCCATTACTAGTGCAATCATCGTCCTCTCCCCAGAATTCGATGAACATGTCGGAGACTACTCTTTTTCGCTTAAAGTGGAAGAGGTTAATCCGTGCCGGCAGATGAGCCGCTGGAGCCCGGGCTGCACATTGTCGCAACCCCGATCGGCAACCTTGGCGACCTTAGCCCGCGCGCCGCCGAAACCTTGTGCCGGGCCGACCGAATCCTCGCCGAAGATACTCGCGTCACAGGGAAATTGCTGAAGCTCATAAGGTCCAAGGCGCCGATGAGCCGCTACGACGATCATTCGTCGGATGCCGAGCGTGCGCGGATCGTCGATGCGCTCGCGCAGCAGGCCATCGCCTTGGTCAGCGACGCGGGCACTCCGCTGATCTCCGACCCCGGCTACAAGCTGGTGCGCGCCGCAAGGGCAGCGGGCCACCAGGTGACAACGGTCCCAGGCCCCTGCGCCGCCGTCGCCGGACTGGCCCTTGCCGGTTTGCCGACCGATCGCTTCCTGTTCCTCGGCTTCCTGCCGGCCAAGGCGAAGGCTCGGAGCGACGCCATCGCCGAAGTCGCCTCGGTTCGGGCGACGCTCGTCCTCTACGAAAGCGGGCCGCGGCTCGGCGACGCCCTGGCGGCGCTGGCGGTTGGGCTCGGCAATCGCGAGGTTGCGGTGGCGCGCGAAATCACCAAGCTTCACGAGGAATGCGTGACGGGAACTCTGGCGGAACTCGCCGAGCGCTATGCCGATCATCCACCCAAGGGCGAGATCGTGATTGTCGTCGCGCCGCCGCTGGAAGCCGAAACCGCCAGCGACGAGCTGATCGATCGGCTTCTCGACGACGCACTCGCGCGCCTTTCCCCGTCACGGGCCGCGGCCGAGGTTGCCGAGCAGCTCAATATCCCCCGCAAACGCGCCTACGCCCGTGCGCTCGACCGATCGAAGTGAACCGGCAGGATGCGGAGAAGCGCGGCCGCGGCGCCGAGCGCCTGGCAGCCTGGTATTTGCGCCTGCGCGGCTGGCGCATCCTCGCCCAGCGCGCCCGAGTGCCGGGCGGCGAGGTCGACATCGTTGCCCGTCGCGGCCGCACGCTTGCCTTCGTCGAGGTCAAAGCGCGGGCCAGCGACGATGCCGCGGCGTTGGCGCTCGACCAGTACCGGCTGCGGCGGGTGGCCGTCGCTGCCGAACGTCTCGCCCCGCGCTTCATGCGGGCGGGCGACGACATCCGCATCGACGCTTTGTTCGTCGTGCCCGGGCGATGGCCGCGCCACCTGCCCAACGTCTGGCAAGGGTGACAGCATCGACGCCGCTGACTAGAGCCCAAGTGCAATGACACTTCGCGTCGCCGTGCAGATGGATCCGCTGGAGACCATCAACATCGCGGGGGATTCGACCTTCGCGATCATGCTTTCGGCGCAAGCGCGCGGGCACAAGCTCTACCATTATCTCGCCGACGCCCTGACCTATGAGGGCGGTCGCCTCTACGCCGGCGCCCACGAAGTCACCGTCCAGCGCAAGGACGGCGACCATTTCACGCTCGGCGACTTCACCATTCTCGACCTCGGAAGCGACGTCGACGTGGTGCTGATGCGCCAGGACCCGCCCTTCGACCTCGGTTACATCACCGCGACGCACCTGCTCGAGCGGATCCAAAGCGAGACCTTGGTCGTCAACGACCCCGCCTCCGTGCGCAACGCGCCGGAAAAGGTCTGGGTGCTCGATTTCGCGCGCTTCATGCCGCCGACCATGGTGACGCGGTCGCTGGGCGCGGCGCGCAAATTCCTCGAAGAACATGGCGAGGCGGTGCTGAAGCCGCTCCACGGCAATGCTGGGAAGGCGGTGTTCAAGATCGGCCGCGATGGCGCCAACCTCGCCCCGCTGATGGAGCTGTTCAACGCGACCTACCGCGAGCCGCACATGCTCCAGGCCTTCGTTCCCGAAGTGGCCGAGGGCGACAAGCGCATCGTCCTCATCGACGGCGAAGTCACGGGCGCGATCAACCGCCGGCCGGCCAAGGGCGACATCCGGTCCAACCTCGCCGCGGGAGGGACCGCCGAAGCGGCCGAGCTGACCGAAACCGAGCGTGAAATCTGCGCGGTTCTGGGCCCCGAGCTGAAGCGCCGCGGGCTGCTGTTCGTCGGCATCGACGTCATCGGCGGCAAGTGGCTGACCGAAATCAACGTCACCTCGCCGACGGGAATCGTGGCCATCGACAAGTTCAACGGCAGCGATACGCCGGCGCTCATCTGGGACGCGATCGAGGGCACGCTGGCTTCGCGCTAGGCTATTAAATCCGTTTCGGCGGATGCTGCGCTCTTAGGCGATTGATCCAAGACGGTTATTTAGCATTCGCTTTACCGCTTCGGGCTTAGCCGATGAGGCGTCGCGGATCGCCGTCTTCCCCACTAAGGCGGCGGCCGCGGCAGCCTCTGGAAGTCCCGTTAAGCGCGGGGGTGGGCGTGGCGATAAACGTCGAGCAGGCGCGCCGCGTCCACCGCCGTGTAAATCTGCGTCGACGACAGGCTCGCATGCCCGAGCAATTCCTGGAGCGCGCGCAGATCCGCCCCGCGCGCCAGCAGATGCGTCGCGAAGCTGTGGCGAAGCGCATGCGGAGTCAGCGTGTCGGGCAGCCCCAGCCTTTTCCTCGCCGCAGCCACCGCGCGCCGCACCAGGTCGGCATTGAGCGGCCCACCCCGCGCCCCGACGAACAACGGCACGTCGCCGCTCAGCGGATAAGGACAGGCCTTTGCATATTCCTCGATCGCTTCGCGCACCGCGGGGACGATCGGCACGACCCGCGTCTTCGACCTTTTTCCGGTGACTCGAAGCGTCGCCCCGATCGGCAGCTCACGAGCGGTCAGCGACAATGCCTCGGCAACGCGCAGCCCCGCGCCATAGAGCAGCAGCAGGATGGCCAGGTCGCGCGCCCCGATCCACGGCGCGCTGGCGCTCTCGGCTGCGTTTTCGGCGAGGCCCATCGCTTCGTCGGGCGAAGCCGGCCGCGGCAGGGTGCGCGGGCGCTTCGGCGCGCGGGTTCGCGGCAGCTGGGCGTGGCTGCCCTGCTGTTCGGCGGCATATTTGAGGAAGGCGCGAACGCCCGACAGCTCGCGCGCCGCGGACGATGCGCCGAGGCCTTCTGCGCGCCGCTGGGCGAGAAAGGCGCGGAGGTCGGTGGCGACAACGCCGGTCAATGCCGCATCCCCGATCGGCTCGCCGCGATAATCTCCGAGGAAGGCGATCAGGCGGTGTGCCGTCGCGACATAGGCGCGCACCGTATGGGCGGAGCGGCGGCGGTCGTGCTGAAGAAAGCTGGCCCAGCGCGCGGCAAGCGCCCGGGCCGGATGGTCGGTCAGAGCTCGGGGTGAGTCAGCCACTTGCGCATGATAGCGGCAAGGCTGCGGCCGAGGAACATCAGCAATTCGGATCCGTGGCGGGCGTCGAGGCTGAGCTCGGCGCGCTGGCCGAGAGCAAGCAGGCCGCAGGGCAGCGGCGGGTCGCAATCGATGCGGACCAACGCTTCGGCGCGGATCAGGTCGCAGGCGGGGCCGAAGAGGGGATGGCCGCGCTCGACGGTGCGCATGTCAACGCCATCGACCTGGCCGATCGCGCGGCGGAGGATGGCGGGCTCGACCTGCTGGACCCCCGCGCCGTCAGCGCGAAAGCCCTTGTCGCCGACGATCAGCGACAGTGCGACCGCGTCGATGCCAAGGATCAGCGGCCATTCCTGGGTGACCACGTGAAGCAGCGTCTCGATGCTGTCCGCCTCAATCGCGGCGAGCACGGCGCTGTGGATCGATGAGACCGCGCCCGAATGGCCGCGGGCGAAGGCGATGAGGTCCTGGTTGGCCTCCTCGACCGCGCCCAGGCGCTGGCGCAGCGTCGCCACCGCGCGTTCTTCGAAGGGAATGACCGTCGCCATTGGGCCAGAGGATACGCCCGAAGCGGTTAATTTCCTACAACGACCCAGCTAAATCGACGGCATCAGGACAAAACAAAGGCGGCGGCGCCTTTCGACGCCGCCGCCCGAACGCTTAATTCGAAATCGCTTAGTTGAGCGAGTTCGAAACGTTGTTGAACGTGGTGTTCAGCTTGTTGCCGATGCCCTGCATCGCGCCAATCGCCGCAACGGCGATAAGAGCGGCGATCAGACCGTATTCGATCGCGGTCGCGCCCTTGCTATTTTTAATCAGCTTGATGAACTTGCTCATGGTCTTCGCTCCTGGTTCCAAGTGCGAGGCATTCGCCCCACTCCCACAGTCCACATCCGCGGGATGGCGTGACCCTACGCCTCCAGGAGTTTCGAAAGTCTTACCGCCAAGGGTTGCGCAAAGGTTAACGCGCAACAGCCATCTATTTGATTTTAGGCGATTTGCTGGCCCGTGGACTGCCAGTCCTTAAGGAAGGCGGCGATGCCATTGTCGGTCAGCGGGTGCTTGAAAAGCTGCCAGATGATCTTGGGCGGCGCAGTCATCACGTCGGCGCCGATCTTGGCGGCTTCGAGCACGTGGACGGGATGCCGGACGCTGGCGACCAGGATCTCCGTCCCGAAGTCATAATTGTCGTAGATGAGGCGAATGTCGGCGATCAGCTGCATGCCATCGAAGCCGACGTCGTCGTGGCGGCCGACGAAGGGCGAGATGAAGCTCGCGCCGGCCTTGGCCGCGAGCAACGCCTGGGCGGCGGAGAAGCAGAGCGTGACATTGACCATCGTCCCCTCGCTGGTCAGCGCCTTGCAGGTCTTGAGACCGTCGGGCGTCAGCGGCACCTTGATCGTAATATTGTCGGCGAGTTTCCGGAGCACTTCCGCCTCGCGCATCATGCCCGGATGGTCGAGCGCGACGACTTCGGCCGAAACAGGACCGCTAACCACCGAGGCAATTTCCTTCACCACCTCCAGGAAGTCGCGTCCCGACTTGTGAATCAGACTGGGGTTGGTGGTCACGCCATCGAGCAGGCCGGTTTCGGCAAGCTCGCGGATCTCGGAGATTTCGGCGGTGTCGGCGAAGAATTTCATGGCGATTTGCGCGGGCCCTGTCTTTGAATGGATGCAGATGGCAATAGCCGCTGATCTGAAGAGGGGAAAGCGATTGAGCGAGCATGTCCGCGTGACCCGGAACGGGGCGGTGCTGGAGATCGTGCTCACCCGCCCCGAGCGCCGCAACGCCATCACCGTGGCCATGTATTCGGCGCTCGCCCAGGCGATCGAGGCGGCATCCGATGACGAGTCGGTGCGCGTCATCACCGTTCGCGGCGAGGGCGAGGATTTCGCCGCCGGCAACGACCTTGCCGATTTCCTCGGCGCCGACCCGCGCGACGAGGATATTCCCGTGTGGCGGCTGCTGCGTGCGCTGGCGAAGTGCGAGACGCCGCTGGTCGCCGCGGTGCACGGCAATTGCGTCGGCATCGGCACCACCATGCTGCTTCATTGCGATCTCGTCATTGCCGCAGAGGGCGCGCGCTTTTCCTTGCCCTTCGTCGACCTCGGCCTGGTGCCCGAAGCCGCAAGCTCGCTGCTTCTGCCGCGCCTCGCCGGCCGCCGCCGCGCCGCGCGCTATTTGCTGCTCGCCGAGCCGTTCGGTGTCGATGAGGCCGAAGCGATCGGGCTGGTCAGCCACCGGACACCCCGTGAGGGGCTCCAAGAAACGCTGGAGACGCTGGTTGCGGCGCTGCTCGCCAAGCCGCCTGAAGCGCTGCGCCAGACGCAGCGCCTGCTCCGCCACGGCCAGCAAAGCGAGTTGCTTGAGCGGATGAAGCTCGAGGGAGGATTGTTCGCCGAACGGCTTCAGTCGGCAGAAGTGAAGGAGGCGATCAGCGCCTTCTTCGAAAAGCGCAAACCGGACTTCTCGAAACCCAACTGACTATTGGGCGAGATAGACCTTCTTCGACCGGCTCAGCGTGATCGTCGGCCCGGTGATGAAGGCGAAATGCATCGTCTGCCGATAGGTCACCGTGATGGTCTTGTAGCCCGAGCTGGCGTTGGTGCTGTTCACGGCCACCGGGTCGAAAGTCCCGTTGCGGGTGCCGAACAGCTTTGAGCTGACCTTAGTCGCGATTTGCGTGTCGGTGGGGATGGTGCAGCCGCTGCTGGTCATCGACAGGCAGAGATTGCCGTAGCGCGCGCCCTCCCCCAAGGCGTGCTGGATGCCGGCATTGGCTTCGTAGAGCTGGCCGACGGTGAAGATGCCGTAGATCATCGAGACGAGCACCGGCAGCGCGATCGCCATTTCGATCACTGCGGCGCCGCGTTCGTCGCGGCGGAGAAGGGCGTTGCAGCGGCTCATTGCATCCTCAGTGCGGCATAGCCGCTGACGGCAATTTTGCCCTGCGAGTTCGCACCGGGCCAATGGCGGCTCGCGAAGAAGGGCGTGTAAAAACGCGTGATGCTGATGCTCACGTAGCGCGCAGTCGCGTCGCCCGCGGTGCTGCAGCTGCCGGTGAAGGTCTGGTGCGTGGTATTGGTCCCGCATTCCAGCCAGCTGTCCGGCGTGATCGTATTGCCGCTCGTGAAGCCGGCATCGCTCGCAGCGGCAGTCGCCTCCGTGGTCAATGCCGTGTTGTAGCTGGTGGAGACGCTCTTCTGCTGCTCGACCTGTTCGATCGTGCGCTGCGCGATCTGCTCAAGCTGCAGCTTCATCGAGTAAGCGCGGGCGAGGTCGGTCATCCCGATCACCATCGCCGCCATGAAGGGAGCGACGAGCGCGAGCTCGACGATCGAGGCGCCGCGTTCGTCGCGGCGCAGGTTGCGGATGAAGCCGATCATTCGACCAGCCTCACCATATAGCCGTCGAACGTCGGCGGGCCGCCGGGGCAGCTGTTGCTGATCGTCGAGTTGCCGGCGAACGAAACGGTATAGCCGACGATCCGAACGCAGTTTGAGCTGACCCCGCCGTCACCGCTGAACTGCACTTCCTGGCTCGGGATGTAGATCGAGCCCGAGATGGTGGAGTAGGAATTGCCGTTGATCTTGTTGCAATTGTTGCAGTCGGCCGCGCGGCGATCCTTGTAGATCACCATGTCCTTGTAGGTGCCGGTCGTCGGCGGCGACATGTTGATGGTCGCGCCACCGTTGAAGGTGACCTTGCCGATCCCGGTCGAGATATTGTTCGTCGCGCTGGTGGTCAGGACGAAAGTGCAGCGCGTGCAGTTCAGGGTCGCGCCGCCGTTCACCGTCAGGTCGCCGCTATCGAGGATGATCGTGGCGTCGGTGAAGGTAGCCGTCTGGCCCGACGTCAGGGTCAGGTTCTTGTAGCAGAAGGTGCCATTGCTGGCTGAAACGGTGCTCTGGTTGCCCTGCAGCGCGGCCTGGTTGCACCCGTTCGGCCAGGGCGTCGCCGGCAGGCCGATCGCCGCATAGGGATCCTCCTGCGGCGGAGCAAAAGGCTGGAAGGTCGTTCCGCTCGCAAAGCCCGTGGTGCCGTTGATCTGCCCGACAGCGGCCACCGGCGAGGCAGTGATCGTCGGCGACCCGTTGGGATCTACAGCCGCGCTGCCCTTGGCGTTGGTCTTCATGCCGCAGCCCAGGTTAACGGTCGGATTGCCCGAGAAGGTCAGACCCGTCGCGACCGTATTCTTGAGGCTGATGACGCAATATTTGCCGTTCTGGACCATGGCCGCGGTGGCAGAGGCAGTGATCGTCGGCGCAGCGTTCATGAAGAGGCTCGAGAAGGCGAGCCTGCGGCTGGTCGCCATCGTCACCTTGACCGCATTGTAGGAGGACGCGGTCCAGATGCCCGAGGTCGGCGGCGCCTGGACGGTGCAGGTCGGCGTCGCTCCGAGCCGCGTGTTGATGTTGCTGACCGTCAGGCTGCGCGAGAGCGGCGTGCTTGCGCTGCAGTTTCCGCTCGTCACGGTCTGCGACGCGAGCTTGCCGAACACGCCGGCAAGGGCGGCGCTATCCGCGGAGCGCTGCAGCTGGCGCTTCCACAACGACCATTCGATCGTATCGCTGGCGAGACCGGCCGATCCGATGATCAGCGGCAGCGCAGCACCCGCAATGACAAGGGCATTCCCGCGCCGGTCGCGCCACAGCTTCTTGATCAGCTTGATCACTTTGCAGACCCCGTTGAACGTTTCGCCGTACCTCCTAGCCCGAACAGGGTATGCGAAGCGTTGAAGGCCTTGGTTAATTTGCGTTCAGGAACTGGCTCGCGGCTCGTCTTGAAACTCTGTGTCTTATATCTATAATACAGCTGAACGGCCCGAGCGGCGTTGACCGGCTTCCGGCCGCGCCGCAAAAGGGCCGCGAAAGGACGAATGACGAATGGTCAGTGAATCTGCGCCGGAAACGGCCACCAAGACCGCCACCAAGCTCAAGCTGGATCCGCCCGACGCGCTGCAGCCGGTCGCTCCGGCCGAGGCGGCGGGCCTGGTCCCGCTGAAAGCCGAGGAAACGAGCGAGCTCGACAAGAAGGTCGCGCAGTTCGTCGATGAGCTCGCCGCGCTCGACAGCAACAGCCCGGAATTCGGCAAGAAGGTCGACCAGCTGACCTCGATGGGCCGCAAGGAAATCGCCGAGGCGGCGGGTGCGTCCAACCGCTTCCTCGACCGCCCGGTCAAGGCGATCGACAAGGATAGCGGCATCGGCGCCGACCTGACCGAGCTTCGCCGGACGGTGGAATCGCTCGATCCGAAGGAAGCCAGCAAGCCGCGCAAGCTGCTTGGCCTGATCCCTTTCGGCAACCGGGTCGACCGCTACTTCGACAAGTATCGCAGTTCGCAAACGCACATTCAGAAGATTCTCGGCAGCCTCGGCAACGGCAAGGACGAGTTGCTGATGGACAATGCGGCGATCGATACCGAGCGCGCGAACTTGTGGAAGACGATGCACAAGCTCGAGCAGATGATCCACATCTCCAAGAGCCTCGACCAGAAGCTCGAGGACAAGGCCAACGAGCTCGACGCGACCGAGCCGGCCAAGGCCAAGGCGATCCGCGAGAGCGCTTTGTTCTACGCCCGCCAGCGCACCACGGACCTGCTGACGCAGATGGCGGTGACGGTGCAGGGCTATCTCGCGCTCGATCTCGTCAAGAAGAACAATGTCGAGCTGGTGAAGGGCGTCGATCGCGCCTCGACCACGACCGTCGCCGCGCTCCGCACCGCGGTGACGGTCGCGCAGGCGATGACCAACCAGAAGCTGGTGCTGGAGCAGATCGGCGCGCTCAACACGACGACCGCCGGAATGATCGATTCGACCGGCGAGATGCTGCGCACCCAGACCGGCGCGATCCACGAGCAGGCGGCGTCCTCGACGATCCCGCTGGAGACGCTCCAGCGCGCGTTCCAGAACATCTACGACACGATGGACCAGATCGACGCCTTCAAGCTGCAGGCGCTCGGCAACATGAAGCAGACGGTCGAGACGCTGGGCAAGGAAGTCGAAAAGTCCAAGGGCTATATCGCTCGCGCCGAAGGAGTGAACCAGGGCAAGCTTTCGAGCGCGTCCTCGCCCCTGACGCCCATTGAGAGCAAATGAGCGACCAGAGCGCTAACGTAGAACGGGCGATCGCGCGGTTCGACCGCATCACGCGGCAGATCGACGAGCGCGAAGGGCCGGTTCGCGAGGCTGCGCGGCGGGAGCGCCAGCGGCTGAATGCCGACCTTGGCGGCCGCTTCAAGCGGATCGGCATCGGCATCGGCCTCATCAGCCTGATCACCATCGCCATCGGCCTCATTATCCCGATCGGTATGTTCGGCTTCCTCGCCGCGGTCGGCCTGGCGGTGGGCGTCGCCGCGCTGCTCGCCGTCACTCCGAGCACGGCGCGCAGCCTTGCTGCCCCGTCGACCGACCTGCCCAACGGCCAGATGGTCCAGCGGTTCGATTCCTATCTGTATCGCGCGCGCCGTGCCCTGCCCGCTCCCGCGCAGGTGCAGATCGACGCGCTGAGCGCCGCCTTGCCCTCGCTTCGCGAGACGATGGAGCGCGTGCCGACACTCGACCCGACCGCGCAGGATGCCCGGCGGCTGATGTCGATCCATTTGCCGGGGCTGATCGACCGCTACAGCCAGGTCCCAGCCGCCTTCCGCGGGGAGCAGGACGGCGAAGGCAAGACCGTCGACGAGCGCCTGATCGAAGGCCTGGCCGCCGGCCGCAAGGCGCTTACCGAGATTTCCGAGCAGCTGGCGCGGGCCGACCTGGCCGCGTTCGAGACCCAGGGCCGCTTCATCACCTCGCGCTACGGCGAGGACGGCGAGCAACTGACCCGCTCAGAAGACGCTTCGACCGCGCCTTAAACCCAGTCAAAACACCAACATGGTTGCGTGCGCTGCGTTAGCACGCATGATAAGACCTGATCCGAGGGAGCGGGATCGGGGTGATGTCGACGCAGCTAGCCTTTGCCAGTGCAGGGTCGCCGCTCGCGAAGCGATTCCGGCTGCCGCCGGCCATTCCGCCGTTCAACACCACGACGCTGCGGCTGTTCTCGCTACTCTGGTTCCTGGCCTTCATGCTGGCGCTGGCAGGGCCGATCGCCGGCTTCTACCTGCGCTACACCGCGCCTTCGAACAATTCGCAGTTACTCCTCGGCAGCCGCGCCGGCTTCGCCGTGTCGCCGCGCGACGCAACAATGGTTCGCTTCACCGTCGGCCCCGACGCGAAGAACGCGGGAATCGTCGCGGGTGACAAGATCGTCGCCGTCTACGGCGTGCCCCTGCCGCCGAGCATGCCGATGAACGAGGCTGCGCTCGCCGCTCACCAGGAAGACCCGGCCTACATCGTCATGGGCAATCTGCTCTACGGCACCGATGAGGCGGAGGTGCCGCTGACCGTTCGCGATCCGAACGGGCGCACCCGCGACGTAACGGTTACCACGGGCGAGCATCATATCGCCGCCGGCGCCAAGGCGCTCGGCATCTCAACCAAGCTGCTGAGCTTTATCGATCTGCTTCCAGTCCTCGCCTATCCCTTCCTGCTGTGGGCGGCCTGGATGCTCCACCGGCGCAATTCGCGCGACGTGGTGAGCTCGATCCTGTCGATCGCCGTCCTCTTCACTATCGCCGCCGAGCAGCCGTCGTCGGTGTTCCTGGCCTATGTTGGCGTTCCGCGGTGGCTCAACGTTGCACTCTACGACTCCGGCAATGTCATGCTGTTGGCCGGGATCCTGCTCTTCCCGCACGGCCACCTATCGTGGCGAATAGTCGGGTTGCTGGCCGCGCTGCCTTTGCTCCTGTTCCTCCAAGGCCAAGTCTATCAGACCTTCTTCGTCGGTCTCCTGATCCTCGCCGTGCTGCTGTTGCTGCGATGCCTGCGAAAGACCGAATCGGGCGAGATGCGGCAGCAGATCCGCTGGGCCCTGCTCGGCTTTACAGGCTATGCCTTGCTGCACGGCCTGTCGATCACCGCTGACTATCTGAAATGGTCGACCGACAGCTTCGGGCACCAGCTGCTCGTCGAGCTCATGGCCGGGCTATGCTTTGCCTTCGGCGTGATAATCCTGCAGTTCGGACTGCTGATCGCACTCCTCCGCTATCGCCTCTACGACGCGGATGTCGCGATCAGCCGCTCGGCCAATTTCGCCCTCATCACCTTGTCGGTCGCCGCCATCTTCGCCGCCGCCCAGGACATCGTGAAGCAGATCGTCTATAACTATTCGGGCAACAGCAACAGCGAAGGGCCGGTCATCTTCGCAGCCGCGCTTGCAACCATGCTGGTGAACCCGATCCAGGAACGCATCCAGCGCTGGTCCGAACGGCGCTTCCAGCAGAACCTCTTCATCCTTCGCGACGACCTTCCCGAAAGCGTTCGCGATCTGCGCGAGACCGCTTCGCTCGAGGAGCTGTTGTCGGACATCTTGCGGCGGATTGAGCAAGGGGTTCGATCGGTCCGAAGCGCCTTCATCGTCGACGGCCGAATCATGGACACCCACGACGTGACTCAGGTCGAAGTCGAGGAATGGCGGGCCGCGAACCAAGGCTATTCTGGCGACCTGTGCGAGCCCAACGACAAGATGTTCCCGCTTCGCATCGAGCTCATTCCGAGTTCCGAAAAAGACGCGGAGCCGATCGGCTATATCCTGGTCGGCCCCCGCCCCGACGGTTCGATCCCGAGCAAAGAAGAGCAGAAAACGCTGGCGGGCGTATCCGAGACCATCGCCCGCGCCATCCGCACGGTCATCAAACGCGAGAAGCGCGAGCGTGATGTGGCGGAAACGATCGAGGCCACCAACCGCCGCATAGACGCGCTTGAGGCCCTGCTTCGCGGACCGTCGTTGAAGCGTTCGCCGGGCAAGGCCTGATCGATTTGCTTAACCTTAATTGACCGCGCCCGATCGTAGGCATAATTTGCCGCCACGCGACAGCGTGATCCGACTCGTTGCGGCAAGAGGCCGTACAGAGGGGCACTTGGGATCGGCCGTCGTCAAAGGAGCATTACCTATGCAAGCGAAGCTTATGCTGTGGGGCGCCGCTGCGACTCTTGCCCTGGGATCCACTGCCGCACTGGCCAACGTGGTCGTCGTCAAGTCGATCGGCCCGTCCGCCAAATCCTATCCGCCGGGCAAGACCCTGCCCGAATCGGCCAAAATCAACCTGAAAAGCGGGGACGTCATCACGATTCTCGGCCCAGGCACCGCCAAGACTCTGCGTGGGCCAGGCAATTTCGACGCCAAGCAGGTGACGCTTGCTTCGGCCTCCGGCCAGCGCGGCCGCTTCGGCGCACTGCGCGCGGCGGAAGTCGCGCATAACCCGAGCGTCTGGGACGTCGACGTCAGCCAGGGCGGGAAGGTCTGCGTCGCCAAAGGCGGCAAGCTCGAGCTGTGGCGCCCGGATAGCGAAGCCGAAGCGACGATCAATATCACTGGCGCCGACGGCAAGTCGGAAGCGCTGAGCTGGCCTGCGGGCCAGGCGCTTGCTGCCTGGCCGAGCTCGCTGCCGGTCAGCAACAACGCGAGCTACGAAGTGACCTGGGCGGACACCGGCGAGAAGAGCAATCTCGACATTATCACCATTGCGACGCCGCCCCCGACCGATGTTGTCGGCGCCGCGCAGGTGCTAATTGAGAACGGCTGCCAGCGTCAGCTCGACCTGCTGGTCGAGAGCGCCAGCAAGGCCAAGACCAACTAAGCGACGATTCCTTTGGCCTTGAGCTGCTCGATCTCGGGCGGTTCGAGGCCGAGGCTCGCCAACACCTCATCGCTATGTTCGCCAAGCCCGGGCGGCGGCAGGTCGCTGTCCGCCCGTGCGCCATCCAGCCGCACCGGCGATCCCACCAGCGGAACCCCCGCGATATTACGCACCATTGCCCGGTGCTGCGCCTGGACGTCGCCTAGCGCCTGGGTGATCGCGTTGATCGGACCTGCCGGAATCCCGGCATCTTCCAGCAGGTCGAACCATTCGGCCGCCGGCCGCTTTGCGATTGCGTCGCTGACCAGCGCCACCATTCCCGCCCGGTTGGCGACTCGCGCGCCATTGGTCGCGAAACGCTCGTCGCTGGCCCATTCCGGGTGGCCGCACATCTTGGCCAGGCGCGCAAACTGGCGGTCGTTGCCGATGGCGATGATCAAGGGCTGATCGGCCGCCTCGAACGGCTGGTAGGGCACGATATTGGGGTGCGTGTTGCCCTGGCGCGGCGGGTCCTTGCCCGAAATAAGTGCGTTGGACGCCTGGTTGGCGAGCATCGCCAGCTGCGTGTCGAACAGGGCCATATCGATGTGGGCGCCCTCGCCGGTCTTCTCACGCCGGTACAGCGCGGCCAGGATGGCGACCGCGGTATACATGCCGGTGAAGAGGTCGACGACGGCCACCCCCACCCGCATCGGCCCGCCGCCGGGGACTCCGTCGGGCAAGCCGGTGATGCTCATCAGCCCGCCCATGCCCTGGATGATGTAATCGTAACCGGCTCGTTCCGCGTAGGGGCCGTCCTGGCCGAAGCCGGTGATCGAGGCATGGACCAAGCGTGGATTGGCCTTGCGCAGCGAAGCGGCGTCGAGCCCGAACTTGGCGAGCCCGCCGACCTTGAAGTTCTCGACCACGACGTCGGTTTCGCCGGCGAGCTGGCGAACCAGCGCCGCTCCTTCCGGACGAGCGAAATCGATCGCGGCCGATTTCTTGCCGCGGTTGGCGCTGAGGAAATAAGCGGCGACGCGCTTGTCCCCTTCGCCATGCCACGGCGGGCCCCAGTGGCGCGTGTCGTCGCCGGCGCCCGGCTTCTCGATCTTGATTACTTCCGCGCCGAGGTCGGCGAGCAATTGGGTGCACCACGGGCCTGCGAGCACGCGGCTCATGTCGAGCACCTTGATCCCGGCAAGCGGGCTCAATGGCCGCGCTTCCAGAAGCGGCGGTCGGCGAGCACTGCGTGGGCGGCATTATGCCCAGGCGCGCCAGTGACGCCGCCGCCCGGGTGGGCGCCCGATCCGCACAGATAAAGTCCTTTGAGCGGCATACGGTAATCGGCGGCGCCGATCATTGGCCGAGCGCTGAACAGTTGGTCGAGGCCCATCTTGCCATGGAAGATGTCGCCGCCGATCAGCCCGAAGCGGCGTTCGAGATCGAGCGGCGAGTGAATCTGCCGCCCGATGACCGATGCGGCAAAGCCCGGCGCATGGGCGTCGACGGTGGCGATGATCCGGTCGGCAGCTTTTTCACGCTCCTTGTCCCAGCTCCGGCCCGGCCCCAGGTCGTAGCGGAAATGCTGGCAGAAGAGGCTCGCGACATGCTTGCCCTTGGGCGCCAGCGTCGAATCCAGCGTCGAGGGGATCAGCATTTCGATGATCGGTTGCTTCGCCCAGCCGTCCACCGCCGCGTCGAGCCAGGCCTGGTGCATGTAATCGAGGCTCGGGGCCATGATGATCCCGGCGGTCAAATGGTTGCCCTTCTTGGGGAGCACGGTGAACTTCGGCAGCTCCGACAAGGCGACGTTCATCCGGAAGGTCGCGCTTTCGCATTTCCAGCCGTGCATCCGCGCCGCGACATCGTCATCGACGGCACCATTCGGCACGAGCCGGTCGAACAGCAGCTTCGGATTGACACCGGCGACGACGCTTTTGGCGCGCCACGCCTTGCCGCCGGCGACTACTCCAGCGGCCCGGCCGCGATCGACGATCACTTCCTCGACCGGGTGGCTGAGGAGAATGTCCACTCCGGCTTCGCGCGCGGCGCGCGCCATGGCCTGGGTGATCGAGCCCATGCCGCCGATCGCGTGGCCCCACGCTCCCGGCACGCCCGCGGCTTCACCAAACAGATGGTGGAGCAGGACGTAGGCGGTGCCGGGTGACTGCGGTGAGGCGAAATTGCCGACCACGCCATCGAACCCGAACAAGGCCTTGGTGAGGTCGCCCTTGAAATGGCGATCGAGAATCTCGGCCGCGCTCCGCACCGCGAAATCGTGGACGATCCGCGTTTCCACCAGAGTCAGCCCGGCCATGTCCCGGCCGAGACTGAGCAGCTTGGGGATGGCGCTGGCCTTGGCGCCCGCGTTGGGGGGCGCGCGCAGCAGCCATTTCTTCAGCAGCCGAACGACCGTCTCGAGCTCGGCGACATAGCGGTCGTAAGCCTCGGCGTCGGCCTTCACGTGCCGCGCAATCTCCCGCCGCGTCAGCCCGCCCCGGCCCGAAAGCAGGTAATCACCGTCGCCCGGAAGGAAGTTGTCGGTCTTGCGAAGGACGACCTTCAGGCCGTGCCGTTCGAGCTCGAGGTCGCGGATCACCGTCGGGTTGAGCAGGCTGACCGTGTAGCTCGCCGCGCTGTTCCGGAAGCCCGGCAGGAATTCGTCGGTGACAGCGGCGCCGCCGACCGTTCCGGCCGCTTCCAGCACGGCGACCTTCAAGCCCTTTTTCGCCAGATAATAAGCGCAAGTCAGGCCGTTGTGGCCCGCGCCGATGATTATTGCGTCGTGCAAACCTGATCCCGTCCTTCAATACGCGGCTTCGACAGGCTCAGCCGCTACTCAGGATGAGCGGAACAAACAAATCCGCTCATGCTGAGTAGGCATTGAGCCGAGCCGAAATGCCGTATCGAAGCACGCTAGCGCATCAGCACAAGCTCTTCGGCCATGGTCGGATGAAGCGCAACCGTCGCATCGAAATCCGCCTTCTTCAGCCCGGCTTTCACCGCAATTGCCGCCGCCTGCAGGATTTCCGGCGCATCGGGACCGATCATGTGGATGCCGACGATACGGTCGGTCTCGCCGTCCAGCACCAGCTTGTAGAGCGAGCGCTCGTTGCGGCCGGCAAGTACGTTCTTCATCGGACGGAAGTCGGAGGTGAAGGTCTTCACCGACCCCAGCGTGTTGCGCGCCTGGCCTTCGGTCAGGCCGACGCCGGCGAGCGGCGGATGGCTGAACACCGCGCTCGGGATGCAGCCGTAATCGACGCGGTGCGGCTTGTTGCCGAAGAAGGTGTCGGCGAAGGCCTGCGCCTCGCGGATCGCGACGGGAGTCAGCTGCACGCGATCGGTGACATCTCCGACCGCGAAAATCGACGGCGCCGAAGTGCGGTTATCCTCATCGACCGGGATTTCTCCATTCTCCCCGAGCTTCACGCCCGCGGCCTCGAGCCCGAGCCCTTGCGTGTTGGGGCTGCGGCCGATCGCGAACAGCATCTGGTCGGCTTCCATGTCGTCGCAGCCGGTCATCGTCATGTGGAGCTTGCCGTGCTCGCCCTTCTGGATCCGGTCGATGGTCGCGTTGAACTGGTAATCGATGCCCTTCCTGACCGAGATCTGGATCAGCCGGTCGACGATCTGCTGGTCATAGTGGCGCAGCATGACGTCGGTCCGGTTCACCTGTACCACGCGGCTTCCGAACTGGTGGAAGATGCCGGCGAACTCATTGGCGATATAGCCGCCGCCCGCGATCACGATCCGCTCCGGCAATTTATCGAGGTTGAACACTTCGTTCGAGCTGATCGCGTGTTCGATGCCCTCGATCTTCGGCATTCCCGGGCGGGCGCCGGTCGCGATCAGAATCTTGTCGGCGCTGATCGTCTTGCCGCCGGCGAGCTTAAGCGTGTTCGGCCCGGTGAGCTCGGCGCGCTCCTTGAATATCTCGACCTTATGGTTGGTCAGCGTCTCGGTGTAGGCGGCTTCGAGGCGGCCGACTTCGGCCAGGACATTGTCGCGCAGCACCGGCCAGTCGAACCGCTTTTGCGGGATGTCCCAGCCGAACATCGCGGCATCGTCGAGGTCCTCGGCGAAATGCGCGCCGTAGACGAGCAGCTTCTTGGGCACGCAGCCGCGGATGACGCAGGTCCCGCCGACCTTATGCTCCTCGGCGACGCCAACGCGCGCGCCATAGGCAGCAGCGAGCCGCGCCGCGCGGACGCCGCCCGATCCGGCGCCGATGACGAACAGGTCGAAGTCAGACACCGGCGCGCTCCATCAAGGCTCGGGTTGAAGGGTCGAGGTCGTCCTCGTCGCCGCCCTCGGCAAGCTGGCGGGCGATCTCCTTGCCCAGCTCGACCCCGAACTGGTCGAACGGGTTTATGCCGAGCAGCACCGCGTTGGCGAAGGTCCGGTGTTCGTAGAAGGCAATCAGCGCGCCGAGCGAACGTGCGTCGAGTCGGTCGAGGAGAATCGTGGCGCTCGGCCGGTTGCCTGAATAGCTGCGCTGCGGCTCGTCGCTCTGCCGCCCCTGCATCAGCGCGGCGCCCTGCGCGAATGCGTTGAGCAGCAGCATTCGGTGATGCTCGGCGTCCTGGTCGTCGTCGGCCTCGCGCACGGCCAGGAACTCGACCGGCACCAGCAACGTGCCCTGGTGGAGCAGTTGGAAGACGGCGTGCTGGGCGTCGGTCCCGGTCCCGCCCCAAGTCACCGGCGCAGTCGGCTTGCCGACGGGTGCGCCGTCCATCCGCACCGACTTGCCGTTCGATTCCATTTCGAGCTGCTGGAGGTAGAAGGGCATGAGCCGCAACCGCTCGTCATAAGCGAAAACGGCGCGGGTCTGGGCGCCAGCCTCTTCGGCGTAGAGGCGATCGGCAAAGGCGGCGAGCAGCGGCACGTTCTCGGCCGCCTCGGCGAAGCGAAAGTGGCGGTCCATTTCCGCGGCGCCTTCGAGAAGCGCTTCGAACGCGTCCCAGCCGAGCGCCAAGGCAGCGGTGACCCCGACCGAGCTCCACAGCGAATAGCGTCCGCCGACGCTCTCCGCGAATTGCAGGATTCGCGTCTCGTCGACACCAGCCGCTACCGCTGCTTCGGGCTTGGCTGTGACGGCAATGAAGCGCCCGTCGGGATCGCTGACGCCCGCCGCGGCGAGCCAGCCGCGCGCGGCCTCCATATTCGTCAGCGTTTCCACGGTCGTGAAGGTCTTCGACGCGACCACCACAAGGGTCGTCGCCGGGTCAAGGTCACGCACGGCGTCGTCGAAGGCTGCGCCGTCGATGTTCGACAGGAAACGGACGTTAAGCGTCGCATTGCGCCGCCCCAGCGCATCGACCAGCAAGGCCGGCCCGAGCACGGATCCGCCAATGCCGATGTGGAGGACGCCGGTGACGTCGCCGAATGCGCCCGCCTCGATCGCGTCGATCAACGCCCGCATCCGCAGGCGCCGGGCCGCGGCGATCTCGACATCGTCGGGCGATCCGCTGCCGCGCTCGGCAGGATGGGTCGCGGCGCGGCCTTCGCTCGGATTGACGATCCCGCCGGTGAACAAGGCATCGCGGGCCGCGGCAAAGCCCATTTCTTCCGCCCGCCGCTCGAACTCTGCAATGAGGCCGGCGTCGAGGTGCGTCTTCGACCAGTCGAAATAGAGACCCGCCGCCTCGAACGACAGGCGGCTGAGGCGGTCCGGCTCGGCCGCGAACAGCTCGTCGAGGCGCTTCAAACGGCTTTGCTCCATGCCCAGCGCACATAGTGGCCGGACCGGCAAATGCCACCCCGGCTTGACCTTGCTCCTGTGCGCGGAAACAAGCGGCCCGATGGCATGGACCAAAACCCGCCGCGGCTCGCGGAAAACCGCGCGCGCACCCAAGGACAAGGAGAGTGCGGGCAGCCTGCTGCGCTTCGTCCTCATGCTGGTCGTGCTGGCCTGGGCGCTCCGGACCTTCATCGCCGCGCCGTTTAACATTCCGTCTGGATCGATGCAGCCGACGCTCTACATCGGCGACTATCTGGTCGTCGCCAAATGGCCCTACGGCTATTCGCGCTACAGCTTCCCCTTCGGTTTCCCATCGTTCGACGGCCGCATCGCCAGCCGTTTGCCCAAGCGCGGCGATGTCGTCGTCTTCCGTCACCCGGCCCACAACATGGATCTCATCAAGCGGGTGATCGCGCTTCCCGGCGACACGGTCGCCGTCCGCGGGGGCCAGCTGATCCTCAACGGCCGAGCGGTCCCGCGGCGCAAGCTGGCGGACTACAAGATGCCGATTTCGCCCAACAGCCCGTGCATCACCGTCCCGCCGGCGCTGCCGCGGGCGGAGACAGTCGAGGGGCGCGCATACTGCCTGTACCCGGCGTTCGAGGAAACGCTTCCGGGCGGCCCAAGCTACACCGTGCTCGACCAGGTGCCGGAGGGCGCGGGCGACGATTTCCCCGCGATCCGCATTCCCGAAGGCCGGCTGTTCCTGATGGGCGATAATCGCGACAACAGCGCCGACAGCCGCTTCACGCCGGTCGGCGGCGGGATCGGGCTGGTGCCGGCGGAGAACCTGATCGGCCGCGCCATGTTTACCTTCTGGTCGACCGACGGCGCCGCATCCTATTGGAAGCTGTGGACCTGGTTCACCGCGCTTCGCGCAAGCCGCATCGGCAATGGCTATTCGGGGGTCGCTGAATGAGCAAAGACCTGCGCGAGTTCGTCCGCGACCAGCTCGGCCACGAGGCCAAGGACCTGTCGCTGTTCGAGCTTGCGCTGACCCACAAGAGCGTCGGCGGCAACCAGGATTACGAGCGGCTCGAGTTCCTCGGCGACCGCGTCCTCGGCCACGTCATGGCCCGCTCGCTCTACGATCGCCATCCGACCGAGCCCGAAGGCTATTTGTCGCGCCGTTACAACGTCCTCGTCGCCCGCGAGACCTGCGCCGACATCGGCCGCGAGCTCGGTGTTCCCGAAATGGTGCGGCTGGGCAAGCAGGCGCGCGAGGATGGCGCCACGCAAAGCGACAATGTCGTCGGCGACGTCGTCGAGTCACTGATCGGCGCCTTGCTGATCGACGGTGGGCTCGAAGCGGCCGAGCGCTGGGTACAGAGCGTCTGGGGCCCGCATCTCGACGAACAGCGCAAGGCCCCGCACCATCCCAAGTCCGCGCTTCAGGAGCTGGCCGCCGCGAAGGGTCGCAAGTCCCCCGTCTATGAACTCGTCAGCCGCACCGGCGCCGCCCATTCGCCCGTCTTCACCATCAAGGTTTCGGTGCCGGGCCTCGGCGAAGCGACCGCCACCGGCACCAGCAAGCAGGACGCCGAGACCGACGCGGCCGAGGCGCTGCTCAACAAGCTGCAATGACAGCCACGCGCGCCGGTTTCGTGGCCGTTATCGGCGCACCCAACGCCGGCAAGTCCACCCTGGTCAATGCACTGGTCGGCCAGAAGGTCGCGATCGTCAGCCCGAAGGCGCAGACGACCCGGGCGCGGCTGATGGGCATTGTGCTTGCCGGCGAGGCGCAGATCCTGCTGGTCGATACGCCGGGCATTTTCGAGCCGCGCCGTCGCCTCGACCGCGCGATGGTTGCGGCGGCCTGGACCGGTGCTGAGGATGCGGACCTGATCCTGCTCGTCATCGACGCTGCCGTCGGCGTGCGGGGCGAGGTCGAGCGGATCGTCGCCTCGCTTGGCGAGCGCAGGCACCCGCTCTTCCTGGTGCTCAACAAGGTCGACCTGGTGAAGAAGGACGCGCTGTTGGCCTTGGCCCAGGGCCTGACCGAGCGGCTGAACCCCGATCAGGTGTTCATGATCAGCGCTTCAACCGGCGACGGCGTTGCTGACGTCAAGGCGTCGCTCGCCGCGGCCATGCCCGAAGGCCCGTGGCTCTATCCCGAGGACGAAGTCTCCGACGCGACCGACCGCATGATCGCCGCCGAGCTGACGCGCGAGCAGATTGTCAACCAGCTCTACGAGGAGCTGCCCTATGCCACGGCGGTCGAGACCGAGACCTGGGAGGACCGCGATGACGGCTCGACCGAGATCCGGCAGCAAGTGCTGGTCGCGCGCGACAGCCAGAAGGCCATCGTCATCGGCAAGGGCGGTAAGCGCCTGAAGGCGATCGGGGCCGCCGCGCGCGAAGAGATCGCAAAACATCTCGGGCGGCCCGTCCACCTCTACCTGCACGTGAAGGTAAACCCGCGCTGGGACGAAGACCGCGGCCTCTACAAGGCGATCGGCCTCGAGTGGGCGGACTAGCCCAGCAATTCTTCCACGAACGCCGGCACCAGCGTCCCGGCCCTCCCCGTCCTGCTTTCGTCGAACATGAAGCTGCCAAGGCTCGGCTCAAGGTTCATTTCCAGCGTCTGCGCGCCGCAATAGCGCGCGGTCTGGACGAAGCCCGCTGCGGGGTAGACCGCGCCTGACGTGCCGACCGACACGAACAGATCGCAGGACCGGAGCGCGGCCTCGATCGCCTCCATCTCGTAAGGCATTTCACCGAACCAGACGATGTCTGGTCGGACCTGCCCTTGCGTGCTGCATTCGGGGCATGAGGCGGCTTCGCCCATCGGTCCGGACCAGCCGAAGCGCTGATCGCAGGCGAGGCACCACCCCTTGGTCAGCTCGCCATGCATGTGGATCAGCCGCTTCGACCCCGCGCGCTCGTGAAGGTCGTCGACATTTTGGGTGACGAGCAGCAATTCCCCCGGCCATTCCGCGTCGAGCCGCGCCAGGACCAAATGCGCGGCATTGGGCTCGACCGCGTTCAGCCGCGCCCGCCGGGCATCGTAGAATTGGTGAACGAGCGCGGGATCGCGCCGATAGGCCTCCGGCGTCGCGACATCCTCGACCCGGTGTCCTTCCCACAGGCCGTCGGCGCCGCGGAAGGTCGCAAGCCCGCTCTCGGCTGAAATCCCTGCCCCGGTGAGAACCACTATGTTTCGGACGTCGGTAAAGTTCACGAGCGACAATCAGGACCGCCGTTAACATGGGTGAAGCGCTTGCCTAACAGCATTTCGGCAGCGATATAACTTCGTATTTGGAAGGGTTTAGCCTATCCGTTCAAAAATTGGGGGACTCCACCATCAAGAAAATTTTGCGGTCACGGCTCCCGGAGCGGCTTGCGGGCAAGGTCCCGCCCGTCCTCGTGGAGGTCGGCATGGGCATCGCCATGGCGGCGATCATGCTCGTCGCCCGCCTGCCTTTCGACTCGCTGGCTGGAGATCGCGCACCTTATTCCCTCAATTTTGTCGCGGTCGTCCTCGCGGCTCTGCTGGCCGGCTGGCGGAGCGGGCTCGTGGCCCTCGTCGTCGGTCAATTGTTGATCTGGTACGTCGTTGTCCCGCCGCAAATGAGCTTTGCAATCGACGATCCGCAGCGCCTCGGCGGATTGCTGATCGCCACATTGTCGCAAGCGCTGGTCCTGCTTGTCATGGGTCTCTACCAGCGCGAGGTCGCCAACGGCACGGCGGAGCGCGAAAAACGCCTTGGTCTGCTCGACGACGCGCTCAAAGAAATCGACCACCGAACCCGCAACAATTACCAGACGGTGCTGGCGCTGGTGGAGCTACAGGCGCGCCAGGCGTCCGACGCTGGCGTGAGCGGCGCGTTGCGCCAGGTTGCCGACCGGATCCAGGCCATCGCCAACGCCAGCCAGCAGCTGGCGGTGAAAGGCGGCGGGCTCGATACGGTTCGGCTCGACGACCATCTCTGCGGCCTGGTCGAACAGATTCAGCGCGGCCTCTCGCGGCGTGAGATCGAGGTCGAATGCGACGTCGACGATGTCACCGCCAGCGCCGACACGGCCACATCTATCTCGATCATCGTCAACGAGCTTGTGACCAACGCGCTGAAGCATGCCTTCAACGGCGAAGGGTCGGGCAAGGTCAGCGTCATGGGCCGCCACGGCTCAGGCTTCGAACTGATCGTCACCGACGATGGGCGCGGAATCGATCCGAAGCGCAAGAGCGCGAAGGGCGGCCTTGGCAGCAAATTGGTCGAAAGCTTCGCCCGGCAGCTGGACGCCAAGCATCAGGTGACCTCGTCCGAACGCGGCACGACGCATCGCCTGATGATCCCGCACCTTCACTAAGCTTGTGCGACTCGGCTGCGCGTGATTGTTACGAGTCCGGACCGAACCCAAATCGGTCCGGATGGAGAGCATCATGCGCCACACGATCATCATCGGCCTTACTGCCAGCGCCCTTTTCCTCACTGGATGCGCGCGCGAACCCGCCAAGCCGGGCACGGCAGCAATCGAAAAACAGCTGCGCGACAATGAGGCCAAGTGGAACGCGGCTTATGCGGCGCACGATGCGCAAGCGCTGGGCGGGGCCTATGCCGACGATGCGGCGCTGGCGAATCCCGGCGCGCCTTTGGTCACCGGCAGGGGTGCAATCCTCAAGGAAACCGCGGCATTCGCCGCCGATCCGAATATGAAAGTCGTATTCGGCGCCGACCGGATTGGTGTCGCGGCCTCGGGCGACCTCGCCTACACGCGCGGCCACTACGCGCTGGCGATGACGGACCCGGGCACCAAGAAGGTCGCCAACAGCGTCGGGAATTACCTGACGGTCTGGAAGAAACAGGACGACGGCAGCTGGAAAGCGATCGAGGATTTCATCACTCCGGGCCCGAACCCGGCGGTGCCCGCAGCGAAATAGCGCCAACCGCGTTCTCCTGGCCGTGAGCAAGGGCATTTGTCGCGTCGGGATCGGGGGCTGGACGTACGCGCCGTGGCGCGGCGTCTTTTACCCCGACAAGTTCCCGCAGGCGAAGGAGCTCGAATATGCTTCCGGCAAGCTCGGTGCGATCGAGATCAACGCGACCTTCTACGGCCGTCAGAAGCCGAAGAGCTGGGAGACGTGGGCGAAAACCGTACCCGACCGCTTCCAGTTCGCGGTCAAGGGATCGCGCTTCTGCGTGACTCGCTCGAAGCTCGCTGAAGGCGCGGAAGGGATCGGCAATTTCGTCGCGCAGGGCTTTGCCTGCCTCGGGCCGAAGCTCGGCCCGATCCTGTGGCAGTTCGCGGGCCACAAAAAGTTCGACCGCGACGACATTGCCGGCTTCATCGATTTGCTGCCGGAGGAGGTCGACGGTGTGAAGCTGCGCCATGCCATCGAGCCGCGCAACGAGAGTTTCCGTGACGAGCGTTTCTTCGACCTCTGCCGGGCGCGCAAAATCGCTATCGTCCATGAAGATTCCGACGATTATCCGCTGATCGAGGCGGACACCGCCGACTTCGCTTACGCGCGGCTGCAGCGGATGCGCGAGGAGCTCGAGACCGGCTATGACGCCGAGGCGCTCGACGGCATTGCGGCGCGAACGCGCAAGTGGCTCGACGACGGCCGCGACGCCTACATCTTCATGATCAACGGCGCCAAGGTCCGCGCGCCGGCGGCGGCGCTGGCCCTGCAGGAACGGCTTCGCTAAGCAGCCGTAATGAGGACTGCCGACCAGCCGATCCGCCTCAGCCTGATCGCGCCCAACGGACGCATCGGCCAGGCCATTGCGTCGGCGGCCGCCGAGGACCGCGGCTTCGCCATCGACCACGATCATGGCGACGTCCTCATCGACTTTTCCGCGCCGGCTGCACTGCCTGCCAGCCTCGACCGGGCGATTGCAGGCAGCGTGCCGATCCTGGTCGGCACGACTGGCCTCGATGAGCAGGCGGATGCCGCGATTGTCGAAGCGGCGAAGCGCGTCGCGGTGCTACGCGCCGCGAACACCTCGCTCGGCGTGGCGTTGCTGGCGGAGCTGGTGGAACGCGCCGCGGCGGTCCTCGGCGATGGTTGGGACATCCAGATTTCCGAGGCGCATCATCGCCACAAGGTCGATGCACCGTCCGGCACGGCGTTGATGCTCGGCAAGGCCGCCGAAACCGCCGCCAAGCGCACCGTCGGCTATGCATCGCTGCGCGGCGGCACGGTCGCCGGCGACCATGACGTGCTGTTCCTTGGGCCCGACGAGCGGCTGGTCCTGTCGCATCGCGCCGAAAGCCGGATGATCTTCGCCCGCGGCGCGCTTGCCGCAGCGCGCTTCCTCGTCGGCAAACCCGCCGGCCTCTATTCGATGCGCGACGTGATCGGCCGGTGAGCCAGGCGCGGCCGCAGGAGCAGCGCCTTGCGCGCCGCCTCGGCCTGTTCGACGTCACCATGCTGGTCATGGGCGGGATCATCGGCGCCGGAATCTTCGTGAATCCGGCCGAAGTCGCGCGCCACCTCTCCTCGCCCGTGTGGATCGTCGGCGTGTGGCTGCTGGGCGGCCTGGTCGCGCTGTGCGCGTCGTTCGTCTACGCCGAGCTTGCCGCGCGCCGGCCGGAAGTCGGCGGCCAATATGCCTATCTGCGCGACGCCTACGGGCCGATGCCCGCCTTTCTCTATGGCTGGGCGTTGCTCTTGGTGATCCAATCGGGCGGAATGGCCGCGGTCGCCATCACCTTCGCCCGATATTTCAACGAACTCACGCAATCTGGCGTACCCGACGGGGTTGTCGGCGTCTCCGCCTTGGCGGTCCTCACCGTCATCAACTGCTTCGGTGTCCGCTCGGGAGGCACCGTCCAGAGCCTGCTGATGGTGCTGAAGATCGGCGCCATCGGCATGCTCGTCGCGATCGGCTGGGCATTCACGAGTGGCACCGGCGGCGTTTCGTCCGAACCGCAGTCCGCTTTCCCACTCGCCGGCATCGCCGCCGCGCTGACGCCGGTGATGTTCGCCTATGGCGGCTGGCAGACTTCGGGCTTTTGCGCGGGGGAGATGAAGAACCCGCAGCGCGATCTTGCGCGCGGGCTGGTCCTCGGCGTGTCGGGCGTGATCCTGCTTTACTGCCTCGTCGCGTTCGTATGCGTTTATGCGCTCGGGCCGGCCGGGCTTGCCGCATCGAAGACGCCGGCGAGCGATGTCATGCGGCTCGCACTCGGGCAGCAAGGGGCGACCTTGATCGCGCTCGGCATCGCTATCTCGACGCTGGGCTTCCTGAGCCAGGGCATGCTGACCGCGCCGCGCGTCTATTTCGCGATGGCGGAGGACGGGCTCTTCTTCAAAGAGATTGCGGCCGTGAACAGCAGGACGCGGGTGCCCACCGCGGCGATCGTCCTGCAGGGCGTGGTCGCGGGAATCATCGCCCTGTCGGGAAGCTATGGCCAGATCCTGAGCTACGTCGTTTCGGTCGACTTCATCTTCTTCGCCTTGACCGGCGCGGCGCTGTTCGTGTTCCGGCGCCGTGACGGTGCCGGAAAGCCGAGCTTCAGCGCCCCGCTCCACCCGCTATCGACCGGCCTGTTCGTCGCGGCCTGCGCGATCATCGTCATCGCGACCGTCTCGAACGACCTTCGCAACAGCCTCATCGGCTATGCGATCCTTGCCGCCGGAGTGCCCGCCTGCCTCTACTGGCAACGCAAGAAGCGCCTCGCGCCTGCATGACCGCGGGGCGGATCATGCAATCCCCCTACATGCACTGGGCCAAGTTCAAGGCCCCGGTGCGGTACGCCCTGACCGGCAGCGAAGTGCCGCATTTCCGCATGGACCGGCTGCCGTGGACGATGGCCGACCTCGATCTCGATGGGGCCAGCCACCCGCGCTACCCGGCGCTGCGCGAAGCCATTGCCCGCCACGCCGGCGTCAGCGTCGATAGCGTGGTTACCGCCGACGGCACCTCCATGGTGAATTTCCTCGCCATGGCGGCGCTGATCGCGCCCGGTGACGAAGTGCTGATCGAGCATCCGGCCTACGACCCGATCCTCGGCGCTGTCTCCTTCCTTGGCGGCGCGATCAAGCGGTTCGAGCGCAATCCGGCGGACGCCTTCCGGCTCGATCCGGACAAGGTTGCGGCGGCCATGAGCGACAAGACGCGGCTGATCGTCCTCACCAACCTCCACAACCCAAGCGGCAACCTCGCTGGGGAGGAAGAGCTGCGCGCAGTCGGGGAGCTCGCCTCGGCGGCGGGAGCCCGCGTCCTGATCGACGAGGTCTATCTCGACGCCGCGGTCCCGGCCCGCCGCAGCGCCGTCCACTTGTCCGATGCCTTCGTCACCACCAACAGCCTGACCAAGGTCTATGGCCTGTCCGGTCTCCGCTGCGGCTGGATCCTCGCCGAACCCGAGCTCGCCGAGCGGATGTGGCGCCTCAATGACCTGATGGGCGTCAACCAGGCGCACCAGGCCGAGCGGCTGGCATGCCTCGCCTTTGCGCATCTCGATGAAGTCGTCGGCGACGTTCCTGCGCTGCTCAAGCGTAACCGTGCCGCCTTCAACGCCTTCCTGGCCGGTCGTGCCGACCTCGATTGCGCTCCGGCTGAGCAAGGCCTCACCGCCTTCCCGCGCTGGGCCGGGGGCGACACCGAGCGGCTCGATGCGCTGCTTCGCGAGCGCTACGACACCGCCGTCGTGGCGGGCCGCTGGTTCGAAATGCCCGATCATTTCCGCCTCGGCTTCGCACTGCCAGAACAGGATTTCTATGAAGCGCTGAGCCGCCTTGGCGGCGCGCTCAACGAGCTGCAGTGAACCGCGCCCAGATTTTCGAATTCTTCCGGCGGCTGGCCGAGGCCAACCCCTCGCCGACGACCGAGCTGGAATCGTCCAATCCGTATCAGCTGCTGGTCGCGGTCGTGCTTTCCGCCCAGGCGACCGACGCCAGCGTAAACGCGGCAATGCGCCCCGTCTTCGCGCACGTCAGCAAGCCCGAGCAGATGGTCGAGCTCGGCGAACCGGCCCTGCGCGACGCGATCAAGACCATCGGCCTGTTCAACACCAAGGCGAAGAACGTCATCGCTTTGAGCCAGGTGCTGATCGACCAGCATGGGGGCGACGTGCCGCGCGCCCGCGACGCGCTCGAGGCGCTTCCGGGCGTCGGGCGCAAGACCGCCAATGTCGTGCTCAACACCGCGTTCGGCGAAGAGACATTCGCGGTCGACACGCACGTCTTCCGGGTGTGCAACCGCACCGGCCTCGCTCCCGGCAAGGACGTGGTCGAAGTCGAAGCGAAGTTGGAAAAGCGCGTGCCGCAGCCGTTCCGCCGCGACGCGCATCACTGGCTGATCCTGCATGGCCGCTACACCTGCAAGGCGCGGCTTCCCGAATGCTGGCGCTGCCCGGTGATCGACCTTTGCCGTTACAAGCCGAAGACGCCGCCGCCCGGCGAGCGCGCTAAACCCAGCGCCGCTCGAACCGGTCGCCGAGGGTCGTCAGCAACTCGTATTGGGAAAGCCCGGACTGCTTAGCAGCCGAGGGCAGGTCGTAATCGATCTCCACCCAGTCGCCTTCCGCGATGTGCGGCGCAGCACTGCAGTCGAGGGCGATCAGGTCCATCGACACGCGCCCGAGGACCGGCAGCGCAAATTCGCCGGCGAACCCGACGCCCTCCGACGAAAAACCGCGCAGATAGCCGTCGGCATAGCCGATGTTGAGGATCGCAGCCTCGGTATCGGCCTCCGCCACGAAGGTCGCGCCATAGCCGCAGCTTTCGCCGGCACGGATCGTCCGGCGCTGGACGATTTGCGCCTCGACCCGCGCGGCCTGGCCGATCTGGCCTTCCGCCTCGGCTCGCGGAATGCCGCCGTAGAGAGAGAGGCCGGGGCGGACGAGGTCGAAGCTGTAGTCGCGGCCGAGGCAGATGCCGGCCGAATTGGCGAGGCTGTAGCGCTTCGCCGGTACCGCTGCGGCGATTGCGCGGAAGCGCTCGAGCTGGGTCGCGTTGAGCGGATGATCCTCGTCCGCGCAGGCGAGGTGGCTGTGCAGCGTGTCGATGGCGAGCCCATCGAGCGCACCGGCTTCCTCGGGCCGAAGCCCGAGCCGGTTCATGCCGGTGTCGATCATTACGTCACAGGCGCGGCCCGGCGCGATCTCCTTCCAGCGTGCGACCTGCTCCGTGCTGTTGAGGCACGGCCGCGCGGGCAGCGCCAGCGCTGCGTCGGCATCGTCCGCCCCGACGCCGTGCAACACGACCAGGCTCGCGCCTTCGGGCAAGGGCCCGAGCGCTTCCACCTCGGCCCAACTCGACACGAAGAAATCGCGGCACCCGGCTTCGAGCAGGGCCTCGGTGGTTTCGCGCGCGCCGAGGCCATAGCCATCGGCCTTGACCGCGGCGCCGGTCGCGACGCCCGACCGCTCGGCCAGCCAGCGCCAGTTGGCCTGGATCGCGGACCTATGGAGGGTAAGGCGCAGCGCGCGGTGCATGGGATGGCGATTAGCGAGCGTTCTTCTGCCCGTCATGCTGAACTTGTTTCAGATCCATTGAGAAGACGGCCGATGACCTTGATCGAGATGGATCCTGAAACGAGTTCAGGATGACAACTTTGAAGCCGCCGCTTCCCAATTGCGCCCGTCGAACTGCTCGACCGCCAGCTGCACCGGCTGGTCGAGGCAATGCGCGTTGACGCTCCACGCTTCGGGGTGGGAGCGCGGCTGGTAGAAGCTCTTCACCCCGCAAATGCGACAGAAGAGATGCTCGGCCGCGCCGGACCCGAAGCGGTAGCTGGTCAGCGAGTCGCGCCCGGTCAGCAGCTCGAACTTCTCGTGCCCCACCATGATGTGGAGGAAGCCGGTCATGGAGCAGACCGAGCAATTGCAGTCGAGCGCGGGCACGGGTGGCTCGGGGAGTTCGGCGTCGAACCGCACGGCCCCGCAATGGCACCCACCGCCGGCTTTCATTCCACCGTCACGCTCTTCGCGAGGTTGCGCGGCTGGTCGACGTCGGTCCCCTTGAGCACCGCGACATGGTACGCCAGGAGCTGCACCGGCACGGCGTAAACCAGGGGCGCGATCAGCGGGTGGACGACCGGCATTTCAATCGTGGCCATGCAGCCCTCGCCCGCTTCGGCGATCCCGTTGGCGTCGCTGATCAGCACGATCCTGCCGCCCCGAGCGCGCACTTCCTGCATGTTGCTGACGGTTTTTTCGAACAGCGGCCCTGACGGGGCGAGTACGATCACCGGCACATTGTCGTCGATCAGCGCGATCGGCCCGTGCTTCATCTCGCCCGCGGCATAGCCCTCGGCGTGGATGTAGCTGATTTCCTTGAGCTTGAGCGCGCCTTCGAGCGCCATCGGATAATCGGGACCGCGGCCGAGGTAGAGCACGTCGTGCGCCGGCGCGATGAGGTGCGCCATGGCGGCGATCTCGTCATCGTGGCCCAGCGCTGCGTTGAGCGCCGCCGGCGCTTCCTGGAGGTGAGCGACGATCTCCTGTTCTTCCTCCCGGCTGAGCCGCCCCTTGGCGCGGGCGAGGTTGGCCGCCAGCGCCGCAAGCACCGCCAGCTGGCAGGCGAAGGCCTTGGTCGAGGCGACGCCGACCTCGGGCCCGGCGTGGGTCGGAAGCAGCAAATCGGCCTCCCGCGCCATCGAGCTGGTCGGGACATTGACCACGACGGCGATCCGCTGGCCGTGCGCCCGTGCATGGCGAAGCGCCGCCAGCGTGTCGGCGGTCTCGCCCGACTGGCTGATGAAGAGCGCCAACCCTCCGGGCTCGAGCACCGGCTCGCGGTAACGGAACTCGGAGGCGACATCGATGTCGACGGGCACGCGCGCGAATTGCTCGACCCAATATTTGGCGACGAGGCCGGCGTAATAGCTCGTCCCGCAGGCGACGATGGTCAGCCGCTGCACCGCCTCCAGGTCGGCTTCGGCAACCGGCAGCGCGACCTCCCCTTCAAATGGGCGGATGTAGGTCTGGAGAGTCTGGGCAACCACGATCGGCTGCTCGAAAATCTCCTTCTGCATGTAATGGGCGTAATTGCCCTTCTCGACCGGCGCGGACGAAGCGCCGGATTCGACGATCTCGCGCTCAACCGGATTGTTGTCGCGGTCGAAGATCTCGATCCGCTCGCGGCGCACCACCGCCCAGTCGCCTTCCTCGAGATAGGCGATGCGCTGAGTCCAGGGCGCGACGGCAAGCGCGTCCGAGCCCAGCACGTTTTCGCCTTCGCCATAGCCGACGGTGAGCGGCGCCCCCATGCGCGCGCCGATGATCAGGTCGGGATCATCCTTGAACAGGATCGCGATCGCGAACGCGCCCTGCAGGCGCGGCAGGACCGACGCCACCGCATCCTGCGGCGAAGCCCCGCGCTCGACCTCGCGCGCGATGAGATGGCCGACAACCTCCGTGTCGGTTTCGCTCGCGAACGTCCGCCCATCGGCGATCAGCTCTTCGCGAAGCGGCTTGAAATTCTCGATGATGCCGTTGTGGACCAGCGCCACCGAACCGACGATATGCGGGTGGGCGTTGCCGACTGTCGGTGCGCCGTGGGTCGCCCAGCGCGTGTGGGCGATCCCGGTCGTACCCGGCAGCGGTTCGGCCGCCAGCTCCCGGGCGAGATTGTCCAGCTTGCCCTCGGCCCGGCGGCGCTCGAACTGGCCATCGACGATGGTGCAGATGCCCGCCGAGTCATAGCCGCGATATTCCAGCCGCTTCAGCCCGTCGAACAGCCGCTGCGCGACATCGCTCTTGCCGACAATCCCAACAATTCCGCACATGCTTGCGAACCGCCTCCTTTGAACCCCGACACCGCGCGCGCTATGCAATCACCGGCGCCGCCGAACAGGGGGCCTAAAGGGGGATTCGCCATGTCGCGCACAATGCTGGCGCTCGCAAGCGCCGCGCTCCTGCTGACAAGCTCCTGCTTCCGCGATCAGCCCCAGACCCGCACCGACCGTAGCAGCCAGGCGAGCCCACCCCCGGCTTCTTATTATGACAATAGGGGCCATGCCGATGCCTGGTCCGGCGGCGAACGTTATGTCGAAATCAGCACCCCCAAGGGCCCGCACAAGGTCTGGATCAAGCGGATCGGCAACAACCCGCGCCTGAAGCTGCTGCTGCTCACCGGCGGTCCCGGCGCGTCGCATGACTATCTCAACGTCATGGACAGCTTCCTGCCAGCCGAAGGCGTCGAATATTATCATTACGACCAGCTTGAAACCGGGGTCAGCGACCGTCCCAACGACCCCGATTTGTGGACGCTGGCGCGCTATGTCGATGAGGTCGACCAGGTCCGCAAGGCGATCGGCGGCACCAAGGACAATTTCTGCCTGCTCGGCCACAGCTGGGGCGGGATGCTGGCGATCGAATATGCGCTCGCCCACCAGGACCAGATGAAGTGCCTCGTCATCTCCAACATGATGGCCTCGATCCCCGCCTATAACGCCTACGCGAAGAACATCCTCGAACCGAAGATGGACCAGAAGGTCCTCAAGGAAATCCTCGCGATGGAGGCGGCCGGGCAGACCGAGCAGCCGCGCTACATGGAGCTGCTCATTCCCAATTGGTACGAGCAGCACATCCTGCGCCGGCCGGCGGCCGAATGGCCGGCTCCGGTCAACGTCTCCTTCGCCAATATGAATCGCGATTTCTACGTCACCATGCAGGGCCCGAGCGAAATGGGCGCGAGCGGGCGGCTGGTGAACTGGGACCGGTTCGGGGACCTCAAGCGCATCCAGGTGCCGACACTGGTAATCTCGGGCAAGAACGACACGATGGACCCGGCCTATATGGCGCGGATGGCCAAGCAGCTGCCAAAGGGTGAGCTGACCGCGACCAATGGCGGGCACATGGCCATGTACGATGACCAGCCGGCCTATTTCGCCGGGCTGACCGCCTTCCTCCGCAAGTTCAAATAGAAGCGGTTATTCGGCGGCCTTGCGGGTCATGCGCTCACGGAAGCGCTTGGCCCAGCCGGCGAGGCCCTTCTGCTCGCTCCGTTCCAGCGCCAGGCTGTCGGGCTCGACATCGCTGGTGATGACCGACCCGGCGCCGACGATTGCGCCAGCGCCGATGCTGACCGGCGCCACCAGCGCGGTGTTCGAGCCGATGAATGCGCCGGCCCCGATCACCGTCTTGTACTTGCCGAACCCGTCGTAATTGCAGGTGATGGTGCCGGCGCCGATGTTGGCCTTCGCGCCGACGCTCGCGTCGCCGACGTAGGACAGATGATTGACCTTGGCGCCGTCGGCGACCTCGGCCTTCTTGAGCTCGACGAAATTGCCGACCTTGGTCCTTTCGCCGAGCACCGTGCCGGGCCGGATCCGGGCGAACGGCCCGATGCTGGCCTTCGCGCCGATCGTGGCCCCTTCGATATGGCTGAAGGCGTGGATGGTCGCGCCGTCGGCGACCGAAACGCCCGGCCCGAAGACGACGTGCGGCTCGACGGTGACGTCGCGCCCAAGCCGCGTATCAAAGGCGAACCAGACGCTTTCGGGATCGATCAGGGTCGCGCCCTCGTCCAGCACCTGCTCGCGCCGGCGGCGCTGCCATTCGAGCTCGAGGTGGGCCAGCTCGGCGCGGCTGTTGACCCCCGCGGCCTCATAGGGGTCGCCGACGATCACGACAGCATCGCGCCCTTCGGCGGCGGCGATGTTGACGATGTCGGGGAGGTAATATTCTTGCGCGGCATTGTCGTTGTCGACCTTGCCGAGCCACCGGAACAGGTCTGCGGCGCGCACCGCCATCATGCCCGAATTACAGAGCCGGACCGCGCGCTCCTCTTCGCTCGCATCCTTATACTCGACCATCTTGGCGATGTGATCGCCTTGTCCAAGGATGATGCGGCCGTATTTCAGCGGATCGTCAGGCTCGGAGGCGAGCACCACCACGCCGGGACCGCCGTCGCCGTCCAGGCGATCGATCATGCGCCGCAGCGTCTCTGCCTCGACGAAGGGCGTGTCGCCGTAGAGAATCAGGACCGGCCCGTCATAGCCGGCGAGCGCCTGCTCGGCCTGCTGGACGGCATGGCCGGTCCCCTTCTGCTCGGCCTGGATGGCAAGATCGACGCCGCGCCCGGCAATTGCCCGCTCGACCTGCTCGCGGCCCTTGCCGACGACGACGACGCGCTTGTCGGCCCCCAGTGCATCGACGCGGTCGAGCAAGTGGAGGAGCAACGGCTGGCTGGCGATCGGATGGAGCACCTTGTGAGTGTCGGAACGCATGCGCGTCCCCTGCCCCGCGGCGAGGATGACGACGGCGAAGCGGCGCTGCTCGGTCATGGCGGTTGAAATGGCACGGCGGCCCTTTCTGCACCAGCCCTCAGCGGCGATAGAAAAAGGGCGGCCCGGAAAGGACCGCCCTCGAATCATCGTCCAGGCGCAAAGCCCTAGAAGACGCTCATATAATATTCGTTACCGACGAAGCCCATCTTCTGGACGTTGGCTTTCTTGGTGACCGCAAGCACGTCGTCGACGACTTCATAGCGCGCCGTGCCATCGGGCTGCAGGTGAAGTTCCGGGATCGGGTTCATCTGCTGCGTCGCGTCGAGGAACTGGCGCAGCTGCTCCATGGTCACGGGGCTGCCGTTCCACAGGATCTGATCCTTGGCGTCGATGACGATTTTGTTCTTAATCGGGTCGATCGGCGGCGGCAGCTGGTTAGGCTGGTTGACCGGAAGGTCGAGCTTCACCGCGTGGGTCTGGATCGGGATGGTGATGATGAACATGATGAGCAGCACGAGCATGACGTCGATCAACGGCGTCACGTTCATGTCGATCATCGGTTCGCCGGAGTCGTTGTCGCTAGTAGTCTGCATGGACATGGCGAAAACTCCTAGTTGGCGCGGAAGCCGGCCAGCGGCGGCGGCTCGGAAATAAAGCCCACCCGCTGGAAACCAGCCTGTTGCATGGTGATGATGGCTGCGCCGATGCACTTGTACTTGGTGTTGATGTCACCGCGGATGTGGGCTTCGGGCATATTTTCCTCAGTGACGTTCTGAACGCCGCCGACATCCTTGATCAGCTTTTCGAGCTTCTGGACCGCCCTATCAAGCAGGTCCTTCTGCGTCATCTTGGTCATGCCCCAATAGACTTCGCAGCTGTCGCCCGGGCCGTTGCGCACGGTCAGCGACACGTTTTCCGGCTTGGTAATCGTCGGTTCGTAGCGAACGCTCGGAAGCTTGATCGGAATGGCCTGCTTGATGACCTGGGTCGTAATCAGGAAGACGATCAGAAGCACGAGCATCACGTCGGTCAGCGGGACCACGTTGATGTCCGACATGGCTTCTTCTTCGCCTTCGGTGGAAATCGTATTGCCTGCCATAGGGCCGGGTCTTTCTTCTACGTCGGTTCGGTAAGGGGTCCGGCCCGAAAGAGCCGAACCCCATTAACGCGAATTACTTGGCCGGAGTCGTGGTCCGGACCGGCTCGCTCGGAGCCGAGCTGCGGGCCGGGGCCGAGCCTTTGCCGGGCGTGGGACCAGCCACGCGCGGCTTCACTGCGCCGTTCGACATCAGATAGCCGTGAAGGTCGTTCGTGAAGGCCGCGAGGTCTTCCATGATCGACTTGTTGCGGCGGACGAGCCAGTTGTAAGCGAGCACCGCGGGGACGGCGACGACGAGGCCGAGCGCGGTCATGATCAGCGCTTCACCGACCGGACCGGCGACGGCGTCGATCGAGGCCTGGCCCGACGCACCGATGCGGATCAGCGCGCGGTAGATGCCGACGACGGTACCGAACAGACCGATGAACGGAGCGGTCGAACCGACCGTCGCGAGGAAGGCCAGGCCTTCGCCGAGACGCGAGGAGATCGCGCCCTGGCTGCGCGCCAGGCTGCTCAGCATCCAGTCGTGCTGATCGACCGGGTCGGTCAGCTTGCTGTGCTGCTCCTGGGCGAGAAGCGCGTCATCGACGATCGCGCGATAGGCGCTCTTGGTTTCGAGCTTGGTCGCCGCTTCGCGAAGGTTGGGTGAGTTCCAGAAGCTGGCGCGGACCTTGCGGCCCTGGCTGATGATCTTCTGCTGCTGCATCAGCTTGGTGAAGAGGATGTAGAACGAGAAGATCGACATCGCGACGAGGATGACGAACACCGACATGGCGATGATGCCGCCCTGCTGAAGAGCAGGAATCAGGCCATATGGATTTTCGGTTGCTGCAGGTGCTGCTTGCATGACTTTGACTTTCCTTCTGAATTTCTATCGTAAAAACCGAGTCTTAAATCAGCCTTCGAGACGCCACGTAATGGGCGGCGTCGTAATCGTGTCCGAAGTCGCCTGGCCGTTGCTGTCCCGCGCGGGCGTGAACTTGGCGCGCCGGCGAAGGATGTTGCAGGTGGCCGAATCGAGCGCAGTGTTGCCAGTCGAGCGGATGAGGTTGCACCCGGTGACACGGCCGTCCGGCCCAATCGAGAGCTGGGCCTGCGCCGTACCTTCGGCACCGGCAGACTGAGCCGAAGCGGGATAATCGTCACCGCTGAACAGGGTGCGCAAGTCGCCCTTCGCGCTCTGCGCCGACTGCACCTTGCGCGGCGCGGGCGGCGGCGGCGGCGCGGGCGGTGCGATGACCCGCGGCGCAACCGGCGGAATGTTTGGACTCTCGACCACCTGGATCGGCGGCGGCGTGGTGTTCATGCGCACCAGCGGCGGCGGACTCATCGGCGGCGGCGGCACGTCCGGCATGTCCTTGGGCGGTGGCGGCGGCTTATCCGGCGGCGGCGGCGGCTCTTCGACGTTGAACGTCTTCAGATCCTGGGCCGCCTTCTTGATGACGTTGTAGGCGAGGCCAGTCACGATCGCGTAGCCCAGCGCCAGCTGGATGATGGCGACGAAGATGATCGCTACCGTGCGATTGCCGCTGATCTCTTTCTTTTGCGCGTAGGACATGAAACCAGGTCTTCTCCTCAGCGGACCGTGGGATCCACGGCAGATCGGACTTTTTAGGAAGCCCGGTCCTTAAGATTTTCACGCCGATGTACTAACATATCATCGGCAATAGCGCGCCTGCATTATCTCCGCCTCAAAGGCCGCGCAATGGATTTTGTTCCAGACCCGCAAGGCCTGAAACCCGCCAACTGATGCAAAGCGCGTCAGGACTCGGGGCAAGCGCCGGAAAAAGAAGCGATTTCGACCCCGACGCCATGCGCGTCCGGGTATACGTCGGGCTTCGACGTTCGGACCCGCAACGCCTTGACGCCACGGAATTCGGCGACGCGATCGAAAATCGCGTGCGCCAGAGTCTCCTGCAGGTTGTATCGGCGGACGCCGGCAAGCTCCTCGACCTCACGCCGCAGGAAGTCGTAGTTCCAGGCGAGCGCGGGGTCGTCACCCGGAGGAGGCGTCAGGTCGTCGAGCCAGATCTCGACGGTGACAAGCAAGCGCTGAGGCGCTCCGACCTCGAAATCGTGGAAGCCGATATCGGTCTGGATCTCGAGCGATTCGAGGATGATTCGCGCGGACCGCACCTTCAGATGATCGGGCGCGAGGCCGCTGAGCTTGACCTCGCTCACAGGAACTGGACGTCGCGCTGGAGGCCGAGGAAGCGCTGGCCGGCATCGATCGTCAGCACTTCGCCAGTGACGCAGCGCGCGCTCACCAAATAGCGAATCGCACCGATTACGTCGGTCGGTTCGACTCCGCGCCTAAGTGGAGTGGCGGCGTGCATCGCCCGGTAATTCTCCTCGCTCTGCCCGCTAGACTGGAGCATCAGCCCGGGCGCGATCCCATTTACGCGGATTCCCTTGGGCGCAAGCGCCCGCGCCGCGAGCTCGGTCAGCGCGGCCAGCGCCTGCTTGGACAAGGTGTAGCTCAGATAATCGGGGTTTGGCGCGGCGAGCTTCGAATCGAGCAGATTGACGATCAGCGCATCGTCGCCGGCCTTATGGCCGCGCGCGAGGCGGTCGATCAGCAGCGCGGGGCCGCGGACGTTGACGGCCATGTGCGCCGCGAACTCGCCGCCGTCGAACTCGCCGAACCCGTCCCAGGCAAAGCGCGCGGCATTATTCACCAGCAGCCGCACCGGCGGCAGGGCGCCGGCGGCACTGAAAATCGTCTCCGCGCAATCGCCCGCCTCGAGGCCGGCGACGACCCGGACGGTACCCTCTGGCACTTCGTCTTCGTCATGATGGACATGGGCGACGACGTCCCAGCCGTCGGCGAGCAACGCCTTCGCGATCTCCGCGCCGACGCGCTTCCCGGCCCCGGTGACGATGGCGGTTCGACCCTGCATGGCGCGCTGTCTGTCATTGCGGGCCGGGCGAAGCAATGACAGACGACCGCCATGCCCGAAAGCCGACCGCTGCCGATCGATCTCAAGGGGCTGAGCCTGGTCGAGCTGCAGGCGCTCGCCGACGAGCGCAAGCTGCCGCCGGTCGACAAATGGCATCCGAGCCATTGCGGGCATTCGGGCATGCGCATCGCCCGCGACGGCACCTGGTATCACGACGGCTCGCCGATCCGCCGACCGGCCCTTGTGCGGCTGTTTTCGACGATCCTTCGCCGCGAACCCGATGGCCGCCACGTCCTCGTCACTCCCGCCGAGCTGCTCGACATCGACGTCGACGCCACCGCCTTTCGCGCGATCGAGCTGTCGAGCGAGGGGGAAGGCCGCGACCGGCGGATCGCGCTCCGGCTCGACAGCGGCGATGTCGTCATCCTCGGAACCGAGCACCCGCTGCGTCTCGAGGAAACCGACGCCGGGCCCTCCCCGAGGGTTGCGGTCCGCCACGGGCTCGAAGCTGAGCTTAGCCGGCCGGTCTATTACGAGTTGGCGGAGCTGGCGCTGGCCGAGGCGTCGGATCCGCCGGGGATCTGGAGCGACGGCGCTTTCTTTCCGCTTTTGCCGGCATGACCCTCGCCGATCGAATCCGCGCCGCGCTTGCGCGGCCGGCAACTGAGGCGCCGCTTGTGGGAGATCATCCGGATTTTCGCGCACAAGCCTGGATTCCGGCTGCGGTGCTGGTCGCGATTACCGATCGGCCCGAGCCCGGGCTGATCCTGACCGTTCGCCGCGAGCATTTGCGCACCCATGCCGGCCAGGTCGCTTTTCCCGGCGGCCGCATCGATCCGGGCGAGGATGCAGTCGCCGCGGCGCTGCGCGAAGCGCATGAGGAAATTCTGCTGCCCCCCGCGGCGGCCGAAGTGATCGGCGCGATCGAGGCGTATCGCACCGTCACCGCCTATGTCGTGACACCGGTCATCGCGGCCGTTCCGCCCGACCTGCCGCTGACCCCACACGAACATGAGGTCGCGGACTGGTTCGAAGCGCCGCTGGCGTTCGTTCTGGACCCGGCGAACCAGCATCGGCGAAGCGCCCTGTTCCAGGGGGCGACACGCCACTATTACGAGATCGAATGGGAGGATCGCAGGATCTGGGGGGCAACCGCGGCGATGATCGTCAACCTGTCGCGCAGGCTGCAGTGGCGCTGACGATCGACGCCGCCAAATGGCGCCGGCGGCGCGGCACCGCGCGCCTGCTCGACGCGCTCGGCGCAGGAGAAGGCCTGACCCGCTACGTCGGCGGTGCGGTTCGCGACAAGCTTCTCGGCTTGCCGATGAGCGACGTCGACCTTGCCACCAAGCTCAAGCCGGATGAGGTCGTGCAGCGACTCGAGGCGGCCGGAATCAAGGCCGTTCCAACCGGCATCGACCATGGCACCATCACCGCGGTCAGCGCGGGCCATCCGTTCGAGATCACGACCCTGCGCCGCGACGTCAGCACCGACGGCCGGCGGGCCACGGTGGCCTTCACCGACGACTGGAAGGAGGATGCGGCGCGGCGTGATTTCACCATCAACGCGCTTTCCGCCGACCCCGTCAGCGGCGAGATTTTCGACTATTTCGGAGGGCTCAAGGACCTCGAAGGACGCCATATCCGCTTCATCGGCGATCCGTTGAAGCGCATCGCCGAAGACCATTTGCGGATCCTGCGCTTCTTCCGCTTCCACGCCCGCTTCGGCCAGGGCCAGCCCGACACCGCGGCGCTCGACGCCTGCACCGCCCGCGCCAACGATCTCATGGCCTTGTCGCGCGAGCGCATCGCCGACGAGCTCATCAAACTGCTCGGCATGCCCGACCCGGCGCCGACGGTCGCGATCATGCTGGAGCGCGCGATCCTGGCGCCTGTGCTGCCCGAAATTACGCCCGAGCGCCTCGCGGACCTTGAAGCGCTCATCGCGGCGGAAAAGAAGGCCAAGGCCCAACCCGAGGCGCTTCGCCGCCTGGCCGCGCTCCTCCCGCGCGACGCGCGCGCGGCCGAAGATATTGCCGTGCGCCTCCGGCTTTCGAACAAGGCGAAGAAGCGGCTCGGCTGCGCGGCGGGCAGCGACTCGTCGGCTTCGCCGCAGGCCTTGGCCTATCGCCTCGGCGTTGAGTGCGCGGTCGACCGCCTGCTGCTTGCCGGCCGGGTCGCGGAGGCGGCCGAGATTGCCGACTGGCATGCGCCGCGGCTGCCGATCAGCGGCGGCGGGCTGATCGAGCTCGGCCTCCCCGAGGGGGCGATCGTCGCGCGGACCCTAAAGCAGATCGAGAAGCGCTGGATCGAGGCCGGCTTCCCCAGGGGCAAGGCGTTCGAGGCGCTCGTGCGCGAGGAGCTCGACGGCAAGGCCTAGCCGAGCTTCGCGACCTCGATCACCAGCAGGAAGACGACCGCGAACAGGGCGGCGCTCAAGAACGCCACCCGTGCCCGCCAGCCGCGCAAGTCGCCGCTCAGGCTCGCTGCGCGCGGCTTTCGCCGTCCGAAAAGCTCCTGAGCAGCGGGATCAGCTGCCATAGCGCCGAGGCGCCGACGAGGACGTAGACCAAGCGTGAAAGCGCGGACATTTCGCCGAACAAGGCGGCGACCAGGTCGAACCCGAAAAGTCCGATCAGGCCCCAGTTGAGGCCACCGACGATCACCAGGAAAAGGGTCAGTTGGTTGACGATGCGCATGAATAAGCTCCTGCCAATAGAACAGGAGAGATAGGCTGTCCCCGGCGAGCCAACGATACGGGATTAAGGCTTAAAGGCCGGCCTCGACCGCCAGCCGGATCGCTTCCGCCGTGGTTATTCCACCCAGCCGCTCGAGCATCAGCGCGCGATGCATCTTCACCGTCTTTTCGGCGATGCCGAGCTGGTAGGCGATCTGCTTGTTGAGCAGCCCCGAAGCCATGCCTTCGAGCACCTGGCGCTGGCGGTCCGGCAGCTGCTTGACGGCCGCCGCGGCCCGCGCCCGCCGCAAGGACAGCGCCGCGACATCGTTATTCCCAAGGTCGACCTGCGAGCCGATGAAGTAGGCAATCTTGCCGTCCTCGCCGAACTGCGGAGCGATCATCAGCCCGTTTCGAAACGGCGTCCCGTCGCTGCGGTAATTCAGGATCTCGGCGAGCACGGCCCGTTGCCCGGCGATGGCGGCACGGACCTCGTCGCGGATCCACGCCTCCGTACCTTCGCCGCCAAGGAAACGGCAGTTGCGGCCGACGATCTCGCGCTCGGTGTAGCCGGTCAGCGTGCAAAAAGCGGCGTTGGCGATCTCGATCGGATTGTCGGCGCGGTCTGGATTGGTGACGACCATCGCAATCGGGCTCGCCCCGATGCTTTCGACCATGGCTTCATCGACACGCATTACGAAAGCGGCCTTAGCGACCAGCGACCGCCAATTCGAGCGGGTTTGGCGAGGCGACCAGAGGATCGAGCGCCGCGTAGCGTGCGAAGAGCTCCGCGAAATGCTCGTCCATTGAGCGCACGTGGAAGGCGCGCGCCGCGAGCGCCCGCTGCAGTTCGGGCCCGCGATCGATGAAACGGCCGATCGCCCGCTCGAGCGAGATTTCCGATCCGCCGCGGAAGGTGGTGCCGGCCCCTGGAACGAGCTGGTCGAGCGCGGCGCCGCGGTCGGGAACGATCATCGGGATGCCGCTTGCACGCGCTTCGGCGGCAACCAGGCAGAAGGTCTCGGCTTCGCAGCCGTGAACCAAGGCGTCGGCGCTGGCGAGCAGCTGGGCGAGCTGGTGCCGGTCGGAAATGCGCGGCGCGATCATGACGTTGCGCATGCGGCTGGCCAGCATTTCCAGACGCCACGCCTTCGAGCCGGCGCCGACCAGGAGCAAGCCGACCTGGCGGCGGCAGGCGCTGTCGCCAATCGCACGCGCCACCATTTCCCAGCGTTTTTCCGCCGAGAACCGGCCGAGGCCGAGGAGCAGCACGCCGTCCGCGCCGAGGCCAAGCGCTTCGAGCGCCGAATCCCTCACTTCCTGCGACCGAAGGGAGGGTGAGAAGACGCCCGGCTCGACCCCCATTGGGACGGTGACCGTGTTGGCGACCCCGCCGGCGGCGAGGCGGTCAGTGAGCTGGCTGTTGGCCGAGACGACCAGGTCGAACATGCGGCCGAGCCCGCGCAAGTGCCGCCAGAACCACCAGAAGCCGCGGTCGATCGCCTTGGTCGGTGCGACCCCACCAAGCCAGCGGTAGGCGTAAGCGGATAGCGGGTCGGCGTGCATCACCAGCGAGCGCGTCGCCGCGCCCTGCCATCTGCCGACCATGGTTGCGCTCGACCATGGCGACGAGGCTTCGACATGGTCGGGGCGCCATTCGTCGAGCACGGTCCACAAAGCCTTCGCGTCGTCGAAATAATGATAGCGCCGATCGACGGGCAGGACCGGCGAAGGCACCGTGACCAGCACCGCGCCGGGTGCGCGATCGACCGTCTCGGCGCGCTCGCCCGGAGCGATCACGATCATCTCGTGTCCGAGGCTTGTCGCGGCCTTGAACTTGGCCTCGACGTAAGTGCGGACGCCCCCGCCATGAGGCGCGTAGAAGGCCGATACGTCGACGATCCGCATGGGCCGGGTCACGCGGCTTGCATCCGGAAATCAGAATGAATCATCGTTGATTGACTGGCATCACGCGCCGCGTCATCGCACATTACTGCCATGCTTTCCGCCCCCGGACGCCTCGTTATAGCATCGATTCATGATGTGTCGCCACGCTTCGAAAGCGAGGTTGATCAACTCCTTAGCCTGCTTCGGCCGCATGTCCAAAACCGGCTGGCGATGCTGGTCGTGCCCAACCATTGGGGCGAAGCGCCGATCCGCGCCGGAACGCCCTTCGCGGCGCGGCTTCGCGGCTGGGCCGAGGAAGGCATCGAAATGATGCTCCACGGCTTCACCCATCGCGACGATTCCAGCCACCGGGGCACGGGTAACAAGCTGCGTGCGGGCTTCATGACCGCCGGCGAAGGCGAATTCCTCGGCCTGTCGAGGAGCGAGGCACAAAGCCGCATCGTCGAAGGGCGAGCCTTGATCGAAGATGTCATCGGCCGCCCGATCGACGGCTTCGTTGCCCCCGCCTGGCTTTACGGCCCGGGAGCCCTGGAGGCACTTGCCGAGACCGACATTCCCCTGGCCGAAGACCATTTCCGGGTCTGGGCGCCCAAAAGCGGGCGGGAGCTGTCGAAGGGGCCGGTTATCACCTGGGCAAGCCGGACGCGCTGGCGGCTTGCTTCCTCGCTCGCCGCTGCTGCGGCGCTTCGCCATGCGCCGCTCAATGTGCTTCGCATCGGCGTCCATCCGCCCGATGTCCGCCACGAAAAACTGGTGAAGAGCATCGGCAAGACCTTCCGCACGGCGCTTCGTTCACGCCGACCGGGACGCTACGCGGACCTTTTGAACTAAGGGCGGCGGCGCGCGCGCCAGCAATCGAGCGCGGCATCCTGCTCGAGCGGCCGTGCGAAATAGAAGCCCTGCCCGCTGGCGCAGCCCAGCGTCGCCAGGGTCGTCGCGAGCTCGACGGTTTCGATGCCCTCGGCCGTCGTCGACATGTTGAGCGCTTCGGCCAGGCTCAGCACCGCGCGGACGATCGCGACCGCGTCCGGATCGACCATCATTCCCGTCACGAAGCTCTTGTCGATCTTGAGGATGTCGATCGGCAGCCGCTGCAAATAAGCGAGGCTCGAATAGCCGGTGCCGAAATCGTCCATCGCCACCGTCGCATCGAGCGACTTCAGCGAATCGAACACGCGGGTGGCGCGCGCCGGATCCTGGACGATCGAGCTTTCGGTGAGCTCGAGAGTCAGCCGGTTGCCGCCGAGCTTGCTCGACTTCAGCGCCGCCGCGACCATTCCGGCGACATCGTCGCGCGCGACCTGGATCGCGGACAGGTTGACGGCGACGTAGAGCGGCAGCGTCTCGCCGGCCTGCCGATCCCAGTCGGCAAGCGTATGCAGGGCCTTGTCCATGGCCCAGCGGCCAAGCTCCAGGATCAGGCCCGATTCCTCGGCGACCGGGATGAATTCGGACGGGCTGATCTCGCCGCGGTCCTCGTGGGTCCAGCGGGCGAGCGCCTCGAAGCCCGACACTTCGCCCGATTTGAGGTTGATCAGCGGCTGGTAGAAGAGCCTCAGCTGCTCCTTGTCGAGCGCTCGGCGAAGCTCGGTCTCGATCGAAAAGCGGCGGCGCGCCTCGGTTGCCTGGCGCGGCTCGTAGACCTGGGGCTTGCCCTCGGCCTTGGCCTGCTTGACCGCGAACTGGGCGTTGCGGAACAGCTCCTCGGCGTCCTGCTCCGAATTCATCAGCGCCAGGCCGATCGCGCATTCGACCTTGATTTCGAGCTCGGACAGCTTGAAGGGCGCGGTCATCACGTCCTGGATTCGCTCGGCGGCCTTCAGTGCGTCCTCGATCCCGCGGCGAAGCGAGACGAGGATCCCGAATTCGTTGCCGCCGGTCCGCGCCAGCACGTCGCCGGCGCGAAGGGCGAGGATCAGCCGCCGTGCAAAGGTGATCAGCAGCTCGTCGCCGGCGAGGCTGCCAATGCTCTCGTTGATGCGCGAAAAGCGCAGCATGTCGACCACCAGCACCGCATATTCGATGTCGCGGACAGGCTCACTGCCGGCGCGCTCGACCGCCTCGGTGAAGCCGAGACGGTTCGGCAAGCCGGTCAGGCTGTCACGCAGCATCTCGGCCCGGAGCGCCCGCTCCGACTGCACCTCGACGGTCCGATCGACGACGCTCAGCAGGCAGCGGGGACGATCGCCCTTGCCGAACGGGAGCGGCGCAAGCTTCATCCGGAAATAGCGGCAAGTGACGCCCTCACCGTCCTTGAAGTCGAGATCGCCGCTCAGTTCTTCGCCATTGAAGAAAGCGTGCAACATCTCGGCGATCGGCCCCGCCTTCAGGCATTGCGCTTCGTTCCAGTCGAGCGCGGCGCAGGTCGACTGCTGGACGGTCTTCTCAAAGCGACCGTTATGGGCCGTCACCTGAAGCGCTTGAGCCTCGTCGCGCACGATGATCGCGGCGGCGATCGGCAGAGCGTCGAGCAAGCCAGTATCGTCCGCCGTCACAAGGTGCGGTCTTGGAGTCTCTCTGTCCGTCCCGTGCTGCCTCACGACAGCAGCCGAGCGGGGTGCGGCAGCCTGCATGGCCACCGCTATGCCGTGGAGGAGTTAATTCCGAGTATCTTTTTGCCCGCAACAGCGTGTGTTGACCGGGTTTAGTTAACGTCGGTGAAACGGTTGCTTCGCGGGAATCCGATCGGCGGCATGCGGCCCGCCGCGCCGCGTGCTGCGCGCCACGAGCTGAGGTCGGTTTCGGTCCGGACCCGGCCTTTTTCCCCGCCCAGAGTCCAGCTCAGCCCTTCGGTCAGGGCGAAGGGGAGGGCGTCGCTCAGGCCACCGTCGCGATAGCGCTGGAGAGTCACCCCCTGCCCCCTCGCCAGCTCGGGCAGCTCGGCGAGCGGGAACACCAGCAGCTTGCGATTTTCTCCCACCACCGCGACCGCGTCGGCGTCCTGCGGGACCGCCCGGATGACGGCGACCCTGGCGCCGGGACGGACGTTGACCAGCTGCTTGCCCTTGCGGGTCTCCGCCAAAGTGGCTTCGCCGCTGGCGACGAAGCCCTTGCCGTCGCTGGACGCGACCAGCAGCTTCATTTCCGGCCGGGCGACCAGCAACTGGACGATGTCGACCTCGGCATCGAGGTCGATGAACAGCCGCACCGGCTCGCCGAAGCCGCGCGCGCTCGGCAGCTTGTCGCCCGCGAACGTGTAGACCCGCCCGTTGCTGGCGAAGAGCGCGAGCTTGTCGGTCGTCTGCGCATGAAAATGGATGAACGGCCCGTCGCCCTCCCGCCACTTGAGGTCGGCCACCTGGTCGAGGGCGAGATGGCCCTTCATCGCCCGGACCCAGCCGCGCTGCGAGAGGATCACCGTGATCGGCTCCTTCTCGATCATCGCCGACCAGTCGATTTCGCGGGTCGCCGCGACCTCCTGCAGGCTCGTGCGCCGCTCGTCGCCGAACTTGTCCTTGACCTTCTTCAGGTCGGCCTTGAGCCGCCGCCACTGCAAATTCTCGTCGGCGACCAGCGCGGACAGGTCGGCGCGCTCCTTGGCCAGCGCCTCGCGCTCGCGGCCGATCTCCATTTCCTCGAGCTTGCGCAAGGACCGCAGCCGCATGTTGAGGATCGCCTCGGCCTGCCGGTCGCTCAGCGTGAACTCGGCGATGATGATTGGCTTCGGCTCGTCCTCGTTACGGATGATCGCGATCACCCGGTCGAGGTTGAGGAAGGCGATCAGGAAGCCGTCGAGCAGCTCCAGGCGGTCGTCGATCTTGCCGATCCGCACCTGGCTGCGGCGGACCAGCACCTCCTTCTGGAAGGCGAGCCAGGCGGTCAGGCACTCCTTAAGGCTCATAACCCCCGGGGTGCGGTTCGCGTCGAGGACGTTGAGGTTGAGCGGAAAGCGCACTTCGAGGTCGGTCAGCCGGTAGAGGCTTTCGAGCAGCAGTTCGGGATCGACCGTCCGCGCCCGCGGCTCGAGCACCAACCGCACGTCCTCCGCGCTCTCGTCCTTCACGTCCGCGAGGATCGGCAGCTTCTTCTCGGCAATCAGCTCGGCGATCTCTTCGATCAGCTTCGCCTTCTGGACGCCGTAGGGCATTTGCGTGACCAGCAGGTGCCAGCCCCCACCCTTCTCCCGCTCGACCGAAATGCGGGCGCGCAGGTGGAACGAGCCGCGGCCGCTGACATAGGCGCGGAGCATCGTTTCCTTGTCGTCGACCAGGATCCCGCCGGTCGGAAAATCCGGGCCTTTGACGATCTCCATCAGCTCGCGGTCATCGACTCGCTTGCGCTCGATCAGTAGCACTGCGGCCTCGATCAGCTCGGTGACATTGTGCGGCGGGATCGAGGTCGCCATGCCCACCGCAATTCCGCTCGCGCCATTGGCAAGCAGGTTGGGGAACAGGCCGGGGAACACCTCCGGCTCTTCCTCTTCGCCATTGTAGGTCGGCTTGAAATCGACCGAGCCTTCGTCGAGCCCGGCCATCAGCTGGGTTGCGACGGCGGTCAGCCGCGCTTCGGTGTAGCGATAGGCCGCGGCATTATCGCCGTCGATGTTGCCGAAATTCCCCTGCCCGTCGACCAGGGGGTAACGAAGCGCGAAATCCTGAGCGAGCCGGACCATGGCGTCGTAGACGCTCTGGTCGCCGTGCGGGTGATATTTGCCGATTACGTCGCCGACGACGCGCGCCGACTTCTTGTAGGCCGCGGCAGGATCGAGCCGGAGCAGCCGCATCGCCCACAGCAGCCGGCGGTGGACCGGCTTCAGCCCATCGCGGACGTCGGGCAGCGATCGGGCGGTGATCGTCGATAGCGCATAGACGAGATAGCGCTCGCTGAGCGCGGCTTCGAACGGGGTTTCGATGACGGAGCTGTGGTCGGGGTCGGCCATGGCCCGTGCCTAGCAATCCTGTCCCAAGCCAGTCGATAGGCCGCTTAGAACCATCCACGACTTTTCAGCGCCGGGCGTCCTCGGGCGGTCTTAGGGATTCCCATCGACGTTAATCGGGTCCCAGCTGCTCGGGTCCGAACCGCTGGTGACCGGAGCATCCACGGTGTTGCCGCTGTCGTCCAGGCCGGACTCGTCGACCACATCCTCGTCCTCACCATCCTCATCGCCACCCGACGGACCGCCGTCGACGAAGAACACGACCTCGTCGCGTGGCGGATTGATCGACGGCGGCGGTGGCGGCGGCGGCGGCGGTGGTGGCGGCGGCGGCGGCGGCGGCGGCGGCGGAGGCGGTGGTGGCGGCGGCGGTGGCGGTGGCGGCGGTGGCGGCGGCGGCGGCGGCGGCGGTGGCGGCGGCGGC
>JAZJZO010000004.1:0-157500 GCA_040389765.1 Pseudomonadota bacterium | reverse complement strand
ATCAACGCCAACGGCCACATCTTCGGTGGCTGGGTCTTAAGCCAAATGGATATTGCGGCGGGTATCGTCGCGTCGCGGCGCGCCAAGGGGCCGGTCGCAACCATCGCCATCGAAGCGATGAAGTTTCTCCAGCCGATCCATTTGCGCGACCTAATCTCGGTCTTTGCCGACATCGAGCATGTCGGGCGGACCTCGATGCGCGTAAAAATCGAGGTCGTCGCTCACCGCGACCTCGGGGCGACCGAAATCAAGGTCACCGAAGGGCTGTTTACGTTCGTGGCGCTCGACGCGAACCATCGTCCGCGCCCGGTCGACCAGCCGGCGTGACAGATCAGGCCGCGGGGGCGATCTCGTCTTCGTCGCCCGAGGGACGCGAAGCGGCGCGCGTGCGGCGCTTGGGACGGCGCGGTTCCTCTTCCGGCGCCTCTTCCTCGTCGCGGCCAATGGCCGGCGGAAGGGCGTCGAACGGAATGGTCTCGCCGCCGTTTACACGAGCCGGCTCTGCGGCCGCTTCGCGGGAAGGACGGTCATCGCCCTCGTCGCGCGGACGGCGCTGGCGGTTGAAGCGCTCGCCGCGATCCTGGCGGTCGCCGCGGCTCTGGCGTTCGGGGTGCTCGGAACGATCCTGATGTTCGTCGTCCGCCGAACCCTCGGCGTCCGCCTCGACCATCTCGTCCTCGCCGTCGTCGCCGTCGAGATCGTCGTCACGCTGGCGGCGCGGGGCCTGACCTTCGAAGCGCGAACGATTTTCATCGAGCACGCGGAAATAATGCTCCGCATACTGCAGATAATATTCGGTTTGGACGCGGTCGCCCGCGAGCTGGGAATCGCGCGCCATGCTCTTGTATTTCTCGAGCAGCTGGGCGGCATTGCCGCGCTGGCGATTATCCTGGCGGTTGCCCGGCTGTCCGCCGAGGTTGCGTCCGCTCCCTTGTCCCCCACGACCGCGCCTGCGGCCGCCCTGACGATTATTGATCAAATGCCTACGTCCTTACGAAACAGTAGCGAGCCCCTTTTGGCTTCGGTCAGGCAAAGCAGCGCTTGTTGGCGCCGCTCTGACCCTTTCGCCGGTCTGCGCTTCAAGAAAGCGCGATTAGAACGGCCGATAGCGTCGGGGGTTGGGACGAGATGCGCTCTACAGCTTTCGTGGTGGAGCGGGCCCGGCCCAGACCATTGATGTAGTGCCGCAATCGGCATCTGCCAAGCTATTTCGTCTCCATCCAGGTTAACAAGACGGCGCGGGCCCGGCCGGCGAGGTCGTCGGCGACCCGCGCCTCGAGCCCATCCCGCGCCAGCAAAGCGGTCACCGCTTCGGCCTGGTCATGGCCGATTTCCACCGCGGCCAGCCCGCCGGGATTAAGGAGGCGCGGCAGCTGGGGCGCCAGCGCGCGATAGGCATCGAGCCCCTCGGCACCCGCGAACAGGGCCTCGTCGGGTTCGAACTCGCGCACCCCTCGGCCAAGCTCGGCGCCTTCCGCGACATAGGGCGGGTTGCAAAGGACGAGGTCGAACCGCTCGGAAAGGCCCTTGGCCCAGTCGCCCTCAAACCATTTCGCCCGCCCCTCGAACTCCAGCCGGCGCGCATTGGCGGCGGCATAAGTGAGCGCGTTGCGCGAGGTGTCGATGCCAAGGCCGGTCGCTTCGGGCCAGACGTCGAGTGCCGCCAGCAGCAAGGTGCCGGGGCCGGTGCCGAGGTCGAGAATGCGTGCGGGCCCGGAAGACCCTTCGAAATGCTCGATCGCCGAGGCGATCAGCACCTCGGAGTCAGGGCGCGGGACGAGCACGCCCGCGCCGACGTGAAGCTCGATGTTCCAGAAGGCGCGGCGCCCGGTAATATAGGCCACCGGCTCGCCGCCCTGGCGCCGCTCGACCATCTCCCAGAACCGCTCAGGCACCGGGCGGTCCGGCGGATCGAGGATGAGTTTGTCGCGGTCGGTGTGCAACGCCTCGGCCATCAGCAGCTCGCTGTCGAGCCGCGCCGTGTCGCTGGTCGCTCCCAGCCGCCGCGCGGCATCGGCCAGCGCGCGATTGATCGCCTTCATCGGATCATCACGCTTCGTCGAGGCCGGCGAGCCGCTCCGCTTCATCCTCGGCGCTGAGCGCCTCGACGAGGTGGCTGAGGCCAGGGCCTTCGAGCACTTCGTCGAGCTTGTGCAGGGTGAGGTTGATGCGATGGTCGGTCACCCGGCCCTGCGGATAATTGTAGGTGCGGATCCGCTCCGAGCGGTCGCCCGACCCGACCATGGACTTGCGAGCGCCCGCGCGTTCGCTGGCTAGCCGTTCCCGCTCCAGCTCGAACAAGCGGGTTCGCAGCACCTTCAGCGCCTTGGCCTTGTTCTTGTGCTGCGATTTTTCGTCCTGCTGGATGACGACGAGGCCCGTCGGCAGGTGCGTGATGCGGACCGCGCTGTCGGTCGTGTTGACCGACTGGCCGCCCGGACCCGACGAGCGATAGACGTCGATCCGAAGATCCTTGTCGTCGATCTGGACGTCGACGTCCTCAGCCTCGGGGAGCACGGCGACGGTCGCCGCCGAGGTGTGGATGCGCCCACCGCTCTCGGTCACGGGCACGCGCTGGACGCGATGCACGCCGCTCTCGAACTTCAATTTGGCGAACACGCCCGCCCCGTTGATCGAGGCGATCGCCTCCTTGTAGCCGCCAAGCTCGGCAGCGTTGGCGCTGATCAGCTCGAAGCGCCAGCCCTGGGTCTCCGCGAAGCGCTGGTACATGCGCAGCAGGTCGCCGGCGAACAAAGCCGCCTCGTCGCCGCCGGTCCCGGCGCGCACTTCGAGCATAGCGGCGCGGTCGTCGGCCGCATCGCGCGGCAGCAGCTTGATTGCCAGCGCCCGCTCGGCTTCGGGAAGCTTGTGGCGGATCTCATCGGCCTCGGTCGCCGCCATCTCCTTGAGTTCGGGCTCGGCGGACGGATCGGCAACGAGGCCGTTCAGTACTTCGAGCTCGGCGCGCAGGCGGCGCACCTCGCGAGCGGCGGCAGCGACCGGCTCAATCGCCGCATAATCTTTCGAGAGACGGACGAATTCCTCGGGCGCAAGGTCGGGCGCCACCATGGCCTGGGCAAGCTCGTGCTTGCGCGCCTCGATCGACGCGATCCGTTCGGACGAAATGCCGCTCACGACCCGAGCGCCTCGGCAATCTTGTCGAACGCCACGCTGTGCTGCTCACCGGTGGCGAGGTTCTTGAGCTGGACTTCGCCGCTATCGAGCTCGACGTCGCCGAGGATCACGGCAAAGGCGGCGCCGGCATCGTTCGCCCGGCTGAGACGCTTTTTCATGTTGCCGCGATAGGCCATGTCGGCCGCGACGCCTGCCAGGCGGAGCCGCGCGAGCAGCCCCTGCGCGGCCAGTTCGGCGCGCTCGCCAAGCGGAATGATCATCGCGACCGGGCTCTCCGCTGCCGGCGCATCGATCATCATCGCCAGCCGCTCAATGCCCGCGGCCCAGCCCACCGCGGGCGTGTGCGGACCGCCGATCGTTTCCATCAGGCCATCGTAGCGGCCGCCACCCAGCACCGTCCCTTGCGCGCCCAGGCGGTCGGTGACGAATTCGAACGCCGTGTGCCGGTAATAATCGAGGCCGCGCACCAGCCGCGGCGCGCGCTCCCATTTCACGCCGGCTTCATTCAGCCCTTCGGTGACCTTGGCGAAGAAGTCGGAGGCCTCGCTCGTCAGGAAGTCGTCGATCGCCGGAGCGCTGTCGACAATCGGCCAGTCCTGGTGCGCCTTGCTGTCGAGGATGCGCAGCGGGTTACGCTCGAGCCGGGTCCGGCTGTCCTCGCTGAGTGCGGCCGCGTGGCTGCGAAAATGTTCGTACAGGGCGTCGCGCCAGGCAGCGCGGGTTTCGGGATCGCCAAGCGTGTTCAGTTGCAGGATCGTGCCTTCGATCCCGAGCTCCTTCAGCAGCTGGTCGGCGAAGGCGAGCAGCTCGACATCCGCCTGCGGTTCCGCGGCGCCGATGATCTCGGCGTCGAGCTGGTGGAACTCGCGGAAGCGGCCCCTCTGCGGCCGCTCGTAACGGAAGGCGGAGCCGTAGGTCGCAACCTTCAACGGCGAATATTGCTGCCAGCCTTCCGAGAGATAGGCGCGGCAGATGCCGGCCGTGAACTCGGGCCGAAGCGTGATCGATTCCCCGCCGCGATCTTCGAAGGAATACATCTCCTTGGAGACGACATCGGTGGTTTCGCCGATGGTGCGGGCGAAGACCTGCGTCGGCTCGATCGTCGGCACCTCGACACGCTTGAAGCCGTAGAGCCGGCGCACCTTGTCGAACGCCGCCACCACCATTGCGAGGCGGTCGGCGTCTTCGTGCAGCAGGCTTTGCGTGCCCCGGACGGGCTGAACAGGCGTCATCGAGCCGGCCTAAAGCACAAATTGCGCTCGCCCGTAAATCTAAGGCGTGGGGTTTGCAGGTGCCGGCGGAGCTGCCGCTGCGGGCGGGGGGGGCGCCTGCATCTCCTGCTGGCGCTCGCGCATGATCGCGCGCGGCGGCGGCGAGAACAATTTTCGGATGCTGATCATCACCGTCCGCCCGAGCGGATCGAGCAGGTCCGGCTGGTAGCTGAGCGGGACCGCGCCGCTCGCGTCGCGGACGTTCGGCTTGGCGTTGAACAGATTGTTGACTTCGAACCGGACCTGCGTGCCGCGCAGCCACGGATGCTTGACGACCAGGTCGGGCTGTTCGCCGAGATTGTCGAACAACCTGAGGTTGAAGGTCGCCAGCGGCGAGAAACGCAGGTCGTCGCCGGTCAACGTGTTGACCGTGGTCCCGCTCCGCCAATTCGCGCCCAGGCGGATGCCGAGCCCGTTGTTGGCCCAGCCCGCCTGCGCCTCGATCGAATGGCGCGGCGTCCCACCGCTTCCGCCCGAGGCTTCGCCATGGAGATAGTCGAGCTCGGGCAGGCCGGGCCCGATAGAGACGCGGTCCTTGAGCGTGATCGTATCGGTCAGCGAGAAGGTCAGCCGGCCGCGGTTGCCGCCGCCACCGAATCCGCCTCCGCGGCCACCCTCGCCGTGGAATTCGCCCCCGCCACGGAATTCCCCGCCACCTTCGCGCGGCGGGGGAGGCGAAGCGCCTTCGGGCCGAGCGCCCGGTTGCTGAGCGCCTTGCTGCGGCGTGCCCTGCTGAGGAACGCCCTGCGTTGGCGCGCCCTGCCTCGGCGCGCCCTGCTGTTGGCCCTGCGGATTCGCGCCGGTGCGGCCGTCGCGGCCCTCGCCGCCGCCCATTGCCGTGTGGAACTGCGAGCGGATCGCGTCCATCGTCGATTGCGACGGCCGCCGCGACTTCAGCGGCTCGGAGAAGTCGAAGCCAATTCGGAGCGTGTCCTTGGTCGCGCTGTCGAAGTTGATCGGTCGCAGGTCGACGCTGACCAGCTGGCCCGAACCGTCGCGGACGAAGCGGTCGGGGAAGGCTGCTTCGAGCGCCGGCGTCGGGCCATAAATGCTCGAGATCGGCCGATCGGTCTTGCTGTGCACGTAATCGGCGCGGAAGCGGAGGTCGGTATTCGCCAGCGGCTGCCAGTTTGCGCTGAGCTTGAACACGTTGCGGCGGTCCGCGAGCAGCGCCGGGTTGCCGCCCGTGATTGCGGTCGCAAGCACCGTCTCACCAGTGGTGAAATCGAAAATCCGGGCGCCCGGGGTTTCGAGGATCGGGTTGCCGAGCTGCTCGATCGAGGGAGCTCCCTCTTCGCGAGTCCAGCTGGTGAGCAAGTTGAGGCGGTCGACCGGCGACCAGTTCGCGCCCGCGCCAAGCGTGGTCAGCGTACCGAAATCCGAGAGCTGCTCAACCTCGGCATTGCCGTTGAGCGTAAAGTTACCCAGCGCGCTGAAGTCGCGGTTGCGGCGGGAGATGGGCAGGTCGACGTTGAGACGCGCGCGGCCGCTGGTCCGCCCCAGGGAGTTCGAGCTGTTGACGCCGAGCCCTGTCCGCTCGCTGTCCTGGCGAATAGTCGCCGCGCCCAAGGTCACGGTGGCGCTGGCATCGCCCGCGGGCAGGCGAAACAGCTTACCGTTAGCGTTGGCGGTGAGGTCGCCCGACGACCGCGTCTGGCGCGACGTGTCGAGGCCGTTCACCGCATCGCGCTGGGTCCCGGTCGTGTCATGCTCGATGTCGGCATTGCCGGTGACGTTCCAGTGCCACTGGCCTTTGTTGCCGTTGAGCGTCGTGCCGAGGTGCGCGGTGTCGGAGGTCGTGTTGCGCGCCAGCGGCGTCAACAGAGTCTCGCCGAGCCCGATCAGCGAGCGGCCCTGGTTGTGCTCGAGCTCCGCGTTCACCGTCGCGGAGACATCGCCAAGGATCGTTCGGTTGACGGTGACTGCGCCGCGAACGTTGCGCTTCGTCCCGATGAGCGAGCGCGCGGCCAAGGCCTGGTCGGGGGTTGCGCCGTCCGGAACGCCCTCGACGAGGATATTGCGCTCATCCTCGGTCAGCATGCCATTGCCCTCGGCATGGAGGTTGTAGGTCGTGCGACCGTTGCGATTGATCTGCAGCCGCGTGACGTCGCCGTTGCCGCCAAGATAGCCGCCGTCGGTTGCCATGGTCCCGGCAAGTTGCACCGCGGTCGAGCGGAAGCGCGAGCGAAGGACGATGTTCACGACCTTCTGGTCGGCGCGATAGCCGTACTTCAGGGCGACTTCCTCCGGCAGGATTTCGACGCGTTCGATCGCTTCGGTCGGCAGGTCGCGAAGCTCGCGGAAGCCGGAAATGCGCTGGCCGTTGAGGAGCAGCACCGGTCGCTCGCTGCTGCGGCCGCGCGCGCTTCCGATCTGAGGCGCAAGCGCTTCCAGCAACTCGTTGATGTTGGTCGCGCCGGTCGCCCGGACATCGCGCGAGTCGAGCGTGTTCTCGGGCGGGATGTCCCCCACTACCGAGCCGCGGGCGCGGGCGCCGGTAACCACGATCGCGTCGTCGCCCTCCTCATCGTAATCGGTGGGAGCGGGCTGCACGGAGCTTGCGGGCGGAGCCGTTTCCGGCGCGGTTGCCGGCGCCGCCTGAGTCGCTTGCTGGGCCGCGGCGTGGGCAGGGATGAAAGCCAGTGCTGCGCCGAGCAGCAGGGTCGATCGATACGTCATGGGGCTCCCACTAGTCGCGCGAAGTGAACGCCGGATGACAACCAACCGGACTTCGACAAAGCGCCGACTGGCTCGACAAAAGGGTGCGTCCGGTGTTTACGGCACCCGAAAAACCGGCCTTAAATCGACCCCTGCCTTCATTCGTTCCTTCAAGGAGTATCCGTCGATGCGTCGTGCTGCCCTTGCATTCCTGCTGTTCACTGCCGCGGGAGCGGCGTCCGCCCAAATCGTCCCGCCGCAGAACAGCCGCCCGGTCCCGACCGCCAAGGTCGACACCATCCCGGCGGCACGCGACATTCCCTATCCGGGGACGATGCAGCTGACCGTCGACGCCAGCGACGTCACTCGCGCCATCTTTCGCATCCGTCAGACCATTCCGGTGTCCGCTGCCGGCGATTTCGTCCTGCTTTATCCCAAGTGGGTTCCGGGAGGTCACAGCCCGCGCAACGACATCAAGAACATCACGGGCTTCCGCCCGACCGCCAACGGCAAGCCGCTGCAATGGAAGCGCGACACGCTCGACGTCTTCGCCTTTCACATCGCGGTCCCCGAAGACGTGACCTCGATCGACGTCGAATACCAATATGTGACTCCCGTCACGGAGGGCCAGGGCCGGATGCTGGCGACGCCCGACATGGCGAGCATCCAGTGGTTGGCCAATTCGATGTATCCGGCCGGCTATTATGTGCGGCAGATCCCGGTCCAGGCGTCGGTAATCGTGCCGAAGGGCTGGAAGGTCGCGACGGCGCTTCGTCCGAGCGGCCAGAGCGATACCCGGACCGGCACCCGCGTCGACTATCCGGCGACCAGCTATGAAATACTGGTCGATTCGCCGATGATCGCGGGCGCGCACTACCGCCGCATCGACCTAACCAAGGACGTCGCTATCGACGTCATTGCCGACAATGAAGCCGAGCTTGCCGCCAAGCCCGAGCAGATCGAAGCGCACAAGCGGCTGGTCGACCAGGCCGTAAAGGCCTTCGCCAGCCAGCATTACGACCATTACAATTTCCTGCTGACCATCTCCGACACGCTCGGCGGCAATGGGCTCGAACATCACCGCAGTTCCGAAAACGGCGTCGGGCGCGGTTATTTCACCGATTGGGACAGCAAGCTTCGCGAGCGCAATTTGCTGCCGCATGAGTTCAGCCACAGCTGGGACGGCAAGTTCCGCCGCGGCGCCGACCTTTGGACGCCCGATTACCGCATGCCCATGGAGAACAGCCTGCTGTGGGTTTACGAGGGCCAGACCCAATTCTGGGGCTATGTCCTCGGCGCCCGCTCGGGAATGCTGTCGAAGCAGGACACGCTCGACGCCATTGCCGCGACCGCCGCGGCTTATAGCGAAGGAACACCCGGACGCAGCTGGCGACCGCTGGTCGACACGACCAACGACCCCATTATCGCGGGCCGCCAGCCGCAGCCGTGGCGCAGCTGGCAGCGCGCCGAGGACTATTACAGCGAAGGCCAGCTCATCTGGATCGACGTCGACCGGATCCTTCGCCAGCGTTCCGGCGGCAAGCGCTCGATCGACGACTTCGCGCGCCTCTTCTACGGCATTCGCGACCGCGACTATGGCGAGGTCACCTATACGCTCGACGATGTCGCCGCGACGCTCAACCAGGTCGTTCCCTACGATTGGCGAGGTTACCTGCAGCGGCGCGTCTATGACGTGGCGCCGAAGGCGCCGCTCGAGGGGATCAACGAGGGCGGCTACAAGCTGGTTTTCACTGCCGAGCCGACCAAGTGGTGGAAGAACGGTGAGAAGGACAGCAAGTCGTCCAACTTCACTTATTCGGGCGGTTTCAGCGTCGGCAATGACGGCAAGGTCGGGACGGTCATCTGGGACAGCGCAGCGTTCAACGCCGGCATCGTCACCGGCGACCAGATTCTCGCCATCAACGGCCGCGGCTATGACATGGATTCGATGAAGAATGCGATCAAGGCCGCGGCCGGCCAGGGCCCGGCGCCACAGCTGCTGATCAAGGCCGGCGACGTCTACCGCACCGTCAGCCTCGATTGGCACGGCGGGTTGCGCTATCCGCGGCTGCAGAAAGTCGGAACCGGCCCGGGCACGCTGGACGCGCTGCTCGCGCCACGGTGAAGATGAAGGGGGGCGGTATGCGTGGGATCATTGCAATCCTGTTAGTCGCGGGAAGCTCCGCGGCTTTGGCACAACCGCTCCCACCCGCCGCCCAGAACGTCCAGACCGCGCTCGACCGGATCGTCCGGATCGACCCGCAAATCGGCTCGGTCATCGCCATCGATCCGACCGCCATGGAGCAGGCGCGGGCGGTCGACGCCGGCACCTTGCGCGGTCCGCTCGCCGGCCAGCCGGTGCTGATCAAGGACAATATCGAAAGCGCGGGGACCTTGCCGACAACCGCGGGCAGCCTGGCGCTCGCCAACAACGTCACCAACCGCGATGCGCCGCTCGTCGCGCGGTTGCGGGCCGCGGGCGCCATCATTCTCGGCAAGACCAACCTTAGCGAATGGGCCAACATCCGCTCTTCCCGCTCGATCTCCGGCTGGAGCGCAGTCGGCGGCCAGACACGCAACCCGTGGGCTCTCGACCGCAACCCGTGCGGCTCGTCGAGCGGCAGCGGTGCAGCGGTTGCCGCCGGCCTGGTGCGCTATGCGATCGGCACGGAAACTGACGGTTCGGTCACCTGCCCGGCCGCGATCAACGGCATCGTCGGATTGAAGCCGACCGTCGGGCTGGTCAGCCGGACACACATCGTCCCGATCAGCCACAGCCAGGATACGGCGGGGCCGATGACCATGACGGTGCGCGAGGCGGCCGAGCTGTTGACGGTCATTGCCGGCAGCGATCCTGACGATTCGGCGACCCGCGAGGCCGATCGGCGCAAGATGGATTATACGGCCGCGCTCGATGCCAGTGCGCTGAAGGGCAAGCGCATCGGCGTGATGCGCTTCGCTTCGGGCTTCGGCACCGACGCCGCGTTCGAGACTGCGCTGGCGATGCTTCGCGAGCAGGGCGCGACGCTGGTCGAGATCAAGAAGTTCGACGACAGCGCGATCGGCAATAACGAGCTGCCCGTGCTCCTCACCGAGCTCAAGGCTGATCTTAACGCCTATCTGAAAGGCAGCCCGGCGCCGATCCCGGTACGCACGCTGGCCGACGTGATCGCGTTCAACAAGGGCCACCTGCGCGAAGAAATGCCGCTGTTCGGCCAGGAACTCTTCATCGATGCCGAGAAGACCAAGGGTCTGAGCGATCCTGGCTACCGCAAGGCGCGCCGAACGAGCTTCCAGGCCGCGGGTCCGAATGGGATCGACCAGCTGCTGAAGCGATATCGCGTCATCGCTCTGGTCGGCCCGACCATGCCGCCGACGTGGAAGATCGACGCGGTCAACGGCGACCAGATTTCGGGCGGCGGCGCGGCCAGCCTCGCTGCGGTTGCGGGCTATCCGCACCTCACCGTGCCGATGGGCCTGGTCAAAGGCCTGCCGGTCGGCCTGAGCTTCATCGGTCCGAAATGGTCGGAGGCCCGGCTGCTGTCGCTCGGCTATGCCTATGAGCAGGCGCGCGGGCCCTTCCCGGCGCCCAAATTCTATCCCTCGATCGAGCAAAGCCCGGAAATCGCTCCGGCGCTGAAGCCGGTCCGCTAGGACTTACCAAATGATCCGATTCATCCCGGCGCTTGCCCTGCTCGTCGCCGCGCCCGCCGCGGCCCAGCAGCTTTCCACAACCGAAGTCGCCGCGGTCGATAAACTGGTGGCCAAGACGCTCGCCGACACCGGCGTTCCGTCGGCCGAGATTGCAGTCGTGCGCAACGGCCAGCTGGTCCTCAACAAGGCTTACGGCAAGGCCAACGAGGGACTGCCGGCGCGCGCCGACCTGCCCTACCAGATCGCGTCCAATTCCAAGCAGTTCACGGCGATGGCGCTGCTTCTGCTCCGCGACGAGGGCAAGCTCAGCATGGACGACAATGTCGCGAAATATCTGCCGGGAATCAGCGGCGGCGACCGGATCACGATCCGCCAATTGCTTTCGCATACTTCGGGCCTGCAGGACTTCTGGCCGCAGGATTACATGTTCTCCGAGATGACCCTTCCGACGACGCCGCAGTACATCGTCGACAAATGGGCCAAGAAGCCGCTCGACTTCGAGCCGGGGACGCGCTGGCAGTACAGCAATACCGGCTACGTCGTGGCCGGGATGATTGCCGAGAAGGTCAGCGGCGAGCCCTTGTTCGCGTATCTCGATCGCAAGGTGTTCAAACCGCTCGGCATGCGCCCGATCAACCAGGACGACGCCAATACTCCCGCCTTTCCCGCCGGCTACCACCGCGCTGCGCTCGGGCCGGTACGGATCGCAGCGCCCCCGGGCCGCGGCTGGCTTTACGCCGCCGGCGAGCTGGCGTTGACCGCCGAAGATTTGGCGAAATGGGACGTGGCCCGCCTGAATCGCTCGCTGATCCCCGCGCGCGACTGGATCGAGCAGGAAACGCCGGTGCTCCGGAGCGATGGACGCACGAACGGCTACGGACTTGGCGTCTACACGCGCTACACGCGGCAGAGGCACATCATCGACCATGGCGGTGAAGCGGTCGGGTTCCTGACCCAGAACACGGTCTATCCGGACACCAAGGACGCGATCGTGGTCTTCACCAACGCCGACTTCAGCGGCGCGTCGGACTCTCTGACCGCCGGCCTGGAAAATCTGCTTCTGAACAGCCCCGACGCGAAGCTAACCGGGGAGGGCGACCGGCTGGCGGATGTGAAGGCGCTCTACGCGAGCCTGACCAAGGGGCGCGTGAACCGTGCCAAGCTAACCAGCCATCTCAACGAATATTTCGATGCGACGGTCGTCGGCGATTATCGCAAGAGCCTTGCCGCGCTCGGAACGCCGAAGATCGAAGCGCTCGGCCCGCCCCGGCTTCGCGGCGGCTTCGTCAACCGCAACTTCGCAATTCGATATCCGAAGGAAACGCTGACCCTGATCACCTACGCCGAACCGGGCGCCAACGGCCGGTTTGAGCAGTTCCTGGTGATGCCCGAATAATCAGGCGGTCAGCCGCAAGCCCGCGATTGCCGCGACAATCGCCAGGATGAGCAGGACCCGGATGAGCGCCGCCGGCTCGTCAAAGAAGGCGATGCCGACTATCACCGTGCCCACCGCGCCGATCCCGCCCCACACCGCATAGGCGGTGCCCATCGGGATTTGCCGTGAGGCAAGCTCCAGCAAGCCCATGCTGACCGCGACCGAAGCGAGGAAGGCCAGAGTCCAGGGCACGTTCCGAAAACCGTCGACAAAGCGCAGGGAAGTCGTGAACCCAACTTCGAAGAGGCCGCCGACAATCAGCAAGAGCCAAGCCATGCAGAAGCTGTTAGCGCTCTCGCAGCAAGGCGGCTAGCATCCGCGCCGGGAGGGGCGTTTCATGAACAAGATCGCGCCGCCGCGCTTCATTCTCTTCGTCGCGGCACTCATCGTTGGAACACCGCTGGCGGTGACGCTGTGGCACCCGCTGAAAGGCATCATGGGCGGCTTCGACGTTGCTGGCCTGTTATTCCTCGTCTCGTCGATCCCGCTGCTCAACAACACGCCCAACCAGATGCGGGCCCATTCGAAGGAGAATGACGCCAATCGCGGAGTCCTCCTGATGGTCACAGTCACGGTGACCACCGTCATTCTCGTCGCCGTCGGCGCAGTCATCGCCAAAAGCGAGACGCTTCAGGTGATCGATATCGTCATGATCATCGCCACGCTCGCGATCGCCTGGCTATTCGGAAACGTCATCTATGCCTTCCACTATGCCCATCTCTTTTATTCAAAAACGGGCGGCAAGGGCGATGCTGGCGGCATCGAGTTCCCCGGCACCAAGGAGCCCAACTATTGGGACTTCCTCTATTTTGCCGCGACTCTGGGCATGACGTTGCAAACTTCTGACTGCAACATCACTTCACCGAAAGTCCGACGAGCGGTGATCGGACATTGCATGGCCGCGTTCGTTTTCAATCTCGGCGTCCTCGCCTTCACCATCAACGCGCTCGGCTCGTAGGTTTAGGTGTAATCCATCTCCGGAGGCTCGGCGGCGTGACTTCGGGCAGCGATGAGGCAACCTCCGACGATCAGCAAGGCGCCGCCGATGGTGGTGATCGAAACGGGCTCGCTGAACATCAGCCAGCCCATCAGCGCTGCCCACAGGAAGGCACTGTATTCGCTGACCGCAAGATAGCCCGCCTCGCCGCGGGCATAGGCCCAGGCGAACAAAAGGGTGCCCGCGCTGGATAGTGCGGAGGCAGTCAGCACCCACGCCCACTGCCCGCTGGGTACCGCCGGCAGCCCGACGACCGGCAAAGCCAGCAACCACATCGTCATGACCGTCAACGCCTGGAAGAAGTTGATCTCAAGCGGGCGCGCAGCCACCGCCTGGTGCCGCATCAGGACGATGTTCACGGCATAGGCCAGCGCCGACCCGATGATCGCCGCAATGCCGAGAAGCGCGTCGTTGCCGATCGCAGCGCGCGCCTGGCCAAGGACGATGATGATCACGCCGGCAAAAGCGGCGACGGAGCCGGCAATCGAGCGGGCACCGATGCGCTCGTGCAGAAAGAGCGCGGCAAGCACCAGGGCGATCAGCGGCGCGATGAAGGTGAGCGCGATGGCCTGCGCAAGTGGCACGCGCCCGATCCCCCAGAAGAACAGCGCGGCCATGACGGTCACGATTATGCCGCGCGCAACATGGATCCTGAGGGTCTTGCGGGTCGGCCACCCCTGTCGCCGGGGCAGGTACAGCGCGGTTGCGAGGCCGAGGTTCACCGCCGAACGCCAGACGCTGACGGCGATGATTCCGATGGCAAGCACGAGGTGCTTCATGACCGCGTCCATCACGGACAGCAGCGCGACTGCCCCAAGCGCGACGATAAAGGCTGCGACGGGATGCTGGTCGACGCGGTTCACGCGCCGAGATAGCGGGTCTTACTCGGCCGCGTCGAGCGTCGCTTCGCTGAGTTCCGCGGCCTCGATCTCGGCGGCCTTGGCCTCGACCAGCCGGACGATGTGGTCGATCATGTTCTCGTCCTTCACATGGTGGTCGGTGACGCCCGACAGATAGACCATGTGGGTGCCGTTGCCGCCGCCGGTGATGCCGATGTCGGTTTCGCGCGCTTCGCCCGGGCCGTTAACGACGCAGCCGAGGACCGAAAGGCTCATCGGCGTCTTGATATGCTGCAGCCGCTCCTCGAGCGCTTCGACCGTGCGGATCACGTCGAAGCCCTGGCGGGCGCAGCTCGGGCAGGAGACGACACGGACTCCGCGGCTGCGAATGCCGAGCGCTTTCAATATCTCATAGCCGACGCGAACCTCTTCCTCGGGCTCGGCCGAAAGCGAGACGCGGATGGTGTCTCCGATCCCGGCCCAGAGGAGGTTGCCCATGCCGATTGCCGACTTCACCGTGCCGCCGATCAGGCCGCCGGCCTCGGTGATGCCGAGGTGGAGCGGGCAATCGACCTCGCTCGCAAGCTGCATGTAGGCGGCGACGGCAAGGAACACGTCGCTGGCCTTCACCGCCACCTTATAGTCGCGGAAGCCATGGTCCTCGAGGATGCGGATATGGTCGAGCGCGCTTTCGACCAGCGCCTCGGGGCAGGGCTCGCCATATTTTTCGAGCAGGTCCTTTTCGAGGCTTCCGGCATTGACGCCGATCCGGATCGCGCAGCCGTTAGCGCGGGCCGCGGCGATGACTTCGCGCACCCGGTCTTCGGAGCCGATATTGCCGGGGTTGATGCGAAGGCAGGCGGCGCCCGCATCGGCCGCTTCGAGCGCGCGCTTATAGTGGAAGTGGATGTCCGCGACGATCGGCACGTGCGCCGCGCGGACGATCTCCTTGAGCGCGGCCGTTGCGTCGGCGGTCGGGCAGGACACGCGGATGATATCGGCGCCCGCTTCCTCGCAGCGGTGGATCTGGTCGATGGTCGCTTTTGCGTCCTCGGTCGGCGTGTTGGTCATGGTCTGGACGCTGATCGGCGCATCGCCGCCGACCGGAACGGAGCCGACCATGATCTGCCGCGACTTGCGCCGCTCGATATCTCGCCAGGGACGGATGGACATGAGCGCGCATATAGTCGCTTAGGCGCGCAAAGCTAAGTCCTTGTCGATCCTAGCGCTTCACGAAGCCGGCGATGGCATCGACAAGCCCGCTGTCGAGCGGCAGCGCGGGGTCGGCATAGGTCGCGATGTTCGCTGCCCGGTCGTCGCCGGCAACGTCCTTGAGCACGTGGTTCATATTCTCGAGGATCAGCAGCTTGGCCTTGGGCTGGGCCGCATGAAGCGCTTCCGCGTCCGCGCGGGCTACCTGAATATCCTTGCCGCCCTGGATGATCAGCATCGGCAGTGTCGCCTGCGCCGCAAGCGCGGCGGGATCCTTGGCCAGCATGTCCATCAGGAACGGCTGCACCCGTGTCGCGAACAAAGGCTGCAGCGGCGCGGGCAGGCTCGACGCATCGACCGAGTTGCCGGCTTCGAGGGAGTCGAGTGCGGCGTTGGCCTGGGCGAGCAATGGCGCGTTGGCGGGGTTGGCCTTGAGCTGGTCGCGGATGACGGTGCCGAGCTTGCGGCCGGGCCCGGCCACGACAATGATTCCGCAGAGGTCGGCCGGCTTTTGGACAGCGGACAAAGCGATCAACCCGCCCTCGCTATGGCCAAGCAGCCAGACGCATTTCGCGCCAGTGCGTTCGCGCAACGCGGCCGCCCACTGGTGCGCGTCGCCGGCATAGTCCGCGATCGTCACCTTGTTCGGATCGGGGATCGCTCCCTTGCTTTCGAACAGGCCGCGCTTGTCGGCGCGCAACGTGGAAACGCCGCGAGCGGCAAGGCCCTCGGCAAGCAGCCGGTAAGGCGCTGCGGCCACGCCCATGGGATTGTTGCCGTCGCGGTCGGTCGATCCCGATCCCGGAATGATCAGCACGACGGGAGCCCCCTTGCCGGCATCGGTGAAGGTGCCGGCGATCGGGCCGCTCGGGCCTGGGATCGTCATTGGCGTGGCGGCCGCGACCGCTGCAGAAACGAGCACCGACAACATCAGTCCCTCTTTCCCCAACGCCAGTGCCAGCCCCCGCGGGTGGTCTTGGCGGCAATGATCATGAAAGCGATCACCAGCGGGAGCAGGACCGCGGCGGTCACCAGCGGCCGGTCGCGAAAGAAGAAGACCGCGGCCCAGACGATCGCAATGAAGCCGATCGTCAGCGCCCAGCCCTGCCAGCTGATCGGAAAACCGGCGCCGAAGCCAAAGCGCTTCGGGGCAAACCATTCGGGACCATCACTCATCCTTGGTCTCCTTTGGCGGCCGCCCGCGCTTGCGCATCGGCGGCGACTTCAGTTTGACCCCGCGCGCGCCAAGCGCTTCACGAAGCAGGCATTCGACCTGCGCATTGACGCTGCGCAGTTCCGACGCGGCGCATCGTTCGACCGCCGACCACAGAGCGGGGTCGACGCGCAACGGATATGCCTTGCGCTCGCCGGCCGGCATCGCCGCGCTACTGGTACAGGGTGCCGGTGTTGACGACGGGCTGCGTATCGCGCTCACCGCACAGGACGACCATCAGGTTCGAGACCATGGCCGCGCGGCGCTCGTCATCGAGCTCGACGACGTTCTTCTCGCTGAGCATGGCAAGCGCCATTTCGACCATCCCCACCGCGCCTTCGACCAAAGTCTTGCGGGCCGCGACCACGGCCTGCGCCTGCTGCCGGCGGAGCATCGCGCCGGCGATCTCCTGCGCGTATGCGAGGTGGGTGAAGCCGCATTCGTCGACGGTGATACCAGCGACGGCGAGACGCGCCTGAAGCTCGGTCCGAAGCTCAGCACCGACCTGGTCGTGATTGCCGCGCAGCGTGATCTCCTGATGCTCGAAGTCGTCATAGGGATAGCGCGATCCGATGGTGCGGATCGCCGCTTCAACCTGAACTCGGACGAATTGCTTGTAATCGTCTACATCGAACAGCGCCTGGGCCGTATCGACCACGCGCCAGACAATCTGCGCCGCCATCTCGATCGGGTTGCCGCGCAGGTCGTTGACCTTGATCTTCTCGGAAATGAAGTTGTTGGCGCGGACCGACAGCTTCTTCCTCATCAGCCACGGCCAGGTCCAGCGCAAGCCGGTGGCGCGGTCGGTCCCCTTGTACGAGCCGAACAGCGTGATCGCCGCGGCCTGGTTGGGCTGCAGCATGAAGAAGCCCGGCAGGATCAGGATCAGCAGGATCGGGCCGATGATGACCGACGCGATCGCCAGGGTTCCGGGGCTGCCGTACCTTTCGCTGGCGAGGTTGTAGACTGCGAATGCCTGGAACGCGATTATCAGCACCAGCAGGACGAGGAGCAGATAGCCGCTGAAGGTTTCGGCCTTCCGTTCGGCGGTCGCATTAAGCGCAATGATTTTGTCGTTGGCCACTTTTGCCTCCCTTTAATTGATATCATAATTATATATGCCGATCTGGTTCGTCAACTGGATTCGGATTCCGTGCCCGGCTAAGGCGCGAAGCGATGGCGGAGCAGCGCTGGCGATTGGTGATCCACGGTGGCGCGGGCTCGATGCGCCGCGGCAAGCTCGACGCCGAGCAGGAACGCTGCGCCCGCGCCGGGCTCGAAGCCGCGCTCGCGGCCGGCGGGGCCATTCTCGAAAAGGGCGAAGGATCGATCCTGGCGGTCGAGGCCGCAGTCCGGGCCCTTGAGGAGGACCCCTGCTTCAATGCTGGTCGCGGCAGCGTGCTGACCGCGAACGGCTGCATCGAACTCGACGCAGCGATCATGGACGGCAGCAACCGACGCGCCGGTGCGGTCTCCGGCCTGCGCACGACGCGCGCACCGATCAGCCTCGCCCGCGAACTGCTCGAGCGCGGGCCGCATGTCTTCCTGTCGGGCCACGGCGCCGACGATTTCGCGCGCGACCATGGCTTCGAGCAGGTCGAGAACGGATGGTTCGAAGTGGCCGAGCGCCGCAGGCAGCTCGACGAATTGCTCGCCAGCGACGGCTTCGACGACGAGGTGAAGTACGGGACAGTCGGGGCAGTCGCGGTTGATCTTGGCGGCCATGTCGCGGTCGCGACCTCGACCGGCGGGCTGACCGCCAAGCGTTGGGGCCGAGTCGGCGATTCGCCCCTGATTGGCGCCGGGACTTACGCCGACGACCGCTCGGCAGCGGTGTCGGCGACCGGGTCAGGCGAGTATTTCATCCGCGCCGTCGCCGCCCACCAACTGGCGGAGCGGGTGCGCCTGTTGGGCGAACCGCTTCAGGCGGCGCTCGACGCGGTTCTTGCCGACATCGCCGCGCTCGGCGGCAAGGGCGGGCTGATCGCCGTCGCCCCCGACGGCGACGCCGCCTGGGGCTTCACCACGCCCGCCATGTATCGCGGCATGGCCGATGCGACCGGCCGGACGGTGGCGATCTATTCCGACGAGGAGGAGCGGTAGGGCAGGTCCCGCCGCAGCCATTCGATCTCGGCCGCGACGCCCTCGCGCTCGGCCTCGATGAACTCGGCGACTGCCCGGCGGAAGCTCGGGTTCTGGATGAAATGGACCGAGCGAGTGACGACCGGCTCATAGCCTCGGGCCAGCTTGTGCTCACCCTGTGCGCCGGCCTGAACCTGGGCCAGCCGCTGTTCGATCGCCCATTCGATCGCCTGGTAATAGCAGAGCTCGAAATGGAGGAAGGGCACTTCCTCGGTGCAGCCCCAATAGCGGCCATAAAGGGCGTCCGGACCGACGACGTTGAGCGCGCCCGCGATTGGCCGGCCGCCGCGATCGGCAAGGAACAGCAGTAGGCAGTCGCCAAGCCGCTCGGCGGCGATGTCGAAGAACTCGCGGGTCAAATAGGGATGGCCCCACTTCCGCGAGCCGGTGTCCTGGTAGAAGGCCCACATCGCGTCCCAGTCGGCCGGCTCGATCTCGGACCCGCGCAGCTGGCGGAAGTCGAGACCATCGCGAGCCGCCGCGCGCTCCTTGCGGATCGCCTTGCGCTTGCGGCTCGATAGCGCGCCGAGGAAATCGTCGAAGCTCTTATAGCCGCGGTTGAACCAATGATATTGGATGCCGTGGCGGACCAGCCAGCCGCGCTGCTCCGCCTCCCCCGCACCGGCCTCGTCGATGAAGGTGACATGAGCCGAGGACATGTCGTTCTGGACGACGATCGCCTCCATCGCCGCCAGCAATTGCTGCGGCCGATCGCCCAATAGCCGTGGCCCGGGAACGGGTGTGAAAGGCACCGCGACCTGGAGCTTGGGATAATAAGCGCCGCCCGCCCGCTCCCAGGCGTCGGCCCAGCCATGATCGAACACATATTCGCCCTGGCTGTGGGTCTTCAGATAGCCGGGTGCGCAGCCGACAAGGCGCGATGCCTCGTCCTCGATCAGGATCGGCGCCGGGGTCCAACCAGTTCCGCGACCGACGCTTCCCGAATCCTCGAGCGCTGAAAGGAAGGCGTGGCTGGTGAAGGGCTCATCGCCCGCCAGCCGGTCCCAGGCGAATGAATTGATCCCCGCGACACCCGCGCCGATCTTGGCGACAATCTGGGACTCGCGGTCGGCCATTCCCTTTAAATGGGTAAGCCCGAAAGAATGAACTAGGCCTTCACGGAGACGATGGCGTCGACCTCGACCGCGACGCCGAGCGGCAGCACCGCGACTCCGACGGCGCTCCTCGCATGGCGGCCCGCCTCGCCGAACACGTCCTGCATCAGCTCGGAAGCGCCGTTGGCGACCTTCGGCTGATCGGTGAAGGCGGGGTCGCTGTTCACGAACACGCCGAGCTTCACGATCCGCTCGACCCGGTCGAGCGAGCCGAGGGCAGCCTTGATCTGCGCCAGCAGCATGATGCCGCAACGGCGCGCGGCGGCAGTCCCGGCATCGAGATCCAGGTCCTCGCCGAGCCGCCCTTTGATCAGGCTGCCGTCCTCGGCAAAACTGATCTGGCCGGAGATGTGCAGCAGCCCGCCCGCTTCGACGGCCGGGACATAGGAGGCCACCGGAGCGGCGGCCTGCGGCAGGGTGATGCCGAGTTCGGCGATGCGCCCATCAATAGTTTTGGGGTCAATGCTCATGGCTGCCGCCCCAAGCACCGGCGCGTGCCCGAATCAAGCCTCGCGGTTGATCGTGAACCCGGCCCAGCTCTGGCTGACCGGCATCAGTTCGACGATGTTGATGTTGAGGTGCGGCGGCAGGTTGGCGAGCCACCAGAAGAGGTCGGCGAGATCCTCCGCGGTCATCGGGTCCATGCCGGCATAGAGCTGGTCGGAGGCCGCCTTGTCGCCACCGGTCCGGACGATCGTGAATTCGGTTTCGGCCATGCCAGGCTCGACGGTCGTCACCCGCACCCCGGTTCCGGCGAGGTCGCAGCGGAGGTCGAGCGAGAACTGGCTGACGAATGCCTTGGTCCCGCCGTAAACCGCGCCGCCCTTGTAGGGATAGGTCGCCGCGACCGACGAGACATTGATGATCTGTCCCTTGCGTTCGACCAGCTTGGGGAGGAGCACCCGGGTCAGCGCCACCAGCCCGGTGACGTTGGTGTCGATCACCGTCTCGATCCGATCCCAGTCGGTCTGCGGCAGGGGATCGGTCGGCGGCGCAAGCCCGGCATTATTGAGCAAAAGGTCGACCTCGCCCCACGGCGCTTCGAGCCGGGCCAGGCTTTCGACAGCGGCGCGGTCGAGCATGTCGATTTCTAGGGGCAGGAAGTTTTCGCCGAGTTCCTCCTGCAGCCGCTTCAGCCGATCGGCGCGGCGCCCGGTCCCAATCGCGCGCCAGCCGCCGGCGACGAACTTGCGCGCCGCCGCTTCGCCGAACCCGGCCGTTGCCCCGGTAATCAGGATGGTTTTGGTCATGCTGCGCCTTCCAACGTTCGCCGCGCCTCTACGAGGTCGGCGGGGGCGACGCCAAGACCCTGGGCGACCGCGACCAGGTCGGGCTCGTGCGCTTCGAGAAACGCAATCAGGGCGATCAGCAGGGACGGTTCGCACGCCCGCGCGCGCAGCTCGTCAGTCCCGATTCCGGTCAGGTCGAGGAAGCGCTGTGCCCGGCGCTGCTCGCCGAGCGTTTCTGCAAGCGCAGCGAGCGCGAGCGTTAACGGATCGTTCTGGATCGGACTCTCATTTGGTGTCTCGGGACGCACCGCCTAGAACCGCGGCGAAAGGAAGCGAATGGCCAAGATCCTGATCGTCGAGGACAATGCCCTCAACATCAAGCTCTTCTGCGACCTGCTCGCGGCGCACGGCCATGAGCCTGAAGCCGTGACCGATAGCCGCAACGCGCTCGACGCGGCGCGCAACTTTGCTCCCGACCTGGTGATCACCGACATCCAGCTGCCCCACGTCAGCGGGCTCGAGCTGATCCGCATGATCCGCGAAGACGAACAGCTTGCCAAGACACCGATCATGGCGGTCACCGCTTATTCGGCGCGCGGCGACGAGGAGCGGATCCGCGAAGCGGGCGCCCAGGCCTATGTTTCAAAGCCCATTTCGGTGGTGAAGTTCGCCCAGACGGTCGACGAGCTTCTGGCAGACCAGGCCGGCGCGGAGCCGAACGAGGCCGGAAAACTCGCTTAAAGTCACTAAAGTCACTCGGTGCGCCGCCATTTTTGCGACGTTAAGGACGCCTTACTTGATCTTGGCTTCCTTGAACTCGACGTGCTTGCGCACCTTCGGGTCATATTTGCGCATGACCATCTTCTCGGTCTGCGTGCGCGGGTTCTTCTTGGTGACATAGAAGAAGCCCGTGTCGGCGGTGCTGACGAGCTTGATCTTGACGGTTGCCGGCTTGGCCATCGGGCAAGTCCCAAATGCTAGAAAAAAGAAAAGCGGCTTCGCGCCGCTCGTGCGGGCGGTTCAATGGCTAAAGCACTGCTTTTTGTCAACCGCAGCGAGATCGTAACGGAGCCTTAACCAAATCGGCAGACCTTCATCTCATCGAGGGGAAACCGCGATGACGAAGGATCCGATTGCCAACGTCCGCAGCCAGGTGGCGCAGCGAATCGCGCAGATCCGCGAGTGCGCCGAGCAGCTATCGCCCATCGACCTCTATGCCCGCATGGACGCAATCCGCCAGCTTGCCGCAGCGAACGGCCTCGACGCGCTCGAGGGCCTTGCCCGGCGTTCGGCGCAGATCGCGCTTCTGCCCGGCCACCGCATCCGGCTGAACTCGGCGCTCGAACATGTCGAAGAAGCGCTCGACAGCCGTTCGGATGGGGACCGTACGGCGATCCTCGCCGCGCTCGCCATTCGCCTGCACTGACGTGGCCGCAGGAATTCCCCGCTCAGTCCAATGACTGAAGATGAAGCCGCAGGTCCTGTGCCTGCCGAAGGAACCGATCGAAACCCGTGAGCTTCTGATCGATATCGGCAATGTGACGGGTGAGATCCTCGACAAGGTCGGCGGCTTTTAGTTTCCGCACCGCATCCTCAGTTTCCGCTCGGGACAGGCCGACGCTGCACCGGTCGGGCAGCGTCGCGACTTGGGCGCCGTCCGGCAATTTGGTGATTCGATCGCCGCACTTTGTCCTGATTGCCGATTGAACAGCGTATGGTAGTGCCCGCCGCAATCGCTCCCGAAACGCGGTTGTCCCAAGGACGTTCACTTCGAACTGCTTGATCTGCGTGTAGTAGGCCGTCAGGCGGGACCTCGTCTCTCTGCTGCCGATGCTTCGGGTCAGGCCCGCGCCCACCATTTCGTCATAACCCGTCCGGGTCAGCGGGCGAAGCCACACCTGGCTGGCCTGATATGAGTCGACCAGGAATGGTTCGGCAAGCGGCGCATTCGGCGACTGAAGCGCATCAAGTGCACCGATCGCATTTGTGCGCACCGCCCCGTAATAAGCCTTGCGCGAGGCCAGATCGACTTCATCCGACTTGAGATCGTCGATGATCTCGTGACGATATTCGGCGGCATCGGAACGGTCGATCCGGGCCTGGTTCCAATTGTTCGCCTGAGTGCCGAGGAAGACGCCAGCGACGACGATGGCCAAGTCGATCAGAACCGCAAACCAGTTCTGATTTTCGACGTGCCGGCGGATGCGACGAATGACCAATGCGCCAATCCCCCTGCGCCTTCGACCCGCTCTTAGCCAGTTTGAGCGGTGGCGCCAGCGCGATCCGCTTCGACACCATGCGCCTGCTCGTGCATTGAAGGCGCGATGCGCGCCTTTTCGCAGCTGCTCGACGACCTCGTCTACACGCGTTCGCGCAACACCAAGCTCAAGCTCATCGGCGATTACCTCAAGGAAACGCCCGATCCAGACCGGGGCTACGGCCTCGCGGCGCTGACCGGGACGCTAGACATTCCCGCAGTCAAAGGCGCCGCAGTCCGCGCCATCGCCGAGGAGCGGGTCGACCCCGCCCTGCTCTACATGAGCCGGGACTATGTCGGCGACATGGCCGAGACGGTCGCGCTGCTGTGGCCCAAGCCGCTGGAAGAACCGCCGGAGATCGACGACGCGACCATCAGCATTTCCGAAGCGGTCGCGCGTCTGCGCTCGACAACCAGGCTGGATGCCCCGCGGACGCTCGCCGACATGCTCGATCATCTCGATGCGTCCGGGCGGTTCGCGCTGCTCAAGCTCGCCACGGGCGCGCTTCGAGTCGGGATCAGCGCCCGGCTCGCCAAGCAGGCGCTGGCCGACGCCTTCGGCCTTGAGGTCGAAGCGGTTGAGGAGGTCTGGCACGGCCTCACGCCGCCTTTCGCAGAACTGTTCGATTGGGCGGAAGGGCGGACCGGGCAGCCCAGCGTGCGCGACGTTCCTGTCTTCCGCCCCTTCATGCTGGCCCACGCGCTGGAAGAGACGAAGGTCTCGCTCGACGATTACGCGGCCGAGTGGAAGTGGGACGGGATCCGCATCCAGCTCGTCCATGCCGGCGGCGAGACCAGGCTCTACAGCCGCACCGGCGACGACATCAGCGGCAGCTTTCCCGACGTTGCCGAGGCGTTCCGCACCCACGGCGTCCTCGACGGCGAGCTGCTGGTCCGCGGCGAGGCGCAGGGATCGGGACTGGAGGTCGAATCGGCGGCGAGCTTCAACGCGCTTCAGCAGCGGCTCGGGCGCAAGGCGGTCAGCCAGAAGATGCTCGGCGCCTATCCGGCCTTCGTCCGCCTCTACGACATATTGTTCGACGGGGAGGACGACCTGCGTGCGCTGCCGTGGACCGAGCGCCGCACACGGCTGGAAGCCTTCGCCGCCGACCTCGATCCAGAGCGGTTCGACGTCTCGCAGCTGATTGCCGCGGACAGTTTCGAGGGGCTCGAGGAATTGCGCACCAGCGCCCGCGATGTTGCGATCGAGGGCATCATGCTGAAGCGCCGCGACAGCCTTTATGTCGGCGGGCGCCGGGCCGGCCTCTGGTACAAGTGGAAGCGCGATCCGCTGACCGCCGACTGCGTGCTGATGTACGCCCAGCGCGGGTCGGGCAAACGGTCGAGTTACTACAGCGATTATACGTTCGGCTGCTGGACCGGCGACCCTGCCCTTGGGGCGGAGCTGCTGCCCGTCGGCAAGGCCTATTTCGGGTTCACCGACGAGGAGTTGAAGTGGCTCGACCGCTGGGTCCGCGGCCATACCGTCCAGCGCTTCGGGCCAGTGCGCGAAGTCGAAAAAGCGCTGGTGCTCGAAGTCGCCTTCGATTCGATCCATTCGAGCACGCGCCACAAGTCCGGCCTGGCGATGCGCTTCCCACGGGTCAGCCGGATCCGCACCGACAAGCCGGCCGCGGAGGCCGACCGGATCGTCACCCTGAAGGCGATGGCGACCTGACAAAGGAAAAGGGCCGGCAGACCCCAAAAGTCCACCGGCCCTTCCGCCCCCTTTAAACTAAAAGCTTAGTCGGCCTTCGGCTGAAGGTTCACCGCGGCATATTTGCCGCGGCGGTCGACCTCGAGTTCGAATTCGAGCCGGTCGCCTTCGTTGAGCGTCGGCATTCCGGCGCGTTCGACGGCCGAAATATGGACGAATGCGTCGGGCTGTCCGTCATCGCGCTGGATGAAGCCGAAGCCCTTCATCGCGTTGAAGAACTTGACCGTACCGCTGGCCTTTTCGCCCGTCAGCTGACGCTGCGGGCCGCCCGCGTTGCCGCCGGCGCTTGCGCCGCCGCCGCTGCGCTCGACCGCCATCGGCTCGCCGTCGATACGAAGGTTGGTCGCCGAGACCCGGCCGCCGCGATCGACGAGCGTGAACTCGAGCGGCTGGCCGTCGGCAAGGTCGGTCAGGCCGGCCTGCTCGACCGCCGAGATGTGAACGAACACATCCTCGCCGCCATCGTCACGGACGATGAAGCCGAAACCCTTTTGCGGGTTGAAGAATTTGACGATGCCCTTGCCTTCGCCAACGACCTGGGGAGGCATTCCGCCACCACCGCCGCCGCCGCCACGAAAGCCGCCGCCACCACCGCCGCCACCGCGGAAGCCACCGCCTCCACCGCCGCCGCCGTAGCCGCCACCGCCGCCCCGGTCACCGAAGTTGCCGCCGCCGCCACCGAAGCCGCTGCGGTTACCGCCGCCGCCGCCGTAGCTGCGTTCTTGAAACCCGACGTCGCTAGGAGGCTCATCGCCGAAGAAATTGTCGCGCTTGTCACGACCGCGCCCACCGCGGTCTCCCTTGCGCCCTCTATCGAAACCCATGCTTATCCAAACTTCCGTTGTGCCCCAACAATATAAAACCAACGCGCTGGGCCTTAGGCGCAACCGGTCGAGGCGCGATTCTCACTCACGCACGGTTCACGCCCTTACACAAAAAATCTTGCCTGCTCTAGTGATTGAATCGGGAGGGTCTAAGCCAAGGGCTGGCTTGTCGGCGGCGACCCGGACTAAAGCTGCGGCAACGGTTGCGACAGGAACTCGAATGGCGATCCATTTTCATGAGGAAGACATACCCGCAGACATCCGATTCGAGGGACCGATTGCGGTCGATACCGAGGCCATGGGGCTGGTTCCCGGACGCGACCGCTTGTGCCTCGTCCAGATGTCCGACGGGTCGGGCGAAGAACATCTCGTCCGCTTCGCCCGCGGCAGCGATTATGCCGCGCCCAACCTCAAAGCGCTGCTGGGCGATCCCAGCCGCCTGAAGATCTACCATTTCGCCCGCTTCGATATCGGCATCATGCAGGCCTATCTCGGAATCATGGCGGCGCCGCTTTACTGCACGCGCACCGCTTCCCGCCTGGTCCGCACCTATACCGACCGTCACGGCCTCAAGGATCTGGTCAAGGAACTGCTCAACCTCGACTTGTCGAAACAGCAGCAGACCAGTGACTGGGGCGCACCGGAGCTCAGTGACGCGCAGCGCGAATATGCCGCGAGCGACGTCCGCTACCTTCACCAGCTGAAGGAAAAGCTCGACGAGCGGCTCCAGCGCGAGGATCGCGTCGGGCTGGCCCAAGCCTGCTTCGACTTCCTTCCTGCGCGCGCCATGCTCGACATCGCCGGCTGGCCCGAACAGGACATTTTCGCGCACGATGGCTGAGACGGCCGCCAAGCGACGCTGGGCCGAGCCCGGCAGCGCGCACGACAAGCTGGTCCGCTGGTCGAAGATCGCGCTGCCAATGGCGGTCGGCGTGCTCGTGGCGATTCTCGCGCTCGCCCCACTCGACCAGAAGGGCGACGTCAGTTTCATCCTCGACAAGAAGAAGGTCGCGAGCGCGCCCGAACGGATGCGGGTCGAATCGGCCCGCTACACCGGCACCGACGACAAGGGGCAGCTTTTCGTGATCTCCGCCAAACAGGCGGTCCAGCAGACTTCCGACGTCCCGATCGTCGACATCAAGGGCATGTTTGCGCAGCTGTCGCTGGCGCAGGGGCCATTGTCGATCGCGGCCAACCAGGGGCGCTACGATCTCGATTCGCAGAAGGTGTCGATATCCGGGCCGGTGCGAGTCGTCGGCCCCGATGGCTACAAGCTGGAAACCCGCGACGTCACCGTCAACATGAAGGACCGCCAGCTCGCCAGCGCCGGGCCCGTGTCGGGCCAGATGCGGCTCGGCGAGTTCCAGGCCGGGCACCTGCAGGCCGACCTTGGCACCAGAACTGTCGTGCTCAACGGCGGTGCTCGCTTGAAAATCGTGCAAGGGGCGGTCAGATGATGTCGATGCGTCTTTTTGGCACCCTCCTTGCAAGCCTGCTCGCGGCAGGCACAGTCTCGGCCGCGCTGGCCCAGCAGCCGGTGTCGGCGCTGAAGGGGCACAACAGCAGCGCCCCGGTCGACGTTACCGCCAGCCGGCTCGAGGTCCAGGATCGCGCCGACCGAGCCATCTTTGCCGGCAACGTCCATGTGAAGCAGGGTGAGCTGGCGCTCGACACCGAGCGGCTGACCGTGGCCTACAGCGGCACTGGCGGAATTCAGATCCGGCGCCTTGACGCGGCCGGCGGCGTCACCGTTCGCAGCCCGTCTGAAACGGCCAAGGGCGATTTCGGCATTTACGACCTCGACCGCCGACTGATCACGCTGATCGGCAATGTCCGGCTCGACCGCGAGAACAACAGCATCAGCGGCGCCCGCCTCGTCATCGACCTCGATTCGGGCCGCGCGGTGATCGACGGCGGCCCGCCCGGCGTGAACCAGAACGGCGGCCGAGTGACTGGCCACTTCACCGTCCCGCAGAAGCGGTAAGGCGCTGCTGTGAACGAAGCCGCCACTTTCGCCCGCCCGGCAAGCGAGGCGGCCCAGGCCGTCAACGGGCTTCAGGTGCGCTCGATTGCCAAGTCCTACGACCGCCGGGCCGTGCTTCATGACGTGTCGCTCGACGTCCGCCGCGGCGAGGTCGTCGGGCTGCTTGGGCCCAATGGCGCGGGCAAGACGACCTGCTTCTATTCGGTGATGGGGCTGGTGAAGCCCGACGCCGGACGCATCTGGCTCGACCAGCGCGACATCACTTCGCTGCCGATGTACCGGCGCGCCATCCTCGGCCTCGGCTATCTGCCGCAGGAAACCTCGATCTTCCGCGGCCTGAGCGTCGAGGAAAATATATTGGCCGTGCTCGAGGTAGCCGAAACCGAGAGCGACACCAGGCGAGCCCGGCTCGAGCAGTTGCTTGGCGAGTTCGGCCTCACCGCGCTCCGCGATTCGCCGGCAATGGCGCTGTCGGGCGGCGAGCGGCGGCGCTGCGAGATCGCCCGCGCGCTGGCCGCCAATCCTTCGATCATGCTTCTCGACGAGCCGTTCGCCGGCATCGACCCGATCTCCATATCCGACATTCGCGAGCTGGTTCGCGAACTGAAGAGCCGCGACATCGGAGTCCTGATCACCGACCATAACGTCCGCGAGACGCTCGATATCGTCGACCGCGCCTGCATCATCTACGGCGGCCAGGTCCTGTTCCAGGGTACTCCCGAAGCGTTGGTCGCCGACCAGGAGGTCCGGCGCCTCTACCTCGGCGAGAGCTTCGCGCTCTAACGGATCGACGGTCCCGTGGGACTCGGGCCATCCTTAAGCATAAGGCAATCGCAGCAACTGGTGCTCACGCCCCAGCTGGCGCAGGCGATCAAGCTGCTACAGCTCAGCAACCTCGAGCTCGAAGCCTATATTGCCGAGGAATTGTCCAAGAACCCGCTGCTGGAAGGCGGTTCCGACGATGACCGCGAGGCACGGGCGGCCGAGTTTGCCGATGATGCCGCCGAGGACGAAGCGCCCGACGACCCCGGCGCCGACAATCTGATCCTGGGCCAGGCCGAGGACGACCGCCCGCTCGACCGCGATTGGGATTCCGAAGCGCTGGAAACCGACAGCTTCGCCGACGTCGCGAGCTCCGGCGGCGCCGAGGAAGCGTTCGACTTCGACCGGCTGGAATATGCCCCCGCCTCACTGTCCGAACATCTGCTGGGCCAGCTTCACGGCGCTTCGGGAGCCGAGGGAGCCTTGGCCCGAGTCATTGCGGAAATGCTCGACGAGACGGGCTACCTGACCGTCTCCCTGGACGATATCGCCGAGGCTTCAGGAGAGCCGCTGGAGCTGATCGAGCGCGCGCTGGCCCTGGTCCAGGAGCTCGACCCGCCGGGCGTTGGAGCGCGGTCGCTGTCCGAATGCCTGGCGCTGCAGGCCAAGGCCGCAGATCGCTACGATCCGGCGATGGCGCGGCTGATCGACAATCTCGAATTGCTGTCGAAGGGACGCACCGCCGACCTCAAGCGGATCTGCGGGGTCGATGACGAGGATTTGGCCGACATGGTCCGGGAGCTTCGCGCGTACGACCCCAAGCCCGGCTGCCGCTTTGCGTGGGCGGCGGTCGAAGACGTCACGCCCGACGTCTTCGTCAGGGGGACGAAGGGCGGTCATTCGGTCGAGCTCAACCAGGCGACGCTGCCGCGGGTGCTGGTCAATCGACGCTATTATCAGGAGCTGAAGTCCGGACCTCACGACAAAGCGTCGAAGGCCTGGCTCAGCGAATGCCTGCAGAGCGCCAACTGGCTCGTCAAGGCGCTGGACCAGCGGGCCCGCACGATCGTCAAGGTCGTGTCGGAGATCGTCAGGCGGCAGCAGGGCTTTTTCGAGCGCGGCGTGTCAGCGATGAAGCCGATGACCCTGCGCGAGGTGGCCGAAGCGATCGGAATGCACGAATCGACGATCAGCCGGGTCACGTCGAACAAGTATCTGCTGTGCGATCGCGGCCTTTATGAGCTCAAATATTTCTTCGGATCGGGCGTCGCATCGGCCGAAGGCGACGGCGCCGCGGCCGAAGCTGTCAAGCACGCGATCAAGACATTGATCGAGGCCGAGGATGAGATCCTGAGCGACGACGGCATCGCGAGCCTGCTGAAGGACAAGGGCTTCGACGTCGCCCGCCGGACAGTCGTCAAATATCGCGGAGCGATGGGCATCGGATCATCGGTCCAGCGGCGTCGCCAAAGGAAAATTTCCGGCGGCTGAGCCGCCGGTGGGCATGCGCAAGATATCGGGCTAGGCCGAGACCCGGGCCCATATCGGCAAATGGTCCGAGGCCCTGCGCGCCGCGCTGCTCATGTGCACGCCGGCAGCCTCGATCGCCAGCGACTGGTCGACGATGATCCGGTCGAGCGCTGCGATCGGATGACGCGAATGGAAACTGGGGCCCGTCGGCGCGATCTGGTAGTCTGGACAGAAATCCTGGAGGCATCCGGCCTGCTCGCGCCACTCGTTCGTGTCGCCCATCAGGATCGTGCGCATTTTCTGCGGGCGTCTGGCGATCGCGTCGAGGATCGAGCGGATCTGGCGGCGGCGCCACAGCCCGGAGAGGTCGAGGTGCATGCCGACGATCCGCAGCGGCTCGTTGCCGATCAAAAGCTCGGCCATGACCGCGCCGCGCGGCTCGAATGTCGGAAGCTCGAGCGCGGCGCAGGCCAGCACGCCGATCTCCCGCTTGATCAGGATCGCATTGCCGTGCCAGCCGATATTCCGCGTCTTGATCTTCAGCAGCGCATCGACTCTTTGGCCGCCGGGCATGCGGTCGAGAACGCGGCGGTGCTTCACCCCGAAATGGACGGGCCGGTAGAGGCCATGCTCGTCGATCAGCTCGTGCGGAAGCGCCGATGCGCGGCCGCCGAAGCGCTTGTCGGCTTCCTGGAGCGCAACCACGTCGGCGTCGATTTCGTGAAGCACGTCGAGCACTCGCTGCGGATCGCGCTTGCGGTCGGTGCCGATCGCCTTGCGGACGTTATAGGATGCGACGGTGATCGTCGGGCGACTGTTCACGCCGTCGCCAACATCGACCATGCCTAGTAGTTCCTAGACGTCCAGGTTGGCGACGTTCAGCGCATTGTCCTGGATGAACTCGCGGCGCGGTTCGACGACGTCGCCCATCAGGCGAGTGAATATCTCGTCGGCGACATCGGCCTGCGCCACTTCGACCCGCAGCAGCGAGCGGTTGGTCGGGTCGAGCGTCGTTTCCCAAAGTTGCTCGGGGTTCATCTCGCCAAGGCCCTTGTAGCGGGCGATCGACAGTCCCTTGCGGCCGGCGGCGAGCACCGCATCGAGCAGGCCCGAGGGACGCGTGATGGTCACCGGCTTGCCCTTGGTGTCGGCCTCGACCGGCGCGTCCTCGCCTTCACCGTCTTCCGCGGCTTCCGCTTTCGGCTCCTCGGTCGCGGCGCCCTTCTTCAGCGTGCGGAGGGTCGAAGGCTTGGCATAAGCGGGCGCCTGCTCGGCGACGAGCGCGTCGAGCTTGCGAGCCTCGGTCGAGACGAGGAAGCTTTCTTCGAACAGATAGGCGTCGGTCACCCCGCGCCACAGCCGCTTGAGCAAATAGCCACCCTCGGCCGCGACTTCGCCCGACCAGGTCGCTTCGGGATCGGCGCCGGCGAGCCATTCGGCGGCGCGCGCGATAGCCTTCGCCTTGCCGGATTTGTCGATGCCCGGCTTCAGCGCGCCGTTGATGGCGAGCGCTTCGATCAGAGCGCTATCATATTTGCGCGGCGCAAAGCGAAGCAGGGTCCGCATCCGCCGGGCATGATCGACCAACGTCTTGAGGTCGCGGCCGGAGCGCTGGCCGTCGGCAGTGTCGAGCACCATTCCTTCGAGCCCGGCTTCCTCAAGATAATCGTCGAGCGCGGCGTCGTCCTTCAGATAGACTTCCGAGCGCCCGCGGCTGACCTTGTAGAGCGGCGGCTGGGCGATGAAGAGGTGCCCGTTCTCAATGAGGTCGGGCATCTGCCGATAGAAGAAGGTGAGCAACAGCGTCCGGATGTGGGCGCCGTCGACGTCGGCGTCCGTCATCAGGATGATCTTGTGGTAGCGCAGCTTTTCGAGGTTGAACTCCTCGGCTCCGATGCCCGTGCCGAGGGCCTGGATCATCGTTCCGATTTCCTTGGACGACAGCATCCGGTCGAAGCGGGCGCGCTCGACGTTGAGGATCTTGCCCTTGAGCGGAAGGATCGCCTGATACTTGCTGTTGCGGCCCTGCTTGGCGGAGCCGCCGGCGCTGTCGCCCTCGACCAGGAACAGTTCGGACTTGGCGGGATCGCGCTCCTGGCAGTCGTGCAGCTTGCCCGGCAGCGAGGCGATGCCCATCGCCGACTTGCGGCTCGCTTCACGCGCCTTGCGCGCGGCCTCGCGCGCGGCGGCGGCATCGACGACCTTCTGGATGATGGTCCGCGCATGCGCCGGATTTTCCTCGAGCCATTCGGCGAGCTTGTCCGCCATCAGGCTTTCCAGCGGCTGGCGCACTTCGGAGCTGACCAGCTTGTCTTTGGTCTGCGAGCCGAACTTGGGGTCGGGCAGCTTGACCGAGACGATCGCGCTCAGGCCCTCGCGCATGTCCTCGCCGGTCAGCTGGACCTTCTCGCGCTTCATCAGCCCGGAGCGCTCGGCATAATTGTTGAGGGTCCGCGTCAGCGCGGCGCGGAAGGCAGCCAGGTGCGTGCCGCCGTCGCGCTGCGGGATGTTGTTGGTGAAGCAGAGGACGTTTTCGTAATAGCTGTCGTTCCATTCGAGAGCGACCTCGATGCCGACGTCGTCGCGCTGCCCGCTGATCGCGATCGGATCCGGAACGAGCGGAGCCTTCGCCCGGTCGAGATATTTGACGAAGGCCGCAATGCCGCCCTCGTAAAACATCTCCACGCTCCTGGGCTCTTCATGCCGGGCATCGGTGAGGATCAGCCGGACGCCCGAGTTGAGGAAGGCAAGCTCGCGGAAGCGATGCTCGAGCCGCTCGAAGTCGAACTCGATCTGCTTGAACGTGTCGCCGGACGGGAGGAAGGTCACGCGGGTGCCGCGCCGGTCGGTCTTGCCGACCACCTTCAGCGGCGCTTCGACGTCGCCATGGCGGAAGCGCATGAAATGCTCCTCGCCGTCGCGCCAGATGGTGAGCTCGAGCCATTCGGAAAGCGCGTTGACGACGCTGACTCCGACGCCGTGGAGGCCGCCCGAGACCTTGTAGGCATTGTCGTCGCTGGTGTTTTCGAACTTACCGCCGGCGTGAAGCTGGGTCATGATGACCTCGGCCGCCGAAACGCCCTCCTCGGCGTGGATGCCGGTCGGGATGCCGCGGCCATTGTCGTCGACGCTGACCGATCCGTCCGAGTTGAGGGTGATCAGGATGCGGTCGCAATGGCCCGCCAGCGCCTCGTCGATGGCATTGTCCGAAACCTCGAACACCATGTGGTGCAGGCCCGAGCCGTCGTCGGTATCGCCGATGTACATGCCGGGGCGCTTGCGGACGGCGTCGAGGCCCTTGAGCACCTTGATGCTCTCGGCGCCATATTCGTTCTGGTTCGGACTGTTGTCGGTGGGGTCGGTTGCCATAGACCAGATATAGGGATTTATCCGCCGATGTCACGCGCGCGCACACGTGTGCGCCCGCACGCGTACGCGTGAGTCAGTGCGCTCAACCTGAGTGGGCGGGGTTACCTCTTGAAGTTGTCGAGGCCCTGGACGACCCCTTCCTTCAGCGAAGGATTGGAGGCGTTCTGCTTCTTGGGCTGAGACGCCTTGGGCTTCCGGATTTCCTTGTTGGACTTGCGTTGGCCCTTGGCCATGCCTGCTCTCCTGAGCCGGGCGCCGATGCGCCGCGGCTCATGAGCTTAGGCCGGTTCCGCCGCCGAACCTAATCGGCCGGCAGGCTCAGGCGGCGCGTGAGCCGCCCGAGCGCCCGCGACGACCGCGGAACGGCCGCTTGCGCTGGCCGCCGTCGGGGCGGGCGGCAACGCGCTGGTCCGAACCCGCTTCGCGATAGGCTTCGGGCCGGTAATGCGAGCTGCGCTGCGGCGACTGGGCGTCGCGGCGTTGGCCGGTCCGGTCCTCGGCGCCGGAGCGGTGCGCGGCATGCCCTTCGGCACGCTGCCCGTGGCGCTGCTGGCCGCTGTTGCGGTTGCGGCGCTGCTGGCCGTCATGGCGACGGTCGGACTTGGTGTACGAACGTTCCGAGCGTTCCGGCGCAGCCTTGGCCGCGGGCTTCAGCCGCTTGAAGGCTTCCGCGGCAGCCATGAAGTCGGCCGGCAGCGGAGTGACGGCGATCTTCTGCCGAGTGGTGCGCTCGATATCGCGCAGGTTGCCGCGCTCGTCATGAGCGCAGAAGGCAATGGCGATGCCCTCAGCGCCGGCGCGCGCAGTGCGGCCGATGCGGTGGACATATTGTTCGGGCACGTCGGGCAGGTCGAAGTTCACGACGTGGCTGACGCCCGGGATATCGATCCCGCGTGCGGCGATGTCGGTCGCGACCAGCACCGGCATCTGGCCCGACTTGAAGGCGGCGATGGCGCGTTCGCGCTGGGCCTGGCTCTTGTTGCCGTGGATGGCGCCGGCGGGAATGCCCGCGGCTTCGAGCTGGCGGACGATCTTGTCCGCGCCGTGCTTGGTGCGGCTGAAGACCAGCGCGCGCTCGACGGACTCGCGGCCGAGGATCATGGCGAGAAGAGCGGCCTTTTCGGTCTGGTTGACCATGGTCACGCTCTGCTCGATCCGGTCGACCGTGGTCGCGGTCGGAGTGACCGAGACTTCCGCCGGGTTGGTCAGATAGCGGTCGGCCAGCTCCTTGATCGCGCGCGGCATGGTGGCCGAGAAGAACAGGGTCTGGCGCTTGGGCGGGACCAAGGCGACGATGCGCTTCAGCGCATGGATGAAGCCAAGGTCGAGCATCTGGTCGGCCTCGTCGAGGACGAGAATCTCGATCTCGCGCAACGACAGAGCGCGCTGGTCGATGAGGTCGAGCAGCCGGCCCGGGGTCGCGACGAGGACGTCGAGGCCGCGCGAGACGGTGCGGACGCTCTTGCCGTTGGGCACGCCGCCGAAAATCACGCCGACCGAAAGGGCCATGAACTGGCCATAGGCGCGGGCGCTATCGGCGATCTGCGCGGCAAGCTCGCGCGTCGGCGCAAGCACCAGCATCCGGACATGGCCGGGCTTGGGAATGCGGCGATCGGCCGCCAGGCGGTCGAGCGAGGGAAGCATGAAGGCCGCCGTCTTGCCGGTGCCGGTCTGGGCAATGCCGAGCAGGTCGCGACCGGTCAGGACCGTCGGAATGGCCTGGCGCTGGATCGGGGTCGCCTGGGCGTAATTCTTGGCCGCAAGCGCGTTGAGCAGGGGCTTCGAGAGCCCGAGTGATTGAAACGTCATTAGAGTAAATTCCACATACAAAGCCGCCGGCGCTGAACAGCACCGGTCGGGGGGAAATAAGAACCCCGCGTGATGTGGAGAACTTCAGGTAGTCGAGGCGCGGGCCGGTCGTTCAGGACCGATCACGCCGCTTGAAAAGCGCCTCGTGTTGCGGTGCAATATAGAGAGTAATCCCGAAAAGTCCACCGCTTGCGGTTCAAGGAGCCTTGGCGCAGTCTCCCGGCGTCATCAGGGGGATGCCGAATGTTGAAGACTTTCGCCGCAGTTTCACTGGCCATTTCGGCCCAGGCGGGCGCGCAGTCGGCCTCCTCGGGCGAAGCCCAGTTCCGCAGCCTGTACAAGGAGCTGGTCGAAACCAACACAGTGGTGGATCGCGGCAGCTGCACGCTGGCGGCACAAAGAATGGCTACGCGATTGAAGGCGGCGGGCTTCTCGCCCAAACAGCTGACCCTCTTCTCCGTCCCCAAATATCCCAAGGACGGCGGGCTGGTCGCCGTCTATCCCGGCACCGACAAGAGCGTGAAGCCGCTGTTGCTGTTGGCGCATATCGACGCCGTAGAGGCGAAGAGCGCGGACTGGACCCGCGAACCGTTCAAGCTGATCGAGGAGAATGGCTATTTCTACGGCCGCGGCACTGTCGATGACAAGGCGCAGGCGGCAATCTGGACCGACATGCTGGTCCGCTTTTCGCGCGAGCATTACCGGCCCAAGCGGACGATCAAGCTGGCGCTGACCTGCGGTGAGGAAACCGACGGCGCGTTCAACGGGGCGAGCTGGCTGGCGCAGAACCGGCGTGAGCTGATCGACGCCGGCTTCGCGCTGAACGAGGGCGGCGGCGGGCGGACCGACGGCAAGGGCGTCAGCCAGGGCGGGCGCATCGTGGTGCAGACCGTCCAGGTCGGCGAAAAGGCCTACCAGGACTTCACCCTGACTGCGACGAATCCGGGCGGGCACAGCAGCCAGCCGGTGCGCGAGAATGCGATCTACGCCATGTCCGACGCGCTGGCCAAGGTGCGCGAGCTCGAGTTTCCGATCGAGTTCACCGACACGACCCGCCTCTATTTCAGCAAGGTCGGGGCGATGCGCGGCGACGCGATCGGCAAGGCCATGATCGCACTCGTCGCCAACCCGCAGGACCGCGCCGCGGAAGCCATCGTCAACCAGGACAAGCAGCTCCACTCTATGCTGCGCACGACCTGCGTCGCGACCCTGATCGACGGCGGTCACGCGCTGAACGCGCTGCCGCAGAAGGTCACCGCCAACGTCAATTGCCGGATGTTCCCGGGCCGCACGACCGAGGAGACGCAGGCCGCGATCGTCGCCGCCATCGGCAATCCCGCGATCAGCGTTGAGCCGCGGGTCCGGGGCAAGCCGATCGCCAAGGCGCCGCCGCTCGATCCGGCAGTGATCGGCCCGATGCAGGCGATGGTCGCCAAATATTTCCCGGGCGTGCCCTTCCTGCCGACCATGTCGACCGGGGCGACCGACAGCCTCTACCTGTCGGCGGTCGGGATCCCATCATACGGCGTCCCGGGCGGCTGGGGTGATCCCGACGGCAATGGCGCCCATGGGCTGAATGAGCGGATCGAGGTCAAGAGCGTGATGACCGCGCGCGAGCTCCTGACCGAGCTGGTCAAGACCTACACGCAATAAGCTCAGGCCTGCGGGCCAGCCGCGATAATCTTCGCCACCGGGCGGAACAGCAGCGGCAGCAAGCTGACGAGAAGCAGCGCGAGGAGCAGCGCCGGCGACGCGATGTCGCTCGGCTGCTCGAGCGTCGCGAGTCGCGTCCCGGCCTCGACATAGAGGAAAATCGAGGGGACGAGACCAATCAGCGTCAGCGGAACATAGGTGCGCAGGCGGATCGCTGTCAGGCCCATGGCAAGATTGACGAGCCAGTAAGGCACGAACGGATTGAGGCGCAGCGTCAGCAGATAGGACGCGCCTTGCTCGGCGACGCCCTGGTCGATCTTGTCGAGCCGGCGGCCGAGGCGGCGCTTGACCCAGCCGCGCATCAAATAACGTGATTGGAGGAAGGCGAGGGTCGAGCCGATCGACGAGGCGATCGTGACCATCAGCAGCCCCGGCCAAAAGCCGAACAATGCGCCGCCGACGAGGCCGATCAGGGGCGCTGCGGGAAAGCTGAAGCTGGTCGCGGTCACGCACAACCAGAAGAAGAGGATTGCGCTGATGCCCGAACGGGCCCGGACGAACGCCAGGAGTTCGTCGCGGCCGTGCTTGACGGCATCGAGGGTCAGCCAGTCGCCGAACAACAAAGCGCTGGCGATCGCCGCGACCACTACCGCGACGAACAGCCCCCCAATCACTTTCCGACGGTCCACGGTACGCCTGGCCCTCTTTTCCCCAGATGCCTGAAATTACAGCAAGAAATGTGCCAGGACGGGGAAATGGCGGGAAAGCCGCGAAGACTCGCGGGACGGCGATTCAAGGCGCGGTGAAATGCGCCAAGGGTCGGCGTCAGACGCTCAATGCGCGGCCTGGCTCGACATGGAAGCGCGAAGCGGCGCCAATGCCCTCGAACAGGCCGGCTTCGGTCGCCGTCATCCATATTTGGCCTCGGCCCTCGAGGCGGGCGAAGAGAGCCGCCCGACGCCTTGGGTCGAGGTGGGCAGCGACCTCGTCGAGGAGCAGGATCGGCGGCTCGCCGCGGCGCTCAGTGACCAGCTCGGCATGGGCAAGGACGAGGCCGAGCAGCAGCGCCTTCTGCTCGCCGGTCGACGAATTTGCCGCTGGCATGGCCTTGGCGCGATGCGTGACGGCGAGATCCTGCCGGTGCGGGCCTTCCGTCGCCCGGCCGGAGGCGGCATCGCGCGAGCGGTTGCCGGCCAGCGCCGCGCTGAGGTCGCCCCCGCCCCAGCCCTCGAGCACAATCGCTGCGCGCGCGAATTCGTCTTCCGGTGCATCGGCGAGCCGCTCGGCGAGTGCAGCCACCGACCGCTCGCGGGCGGCGCCGATTGCCGTGCCATGCTCGGCCATGGCCAGTTCGAGCGACGCGAGCCAGGCTTCGTCCCAGCGCTCGTCGGCAAGGAGCTTGTTACGGGCCCGCATGGCGGCATCGTAGCGGGTCGAGTGATGGGCGTGGCTCGGCTCAAGCGCGAGCACCAGCCGGTCGAGGAAGCGGCGGCGCTCGCCCGCGCTGCCGCTGAAGAGCCGGTCCATCGCCGGGGTCAGCCACAGCACCGCCAGCCATTCGCTCAGCGAATTGACCGCGGCGGCGGCGCCATTCACGCGCATCTGCCGCCGGTCCGGCGCGTTCGGCTGGGTTCCGGTGCCGATGTCGATCTCCCCAAGGCGCGAGGCCACCGCCCAGGCCCCCGGGCCGCCCCGACGCGCCATGTCCGACAGGGGCGCTCCGCGAAGGCCGCGCCCGGGCGTCAGCAGCGAGACGGCTTCCAAAAGGTTGGTCTTGCCCGCGCCATTATCGCCCGACAGCAATACGAACCCCGGACCCGGATTGAGTGTCGCCGAAGCGTAGGAACGGAAGTCGGTGAGGCTTAGTCGGCTGACGGGCACGCGTTCGTCATTGCCGATAAGGCACGGCGGCGATCGGACATTGCTTGACTGGCACCGGGCGCCGGCCGCTGTCGGTTCGCACCCAGCAGTCTTCGAACACCGAGCAGTAGCAGATCTTGATGTTGACCTGGTCCGACGCGAGGCCGGCCTGCAGGCGATCGATGACCGGCCGGCTTTGCGCGGTGATCGGCCAGCTGAACACATCGGCTTCCTCGCCGGGACGAATCATCCGATCGCGCACCGAAGAGAGGTCGACATCGCCGTTCTTGAGCGACCGGTATTGCTTGGCGTCCGCGCCCTTGGCCTGGAGCAGCCCGCGAGCGCAGCATTTGTCGATCAGTGTGTTGAAGTCCGGCACCGGCGTGCCGTTCACGGTCATGACGACTTCGGCCACGCGGGCCGGGCCAACGCCCTCGTTGCGCACCGAAAGCCTGAGCGCCGGAGTGCGCTGGTCGCTTGCCAGTTCGCTCGAATAAATGTCGAGGAAGGGCAAAGATTCGGCCTCGACTATCCGCTCGTTCTGGTGGACCAGCTCGCGCATGATCTGGCTGTGGTGCCAGGCGATGCCGATTGAAATGAGGGACACGAACAAGGCCGTGATCGGCAGGATGAAATCGAGCCGCCGGTCCCCGGTGGGCTGGTGGACGTCAGGCTCTTCAACTTCGACGTGCACCGGCTTCCCCCTGCGCTTGGTCACACCCGCATCGGCATCAGTACGTAGAGGGCGTTCGCCTTGTCATTTTCGCGCAGCAACGTCGGCGCCGCTGCGTCGGCCAGATGGACTTCGACCACGTCGCCGTCGATCTCGCCCAGGATGTCGAGCAGGTAGCGGGCGTTGAACCCGATTTCGATGCCGTCCGAGCCATAGTCGGCGGCCAGCTCTTCGGTTGCGACGCCGTTTTCCGGCGATGTCACCGACAGGGTTACCTTGTCGCGCTCGACACTGACCTTGACGGCGCGGGTCTTTTCGCTGGCGATGGTCGAAACGCGGTCGACGCCGGCCGAGAAGCTCTTCGGGTCGAGCTTCAGGAGCTTGTCGTTCCCGGTCGGAATGACCCTATTGTAGTCGGGGAAGGTGCCGTCGATCAGCTTGCTGGTCAGGATCGCGCTGCCGAGGCCGAAGCGGATCTTGGTCGGCGACAGCGAAATCTCGACCGTGCCCTCGAGCTCTTCGAGCAGGCGGTAGAGCTCCTGCACGCACTTCCGGGGCACGATCACGTCGGGCATTCCGTCGGCGCCATCGGGGCGCGGCACCGTGATGCGGGCCAGGCGGTGGCCGTCGGTCGCGGCGGCGCGCAGCTGCTCATCGACGACATGGAAGAAGATGCCCATCAGATAATAGCGCGTCTCTTCGCTCGAGATGGCGAAGCGCGTCTTTTCGATGATCTGGCGAAGCGTCGCCGCGGGAAGCTCGAACTTGGTCGGAAGCTCGCCTTCGGCAATGACCGGGAAATCGTCGCGCGGAAGCGTCGAAAGGTTGAAGCGCGCGCGCCCGGCGACGACCTGCATCTTGCCCTCCGCCGCGGTGACCTCGACCTGGCTGCCTTCAGGCAGCTTGCGGACGATGTCGAACAAAGTGTGGGCGGACACGGTGGTTGCCCCGGCCTGCGTAACGTTGGCGGGGACGCTCTCGTCGACCTGAAGATCGAGGTCGGTGGCCATCAGCCGGATCGAGCCGTCGTCGCGCGCTTCGATCAGCACGTTCGAGAGGATCGGGATCGTATTTCGGCGCTCCACGACCGACTGGACATGGCCGAGGCTCTTGAGGAGTGTCGCCCGTTCAATCGTCGCTTTCATCGCCGTTAAGCCCCATCATCCGCACGCGTGTCGGATCGTTATAGCGAGCCGTTCCGCGTGCGGAAGTGGGTCTTTAATCCGGCGTGCAAAGCGCCTTTACTGGCCGGCCTTGTCACCAACGGCCGGCGTATTGGCCGCGGCCTGCTTGGAGGGCATCAGCACGGCATCGATGCGATGGACGACGCCGTTCGAGAAGAGCTCGTCACCCTTGCTGATCGTCGCCTTGCGGCCGGTGGAATCGGTCAGCACGGTCCTGCCGCCTTCCTTGGTCGCGGTCAGCGTGCCGCCGCCAACCGTGGCGAGGACGTCCTTGCCCTTACCCTTGTCGATCGCGCGGTTGATGTCCTCGACCAGCACGGTGCCCGGCAGGATCAGATTGGTGATCGCACCGGTCAGCTGGGCGCGGTTCGACGGGTCGGTATTGAAGGCGTCCCCAGCGCCGGTGATGGCAGCATCGTCGGGGACGAGGACGGTATAGGGACCGGGGCCGGCAAGAGTCTGATCGAGTCCGGCGGCCTTGGCTGCGGCCATGAACTTGCTGTCGGCGGGGAGCCCGGCGGCGATGGTCTTGTCGCCAGCGACCTTCTCCGCGGCGGGGGTCTGGGCGTCCGTCGTCCCATTACCATCCGATTTGCTGCAAGCACTGGTCGCGAGCAGGGCCGCAACGGTCGCGAGGGCGAGCGCATGCCTGTTCATGTGATTCCTCCTTTTTTAGTTTTGATGCCGAAATGGCCCGGCATGGATTGAGTTCCATGTCCGGGCCACCGGTTGCCTCGTTCAGAGGGCTCAGGTCAGGATCGATCGGACAATTGCCGAGACGATCTGCGTGGTCGGGTCGACCCGATAGATGTAGCCGTTGTTGTAACGGTACCAATCGTTCGCCGTGTCCACATACTGCGTGCGGTAAGAGTAGGGCACGTTGTAGGCGCTATAGCCCATCGGCAGCGTCTGGCCGACGGTCAGCCCCGGCGACAGCAGCGCCGCAACCGACGTGATCAGGCTCGACGACTGATCGTACTGGTAGATCGCGCCCGGCGCATACCAGTAGCCGTTATTGGCCGAAGCCGGATACATCGAGCGGTACTGATACGGCACGTTGTAATAGTCGTAGGACGACGGGAGCATCTGCCCGACGCCATAACCCGAGGCATAGGTCGGGATGACGTTCTGGACGAGGCCGGTATAGCAATCGACCTGGTAGACCACGCCATTGGCGTAGCGGTTGCACAGGTTGTCATAGCCGTAGCCGTAGCCCGAGCCGTAGCTCGCCGGGTAGAAGCTGTTGAGCCCGTAATAGTTGGGCACATAGCTGCTCATGTACGACGAAGGCAGGTACTGACCCGGCATGTAGCCGCCGCCAAGGAGCGGAAGCAGGGCCGAGATCAGGTTCGACGTGCGGTCGACCTGATACATGTAGCCGTTACCGTACTGGTAATAATAATCCGGCGTGGTCGGATAGAGATAAGACACCGCCGACGGCACGGCCATGAGGCCGAGCGTCCTCGCGGCAGACAGCGGCTGGCCGACATATTGAACGGCACGGCCGATCGGCAGGACCGGTGTCCCGGCGGCAGTCAGCGCCAGCGGAACCGGCGCCAGCGCACGCGTATTGTCGAGCCGCTGGAGAGCGAGCGCGCTGCGCTGCGCAAGCCGACTCTGCGCCGCCGCGACGCGGTTGGCGCGAAGCGTCGTCAGGCCCTGCTGGGCGGCGATGCCCGGAGGCATGCAGCCCTTGGTGGCGAGGCCCGGAGGACAGCCGCCGACGCCATAGCCGCGGCCGCGATTACCCTGGGCGTTCTCGACGCGGAGCGCGCGATTGGCCTGGACTTGCTCCATCCGCTGAGCGCGGCGCGTATCCACCTGCTGCACGCGTTCGGCGCGCTGGGCCTGAACCTGCTGCATGCGCTCCGCGCGCTGGGTCTGCGGGGCCCGGACACGCTCGGTCCGCTGGACCTGGACCCGTTCCGGGCGCTGGGCGCGAACCTGCGCGACACGCTCGGTGCGAACCGGGCGGGAAGCAACGCGTTCTGCTCGCTGGGTCTGGACCCGCTGGACACGTCCAACGCGCGTCGGGCGCGCAGCGACGCGCTGGGCGCGCTGGGTCCGAACGGCCTGCACGCGCTGGGTACGGTCAACGCGCTGCGCCTTTTGCGGACGCTCGGCACGCTGCATTTGTGCGGCGCCGCCGCGGCCGCCCGGTGCTGCGGTGGCCGGGGCGACGAGCGCCATCGCGGCAACACCCGCAGCTAGATAGAGCCTGGTCATGGAAAATCTCCTTTTCGCACTTAATCCAGGTGACAACGGCTGGTGAGCCCAGCCGTTCCCACCGCTTAACGGACGGAACCGGCGGCCTAGCCCGCTAGCGTGAACCTCAAATGGCCAAGCTATTCAGATACTTATGTTTCCGTGTCGTCCATCCACGAGGCCTTGAGGGAGCGCGCCGCAAGCAGCGCCAGGAGCGCCGCCAGGGGGTAGAAGCCGAGGCACAGGATCGCGGCGTCGCGAAGCGCATCGGCGCCGCGGGAAGCCTTAAGCGCGTCGGAAATACGACCCATGAGAAGCGGCCCGGCACCGAGTCCGATGAGGTTGTTAATGAGGAGGAAGGCGGCCGAAGCCGTGGCCCGCATTCGCGGCGGCACCAGGTGCTGCACGGCGGCGGTCACCGGCCCCAGCCACAGGATGTTGAGCGCGTTGCCGATGAGCAGGAGCGGCCAGCCAATCCACAGGCTGGGCGCCATCAGGCCAATCGCCCAGGCCGGCGCGGTCACCAGCCAGGCGAAGGCCGGCAGGCGCGCATACCAACGGCGGTCGGACTGGCCGAGACGGTCCGCGAGCCAGCCGCCCGCGAACACGCCGGCGCAGCCGCCGACAAGCAAGATCGAGGCGAGGAAGTTCGCGGTCGAGATGAGGTCGAGGCCAAAGCTGCGCATGAGGACCGAAGGGGTCCACACTGCAAGGCCATATCCGGCCAAGGAGCTGCACGACGCGGCCAGCGCAAGCAGCCAGAAGGCTGGTTTGCGTGCCAGCAATGGGAATACGTGGCCGAGCGGCGCGGCTTCGGAATCCCGCGCGCGCTTCGGCACATCGCGTACGAAATAGAGCATGACCGGGGCGAAGAGCAGGCCGGCCACCCCCATCGCGACGAACGCTGCGCGCCAATCGATCGCGGCCGCGATATAAGCCCCGACCAGGGTCCCTGCGGCGAGCCCGAGAGGAACTCCAAGCGAAAATGTCGCTAGCGCCCGCGCGCGCCGCTCGGGCGGGAAGTAATCGGCGATGAGCGCATAGGAGGGCGCCACTCCACCGGCTTCGCCAACCCCGACGCCGAGGCGGAAAAGGAACAACTGCCCATAGCCGGCCGCCGTCCCGCACAAAGCTGTGAAGCCGCTCCACACGGCGAGCGAGCCGGCGACGACGGCGCTCCGGCTGGTGCGGTCCGCCAAATAAGCGAGCGGGACTCCAAGCACCGCATAGAGCAGAGCGAAGGCGAGGCCTCCGATCGCTCCGAACTCCGTGTCGTTGAGATTTAGGTCGACCTTGATCGGCTGCGCGAGGATGCCCAGGATCTGCCGGTCGAGGAAGTTGAAGATATAGGCGACGAGCAACAGAGCGAGGACGAGCCCCGGGCTTCGCCTGGCCCGTGTCATCAACGCAATTGCCCGATCATTTTCGCCAGCCGCTCGACGTCGCTTTCGTCCTGGTAGATGCCAAAGCCGATGCGGAGGACATCGCCGCGCACGTCGGTAATGCAGTGCTGGTTGCGCAACTCAGCATACCAGCGCTGCGCGTCGGGTGACCGGAACGCGAGGAAGCGGGCGTGCGGTCCGCCGTCCAAGGGGTTGAGCAGCTCCACTCCGCCAAGCGCGGTGCCGCCGATCCCATCGAGCAATTGCTGCTGAAGCTGGACGACGTAGGCGGAGATGCGCGCCGTGTTCAGCCCGTTATCCGCCAGCATGCGCTGGATCGCGGTAAATCGGTACAGGCCCGACGGATCGAAGGTCGCGCCAAGGAAGCGCGTCGCATCCTTGGCATAACCGACGCTTCCGGGCGGCAGGCTGAGATCTTCGAACTCGGCGAACCAGCCGGTGACCGGCGGCCGAGGCCCGAAGCCGGGCGGCGCGTGCATGAAGGCGCAGCCTTCGCCGGCCATGGCGTATTTATAGCCGCCGCCGAGATAGAAAGCGGTGCGCGCCGCGGCCTCGCCGAACGGCTGCTCCAGCGCCATGAAGGCGTGGTAGCCGTCGATCACCACCCATGGTCCCTCCGGCCGAGCTAGCGCCGCCAACTCCTCGACCGCATCGAAGATCAGGCCGCTGCCGAACTGGACCTGGCTGACCATGATGAGGTCGTGGCCGCCGACCCGGGCCGCCGCCAGCAGCTGGTCGAGCGAAACCGTCTCCAGCGCCAGCCAGCCGTCTTCGGCCCAGCGCGCGAACTGCCGGCGGGCGCTGTGAAACTCGCCGTCGCTGGTGAGGACGCGAAGGCGCTGCGGGTCGGGGCGCGGGCAGGCCGAAGCAATGCGCAAGAGGAAGTCGTGGGTGTTGGAGGAAAAGACGATGGCGTCGGGCTGCCCGGTGCCGAGCTCGGCCGCGACCCGGGCCTGCGCCTCGGGCCAGACCTCATCCATCACCGTGTCCCACTTGGCGTCGGCAAGCCGGGCGGCGTGCTCCCAGGCTTCAACCTGGCCTTCGAAGCTGGCGTCGGGCCATAGGTGATGACTGTGGGAGGCGAAATGGAGGCGGTCAGGCGCAGCCGAAAGCGCGCGCGAGAACAGCGGCTTGAAACTCAAAGATCGGTCCTCAGCGACCACAATTCGGGGAAGACACGCTTTTCCAGCGTGGCGCGCAGATAAGGCGCGCCCGCCGAGCCGCCGGTGCCGCGTCTGTTGCCGATAATCCGCTCCACCGTCAGCACATGCTTGTGTCGCCAGCCGGCGAGCGCGTCGTCGATGTCGACCAGCTTTTCAGCCAGCTCGTAAAGGTCGAACCAGCGTTCGGCATCGCGATAGATTTCGAGCCAGGCGGCGGCGATCGCTTCGACCGACCGGTCCTTGAGATCGAAACCGGCGCGTTCGAGGGCGCCGAGTGCGGCGTCGCGCAGGCTCGCCTCGTCGAAGGCGCCCTGGAGCGCGGCGCGAGCCGCCGTCCCTTCTTCATAATGATCGATGAACTTGGCGTCCTTCAGCCCCAGCCGGAATTCGAGCTCGCGGAATTGTTCGGACTGGAAGCCGGATGAGGTGCCGAGCACTTCGCGGAACTTCAGATAATCGACCGGGGTGAGCGTCGAAAGCACGTCCCAGGACAGCGTCATGACCGCCTGAATCCGGCTGATCCGCGCCATCGCCTTATAAGCTTCGGCAAAGCGATCGGCTGCGACGAGCGAAATGGCGAAGCGAAGCTCGTGCAGCATCTCCTTCATCCACAGCTCCTTGGTCTGGTGGATGACGATGAACAGCATCTCATCGTGGAGGCCGGACAGCGGCTGCTGGGCGCCGAGCAGCTGGTCGAGCTTCAGATAATCGGCATAGGTCATGCCGGCGGGCGTCGCGGTCATGACCGAGGCTTAAGGGAAAGTCGGCGCGCGCGGAAGCGCGTCGGCGTACCTAGTTGCCGCCACCGCCGCCGGTTGGGAGGCCGGAGCCGACCGAGCCGATGCCGCCGAACAATTCCTCGAAGAAGCTCCGCTCGCGGCCCAGCGTCGGGGTCGTGCGCTTGGTCGGGTCGAAGTTCAGGACCAGTTCCTTGCCCGTTTCCTGGACCGAGGCGACGTTGCCGGCCGCGTCAAACTGAACGCGCAGCACCTTCGTTTTCGCGACGCGCGGATTGCGGAAGGCGAACTGGCGGGTGTCGCGCGACACATAATACCAGTCGTTCGGAGTGAACTGGCCGGTGAAGGTCGGGTTGCCGAGCAGCTTGGCGACCGAAGCCTTGTTGTCGACACCGGCCTGAATCGAGCTTGCCAGCTGCGGATTGATGACCGCGCCCTTGTGCGCTCGCGAGCCCGCGCAACCGGCGAGCAGGACGGCGGAAGCCGCAACCATCGTCATCCTGAACAACGCACGCTTCATTTGTTTCGAGCCTTTCCGTGAGCCCCGGACAGCGGCAGCCTTGCCTGCCGGGACGCGCGCCTCAATATGCGGAGCGCAAGCATCGGCGCAAGCCGTGGCCGCAACGCCTTAGGGACCTATGCTAAACTTCCTGTTCCGGAGATTAACGGATGAGCGGCACGAGGGCGCCGCCTTGTTCGATTCGCTGACGGCCGAAGCGCGCCGGCCGCATTGGTATGTCGAAGGCCAGGTTCAGGACACGATCGACGGCAGGTTCGCAGTGCTGGCGACGATCATTGCGCTCGCCCTGGTCAGGCTGGAGCAGATGGGCGACGAGGGCAATCAATTGTCGGTGGCGCTGACCGAGCGTTTCATCGCGGTGATGGAATCGGAGCATCGCGAACTCGGCCTGGGCGATCCGACGCTGGGCAAGAAAGTGCGCAAGCTGGTCGCGTCGCTCGCCCGCCGGGTCGGGCTGTGGCGGACGAGAATGGGGAGCAACGGCGATTGGGTCGATGCGGTCCGGCAGAGCGTTTACAAGGACGCTGTCGCGCCGGCCGCCCTGCAACATTCGAGCGCCGAGCTTGAAAGATTCAGTGCGCGGCTCGGCCGGACGGACCTGGCCGCGCTTGGCGAAGGGAGACTGAGTTGACAGATGGCTTCGCGCACCGGCTGCGCATCGACCAGATCCGCGACGGCCAGCGGCTCGACCTCGTCGCCGACGACGAAGAGCGGGCGGCGATCGCGCAGCGGCTGGATCTCGAAGGTCTCGAGCGGCTCGAAGCGCACGTCACGCTGACCCGCAAGGGCGACGGCATCTCCGTCGAAGGCAGGCTTGCAGCCTCGCTCGCGCAGTCCTGCGTCATCACCGGCGATCCGATGTCGAGCCATGTCGACGAGGCCTTCACGCTGGAGTTCCGGCCTGAGCCGACGGCGGAGCCGGACGACGAAATCGAGCTTGCAAGCGACGAGCTCGACACGATTTTCTACGAAGGCGGCGAAATCGACCTTGGCTCGGCCATCGCCGATACGCTGGCGCTTAGCGTCGACCCGTTCCCGCGCAGCGCCGGCGCCGATGCCGCGCTTAGGGAAGCGGGTGTGATGACCGAATCCGAAATGAGCCCGTTCGCCGCTCTGGCCAAGCTGAGAGGCGGCGACGAAACCTAGTAGGGCCGAAAGAACCTAGAAAGGTACGTCGTCGTCGAGGTCTGTGTCGAAGGCCGCCGGCTGCGGCCGGGACTGTGACCGCTGCGGGGCCGCGCCTGAATCCTCGAAATCGTCGCTGAACGCGCCGCGTCCGCCGCCGCCGTCGCGGTTGTCGAGGAGCTGGAGCTCGCCGCGGAATTTCTGCAGGACGACCTCGGTCGTGTAGCGGTCGTTGCCCGACTGGTCGGTCCACTTGCGGGTCTGGATCTGCCCTTCGAGATAGACCTTCGAGCCCTTCTTCAAATAGCTCTTGGCGACCCGCCCCAAATTCTCGTTGAAGATCACCACATTGTGCCATTCGGTGCGCTCCTGGCGCTGGCCCTCGCGGTCCTTCCACTGCTCGGAGGTGGCGACTCGCATGTTGACGACCTCGCCGCCGTTGTTGAGCGAGCGCGCCTCCGGATCCGCCCCCAGATTGCCGACCAGGATAACCTTGTTCACGCCCGCCATGTCACGCTCTCCTTTTCTTGAGGACAGCTATAGACCCGGCGTCATTCGCGTCCAGTGCGATCAGGCGATTGCCAAGGCTGCGTTACGCGCTTTCCGGCGGTTCCAGGCGAAGCCGGCGAGCAGGATCGTCAGGACCACGATCTGGGCCAGGATTCCCTGCAGTGTCGGGAAGATGCCAAGCCAGGTGATTCGCGGCCCATCGATCGGCGTCGTCCCGATCAAACCGGCTTCCTGAAGCCCGGCGACGCCCTTGCCGGCGAGGACGACGGCGAGAATTGCAACCAGCGCCGAACTGTAGGCGAAGAACTTGCCGATCGGCAGCCGCTGGCTGAATTTCAGCATCGCGACGGCGATGGCGGCCAGCAGTACAGCCCCGGTGAGGGCGCCCGCGACAAGCGCGCCGATATTACCCTCCGCGGCGAGCGCGATGTAAAACAGGATCGTCTCGAAAATCTCGCGATAGACGGCGATGAAGGCGAGCAGGAACAGGAACCAGGCGGAGCCGCTGGTGACCGCGTCGCTGAGCTTCTCACGGATGTAGCGCTGCCACTCCCCGGCCTGCGCCTTGCCGTGCATCCAGATGCCGACGAACAGCAGGACGGCCGCGGCCAGCACTGAGCCGAAGCCTTCGGTCAACTCGCGGGTGGCGCCGCTGACCGTGATCAGTTCGGTTGCCGCCCACCAGGTGAGGATCCCCCCGATCAGCGCGCTGATCCAGCCGTAGTGAACGGGCCGGGTCATTTCCGCACGATCGCCCTTGCGCAGAAACGCCAGCATCGCGACGACGATGAGCAGGGCTTCGACACCCTCGCGAAGCAGGATCGTCAGCGCGCCGACGAAGGTCGACACCGAATCGCCGCGGCGGGCGGAAAGCTCCGATTCGACCGGGGTCAGCGATTCTTCGATTGCGCCGACCTTGGCGGCGACGATGTCCGCCGAAGCGTTCGAGCCGATCGCGGCGCGAAGCTCGCCCATTTGCTTTTCGACCTGAGCGAGAAGCGCCGGGTTGCGCGCGGCAAGCGTCGGCTCAACCGGTTCGAAGCCGTCGAGATAGGCGGATAGCGCCAGCTGCTTGGCCTCGGCGGCATTGCCCGCGCGATAGGCGGCGAGGCTGGCGGCAAGCCGGGCCCGGGCCACCGGCAAGACCGATACCGTCCCCGTCAGGGCATCGGGATGAAGCCGAAGATAGGCGAGCACGGCGTCCGCCTTGTCCTTGCCGATCTTCGCGCCAAGCGCGTCGGCGGACAGGCCCGTCAGTGTCTGGAGGTCGGGGATCGCAGCCCGGACCGCAGCATCATTTTCCCACAGCCCCTTGCCGCGCGCGGCGAGCTTGGCATCGTAGGCGAGCGTCCCGGCATAATAAGCGAGCGCCAAGCGGTCGCGGTCCGAGAGGTTCGAAAAGCTGACCATCGCTGTCCCGTTCAGGCCCTGGGTGACGACCTGGTACAAGGCGAAGGGGCTGCGCTGGTCGGCGCGGGCCTTGTCGGCGAAGGCGATCGGCGGCGGGTCGAGGGCCCGGGCGGCGTCCGTATTGGCCTTGCCCGTCACGCCGTGACAGCTGGCGCAGGTGCTGGCGTAGAGCCGCGCGCCGCGGGCGACGTCGGGCACTGCAGTCGGCGCCATCGCCACCGGATAAACCCGCAGCAGGTCGGCGCCGAGACCATGGGCAAGGGCAGCGACCTGCTCGGCCGGCGCCTTGCGGTCGATCGCCGCCCGAAGCCGCGCCGCGGCGGCGACCAGTCCAGGCTTCTGCGGCTTGTCGGGAAGGCCCGCGAGCTTCTCGGCGACCGAGGCGGAAAACTCGCGCATTTCGGCATATTCGGAAGGGCTCACGACCTTGCCGCCAGCGACTGCGCCTGAATAATCGACCGCGAGATAATCGAGCAGCCGCCAGCTGGTCTGGACGTCGTTGCCCTGCGCGAGGGCGGGCATAGCAACTATCGCGCTAGCCAATATGGCAAGCCACTGCGCCGCGCGCACGATCTTCCGGACCAGAGTCATGCGACCCGTTTAATGTTTCTGCAAATGATTATCAATAACGGTCAGCGAGGCGGGTAGCGCAGCCGTCCCAGGAAGCGCGAGACGCTCAACCGGCGGTCGGCGGAACCCCGCCATTCCGCCTTGCACTTCTCGAACTTCATCACATCGTCGATGCGCCGGTTGAGGAAGGCGGCGGTGTCCTGCCAGCCCTCGCGGTCATCATCGAGCCAGGCGAGGAGCGTCGAGGCATAGACCGCACTCAGCGTCATGCGCTTCGTATAATGATTGAAGTCGGTGCTGGTATCACCGGCGATCCGCCACATGACATCGGCGCTGCGCCAGGAAATCCGCATGCCGAGCATGAGGTTTTGGGGCATGGCGAGGATAGCGAGCCCGCGGCGGACGGCTTCGCGGCCCGGCCCCATGATCTCCAGCCGCCGCCAGACCAAAGCGCGAATCTTCTCGCGGATTTTCAGATCCGCCAGCCGCTCGGGCGTGAACCAGGCCTCGAGCGCGCGATCGACTTCCTGGATGTAGCAGTCGATCAGCCCCGCCTGGTCCTTGGGCATGGCGAGCCGCGCCTGGACCGGGTCGATGCCGAGCTGCCCGGCGGCGGAATCGACCGCGGCGCGGGTCCAGCCGTCGAACACGGCATTCTCGCCGACTGCCAGCGCAAGCTCGCGGCGCAATCGTTCGAGCGGACTCGGCTCAGTCATGCGCGCTCAACTGGGCTCGTCGTCCGCGACTATCAAGCCCTTCTGAGGCATGCGGACCAGGACCAGTGCGGCGGCGATGCCGATCGCACCGACGACGTCCAAGAGGCTCAGGCGCTCGCCGTACGCAAGCCAGCCGACCGTGGCCGAGACCGCCGGCTGGGTCAGCAACGCCAGGCCAACGACCAGTGGCGACAAGGTACCGATCGAATAGACCAGCAGCCCCTGCCCGAGCACCTGGCTGGAGATCGCGAAGATCAGAAGCGGGGTCCAGTCGCTCGGCCAGATTCGCTCGCCCAGGCCGAGGCTGACGAGCAGCAGGACCGGGATGGCATAAAGCGTCGCCAGGACGAGCAGCGGCATCGGCCGGAGCTTCATCCGCGCCCGCTCGATGAAGATCAGATAGCCGCCGTAAAGCAGGCCCGCGACCAGCGTCAGAAGGTCGCCGGTGAAGTTGCGCCGGCTGAGCTCATAGCTGCCGCTCATCAACAGCGCGGCGCCGGCTGCGGCGAGCAGCAGGGCCGCGGCCTGGCGGCGCGATGGCGCGCGATGGGCGAGCCACAGACCATAGATCGCGAAGACGAAGCTGCCGCTGTTGCCAAATAGGGTGGCGTTGCCAAGCTTGGTCATACGGATGCCCGCGTTCCAGCTGGCGAGGTCGAGTGCATAGAAGAGCGCGGCAATGGCGATGGTCGCCGCCAGCGCGCGCTTCGGCCAGTGCAGGGGCTGGCCGATGGTCTTCGAAACGATCAGCAGGAAAGGCAGTGCGAGCACCAGCCGCCACAGGCCGGTCGCGACCGGGCCGACATCGGACAGACGCACCAGCCACGGCCCGAACGCCAGCGCGACATTGCCGAGCAACAGCGCGGGAAAGGCGAGCGGATGGGGCTGGGCTGCGTGGCGGGCGGCTGGCACTAAGGCGCGTATTTCTCGCGCAACTCGAATAGCGCAAGTGCGGCTCTGGCCGCCCCGCCGCCCTTGTCGCCCTGGGCGGGATCGGCGCGAGCGATCGCCTGCGCTTCATTCTCGACCGTCAGCACGCCATTGCCGATGGCGTAGCCCTGAAGCGTGAGGTCCATCAGGCCCCGCCCGCTTTCGTTCGCGACCAGTTCGAAATGATAGGTTTCGCCGCGGATCACGACACCGAGCGCGACGAACGCGCAGAAGCGACCACTTCTCGCGGCGAGCGCAATCGCGCCGGGGAGCTCGAGCGCGCCGGGGACGGTCAGCGTCTCATGCTTGTGGCCCGCGGCCTCAATCGCCGCGCGTGCGCCTTCCAAAAGCATGTCGTTCAGATGCGGATAGAAGCGCGCCTCGACCAACAGGAAAATTGCCATCAGCTCTGTCCTGAGCCTGTCGAAGGGTGAGTCACCTCGATGGGCCGCTCTTCGATGATGGCGAGGCCGTAGCCCGACAGGCCAACCGGGGAATGGCGGCTGTTGGAAAGGAGGATCATGTCGTGGATGCCAAGTGCCGCGAGGATCTGCGCGCCCGTGCCGTAGCCGCGCACCGCGTCACCGGCTTCGGCCGGCTTGCCGGCGCGAAGGTCGATCGCGCGCGACAGCGATCCGGGCGCCGCGGCATGGAGCGCAACGACCACGCCCGAGCCGTGCTTCTCGATCATCCGCATCGCGCCCTGCAGGACGCCCGAGCGCTCACCCTTTTCGTCAAGGACGTCGGCGAAGAGGTCGAGGCTGTGCATCCGCACCAGCACCGGCTGGGTCGCATCGAGCGTGCCGTGGACCAGCGCGAGTTGCTCCTCGCCGCTCGACTTGTCGCGAAAGACCTGTGCCTGCCACTGCGCGCCGCTGCCGGCATTGAACGGGCTGCTCGCGACTCGCTCGACCAGATGATCCTTCTTCAGCCGATAGGCGATGAGGTCGCGGATCGTGCCGATCTTCAGGCCATGGGCACGAGCGAAATCCATGAGATCGTCAAGCCGGGCCATGGTCCCGTCCTCGCGCATGATCTCGCAAATGACGCCGCTCGGGTTGAGCCCGGCGAGGCGCGAGACGTCGACCGCGGCTTCGGTGTGGCCGGCGCGGACGAGCACGCCGCCGGGGCGGGCGACCAGCGGGAAGACATGGCCGGGCGAGACGATGGCGTCGGGCCCATTGGCGGCGTCGATCGCGACCGCCACGGTGCGCGCCCGGTCGGCGGCGCTGATCCCGGTGGAAATGCCTTCGCGCGCCTCGATCGAGACGGTGAAGGCGGTCTCGTTGCGGCTGCGGTTGGTGCGGGTCATCGGCTCGAGCCCGAGCTGGTCGGCCCGCTCGCTGGTGAGCGCGAGGCAGATGAGGCCCCGCCCATGACGGGCCATGAAATTGACCGCGTCGGGCGTCGCCATTTGCGCGGGGATGACGAGATCGCCCTCATTTTCGCGCGATTCGTCGTCGACGAGAATGAACATGCGACCGTTGCGCGCTTCGTTGATGATGGTCTCGGTCCCGACCAGCACTTCGGTATTGCCGCCCTGGATGAGCTTTTCGAGGCGGCCGAGCGTGTCGGCGGTCGGATTCCAGTCCGAAGCACCAAGCTTGCGGAGGCTGTTATGGTGCAGGCCGGCGGCCCGGGCGAGCCCGGCACGGCTGATCTCGCCCGTAGCGATGATGGCGTTCAGCTGCTCGATGAGGGTCGTGCTCATGGGGACGCTCATATCACATTAAAATGTGATGAAAAGTAGGAACAGCGATGTTTCTACTGTGATCGAGTAGCGAGCATCCGGTCGAGATAGCGGGCAAGCACGTCAATCTCGACATTGAGCTGTCGCCCCGTGACGACTGAGCCAAGAGTCGTATGCTGCGCCGTATGGGGGATGATGTTGACCGAAAAATGGGTCGATCCATCCTCGGCGTCGCTGACCTTGTTGACCGTCAGCGAGACGCCGTCGAGCGTGATCGAGCCCTTGGAGGCGATCATCGGCCCTAGCGACCGCGGGACGCGGATCCCGATTCGCTGCGAATCTCCCTCGGGGCAGACGCCGGCCACCTCGGCCACGGCATCGACATGGCCGGTGACGATGTGCCCGCCGAGCTCGTCGCCCAACCGAAGCGACCGTTCCAGGTTGAGCTTGACCCCTTCGCGCCAGAGGTCGGCCGCAGTGCGAGACACCGTCTCGGCCGACAGGTCTACCGCGAACCAGCCGTCTCCCTTGTCGACGACGGTCAGGCATACGCCCGAGCAAGAGATCGAGGCGCCAAGGTCTACGGTGGCGAGATCGTAGGCGGTCTCGATAGTCAGCCTGAGATCGCCGCGCTGTTCGGCGCTGCGCACGGTGCCGACGTCGGTGACGATCCCGGTGAACATGCCGCTCGCCTAGCCCTAGCGCACGCGCTCGTAAACTTCGAGCCGGTCGACGCCGAGCCGCTGCTCATCGACCAGCCGCCAGCGGCCGTGGGCGTCGGCGACGGCATCCAGACCGACATAGCCGAAGCTCGACTTGCCCTCGCCGACGATGATCGGCGCTCGATAGATGATGATGCGGTCGACCAGATCTTCGGTCAGGAAGGCGGTGGCGGTCGCGGAGCCGCCTTCGACCAGGAGGTCGTTGACGTCATGAAGTCCCGCCACATCGCGCGGATTTCCAAGGTTTTCCCAGCCATCGACAGCGTCGCCGCTGGTCAGCAACGCGCGCCGAGGCGAGCGTTCCTCGAGGCCGGGCAGCCTGACGTCGAGCCGCGGCCGGTCGGCGAGATAGGTGCCCCGGCCAACCAGGATCATGTCGCTGTGGGCGCGCTCGAGGTGGACGTGACGGCGCGCGTCCTCGCCCGTGATCCACTGGCTCTCGCCCGACGGCAGAGCGATCTTGCCGTCGATCGACAAGGCGAGCTTCAGCGTGATGCGCGGCCGCCCGAGCTCCAGTCGGGTGAGCCAGCCCGCGAGCGAGGACATGGCCGGCTCGCGGCCAACGCCCAGCGTCACCGCGATCCCCGCCGCGCGCAGCTTGCGAATACCCTTGCCCGCCGTGCGCGGATCGGGGTCCTTGAGCGCAATCACCACCCGCGCCGGTTTCGCGGCGATCAACAGGTCGGTGCAGGCGGGGCCGCGCGGGCTGTCGTGCGCGCACGGTTCGAGCGTGACGTAGACGGTCGCGCCGCGGGCGCGCTTTCCCGCGGCTTCGAGCGCGATCGCCTCGGCATGGGGGCGACCGCCCGAAGCGGTTGAACCCTTGCCGACGACACGCCCCGCGAAAGAGACAATGACGCAGCCAACGTTGGGGTTAGGGGCGGACTGGCCGCGGGTGGAATCGCCCAGCGCCACCGCTTCGGCCATGAAGCGGCGATCCTGGGCCGCTTGCGCCTTGCTCACATTCCGAGCCGTTTCTCGAGCTTCTGGAATTGGCGCTGCTGTTCCTTTTTCGCCGCGTCGCGAACCGCCTGGTCCTTTTTCTGGTCGGCAATGATCTCGGCATCGGTCCGGTTCGCGGGATATTGCTCGACATAGGTAATCGTCGGCGGCGGCTTCATCCCGATTTCGGCATCGACGAGGAATTCGATGACGATGATCGACGTCACCAGCACGGCGAGCGCCGCGGCGAGGCGCTGTTCCCGGCTGCTATGGCGAAGGACCGCGAAGAGGTCGCGAACCGCAGCGGCGGGCGTTGAAGGCCGGGGAAACCAGGACATCGTCAGGAAAATAGAACTGGCGGGGGGCGACCGCCAGTCCCTTCAGCTGTCGAGTCGGAAAGCGAGCGTGATTACCGTCGTCGACATCACGGCGTGGCCGTTCTGGAGCGCTGGCCGATAGCGCCAGTGCATGATGATGTGCCGCCGCGCGGCTTCGGCGAAGGTACGGTCGGCGCGGCCGATTGCGTCGACCGTCAGCACGCGCCCGTTTTCGTCAATCATGAGCTTGAGGGTCAGCGTCGCCTCCTTGCCGAAAGCCTGCTTGGCGAGCGGATAGGGCGGCTTCAGTTCCGAATCCGGCGTCAGCAGCTGCGGGCCGCGGCTGATCAGCGCCGCGCGCGGTTGCGGCGGAACCACCTGCGTCGTCCCGGTGCCGACACCGCCGCCCGCCGGGCCGGGGAGGAGCTCGGCCGGAGCGGTGCCGACCTCGTCCGGTCCCGGCAGGGGGAGCGGGACCTGAGGGTTGGTGCGAGAGATCGGATCGGCAATCGGCGGGCGCGCGGGCCGCGGCTTCGAGTCGGGAACCGCGACTGGCTCCTTCGGCGCCGGGATGGTGTCGACCGTAATCGGCGGGTTGAAGATGCGCGGAAAGTCCATCTTCGCGCTCATCACTAGGGCGAGGGCGGCGACATGCACGGCGACGATGAGCAACATCGTGTTGGGGCTGGACTGGCGGCCAGCGACTGAGCGGCGGGCGGCATAGGCGAGCATCAAACCCTCCTTCATCCCAAAGCGATGAACAGAATGTTACATTATTACATTCGAGTCGCAAGTGGATTTTTTGTGCCCGGCTCAGCGCTTGGCGGCGGCTTCCAGGCGACGGACGGCGCGCTCCTTGCCCATGGCGCTAACGAGGCCCGCCATTTCCGGTCCGCTCTCCCGTCCCGTCAGCGCCAGCCGCAACGGATGGAACAGCTCGCGGCCTTTCTTGCCGGTCGCGGCCTTGAGCTCGGCAGTGAGTGCGGGCCAGGGATCTGCAACCCAGTCGAGCCGCTCGGCAATCGCGGCTGCATCCTTGGCGAGGAGTCGCTCCTCGTGGCTCAGCGCGGGAGGGTCGACGTCGCCGTGAATGACCGGCAGCCATTCGGCGAGATCGTCCAGCCGCTCGAGATTGCCGCGCAGCAGCAGCCAGTCCGGCTCGCTCGCGCCCGGCGGCAGGCGGTCGGCGACGGCGGCGAAGTCGAGCTTGTGGAGCAGCCGCGCATTGACCAGCTCGACCTCCGCCGCGTCAAAATGGGCGGGAGCCCGGCCAAAAGTGGCGAAGTCGAAGCCGGCGGCCATTTCATCGAGTGACGTCATGGGCTCGACCGGCTGCGACGTGCCGATCCGGGCCAGCACCGACAGCATGGCCAGCGGCTCGACCCCTTCGGCGCGGAGGTGCTCGGCGCCGTACGATCCGAGGCGCTTGGACAATTTGCCCTCGGCGGCGACGAGCAGGGCCTCATGCGCGAAGTGCGGCGGCTTGGCCCCCAGCGCCTCGAACATCTGGATCTGGGCCGCGCTGTTGGAGACATGGTCCTCGCCGCGCACGACGTGGGTGACGCCAAGGTCGACGTCGTCGATCACGCTCGGCAGCAGATAGAGCCAGCTGCCGTCCTCGCGGCGGACGACCGGATCGCTCAGCAGCTTCGGATCGAACTTCTGCTCGCCGCGGATGAGATCGGTCCAGGCGATCGGCGAATCATGGTCGAGCCGGAAGCGCCAGTGCGGCTTGCGGCCCTCTGGCGCGGGCGCGTCAGGATCCTTGCGCTCGTAGACCGGCGGCAGGCCGCGGCCGAGCAGCACCTTGCGGCGAAGGTCGAGCTCTTCGGACGTTTCGTAACAGGCGTAGACCCGCCCCGCCGCCTTCAGCCGCCCGAACTCGCGCTCATAAAGGTCGAACCGCTCCGACTGGCGCACCAGCCGGTCGGGCTTCAGCCCCATCCAGTCGAGGTCCTCGCGGAGCGCGGCGTCGAATTCGGCCGTCGAGCGCTCGCGGTCCGTGTCGTCGATCCGAAGCAGGAACTTCCCGCCATTCTTCCGCGCGAAGAGGAAGTTGTGCAGCGCCGTGCGGATGTTGCCGACGTGAAGGCGGCCGGTCGGCGAAGGCGCGAAACGGGTGACGACGGTCATGGACGCGCGTTAGCCATTGGCTGGGGCGCTGTCATTGCGTGAACAGCGCGACCTCTCCGGATGGGCCGGCTAGCACCAGGCTTCCGTCGGGCCGGCGGACGGCAAAGCGGGCTGCGCTCATCGCCGCTTCGAACCTCGCCTCGGTAGCGGTGAGCGCCCGCGTGCATGGAGGCACAGCGCTGGGGCGCGCCGCCATCGTCAACCTTCCCGCCTGCAGGGTGAACGCCCAGTTCCAGCGGACGCAGCCTGCCACCGCATGTATCTCTTCCGGAAGAATGGTCGCCGTAATCCCTTCCCGCTGATCGACAGCCTCGCCCCGAACGCCGGCGACTCGCCACTCGCCGGAAATTGCAGAAGCGCTCGGGACAGGGTCGCCTGCCGGTTGGGGAGCTGGATCCGTTCGAGATGGCTGCACCGCATTCGGCTCGCTCGACGCGTTGGTCGGCAGGTCAGTGCCGCAGGCGCTCGCGCTGAGCAGCGCGATGATCAAGGCGCTCTTCATTTGCCGGTCCGAAAGAAATTGCTGATCGGGTAGCGGCGATCGCGGCCGAAGTTGCGGGCGCCGATCTTGACCCCGGGCGGCGCCTGGCGGCGCTTATATTCGGCGCGAAGAAGCTTGGTTTCGATGTCGCCGACCAAAGCCTCGTCTTCGCCGGTGGCCAGCGCGACTTCCTGCACCGACAGCTCCTTTTCGACCAGCCCCTCGAGGATCCGGTCGAGCACCGAATAAGGCGGCAGGCTGTCCTCGTCCTTCTGGTCCGGGCGCAGCTCGGCGCTCGGCGGCTTGGTGATGACACGCGCCGGCATCACCGGTCCATCTGGCCCGAGGGCACCTTCCGGCTTGTTGGCGTTGCGCCAGCGTGAAAGCGCAAAGACGGTCGTCTTGTAGGCGTCCTTCAGGACCGAATAGCCGCCGGCCATGTCGCCGTAGAGCGTGGCATAGCCGACGCTCATCTCGCTCTTGTTGCCGGTGGTCAGCAGCATTTCGCCGCCCGAGTTGGATTCGGCCATCAGCGCAACCATGCGCAACCGCGCCTGGACGTTCTCCGCGGCCAGCCCGCTCATATCCGGCAGCATCTGCGCGACGGCTTCGACCGCGGGCGCAATGGAAATGACGTCATGGCGGCAGCCAAGCAGCCGCGCGCATTCCTGTGCGTCCTCGAGGCTTTCTTGCGACGTGTACTTCGAGGGAAGCATCACGCAGCGAACCTTGTCGGGGCCCAACGCATCGACCGCCACCGCCGCGGACAAGGCGCTGTCGATGCCGCCCGAGAGGCCGAGGATCACGCCGGGAAAGCCGTTGCGGGTGACGTAATCGCGCAAGCCGACGACCATCGCCCGGTAGACATCGGCCGGAAAGGGATCGAGTGCGTGCGTGGAACGCGTCGTGCAGCGCCAGCCGTCGCCCTCTCGCGCCCATTCGGTCTCAAGCAGCGCCTCGTCCCAATCCGGCATTTGCACCACCAGCTCGCCATCGGGGTGGATGACGAAGGACGAACCGTCGAAGACCAGCTCGTCCTGACCCCCGACGCGGTTAAGATAGGCCAGCGGCAGGCCGGTCTGCAGGGCCCGGCTGCGCACCAGGTGCTGGCGGATTTCGTCCTTGTCGAGCTCATAGGGGCTGCCGTTGGGTACGAGCAGCATTTCGGCCCCGGCCTCCGCCAGATGCGCGCAGACGCTATCCAGCCAGATGTCCTGGCAGATCGGGACGCCGACTTTTACGCCCCGGAAGAGCATCGGCTCCGGCAATGGCCCCGCGGCAAAAACCCGTTGTTCGTCGAAGGTGCCGTAATTGGGCAGCTCGCGCTTCAGCGTGCGGCCGACGACCTTGCCGCCGTCGGCCAGGACGAAGGCGTTGTAGTTGAGCCCGCCCTCGCTGACGATCGTCCCGAAGAGCAGGGCGGGCCCGGGCTCTGTGGTCGCGGCGACGAGCTGGTCTGTCCACTCATGGGTGCGCCGAACGAACTCGGGCTTGAGCACCAGGTCCTCGGGCGGGTAGCCGGTTAGCTGCAGCTCCGGCACCATCAGCAGGTCGGCCTCGCCGGCCCGGGCGCGGGTTTCCAGGATCGACGCGGCATTGCCTTCGAGGTCGCCGACTCGCTGGTTCATCTGCGCCAAGGCAATCTTCAAGCGATCCGCCATGCCCGCGATTTAGCGCCCGAACCCCGATCGGCAACCTTTACGGACCGCGCCCGGCATCGCTAAAGCCCCGTGAGACGCGGGGGAACTCCACATGAAATTGCTCGCCGGGAACAGCAACATGACGCTGGCCCGCTCAATCTGCGACTATCTCGAAGTGCCGCTGACCGACGCCAGCGTGCGCCGCTTCGCCGACGAGGAGGTGTTCGTCGAGATCAACGAAAATGTCCGCGGCGAGGACGTCTTCGTCATCCAATCGACCAGCTATCCGGCGAACGACAATCTGATGGAGCTGCTAATCTGCATCGATGCGCTGCGCCGCGCCTCGGCCAAGCGGATCACGGCGGTCCTTCCCTACTTCGGCTATGCCCGGCAGGACCGGAAGCCCGGGCCCCGCACCCCGATTTCGGCCAAGCTGGTCGCAAACCTGATCACTACCGCTGGCGCCAACCGCGTCCTGTCGATCGACCTCCACGCCGGCCAGATCCAGGGCTTCTTCGATATTCCGACCGACAATCTCTTCGCCTCACCGGTGATCGCGGCCGACATCCAGGCGCGGCTCGGCAACCGCGAACTGCTGGTCGTGTCGCCCGACGTCGGCGGCGTGGTTCGCGCCCGCGGCCTCGCGAAGCGGCTCAACAACGCCCCGTTGGCGATCGTCGACAAGCGGCGTGAGCGCGCCGGCGAATCGGAAGTCATGAACATCATCGGCGATGTCGACGGTCGGACCTGCATCCTCATCGACGACATCGTCGATTCGGGCGGAACTTTGTGCAACGCGGCGGCGGCGCTGAAGCAGGAAGGTGCGGTCGAGGTCTTCGCTTATTGCACCCACGGAGTGCTGTCGGGCGGGGCCGCGGCGCGCGTCGGCAAGTCGGAACTGACCGAGTTGGTCGTCACCGATACCATCTCGACCGGAGAGCCCGACCCGAAGGGCAGCAAGATCCGCCGCCTGACCATCGCCCCGCTCCTGGCCGAAGCGATCCGGCGGATCGCCGATGAAAGCAGCGTTTCGAGCCTGTTCGACTAGCAAGCCGGCTTGCCATTTGCGGCCTTTGCCGCTAGTGGCGCGCCCTTTCCAGATCGTTGGAAAACCAATGGCCCGGCCGGAAGGCATGCCGTGGCGATTGGATAACGTCGCACCCTTGCGGTGCACAAAGGAGACGAAAATGCCAAAGCTCAAGACCAAGAGCGGCGTCAAAAAGCGCTTCAAGCTCACGGCGACGGGCAAGATCAAGATGGGTGTCGCGGGCAAGCGCCACCGCCTGATCAGCCACAACGCCAAATATATTCGCCAGAACCGTGGTACCAAGATCCTTGCCGACGCCGATACGGCGCGCGTTAAGGCCTGGGCCCCGTACGGCCTGAAGTAAGGAGGCCGGATAAATGGCACGCGTCAAAAGGGGTGTAACCACCCGCGCAAAACACAAGCGGATCCTGGAAAATGCGAAGGGCTATTATGGCCGCCGCAAGAACACGATCCGTATCGCCCGCCAGGCCGTCGAGAAGGCCGGGCAGTACGCCTATCGCGACCGCAAGGTTAAGAAGCGCAGCTTCCGCGCTTTGTGGATCCAGCGCATCAACGCCGCGGTTCGCGCCGAAGGCATGACCTACGGCCAGTTCATCCACGCGCTGAACCTCGCCGGCATCACGCTCGACCGCAAGGTGCTCGCCGATATCGCGATGCACGAAGCGGAAGCGTTCAGCGCCATTATCGCCCAGGCCAAGGGCGCACTGGAGAAGAAGGCGGCTTAAGCCTTTGGATCCAAGGGAGGCGAACGAGGGCGTCCGGGCAACCGGGCGCCCTTTTCGTTATGGCGCGACGGGAATGCGCTCGAGTGCTGGTCGATCCCATTGGGCAAGGCCGGCGCCGGCTTCATAGGCCGACTGCAGGAACTCGCCCAGCATCCGCGCCGGATCGGCCGAAGCGCGGACCTCGGCATAGGGCAGGACCCATTCGCCATAGGTCGTGTCGAAGCGGCCATGCGCGACCTTGGCTTCGCGGTAGCCCGAGGGTTCCGGGTAAATGTAAGCGTAGAAGAAGGGCTCGGCCGGAACCACGCCACCGGCCCAGAAGCCGCCGCTCGCCACTTCGTCGCTATAGGCTTCGCGCGCGATCCGGTCGGGCAGGCCCGGCACTCCGCCCGGATGTTGCGGCGCCTTGCGCCCCGAGAAGCGGCTGACGGACAGGTCGAAGCTGCCCCACCAGAAATGGACCGGGCTCGCCTTGCCCGAAAAGCCCGCGCGGGACCGGGCGAAGACCGGCAGCATCGCGGCCAGCGCCTCGCGGAACCGCTCGGCCGAATCGCGCTCGTAGAGACGCGGGGCATTGTCCTCGGCAAAGGGCGTTGGATTCTCGACCTCGTTCGGACTGCCGTTGAAGGTCGAGGGCAGGCCGTGGAGGTCGAGCATGTCGATCAGGCGGCGATGCAGCGCTGCGACGCTCCCGGCGTTGAGCGGCACCTCCTCGCGTGAGCCGTCGCTGACCCACAGCACGATGGCGTGGCGGCACAGGTCGATGGTCAGGGTGAAGGTGCGTCCGCCGATCGCCGCCGTCGGCAGGGTAGCAAAGCCGCGGGCGTTGGGCTGAAGCGCCACGTGCCAGCCGTGATTGACCCAGGGCGCATGGGCGACGCGGATCTTGCCGACCATTTGCGAAACGAGGTGCAGCAGCGCGAGCGTGTCATGGTCGCGCTCGGCGCTCAGTTCCGGCCAATCGCTCATGGTTCAGCCTCCGCTCCCCCCTTTGCATTTTGCAGCGCGGCAAGGCTAGAGCCATGGCCATGACCGACGCCGAGATGATCGACCGAATTGCGGCCGCTCCAGACCTCAAGGAACTGGAAGCGCTGCGCGTGGCCGCGCTCGGCAAACAGGGCTCGATCACCACGCTGCTGAAGTCGCTGGGCGGCATGGATGCGGAAACCCGCGCCGCCGAAGGACCCAAGATCCACGCGCTGCGCGAAAAGGTCACTGACGCCATTGCGTCGCGCAAGGAAGCGCTCGAGACGGCCGAGCTCAACCGCAAGCTTGCGACCGAGACGCTCGACCTCTCGCTGCCTGCGGCGGAAAGGGCGGCGGGGACGGTCCACCCGGTCAGCCAGGTGATGGACGAGCTTGCCGAGATTTTCGCGGACCTGGGCTTCACGGTCGCCGAAGGGCCCGAGATCGAAACCCAATGGTATAATTTCACCGCGCTCAACATGCCGGAGAACCATCCGGCGCGGGCAATGCAGGACACCTTCTATCTCGAGCCGCGCGATGGCGAGAGCGAGGCGCGTGTGCTGCGGACCCATACGTCGCCGGTCCAGATCCGGGCGATGGAGGCGCATGGCGCGCCAATCTACGCGATTGCTCCGGGGCGTGTGTACCGCTCCGACAGCGATGCGACCCACACGCCGATGTTCCACCAGGTCGAAGGGCTGGTGCTCGACCGCGCGATCACGCTCGGCCATCTCAAATGGACGCTGGAGACCTTCCTCAAGGCGTTCTTTGAGCGCGACGACATCGTTCTCCGGATGCGCCCCAGCTACTTTCCGTTCACCGAGCCGTCGGCCGAGGTCGATGTCGGCTGGTCGATGGAAAAAGGCCGGCGCGTGGTCGGCGGCCAGGAAGGCTGGATGGAAGTGCTCGGCAGCGGGATGGTCCACCCGCGCGTGATCGCCAATGCGGGGCTCGACCCCGACGAATGGCAGGGCTTCGCGTTCGGTTGCGGCATCGACCGGTTGGCGATGCTCAAATACGGCATGGACGACCTGCGCGCCTTCTTCGACGGCGATATCCGCTGGCTCAAACATTACGGCTTCCGCGCACTCGACGTGCCGACGCTCTCGGGCGGGGTCGGCGCATGAAGTTCACTTATGGCTGGCTGAAAGCGCACCTCGAGACCGAAGCGTCGGCGGAAGAGATCGCGGACAAGTTGACTGCGATCGGCCTGGAGGTCGAGGAGCTGAGCAACCCGGCCGAAGCGCTGGCGCCGTTCCGCGTCGCCAGGGTGCTGACAGCGGAGAAGCATCCGCAGGCGGACAAGCTGCAGGTGCTCAGCGTCGATACCGGCAAGGGCGAGCCGGTGCAGGTCGTCTGCGGCGCCCCCAACGCCCGCGCCGGCATGCTGGGCGTGTTCGGCGCCCCCGGCGCCTATGTCCCGGGGATCGGCCTCACGCTGAAGGTCGCCGCGATCCGCGGGGTCGAAAGCCGCGGCATGATGTGCTCTTCGCGCGAGCTCGAGCTTGGCGACGATCATAGTGGGATCATCGAGCTGTCCGAGGACGCCCCGGTGGGCGCGTCCTATGTCGATTATGCCGGGCTTGGCGATCCGGTGTTCGACGTCGCGATCACCCCGAACCGGCAGGATTGCATGGGCGTCCGTGGAATTGCCCGCGATCTTGCCGCAGCCGGCATTGGCACGTTGAAGCCGCTTGCCGTGCCCCAGGTCGAAGGCAGCTTCCCCTGCCCCGTCGATGTTCGCATCGAGGACCCCGAAGGATGCCCGGCTTTCTACGGCCGGGCGATCAAGGGCCTGAAAAACGGCGCCTCGCCCGAATGGATGCAGCAGAGGCTGAAGGCGGCGGGCCAGCGCCCGATCTCGGCGCTGGTCGACATCACCAATTACGTCATGCTCGACCTCGGCCGGCCGAGCCACGCCTATGACATCGCCAAGCTCGATGGCGCGCTCATCGCGCGGCCCGCGCGCGACGGCGAGAAGGTGCTTGCCCTCAATGAGAAGGAATATGCGCTTGCACCCTTCATGACGGTGATCGCCGACGAGAGCCAAGTGCACGATATCGGCGGGATCATGGGCGGCGAAGATTCGGGCGTCAGCGAGGCCACCACCGACGTCATGCTGGAAGTCGCCTTTTTCACGTCGGAGCGGATCGCCCGCACCGGCCAGGCACTCGGCCTGACCAGCGATGCGCGCAGCCGCTTCGAGCGCGGGGTCGATCCGGCCTTCCTCGACGAAGGGCTGGAAATCCTGACCGGTCTGATCCTCGACATCTGCGGCGGCGAACCGTCGGCCGCGATCCGCGCCGGGCAACCGCCGATCGAACAGCGCGTCATCACCTTCGATTTTGCGCGGACCCAAGCGCTTGGCGGGATCGAGGTGGTCGAGGCCGAGCAGCGCGCGATCCTCGAGCGGCTCGGTTTCGCCCTCGACGGCAATCGCGTGACGGTGCCGAGCTGGCGGCGTGACGTCGAAGGCCCTGCGGATCTGGTCGAGGAGGTCGCCCGCATCGTCGGCTACGATCTCCTGCCCTCCACCCCGCTGGACCGCGCGCCAGGGGTGGCAGCGCCGACCGCAACCCGTAGCCAGCTGGTCGAACGCCGCGTGCGTCGCACGGCTGCTGCGCGCGGGCTCGACGAAGCGGTGACCTGGAGCTTCATTTCCGAAGAGGAGGCAGCGGCCTTCGGCGGGTCGCCGTGGCGCGTCGCCAATCCGATAAGCGAAGAGATGAAGGTCATGCGCCCGTCGCTCCTGCCGGGCCTGATCGGCGCCGCCCGCCGCAACCTCGACCGCGGCGCGGCCTCGGTCCGGCTGTTCGAGCTTGGCCGCCGCTACCTCGAGGATGCCGAGCATCCCACCCTGACTTTGCTGCTGGCCGGCGAGAAGCGCGGGCGCGAATGGCAGTCGGGCAAGGCGCAGGGGTTCGACGCGTTCGACGCCAAGGCCGAGGCCTTGGCGCTGCTCGAGGCCGCTGGCGTACCGGTCGCCAACCTCCAGGTCTTCCCCGATGCCGGCCCGACCTGGCACCCCGGCCGCTCGGCCAGGCTTGGGCTTGGGCCGAAGACGATAGTCGCGGCCTTCGGCGAGCTTCACCCGAGCCTGGAAGCCAGCCTGGACGCGCCGCCGCGGGCGGTCGCTGCGGAAATCTACCTCGACGCCATTCCCGCGCCGCGCTCAGGCGGGCTGGCGCGCGCCGCCTACGCGCCGCCGGCGCTGCAGGCGATCACCCGCGACTTCGCCTTCATCGTCCCCGAAGGCGTGACGGCGGAGGCGCTGATCCGCGCCATTCGCGGCAGCGACAAGGGGGCGATCACTGCCGCGCGCTTGTTCGACCGCTTCGACGCGCCCGAGGGCCTGAGCCTGGCGGTCGAGGTCGAGCTGCAGCCCGTAGAAAAGAGCTTCACCGACGAGCAGATCGGCGAGCTTTCGAAGCGGATCGTTGCCGCAGCCGAAAAGCTAGGCGCGCGACTCAGGAGCTAGTTCGAGTGCGTTGATCGCGGCGTGGGTGCGCTCTTCGATTTCGCGCCGCGTCAGGCCTGCGGGGATCGTCTTGCCGACCTTGAACGTGACAACGCCGCTGCGCTTGCCGAGCCCCTTGCCGAACACCCGCCCACTGTCGAGGGCGACCGGGACCACGGGCAAGCCGAGCGTGCGATAGAGTGCGGCGAAACCGGGCTTCAACTCTGGCGTCTCCCCGGGCATGACCCGCGTGCCTTCGGGATAGATGATCACGGAGCGGCCGTCAGCGAGCGCGTTTTTGCCTTCCTCGATCAGGTTGCGGAGGGCCTTGGCGCCGGCCGAGCGTTCGACCGCGATGACGCCATAGCGCCGCATGAGCTGGCCAACGAAGGGGATCTGCGTCAGCTCGCGCTTGACGACGATCACCGGCAGATCGGTCAGCCGCACCATCTCGGTCGTTTCGAACATCGACTGGTGCTTGACCGCTATCAGGCTTGGCCCGGGCGGGATGGTGCCTTCGACCCGAGTGGTGATGCCTAGCACATGCTTGGCGAGCCAATGATTGAGGTCGGCCCAGGCGACGATCGCACTGAGCATCGGCTTGCGGCCGAACAAACCCGCAATGATTCCGGTGACGGCCAGCGCCAACGTCGCCGGGTAGAAGATGATCGCGTAGAGCAGCGACCTGAGCGCGCTCATCCGACGTCCACCAACACCGCCAGCCGCCGCAGCACATATTTATTATATTCGCCGAACAGGCCGGGGAAGCTCGGCTCGCTTGGCACCGCGTCGGGGACGACGCGATATTTGTTCCCAAGCACTTTTCGGAATTCATAGCGGGCGCGGCGCATGTGCCAGTCGTTGGTGATCAGCCGCACCGAGCGGAAATGGTTCTGCTTCAGCCAGCGGGCCGTTTCCTCGGCGTTGGTATTGGTGTCGACGGAGACGCTGTCGAGATCGACGCAGCAAGCGAACAGCGGCCTGCTGCCCGCGATGCGGCGCGCGAGGTCACTTTTGGTTACGGTAGGATCGGTGCCCGAGACAAGGAGCCGCTTCGCTTCGCGTCGCTTCAGCACGGCCACGGCATATTCGATGCGCCCCTTGCCGCCGGTCAGGACCACCGCCGCGTCAGTCTTCGGCGCGTCGGCGGGGGCCGGCTTGCCGAGCGTGAAGGCGAACAGGACGAAGCCCAGCGCATAGGCCAGCACGATGAGGGCGAGGAGGCGCCGGATCACAGCGACTGGCGCAATGCCGAAAGGACCGCCGTCCGAGCAACCCAGGTCGCCAAAGCGGCGAGAACCAGGGGCAGGAGCGCGAGCAGGACCAATTCCCACGCGACCAGGGTTCGGCCTCCGGTCAGCTCACCCGCGAAAGTCGCTCCGGTCGCAATCAGGACGAGCAGGACCGCCGCCGCGGCCCCGCCGCCGAAACTGCCCACGAGCGCATCGATCGCGATGCGGCGCTGGAAGAGATGCGTGACCTGGAGGTCGGTAGCGCCGATCCCGTGCATGACGTCGATGGTCGAGCGGTGGGTGTCGAGCGCACCGCGGGCGGCAAGAACGACCGCGGCCGCAGCCGCGCCGCTGAGCATCACCACCAGCCCAAAGGCGATCCATTGCAGCAGCCTGAGGGAGCGGAGCAGCGGACCGATGCTTTCGCGGTGGGAGGAGATCTGCGCTGCTGGAGCAATGGCGCGGACGCGGTTTTCGACCTCGGTCAGCCGTGCTCCGGGCTTGAGGTCGAAGTTGACCAGGGCCGGAACGGGCAGGTCGGCGCTTTGCGCGGCGGGGCCAAGCCAGCGTTCGAGCGTCCGCCGCATGTCGCTTTCGGGCACCGCCTCGGCCGTTTTCACGCCCGTCGCCGAACGCACCGCCTGCAGCGTGGCGCCTAGGTCACCGCCGCCATTGGGGATCTGCACCGCGTAGCGCGCTTCGATCGCATGGCTGAGCGTCGAGGCCGTACCAGCCAAAGCGAGCCCGGTTGCCGCGATGATCATGATTGAAAAGCTCATGATTGCGATCACCCACGGCATCGCGCCGCGCATCCTGGCGTTGCCGAGAAGGCGGCGCTCGGCGGGCGATGCGAAGAGCCAGTCGAGCATCAGGAGTCCCTCGCCGGCGGGTTCTTCAGCGCGCCGGTCGGATCGACCAATGCGCCATTCTCGAGGCGGATCAGCTGCGCCCCAGCGGTAGCGCTGATCAGGCCGATATCGTGGGTCGCGACGACCACCGTCGTGCCGAGCCGGTTGAGGGCCGTGAACAAATGCAGCAGGCGCTTGGCCATGTCGGCGTCGACGTTGCCGGTCGGCTCGTCGGCGACGAGCAACTCGGGCCGGTTGATGACGGCGCGGGCGATCGCCACCCGCTGCTGCTCACCGCCCGACAGCGTCGGCGGACGCGCGCTGGCGCGGTCGGCGAGCCCGACCCAGGCGAGCATCTCCCGCACGGGCCCTTCGACCTCGGCCTCGCTTTGGCCGGCGACGCGAAGCGGAAGCGCGACATTGTCGAAGGCCGACAAGTGGCGGATCAGACGAAAGTCCTGGAACACGACGCCGATCCGGCGGCGAAACGGTGGGAGCGCTTCGCGCGGCGCATCGGCCAGCTCGGCGCCGAACAGCCGGACGCGGCCGCGGGTCGGCCGCTGGGCGAGGTAAAGGAGCTTGAGGAGCGAGGTCTTCCCTGCCCCCGATGGGCCGGTGAGGAAATAGAAGCCGCCGGTGCCGAGTCGGAAGTCGAGGTCGCGCAGCACTTCGGAGCCCGTGCCGTAGCGCAGGCCGACGCTTTCGAATTCAGCGACAATCGACAGCTGCTTCCCCCTCCCACGCGGCGGATTCCGCCGCCTTGCCAAGCCCAATACATTCCTGTTTACCGTTCCCTGACTGTCCTGAAAGAGGGCTTTTGCGTCGATGATCCTCACCTGCCCCAGCTGCGGCACCCAATATGTCGTCAAGGACGGGGCAATTCCGCCCGTCGGCCGGCAGGTTCGCTGCGTTTCATGCAAGCATAGCTGGCACCAGGATCCCGAGCCGGGAAGCGAATTCGCCGAGACGGCGCCGGCCGCGGCCGAACCCGAAATTCCTCCCCCCCCGGCCGGGACCGAAGTCCAGCGCGCCTATGATGAGCCCGTCGCGGATCAGCACGAGGATGAGGACGACGAAAGCCTGGCGGAAGCGACCCTGATCGACCCGCGCAGCGGCCCCGAGGCCGAAGAGCGGGCTGCGCTTATCGAATCCGGCGATGATGCGGTCGCCGCTCGAGAGGAGCCGGTCGAGCCGGCCTATGCATATTCACCCGAGGCGGCGGCTGCCGAAGCTCCGCCATCCGATTGGCGCGAGCCGCCCGAGGTCGAGCCGCAGGACGACGAATTCAGCCCCTTCGCCGCGTCCGACGAGGACGTCGAACGTCGCGGGCGCAGCCCGTTGCTGACGATCCTGCTGGTCGTGCTTCTCGTCGCGGTGCTGGCGGCGGCCTTCTGGTTCTTCGCGCCGGACGCGTGGAAGGTTCGGCTCGGCCTCGCCGCCGCGGGCGCAAGCCCGCTCGCGCTGGTGACGACGCACATGGACCGGCAGCGACTGGAAAGCGGCAACGAGCTGCTGACGGTGACGGGCAAGATCACCAACCCGACCGGCGAAGAGCAGGACGTGCCCCCGCTCCAGGCTCAGCTTCGGTCGCGGACCGGGCAGCTGGTCTATAAGTGGACGATTGCTCCGCCGGCCAAGAGCCTGGCGCCCGGCGCAAGTGCGAGTTTCAACAGCGCGGAGGTCAATGTCCCGCCGGGCGGCGACGAGCTCACCATCTCGGTCGGTGCGCCCAAGGCCTGACGGCCCAGACGATTATTGGAATTCGATGAGGCGCGCCGGCTGAACCAGGTCGGCGGTGCGAACGATCGCGTCCCGCGGCGCCGGCGCATCGGCATTGGCCGTACCGTCCAGCTTCAGCCGGACCCCCGAAACGATGCGGACGGTGGCACGCGCCTGCACCGTTGGGCCGATCGAAACCGGCTGAACCTGAGGGGCCGAAACCACGGCTGCCAAGGCGACGAGCGCGAGCATGTCCAAGGCCTAAACGGATCGGCGGGCATTGGTAAACGACGCTTTAAGGATTGTGCCATTATGGACCGGATTGGCGCGGCACGACGCGCCCCCTGCGCGGGCGTTGCGCTGCAGTGGGGGCTTTGCTAGGGGCCGCGCCTCACCAGTGGCGACGGTTCTCGGCGCCTTTGATCACGTGCGGTCGTGGCGGAACTGGTAGACGCGCAGCGTTGAGGTCGCTGTGGCCGAAAGGCCGTGGAAGTTCGAGTCTTCTCGACCGCACCAATTTTCTATTTCGCGGGGCCGGCGATCCCATCGGCCGAAGCGACGCGGGGCAGGGCCTGCACCCGGATCATGCCGAGCCTGATCACCGGCTTGCTGGCGTCGACCGAGAAGGCGACGCCAAGATCGATCGGGACACGCGCCGCGCTAGCCGAATCTGCGGTGACGCGGATGGTGTAACGGCCATAGGCCACGCGCTCGAACAGGAAGAAGCCGTCGAAATCGCTGCGCGCAGTGCCGACGAGCTTGCCCGATGCATCGACCAGCTCGAGGTCGAGGCCTTCAAAGCCGAGCCCGCCATCCTTGATTACGACCCCTTCGACATCGCCGCCGCCGACCAGGCCGATTTCGACCTCGGCGGGCACGCCCGGCCGCGGGACGACGACCTGAAGCGCCTTTTTCGGGGTCAGCATCGGATCGGCGAGGCTAGTGCGGTCGACCCCGACGGTGATCGGGCTGTAGGCGGTCAGGCCGGCAACGGTGACCTCGCCCTTGGCGTCGGTCGGCCGCAGCGATTGGACCGGCCCGGTGGTGATCAAGGCACCCTTTTCGAGCGGCTCGGAAGGATCGCGCACGCCATTATCGTTGAGATCGCGGTAGACGGTCGCCCGGACCGAGCCCTGCTGGGCAAGCGGCCGCCGCGACATGGCGAAGCCGTGGCCGGGATCGAGCGAGAAGCTGAGGTTAAGGCCGACCGCGACGGCGCCGTCGGTGGCCGCCTCGGCGGTCAGTGCCAGGGACATGCTATCGAGGCGGCTGATGTGGCTGATGCGCGCGCGGCCGCGGCTGGCGGGCGCTTCGTAGGCGAGCACCGCCTCCCAGTCGACGCGGTCCGATTTGGACCAATAGGCCGACAGCTCGGCACTGCGGAAGCGGGACGCGGGCGACAAGTCGAATCCGGTCGTGCCGCGCAGGCGGATGTCGCCGATGCGGCCGCTGCCGATCAGGTTGAAGCGGAACTCGCCCGGCGGCGAGGACCCGCCGCGGACATATTGGCGACGGTAGCTGACGTCGGTTGCGAGGTTGAAGCGATCGAAATTGGCCGCAAGCCTGGCGGTCGCCTCGAGCTGGCTGCTGCCGTCGTGGCGATCGAGCCAGTGCGCATCCGCGTGGACAGGAAGGAGTATCCGGCCGACGCGTACGGGCGCATCGAGCCCTGCGCGCACCTCGCGAATGGATTGCTTGTTGCCTCCTCGCAATTTAAAATCATTTGCAAGAAGAGCCTCGGCAGTGACGTTGAGGCCCCCAAATCGGCCCAAAAGCTGGGCACGAGCAGCCATTCCCCCGCCTGACTGGCGCGCTGCGCCGACTTCGACCAAGGCTCCGCCAAACGAGCGCCGGACCGTTCCTTCGACGAAGGTGACGCGCTCGTCGGCAATCAACATGGCGCGGGCAAGCACGGCCACCGACGTTCGATCGTCGATGCCGTGCTCGATCGAGACCGCAGCCTGGGCCCTGGGCAGCGGGCTGCCGTCGGGCGGCTTTTCGAGTGCGATGATATCGCGGCCGGGCTGATTGGCGCCGGCCCAGTACCAGGTCTTGCCGGCCGGGACATTGTTTTGGCCGATGTTGATGCTCTCCTCGCGCGTTCGAATCTGGCCCTGGGGCCCGTAGAGGACGATCTTCACCTGGTTGTCGCCGTAAAGAAGCTGAACATCTTCAAACACATAGCGCTGGCCTGGGCTGGACTTGGCAAAGCCCAGCAGCTCGCCGTTGCGATAGATCTCGGCCTCCCAACCGCTCGGCAGATCGCCTTCGAACCGTGTGCGGTCGAAGGCCGCGCGAGCCGCCAGCGGCCGGTTGGTGACCACCATGCCGCGACCCGCGGCGACCGTGCCCGTCAGCCCGCTGGCGATACCCTCGACATCGCCCGCGCCCATATGGGTCGCCTTCAGTGGTCCGAGCAGCTTACCTTCAGGGTCGGAGCGGTAGGCCCGGACGCGGAGCATGTTGGGAATGCCCTTGGCGGTCGTCGACACCTGCGCGTCATAGCTTAGCCGCGCGATCTCGCCGGCGGCGAAGAGCGAGGCCTGGCGATCCACGCGCATGCCGTCGCGGGCGCGATAGGTGACGCCCGCGCTGACCACAAAGTCGAGCGCCGGCGCGCGGAACATCGAATAAGGAACGCGGACCTGCGGCAGCGACGACAAGTCGTAGCTTGCCGGCCGCAAATGAGCGGCGCGCTGGGCCCGTTCGACCGCAAGCTCCACCGGAAGCTTCGAATCCGACTGCAACAGCAGCGCCGAGCCCGAGGTGAGCGGCCGAATGCCGATCCCGAACCAGCGCGCCAGCGCCTTGGTCTGAACGCACCAGCCTTCTGGCGTTTCGCGGACAGTGCCGGGGGTCAGGCGCTCGCTTTGGCCGGCGACACTGGCCATGCCCGCGCCATAATCGATGGTGATCCCGTGCTTTTCGCTAAACGCCCAGCCGCTCGCCTTCTTCGCGCCGATGTCGATCCGCATCGGCACGTCGAGCGCGGTCAAAAAGTCGCCTAAGACGACACAAGTGCCTTCCGGCGTGTTGTAGGCGCGCACTCCATCGCCCAGGCGAAGCTGGCGGATGTTGACGTCAAGCAGGAACTGGTCGTCGGGGTCGGCCGTCCAGGCCGGCACGGATTGCGGCGCCGACGCTGCTACAGCGCCGCCGCCGGCCCACAGGGCGAACGCCAGCGCCGCCTGGCGCAACGGAAAGCCGCGGCCGAACATCGCTTCTGCTCCGGTGGCCCTCAGCCCCTCAGCGCAGCACCGCCGGCGCTTCGGCAATCATGTGGCTGCCGTCGTCGTAGGTTTCGAGATATTGGACCGTGACCGGCCCCGACGGATCCGACTTGAAGGCGGGGTTAAGCGGAATATCCACGCGGCGCTTGCCGATTTCGGTATAGACCGCAACGGCCCGCTGGATCGCCAGCGGCTCCTTCACGCCGGCCTTGAGAACTCGCAACTCGCCGAAGGTCGAGCGCTGTCCGGCACGGCTAAGTGCCAGAGAAACAACGCGATTTCCATCTTTTTCAGCCAGGCGGACGTCGGCGATGCCGGCCGTCGCGCTGAGGTTGCCGAGGCGCACGATGACCGGGATGGTCACGCCATAGACCGGGGTCAGCTGGAAGTGGACACCCTTGACCGGCTCACTACTCGCGGGAGCGACGGGAGTCGCGGGCGGGATCGCCCGGAACAGCAAATGGACGCGATATTCGCCGTCGGGCAGCCCTTGCGGCGGGCGGGCGGCGATGCGGATCGACTGCGGCTCGTGCGGAGCGAGGGTCACGCGCCGCGGCGCATAGACGATCATGTCCCGGGCGGCCTTTTCGGCGGCGCTCGGCTCGGCAACGTCCGCCAGCTGGCCGTCTTCGGTCATCCGCCGGAATTCGACCGAGACCCGATAGGTCGCCGGCTCGTCGCCGATATTGTTGAGGATGACCTCGGCGCCCTTGCGGCCGTCGAGCACGATCCGAGTCGGCGCGACCAGCAGGTCGCCGACTCCGGCCGAAGCTGGCGCCGGCAGCCCGAACAGCGGCGTCAGGGCAAGGAAAATGGCCGCAACCGGCCGTTTGAAACTTTTCATACTGGCGATCCCCGCAGGTTCCTCAGGATTATCGCGGGATGATTGGTCCAAAATGGTTGATATTCGGTCAACCATAAGGGCGACGGGCCCAGTTAATAGTCGACGGTAACGTTGAACGTACCCCGATAGACGCCGCCCTGGGTGGTTGAATTGACCGTGATCGAGCCCCCGATCGGAAAGGTGATCCCCGGCGCGCCCGACGAAGTCAGCGTGACGGTGCCCGGGCTGTCGGGCACCAGCGTCAGCGTCTTGGTCGCATCGCTCTGATTGACGAGGGTCACGTTGGGTGCGCTGATCCGCACCGTCATATTGTTCGATCCGGTCACGTTATACTTGGCGACGACCGTCGCACCGCTGCAGGTGACGTTGGCGGTGGCGCAGGTGAAGACGCCGGTGCGCGCGATCTTGACCGTCGCCCCCGACCAGCTGCCGGGCCCAAGCACGACGGTGCCGAGGTCGAGGTCCTGGACCCAGGTGATGGTCAGCGGCTTCACCACGTTCGCCTTGACCTGTGCCACCTGCGTTGCGGCAGCCGCCGGCGCCGCGCCAATGGCACAGAAAAAAGCGGCGATCGCTGTCAGGGGTCGGTAAAAACGCGGACGCACGGGCTCTCTTTCGCAAGCGAAATTGGTCGGCCTGCCCGATTAATCCGGAATGGTTGATATTCTCTCAACCATGAATGGCGCGCTGTCGGGCGGACAACGAAAAAGGGGCCGCCCGACGGGCAGCCCCTCTCCCCACTTTGAACTGGCCCCCTGGGCTTATTGATAATCGGCAGTGACGGTCCAGGTGCCGGTGTAGACACCTTCGGCAGTGGCCGACGAAACCGGGATCGAGGCGCCGAGATCGACGTCGACGCCGTTGGTGGCGCCCGAAGCGCCGAGGTTGACCGACTGGCTGGTCGAGCTCGGAGTCACGGCGAGCGTGCCCGGGCCGGTCAGATTGAAGGTCGGCGAGCTGACCGTCACCAGCGCGTTGTTGCTGCCCACCAGATGGAAGCGCGCCGCCGTCGGCGAACCCGAGCAGGTTAGGTTGACACCGCCGCCGCAGGTCACGGCGCCCGCCGTGCTGACGGTGACGGTCTCAGCCGGAAAGCTCGCGCCCGCGATAACGACAACGCCGAAATCCAGGTCCGTGGTCTTCGAAATGGTCAGCGGACGATAGATCTTGGCCGTGGCATTCGCCTGGGCCGAAGGGCTCGCCGCCTGCGCCGGGGCGCTAGTCAGGGCCAGCAACGCGATGGCGCCGGCAGTTGCGAGAAACTTGTTCATCTTGGTACCCCACTACGATTGTTGACTGCGGCTGTCCGACGCTGCCGGTCATCCGTGGCGTTGCTATTAACCGTGGCCGCTTACGGCTTCCCTCAAGGGCTTGGTTAACGACGCTTTAGGCTTTGATCCGGATTGGACGTTGTTCGTAGAGGGCCAGCGCAGAGAACGTCAGCGCGAAAGGTTCACTGATATTCAACCGTAATTGGAAGTTCGCCGCGATAGGCGCCGTCGGCATCGCCGGTGATTCGCACCCGCCCGCCGAATCGGAAGCTGAGGTTCCCGGCGGCGTCGAGGCGAGGAATGGCGGGAAGGTCGCTGACCACTTCGTCGAAGCGCATGCGCGCGCCACCCGCTGAATAAAGGTCGATCTGGCGCGGAAGCTCGATTCGCACGGCACGGCCGGGCTGCCCGTGAACGGTGGCGCTTCCGACCATCGCCCGCGGCCCGATGTCAGCGATCGCTCCCGCCGCAGCGCTCGACCCGTCGGGGCGGATCACTGCCGCGCCTTCGCCCGAGCCGAACAGGATCAGCCGGTCGAAGTCGATGCTGGTCTCGATTTCCAGGCGGACTTCGCCGACGGCATCGGGATTTGGACGCGACGTCGTCGGCTCGCTGCAGAGGCGGCATTGTCCATTCGCCGGCCACGATGTGGCGGCGGCCGCGGCAAGCACCGCAAGCATCAGCGTCCGGGACAAGTCTCCGCCCATGACGCCGACCTAGCGGGGGAGGCACTAAAACAGGGTTAAGAGCAGGATAACGCCCTGTCGTACCAACGCGAAAGCTTCGCCTATTGTCGCGCCGCCCAGAGCTTTATAAGCCCGTTCCTCGAATGGTCCGTCAGCGTCAGCATGCAACTTCTGGAGGGCGCTCGACCTTCATGAACATCCTAAAGGGCCTGGCTTATGCCGCGCTGCTCGGCATCCTCGCACTGATCGTCGCGGTCGCGGTCGCGACTGCCTATCTGCCGAGTTACGGCGACCTGACCAAGCGCAACGATCTCGGCCAGATGATCCGCGTTCGCGCCGCCAACGGCCAGGTGCTGGTGTCGCTTGGCCCGAGCTTCGGCAAGTGGCTGCCCTACGACCAGATCCCGGCGGAGATGCGCGCGGCGATGATCTCGACCGAGGACCGGCGCTTCCGCAGCCATATCGGTGTCGACCCGCTGGGCATCGGCCGCGCTATCTATTCCGCGGTCAGCCGGGGCAAAAGGGTCAGCGCGACCTCGACCATTACCCAGCAGCTTGCCCGCAACATCTTCCTCACCAACAACCGCAACTTCGGCCGCAAGGTGAAGGAGGCGATCCTGGCGCTGGCGCTTGAGCGCAAATTCTCGAAGGACCAAATCCTCGAGCTGTACCTGAACCGCGTTTATTTCGGCGGCGGCGCCTACGGCATCGACGCCGCCTCGCGCCGCTTCTTCGGCCACAGCGCCGATAACTTGAGCCTCGGCGAAGCGGCGATCATCGCCGGCCTGGTCAAGGCGCCGTCCAACTATTCTCCCTCGGCCGACGTCGAGGCGGCGCGGGCTCGTTCCAACGTCGTGCTCCGGACGATGGCCCGCAACGGCTTCATCACCGAGGCTGACGCCGCCGCAGTCGACCCCGCGCAGGTCCGCATCGAGAAGACGAGCAATCAGAACAGCGTCCGCTATTTCACCGACTGGGCGCTGCCCCAGCTCGACACCTTGATCGACGAAACCTCCGACCCGATCGACATCTGGACCACGCTCGATCCCGGAATGCAGGTGGCGGCGGACCGCGCGATCCAGGCCAATGCACCGAAGGGGGCGCAGGGCGCACTGGTCGCGATGGATCGCGACGGCGCGGTACGGGCGATGGTCGGCGGCCGCGATTACGTGAACTCGATTTACAACCGCGCCACCCAGGCCGAGCGCCAGCCGGGCTCCGCATTCAAATTGTTCGTCTATCTGACGGCGCTCGAATCGGGGATGAAGCCGACCGACACGATCGTCGACGAGCCGGTGACGATCGACGGCTGGAGCCCGCGCAACTCGACCCGCACCAACCTTGGCCCGGTGACCCTGCGCGAAGCCTTCTCGCGCTCAATCAACACGATCAGCGCCAAGATCGGCGCCCAGGTCGGGTTCGGGACCATTGCCGACATGGCGCGCCGCTTCGGCGTCACCACCCAGATCTCGACCTACCCGTCCATGGTCCTGGGATCGAGCGACGTCCGGCTCATCGACATGACCCGCGCCTTCGCCTCGGTGGCGAGCAAGGGCGTCGCGGTCACGCCTTATGCGATCCGCAAGGTGGTCACCGCCGACGGCCGCCAGCTCTACCAGCATGAAGCGACCGAAGAGCGAGTCCTGGTCGCGCCCTGGGTCGCAGCCGAGATGACCGATCTGCTCCAATCTGCGGTGCTGAGCGGCACCGGCCGGGCAGCGCAGATCGGCCGCCCGGTCGCGGGCAAGACCGGAACCACCAGCTCAAACAAGGACGGCTGGTTCATCGGCTTCTCGAGCGGGCTGACGACGGGCGTCTGGATGGGCCGCGACGACGCCCGGCCGATCGCCGGCCTGCAGGGCGGCACCGCACCGGCGCGCGCCTTCCACGACTTCATGGCGGTGGCCGTCGCCCGGCGTCCGGTCGAGCAGTTCGAAACCCAGGTGCCGCTGCCTGATTGGCAGCTGACGCCCGAGGAACAAGTCTACGGCGACATGGAATTTGACGCCAACGGCATGGCCCCGATGGTTGATGAAAATGGGATGCCGATCGGCATGCCGCCCACGCAGCCCGGTTATCCGCAACCGCAACCGATGATTCGCCCTGACGGCAGCGGGGACCCGACCCAGCAGGAGCTCGACCAGGCCTTCCCGCCGCAACAGCAACCGCAACAACGGTCGAACCAATACCCGCAGCCGCAGCCACGGCCGGCCGAGCCGGGCTCAGCGCCCCCGCCCAACCCTTCGCAGCCCGGGACCTAGGCGCCTGAGCTTGGCCTTGGCTTCGGCCAGGCCGGCGCCGTAAAGCCGCGCTTCGAACGCCTTGAATTCGGGCCCGTGGTCGAGGTGCTTCAAATGCGCGACCTCATGCGCGACGACGTAGCGGCGCACCGGCGGCGGGGCGAGGATCAGTCGCCAGCTGAGGCGAATGCGTCCTTCCGACGAGCAGCTCCCCCAGCGGCTTGCCGCGTCGCCAACCGCAACGGTGCGCGCGCTGACGCCGGCCGCCGCCGCATATTCGGCAACCTCGCGCGACATGGTTTCGAGCGCGCGCTTTTTCAGGAATGAATCGATCCGGCGGGCGAGGCCGTCGCGCGGCCCGCCGCAGATCAGTTCGCCTTCGGCCAGGCGCGGCGTGCGCGGCGCGGCTTCGTCCCAGGCGATGCGCACTTGCCGGCCTTCAATGGGAATGACGACCCCCGGCCCGAACGGCAGCGGGGGCTCGGCGCGGGCGAGCTGGGTTTCGATCCAGTCGCGCTGGTCGAGCGCCCAGGCCAGGGCGCTGCGGCGGCTGGTCCGCCACGGGCAGGTCAGCTTGAGCGTCGAGCTCGCTTCGTCGAACCGCAGCCGCATGCGCCGGGCGGTGCGGATCCGGCGAACGTCGATGGGCAGCGGCAGCGCCGCTTCCAGCGCGGCTTCAGAGCTCGCGGTCGACCACATGATATTCAAGCTCGCCCGCTTCTTCTTCGCTGACTGTCCAGCCGCGGGTCGACTGGCCGGCCTCGTGCACCGTCTCGCGGCTGCCCGAGATCAGATAGTGCCAGTCCCGCAGCGGCTCTCCCGCCGCGCGCAGGCGATAGGCGCAGGTCTCCGGCAACCAATCGAGATTATTGAGGTTTTTGCGGTCGAGCTTCACGCAGTCGGACACGCGCTTCATCCGGTTGGCATAGTCGAAGCAGCGCCCATTGCGCCGGTCGAGCAGCTTGCACGCGACGTTGGTCGCGTAGAGCACGCCCGTCTCCTCATCCTCGAGCTTGTGGATGCAGCAGCGGCCGCAGCCATCGCACAACGCCTCCCACTCGCCGCGGTCGAGCGAGGCGAGCGGGTGCTCCCAAAAAGGCGTGGCGGCGGTCATGACAAGGCAAGCATTGCTCTGCTAGGCACCGGCGATCAAGCGGACTTGGCGGGATTTGGGGACTTAAGGCCGTGAAAATCCTGAAGATTGCACTTTTCGGCTACGCGATGGCGCTTGCTGCGCCCGCTGCCGCGCAGACGGGGCGAGCAGGCCCCGAGTTTGTCCAGGCCGTCCGCGACAAGAACGGCGGCAAGGTCACCGAACTCCTCGAAGGCAAGCCGACCGGGCTGATTGATGCGCGCGGCGACGATGGCGACACCGGCCTGATCATCGCGATCCGCCGCCGCGACGAAGATTTCACGGGCTTCCTGTTGAACAAGGGCGCCAACGCCAATCTCGCCGGCAAGGACGGCGAACCACCGTTGGTCGCAGCGGCGCGAGCCGGGTTCGACACCGGCGTCGAATGGCTGCTGGTGAGCGGGGCCCGCGTCGACGGCGTCAACAGGAGCGGCGAAACGGCGCTGATCGTGGCTGTCCAGCAGCGTCAGCCGACCATTGTCCGCCGTCTGCTCGAGGCGGGCGCGAACCCCGACAAGGCCGATAGCGCGCAAGGCTATTCCGCGCGCGATTATGCCATGCGCGACCCACGTGCGCGCGACATCCTGAAAGCGATCAACGACAAGAAGCCGAAGGGCTAGGTCGCCTCCCCAAGCGTGGGATCGACCTGCGCCGACAAGCGCCGCGCGGCGCGGCGTGCAAAGTGCAGCAGCTCGGCCTTCCGCCGCGCCGGCGCCAGTGGCCGGCAGGCAGCCTGGCGGACCACTGCGGCGTCATAGCGGTCGGCAACGATCAGTCCGGCGTCGGCCGGGAGATAGCGCTCCTCATCGAGGATTCGTGCCAGGTGCGGCGGCACCGCCCAATAAAAGCAATCGCAATAATCGAGATAGTCGCGCCACTTGGCGTCGCCGACCAGGTCGGCCTTGGCGACCTTGATCTCGACGATGGTCAGGCCGCCCTTGGCGTCGATTGCCATCAGGTCGGCGCGCCGGCCATTGGGAAGCGGCATTTCGCACACCGCAAACTGGTCCTGACGGCAGAGCAGCCGGGTCACCCCGCGGGCGACATCGGCCGCGATGGGCGCGTCGGTAAAGCAAAGGGACTCGGGGGCGGTGCTCACCCCCGAGACCTAGAACAAATCAGGACCGCCTGGAAAGATCAGCGGTAAAAGATGTGATTGCCGATCGCCGCGACGCGCTTCAGCCCCCAGCCCGGCGAAACCCGGCGGGCGTGGAAGAACAGCGCATTGCCGACGGCCGATTCGTGCAACTTCTGATCGACGATCTTGGCCAGCGCGACAGCGTTCTGCCACTGCCGGTTGGAATGCGCGACCGTCGGCAGCGAACGGCCGTGGACGAACGAGAATTGGCCGCGCTGGAACAGCACGCCGCAATAGGTCGAGGCGAAGCGACCGCTCTTGGCGCGATTGGCGATGACCCTTCCGACCGCAAGCTGGCCGGCGAGCGGCTCACCCTTGGATTCGAAATAAATGCCGGTCGCGAGGCATTCGAGCTCGCGGCTGCCGGCTTCGCCGCTGCGCAACTGCGCAACCATCTCAGTGAGGCTGCCGCTCGGCTTCACTGCCGGCGCATTCTCGACCGTTTCCGGAGTCGCGAGCGGATTGGCCGGTTCCGGCTGGGTTTCGGGCTGGGTCAGGATCGGCTGGCCGTTCGGGTCGATCAATTGCGGGATCGCGACCTTGGGAAGGCTCGCGTTTGCCACCGAAACCATGGTCTCGGGGCCAGGTCCTGCCCTGGCAGGAGCGATAATCGTCGCGGAGAGCGCTGCACAAAGGACAAGCGCCTTGCGAAAGGATGCCAACATTATTGCCGTTAACTATGCGGTGAACCACTCAAATGGTAACGCGTGATTACTTGCGAATACTTCCGCTTGCGTACCTGGTGATACCCCGTCTCGCGTGGCACTCCCGCCGTGACTGGCTAAGGAAATGCCCCCCGCTCGTGTTGTTGTTCCGCGTTTCTAACGGGTGAACGGCGGGGTCAAGGCGAAGCGATTGTTTCAGCGATGAACCGTTCCGGGTCCGCGATATCCAGTTCGATCGCCCAGAAATCCTCGTCGAACCGTGCACGTTTGGCGAGGAAATCGGCAATTTCGGTGGAACTGGCCGAATCGGCCGGCCCGGTCGCCTGCCAGCGATACGCGCCGTCGTCCAAACTTAGCACGCGCTCGAGGCTGGCGACGTGCCGTCCGCGGCTGCTGACCAGAAGCAAGATGGTGCCGCGTTCCGGATCGCCCTTGCGGACGATCGTCGCGAAGTCACCGACGCCGGCGACTCGGCGTAGCATGCTGCCGACTTCAACATGGGCGGGAAGGCGGCTCACGCCGGTGGGTGCGCCCGGGTCAGGCGGCGTCGCGCTCGTCGGCGCCGAGCAGCACCACCGCCAGCGCATCCCTGCTGCGCGCGCCGCGCAGGCGCTCAAGCAGGGCCGCGTCGCGAGTGACCCGGCTGACCGCGGCGAGCGCCTTCAAATGTTCCGCACCGGCGTTCGGCGGAGAAAGCAGCAGGAAGACGAGGTCCACCGGCCGACCGTCGATCGCCTTGTAATCGACGGCTTCGCCGAGCCGTGCGAACAGGCCGTAGATCCGCGGCAGGCCTTCGATCTTGCCGTGCGGGATGGCGACTCCGTGCCCGAACCCGGTCGAGCCCAACTGCTCGCGTTCGGCCAGGCTGGCGAGGATCGCGGCCGAATCGAGCTTCAGCCGCTGCCCGGCGAGGTTCGCCAGCTGCTGCAGCAACGACCTCTTGTTTCCGCCCGGGAGCGAGGTCTTGATTGAGTCGAAATCGAGGAAGTCACTGAGCTGCATCGAGGCACTCGAAAAGAGAAACGGGTCGGGGAGGCGGAATTGTATCAGTCGTCGTGCGGCTCAACCCAGCCGATGTTCCCGTCTTCGCGCCGGTAGATCATGTTGTACTCGCCCGTGCCGCTGTTCTTGAACAGGAGCGCGGTCGTGTTGCGAAGGTCCATCAGCATGACCGCATCGGACACGCTCGATTCGGGAATGTCGACGCGGGTTTCGGCAATGATCGTGGGGAACGCCGACGCTGCATCTTCGGGCGGCGGCGAGAAAATGGTGTAGCCCGCGTTTTCGACGAAGGCCTGGGTCTCGCTTTCGTCGACCTTATGTTCCTTCAGCCGGTTGGTGTAGCGGCGCAGCTGCTTTTCGATCCGGTCGGCGGCGCCGTTGAAGGCAATCTCCGCCTCCCGCGCGCTGTAGGACGATTTGAGCACCATGCCCTGGGCGACGGGGGCGACGATGTCACAGGTGAAATCGTTGTTCGGTCCGCGCCCGAAGGTGATGTTGGCGCCAACCGAGCGCGCGAAATATTTCTCGATGATCTCACCGACCCGGCGCTGCGCATGGTCACGCAGCGACTCACCGGTCTCGACTTGGTGACCCGCGACCCGAACGTCCACTTGGCGATGCTCCTGCTGACGGGCGGCGCTTAGGACCGGCCCGAGGTTTGCGTCAACCGCCCTAGGGCGCGACGACGAAGCGCGACCAGAGCGGATTGACCAGTTGAGCAATAAACGCGCGGTGCCGTTCAAGTTCCTCGGTCAATGCGGCATGCGGACGGGCCGGGCGCGGCTCACGAGCGATGACGGGACCGGCGGATTTCGGCACTGCGACCGAGCCGGCCTCGGCGACCAGGCCGAGCCCGATCTGGCGGCCGCCGGTCAGCTCGACATAGACCTGGGCGAGCAGCTGGGCGTCGAGCAGCGCGCCATGCTTGACGCGGTGGCTGCGGTCGATCCCGAAGCGCATGCACAAGGCGTCCAGGCTGTGCTTGGCGCCGGGATGGCGCGTGCGCGCGAGCACCAACGTGTCGATCATTCGTGTCAGTGGGACCGAGGTCCGGCCGCATTGCTCGAGCTCGTAATTGAGGAAGCTGAAGTCGAAGCTCGCATTGTGTGCGATCAGCGGCGAATCTTCGATGAAGTCGAGCAGCTCCTCGGCCTTGTCGCCGAAGAACGGCTTGTCGGAGAGGAAGAGCGTCGACAGGCCATGCACGGCTTCGGCCTCGACCGGCATTTCCCGGCCCGGATTGAAGTAGCAATGGAAGTGGCGGCCGGTCTCGACCCTGTTGAACATCTCGACACAGCCGATTTCGACCATGCGATCGCCGCTGTAGGGGCTAAGCCCCGTGGTCTCGGTGTCGAAGACGATTTCCCGCACGGCTAAACCTATGAATCCGCGGCGAGTCCGAGACAAGACAATATGTCGGCGACCTGGGCTTTTGTGGTGGATAGATCGCCGCCGGTATCGATCACGAAGTCGGCGCGGGCGCGCTTCTCCGAATCGGGCAATTGCCGGGCAAGGATCGCATCGAGCTTGTCCGGAGTCATGCCAGGCCGTTCGAGTACCCGAGCGCGCTGCACTGCGGCCGGGGCGGAAACGACGATGATCTTGTCGGCCTGGGACTCGCCGGCGGTCTCGAACAGCAGGGGAATCTCGAACAGCAGCGCGGGCGAGTCTGCGTGCTTGGCGATGAAGGCGTCGCGCGCCTCACGCACTGCCGGGTGAACCAGCGCTTCGAGCGCGGCCAGCCGCTGGGGATCGTCCAGCACCAGCTGGCGCAGGACGGCACGGTCGAGGACGCCGTTAGTGACCGTTCCCGGAAACAGCGCGCCGATCCGTTCCACCAGGGCGCCGCCGGGGCCTTGGAGAGCGCGCACTTCGGCATCGGCATCGAAAACCGGGACGCCCGCCGCCGCGAACATCCTGGCGACGGTCGACTTGCCCATGCCGATCGAACCGGTGAGTGCGATCTTGATCATGTGATGAGCAGCCCGCGTCCGCGCAGCGCACCAAGCAGCGGCAGCAACGGCATGCCGAGGATCGTGAAATGGTCGCCGTCGATGCTTTCGAACAGTTGCACGCCGCGGCCCTCCAGGCGGAACACGCCGACAGTATAGCCGACGTCGGGCCACTCGGCCTCGAGGTAATCGGCAATGAACGCGTCGGACAAAGTCCGCACCTGGAGCCGCGCGGTTTCCCCGTGGCTCCAGTTGAGGCGCTCGCCGCTCGCCAGCGCGACCGCGCTCGACAGCTGCATCTCCTTGCCGGAGAAAAAGCGCAGGTGCTCGGCGGCCTCCTCGCGGTCCCGCGGCTTGTCGAACAACCGGCCGCCGGCGGTGACCACGCTGTCGCTGCCGATGACCCATTGGCGGGGAACGCTCAGCGCCTTGGCCTCGGCAAGCCGGACTGCGATCGTCGCCGCATCGCTCATTCCAAGCTTGAGCTCGGCCTCGTCGACCTCGGGCTTCACCGACTCAAAGTCGACGCCTGCCGCGGTCAGTAGCTGGCCGCGGATGGCGCTGGTCGAAGCAAGGATCAGGGGCAAAGGCAAACCTTGTGGAAAAGCAGGCCTGGAAGGCTAGCGCGGACATGGGGATGGGCCAACTGCCGCGAAATCGGGAATCCCGCATGCCCGGTTTCGACGATTCATCCACGGGGGATGATATTCGTCCCCAGCCTGTGAATCATGGGATGGAATCGGAGCGACTCGCGGATCGGCCGAGGGCGGGCTCTTCCCGCTTTTGTTGGCAATTTCGGAAAGCCTGCCTAAACCCCGCTCTCCCGGCCCCAACAACATCATCATTCTAGATTCCTATATATCTATAAGGGAGAGAAGAGGGTGGCTTCGATGCCTGCCGATCTTCCCGGTACCAAGCCTGACAAGCCCTTGCTCGCCGTCCTGAAGGGTGAGCGCCGTAACCCTGCGCCGATGTGGATGATGCGGCAGGCGGGGCGTTATCTTCCGGAATATCGCGCACTTCGTGAACAAAAGGGTGGCTTCCTCGACCTGGTCTACGACAGCGACGCCGCGGCCGAGATCACGCTCCAGCCGTTGAAACGCTTTCCCGGGCTCGATGCCGCGATCCTCTTTTCCGATATCCTCATCGTGCCGTTCGCGATCGGCCAGAATTTGAGCTTCGTGGCCGGCGAGGGTCCGCGCCTGACGCCGCGGCTAGTCGACACGGCGATCGATGCGCTGCAGGCTTATCCGGCCCGGCTGGCACCGATCTACGAGACGGTCGCCAAGGTCAAAGCGGCGCTCGATCCCTCCAAGACGCTGATCGGTTTTGCCGGCAGCCCGTGGACGGTCGCCACCTATATGGTCGCCGGCCAGGGCAGCCGCGAGCAGGCCGAGGCCCGGCGCCAGGCCTATGCCGACCCCAAGGCCTTTGGTGAAATCATTGCCCGCATCGAAGAGGTCACGCTCGATTATCTTTCGGGCCAGGTCGAAGCCGGCGCGGAAGCGTTGCAATTGTTCGACAGCTGGTCGGGTAGCCTGTCGCCTGCTCAGTTCGAGCAATGGGTGATCGCGCCGACGGCAAGGCTGATTGCCGGGCTAAAGGCTCGCCATCGCAAGCTGCCCATCATCGGTTTCCCCAAGGGCGCCGGCGGCAAGCTTGCGGCTTATGCTCGAGAAACCGGGGTCGATGGAATCGGCCTCGACGAGACGGTCGACCCGGTCTGGGCTGCAAAGCAGCTGCCGCGGAAGTTGGTCGTCCAAGGCAATCTCGACCCACTGGCGCTAATCGCCGGCGGGCAAGCGCTGACCGATTCCGTCGCCGCAATCCTTGACGCATTCGCCGAGCGACCTCACATCTTCAATCTCGGGCACGGGATCCTCCCGGACACGCCGATTGCCCATGTCGAGCAGCTCATCGCAGCGGTGAAGGGGGAAGGTTGAGCGAACTGACCGGATTCCTCGGCCCCGCCTATCTGTGGGTGAAGGCCGCTCACGTCACCTTCGTCATCTTCTGGATGGCCGGGCTGTTTCTGCTGCCTAGATTCTACGTCTATCACCAGGAATGCGCGGCCGGCTCTCCCGAGGAGCGCGCCTGGATCGAGCGCGAGGCCCGGGTTCGCTCGATCATCCTGACGCCGGCGATGCTGGTCGTCTGGGTCCTGGGGCTGATGCTTGCCTTTCACCTCGATGCGTGGAGTCAGGGCTGGTTCCACGCCAAACTTGCTTTGGTGATCGCGTTGACAGGCTATCAGGGCTGGCTAGGCGCTTACGGCAAGAAATTGGCTCGTGGCGAGCGGCCGCTGTCGGGCAGGGCCGTGCGGATGCTCAACGAGGTTCCCGGGATTGCCGCGGCGATCATCGTCGTGCTGGTGATCGTCCGGCCTTTTTAGGCGCTTCACCGCACTGCCGGCCCGGCGCTGATTGACAGCGGCGGCGTCGAGACATACCTCGAATCACAAGCGGTTCCGGCCAGTTCTCCGGCCGCTCTTCCCATTTAGTGCGGCGTCCTGCCGCCCTCCAGCGACCCGTCCAAGGTTTTAAAGCTCGAGCATAAATCCCCAAGAAAAGACTATCTCCATGCATCTGAAAGAATTGAAGAAAAAGACTCCAGCCGACCTGGTCGCAATGGCCGAGGAAATGGGAGTCGAAGGCGCGTCGACGATGCGCAAGCAGGACCTGATGTTCTCGATCCTGAAGATCCAGGCCGAGAACGGGGTCGAAATCATGGGCTCGGGCACCATCGAGGTGCTGAACGACGGCTTCGGCTTCTTGCGCTCGCCCGAGGCCAATTATCTGGCCGGGCCCGACGACATTTACGTCGCGCCGTCGATCGTCCGCCGATTCGGTCTTCGCACCGGCGATACCGTCGAAGGCGAGATCCGCGGTCCCAAAGAAGGCGAACGCTATTTCGCGCTGACCCGGGTGACGACGATCAACTTCGACGATCCCGAACAGGTCCGCCATCGCGTCAACTTCGACAATCTGACGCCGCTCTATCCGGACGAGAAGCTGAAGCTCGACACGCTCGACCCGACGATCAAGGACAAGTCGGCGCGGGTGATCGACATCGTCTCGCCGCTCGGCAAGGGCCAGCGCGCTTTGATCGTCGCGCCGCCGCGAACCGGCAAGACCGTGTTGCTGCAGAACATTGCGCGGGCGATCACCGACAATAATCCCGAAGTGATCCTGATCGTGCTGCTGATCGACGAGCGGCCGGAGGAGGTCACCGACATGCAACGTTCGGTCAACGGCGAGGTCATTTCTTCGACCTTCGACGAACCTGCCAGCCGCCACGTCCAGGTCGCCGAAATGGTAATCGAAAAGGCCAAGCGCCTGGTCGAGCACAAGAAGGATGTCGTGATCCTGCTCGACTCGATCACCCGTCTCGGCCGCGCCTACAACACGGTCGTGCCGAGCTCGGGCAAGGTGCTGACCGGCGGCGTCGACGCCAATGCGCTGCAGCGCCCGAAGCGCTTCTTCGGTGCCGCGCGCAATATCGAGGAAGGCGGATCGCTGTCGATCATCGCCACCGCGCTGATCGATACCGGATCGAAGATGGACGAGGTCATTTTCGAAGAGTTCAAGGGCACCGGCAACAGCGAAATCGTGCTCGACCGCAAGGTCTCCGACAAGCGCATCTTCCCGTCGCTCGATGTCGGCAAGTCCGGCACCCGCAAGGAAGAATTGCTGGTCGACCAGAACGTCCTCACCAAGATGTGGGTGCTGCGCCGGATCCTGATGCAGATGGGCACGGTCGACGCCATGCAGTTCCTGCTCGACAAGATGAAGGACGCCAAGTCCAACGAGGACTTCTTCGCGAGCATGAACCAGTAAACTGCCGATGGTCCCGTTCCCGAGCCTGAATTTCGGGGCCGTCCTGACCGCCGGCGGGATGGCCAAGCTCGGTCAGATCATTATCGGCGACCTGACCATGGCCGGCGACAATGTCGTCATCATGGGATCGCTCGCCTCGGGCCTGCCGGCGCGCGATCGCCGCAAGGTGCTGTTGTTCGGCGTCGGCCTGGCGCTGGTTTTCCTCATCACCTTCGCGGTGCTCGCGACGCAGCTGCTGAAGATCACGGGGCTCGTCTTCGCCGGCGGCCTGCTGCTGCTGTGGGTGGCCTACAACATGATCCGGGAGCTTCGGCCGCGGCCGCCGGTGATTGCCGACGATGAACTGACGGCCGAGGTCGAGGGTCCGCCGCGCACCAAGACATTTCTCCAAGCCGCGATCCAGATTGCCATCGCCGACCTCAGCATGAGCCTCGACAACGTGCTGCTGGTCGCCTCGATTGCCCGCGAAGAGCCGGCGCTGCTGTTCATCGGCCTGACCTTTTCGGTGCTCTTCATGGGTCTGGCGGCGAGCTACGTCGCCAAGCTCATCCAACGCTATCACTGGATCAACTATATTGGCCTAGCCGTCATCCTGTGGGTCGCGGTCAACATGATCTACGAGGGCTGGATGGGCGGTGAAGGTGTGCTGGGGTTGAGGCAGGTCGTCGGCCTCGGCTAGGGACGCCCATGGATTTCGCGAGCTTCCTCACCCCGCAGGCGATCGCGGCCTTCTTCGAAATCATCGCCATCGACGTGGTGCTCGCCGGCGACAATGCGATCGTCGTGGGTGCGCTCGCGGCCGGCCTTCCGCGCGAGCAGCGCAAACGGGTGATCATGATCGGGGTGCTCGCGGCCCTGGTGCTGCGCATCGTCTTCGCCTTGCTCGTCACGCAATTGCTGCAAATCGTGGGCCTGGTGCTGGCCGGCGGACTGCTGCTGCTGTGGGTCGCCTGGCGCATGTACCGCGAGCTTCGCCACAAGGAGGAAAGCGCCGGCTCCGACGAAATCGCCGGCGACGAGCATAGCGGTCTCAAGCCAGCCAAGAGCTTCGCCGCGGCGGCCTGGGGCGTGGCCCTCGCCGACGTCAGCATGAGCCTCGACAACGTGCTCGCCGTGGCCGGGGCCGCCCGCGATCATCCTTACGTGCTGGTCTTCGGCCTGGTGCTCTCGGTGCTGCTGATGGGTCTCGCGGCGAACTTCATCGCCAAATATGTCGAACGCTATCGCTGGATCGCCTGGGGCGGACTGCTGGTCATCCTGTGGGTCGCGCTGAAGATGATCTATGAGGGTGCGCACCACGTGGCGCCGGTCATCGCGCCCATCTTCACCTGAGCATATGGCGGAGACCATCTTCGCCTTGTCGAGCGGGCGGCCGCCGGCGGCGGTGGCCATCATCCGGGTCAGCGGACCGCAGGCTCATGAAGCCGCGCGAGCGATTGCCGGCGATCTGCCCGAGGTGCGGGCCGCGGCGTTGCGCGAGCTTCGCCATCCCGAGACGAGCGAGCGGTTGGACGAGGCACTGGTCCTGCGGTTCGATGCGCCGGCCAGTGCGACCGGCGAGAATATCGCTGAATTTCAATGCCATGGCGGCCGGGCGGTGGTTGATGCGGTGCTATCGGCACTGGCTGGAATCGACGGATTGCGTGAGGCCCAGCCGGGGGAGTTCACCCGCCGCGCCTTCGAGAATGGCCGCATCGACCTGACCGAGGCCGAGGGGCTGGCCGATTTGATCGAGGCCGAGACCGAAGCCCAGCGAAAGGCCGCCCTGGCGCTGGCCGAAGGCGGGCTGAAGAAGCAGATCGGTGAATGGCAGGAGCGGCTGCTGACGCTATCGGCGATAGCCGAACGGGCGATCGACTATGATGAAGACGATGCGCCGATCGACCCGACGCTAGTCGGCAATTGCGCGGCCCTCTCGGAGGAGCTCGGACAGTGGCTGGACCAGCCACGCATCGAGCCGTTGAAGGACGGGGTACGGGTCGTAGTGGCCGGCCCGCCAAATGCCGGAAAGTCTAGCCTTATCAACGCTATAGTTGGAGCTGAGAGAGCGATCGTCACCGACGTGCCAGGGACGACCCGGGACCATATCGACGTGCCGTTGTCGCTAGAGGGCGTGCCGATCCTGCTCACCGACACGGCCGGGCTGCGCGACACCGACGATGCCGTCGAGGCGATCGGAGTCACTCGGGCGCAGGGGCTGGTGAAGTCGGCGGATGTTCTCGTCTGGCTGGGCGATCCCGGCGATGCGCCCGAGCATCCGCGTGGGATCCTGGTCCACGGCAAGGCAGACCTCGCCGAGCGAGGTGCTGGGCCGTGCGGATCGCTCGCGGTTTCTGCGAAGACTGGGCACGGACTGTCCGAACTGCTCGAGAGAATCGGTGGCGAGGCAAAGGCGCTTCTTCCCGCGGAGGACGCGATCGCGCTCAACCGCCGCCAGGCGCTGCACCTCGCCGAAGCGCGCGACGCGCTGGCCGATGCGGCGATGTCGAGCGACGTCCTGCTGATTGCCGAAGATCTCCGGCATGCCCGACTGGCGTTCGACCGGCTGACCGGGCGGGCCGGGGTCGAGGATGTGCTCGACGCCTTGTTCGGGCGTTTCTGCCTGGGCAAGTGACGCGCGCGCCTGTCTGGGGGATAGGCGAGCACGATACTTTTCACGGGGAACCATGATCGGCTAAGGCGCGGCGAATGCACGACGTTCTGGTCATCGGTGCCGGCCATGCCGGATGCGAAGCTGCGGCTGCCGCGGCCCGTCGCGGCGCGCGGGTCGGCCTGCTGACCTTCCGTGCCGAGGATGCGGGGCAGATGTCCTGCAACCCGTCGATCGGCGGGGTCGGCAAAGGCCATCTGGTCCGCGAGCTCGACGTGTTTGACGGGCTGATGGGCCGCGCCGCTGACCGCGCCGCGATCCATCGCCGCATGCTCAACCGCAGCAAGGGGCCGGCGGTGTGGGGGCCCCGCGTGCAGGCCGATCGCAAGCTTTACCGGGCGGCGATTGCAGAGCTGCTGGACGAGAGCGGGGTGGAGCTGGCCGAGGCGGAGGCGCTGCGGCTGGTGATTCGCGGGGGGCGCATCTCTGGAGTCGAGACCAGCGCCGGAATCCTGTCGTGCCGCGCTTTGGTTATTGCCACGGGCACCTTCCTCGATGCGCGACTGTTCGTCGGGGAGGAGATCGTGACCGGCGGTCGGCGCGGCGAACGCGCCTCGTTGCCGCTGGCCGCGCAGATCCGCGACATCGGCTTGGGGCAGAGGCGCCTGAAGACGGGGACGCCGCCGCGGCTCGATGGCCGCACGATCGACTGGGCCCGCCTCGAGGAGCAACCCAGCGATGCGGGGGCCTGGACCATGTCCGCGCTCGACGACGCCGTGCGGCGGCCGCAGCTTGCCTGCGCCATCACCCGGACCACGCCCGCGACCCACGACGTCATCAGCGCGAACTTCGCGCGCTCGCCCTTGTTCGCCGGCGCGATCGAAGGGCGGGGCCCGCGCTATTGCCCCTCAATCGAGGACAAAGTGAAGCGCTTTGCGACACGCGATTCGCACCAGATCTTCCTCGAACCCGAGGGGCTCGACGACCCCCTGGTTTATCCCAACGGCATTTCGACCTCGCTTCCGGCCGACGTGCAGGAAGCGTTCGTGCGGACCATTCCCGGCCTCGAACGCGCAGTGATTGCCCGACCCGGCTATGCGGTCGAATATGAATATGTCGATCCGCGCCGGCTGAAGGCGACGCTGGAGGTCGGCGATGTGCCGGGCCTGTTCCTGGCGGGACAGATCAACGGCACCACCGGCTATGAGGAGGCGGCGGCGCAGGGGCTGGCCGCCGGACTTAACGCCGCAGCAGCCGCACTTAATCTCGACGAGGTGCGGTTCGACCGCCGCACCAGCTACATCGGGGTGATGATCGACGATCTGACGCTACAGGGCGTCAGCGAGCCCTACCGGATGATGACCGCCCGGGCCGAGTTTCGCCTCTCGCTCCGCGCCGACAATGCGACGACGCGGCTCGGCGAGGAGGCACTCGCCGCGGATTGCGTGTCGGCGCGGCGGCGCGCTCAGATCGAAGGGCATCTTGCGCTGCGCGGCTCGGCGGCTTGGGCCGAAACCGACGAGGGGCAGGCGGACCGGCTTTACGCGCCTTACGTTGAGCGCCAGGCGCGCCAGTGGGAGGCGGTTCGCCGCGACTCCACGGTCTGGATCCCGGCAGAGCTCGATTTCGGTTCGATTCCCGGTCTTTCGAATGAAATGGTTGAACGGCTAAGCAACGTCCGGCCCGAGACGCTTGATCAGGCATCGCGAATTGCCGGTGTCACGCCTGCGGCGCTATCGGCGCTTTACGTCGCGGCCAGCCGCCGCGCAGCGTGAAGGGGCAGCTCGAAGGCATCCTCGGTCACGATGTTTCACGTGAAACATTGGATCGGTTGGAATTGTATGAAACCATGCTTCGTGAAGAAGCGGCTCGGCATAACCTGGTTTCACGTGGAACGCTCGACCAGCTTCGCGACCGTCACGTCCTCGATTCCGCGCAACTGCTGCGCTTCGAACCGCGCCCCGGCGCCAGCTGGATCGACATCGGGTCAGGCGCTGGACTGCCCGGCATCGTGCTGGCCATTCTCGGCGAGAGACCCGTCACCCTGGTCGAGCCGCGCCGTTTGCGCGCCGAATTTCTCCACAAGGCGGTGCGGGCGCTCAATCTCTCTGCGACAGTGCTCTGCATGAAGGCTGAGCGCGTAGAGGGAAAGTACGACGTGATCACGGCGCGAGCCGTGGCGCCGCTCGATGAACTCCTGAAAATATCCCACCACTTGTCCACAAGAAATAGCGTCTGGGTGCTGCCAAAGGGCCGAAACGCCGAGTCGGAAGTGGCGGAGGCCAAGCGTGCGTGGCAAGGTGTGTTCCACGTGGAACGAAGTGTCACTGACGCCGACTCGGGGATCGTCGTCGCGAGGGAAGTGAAAGCGAGGGGGCGATGATCCGCATCGCGGTGGCCAACCAAAAGGGCGGCGTCGGCAAGACGACGACAGCGATCAACCTGGCGACCGCGCTGGCGGCGATCGGCTGGCGGGTTCTGCTGATCGACCTCGATCCGCAGGGAAACGCCTCGACCGGTGTTGGTGTTAGCCCTTCGCAGCGCGTCCGCTCCAGCTACGACGTGCTGATCGGCAGCGCTCTGCTCACCGAATCGGTTGTCCCCACGCGCGTGCCGCGGCTGGACCTTCTGCCGGCGACGGTCGACCTGTCGGGCGCCGAGGTTGAGATGGTCGGGCTGCCCGAACGTGCGCACCGGCTCGACAAGGCGCTGAGCGACGCGCCTCCAGGGCGTTGGGACATCTGCCTAATCGATTGCCCTCCTTCGCTCGGCCTACTCACCGTCAATGCGCTCGTCGCCGCGCGGCAGCTGCTGGTGCCCCTCCAGGCGGAGTTCTTCGCGCTCGAGGGCCTGAGTCAGTTGCTGCAGACCGTCGAGCGGATCCGGAACGCCTTCAATCCCGAGCTGGCGATCCTGGGCGTGGCGTTGACCATGTTCGATCGCCGCAATAACCTCAGCCAGGCGGTCAGCGACGACGTTCGGGCCTGCCTTGGCTCGGCGGTGTTCGAGACGGTCGTGCCGCGCAACGTCCGCCTATCAGAGGCACCAAGCCACGGGCTGCCGGCCTTGATTTACGACCTCAAGTGCCCGGGTTCCGAGGCTTACGTCCGCCTAGCGCGCGAAGTCATCGGACGCCTGCCGAGCCTGGCTGTCGCGGCATGAGCAGTGATCGTCCGGGGAAGGGGCTCGGCATGGGCCTGTCGGCCCTGCTTGGTGACAAGGCGCCGCCATCGGAAGGCTCCGGCGAGGGCGGCCGCGGCGTGCGCGAGGTCGAAATCGCTCGCATCAAGCCCAATCCGGCGCAACCGCGCGTCCAGTTCGATGAGGAAACGCTCGACGAGCTCGCTGAATCGATCCGCCAGCGCGGCGTACTTCAGCCGATTCTGCTTCGGCCCGATGGTGACGGCTATCAGATTGTCGCCGGCGAACGTCGTTGGCGAGCGGCACAGCGGGCGCAGCTCCATGCCATTCCCGCCATCGTTCGCGAGATCGACGAATCGACGACGGCCGAGATTGCGCTGATCGAGAATATCCAGCGGCAAGACCTGAACGCGATCGAGGAGGCCGAGGGCTATCGCCAGCTGATCCAGCGCCACGGCCACACCCAGGACGCGGTTGGCAAGCTCGTCCACAAGTCGCGCAGCCACGTTACTAACCTGTTGAGATTGCTGGAACTTCCGGAATTCGTGCGCCTATCGTTAATGCAAGGCGATATCAGCATGGGGCACGCGCGGGCGGTTGCGGCAGCCCCCGACCCCGAGGGGCTGACCAAGCTGATCATCGCCCGCGACCTCTCGGTCCGCCAGACCGAGGAGCAGGTTCGGCGGGAGAAGGCGCGTCCCGGCCCGGGAGCCGACATTGGCCGCGCCTCGGCTCGGAATGCGGTGCCGGTCGACGCCGACCTGGCCGCACTCGAACGGCAACTGGGCGATATCCTCGGGCTGAAGGTGAGCGTCAGCCACAAGGGCGCGGGTGGAGCGGTGACGCTGCAATATTCGACCCTCGACCAGCTCGACATGATCTGCCAGCGCCTCTCGGGCGAACCGATCTAGCGCGAGTTGCGCGCCTTTCGCGCGATCGCCAGCAATTCCTCGCCAAGCGCTTCGCGGCCCGGAGCGTCGCTGAAGATGAGCTCGCGCTCGAGCTTCCCGGCACGTTCGGCAACGCGCGCCAGATCTTCGGCACTCCACTTCGCCAGCATTCTGCCGACGATCGGCTTGTCCTTCCAGAACAAGGCCTTGCCCAATGACGCCATGACGGCGTCGAGGCGTTCGCCGCGCTCGATCCGGGCGCGAGACGGAGCAAGCATCAGCAGTCGTCGCTGCAGCGAGCGCACGACCGGGATCGCTTCCGAACCCCCGGACGGAAGCCGCGCCAGCTCATCGGCCAGCTCGGTCATCGCGCCGCCAAGGGCGAGATCGGCCAGCCGCTGGAAATCGCCCTCGGCCGTGTCGGCGCCGACCGCGTCGACCGCGTCGTGCTCCAAATCCTTGGGCGAATGGGGCGAGCCGTCGAGATAGACCGAGAGCTTTTCCAGTTCCTGCGCGATGACCGCCTGGTCATTGCCGGCGCCGGCGGCGATCCGCGCGGCAACTGTCGGCGAGATCTTCAAGCCGACGCGGCGGCCGAGGTCGATGACCAGCCGTTCCGCATCCTGGCCCTCGGGCGCATAAGCGGCGAACGTCAGCGCCTCCGGCGATGCCTCGGCGAGCTTGAGCAGGCCGGACGTCTTGCGCAGCCCGCCCGCGATCCCGACCACAGGGCTTTCGGCCGCTGGAAGCTCGAGCAGGGCCTGAACGCCCTCTACAATGTCTTCGCCCGCGGGCTCGATCCAGATCAGCCGTTTGCCGCCGAACAGGTTCATCGCCCCGGCTTCGTCGGCCAGCAGGGCCGGGTCCGACTTCACCGACCCGCCCGAAAGCAGGAACCGGCTGGCGCTCAGCGCTTCGGCGAGCCGGGCTGCCAGCGCGCGCGACTGCGCCTCGTCGGGACCGTAGAATAAATAGAAGCGGATGCGCGGGTCGGGCTGGTCGACCGAGCGGGCGATCGAGGACTTGGCAGCCTTCACGGCTTTTGTTGGGTGCGCGACGCGTAGAGCGCGAGCCGGGCGACGATCTGGTCGGCGACCTGGTCGGACAATTGCTCGAGCACGGTCTGCTCGGCGGCGACCGTTGCATATTCCGAGCTGACGATGTCGATTCCCGCATCGGAACCGGAAGTGGCGTCGAGCACTACGGCGCCGGTCGACAGGTCGACCAACTGGTAACGCGCGCGGAGGGATCGGCGTTCCTGAGTCGCGGCGCGGTCGCTGCGCAGGCCGAAGGAAGTAAGCTTGTCGTCGAGCGCCACATCGAGCCGGTAGCGGGCGCTGCCCGAGCCCGCTTCGCCGAGGCGCGCGATCAATTTGTTGCGCATGAGCCAGCCCGACTGGCCCGGGATCCCGGCGACCTGGACCGAACGCAAAGTCTGGACGACCGGGCTTCCGGCGCCACCGCCGTAGAGCGGACGAAGGCCGCAGCCGCTGAGTGACAGGGCCAGAGCGGCGAGGAGCGCAATGCGTCGCATCAGGCGACGATATTCACCAGCCGGTCGGGAACGACAATCACTTTACGCGGGCTCGCTCCATTCAGCTGTCGCTGGATCTTGTCGGATGCGAGCGCGAGCGCCTCCGTCGCGGCGCGGTCGAGCCCGCGCGGCGCCGTCAATGTATCGCGGAGCTTGCCGTTGACCTGGACCGCGATCGTGACCTGGTCGTCGACCAGCAGCGCCGGGTCGAACACCGGCCAATCGGCATTGGCGACCAGCCCTTCGCCGCCGAGCTTGGCCCAGCTTTCCTCGGCCAGGTGCGGCGCCATCGGCGCCACGAGGCGGACCAGCCCGCGGATCGCTTCGACCCGGGTCGAGCTCGGCGGCGCCTTCTCGATCGCGCTGGTCAGCTCATAGAGCTGGGCCACCGCCTTGTTGAACTGAAGCCCCTCGAGCGCTTCGGTGACCGAGGCGATGGTGCGGTGCAGGCGGCGGTCTAATGCCTCGTCCGCGCCGTCGCAGCCCGCGGCCGCATTGGCCAGGCGCCAGACGCGCTGGACGAAGCGCGCCGCGCCCTCGATCCCGCCTTCGGACCATTCCAGGTCGCGTTCGGGCGGGCTGTCGGACAACAGGAACCAGCGCGCGGCGTCGGCGCCGTAGCGGTCGACGATCGTGTCGGAATCGATGACGTTGCGCTTCGACTTGGACATCTTCTCGACCCGGCCGAGCGTCACCGGCCGACCGCTTTCGACATGGACCCAGTCGTCGCCGTCGCGCTTGACCTCATCCGGGCTGAGCCAGCTGCCGTCCCCGGCGCGATAGGTCTCGTGCGTGACCATCCCCTGGGTGAACAGCCCCTTGAAGGGCTCGGCCATGTCGATCGCGCCAATGTGCTGCAGGGCGCGGGTCCAGAAGCGGGCGTAGAGCAGGTGCAGGATCGCATGCTCCACCCCGCCGATATATTGGGCGACCGGAAGCCAGGCCTCGGCTTCGGCGCGGTCGAACGGCTTGTCGGCCGGCTGGCTGGCGAAGCGGATGAAGTACCAGCTGGAATCGACGAAGGTGTCGAAGGTGTCGGTTTCCCGCGTCGCGGGCCCGCCGCACGAGGGGCAGTCGACATTCTTCCAGGTCGGATGCCGGTCGAGCGGATTGCCGGGGATGTCGAAGCTGATGTCCTCCGGCAACACCACGGGCAGCTGATCGCGCGGCACCGGCACCGGCCCGCACTTAGCGCAGTGAATGATCGGGATTGGCGTGCCCCAATAGCGTTGGCGCGATACGCCCCAGTCGCGGAGGCGATATTGGACCGTGCCCTGGCCCCAGCCCGCGGCTTCGGCGCGGCGGATGACCTCGGCCGCCGCCTGTTCGCTCGTCAGGCCGTCCAGGAATTGGGAGTTTACCGCGATTCCGAGCGCACTTTCGGCTTCGCCGCCGATTGGTTCGGACGCGACATCGGCGCTTACCGCAACGACGCATTTGACAGGCAAACGATATTGCTTCGCAAAATCGTAATCGCGCTGATCGTGACCGGGGACGCCGAAAATCGCGCCGGTGCCGTAGTCCATGAGCACGAAGTTGGCGATGAACACGGGCAGTCGCCATTCGGGGTCGAGCGGATGAACGACCTCCAGCTCGGTGCGGAAGCCCTTCTTTTCGGCGGTCTCGATCTCCGCGGCGCTGGTCCCGCCCGCCTTGCATTCGGCGATGAAGCGCGCTGCTTCAGGATCCGCCGCGCCCGCCGCCAGGGCGATCGGATGATCGGCGGCGACCGCCACGAAGCTCGCGCCGAAGATGGTGTCGGGCCGAGTCGTGAACACTTCGACCGAATCAATGTCGCCCGCTGCCTCCGCGAGGCGGAAGCGGAACTGAAGCCCCTGGCTCTTACCGATCCAGTTTTCCTGCATCAGCCGGACCTTCTCCGGCCAGTCGTCGAGATGCTTCAGGCCTTCGAGCAGGCCGTCGGCGAACTGGGTGATCTTCAGGAACCATTGGGACAGCTTGCGCCGCTCGACCTGGGCGCCCGATCGCCAGCCTTTGCCGTCGATCACCTGCTCGTTGGCGAGCACGGTCATGTCGACCGGGTCCCAATTGACCTCGCTTTCCTTGCGGTAGACGAGGCCGGCGGCGAACAGGTCGAGGAACAGCGCCTGCTCGTGCCCGTAATAATCGGGTTCGCAGGTCGCGAGCTCGCGGCTCCAGTCGAAGGCGAAGCCGAGGCGTTTGAGCTGTTCGCGCATGGCCGCGATATTGGCGCGGGTCCATTCGCCGGGGTGCACGCCGCGCTCCATCGCCGCATTCTCGGCCGGCATTCCAAAGGCGTCCCAGCCCATCGGGTGGAGCACCTCATGGCCGCGCATCCGGCGATAGCGGGCGAGGACGTCGCCCATCGTGTAGTTGCGCGCGTGGCCGACATGGAGGCGCCCTGACGGATAGGGGAACATCTCGAGGACGAAGGTCTTCGGCTTGTTGCTCGCGCTATCGGCGCGGAAGCAGTCCTCTTCCTCCCAGCGCGCCTGCCAGCGGCGGTCGGCGGCGCCGGGGTTGAAACGCCCGCTCACGATCGACTGACAGCCCTAGCCGGAAACGGTCGTCCGGCGCAGGTCGCGAGCCCGGGTGAGGATGATGTCCTCGAGCTTCTGGACCGTCGCCGCGGTGACCGGGACGTCGACCCAGGCGCCGTTCGAATTGACCTGGCGCAGCGCCGAGACTCGAAGTGCGTCGGCACGGAGGTCGGCGTCGAGGATGGCCACCGTCAGCTTGACCCGCTCATTGGGGGTGCGCGGACTGGTGTACCAGTCGGTAATGATGACGCCGCTGTTCGGGTTGGCCTGAAGCAGCGGGGCGAACGACACGGTGTCTACCGCGGCGCGCCAGAGGTAGCTGTTGACGCCGATCTGCGTCATCCGCGACGGCGCGAGGCCCGTCGGCACGAGGCGGTTGCTGGTGCAGCCCGAGCTTGCGAAGGCGAGGACCAGGAGGGCGGCGGCGGAAGCTTTCAGTCGGGTCATCAAGGGTCCTTGGACGGAATAATCGGATGCTTGCGGCGTTATAGAAGGTCGAAGTCCGCCCGCAAGCATGTCCCGCTGATGAACAGGATTGTGTTGACTCAGCAACAGGGGAGCAAGGAATCGATTCCGCTCATGGAACCTTCAGGTTCGCCGGACTATATCGACTCGCGACAGGGAGAGGTTCGTTTGTTGAGACTCGCTCGTAGGTACGACGCCAAGCTGCTTGCGGCACTCGCCGCGGGCGGTCTCGTGCTGTCCCCAGCGGCGGTCGCGGCAACCGGCTCGGCCAAGAAGCGGCCGGCCGCGGTTTCGCTGAGCTTCGACCCGGTTTCCTCCTTCACGCCGGCCAATGCCGATCCGAAGCTTGCCGCTTCGCTTGCCGGCAAGAGCCTGTCGCTGACCGATTTCAAATTCACGCCTGCGCCCGCCAAGGGCCGGCCCAATCAGGTCCGGGTCGCGATCCGCGCCCGCGTAAGCAACCCGGCCCCCGCCTCGGCGGCTGAAGCAGCGGCCGCCACCGGCGCGGTCAGCGCTCTCACTCCGAGCGGCTACAACCTCGGTGCCGCCGTCGGCTGGCGCCGCTTCGCCGTTTCCGGCGACCTGACCAAGGTCCGGGACGCCGATCCGGCGCTTGGCGGCCGCGAAACTGCGATCGTCGGCGTCAGCTATTCGCTCAGCAAGCGCCTGACCACGCGCCTCGCCGTTGGGGCTGAGCGTGCGACCGACAAGCCGCTGCCTGCACTTCGCAAGGGCGATGCGGTTTCGGTCGATGCCGGGGCGTCCTACTCGCTCTCGCGGCGCCTCGCCGTCACCGGCGGCGTGCGCTACAATATCGAGCGCGACCGCCTGACCGCCGACGAACGCCGCGACAGCCAGGCCGTCTACGTCGGCACCGCCTTCAAGTTCTAGCCTAAGCTACCGAGCGTAGCGTCGCGATTGCTCGGCAATCGCAAGCAGCGCGTAGAGACAATGACTCCTGCAGCGACTCGACTGGAAGCCATTCGCGGCCAAATCGAAGGCGCAGCCAGGCTTGCCGGCCGCGATCCCTCGGAAGTCCAGGTGATCGCCGTCAGCAAGGGGCGCGGCATCGAGGAGATCGAGCCGCTGATCGCCGCCGGCCAGCGCGACTTCGGCGAGAATCGCGTCCAGGAAGCGCTCGAGAAATGGCAGCCGCTGCTTGCGCAACATCCCGATGTGCGCCTGCATGAGGTCGGGCGACTGCAATCGAACAAGGCCGGCGAAGCCGTGCAGCTGTTCGACACCATTCATTCGCTCGACCGCCTGTCGCTGCTCGATGCGCTGGTGAAGGAAGCTGCCAAGTCGGGCCGGTCGTCGTCGCTGTACGTCCAGGTCAACATCGGCGAGGAAGAACAGAAGGGCGGATGTGCGATCGGCGCGATCGGCGAGCTGGTCGCCGCGGTCCGAACCTCGCGCATGCCGCTCGCCGGGCTGATGGCGATCCCCCCGCTGGGGGTGGAACCAGGGCCCTATTTCGCGCTTCTCGCCAGGCATGCACGGCGCCATGACGTCACCGGCTTAAGCATTGGAATGTCCTTCGATTTCAAGGCCGCGATCATGCTTGGCGCAACTGCCGTCCGGATCGGGACGGCCCTGTTCGAGGACCAATGAGCAAGTTCGACGCAATCATTTTCGACTTCGATGGCGTGCTTCTGGAAAGCGAATTCGACGGCAATTCGCAGCTTGCGGACCTGCTGACCGACCTTGGCCACCGCACCACCGTCGAGGAAGCGCTCAAACATTATGTCGGCCTGTCCGGGCCGCAGTTCGTCGCGGCGATCGAGCGCCGCATCGGCACCACCCTGCCGCCGGAATTCCATGAACGCCGCAAGCAGCAGACCGTGACCGCGCTGGAGCAAGGTGTCGCGGCCGTCGTCGGCGCGGTCGATTTCGTCCGCTCGCTTCCGCCCCAACTGCCGCGCGCGGTGGCGTCGTCGAGCACGACCCGCTGGATCCGCGGCCACCTCGACCATCTAGGTCTCGCCGACGCCTTCGGCGAGCACATCTACAGTGGGCGCGAGCATGTCGAGCGCGGCAAGCCCGAACCCGACCTCTACCTTCACGCGGCCGACCGGCTCGGGGTCGATATCAAGCGGAGCGCGATCCTCGAGGATTCGGAGATCGGCGTGACTGGCGCCCTGAAGAGCGGCGCGACTGTCATCGGCCTGGCCGCGGGACGCCATTGTTTCGACGGCTACGACGACGTGCTGCGGGGGCTCGGCGTCGAGCTCGTGGCGCACGACTTCGACGACGTCAGGCGGCTGATCGGCCTAGGATAGGTGCCCGCTGCGGTCCCGCTTGGCGGCGAGGTAATCGGCGTTGTGCGGATTTGCGGGCATGTGATGGGCGACGCGTTCGGCCACCTCGATCCCGGCCGCTTCCAATGCCGCCAGCTTGCCGGGGTTGTTCGTCAGCAGCCGAATGCGATCGATCCCGAGCGCCCTCAGCATCGCCGCGGCATGGCCATAGCCGCGCTCATCGTCGGCAAAACCCAGGCGGCGGTTGGCATCGACGGTGTCGAGGCCGCGGTCCTGGAGCGCGTAGGCGCGGAGCTTGTTGGCAAGGCCAATGCCGCGCCCTTCCTGGCGCAGGTAGAGCAGGACGCCACCGCCGGCCTCGCCGATGATCCTGAGCGCTTCCCTGAGCTGCGGGCCGCAGTCGCACTTCAACGAGCCGAACACGTCGCCGGTCAGGCACTCGCTGTGCAGCCGCACCAAGGGCGGCTGGCCGCCGAATGCCCCGACCACCAAGGCGACATGCTCCCGGCCGTCGTCCGAGGCGCGGAAGGCGACGATCTGCGTATCGGGCATGTTTTCGAGCGGCAGCTTGGCGCGGGCGACCAGCCCAAGTTCGGGCGGGGCGTCGATCTCGGCGACAGCGACGGATGCGGCAACATTGTCCGAATCGACCAGCCATAACGCCGGAAGCAGGCCCGCCGACCGGGCCAGGACCAGCGCCGCCTTGGCGGCTTCAGCGTCCGCGCACGCGACCGGATGCAGGGGACCAAGCGGCGCGCGATCAAGGTCTCGTCCGGGATCGGCGAGTGCCAGCGCGGCTTCTGCGTCCAGCCAGTCAGCCCGCTCGACCAGCACGGGACGACCGGGGTCGGCGGCGTCCCGCTCGTTCGCCAGCGAAAGCGCAGCCGCCCGCTCGCCACTGATCAACAGCCGCGCCTTCTTGTCGGGATCGGCCAGCACCAACAGCTCGGGCGTCGCCGTTTCCACCGCGACGACCGCGATTGGCGACTCGGCCTCGATGCGGACGGGCCGGCCAGACCTCAGGGCCGCGATCGCTCCGCGAAGGCTCAAACCGTGACCTCGAGGATCAGCGGCACGTGGTCGGAGGGCCGCTGCCAGTTGCGGCACGGCTCGAGCACCTGGTGCGCGGCGAGATGGCCGGCGAGCTCGGGCGACGCCCACATGTGGTCGAGCCTGCGGCCGCGGTCGTTCCTGGTCCAGTCGGGCGAGCGATAGCTCCACCAGGTGAAGCAGCGCTCGGGCGCCGGGACGAAGCGGCGGCCGATGTCGATCCAGTCGTGCGCCTGCTGCAGGCGATTGAGGGCCTCGACCTCAACCGGCGTGTGACTGACGACATTGAGCAACGCCTTGTGGCTCCACACGTCGCATTCCAGCGGCGCGACGTTGAAATCGCCGACGATGATGCTCGGCTCGGCCAGCGTCTCCGACCAGCGCGTCATGCGCTCGATGAAGTCGAGCTTCTGGCCGAACTTGGGATTGATCGTGCGGTCGGGCGTATCACCTCCCGCGGGAACATAGACGTTCTCGAGCCGGATCCCGCATTCGAGCCGGACGCCGATGTGGCGCGCTTCGCCATTGTCCTGCCAGTCGTGCTTGCCAGGCTCCTTCAGCGGCAACCGGCTGAGGATCGCGACTCCATGGTGCATGCGCTGGCCGTTGAGGGCGTGGTGGCGAAAGCCATGCTTCTTGAACAGGTCGAAGGGGAAGATGCTGTCGAGCACCTTGGTTTCCTGTAGGCACAGGATGTCGGGCTGCTGCTCGGCGATCAGCTGCTCGACCAGGTGTGGCCGGGCGCGAACCGAGTTGATGTTCCAGGAGGCGATCTTGATCTGGGTCACTGCAGCCGATGTAGTCGGTTGGACCCCGACAGCAAAAGGCCCCCGCTCCGGGGGCATGGAGCGAGGGCCGACCGAGCGTTGTCACGCAAGGGATCCTGGTTGACCCGGGTAACAGGGGGAAACCCCGGACAATGATCAGGATCGGACCTCGATTTAGGTAGCCGTGCCTGAAAATGCGATGAACGGGTCGCTAATTGAAACTATTTTATTTTCCGCGCTTCGTCGGCGGCGCGTAGGTGAACGCGCTTTCCGGCACGGCCACATTGTAGCGGACGTTCGACAGCTTGACGGTCGTCCTGCGGTTCTGGGCGTCTATCGCGGTCCAGCCGTAAAGCTGCAGCCCGCCCGGGGCCGAGGCGCTGCGCAGGAAGACCAAAGTCAGCGAGCCATATTGCGACGGATCGCGAGCACGGACCGAAACAACCTGCGGATTGCCGCTAGGGACGACCTGGGCGCGGCCCTTGAGGTTGGGTGAGCCGGAAAGAAGCACGCCGAGCGGGGTCCGGTTGAGCGGCCAGCTCGACTTCTGCCCGACCTGGTAGTCGATCATCGTCAGAGTCTTGCCGTTGGCGACCATCAACAGGTCCCCGCTGCCGTATTGGAAACGAATCTTGCCCGGGCGTTTCATCTGCAGCGTTCCCGCCGCAGAGCGGCCGCGCGCGTCGGTCTGGACGAAATTGCCGGTCATCGTCTGGACCGCGGTGATGTGCGCCTTCAGCCGGCCCATGTCGGGCGAATCGGCTGCGACGCCCGGAGCCCCGACGGCGATCAGGGCCGCCGCGGCCAGCGCGCGCGCGAAATTGGTCGTGAAAGTCATTGCGTAGCTCCGTGGAATGTTTCGCCGGAAACTGGCGTTGGTGCTTTGAATGACCGGTGAACCTTCCGGTTCCGTTCCGTTCAGGCTCGGACGTCGGCTCTAGATCGGGTGACCGTCGGGATCGATCAGCACCTCGCGCCGGCCGACATGGTCCGGCTGGCCGACGAGCCCGTCCTTTTCCATCCGCTCGATCAGCCGCGCGGCGCTGTTGTAGCCGACGCGAAGCTGCCGCTGGAGATAGGAGGTCGAGGCCTTCTGGCTTTCGGCGACGATCTGAATCGCCTTGCGATAGAGCTGGGTCTCCGCATCGTCCTCGCCAGTCGGCTGACCGTCGAACAGATAGCCGCCGTCTTCCGGCTCTTCCGTGACGGCCTGGACGTAATCGGGCGCGCCCTGCTTGCGCCAATGCTCGGCGACCGCGCGCACTTCCTCGTCGGAAACGAACGGGCCGTGGACGCGGATGATCTGCTTGCCGCCCGGCATGTAGAGCATGTCGCCCTTGCCCAGCAGCTGCTCGGCGCCCTGTTCGCCAAGGATGGTCCGACTGTCGATCTTGCTCGTCACCTGGAAGCTGATGCGGGTCGGCAGATTGGCCTTGATGACGCCGGTGATGACGTCGACCGACGGCCGCTGGGTCGCCATGATCAGGTGAATGCCGGCGGCGCGCGCCTTTTGCGCCAGCCGCTGGATCAGGAACTCGACCTCCTTGCCCGCGGTCATCATCAGGTCGGCAAGCTCGTCGACCACGACGACGATCTGCGGCAGCACCTCATATTCCAGGCTCTCGGTCTCGTAGAGCGGCTGGCCGGTGTCGGCGTCGTAGCCGGTCTGCACGCGCCGCCCGAGCCGGGCGCCCTTGGCCTTGGCCTCGCGCACCTTGGCGTTGAAGCTGGGCAGCGCGCGCACGCCGACATTGGCCATCATCCGGTAGCGCTCTTCCATCTGCTCGACGGTCCATTTGAGCGCGCGAATCGCCTTTGCCGGCTCCGTGACGACCGGCGCGAGGAGGTGTGGAATGTCCTCGTACATGCTCAGTTCGAGCATCTTGGGATCGATCATGATCAGTTTGCACTGGTCCGGACCGTACCGGTACAGCAGCGACAGGATCATGCAGTTGAGGCCGACCGACTTGCCCGACCCGGTGGTGCCCGCGACCAGCAAGTGCGGCATCGGGGCGAGGTCGGCAATGACGGCATCGCCGGCGATGTTCTTGCCCAGCACCAGCGGCAAGGCATGGTTCTGGTCCTCGAACGCCTGACTGCCGATCAGCTCGCTCAACGAGACCATCTCGCGCTTAGGGTTGGGCAGTTCGATGCCAATCACGCTGCGCCCCGGGATGGTCGCGACACGGGCCGACAGCGCCGACATGTTGCGCGCGATATCGTCGGCGAGCGCGATGACTCGGCTGGCCTTGATACCGCTCGCCGGCTCGAGCTCGTACATGGTCACGACCGGCCCGGGCCGAACCTCGACGATGTCGCCCCGGACGTTGAAATCCTCGAGCACGGTCTCGAGCAGCCGCGCGTTGCGCTCCAGCCCGGCGCGGTCGATCTGCTGGCGCTGCTCCTTGGGCGGCGGCGTGAGGAGGTCGATGGTCGGCAGCTGGTAGCTGTCGCCGAGCGCGAGCCCGGGCTGAGCCGCCGGCGACGGCTTGCGGCCGCTGGCGCGTCCGCCAGGAAGCGGGCCGCGGGGCGGTTCGGCAACCGCGACCGCCGGGCGCGAGCGAGGCGGCGCGGCAACCGCCGGCCCTTCCTCGCGAAGCTCGGTCTTGCGCGGCGCAGCGCGCTTCTCGCGCGGCGTGCGGCGCAGCAGTCCGCCGAACCAGCCGCGCTCCTCGGCTTCGAGGCCGAGCGCGAAATAGCCGATCGCGAGGCCCGCGAGTGCGAACAGCGCCAGCACCGCAAGCCGCGTCGGCCCCGCGACCTGCGGGTTGGGGATGAGGCCGATGCCAAAGTCGACGCCGTGCGCCGCGGCGAGGCCCACCGCGCCGCCCCAGCCGCCTGGGAGCCCGGACACGGCCGAGCCGCTCATCAGGCCGAGCGCGACTCCAAGTAGCAGGGCGCCGATCGCGGCGAGCAGCAGGCCGCGCGCGATTCGTCCGGCTGGCCGGAGCCGGATCATGCGAATCCCGGCGACGGCGATCACGGGCAGGAAGAGGATGGCGCCGATCCCGAACAGCAGCAGCAGGAGGTCGCTGGCATATGCTCCCGTGGAGCCGAGCCAATTGACCGGCGGGCCGCCGGCCGCAGTGCTCAGCGAAGGATCGGTCTGGCTGTGGGTGGCGAAGGCGAGGGCGCCGGCCAGGCTGACCCCGACCAGCAGCACACCGACCGTGCGCACGGCAAAGCGCCGCACCACGTCACGCAGTGCATCGCGCCAATCCGGTGCCAGGTCGCGCTTCGGCGCGCGCGTGGCTACACTCGCCATGTCCCACCCCTTGAATTCCCGGCACATAGAATCCCCCACGCGGAGTCCGGGGTCAAGCGCCACCTTGCCGTCATTGCGAGGAGCGCCAGCGACGAAGCAATCCAGACACACTGCTCCTGGATTGCTTCGCTTCGCTCGCAATGACGAAAACATCGGATTAGGACGGCCGCCATGGAACGGGCGGACGTGATCATCTTGGGCGGCGGGCTGGTCGGGCTCGCGCTCGCCGCGGCGCTCGATTCGAGCGGGCTGACGGCGATTATCGTCGATCCCGCCGATCCCAGCCCGCGCACCGACGCCGCTTTCGACGGCCGGACCAGCGCCGTCTCGTCGAGCTCGATGAAGATGCTGGAAACGATCGGCGTCGGGGCGCTCCTGCCCGAGGCCGGGTGCCCGATCTGGCGCATCGCGGTCGCCGACGGACTGGAGCCGGGCGGGCTCCACTTCGATCCTAACGATGGCGAGCCGCTCGGCTTCATGAACGAGAATCGCAATCTTCGCGCCGCGCTCCATGCCCGGGCCGAAGCCGCAGAGCATGTCACTTTGTGCTGGAACGCGCGCGTCGTCGGCACCGATCGCGCCGATCATGGCGTCGAGGTCAAGCTTGCCGACGGGCGGGTGCTGCGCGCGCCGCTGCTGGTCGCGGCCGATGGTCGCAACTCGGCGATGCGCGAGGACGCGGGGATCACGCTCGCGCGCTGGAAATACGACCATCAGGCGATCGTGTCGGTGATCGGCCACCAAAAGCCGCACGACCATGTCGCCTATGAGATCTTCTATCCGTCCGGCCCGTTTGCCCTGCTGCCGATGACCGATGGGGCGTCGGGCCCCCGCTCGGCGATCGTCTGGTCGGTCCCGAACGAGGATGCGGCGGGCTGGCTCGCCCTCAACGATGAGGATTTTGCCGCCGAGGCCGAAGCGACGATGGGGGGTTGCCTCGGCAAGGTGGCGATGCTCGCGCCGCGCTCGTCCTTCCCGCTTGGATTCCACCATGCCGCGCGGATTACCGACAAGCGTCTCGCGCTGGTCGGCGATTCGGCGCACGCCATCCACCCCATCGCCGGACAGGGCCTGAACCTCGGCTTCCGCGATGTCGCCGCGCTGGCGCAGGTGCTGGTCGAGGGCGCCCGGCTCGGGCTCGACCTTGGCGATGCGCAGCTCCTCGCGCGTTATCAGCGCTGGCGCTCGCTCGACGCCTTGTCGGTCGCTGTGGCCACCGACTCGCTGACCCGCATCTACGGCGTGCCGGGCAAGGCGGCGTCGGCGGTTCGGCGGCTCGGCATGGGGCTCGTCGGACGCATTACGCCGCTTCGCAACCGTCTGATGAGCGAAGCGCGCGGCACCAGCGGCGAGCTTCCGCTGCTGCTTCGGGGCCTGCCGATCTGACTATTGAAGCGTCGGCTCGATTTCGACGCCGCCGTTCACCGCCATGCGGTGGAACTCCATCAGCTGAACCAAAAGGTCGGCCCGGCCGGCGAGCTTCTCCTGCTCGAGCAGGGCCTGCTTGGCGCCGATGTCGAACGGCGCGACCTGGGCAATGGCATTGACCAGCATCTCGTCGTCGAGCCGGCCAACGGCCGCCCAGTCGACGGCCAGTCCGAGCGCGTCGCCCAGGCGGCGTGCTTCGCGCTCGACCTCGGCCCGTTGCACGCTTGCCAGCGGCTCTGGCTCGCTGTCGTCAAACGCTTCGATATCCAGCTCGCCGCAGCGATAGCTGGCATCGACCTCGGCTTGGCCGACCAGGCGGAAGCGGTTGGTGCCGAGCAGGACGATGTTGAAGCGGCCGTCGTCCAGCTCCTCGACCCCGACCACGTCACCGACGCAGCCGACCGAATAGAGCGGCGCCTGGTTGTCGTCGTCGAGCCCGTGCGGCTGGATCATCGCGATCCGGCCCGCGCCGTCGATCGCATCGCGCACCATCTCGCGATAGCGCGGCTCGAAAATGTGCAGCGGCAGCTGCGAGCGCGGAAACAGGATCGCGCCCGGCAGCGGGAAGAGCGGTGCGCGGACGCGCCGGCTCATGTGAACAGAAGCGCCGATAGGCGGCGGCGCTGGGTGCTTGACCACGGGTCTTCGAGGCCCTGGGCTTCGAGCAGTTGCAGGAAGCGCTTGCGCGCCCCGCCGTCATTCCAGTCGCGGTCGCGGCGGATGAGCTCGAGCAACGCATCGGCAGCGGCGTCGCGATCGCCAGTGGCCATCAGCGCGCCGGCAAGCTCGAACCGCGCTTCATGATCGTCGGGGTCGGCGGCAAGCCGTTTCTCGAACGGGGCCGCGTCGACCGCCGGTGCCGAAGCCAGCTCCAGCGCCGCTGCCGCACGGCTCACCGGCGGCTTGGATTTGAGCTGTTCTGGAAGGCCGTCGAGGATCTCATTCGCTTCGGCGGTTTCACCGGCCGCGGTCAGTGCGCGGACCAAACCGCCGATCACTTCCGGATCCTCGGGCGCCATCTCCCGCACCTGGCGGAAAATTCCGACTGCACGCGCCGCGTCCCCCTCGCTGAGCACCTGCTCGGCCATCGCGATCAGCGGTTCGATCTCGGCCTGGGGAGCAGCGCCTTCGCCGGTGATCTTGAGCTGGGTCAGCAACTGGTCGAGAGCCTTCTGGAGCTGCCCTTCGCTGCGGTAATTGGTGAGGTCGGCCACCGGCTGGCCCTGGTAAATGGCGTAGACGGTGGGGATCGACTGGATTCGGAACTGCGTGGCGAGCAGCTTTTCCTTGTCGACGTCGATCTTGGCGAGCTTCACGCCCTTTGCGGCATAATCGGCCGCGACCTTTTCGAGCACTGGGCCGAGCTGCTTGCAGGGTCCGCACCACTCGGCCCAGAAATCGAGGATCACCAGCGCCGTCATCGACGGCTGGATGACGTCGGCTTCGAATCGCTCGATGGATTCGCGCTCGGCTTCGCTCATGCCCAGGGTCGCCATGGCCCGCATATGGGCGGCTGGCACGAGTGCGACAAGCGCGACTTATGGCCTTGCGAGGCCGCGCAAGGCCATGCTAGGCGCGCGCCTCACCTCCGCCGGGAAGCGATGACTCGCGCCGGCGTCAGCTCAGAGCGGGCGTAGCTCAGGGGTAGAGCACAACCTTGCCAAGGTTGGGGTCGAGGGTTCGAATCCCTTCGCCCGCTCCAGCCGCGACAGTCCGGGGGACTGTCGGGCGGCTGGAGCGCATGAGCTCAGCGAGGGGCGAAAGCGCTTCATCCCACGAAGCATCCATTGCAGCCCCTGCGCGGCTTGGTTCGCGTCGGCGCCGCGCCTATGTGCGCTGCCATGGCCGACAAGCTGCAAACCGTGAACCCCGCGACCGGCAATCCCGACCGCGCTTACGACCCGCATTCGCTCGATGATGCCCGCGCCGCGGCGGCGGCCTCGCACAGCGCGTTCCTCGACTGGCGGCGAACCAGCTTCGCCCATCGCGCTGCCGTGGTTCGCAAGGCCGGCGCGATCCTCCGCCAGCGCCAGGACGAATTCGCCCGGCTGATGACCGAGGAAATGGGCAAGACGCTCGACGAGGGGCGCGCCGAGATCGAGAAATGCGCGTTCCACTGCGATTGGTTCGCCGGTCATGGCGCGGCCTATCTCGCTGAAGAGCCGATCGACATCGATGAGGCCGAGGTCTTCGTGACCTTCAACCCAATCGGCGTCGTCCTCGCGGTAATGCCGTGGAATTTCCCATTCTGGCAGGTGTTCCGCTTCGTCGCCCCGGCGCTGATGGCAGGCAATGGCGCGATCCTGAAGCACGCCAGCAACGTCCCCGGCTGCGCGCTGGCGATCGAGGACGTGCTTCACCAGGCGGGCGTTCCGCACGACCTGTTCCGGACCATGCTGCTGCCGAGCAAAGAGGTCGAAGCGCTGATCAAGGACGACAATATCTCGGCTGTGACCTTGACCGGAAGCGTTGCTGCCGGCCGCAGCGTCGCCAGCGCTGCCGGCTCGGTCCTGAAGAAGTGCGTGCTCGAGCTTGGCGGGTCGGACGCTTACGTCATCCTTGAAGACGCCGACATCGACGCTGCGGCCAAGGTCGCGGCCACCGCGCGGATGGTGAATGGCGGCCAGAGCTGCATCGCCGGCAAGCGCTTCATCGTGGTCCGTTCGATCCTCGAGCCGTTCGAGCAGGCCTTGGTCGATGCCATGCGCGGGTTCGAAATGGGGGATCCCGCGAAGGAAGGCACGAAGCTCGGGCCGATGCAGAGCGTGAAGGCGCGCGACGACATCGATGCGCAGGTTCAGGACAGTCTGGCCAAGGGTGCGCGGCTGCTGCTCGGCGGCCAAGTGCCCAATCGCCCCGGCGCCTGGTACCCGGCGACGGTTCTGAGTGATGTCCGTCCCGGCCAGCCGGCGCATGACGAAGAGGTGTTCGGGCCGGTCGCCGCAATCATCGCCGCGCAGGATGAAGCGGACGCCATCCGCATCGCCAACGACAGCGAGTTCGGGCTCGGCTCGGGCGTGCTGACCGGCGACCTCGCGCGCGGCCGGCGCATCGCCGCGACCGAGCTCGAAGCCGGCATGAGCTTCGTCAACGAGAACGTCCGCTCCGATCCGCGCGCGCCCTTCGGCGGGGTCAAGCATTCAGGCTACGGCCGCGAGTGCGCGGCCTACGGCATTCGCGAATTCACCAATATCAAGACGGTGCATGTGAAGGCGCTCGCGAGCGCCAAGCCCAAACGCGTCGAATAGCTATGCGCCGCGCTCCCGAAACCACTTGGTCAGCACGTACTTGGTCCCGCGCCTGACCTTCATGCCCTGGTGAAGCGTCGCCGGGTTCGGCCGGCCGTCGGGCAACAGGTTGTTCCACGCGAGCAGCTTGCCGGTTTCGGGCTGGACCGTCTTGCCGATGGTCTTGAAGCGAGTGGCGCCGCCGTCTTCGGGCTCGTTCAGATAGACCATCGCCGTCCAGGTCCGCTGACCGTGGTCCGCGGTATGGACATAATAGTCGTACCCGCCCGGCTCGAACGTGTCGGTGTGCGGCCTGAACTCCTGGCCGGGCGCATAGCGCTGGCCCTGGAGCGGCTCGCCCGCAGACAGCGGCAGTCCCATTAGCTCGGCAATGCGCTGCTCGACCGTCGCGACGACCGGATCGCCACTGTCCAGGTCGCAGGTCTCGCTGGTCCGGAAATTGGCGATGCCGATATCGTCCGTGATTTCAGACGGGCGTCGCCTGGCGTCGATCCGTTCGATCAGCGCCGCGCATTCTTGCCCCGAGAGGAAACGCCGCGCGATGAACAATTGCAGCGCCTGACTTGGGACGCGCTGGATCCCCGGCTGCGCCGCGAGCCGCGCAGCGGGATCGCTAGCGGCGTACGGCGGTGCTTCCGCCATTGGCCATCTGATGCTGCGCGATCACCGCGCGCACGACATTGTTCATCAGCGCCATGCGCGTCGGCAGTGGTACCGATGTGAGTTTGATCATGACCGCGACCGAGTAGCTCCGCCCGTCGGGCGCGGTGAGGATGCCGATGTCGTTGTAACCGGCCTGCTTGGCACCCAGCTCCTGGCCCGTCCCGGTCTTGTGGCTAAGCGTCCAGCCGGGCTGCAGCCCGCCCTTCAGCCGGTTCGGCCCGGTGTGGGTATTGGCCATGACGTACAGCAGCCGGCGCGTCGATTCGGGCGACAGGAGCTCGCCGCGCTTGAGTGCCGCCAGCGCAGTGACGATCGCGCTCGGCGCGGCCCCGTCATAAGGGTCGGCGACGTAGCGTTCGAAGGCGGATTTGCGCAGGGCGTAAGGCAGCGCATTGCGCGCTTCCCAGAAGGCCTTCCCGATCGAATAGCTCGGGCTCCAGATCAGGCCGGCGATCTTGCTCTGCAGCGCCTTCTCGCCGTTGTAGAAGCGGATCGAGCCGAGTCCCTTGGCCGCGATCATCGCTCGCACCGCCTTGGCCCCGCCGACCGAGCGCATCAATTTGTCGTTGGCGGTATTGTCGCTGGTGGTGATCGCCTTGAACATCAGATCGTCCAGCGTGGTGGTATAGCCGCCGCCCGCGATCTTCGACGCGATCGGCTGGTGGAACAGGGTCAGATCGTCGCGGGTCAGCGTGACCCTGTCGGTCAGCCTGACCTTGCCCCGGTCGACGGCGTCCAGCGCGGTGATCGCGACCCACAATTTGCTGACGCTCTGCTGCGGATAGAGCTCGTCTTCCTTCCAGCCGGTCGCCCAGCCTTCGTCGACCGAGCGGACGGCGATGCCGACGCGGCCGTTGAAGTCGCGGCCGAGCTCGTCGATGCGGCTCGCAAGATAGCGCGGCGCGACCGGTGCCGAACGCTGGCGCGGCTGGGCAGTCGCGACGGTCTTGGTGGCGGCCGGCTTGGCTCCGGTGGGCTGCACCGCGGAGGAGGCGCTCACCTGCGCTGAAGCGGCCAGTACGGCAGCCACCCCAAGCGTCTTTCCAAGCCTTAGCCGACGTGACGTCATGACTTCATCGCTCCCCAAACTGTCCGCCATTTCCAATGCCTTGGCATGGCGCGGCTGAACCCTCCCTGTGCGGCGCGGGCCAAGATTCGCATTCCGGGAGTCGCTTGCCAACCCCCGAATTGCCCAAATTGTGCTCGGGTCAGGCGGCGGTATCGGGTCCGGTCAGGAGCGCTGCGGACTCGACCTCGTCGAGCGCGCGGTGGACGGCGATATAGCGCCGGGCCTTGGTGACCCACGCGCTTGCCCGCGACGCACCGGGAAGGCGCATCGTCTCGGCCAGCGCCTGGTCGACTTCGCCGGCCGCCAGCCTTTGCTGGGCGCGGAGGTAGCGGGCATCGACGCTGGGTGAAGCGCGGTTGGCATGGCGGACTTCGACTAGGCTGCCCAGCTCGCGACGGAAGCCGGTCCACCAGCTTTCCTGCGGCCCGCCGGTGCGTAGATCGGCGCCGAGCGCATCATATTCCGCGCGAAGCTGGTCGAGCCGCACGGGTTGGCGCGATCCGGTGATGATCGTCGCCACCGCCTGCTGATGCGCGCGGCCGAAGCGGGTGACGAGAAGGTTCTCGAGATAGCCGAGCGCAATTCCGCGATCGATCGCGCGGCGTGCGGCAAAGGCGACGACCAGCGCGTCGGCGCGACCCGCCGAGCCTTCGGCGCGCTGTGTTGCGTTCTCCACCTTGGCGAGCCGCGCTTCCAGATCGGCGATTGCAGCCGATTGCGCCGGGGGTGAGGGCTGCGCTGCCGGTGCTGAAGGCTGTGTGACCACCGCTACCGGCCTGGGCGTGACCGGCGCCGCCGGTTCCTGCACCACGCCGAGCACCCGCGCCGCGCTGTGATAGCGCGCAAGGCCCCAGGTCGCCGCCGCCGCCCCGGCCAAGAGCAGCACGAGCCCGATCAGGAGGCGCGTCGCCCAGCCCTTTTTTTGTCCGTAGCTTGTTCCGGTCATTGCGCGCCCGGTTTGTTGCACAGCCGTGCCGCAAGGGCCAGCAGCGCCTCGTCGCTCGGGCGGTCGGCGACCTGAACTTGCTCCCAGCCCGGTCCCGCCGCTTCGGCAGTGGCCGCGCTGATCGCGGCAACGGTAATGCTTTCCTTGTCCCTAACTAGCTCCGCGAAGCGCCGGGCGGCACGGGGGGAATGGATGAGTGCAACGGCGCCGACGGCGGCCGATACATCGGCCTCGATGAGGTCGACGCGATAGACCGGGATGGTGGTCAGCTGCTGACGAGCCTCGCCCAGATTGCGCCGATCGGCCCCGCACAAATGGAGCAGCTTCAAATCGGCCTCGACCGAGTCGAGCAATCGCTCAACCCCACCGTCGCCGGTTGCGGCGACATCGAATCCGGCCTCGCGCGCCGTTTCAGCGGTCGCTTCGCCGACCGCATAAGCCGGCAACCCCCGGAGCTTGTGCAAGCCCTTGCCGCCCTGCCGCACCGCATTGGCGCTGGTCAGCAGCAGCCCGTCGAAGCCGCCCGCATCCGGCGCCTCCCAAGCCAACGGTCGGACCTCGAACAAGGGAATCGCGACCGCCTCCAACCCCATTGCCCGCGCTTTATCGACCGTTGCGCTCGCGCCCGGCTCGGGGCGCAGGACGATCAGGCGCCTCATTGCCCGTCGAACAATTTCCGGATCGATTGGGGCGCCTTGGCTAACAGGTCGTGCGCCAGCTTTTCCGGTGCCTTCAATTCTCCGCAGTCGAAAACGGTGCGGTCTTCGACCATCTCGCTGCCGTCTTCGCTGAACAATTGCGCGCGCATCCGAAGGTCCCCGTCCTCAAGCACGCAAAAGGCCGCGACCGGCGAGGTGCAATTGGCGCCAAGCGCGCGGGTGAACGCCCGCTCCGCCATGACGCAATCATAAGTGATCTGGTTGTTGACGCTGGTCAGCACGCTTTGCGTCCTTGTGTCGTTGGTGCGGCATTCGATGCCGATCACCGCCTGGCCGGGAGCGGGCAGGATGATCTCGGTCGGGATTGAGCTGCCCGTATCGATGCACAGCCGCTTCAATCCGGCCGAAGCGAGCAGCGTCGCGTCGACCTCGCCCTGCTCCACCTTGGCGATGCGGGTTTCGACATTGCCGCGGATCGGCACGATCTGAAGGTCGGGGCGGAGGCGCAGCAGCTGCGCCTTGCGCCGCGGCGAGCTGGTGCCGACCACCGCACCCTGTTTAAGGGCGTCGATCGATTCGCCGCCGATGATGCGGTCGCGGACATCGCCCCGCGGGCGCACCGCGGCGACGTGGATCTCGCGCGGCCGAACGCTTTCGACGTCCTTCATCGAATGGACGCAGAAGTCGACCTCGCCGGCGAGCAGCGCCTTGTCGAGCTCCTTGGTCCACAGCGCCTTGCCGCCGATTTCGGCGAGTGGCCGGTCCTGGACCTTGTCGCCGGTGGTGGTGACGGGGACGATTTCGACATAGCCTTCGGGCCAGCGCTGCGCGGTCTCGATCGCTGCCGCGACCTTGCGCGCCTGCGCCAGCGCCAGGCGCGATCCGCGCGTTCCGAGGCGAAGCCCTTGCATGGCCTCCCCCTAGTGCAATTCCGGAGGATCAGGCAAAGGGCCGGCACAGAAATGACGATGAAATGATTGTTTTGGGGCTCGAATCCTCCTGCGACGACACCAGCGTGGCGCTGGTGACGAGCGACCGGCGCATCCTCGCCCAGGCCGTGGTCGGGCAGAACACGGCGCACCAGCCCTATGGCGGGGTCGTTCCGGAGATCGCCGCCCGGGCCCATGTCGAAATCCTGCCCGGCATGATCCGCCAGTTGCTCGATGACGCCAAGATGTCGATCGCCGAGGTCGACGCGGTGGCCGCAACGGCGGGTCCGGGGCTGATCGGCGGGGTGATGGTGGCGCTGCTTGCGGGCAAAGGGCTCGCGCTCGCCGCCGGCAAGCCGTTGATCGCGGTCAACCATCTCGAAGGCCATGCGCTGTCGCCGCGGCTGGTCGATCCCGACCTCGCCTTTCCTTACCTCCTGCTGCTGGTTTCCGGCGGCCACTGCCAGTTGCTCGAAGTGCGCGGGGTCGGTGACTATCGCCGGCTGGCCACGACCATCGACGATGCCGCGGGCGAAGCTTTCGACAAGGCGGCCAAGCTGCTCGGCCTCCCCTATCCCGGCGGGCCGGCGATCGAGGCGCTGGCGAAGGATGGCGATCCGACCGCCGTGCCCCTGCCGCGGCCGTTGGTCGGCTCGGGCGAACCGCATTTCTCCTTCGCCGGCCTGAAAAGCGCAGTGCAGCGCGCAGTGGCCTCGGGCAACTTCGCGCCGGCCGACATTGCTGCAAGCTTCGAGCAGGCCGTGGTCGATTGTCTGGTCGACCGAACCTCGCTGGCGCTTCGGACAAGCGACGCTCCGACGCTGGTCGTTGCCGGCGGAGTCGCGGCCAACAGCGCGATCCGGGGCGCCTTCGCCGACCTCGCCGAGCGCGAAGGTCGCGGCTTTAGCGTCCCGCCGGCGTGGCTCTGCACCGACAATGCCGCGATGATCGCCTGGGCCGGGGCCGAGCGCATGGCGCTTGGCCTCGCCGACTCGCTCGATGCCCCGGCGCGCGCCCGCTGGCCGCTCGACGAAAGCGCCGAAAAGGTGCGCGGCGCCGGGGTGAAGGCGTGAGGATCGGCGTCGTCGGCGGCGGCGCCTGGGGCACCGCGCTGGCGCAGGTCGCCGCGTCGGGCGGGGATGAGACCCTCCTTTGGGCGCTCGAGCGCGAAGTGGTCGAGGGTGTCAACGCCCGCTCCGAAAATCCGATTTTCCTGCCGGGGATTCCGCTCGATCCGGCCATCCGCGCCACCGGCGACCTCGCCGAGCTTCAAGGCTGCGACGCCTTGCTCGTCGTCACGCCCGCCCAGCATATGCGCGCCGTGCTCGAAGGCATGGCCGGCTGGGACAAGCCGCTTTTGCTTTGCGCCAAGGGGATCGAGGAAAAGAGCGGCGCCCTGCTCAATCATGTTGCGCGGAGTGCCTGCCCGGCGGCGCAGGTCGCAGTGCTGTCGGGTCCGACGTTTGCGCATGAGGTGGCGAAGGGAATGCCCACCGCCGTTACGCTGGCGGCCGAGGACCCGGCACTGGCGGATGCGCTGCGCGAACGAATCGCCCTGCCGACCTTCCGCATCTATGTCTCCGACGACGTCACGGGGGCGGAGATCGGCGGCGCGGTCAAGAACGTGCTCGCGATCGCTTGCGGCGTGGTTGAAGGTAAAGGGCTCGGCCACAACGCCCGCGCGGCGCTCATCGCGCGCGGCTTTGCCGAAATGACGCGCTTCGGCCTGGCTTGCGGGGCGCGGCGTGAGACGCTGGCGGGGTTGTCGGGCCTCGGCGACCTCGTCCTCACCTGTTCGTCGACCAGCTCGCGCAATTTTTCGCTGGGCAAGGGGATCGGCGAAGGGCGTTCCGCGGCTGAACTGCTCAGCGACCGGCGTACCGTCGCCGAAGGTGCTTTCACGGCGCCGGTGCTGGCCCGCCTGGCACGCGAGAAGGACGTCGACATGCCAATCGTCGATGCGGTCGATGCTTTGATCGCCGGGCGTGCCGAAGTCGGCGAAGTGCTCGAAGCTTTGCTGTCGCGTCCCCCGCGCGCCGAGGCGGTTTGATCCTTTGCGCTCACCCTGAGCTCGCCGAAGGGCGAGCGCTCGCGTTTCGACACGCTCAACGTGAGCGCTACGGGGCAGCAACTCGCTCAGAAATCGACCGCGATCCCCTTCTTCTCCCAGTCGCCGTAGCGGGTCGGGTCGAGCCGTTCCTCCTCACCCGCCGGAGGCAGCGATTGGTCGGCCTTGTCGGGCTCCGGCAGCGGCGGGGACGGGCTGAGATGTGCCGGCGGATCGAGGTGTTTGGGGCGTTTCATGACGTCAACATGAGCATCGGGAGCGATCATGCCAAGCGTTGAGGGTCTGCCCGCCCGCCGTGCGGCGCTGCAGATCCTCGACTCGGTGCTTCGGCAGGGTCGCACGCTCGATGCCGCCGGCGCGGCCGTACGGGGCCTTGCGCCAAACGACCATGCGCTGGCGCTGGCCATCGCCGGCGAGACTTTGCGCCGAATCCCCGACCTCGATGCGCTGATCGACGGTGCCACGCGCCAGCGCCTGCCCGACGATTCGAAGGCGCGCCTCGTGCTTCGCCTCGCACTTGCCCAGAAGGTTGGCCTCGGCACGCCCGATCATGCCGTGGTCGCGACCGCGCTGCCGCTCGTCGACGGCGGCCCCCGCCGGCTGGTTCATGGCGTGCTCGGCACCCTGCTCCGTCGAGGGCTGCCGCCGGTGGATGCGCCCCACCTGCCGCCCGAGGTCGAGCAGCGCTGGAGCGCTGCCTGGGGCGAGGAGGTCGTGGGGGCGGCCCGGCGTCAGATCGCCCATCGTCCCCCGCTCGACCTCAGCTTCGCCGACGATTCCGAAGCCCAGGCCTTCGCCGGCGCCTCGCTGGCGCCGCGGCATGTGCGCATCGACAGCGCGTCGGTGACGGAAATCGCCGGTTTCGGCGAAGGCCGCTGGTGGGTGCAGGACCTGTCCGCGTCGCTTCCCGCCCGTCTCATCCCGATCGAAGCCAAAGGCGTGCTCGACCTGTGCGCGGCGCCGGGGGGCAAGACGATGCAGCTCGCCGCGGCGGGTCATGACGTCACTTCCGTCGATGCGTCGGAGAGTCGTCTGGAACGACTGCGCGAGAATCTGGAGCGCACGCACTTGTCCGCCGAGCTGGTCACGGCCGATGCCCTCGACTGGAGCCCGGGCCGGACCTTCGACGCCATCCTCCTCGACGCGCCCTGCTCCGCGACCGGAACCTTCCGCCGGCATCCGGAAGTGCTCTATCGCGCCCGGCCAAGCGTCATCGCCCAATCCGCGGAGTTACAGCGGCACTTGCTCGGCCGCGCCGCCCAATGGCTCAAGCCCGGCGGAAGTCTCGTTTATTCGGTCTGCTCGCTTGAGCCTGAGGAAGGCGAAGGCGCGGTTGGCGATTTCCTCGGCAATCATCCGGCCTTCCGCATCGAATCGGGTGAGCTTCCCGCCTTCGTGACGCCATCGCCCGAAGGCTGGGTTCGCATTCTTCCCGGTCTGCTCGAAGAGCAGGGCGGGCTCGACGGCTTCTTCATGGCGCGGCTTGTCCACACCGGTTAATCCCGTCTAATCGGCTCCATGGCCGCTCCCGTGATTTCGCCTTCGATCCTCTCCGCAGACTTCGCCAGGCTCGGCGAGGAAGTGCGCGCGATCGACGAAGCCGGCGCCGACTGGATTCACGTTGACGTCATGGACGGCCATTTCGTCCCCAACATCACCATCGGCCCGGGCGTAGTGAAGGCGCTTCGCCCGCACACCACCAAGCCGTTCGACGTCCATCTGATGATCTCGCCGGTCGACAACTTCCTCGACGCCTTTGCCGAAGCTGGCGCCGACATCATTACCGTCCATCCTGAGGCCGGTCCGCATCTCCATCGCACCGTCCAGCGAGTGAAGGCGCTCGGCAAGAAGGCGGGAGTGTCGCTCAATCCGGGGACCCCGGCCAAGGCGCTCGATTACGTCCTCGAAGAGATCGACCTCGTCCTGGTGATGAGCGTCAATCCGGGCTTCGGCGGCCAGAAGTTCATTTCAAGCCAGCTCAAGAAGATCGAGGCGATCGCCAACCGCGTCGCCAAGGAAAACCTCAGCGTGCTGATCGAGGTCGACGGCGGCATCGATCCGGATACCGCGCGCCAGGCGGTGGCGGCCGGCGCCAATGTGCTGGTCGCCGGGACCGCGGCGTTCCGCGGCGGGCCGGACCAATATGCCGCCAACATCCGGGCGCTGCGCGGGGGATGAGCAGCGACGGCTCGGCCGCCGAGCGTGACATCGTCCGCAAGCTTGCGCGCGGCTCCCTTCTCTCCCGGCTTCGGAAATCGCGCCAGCCGCTGAAGCTGTCGGCCGTGCCGCGCGACCATGTCCACGGCGACCGCCAGCGTGGCGACGCTTTGCTCGCCGGCCGCTTCACCGTCGGTTCGGAAACGCTGCCGCTGGCCGAGCTCGATTTCGTCAAGGTCGGCGCAACGGGTCCGCTCGCGGTCCAGCTCCAGGGCTTCTCCTGGCTGCGCGACCTCGCCGCCGCCGCCGCTCGCGAAAAGGGCGCCCGGCTCGCCGAGGCGGTGGTCGGGCGCTGGCTCCTGGCCCACGGCTCGCGGGTCGACGAAGCCTGGGCGCCGGAGCTGTGGGGCGAGCGAATCCTCTACTGGACGGCCTACGCGCCTTACATCCTGTCGAGCGCGGACAGCGGCTATCGAACCGCCTTGCTCAACACGCTGGCCCGAGGCGCTCGCCATCTCGACGGCACCGCCGACAAGGCCCCCGTTGGCCTGGCGCGAGTTACCGCCTGGAGCGGAATCGTTGCTGCCGGGCTGTTGGTTCAGGGCGGGCTTTCGCGGGTCGCGCGCGGCGAAGCGGGGCTGGCGCGAGCGCTGGCCGCGGCACAGTTCGACGATGGCGGCCTCGTCAGCCGCTCGCCCTTCGAGCAGGTCCTGCTGGTCGACCGTCTCGGCCTGCTTCGCGCCTGTTACCAGGCGGCCAAGGCGATCGTTCCCGACGGCATCGAGGCTGCGGCTACCGCCTCGCTCGCGGCGCTTCATGGCGTCACGATGGGCGACAGCGCCTTGTCGAGCTGGCAGGGCTGCGGCCCCGGCGAGGCGGCGCGGCTGTCGGCGCTGATCGAAGGCTGCGGCATGCGCACCCGGCCGCTGCGCCAGGCGCGGGGCTGGGGCTACCAGCGCCTGTCCGCACTCGGCACGGTGCTGGTACTTGATGCCGCCCCGCCACCGGCGCAGAAGGTCGCGAGCCGGGGCTCGGCCTCGACGCTGGCGCTAGAGCTATCGGACGGGCCGCAGCGGCTGGTGGTCAATTGCGGCGGCCCCGGCTTTCTTCCGACGGATCTTCCCAACGAGCTCGTCGTCGGGCTTCGCACCACCGCGGCGCACAGCACGCTCACTCTCGCCGACACCAACTCGACTAACATTTCGCCCGACGGCTCGCTCGGCAAAGGGGTCGAGGACGTGTCGATCGAGCGCAGCGAGGATAATGACGCCAGCCGCATCACCGCCTCGCACGATGGCTACGTCCGCGTCTTCGGCATGATCCACAAACGCAGCGTGATGCTTGGCAATGACGGCAAGGAGTTGCGCGGCGCCGACCAGCTCCAGCCCAAAGGCCGAAAGAAGATTCGCGACTCTGCGGCCTATGCCGTCCGCTTCCACCTCGCACCCGGGGTCGAAGCGACACTGACCGCCGACGGCATGGGCGCGATCCTTCGTTCGAAGGCCGCGCCGCCTTGGAACTTCCGTTGCCGCGGCGCCAATCTGACGATCGAGGAAAGTTTGTGGATCGACGGCCGGGGCCGACCGCAGCGGACAATCCAGCTTGCCATATTGGGCGAAGTTTCGGCATTGGGCGGCGAAATCGGCTGGCAGTTTCGGCGCACAAGCTAAGCGAAAAAGGAACGCGATGACTCACCTCGTCCCGGTCAAACGGGCTCTCATTTCCCTTTCCGACAAGAGCGGCCTTGCCGAGCTGGCGGCGGGCCTGGCGCGCCACGGCGTCGAGCTGGTCTCGACCGGCGGCACTGCGGCTAAACTTCGCGAAAACGGCGCCGCAGTGTGTGACATTAGTGAACTTACCAGCTTTCCGGAAATGATGGACGGGCGGGTGAAGACGCTTCATCCCAAGGTCCACGGAGGCCTGCTCGGCGTGCGCGACAATCCCGAGCATGCGGCGGCGATGGCCGAGCACGACATCGCCCCGATCGATCTCGTCGTCGTCAACCTCTACCCGTTCCTCAACACGGTGATGAGCGGCGCCGACCGCGACACGATCATCGAGAATATCGACATCGGCGGTCCGTCGATGGTTCGCTCGGCCGCGAAGAACCACGCCCATGTGGCGATCGTCACCGACCCCGCCGATTATGCCGAGCTGCTGGCCGAGCTCGACGCGCAGGGCGGGGCAACCTCGCTCGAGTTCCGCAAGAAGCTGGCGGCCAAGGCCTATGCGCTGACGGCTGCTTACGACTCGACCATTTCGCAATGGTTTGCCTTCACCGACCAGAAGCAGCACTTCCCGCCGACCGCGACCCGCGCCAGCAAGCTCAAGATGCCACTTCGTTATGGCGAGAACCCGCACCAGCAGGCCGCGCTCTACGTACCCCTCGGGCCGCACGCGCACGGGATTGCCCAGGCCGAACAGGTGCAGGGCAAGGAGCTCAGCTTCAACAATCTCAACGACGCCAATGCCGCGCTTGAGCTCGCCGCCGAGTTCCGCGAGGGGCCGCCGACCATCGTCATCGTCAAGCACGCCAATCCCTGCGGCGTGGCGACGCGCGAGTCGCTGCTTGAAGCGTGGAACGAGGCGCTGGCGTGCGACAGCGTCTCGGCGTTCGGCGGGATCGTCGCCGCCAACCGGGTGCTCGACGCTTCAACCGCCGAGGCCATCGCCCAGATCTTCACCGAAGTCGTCGTCGCGCCTGACGCCGACGACGCGGCCAGGGCGATCTTCGCCAAGAAGAAGAACCTGCGGCTTCTGCTGACCGGCGATCTTCCCGACCCCGCTCGCAGCGGTCAGACCGTGGCGGTGATAGCGGGTGGCATCCTGGTCCAGGACCGCGACAACGGGACCATCACCCGCGAACAGCTGAAGTGCGTGACCCGGCGGCAACCGACCGAGCAGGAGCTCAAGGATTGCCTGTTTGCCTGGACCGTCGCCAAGCACGTCAAGTCGAACGCCATCGTCTATGCCAAGGACGGCGCAACGGCGGGGATCGGCGCTGGCCAGATGAACCGCCGCGACAGCGCGCGGATCGCCGCCGCCAAGGCGCGCGAAGCGGCCGAGACGCACGGCTGGGCCGAACCGCGCACGGTCGGCTCGGCGGTTGCCTCCGACGCCTTCTTCCCCTTCGCCGACGGCCTATTGGCCGCCGCCGAAGCCGGCGCGACCGCGGTCATCCAACCGGGCGGATCGATCCGCGACGATGAGGTGATTGCCGCCGCCAACGAGGCCGGGCTGGCGATGCTGTTCACCGGAATGCGCCACTTCCGCCACTGAAGGCCCGAGCGTAGCGACGCCGACGCGAAGCGGCGCCGGAGCAGCGCGAAGAGAACCGTAAGCTATCGGCCAGCCTGCCGCGTAGCGGTCAGGACTGACGGCGCGAATTTACTTCGCGCCCGTCTTCGCCTCAGACGACGTCGGTCTCCACTTGGTCGCGCGCCAAGGCCTCTTCTTCGGCCTCGCGTAGATCCTTCACATCCTGCTTGCGCATCCGGAACAGCGCCCGGTCTTCTGAGGTGAAGCCCTTGGTCCAGAGAACGGCGCCGAAGGCGGCGAGGATGGCGGGAATGCCGACTGCGAGGTGCAGTTCCTGCGGCAGCAGATAGCGCACGCCCGCACCGACCACGGCGCCTGCCGCAGTCGCCCAGACCAGGTCCCACCGCCAGCCGGAGACCGGCGCGCCGAGCTCGCGGCTCAACAGCCGCGACTTGGCAATCGAGGCAAAGCCGAGGGCCACGCAGAGGCCGATGGCCGGCCCGGTCGCCTGGAAGCTTGGCGGCAGCCCGCGGTCCTTCATGATCAGGATCAAGGCGACGGCCAGGCCCGCCTCGATCGCCAGCATGATGATGCTGATGACCATGTTCCGGGTGCGTGCGACGAAGATCAGCGCGGCCTCGCTGACCACGGCCACCGATGCGATGACTTCGGCCGCTAGCAGGAAGCCGAGGGTCGCGGTGCCCCCGGTGAAGCCGGACCCGACCAGGGCCATTACGGCGCGGCCCGGGATGCCGAGCGACAAGGCGATCCCGATCTGCGCGGCGATAATCCAATAGGTGACCTGGCGCACCTGCTTGGCGATGCCTGCGCGATCGTTGACTGCGAGCCGGCGCGTGATCGCCGGGCCAAGCACGGGTTCGAAACTCGACTTGAGCTTCGCTGGAAGCGTCGCGACCTGCTGGGCGGCATAATAAATGCCGACGAAATAAGCGGGCATGAAGGCGCCGAGCACCGCAAGGTCGATCCGTCGCGATGCCCATTCGACGGCGTCGGCTGCCGCCACGGGTACGTTGCGGAGAGCGGTGCCGCCCGCGTGCGGCAGGTCCGGCTTCCAGCCGTGCGGAATACCGTAGCAGCGGACGAGAGGGATCAGCGACGCGAGCAAGGCCGCGACCATCGAGCAGACATAGGCAACGATCAGTCCGTCACGAAGCGAGACGTAGGACCAGCCGAACGCGACGATGGTGATGATCCAGGGCTGCACGACCGAGCGCGCCCGGACCGTCGAAGCGACGTCATGCTGGTAAGCCAGCGCGGCGAGGGCGATGTCGGTCCAGGCGATGGCGAGGACGGTGATCGCGAGCAAATGATCCATGCCTGTAATCTGGGTCGTCGGGTACATCGCCTTGGGGAAGACGAGCAGGATCGCCATGCCGACCGCGGAGCCGATCGCTGCGACCAGCAAGGCATCGGCGACGACGCAGGCCTGCGGCTTCTTGGCTTCGGCGAGCAGCTGGGCGAGGCCGCGGCGAAGGCCCAGCGACGCAAGCTGCGCGCCGAACTCGACTGCCAGCACCGCATAAGCGAAGCGGCCGAGCGCGGCCGGACCGTAGATCCGCCCGGCGATGAACAGGAACGGCACCATTCCCGCGAGGCGCAGCACGAAACCGAAGACGTTGAGCCGCCCACCGCGGGCGAGGGTCGCCATGTCGGCGTCGGGGGTCGCCGTCGCCCCTTTGGCCTTGCGCTTGGTCAATGCGCCTCGCCCCAGTGCGCGCCCCAGCCGACCTCGACGTCGAGCGGGATGTCGAGCTTCAGCGCCGGCTCGGCGGCCTCGCCCATGACCTTGCGGATCACCGCCGCTGCCGCTTCCTCCTGGCCGTTGGGCACTTCGAACACCAGCTCGTCATGGACCTGGAGAAGCATCTTAACGCCATCGAGGCCGGCGTCGGCCAGGGCGTCGTCCATCCGCGCCATGGCGCGCTTGATGAGGTCCGCGCTGGTGCCCTGGATCGGGGCGTTGATCGCGGCCCGCTCGGCGCCGCCGCGGATCGCTTGGTTGGGCGAACGGATGTTCGGCTCGAAATGGGTCTTCCGCCCGAACAGCGTCGTCGTGAAGCCATGCTCGCGGACAAACCCCAGGGTGGCGTGAATGTAGGCGCGGATGCCCGGGAAGCGCTCGAAGTAGCGCTCGATGATCGCTTTGCCCTCGTCTCTGGGCAGGCCCATCCGCGACGCCAGGCCCCATGACGAAACGCCGTAGAGGATGGCGAAGTTGATCGTCTTGGCCTTGTTGCGGGTGTCGCGGTCGACCGTCCCGAACACCTCTTCCGCCGTAATGGCGTGGACGTCCTGGCCGGCGTTGAATGCCTCCTTCAATTGCGGGACGTCGGCCATTTGCGCGGCCAGCCGAAGCTCGATCTGGCTATAATCGGCGCTCAGCAGCTTGTGCCCCGGCTCGGCGACGAAGGCGTCGCGGATCTTCCGCCCGATCTCGGTCCGGATCGGGATGTTCTGCAGGTTCGGGTCGTTCGAGCTCAGCCGCCCGGTCTGCGCCCCGGTCAGCGAGAAGCTGGTGTGGACCCGCCCCGTCGCCGGGTTGATCTGCGCCTGCAGCGCGTCGGTGTAGGTTGACTTGAGCTTGGTCAGCTGGCGCCATTCGAGCACCAGCGTGGCGCATTCGACTCCCTCGCCGGCAAGCCGTTCGAGCTCGTTGACGTCGGTCGAATATTGGCCGCTCTTGCCCTTGCGGCCGCCCTTCAGCCCAAGCCGGCCGTAAAGCACTTCGCCCAGCTGCTGCGGCGAGCCGATGGTGAAGGGCCCGCACGCGGCGGCGTAGATCCGCTCCTCGAGCCTGGCGATCTCCTCGGCGAACTCGCGGCTGAGCTTCGCCAGATAATCGCGGTCGACCTTGATCCCGCGCTGCTCCATCCGCGCCAGCACCGGCACCAGCGGCCTGTCGACCCGCTCATAGACGCGGGCGACATTCTCCGCCGCAAGCCGCGGCTTCAGCCGCAGCCACAGACGCAGCGCGATGTCGGCATCCTCGCCGGCATATTCGGTCGCCGGCCCGAGCGGCACCTTGTCGAAGGTGATTTGCTTGGAACCCGTCCCGCACAATTGCTTGAAGGGGATGCATTCGTGATCGAAGTGGAGCTTGGCCAGCTCCTCCAGCCCGTGGCCGAAGCTCCGCCCGGCATCCAAGTCGAAGCTCATGACCATCGTGTCGTCGACCGGCGCGACGTTGATCCCCGCCTTGTCGAACATCACCCAGTCATACTTGAGGTTGTGCCCGATCTTCAGCACCGCCGGGTCTTCGAGCAGCGGCTTCAGCTTGCCGAGCACCACCTCGAGCGGCAGCTGGTTGGGCGCCTCCGAATAAAGATCGCCGCCGCTGTGGCCGACGGGGATATAGCAGGCGCGGTTGGGCGCGGTCGCCAAGCTGACGCCCGCGAGCTTGGCGATGATGCAGTCGATGCAGTCGGTTTCGGTGTCGAGCGCGACATGGCCTTGCGCCCGCGCCTCCGCGATCCAGCGGTCGAGCACCGCTTCGTCGGTCACCGTCTCATATTTCGAGCGGTCGATCTCGATCTGCTCGGGCGGCTGCGGTTCGGACGCGGGCTTCTTGTCGAGTGACGCCATGACGTTGTTGAAGCCGGCGCCGCTGCTGCTCCTAGGCGTCGGAACGCTGCCGCCGCTTTCGAGCCGGCCGAGCAGGGTCTTGAAGCCCTGGTCGGCCAGGAACTCGCGCAAGGGCTCGGGCGGGATGCCCTTCAGCGCCAACGCGTCGAGCGGCTCGGGAAGCACCGAATCGCACACCAGGCGCACCAGCTCGCGCGACAATCGCGCATTCTCGGCATGGTCGATCAGCGACTGCTTGAGCTTGGGCTTGGTGATCTGGTCGGTCGAGGCCAGCACCGTTTCCAGGTCGCCGAACTGCTGGATCAGCTGGCTTGCTGTCTTGGGGCCGATCCCTGGCACGCCCGGCACATTGTCGACGCTGTCGCCCATTAGCGCGAGTACGTCGCCGACCTTCTCGGGCGGGACGCCGAACTTCTCGAGCACTTCCGCGCGGCCGATCCGCCGGTCGTTCATCGTGTCGAGCATGTCGACGCCGGCTTCCTCGTCGATCAGCTGCATCAGATCCTTGTCGGAGCTGACGATCGTCACCTTCCACCCGGCCTTGATCGCGGCGGTGACATAGCAGGCGATGATGTCGTCGGCTTCCAGCCCGGCTTCCTCGATGCAGGGGATCGAAAAGGCGCGCGTCGCGGTGCGGATCAGCGGGAATTGCGGGACCAAATCCTCGGGGGGCGGCGGGCGGTGCGCCTTGTATTCGCCGTACATCTCGTTCCGGAATGTATGCTCCGACGCATCGAGAATGACGGCCATGTGCGTCGGCCCGCCGTCCTGCCTGGCACCGCGGCTCAAATCGCCGGCGAGCTTCCACAACATGGTCGTGTAGCCATAGACCGCGCCCGCCGGCTGGCCGTGCCGGTTCGTCAGCGGCGGCAGCCGGTGATAGGCGCGGAAGATGTAGCTCGAACCGTCGACGAGATAGAGGTGGGGCGTCGTCTGCGCCTTGGAAGCCTCGGTCGCGGGTGGTTCGGTCGTGTCGGTTTCAGGCATGAAGGGCCGGGTTTAGCAGGGTGGCTGTGGGATTAAAGGCAAGTGCTATTTGGGCGTGGTTATGTCAGCTTTCGACCCATTGCCGGCATTGCCGACACTTATCGTCGTTCCCGCGAAAGCGGGAATCCCGCCAACAAGGAAACCCGGTCCCCGCCGACCCGTCTTCGGCCTTCCATGGCGAACTGTGATACAAGAACGCGGTGCCGCTCGCGCGGCACAGACCGATGGAGGGCACATGAAAAGCCGCTCTTTGGCACTGGGTCTCGCTCTGGCCGGCATGTCGGCCCAGCGTGTTGCGCAGTTCTTTGGGCCTCCCACTCTCAGCACACTCTTGTGCACGATCAACGGCTCGAAACAGACGCGAGTCTTTATCGTCGGGTCGGGCACGTTTCGCGTTTCCGACGGGGTTCCAGGCAATGGTGCGAAGAGCCGGGAACGACCTGCAAGTTCATAGGGTCGAAATTCGATGCCTACGACGGGGAAACGTTCGACTTCAGCTACGATTTCGCGACGAACGCCTATTACTACTCCACCTCCGAAGGTAATCTCCACACCTCGGGGACTTGCCGCGCCTGGTAGCTCCGCGCACGGCGGTGGCCGGACTGGTGACTAACCTAGGAGCAGTGGCCACAGCACCATCGCCAGGCCGATCATGCTGATTGTCCAGACGATAGTCCGGACGACTCGCACGCCGGCGGCATAGAGCGGCAAATAGACGACGCGCGCACCGAGCCAGATCCAGCCGCCGAGCGCGGTCGTCGCATTGGCCTTATAGGCCAGCACCACGCCAAGCAGCGCGACGATGGCGATCGGGAACGTCTCCTGGAAATTGGCCTGGGCCCGCATCAGCCGCCCGGTCATTTCATTGGCCGGCGGCAGCGCCTCGTCCCGCGCGCCGACGTTCCACTTGCGGCCATATTGGGCGGTCTTGAAGCGCGTCGCGGCGAAGACATGGACGAACAGCAGCAGCGCGCCAAGCGCGAGGATCTTGATCTCGATCGGCATAGTCACTTCCCCTTTTTGCGCCCGCTAAGGCACCAGCACCGTGTCGACGGCCTTGGCCAGGGTCTCCGGATAATCGAGCGTGTAATGAAGCCCGCGGCTTTCGTGCCGGCTGAGCGCGGAACGGATGATCAGGTCCGCGACCTCGACCAGGTTGCGAAGCTCGATCAGGTCGGGCGTGACCCGGAAATGGCCGTAATAATCGGTGACCTCGCGCCGCAGCATGTCGATCCGGTGCTTGGCGCGTTCGAGGCGCTTGGTCGTGCGGACGATGCCGACATAATTCCACATGAAGCGGCGGATCTCGCCCCAGGTCTGGGCGATGACGACTTCCTCGTCGCTGTCAGTCACCCGGCTTTCGTCCCACGGCCGGATTTCCGGCACGTCGGGCAGGCCGTCCCAATTCGCCGCAATATGCTTGGCGGCCGCTTCGCCGAAGACGAGGCATTCCAGCAGGCTGTTCGAAGCGAGGCGGTTGGCCCCGTGGAGCCCCGACTGGGTGACTTCGCCGGCGGCATAGAGCCCTTGCGCGTCGGTCCGCCCGTCGCGGTCCACGACGACGCCGCCGCAAGTGTAATGCTGCGCCGGAACCACCGGGATCGGCTCCTTGGTGATGTCGATGCCGAGCCCGATGAGTTTCTCGTAGATGTTCGGGAAATGCGCGCGGACGAAATCCTCGTCGCGGTGCGAAATGTCGAGGTGGACGTAATCGAGGCCGAGGCGCTTGATCTCATGGTCGATGGCCCTGGCGACGATATCGCGCGGCGCCAGCTCGGAGCGCTCGTCGAAGCGGGGCATGAAACGCGTTCCCCCGCCCTTGACGCCGGGCGGCAACTTCAGATGTCCGCCTTCGCCGCGAACCGCCTCGGTGATCAGGAAGTTCTTGACCTGCAGATTGTAGAGGCAGGTCGGGTGGAATTGCATGAATTCCATGTTCGAGACGCGGCAGCCCGCGCGCCAGGCCATGGCGATTCCGTCGCCGGTCGCCCCGCGCGGCGCGGTCGAATAAAGGTAAGCGCGGCCGGCGCCGCCGGTGGCGAGGATTGTGGCCCGCCCGGTCAGGGTCTCGACCCGCTTCGTCTTCCGGTTCCAGGCGTAAAGCCCGTGGACCGCACCGCTGGTCGAAAATTGGCTTGCATGGCGCCCGGTTGCGAGGTCGACCGCGACCATGTCGGGCACCAGCGTGATGTTGGGGTTCTTCGCCGCCGCCGTCTCCAGCGCCTGCTGGATCGCATAGCCGGTTGCGTCGGCGACATGGACGATGCGGCGGTGGCTGTGCCCGCCTTCGCGGGTCAGGTGCAGCGCTCCGTTCTCGCTGGCAAAAGGCACGCCGAGCTCGATCAGATGCTGGATCGCCCGCGGCGCCGCCCCGACGACATGCTCCACCACCTTGCGGTCGTTGAGGCCGGCGCCGGCGATCATCGTGTCCTCGACATGGGCGTCGAAGCTGTCGCCTTCCTCCAGCACGGCGGCGATGCCGCCCTGGGCGCGGCCGGTCGCGCTGTCGCCGAGCGCGCCCTTGGCGATGACCGCCACCTTGTATTTTTCGGCAAGGTTGAGCGCCGCGGTCAGCCCTGCCGCGCCCGAGCCGACGATGAGGACGTCGGCCTTGATGGTCACGCCGGATCCCGGTCGGCTGAGACCAGGCTCAGGAACACATCTTCAAGGTCGGGATCGCGCGTGGTCACATCGAGGATGTTGAGACCGTCTTCGGTAAGCTCCGCCAGGACCTGCCCGGCGTTCACCTCGTCCTTGCGATATTTGATCTCGAGCGTGCGCTCGTCGATCAGGGTGATATCTTCGAAGCAGCGATCGGTCGGAACAGCGAGGATATCGCGGTCGAAGGTGACGACGACTGACTTTTCCTGCGCCCGCGACACCAGCTGCCGCGTCGGTTCATTGGCGATCACCCGGCCGTGATGGATGATGGCGATCCGGTCGCAGAGCTGCTCGGCTTCTTCGAGATAATGCGTCGTCAGGACGATTGTGACGCCGGTTGCATGGAGCTGGCGGACATAGTCCCACAGCTGGCGGCGAAGCTCGACGTCGACGCCAGCGGTGGGCTCGTCGAGGACCAGGATCGGCGGCGAATGGACCATCGCCTTGGCGACCAGCAGCCGGCGCTTCATCCCGCCCGACAGGGTCCGGGCGTAGGCATTGGCCTTGTCCGTCAAATGCATCGCCGCAAGCAAGGCATCGCTCTGCCGCTCCCTTGCGGGAACGCCGTAGAGCCCGGCCTGGATCTCGAGCGTCTCGCGCGGCGTGAAGAAGGGATCGAAGATGATTTCCTGCGGCACGACGCCGATCGCGCGCTTGGAATTGCGCGGGTGCTCGTCGATGTCGAAGCCCCAGATGGTGACGTTGCCGCTGGTCTTCATAACCAGCCCGGCAAGGATGTTGATCAGGGTCGATTTGCCTGCGCCATTGGGCCCAAGCAGCCCGAAAATCTGGCCGCGCGGCACGTCGAAGCTGACGTCGTTCAGGGCCTTCTTGCCGCCGGCGTAGGTTTTCGAGAGCGATTCGATGCGGATTGCGGCGTCGGTCATGGGCCTTCGGCGCATAGGAGCGGGGCGCTTGGGCGACAAGCATTTGAGGTAAATGCGCCGTTTACCCTAACCGGTAGAATGACCTTGACGTTAACCCTCTATCAGCCGGGACCATGTTTGGGCGTCGATCCTTGTGGATTCCGGCCGTCGGCGCACTCGCGCTGGCGGCGCCGGCCGCGCATGCCGGGGCGGCGCCGAAGACCGCGGTCGCAAATCCCAAGGCCACGGTCCTTCGGGCAGTTACCGTCACCAAGCTCAAGGACATGGATTTTGGCGCCTTGTCGCGGACTGCGGTGGGCACTGCCGTGCTTGAGCCCAATGCCGATATCCTGACCACCACTGGAGGCGTCCTCGCCATGGGGGGCACTCCGCATTCGGCCGAATTCGGCGGGTCGGCGCAAAGCTCGGCGGTGGTCAACATTCGCGTCCCGAACCAGCCGGCGGTGCTGACCCGCGTGGGCGGCACCGAGACGGTCACGGTTTCGAAATTCACGCTGCAGGGCCAGAACAAGCGAACCATCGCCGCCCAGACCTTCTTCACCTTCCGTGTCGGCGGCACCTTGAACGTCGCCGCGACCCAGGCCGAAGGCACTTATGTCGGCACCTTCCAGGTCACCGTCCAATACCCCTGAATGTCGATTTACGGTTACTGCGCAGCGGTAAATTCCTGGCAACCTTCTCCTTTCAATCGGCGGTCATGGCCGGCCCGCATAATCCCCGCATCGAATCGAGTGGGGATTGTCGACCATGCGTTACCTGTCAGTCATCGGCCCGGCAGCTGCGGCACTCGCAGCCTTGGGGGCAACGCCCGCCGCTGCGGCAGCGCCGTCCGCGAGCGCCAATGGCAAGGCGCTGCTCCTTGTCCCGCTGAGTCTGGTCAAGGTCGACGACCTCGACTTCGGTGGCATTGTGCCTTCGCCCATTTCGGGTTCAGTCACGCTCAATGCGACGAGCAGCGCGCGGAGCTTCTCGGGCGGCGTCACCGGCGTTCCCAGCGACGCCGGCAAGCGCGCCTATTTCGCCGGCGCGGGAACGGCCAACCAGCAGGTCATCATTACGCTGAACCCGCCGGCCGAGCTGGTCAGTGCGGCCAATGACAAGATCACGGTGCTCGGGCTGACCCTCGATGGGTCGGCGGTGCGGACCATCGACCCGGTCGCGCGCACCTTTTTCGTCGGCATTGGCGGCAGCCTGATGATCAACGCCGACCAGCCCGAAGGCGTCTACACCGCCACCTTCGACGTCACCGCCTGGTACCAATAAGACAAGACCCGCATTGAACCGGGGCGGGGCGGTCGCTACTTCGCGACCCATGGCCGCGATTCCGCCCCCCGAAGTCATCCGCGTCGACAAAATCCAGGTCGCCTGCGACGGATCGGGCGAAGTCACGCCCGAGCTTGGCCATCCGCGCGTCTTCCTGAGGATCGACGAGGAGTTGGGCTTCGTCGAGTGCGGCTATTGCGACCGCCGTTTCGTGTTCATCGGGGGACCCGCGGACACGCAGCCGGAATGACCGGTCCGGATCCGCGCCGCTTCCTCTATCGGAGCCTCGATCCCGACGGCGCGCGCCGACTGGCCGCCCGCCACCTGGGCGCCCACGACGACGGCGAGCTCTACCTCCAATATGCAGCGAGCGAGGCTTTCGGCTTCGACGACGGCCGGTTGAAGACCGCCGATTATCACAGCAGCTCGGGCTTTGGCCTGCGCGGGGTCAGCGGCGAAACCACCGCTTTCGCCCACGCCAATGAGATTAGCGAAGCGGCGATCGAGCGCGCTGCGGCGACACTCAGATTGCTCGACCCCGCCAAGGGCCCGGCGGCGCCGCCGCCTCAGCGGACCAACCAGGCGATGTACGGCGCCGACGATCCGCTTGCGCTGGTGCCCTTCGCCGACAAGGTCGCGCTGTGCGAAAAGATCGACGCCGCGGCCCGCGGTCGCGATCCGCGCGTCGTCCAGGCCAGCGTCAGCCTTGCGGCCAGCTGGAGCGTCATCGACATCGTCCGCGCCGACGGCTTCGTCGCCTCCGATGTCCGGCCGCTGGTCAGGCTCGGCGTGCAGATTGTCGCCGAGCGCAATGGCCGGCGCGAGACCGGCTATCACGGCATCGGCGGCCGCCATCTCTATGGCGAGCTGTTCGAGGAAGCGCGCTGGAACCGGGCCATCGACCTGGCGCTCGCCCAGGCGCTGGTGAACCTCGATTCGGTTGCTGCTCCGGCCGGTGAAATGCCGGTGGTGATGGGCAATGGCTGGGCCGGCGTGCTGTTGCACGAAGCGGTCGGCCACGGACTCGAAGGCGATTTCAACCGCAAGGGCACGTCGGCTTTCTCGGGCCGGATCGGCGAGCGTGTCGCCAATCCCGGCGTGACCGTGATCGACGATGGCGCGATGCTTCAGCGGCGTGGATCGCTGACCATCGACGACGAAGGGACGCCGACCAGCCGGACGGTGCTGATCGAGGACGGCATCCTCAAGGGCTATTTGCAGGACCGGCTGAACGCGCGGCTGATGGGCATGGCGCCGACCGGCAACGGGCGCCGCGAAAGCTTCGCCCATTCCCCGATGCCGCGCATGACCAACACCTTCATGCTGGCGGGCAAGGACGACCCCAATGAGCTGATCGGCCGGGTGAAGGACGGCATTTACGCCAAGAGCTTCGGCGGCGGGCAGGTCGACATCACCAGCGGCAAGTTCGTCTTCGGCTGCACGGAAGCCTATCGCATCCGCGGCGGCAAGATCGCCGAACCGGTCAAGGGCGCGACCCTGATCGGTGACGGGCCGACCGTGCTGACCAAGGTCAGCGGGATCGGCAACGACCTCGAGCTCGACGAGGGCATCGGAGTCTGCGGCAAGGGCGGCCAGAGCGTTCCTGCCGGCGTCGGTCAGCCAACGCTGCTGATCGACGGGCTGACCGTTGGAGGCACGGCGGCGTGAGCGCCGATCGGGGCGCCGAGGTCCTCAAATTCTGGTTTTCCTTGGGCTATGACGATTGGTGGAACGGCGGGCCCGAGCTCGACCACCGAATCCGCCAGCAGTTCCTGAAGCTCTGGGCCGAGAAGCGCGAGATGCCGGTCGAATCCTTCCTCGACGATCCGCTGACCGCGCTCGCGGCGGTGATCCTGTTCGACCAGTTCCCGCGCAACATGTTTCGCGGCCACGCCGACCAATATTCGACCGACCATCTCGCTCTGGCCATCGCCAAGGCGGCGGTCGACAAGGGTTTCGACGAGCAGGTCGAGACCCAGGAACGCATATTTCTCTACATGCCGTTCCAGCACAGCGAAGACCTGGCTGAGCAGGACCGCGGCGTCTTGCTGGTGACGGCGCTCGGCGACGCCAAATACCTGGGCTATGCCAGGAAACATCGCGACGTCATCGCCCGCTTCGGCCGCTTCCCACATCGCAATGCGATCCTCGGCCGCGCGCCCCGGCCCGACGAAATCGCCGCCGGGAACGTCACACCCTTCTAGAGCAGGTGCGCGATGGGTCCGGGGTCGAACCCGGCCTCGGCCAGGCTGCGTTGAACCTCTTCGCTCGAAGCACCTTCCGCGCGCCTGGCGAGCGCCGCCGCCATCGCCGAGCGCATGCCCGAACGGCAGAAGGCGAGAACCGTCCCATCACCCGCCGCGCGGATCGCTTCCTGCATCGCTTCGACATGGGCCGGCCCGATTCCGCGCTGGATTGGATGGAAGCGATATTCGATGCCCGCGGCTTGAGCCGCGGCTTCGATGTCGCCGGCCAGCGGCTGGCCAGGCTCCTCGCCGTCGGGCCGGTTGTTGACCAGCACGGTGACGCCATGGTCCTTCAGCGCCGCGACCTCGTCCGGTGTGACCTGACCGCTTACCCAGAGCTTTTCGTCGAGCCGATGGATCATCCTTTGAAGCTAGCCGGAATCGTTCCGGTGGCATAGCGTCCGGCCGATGATCACCCGACGGACTTTAATGACCGGCGCCGGCGCGTCGGTCCTCTTGCCAAGTATCGCAAGTGCACAGCCGGTCGATTGGAAGGCGCTCGGGCGGGACGTTCGCTCGGAAATGCGCTGGGCCTGGCGAAATTACCGCGAACGAGCCTGGGGCAAGGACGAAATCAAGCCGTTGAGCGGGACCTTTTCGAGTTTTCCGCTCAAGAACCATCATCTCGGCCTGTCGCTGATCGAGGCGCTCGACACCTTGTGGATCATGGGGCTCGACGACGAGTTCCGCGACGGCGTCCAATGGGTGAAGGCGAATTTCGACGCCGACGTCGATGGCGAAGTTTCCGTCTTCGAAACCAACATCCGGCTCGTCGGCGGATTGCTGTCGGCGTGGCACTGCAGCCGCGATCCGGTGCTGCTCGCGAAGGCGCGCGACCTCGCCGATCGCTTGCTGCCAAGCTTCGCGGCGTCACCGCTCGGAATCCCGCACCGCTTCGTCAACTTGAAGACCGGCGCCGTTCGCGACCCGGTCACCAATCCCGCGGAGACCGGCACCATCATCGCCGAGTTCGGGATCCTGAGCAGGGCGACGGGCGACCCGCGATATTTCGACGTTGCCAAGCGCGCGATGGTGGCGATGTTCGAACGCCGTTCGAAGATCGGCTTGCTGGCCGACGCGATGGACTGCCGGACCGGGCAGTGGAAAAGCCGCCGTGCGACGATCGGGCCGCCGGCGGACAGTTTCTACGAATATCTGTGGGACGGCTGGGACCTGTTTCGCGACCGCGACTGCCTGGCAATGTATCGCACGTGCACCGCGGCGATCGTCAGGCACCAGGCACGGCGGCGCGGCGGCGACCTCTGGTTCCTCAACGTCGATTTCGAAACCGGCAAGCCGCTCGACTGGAAACAGGACGAACTCGGCTCCTTCTACGGCGGCCTCCTGGCGCAGGGCGGGGCTCGGGGGCTGGGCGCTGTCTACACCCGCAGCTTCGAAAAACTGCAGCGGCGCTTCGGCGTGCTGCCCGAGGAGATCGACGTCGCCAGCGGCAAGCCAACCTACGTCACCAACGCGCTACGCCCCGAGCTTGCCGACGCGGCGTTCAACATCTGGCTGCTCGATCGGCGCGACGAATGGCGCCAGATCATCCGAGAGCACTACCTGAACATGAAGCGCTTCAATCGCGCGCGCTTCGGCTATGCAGACCTCGCCGATGTGACCACGACGCCCAAGAAGCAGGCGGACCATTGCCCCGGCTATTGGTGGTCGGAGCAGATGAAATATTACTATCTGGCCTTCGCCGACACGCCGCGCGTCGATTATCGCCGGCTCTACCTTTCGACCGAGGGCAACATGTTCCGCGGCGCGCGCCGCTAGCCAGTCACTCCGCGGCTTCGGCGATTTCCTCGGCCAGCTGCTCGGCCGCCTGGCGCTGCCACAGGTCGGCATAGACGCCGCCGAGGGCCAGCAGCTCCTCATGCCTTCCGCGCTCGACCACTTGGCCTTCGTCGAGGACGACGATCTGGTCGGCATTGACGATGGTCGACAGGCGGTGGGCGATCATGATCGTCGTCCGGCTTTCGGCAATCTTGTTGAGGGTTTCCTGGATCGCCTGCTCGGTGCGGCTGTCGAGCGCGCTCGTGGCTTCGTCGAGCACCAGGATCGGGGGGTTCTTGAGCAACGTGCGGGCGATTGCGACGCGCTGCTTTTCGCCGCCCGACAACTTCAGCCCGCGCTCGCCAACCATCGACTTATAGCCGTCCGGCAAAGCGGCGACGAAGCGATCGATGGCCGCGCCCTTCGCGGCCTTCTCGACCTCGGCCTGGCTCGCTTCACCGCGGCCATAAGCGATGTTGTAGCCGATGGTGTCGTTGAACAGGACCGTGTCCTGCGGAACGATACCGATCGCGCCCCGCAGGCTCGATTGCCGGACTTCGGCAATGTCCTGGCCGTCGATGGTGATCCGCCCGGCGGTCGGGTCGTAAAAGCGATAGAGCAGTCGCGCGATGGTCGACTTGCCGGCGCCCGACGGGCCGACGATGGCGAGGCTCGTATCGGCCGGAATGTCGAGGTCCAGGCCTTTCAATATCTCGCGGCCCGTATCGTAACCGAAGCGCAGCCCTTCGAAACGAACATGTCCGGCAGGGACCATAAGGTCGGGCGCGTCCGCCCGGTCGACTACCTCGGCAGGGGTATCCAGCAGGTTCCACATCGCTTCCATGTCGATCAGGCCCTGGCGGATCGAGCGATAGACCCAGCCGAGCATGTCGAGCGGGCGGAACAGCTGCATCAGCAGCGAATTGACGAGGACCACGTCGCCGGGGGTGAAGCGGCCCTGGCTCCAGCCCCACACCGTGAAGATCATCGCCCCGGCCATCATCGCATTGGTGATCAGCGCCTGGCCGATGTTGAGCCAGGCGAGCGAAACCTCGTTGCGGACAGCCGCGCGCGTATAGGCGCCGATCGCTTCGTCGTAGCGCTTCGCTTCGCGCTCCTCCGCGCCGAAATATTTGACGGTCTCGTAGTTCAGCAGCGAGTCGACCGCGCGGCCGATCGCCTTGTTGTCGACGTCGTTCATCTGGCGCTGGACCTGTGCCCGCCAGTCGGTCACCTTGCGGGTGAAGGTGATGTAGATCGCCACCATGACCAGGGTTGCGGCAACCAGGCCGGCGCCGAACTTGACCAGGAAGATGGTGCAGATGGCGATCAGCTCGATCACCGTCGGAGCGATGTTGAAGAGCAGGAAATAGAGCATCATGTCGATGCTCTTGGTCCCGCGCTCGACGACCTTGGTCAGCGATCCGGTGCGCCGCTCGAGATGGAAGCGCAGCGACAGATCGTGGATGTGGCGAAAGACCTGGCCAGACAGGCGCCGCGCCGCGTCCTGCCCGACCTTTTCGAACAAGGCATTGCGGAGGTTGTCCGACAGCACGCCGGCGAATCGCGCCGTGGCGTAGCCCGCAACCAGCCCGGCGACGATCGCGAAGGGTGCCGCGCCGCTCGACATGCCGTCGATCACTGCTTTGTAGGCGAAGGGCATCAGCAGCGTGGCCGCCTTGCCGGCAAGCACCAGCAGCACCGCCGCGACGACCCGCGCCTTCAGCTCGGTCTGACCCTTCGGCCACAACATCGGCAGGAACCGCCAGAGCGCGGCGAAGCCGGCGTTGCGGGTGTTGGGCTGGTCGGATTGGGGGGCAGCCATCAGCGCCAACGTAGTGACCGCATGGCTACACTCCAACCGGATGCGGCGAACCGATTGGAACAACGCAGTAAATCGGCGGTTTGAATGGGGCTCACAACGGGAATTCACTCATGGGTCCGGCCTATTTCGTCATTGCCATCATGGGCTGCGCCGACGGCGGCTCGGCCTGCACTCCCGTGGCAACCCTCCCGACCCAATATCAATCGGCCGGCCAGTGCTCGGCGGCGACTGGCGCCGCGCTCGCGGCCAATAATGATTTCGACTTCCCGACCCTGGTCGCCCGCTGCCGCTCGAGCCTGGCGCCGGCCGCCGCCGAAGTCCGGCCCAAGCCGGCGCTGATGGGGTCCGCCCGCCGAGGTTGAACGGAGCGACGCCAATGACCGACGAATCCAATGTGATGGAGCCGATGATCCATGAGGATCAGGAGCCCGGTCACGAAAGCCAGCTCGACCCCAAGCCTGATTGGCAGCCCCGCTATCCCGGATCGGACCGCCTGAAGGGCAAGGTCGCGCTCGTCACCGGCGGCGATAGTGGCATTGGCCGCGCGGTCTGCGCCTTGTTTGCCCGCGAGGGCGCGGACGTCGCCATCCTTTACCTGTGCGAACATGACGATGCCGAATTCACCAAGCGGATCGTCGAAAAGGAAGGGCGCAAGGCGATCACGATTGCCGGCGACATCGGCGACAAAACCTTCTGCGAGCGCGCGGTGAAGGAGACGGTCGACAAGCTCGGGCGGCTCGACGTGCTGGTCAACAATGCCGGCGAGCAGCATCCCGACAAGGACATCCGCGACATCACCGAAGAGCAGCTGAAGCGGACGTTCCAGACCAACATCTTCGGCATGTTCTACATGACGCAGGCCGCTGAGCCGCACCTCAAGCCCGGGTCGGCGATCATCAACTGCACCTCTGAAACCACCTACAAGGGGTCGCCCGACCTGCTCGATTACAGCTCGACCAAGGGCGCGATCCTGGGGTTCACCCGCTCGCTCGCCAAGAACCTGGTCGAGAAGGGCATTCGCGTGAACGGCGTCGCGCCGGGCCCGATCTGGACCCCGCTCAATCCGTCCGGTGGGCAGCCGCCCGAGGACATGCCCGAGTTCGGCAAGTCGACGCCGATGAAGCGCCCGGGCCAGCCCAACGAGGTCGCGCCGAGCTTCCTGTTCCTGGCCTGCGAGGATTCGAGCTACATGGCCGGGCAGATCCTCCACCCCGACGGGGGAAATTCCACCTCCAGCTAGGCCGCGTGGGAAAATCCCAACAGCGGGTGAATTGCGCCAGCAATTTTCGCCATGCGTTAGCTGCGTTCATTGGAAAAGCACGGCTTTTTTCAATTGGCACGCCCCGTGCATTGATATTGGCATGGGCCCGATGGTCGGGTCCCACGACAAAGATCAAAGGGGTTACCAATGTTCAACACTCTGAATTCGGCCCGCGAGAGCGCCACGCTTTTCGCCGGCGCCTTCATCTCCGCGCTTCTGCTCGTTTCGGCCGCCACTTCGCTGCCGATCGCCTGAAGCTTCTGAATTCCAAGGAATATCCAATGAACGGACGTTTCCTCATCAACCGGCGCGACGCCAAGATCATGGGCGTCGCCGCAGGACTTGCCGACTACACCGGCGTCGACGCGACCCTGGTCCGCCTCGCACTGATCGCGAGCCTGCTGATCACCGGTCCAGTCATGATCCTCTTTTACCTGCTTGCCGGGTGGCTCGCTCCCCAAGGCTAAGGGCCTAAGGAGCGGCCACTCGCGCTCGCCTCCGCGCTGCGCTAGAACCGCGCGCAAAGGGAGGCGTCCAAATGCGCAAACTGCTGCTCGGCCTTACGATCGCACTTTTCGCGGCCGGATCGCCGGCAAATGCGGCGCTTCCAGTCGGATCCAAGGCGCCCAACTTCACCACCATGGGCGCAGTCGGCGGAAAGCCCTTCCGGTTCGAGCTGGCACGCCAGCTCCGCAAGGGGCCCGTGGTCCTCTATTTCTTCCCGAAGGCCTTCACCGAGGGCTGCACGCTCGAGGCGCGCGCGTTCAGCGAAGCCATCGCCAAGTTCCGCCGCGCCGGCGCGCAAGTCGTCGGCATGTCGGCTGACGATCTTCCCACGCTCCGGAAGTTCTCAGTCGAGGGCTGCCGCAGCGCCTTTCCCGTGGCGACCGCCAGCCCGTCCACGATCAGCGCCTACGACGTGGCGCTGAAGAAGGCGCCCGGCCTGACCGACCGCACCTCCTATGTGATCGACCGTCGCGGGCGGATCGTCATGGTCCATTCGGACATGGATTTCAGCCAGCACGTCGCGAAGACTCTCGCCGCGGTCCGCCGGCTGAGGTAACGGCTCGGTTCATCGCCGCTAAGGCCTGCTTCGGCGATAACCGGGCACGGGAGCCGAGTCGTGCAGTTGTTTCATCATGATGATGAAACGACACAAATGCATGCTCGCCACATCCGCGATTGCCGCGGCCCTGGCGATCTCGACCCCGGGCGTCGCCCAGCAGGTTCAGCCGGTCCCGACCAATCCTGCGCCGACGACGACCACCACCCCAACCACGACCGATGCGCCGCCCCCGGTGACCGAAACCGCACCAGCCGCGACTCCGACCGTCGACACCGCGGCGCCGGAGGCTACACCGACGGCTGAAAGCAAGCCGGCGACGACCAGCGCCAAGCGGACTTCGACGGCCTCGTCGGCTGCCGCCGCGGCGGCGCGCCGGGCCCAGGCGCAGAGCCTCGCCCGCACGCTCGCGGCGCGCAAGGCTGCCGCCACGCAGGCCGCTTCGCCGGCTCCGGCGGCAGCGCCCCCGTCCGCGGCTCCGGTCGCCACGCCGGCCACTGCTGAAGCTACGCCAGCACCCAAGCCGGCTCCAGCGCAGCCTGCCGGCGGAATCGACGAGCGCACGCTCGAGCTCGGTGGCGGCGCGCTCGCCCTGCTGGCGCTTGGCGGAGGCGCTGTTGCTCTGATGCGCCGCCGTCGTCGCAATGAAGATGAAGTCTGGACTGACGACGAGGCCGCCTATCACGAGCAGCCGGCGGACGAGTCGCTCGAGGTCCATGAAGAGCCGATGGTTGCCGCCGCCCCTGGAGCCGCGCCGCGCCACGATCCGGCGACCCGCGAACCGGCCTTCATTGCGCCGCCCGTTTCGGCCTTCGCCTGGAACGAGGGTCCGCGCCACGACGTGGCGCAGGCGAGCGACGATTGCGACGACCGCCTCCCGGGCGAAAGCTGGGTCGATCGCGCGCATCGCGGGCCGAGCGCGAGCAACCCGTCGCTGTCGCTGAAGAAGCGGCTGAAGCGGGCGGCCTTCTTCGACCAGCGCGAGCGCGACGTGGCCGAAGGTACGGCGATGCCCGTTGAAGCGGACGCCGGGCTTCCGGAGGCGCTCGAGGCCGAGGACGCCTAACTGCAAATCATCTTGAGAAGGCGAAACCGCCGTCCGCGAAATCGGGCGGCGGTTTTCGTTGTGCTCGGCACCGACGCGAGGCATCTCACATGCTCGAAGGGGGAATGAGTGATGACTGCGGAAGACCTGATCGCGGCCCTCGATCTGCAGCCGCACCCCGAAGGCGGCTGGTATCGCGAAAGCTGGCGCGCCGAGACGATTGGCGGTCAGCGGGCGGCGGCGAGCGCGGTCTATTATGTCATGCAGCCGGGCCAGCGATCACATTGGAACCGGGTCGACGCGGACGAAATCTGGCTGTGGCACGCCGGCGATCCGATCGACGTGTCAGTCGCCGAAAGCGATGCGGGGCCGGTGCGAACGACTCGGCTGGGCGGGGATATCGCAGCGGGCGATCAGCCGCAGCTGGTAGTCCCGGCCGGACGCTGGGAGTCAGCGCAGCCCGCCGGCGACGGCCAGGCGGGCTACTCGCTTATTTCCTGCGTCGTCGCGCCGGCGTTCGAATTCTCCGGGTTCGAGCTCGCCGAGCCGGGCTGGTCGCCAGGCGGCTGAGCGCGACTAGCGCCGGTCGAGGCGCGGTTACGCCGCCTTGGCGGACAGGCTTCCGGCGAAGACGAGGCGGGCGTTCGGGTGCAGGCCGTGGAGTGCGCAGACCAGCTGCCGCCCGAAGACTTCGAGGCAATGAAGGCTGCTGCCCTGTTCACAGCGAAGGTCGAGGTCGAACGCGTGCCAGGCCGCGTTGGGATCGCGCGAATAATCACCGAGCGGATCGAAATGCGCCTCCCATTCGGCGCGGCTGAAGCGGAGCTGCACCGGGCCCGGCAGCGCACCATACAGCGTGTCGTTGCGCGTGATCCCGAACAAGCCGCGCGACGTATCGTCGATCTGGTGCGGGAGCTCGTCGATCTCCTCGTCGGCGAGGTGGCCGCGGGCGTGAAGCAATAGTTGGCGCTCGATCTCGGCCACGCCGGGAAGCTCGCGGAAGACGATTAGGCTCATGAAAAACGGAATCAACGAGATTCCGAAGAGTTCCCGGCCTTCTTGTTCTCGTGCTCGGCAATCAGCCGATCGAGTTCGGCGATGCGCTGGCGCTCGGGCGTGTCCTTGGCGAGGCCCTTGAGGCGACAGGTCGCCCACAGCTTCTTGCGTTCGGACTCAAGCGCCTTCGCGTAGCGGTCGGCCATCAGTCGTGCTGACGGCCGTTGGCACCGACGTAGAGCTCGTTCCCGCCCTCCCGATACTTCTCGGACATCTCGGCCATGCCGGCTTCGGCGTCGGGCGCTGCCGCTTGCTTCTCCTGGAGCCGCGCGAATTCGCGGACTTCCTGGGTGATCTTCATCGAGCAGAATTTCGGCCCGCACATCGAGCAGAAGTGCGCGGTCTTGGCGCCTTCGGCGGGAAGCGTCTGGTCGTGATATTGCTCGGCGGTTTCGGGATCGAGCGACAGGTTGAACTGGTCGCGCCAGCGGAACTCGAACCGCGCGCGGCTGAGCGCGTCGTCGTGCAGCCGCGCCGCCGGATGACCCTTGGCGAGGTCGGCGGCATGAGCGGCAAGCTTGTAGGCGACGACCCCGACTTTCACGTCGTCGCGGTCCGGCAGCCCGAGATGCTCCTTGGGCGTGACGTAGCAAAGCATCGCCGTGCCGAACCAGCCGATCATCGCCGCGCCGATCGCGCTGGTGATGTGGTCGTAGCCGGGCGCGACGTCGGTCGTCAGCGGGCCCAAGGTATAGAAGGGTGCCTCGCCGCAGCTTGCCAGCTGCTTGTCCATATTCTCCTTGATCTTGTGCATCGGCACGTGGCCGGGGCCCTCGATCATCACCTGGACGTCGTGCTCCCACGCCTTCTTGGTCAGCTCGCCAAGCGTGTAGAGCTCGGCGAACTGCGCTTCGTCATTGGCGTCGGCGATCGAGCCGGGGCGGAGGCCATCGCCCAGTGAGAAGGCGATGTCGTACGCCTTCATGATCTCGCAGATCTCGTCGAAGCGCTCGTAGAGGAAGCTTTCGCGGTGATGGGCGAGGCACCACTTGGCCATGATCGATCCGCCGCGGCTGACGATGCCCGTGACTCGCTTGGCGGTCAGCGGGACATATGGCAGGCGGACGCCGGCGTGGATGGTGAAATAGTCGACGCCCTGCTCGGCCTGCTCGATCAGCGTGTCGCGATAGACGTCCCAGGTCAGGTCCTCGGCAATTCCGCCAACCTTCTCGAGCGCCTGGTATATGGGAACGGTGCCGATCGGCACGGGCGAGTTGCGGACGATCCATTCGCGCGTGTCGTGGATGTTGCGGCCGGTACTGAGGTCCATGACCGTGTCGGCGCCCCAGCGAATCGCCCAGACCATCTTGTCGACCTCCGCGGCGACGTCCGAAGCGACCGCGCTGTTCCCGATGTTGGCGTTGATCTTGACCAAGAAATTGCGGCCGATCGCCATCGGCTCCGATTCGGGATGGTTGATGTTGTTGGGGATGATGGCGCGGCCGCGCGCGACCTCGTCGCGGACGAATTCAGGAGTCACATGATCCGGAATGGAGGCGCCGAAGCTTTCGCCGTCGCGCGCGGCGGCCAGCGCGGCTTCCCGCCCGAGGTTCTCGCGGATCGCGACATATTCCATCTCGGGCGTGACGATGCCGCGCTTCGCATAATGCATCTGCGTGACGTTACTGCTCGCGCGCCCGCGTAGGACCCGGCGCCGCACGTTGGGAAAAGGCTGGACTCCGCCCGACCGGTCGGGGCCGAGCTGGCCATTGTCCTCGGGCTTCACTTCGCGCTGGGCGACTTCCTCGACATCCCCGCGCGAACGGATCCAGTCGCGGCGAAGCTCGGGCAGGCCGGCCATGATGTCGATTCGCTGTGCGGGGTCGGTATAGGGCCCGCTGGTGTCGTAGAGGACGACCGGCGGCTCACCTGCCGACGGCTCGAGGTCGACGGCGCGCATCGCGACCCGGCGTTCTCCTATATGAATCTTGCGCGAGCCGCGGATCGGCCCGGTGGTGACTTTGAGTTCGGTGCGAGCGGGAACATCCGCCATGGTCAGACTCTCCTTCTCCCTACGGCCGTATCAGCGGCATCAGGTTCGACGGGTCGCAGGCCGCAACACCTGCCTCTCAGCCAAACGAGCTGGCTCCCCGGGGAAGAGTCGTCCTTAAGATGCACGAAGGCCGCGCACCACCCCTGATGGGCGGCCGCGGCCTTCGCTTTCAGACGGGTCTGCTTACTTCTTGGCGCGGGCCTGGGCGGCGGCACGCTCTGACTGGCTGATCGTGCCGTCCTTGTTGGTGTCGAGCGCGTCGAAACGGGCGAGGATCGGAGCGCGATATTCATCGACGCTGACCTTGCCGTCCTTGTTCTTGTCGAGCTGCGAGACGATCGCCGCGCCGTTCGGAGCCTGGCTTGCGGTGGACGGAGCAGCGGCCATGAACTCGGCCTTGCTCAGCTGATTGTCCTTGTTGGTGTCGAGCTTGCCGAACTCCGCTTCGACTCGGCCGCGAAGCTGGGCGATGCGCTGCTGCTGGACTTTCGACTCGGCCGCCTGGAGCTCGGGCGCCGTCAGCATCCCGTCGCCGTTGGTGTCGATCGTCTTGAAGTTCGCCTGGAGCGAATTGGTGACCGCGGCGCGGGTCTGGGCCGGAGCCGCCGGCTTCGCGGCCGGCTTGGCGTTGGATTGTGCGGCCGCGGCGACCGGCACCGCGGTGCCAAGCGCGATCAGAGCGGCGAGCGAAAGGTGACGATGAAACACGCGAATCTCCCAATAATGTAAAAGTATGAACCCCCAGACCGAAGTTCCTAGCGGTTGCGCCGGGCCCAGTCGACCGCCGCGATTCTCGGCGCGGCAAGCTTGCCCTCACCTGAACCTGCCCGCGGCGGGCCGTTTCGGGCTGCGCGTGGGGGATGCGGGAAAATTCGGGTTTACACCACCCCCGTTACTGTTGCCCTGCTGCCACAGAAGGTCCCGCAAAAGGGGGTAAATCTCAATTCGGATCAACTTTTCGGCTTTGCTTTTCGCGAAACCCGGCGATAAGCCACGGTTACGGGATTGTCCCAATTGGGGGGCGAACTGCGTCGCGTGTGTAACTGACGTGGTTCGGTTTACTCCTTCAGTTGGGGGCGATCCGGAGTAAAACTTATCCGCGGCCGCGGATTAAACAGGGGATGATTACATGACGACCTCGCAACGGCGTATTGCGCTTCTCACGGGTGCCTCGCTTTCGGCACTCGGCCTTGCAACACCGGCTTTCGCGGATCCGCGCTATCCAGGTGCAGCGCCACACGACGGGGTTGCCGATGGCACCTACGCCGGCGTCACCAACGCCGCTGCCGTCGACACGATCGACATCTGCCTGATTCCGACGGCGTCCAACTGCTTCGTCGGCGTCGTGCAGACCGGTGTCGGCAACCAGACTGCCACGGTCAATTCCCCTGCGACCGGGCAGATCGAGCAAGTCACGCTCGCGCCGGCCGTCGCGGTCGACCACAACGTCATTGTCGGCACCGCCGACTCGGCTGAAGTCGGCGCAGTCGCGATTGCGACCGGCGCTGCAGCCCCCATCGCCGACGCGAACCTGTACACGGCCATCTCGCAGTACGTCTCGGCGGCGCAGGCCCCGGTCGATCAATCGGTCGTCAATGACGGCACCCTGCTGATCGACGCCCTCGCGGTCGCGACGGGCACCACGAGCGCCTTCGCTTATGCCTCGAACGAGAACGACATCTATCAATATGCGTACGGAACCGGCGGCAGCGTCACCAACTCGGTGGTGAACAACGTTACCGCGACGCTTTACGCAACCGCGGTCGCGAATGCCCCGACGCGCGCTTCTGCGACGGCCTATCATTACGAAGCGATCTCGCAGCAGGCCTATGCCTCCGGCTCGGGCGACGCCCTCGACCTGGTCGACAACAACGGCACGCTGAACATCGGCGCTTACGCCGAAGCCAATGCCGTGAGCGGCGCTGCGACCGCCGACGCGAGCCTGGAATATGGCGTTTACCAATATGCCTATGCCTCGGGCGGCGGCGACGCGGTCAACGAAGTCGCCAACGACGGCACGCTGAACATCGGCGCGATGGCTGTCGCCAACGGCTCGAGTTACGCCAGCGCCTCGGCGAGCCTCAGCTATGCGATCTCGCAGTCGGCTTATGGCTACACGGGCGGTGACGCGATCAACATTGTTGGCAACGGCACCGGCACGCTCGCCATCAACAACGTCGCGCTTGCGAGCGCCACGGGCACGACCGGCGACGCTTATGCCTATGCATCGCTTTCGACCGCTATCGCCCAATACGCCTCGGCCACGAGCGGCGGCGACGCGATCAACATTGTCGACAATGGCACCGGCACGCTGTCGATCCTCAACCTGGCGGATGCCAACGGCGTGACCTACGCCTCGGCCACGGCAAGCCTCAGCACGGCGATCTCGCAAAGCGCGTATGCGACCGGCGGCGGCGACGCCATCAACTCGGTCGCCAACGACGGCACGCTCAGCATCAACAACGTCGCCGTCGCCGACGCTGCGACCGGCAATGCCTTTGCGAGCGCCTCGTTCTCAACCGCGATCTCGCAGAACGCCAGCGCGTATACGGGCGGCAACGCTGTCAACTCGATCGTCAACGGCACCGGCTCGTTTGAAATCGCCAACATTGCTGACGCAGGCGGTGGAACCGGCGCCGATGCCACGGCACACATGGACGGCGCGATTTCGCAGTCGGCCAATGCCTACACCGGCGGCAATGCGGTCAACGCCATCGGCAACGCGGGCACGATGGAAATCGGCAATATCGCGAGCGCCAATGCGGCTTCCGGCAGCGCGACTGCTACCGCCTATCTCCACACGGCCATCAGCCAGAATGCTTACGCGACCGGCGGCGGCGACGCGATCAACTCGGTCGATAACACCGCAACGTTGAGCATCCTCAACTCCGCGCAGGCGACCGGCACCAACTACGCTTACGCCTATGCGAGCTTCAGCGACGGGATCAACCAGAGCGCCACTGCCTATACCGACGGCAATGCGAGCAACCTGGTCAGCAACGGCACGGGGACGCTGGATATCGGCAACGTTGCCGAGGCCAACGCGCTCGGCAACACCGCGGGCACGACCGGCGCGGCCTACGCCTATGCCAGCGAGCTGAGCTCGGCGATCTCGCAATATGCCACGGTTACCGGATCGGGCGACGCCTCGAACGCGGTCACCAACGACGGCACGCTGAACATCCACTCGACCGGCATCGCCAATGGCGTCACCTATGCCCAGGCTTACGGTTCGGTCGAATATGGCATCTACCAGGACGCCCATGCCGAGAGCGGCGTTGCGTCGAACCTGGTCGGCAACAACGGCACGCTCAACATCGTCGCCAATGCGACGGCGAACGCGCCGCTGGGCTACGCCAGCGCTTATGCGTCGAACTATGAAGCCATCTACCAAAATGCCTCGGCGGACGTGACGGACGGCTTCGCTGTCAACTCGATCGCCAACGGCACTGCGGGGGTGATCAACATCGAAGCGAACGCGCACGCCGCCGGCACTTCGGCTGAGGCCAGCGCGACGAACGAATATGCGATCGAGCAATACGCCTACGGCTATGTTGGCAACGATGCGGCCTCGCTGATCACCAACGACGGCATCATCAACATCAACGCCGCGGCGGTTGCGACTGGCACGACCAGCTACGCTTCGGCTGAGGCGACCGTGTATGACGCGATTTCGCAGGAGGCTTATGCCTACGGCGGCGGCGACGCGAGCGTCAGCCTCGCGGGCACCGGCACGCTCAACATCCTGGCGTCGGCTACCGCCAATGCCGGGACGGAAGCTTACGCCGTGGCGTCTGTCTATGAAGCGGTCTATCAGTTCGCTTCTGCAACCTCCGGCGCGGCCAACGCGACGTTCAGCCAGGCGGCCTTCAACGCCTCCGCGGTTGCCAACGCCAATGGCGGCGGCTCGGCTTACGCTTACGCGACCAACCAATATGCGCTGGATCAAGAAGCCGATGCATATGGTACCGATGCGGACGCCAACGCGCTGATCGCGCTTGGCGGCGGCAACATCATGGCGGTCGCCAATGCGACGGCCGGCACGAGCAACGCTTATGCCAGCGCGTCTGTCTACCAGGCGATTTCGCAAGATGCCTCGGCGACTGACGGCGGCAACTCGAATGCGACGATCACCAACAGCGGCGATCTGAACATCGGGGCGATCGCAAACGCCATCTCGACGGGTTCTTACGCCAGCGCGTACGCCAACAACTCTTACGCGATTTCGCAGTCCGCCTATGTGACGGGCGGCGGCGACGGCACGGCCAGCATTACGGGCACGGGCAATATCGACGTCTTCGCACTGGCCAGCGCCGTGGGCGACACCGAAGCTTACGCGACGGCGTCGGTGTACGAGGCGATCTACCAGTCGGCCCACGTCCACGGCGGCGGCGACGCAGTTGCGCTGATCGACCAGGCGGCCATCAACATCACCGCCGCGGCGGATGCGGTGGGCAGCTACGCTTACGCTTACGCGACCAACGAATATGGCATCGAGCAATACGCCTATGCCTACGACGGCGGCGATGCGGCGGCAGCGATCATTCTTGGCGGCGGCAATATCAACGCGTTCGCCGGAGCGACCGGGACGAGCACCTATGCTCGCGCCTATGCCAGCGTCTACGAAGGCATTTCGCAGAACGCCTATGCCGAGATGGGCGGCGACGCGAGCGCATCGGTGACCAACACCGGCGATCTGCAGATTGCGGCGGTGGCCGAAGCCAACGCCGGGACCTACGCGTCGGCGTCGGCCTACAATGAATATGGCATCTACATCACTGCAGAGGCCTCGGGCCAGGCGGTGGTCGGAACGGCGACGATCGGCGGCAACGCCACGGCCGAGCTGGTCAACACCGGCAACATCGACATCGATGCGATTGCTCTGGCCAGCGGTACGGCTGCCTACGCCAACGCCTACAATTCGGCGGCGGTGTTCGTCAGCGCTTCGGCCTTCGGCACGGGTGCAACCCCGGTCGGTGGCAACGCTGAAGCGGGCATCGACAATGACGGCACGCTCGAAGTCGCGGCGATTGCCAGCGCCCAGGGCACTGGCGGAAGCGCGACGGCGACGGCTTCAGTTTCCGACGCGATCGGCGCCGAGGCTTATGCCTATAATGGCGGCAATGCCGAGGCTTACATCTCGGGTGCGGGCTCGATCGACGTCGGCGCGCTTGCTCGCGGCGTGACGATGGATGCCGAAGGTGAGGCCTATGCCTACATCTACGGGCCGGACGGCGCCGTGTGGCCGAGCGCTTTCGCCTACGGCGGCGGTGACGCCCTCGCGGTTCTCTCGCAGGCCGGCGGCATCAACATTCACGCTACGGCTTCGGCGGCCGGAACCTCGGCTTACGCCTCGGCGACCGTCGATCTCGGCATGAAGGTCAATGCTTCGGCGACCAGCGGCAACGCGACCGCCTCGCTCGTCCTTGCCGGAGACAATGCAGTCGTTGCGAACGCCAGCGCCAACGGCACGGTCGGCAACGGAACGGCTTATGCCAGCGTGTCGAGCGCTGCTTATGTCGAGGCCTTTGCCGGCGTCGGTGGTGATGCGACGGTCAACGTGACCAATTCGGGCACGCTGACAGTCGAGGCCAATGCCCGCGCGCTGTCGAACGACACGGCTTATGCGACCGGCTTCGCCGATGGCGTCTACGCCTCGGCGGTTGCTGCCGGCGGCGGCGATGCCACCATTGCGCAGACCAACGACGGCACGCTGACGGTCGACGTCAACGCGACGGCGACCGGCCAATCGGCCTTTGCGTCGGCCTCTGCCTCCTACGCACTTGAGCAATATGCTGAAGTCTATGGCACGGCGACGACGCCGGTTGGCGGCGTGGCTCTCGCCTCGCTGGACAACAACGGCACGCTGGCGATCCAAGCGGTGGCCCTGGCCGGTGGCACGGGCGGCAGCGCCTCGGCCTCGGCTTATGCCGGTGCGGCGCTCTACCAGACTGCCTCGGCCTATGATGGTGGCTCGGCGATCGCTTCGGTGGTCAATGACGGGGCGATCTCGGCGGCTGCAACGGCGGTCGCAGTGGCCGGCTCGCGGCTGGTTGGTGTCGGACCGACGCAGACGACCTTCTACGGCAACGCCACCGCTTCGGCATATGCCGCGAACGGCGTGTCGCAGTCTGCATCGGCTTCGGGCGGCGACGCGACCGCTTCGCTGGTCAACAACGGCACAATCAACGTGACCGCCAACGCGGAGGCCAGTGGCCCGGCGTCGGCGTCCGCGTTTGCTTATGCCGATGATCCGGTCGCCCAGTTCGCGAACGTCCAACCGCAAGTTCTGGGGACGGCGACGACGCCGACCACCGGCGGCGGCTTCACGACCTACAACACCGCTGCGGTGGTCGGCACGGCGTCGGCGTCCTTCGTCAACGAAGGATCGATCAACGTCGCCGCCAACGCCAGCGCGATTGCGGTCGACTCGGCCTATGCCTCGGCAACTGGCAGCGGCGTCGCTCAGGTGGTGGTCGCTGGTTCGACCATCGTCGGGACTGGCGTGACGGCGACGACCCTCGCGGGCAACGCAGTCGCCAATGCGACCAATAACGGGTCGATCGTGGTGGCTGCCGACGCTTTCGCAAGCGGCGCCAGCGCAACGGCTTTCGCTGGTGGCTACACCGCCATGTACCAGGGCGTCTTCGCTGCCGGCTCGGGCACGGCTTCGATGAGCAATGCCGGAACGGCGACGGTGACCGCCAACGCGGTCGCGGTCGCCAGCGGCAGTGCCTACGCTTCGGCTAGCGCCTACGGCCTCGGCCAGGTCGTCTTCGCAAACGACGGCGGCGCGACTCTGACCAACAGCGGGACGCTGAACGTGGGCGCTCATGCGAACGCCACCGCAGGCAGCTCGGCGGGCGCCTACGCTTATGCAGAGGGCGTCTTCCAGTTCGTCGATCCGCTGCCGATGTCCTTCACCAACAGCGGTTTCATCAACGTCAACGCAGCGGCTGTGGCCACTGGCTCGACCGGTTATGCGACGGCGACGGCGATCGGTTACAACGGCTTCGCCTTTGACGGCGGGACCGAAACGGCGACCATCGTCAACTCGGGCGACTTCTCGGTCAGCGCGACCGCGGTTGCTCCGGGTACGGCGCTGGCATTCGCCCAGGGTATCGTCCTGGAGAATGCTGCGACTGTGACCACGGTCGGCGGAACGGCCACGTTCACCAACGCCCAGCCGCTCGATGGATCGATCACCAACAGCGGTGACCTGATCGTTTCCGCTTACGCGTCGGGCGGCGGCACTTTCACCACCCCGACGGGTGGCGGCGGAACCACCACCGTGGCGCTGAGCGCTGCGACTGCGACCGGCATCTCGGTGACCGGCGGCGTCAACAACATGACGATCAGCAACAGCGGGCTCATCGAAGTCGTCGCAGTGACGGCGAACGGCGGACCGGCTTCGGCGACCGGCATCATCGTCAGCAACAATGGTCTTGCGACCGGCGCCGCGGGCGACATCCTGACCATCAACAATTCGGGCGACATCATTGCGAGGTTCTCGAATGACGATGGCGACACCTTCCATCGTGGTATGGCGATCGACGTTGCGGCGGTTCCGAACAACACGGTCATCAACCTGTTGGGCGGCAACATCGTCGGCGACATCGACGTGCAGGACGGCGACGTGATCAACGTCACCACCGGCGAGACGGTGTTCAACGGCATCATCAATCCCGAGTGCATGCCCGTGGGCGGCATCCCGGCCGGTGCGGGCGGCGGCGCAGCAGATTCTCCTGCGCTCAGCTCGTGTGGCCAGGGCCTGCTGCAGATCAACAACGGCGGCAATCTCCACATGGTGATCGACGACGTTGATGGGCCGTCCTATGCCTTCGTGGATACGCTGGACATGCGCATGCCGCTTGGCGGAACGAGCCCAGGTACTCTCGAGCTCGACCTTCCGGCTGCAACAGGTGGCGAGGCTGACGCCGGAACCTACCCGCAGATCTTCGCCGACACTGCCTATATCGATGGCACGCTCATCGCGAACATCGCGTCGGGCAACGGCCTGTACGAGACCACGGTCTACCAGAACGTCATCGACGCCAACACGCTTACCGGCACCTTCGACCAGTGTATCGCCACCGGTGTCGCGGCTGACTCGCTCCTGCTCAGCTTCGGCTGCGTCTATCCGCCGGCGGCAGGCCCCGGAAACGTCGACCTCGTGCTAACCCGTGCGGCGTTCGACTCGGTTCCGGGCCTCAACGGGAACGGCTCCGCGGTCGGCTTCGGCCTTGAGTGCATTTACGATGTCGGCATGACGGGCAGCTTCGCGACGATGTTCGGGGACCTGTTCCTGATCACCGATCCGGCGGACTACAACCAGGCGCTCAACCAGCTCTCGGGTTCGGTCTACGCGAACTACCTGCAGTCGGCCGTCTCGCTCGGCGTCCGCTACAACGACCTGTTCGACCGTGCGACGAACTGCGAGATCCCGGCTCTGGCCGGATCGGTCCTCGAGTGCCGGGCTTCGTCACCGCTGCATGTCTGGGGCCAGTTCGACTACCAGTGGCGGACGGTTGATGCGGACAGCGAAGCCGGCCGGGCCAAGTCGGATCGCGCCACGGGCCTGATGGGCATCGACGTCGCGGTCGGCAACTCGGCGATCCTGGGTATCGGCGGTGGCTACGGCCGCAACGTGCTCAACGACAACCAGTTCGGCGATCACGTCACGGGCGAAGGCTGGATCCTGGGCGGCTACGGCGTCTACGATCCGGGCGCGTTTTACGCCAAGGTCGTCGGCAGCTACAGCAAGATGGACGGCAACTCGTACCGCAACATCAACTTCGTGCCTTATGGCGGTACGTTCGCGGGCCAGACCAACGGTGAGCCGGATCTCGAGATGTGGAACTTCGGTGTCCACGCCGGTGCCCGACTGCCGATGGGTGCTACTTCGGTCATCACGCCGTACCTGAATTACGACTATGTGGATGCGAAGCTGAAGGCCTTCACTGAAACCGGCCTCGAGGCAGCTCGTCTCTCGGTCCGCGACAGCACGTCGAAGCACAGCTTCCTGACGGGTGGCGTCAAGTGGGCGACGCAGATGGGTGGCCTCGTTCCCGAGGTCAACCTCGGCTACCGCTACCGCTTCGACGACGAACGGTCGTACTTCACCGCTGCGTTCAACGGCGACAATGATTGCGACTTCACCATCGGTTCGGCGGCTGCCAACCGCGGCACCTTCCTTGCCGGCCTGAGCGTCGGCGGGAAGATCGGTCCGGTGGATGTGCGGGTCGGTTACGAAGGCGAGTTCAACGAGGACGTCACCAGCCACAGCGCGAACTTCAAGTTCGTCGTTCCGCTGGGTGGCCGCAAGGCGGTTCCGCCGCCTGTCGTGGAGACGCCTCCGCCGCCGCCGCCGGTCGTGGAAGCTCCGCCTCCGCCGCCGCCGCCTCCGCCCCCGCCCCCGCCGCCTCCGCCGGTGGAGCGTGGGGAGCGCGGTCAGTAAGTCAGCTTTGAAGGGAGGGTTTGGGGTTCTGCCCGCCCTCCCGACAAGCGGCCAAGGCCAAGTTCAAACGAGAGAAGAGGGAAGCAATTCCCTCTTCTTTTCGTATTTGGGGGAAGGGGTTTCAGCCCGATGGGGAAAAGGCTAAGCCCGCGTTGGGAGCAGTCCGGAGCGAGCGTTGACGCCGGCTCCGGTCCCGCCTGGTGCAGTAGCGGCAACCTGCCGGTACGGCGCACCGCATAGTTTCCCATCGAGTCGTGGGCTTTCCACGACCTCTTCGAGCGCCTGCCAAGACGCGTTTTCCAGGGGCTAAGCCCTTTATTTGCAGAGACTTCCGGGTAATAGAGCAACCATGACCGACAAAAAGACCAGCACTCCGTCCGCTCCCGCCGACAAGGCGAAGGGTCAACGCCGTCCCGCAGCCGGCCAGGGCCGCGCCCCGGGGCCGCAGCAACGGCGGGCCCCTCCCGGGGGTCGCCCGCAGGGAATTCCCAATGCTCCGGCCGGAAGCGTCGACGACACGATCAACAAGGCGCTTCACGGACGCGTGAACGTGTCCCCCGCCAAGGCGGTCGAAATGGCTGGCCGCCTTTACGGACGCCGGCAATTCCCGCAAGCTGCGCGCGTCTGCGAGCAGGTCATCGAGTCCCGCCCCGGCAATGCGGACGCCCACAATATCCTCGGCGTCACGCTGGCCGCGATGCAACGATTCGATCGGGCGATCGAATCGCTGAAGCGCGCAATCAAGATCAACAGCGCCGCGGCCAGCTATCACGCCAACCTGGGCGAGGTCCTTCGCCTGGCCGGCAAGCCGCAGGACGCCAAGGAAGCACTCGAGCACGCGATCAAGATCGACCCAAAGAACGCGCAGGCGCTGAACAACCTCGGCATTGCGCACTACGAGCTGCGCGAATATCGCGAGGCGATCGAATCCTACCGGCGCGCGATCGAAGTCCGCCCGGCCATGGCGGAAGCCCATAACAATCTCGGCAATGCGCTGCGCATGACCGGCGATCTCGACGGGGCGATCCAGGCTTACCAGGATGCGCTGACGCACCGCGCCGCATATCCCGAGGTTTACAACAACCTCGGCACGCTCCTGCAGCAGGACAAGAAGCTCGACGAAGCCGAGCATGCGCTGAAGAAGGCGATCCAGCAGAATCCGCGCTACGTCGAGGCGCACAACAACCTCGCCTTGCTGTATGTTGCGCAGAAGAAGGACAATGAGGCGCTCCGGATTCTCGGCGATGCGCTCAAGTTTGCGCCGAAGAATCCGCAGACCCTGCTGATCACCGCCAGGATCCAGCTTCGCCGCGGCGCGCTGCAGGCGGCCGAGCAAGCGGGACGGATGGCGCTGGCCGGCGACCCTGAAAATCCCGAGATGCTGACGCTGATCGGCCAGGTCTATCACGAGACCGACCGCTATGACGAAGCGATCGAGGTCCTTCAGAAGGGTCTGGAAAAGCGCCCCGACAATCCCGAAGCGCTCAACTTCTACGGCGTTGCGCTGAAGTCGGTCGGCCGGCTCGAGGAGGCCAAGGAATATATCCTGAAGGCGCTGAAGCTGAACGACAGCATGTACGGCGCTTATGCCAACCTCAACGACCTCGTCGATTTCTCCGAGGGCGTGGGCGAGGAACTGTTCAACCGCATGGAGGCGATCCTCGAGGCGGTGCCGAACCAGATGGCGGATCAGTTCCTGCCGCTCCACTTCGCTTACGCCAAGGCGCTCGACGACCGCGGCCAGTACGAAAAGGCGCTCGAGCATTACATCATCGGCGGCAAGATGAAGCGCGCCCAGCTCGACTATAAGGAAAGCGATACGGCCGGCTTCTTCGACACCATCCGCGAGGCCTTCCCGAAGGAAGCGTTCGAAAACCGCAAGTATGAAGGGCTGGACGACGACCGTCTGGTGTTCATCGTCGGCATGCCGCGCTCGGGCTCGACCCTGGTCGAGCAGATCCTCTCGAGCCACCCGGACGTCTATGGCGCCGGCGAGGTGAAATATCTCAGCCGCTCGCTGGGCCAGCTCCGCGACCGTTTCCCGTCCTTGCCGCGGTATCCGGAAATGGCCGGCAAGATGAACGCCGCCCAGCTCGACATCGTCGCGAAAAGCTATCAGCAGCAGATCGCGACCGGAGCCGGCGATGCCAAGCGCATCACCGACAAGCTGCTCACCAACTATTTCTTCCTCGGGCTGATCAACCTGCTCTTCCCGAAGGCGAAGGTCATCCACACGCAGCGCGATCCGGTAGACACCTGCCTCAGCGGCTTCACCAAGCTGTTCAAGGACGACATGCCGCACAGCTACGACCTGGGCGAGCTTGGCCGCTATTACGGCAAATACCGCGAGCTGATGGAGCATTGGGAAAAGGTGCTTCCGAAGGGCTTCATGACGACCGTTGTCTATGAAGACGTGGTCGCCGACACCGAGAAGGAAGCGCGCCGCCTGATCGAGTTCCTGGGGCTCCCGTGGAACGACAAGTGCGTCGACTTCCACAAGTCCGACCGCCCGGTGAAGACTGCCAGCGTCGCCCAGGTGCGCAAGCCGATCTACAAGACGTCGGTCAAGCGCTGGAAGAAGTATGGCGAAGGCCTGCAGCCGCTGGTCGATGCGATCGAGGGCAAGCCGGTGACGACTGGCGAGCCGAAGAAATCGAAGTCCAAGGCCAAGGAAACCGCTTGACCCAAGGCCTGCCGAGGGCGCTGCAGCGATGCGGCGCCCTGCGGCCGAGCTTGAAGCGGGGGATTGAACGTCCATGCGTGCGCTGACGCATCTCGACCGTCTCGAGGCCGAGAGCATCCACATCCTGCGCGAGACCGTCGCCGAGGCCGAGCGCCCGGTGATGCTCTATTCGATCGGCAAGGATTCGGCGGTGATGCTGCACCTTGCCAAGAAGGCCTTCTTCCCGAGCCCGCTGCCCTTCCCGCTGCTTCACGTCGATACGACCTGGAAGTTCCGGGACATGTACGCGCTGCGCGACAAGGTCGGCGCTGAGCCCGGCATCAAACTGATCGTTTACACCAATCCCGAGGCGGAAAAGCAGGGCATCAATCCCTTCGACCACGGCCCCCTCCACACCGACATGTGGAAGACCGAAGGCCTGAAGCAGGCGCTCGACAAATATGGGTTCGACGCGGCTTTCGGCGGCGCTCGGCGCGACGAGGAGAAGAGCCGCGCCAAGGAGCGCGTGTTCAGCTTCCGCGACAAGAACCACCGCTGGGACCCCAAGCGCCAGCGGCCGGAGCTCTGGTCGCTTTACAATGTCCGCAAGAACAAGGGCGAGAGCATGCGCGTGTTCCCCTTGTCGAACTGGACCGAGCTCGATGTCTGGCAATATATCCTGCGCGAAAGGATCGAGATCGTGCCGCTCTATTTCGCCGCCGAGCGGCCGACGGTGGAGCGCGACGGCCTGATTCTGATGGTCGACGACGACCGCATGCCGATGAACGGCGAGAGTGCCGTGATGCGCAAGGTCCGCTTCCGCACGCTCGGCTGCTATCCGCTGTCGGGCGCGGTCGAAAGCGAAGCCGCGACGGTCGAGGAGATCGTCGCCGAGATGCTGCTGACCAAGACGTCGGAGCGGCAGGGCCGAGCGATCGACCGCGACGCGGGCAGCGCCAGCATGGAGAAGAAAAAGCAGGAGGGATATTTCTAATGTCCCGCCCGCTCCATTCCGACGAAGAGCTGATCCGCAGCGACGTCCGTGCCTGGCTCGCGCAGCAGGAAGCCAAGGAGCTGCTGCGCTTCATCACCTGCGGCAGCGTCGACGACGGCAAGTCGACCCTGATCGGGCGGCTGC